>JANQSC010000018.1 GCA_028284235.1 Opitutaceae bacterium
CGCTTGCGAAGCGCCGCGACGTTAGCTCAATGGATCTTCATATGCGGCGCTTCGCAAGCGAAGGCCCTACGTAGGTTGCCCCTCAGCGATGCACCAAAGTCAGCTTATTGATGCGGCCGGTGGCGTTCCAGTCTTGGACGTAGAGGTTGCCGTCTTTGTCGTAGCTCAAGCCGTGCGGAGCGGTGAAGACTCCGGGCGGGATGTCCTTGATCTCGGTCTTGAATCCGGCTCGCTGGCTTTCGATGGGATTGTCGCCGAGGAAGGCGACGGGCGTCCCGGTCTTGTCCAAAATGGTGACGCGGCCCGCCAGTTCGGCAACGGCGCAGAAGTCGCCGTGGATGCTGACCGCGCAGGGGCGGCGGAGGTTGACCGCGTAGACGCCGATTTGGTTGCCCTCGAGGTCGTAGTGCTTGAGGCGGCGGTTCTCGCGGTCGGACACAAGGAGTCGCGGCTCGCCGAAGCGGTTGTCGATCGAAATGCCGTGGCAGGTTTTGGTCTGCTCGATTTCGGTGCCTTTGCTGCCGAAGCTTTTCAGAAGCTTCCCCTTGGGGCTGAAAATGTGGATGAGGTTGGATCCGTAGCCGACTGCCGCGTAGATGCGGCCGTCCGGACCGACCGTGACCGCCGTCAGTCCCTTGAAAGTGCCGGGAATGGGCTGGGCGGGCGTGTCGGCGATTTCGAGGACGATTTTCCCGTTGAGGTCGAGTTTGACGACGCGTTGGCCTTTGTTGTGGGCGCCGTAGAGGTATTCTTTTCCGTTTTCCTCGCGGATGGTGAGCGAGTGGGTGCCGATGCAGTCCAGGCCGATGCTTTTTACGAATTTCCCGTTGGGCCGAAAGACGCAAATGCCGCGGTCCGCTTGGGTGGAAACGTAGATTCGACCCGCCTTGTCGACGGCGACGCCACCGTGGGTGGAGCCGATCGGATTCCCGTCCGCGAACTGGGCCCAATTGGGGTGAGTGCGGTAGGTGTGGAGGCCGTTGCCGGTGGTGACCGAGTGATCAAGAGCGTCCCCGGCGGGGCCGTGGTCGCCTTCATGCGCCCAAGCGGATGAGGTAAGGAGAGCGGCGAGGACCGACGCGACGAGAGAAGGCAAGAGTTTCAAGAGAGAAGAATAGGACATGAGGGGTATGAGAAAAATTAGATTGAATCGACAGAAATCAGAAACGGTAGGGATATGACCTGGGATGCCAAGTTAATCTGCAAGTTTTGGATTTTGAAACAGTGATTCCGCTGCGCGGAATCAAATCCCGCCAAAGCGGGACCAGGATGCCGCGAAGCGGCACAAGGAGTTCGGGGAAGGGCATCTCGTTGCAGGATCTGTCCCTGTGGGTTGAGATAAGTCTGACTGTGAAACCTGACTGGATGGCATTGCGAGCAAGTCAATCCAACTGCAGTTCTCATAAAGATCCTGCTCGCGTAGCGATCCTGGTGCCGCTTCGCGGCATTTGATCTCTAAGAGATCACTGTTCCAAAAAACAACTCACCCCGTTTCCCCATTTGTGTCCAAGCGTTTTTGCTGGTCGGGAACCCTTTTGAGTGGATAGCTTTCCTGTTCCCATACTTCTTATGAAACTCCCCCTTTTGATCATCTCGTTTGCTCTCGCGAGTTCGCTGTCGTTCGCCGAGCGCCCCAATATCGTCATCATGCTCGCCGACGATGCCGGCTACTCGGATTTCGGCGTTTTCGGTGGCGAAGCCAAGACGCCGAACATCGACCGTCTCGCCCGGGACGGAATGCGTTTCACCGATTTCCACGCGGCGGCGCCCAATTGTTCGCCGAGCCGGACCGGCTTGCTCACCGGGCGCTATCCCTCGCGCGTGGGTGTGTACAGCTATATTCCGGAACTGCCGAAAGGCTTGCACCCGATGCATCTGCCGGACGACGAAATCACGCTTGCCGAATTGCTGGGCGGAAGCGGGTATCAAACCGCCCACTTCGGGAAGTGGCATCTCGGCAAGCTCCTATCGACGCAGCCTCAGCCGGGAGACCAGGGATTCGACCATTCGTTCGGGACTTCCAGCAACGCCATCCCGTCGCATTTGGATCCGGTGAATTTCGTCCGCAACGGCGAGCCGCTGGGAAAGATCGAAGGCTACGCCTGTCAAATTGTAGTGGACGAGGCGATACGCTGGGTAGGCCCGCGCTCGCGCGAAGATCCATTTTTTCTTTACGTGGCGTTTCACGAGCCGCACACGCGTATCGCGTCCCCTCCGGAGATGGTGGCCCAGTACAACAAAGGCAAAAAGCGCAACGAGTATTTGGCCAATATCCAAAATATGGATAACGCTGTCGGTCGTTTGGTCGACCATCTGGACGCGATTGGGGAAGGGGACAATACATTGGTCATGTTCATGTCGGACAACGGCTCCTTGCACGACGACAGCAATGGCGGTTTTCGCGGCCAGAAATCGATGCTTTTCGAAGGCGGTATCCGCTCGCCCATGGTCGCCCGCTGGCCGAAGGTGATCGAGAAAGGAACTGTCAGCCACGCGACCTTGAACATGGTGGACTTTCTTCCCACGCTCTGCGCTTTAGCAGAGACGCCGCCGCCGGGCGACCGGACTTTGGACGGCGTCGATTTCGGGCAGGTGCTCAAAGGTGATGAGGAGTGGCAGCGCGAGAAGCCCCTGCTGTGGTACTTCTATCGCTCCATCGCGGGCTCTGGGCAACGGGCCCAAGGGATGACGCAGAAGATGCCCGCGAGCGCCTTCCGCAAAGGCGACTGGCTGCTCATCGGCTATCTCGAGCACGAGCGCATGCCGGACACGCACGCCATGATCCAGTCCGACATGGACTTTATTCGCGAGTCGACCTGGGAGCGTTTCGAGCTCTACAATTTGCGAACGGACCGGGCCCAGCGCAACGATGTCGCGAACGAAAACCGCACCTTGCTCAACTACCTGGTCGACGAGATGAAGGTCGTTCACCGCGACATGATCGACGACGGTCCCTACTTGGTTTTCGAGGACGTCTAGCGATCGAGAATCCCCTTTTGCATCGACTTGCCGACGGAATCGGATTTTTTAGACACTCTCCAAAACGCTCCACCACACAACCTTACTTCACATCATGAATAATCGAATCACGACTTGCTTTCTAATATTCTCCCTGCTGTCGCTCAGCGCGTTTGCCGGAAAATCCGGGCCCGAGTGGACGAATGTCGCCGAGGCGGACAAGGTCCTCATGGGCGACTACGAAGGCGAATGGCGCAGCGCTCCGGACAAAAGCTATCAGGACATCAATCCCCGCCTTTGCGCCCAGGTGATCAATGTAGACGAGGGCGAGTACTACCTGAAATTCACGCAGGACCACAACTTGAGAGCGGAGATTTACTACGAAGGCCCCGCCACGCTCAAAGGCGACGCCATCGTGCTCAAGGACGGCGACTGGAACGTGCGGGTCACTAAGAACGGCCTCACCGGCAAGGGCTCGGTCGGCGGCAAGGTAGCTGAAATCGACCTCAAGCGCGTCGTGCTCGGCTCGCCCACGCTCGGTGCCAAGCCGCCGAAAGGCGCCATTGTACTCTTCGACGGTAGCGACTTCGACGAATGGCAGCACGACGATGGCCGGGCAGTAACGTGGACTCTGCTCGACGGCGGTGCCATGGAGATCAACCCGAAGGCTGCCAACAAGGACGCGAATCCGCCCATCGGCGGCAAGATTGTGACCAAGCGCAAGTTCAAGGACGTGCGCTACCACATGGAGTTCCGCTATCCGGTCGAGCCCGGCTTGAGCGGACAGAAGCGCGGCAACAGCGGCTTGTTTTTCCAGAGCTACGAGGCGCAGATCCTCAACAGCTACGGCCTCGACGGCCTTTGGAACGAGCTGGGCGCGCTCTACAAGTTGTCGCCGCCGAAAGTGAACGCGGCCCGCCCGCCCATGGAGTGGCAAACCTACGACGTCAATTACACGGCGCCGGTTTACGAAGGCGACGAGTTGAAATCGCCCGCTCGTATAACGGTCCGCCTCAACGGCATCGTCGTGCAGAAGAACGAGACGCTGCTTCACCAAACCGCCCACCGGCAGGCGGACCGGGCTGTACCCGCTCCCCGCAACGCTCTGCCGATCGAATTGCAGGACCACTCCAACCGTATCCAGTTTCGCAATATCTGGGTGAAGGAGCTGTAAGGCGGTTTTCCAATTCTCGCAACGCCGTCGCTAAGAAGGGAGCGGCGGCGTTTTATTGAGATCGTTGAATAATGGATACGAATCTCATGTTTTGGGTGTTTCTCGCAGGGGTGGGCTTGGACGCTCTTTTCGGAGATCCACGCGGAATGCCCCATTTGACGCGACTTGTCGGGGCGCTTTCGCTTTGGCTGGAGAAGGCGCTGTCAGCCTTGGGCGGGAGAACGGTGGTCGGTGGCGTGGTCTTGTGGGTTGTAGCGAACGGACTGCTCGTCGCGGTTTACCTGTTCGTCCGGCATTGGATTGCGGACTGGAGCCCGTACGCGAGAGCGGCTCTGGACGCCTTGCTCGTTTTCCAGTGTATCGCCTACAAGGATCTCAAAGGGCATGTGAACGCGGTGCAGACGGCTTTGTCGACGGATATTGAAACTGCCCGCGAACAGGTGTCGCGTATTGTCGGGCGTGATACAGATCAGATGGGCGAGGCGGAAGTCTGTAAAGCGGCGATCGAGAGCGGATCGGAGAATTTGAACGACGCGGTGATCGCTCCGATATTCTGGTTTCTTGTAGCTGGGCCGCTGGGAATTCTGGTGTTCCGAATTTCCAATACACTGGACGCGATGGTTGGCCACCGTACGGAGCGTTACGAACGTCTCGGCAAGTTCTCTGCCCGGGTCGACGACGTATTGAATTTTCTCCCGGCCCGGATTTGTTCTCTCCTCATTCTTGGCGTGGAGCGAGTGGGAGAGTGGACTTCATTGAAAAAGGATGCCCGAAAGCACCCCAGCGTAAACGCCGGTTGGCCGGAGGCGGCCATGGCCCGGCGGCTTGGCGTCGCGATCGGCGGCCCAATGTACGCGGGCGGGGCGCTGGTTCAGACCGAATCGATGAACGGCGAGGCCCCGGATCCGGTCGAGGCCGACATTGGACGCTGTTTGCGCCGGATGCGCTTCGTGTATCTAGTCTTCGTCGCTTTGGGAATCGGAGTGATGGCCCTTTGGGGATAACGCGTGCTAAAACCAAATACGAGCGCCCTTTGATTTTAACAGTCGCTTTGCGGCGAAATGTCGCTTTGCGCCACCAGGATCCCGTCCCATCTTCGACGGGACGGGACAAGGGTTTTTCGATGAGATTCCTATATTGCCGCTCGCTATTTAGAAATCTCCCGTAAGATCCTGTTCGCGAAGCGATCTTGCTGCCGTCTCGCTAAGCGTGACGGCATTTGATCTCGAAGAGATCACTGTTAATCACGATACTTTGTAGTCAGAGATTGTATCTTTGACAGACTGCTCTGACGCGGGAGTTTGATGTCCTTCTAGACGAAACCGGTCATCTCGCGATTTGTGCTTGCCAAGCGCTTGAATGGGGAGGATGTCTCGGGAGTGTTGCGTCGCGCGGATTCGTTCGGCGGGACGCTGTTCTTTTCAACTTTTTGTCCGCAGAGACCAGGAAACGCCGTGAGAATCGGCGACAGTCGCGCTGAGGTATGGAGTGTTCGCGCTCCGAGTCCTAATGCTGGCTGCGGGTAAGATGCCAACCGGCTCGCTTCGCGAGCGGGTTAACGCTTGTCGCGTAAACAAGTGGTATGGATGAGTCCGTGTGACGGGCGTTGTATCGATTGATGCAGACTGTCGCATTCGGATCGTCGCTGTGCGCCCTCGATGTTCGTTCGTCGCTACAGGGAGGGTTGCGGCGTGGGTTCACGAGTTGTCCGTATTGATGTTTTCGCGACGTTTTCAATACGACTTTATGATCACAACTCAGACCAAACAAACGACTATCGCGCTCGGCGCGAAACGACTGCTCGCGACTGCGGCTTTCCTCGCTACGGCCCAATTGGGAGCGGACGAGAGTCACGAGCTCGATCCGTTTATCGTCGGGGCGACGCGTACCGAACGGGCGGCGGATACATTGGGAGTGAGCGCCAACGCGCTGCTTGGGAAGACTATCGACGAGGCGATGTACCGCGATATCCGACACGCCTTGTTCAACCTGAACGGCGTCTACTCCCAGAGCTCGGAAGCGCTGGGCTCGACGGCGGACATCTATATTCGAGGAAACTCGGGTACTCGGGTGCTCAGCTTGGTCGACGGGGTAAAGACGAACTCGTCGATCTTCTCGCAGGGCCGCTTTATGGCGGGGGCGAGCGGGTTCAACCTAGATCGAATCGAAGTCGTGCGCGGGGCCCAGAGTACGCTCTACGGTTCGAGCGCGATCGGCGGAGTTATCCTCCTCGAAACGCGTCGTGGTCGGGGAGCCCCGACCTACCAAGTTACGACCGAAGTGGGCTCGTTCAACAGCGTTCTTGGCGCCTTGGAAGGACAAGGCGAATCAGGCGACTTGGATTATTCGTTTCACGTCGCCAGTCAGGAGAGCGACAACCAGGCGTTCGACAACGAAGGAAAGATGAAGAGCTACTCGTTTCGTTTCGACTACGATCTCGGCGAGTCGACGACCGTCGGAGTGGTTTCGCGGGGCGAGTTTACCGATTTCAGCAATCCGAGCGGCGATCTGACCCCGCCGCCGTCGACGCGAATCCAAAGCGACACGCGGGTGCTCAGCGCCTACGTGGAAACGGAGCAAAACATGTGGAATCAAAAACTGACCCTGTCCTTGCTCGATGAATACTACCGCCAAACGGGCTTCGTTTACATTGGCGACGCGTCCAATCTGTCTCTCGACTGGCAGAACCGGATCGACGTTTCGGAGTCGCTCCGCCTCGTAGCGGGGGCCACTTGGGAGTCGCAGGACGGGAACGACAACTCGTTTCCCGAGAGCGACGGGGAGAACTGGGCCTTGTTCGCCCAGGCGGAAGTGGCTGCGAGCGAGCGGGTCAATCTCGTGTTTGGAGCGCGTCACGACGACTACGAATTCGCGGGGAGCAAGTCTACCTGGCGAGCGAATGGCTCCTGGTTTCTGCCCAGCGACACGCGGCTTCGGGCTGCAGTGGGAACAGCGTTTCGAGCTCCGAATTTCTTCCGCTTGTTTTCCACTTCAAGCTTCGCCTTGGGCAACCCGAACCTGCGTCCCGAGGAGAGTGAAGGCTGGGAAGTCGGAATCGATCAGTATTTGAACGATGGGGACATCCAGTTCGGTCTCACTTATTTCTCCAACGACATCGAGAATCTGGTGGTTTGGGTTCCGACGACTGGGTTCGACGGTACTTACGAAAATCGCGACGTAGCGGAGAACTACGGGGCGGAGGCTTATGTCGATTTTCGTTTGAGGGACAACTGGAACGCAGAGATTTCCTATACGTGGACGGAGTCCAACGCGACCAATTTGGCCTTCGCTTCCACAACGCGCCAGGTGAACGTGCCGCGTCATCAGTTCAGTTTCGTCAACGATTTCCAAATCGACGAGAAGTGGTCGGCCGGTTTCGGCCTCAACTACGTCCTCGATCGCGAAAGTAGTGGAAACGTGGATATAGATGATTATCTCCTCGCTCGGATTTATGGACGGTATGCGATCAACGAAGGACTGACTCTCACAACGCGGGTTGAGAACGCCTTCGACGAGGACTACACCGCCAGTTTCTCGAGTTTTTCGGGACGCGTGCAAGCCCAGGGCTTTGCTGCCTTTGGGGGACTGGACTGGAATTTTTGATCGGCCTAGGAATCGTTTAGAGACTGTCTCTTTGAACAATGGAAACTCTCTCCCAGCCAATTTGGCGGACAATCAGTGGAATCGGTCGTTTTGTCGCCGCTTGCGCGTTGTTCGGGTCCTTCGCCCTGGGAGAGGAGGTTCTGCTTTCCTACGCCAAGAATTTCGCGATCGAGCGACTGGATACGCATCAGCTTCTGACGGTTCGGAGTTTGTGGCGCGGCTCGGGCGACTTGACCTTTTCCTATGCCTTGGTTCCCAAGGGGGCGGAAGTTCCGGATCTGGAAAAAGACGTTCTCGTGGTGCGGACTCCGGTTGAGCGTTTGTCGATCTTGGCTACCGTCTATTTGGGCTATGTGCAGGAGCTCGACTTGTACGATCAGCTGGTGGGCGTCGCCCACTTGAAGTACACGAACGATCCCCGGGTCCGGACGCAGGTGGATAGTGGATACACCCGAGAAATCGCCGCTGGAAACGCTCTCAATATCGAGTCGATCATGATGCTGGATTCCGACGTGATATTCACGAGTTCCCTGGGCGATCCGCAGTACGACGCCCACCCGCACTTGCAGCGAGCGCGGCAGCCCGTGGTCATCACCTCGGACTATATGGAGGACCACCCGTTGGGGCGCTCCGAGTGGATCAAGTTTGTCGCCGCCTTTTTCGGAAAGGATGACGAGGCGGCGGTGGTCTTCGATGCGATCGCCCAAAAGTACGAGTCGCTGGCCCGGCGGACTTCCGAGATCGCCGACCGTCCCACGGTGTTTATGAACGCTCCGTTCGGCGGCGTTTGGTATATGCCGGGCGGGAAGAGCTATACCGCTCGAGCGGTCCGCGATGCGGGAGGGCGTTTTGTGTTTGGCGACAACGCGTCGCGCGGAGGCGTTCCGATGGAGTTCGAGAGCGTTTACGTCAAGGCGGCGCAAGCGGACTTCTGGCTGCATCCGGGCCAATCGCGATCGCTAGACTCCTTGCGCGCCCTCGACGAGCGGTTTGACAAGTTCGAGGCGTTTCGGGAGAAACGTGTATACAACAATACATTACGCGTGAATACCGAGGGGGGAAACGACATTTGGGAGCGCGGGGTGATTCATCCCGAGGAGGTGTTGGCGGACATGGTGGCCATTCTCCATCCGGAGTTAATGCCGAATCATGATTTCGTGTTCTATGAGAGGCTTAAATGAGGCGAGCGGGCGACCATGGCTAGCGAGGTGAAGCGTAGTCGATCCACTGTAGCGTTCACGGCGCTCATTTTAGCCAGTGTCGCGGCGCTTTTGGCCAATATTTGCCTCGGCTCGGCGTCGATCCCTCTGGGCGAAGCTTTTGGGGCGCTTTTTGGGGGCGACGGCGAAGACTCGATCGTTTCGAGCATCATCTGGGAGTTTCGAATCCCTCGCGCTTTGACTGCGCTGCTTGCAGGCGCGGCGTTAGCGGTCGCGGGTTTGGCGATGCAGACGGTGTTTCGGAATCCGCTGGCGGATCCGTTTGTTTTGGGCGTCAATAGCGGAGCGAGCCTAGGAGTCGCGATTGTCCTGATGGTTCTGGCTCCGACAGGAGTCGCACTGACGGAGGGGCTCCATCTTTCTGGACATCTACTAGTAGTCGTCGGCGCGGCTGGCGGCGCGGCGTGCGCATTGGGCATTCTATTGACCTTAGCGCAACGAGTCGATGTCATGTCTTTGCTGATACTCGGATTGATGCTGAGCTACGGGTTCGGGTCGATCGTCAGTATTTTGATGTACTACACCATGGCGGAGCGTTTGCAGTCGTTCTTCAACTGGTCGTTCGGCAACTTCAGCGCCGTTACCTGGTCTCAGCTCGTCGTGTTCGCCCCGACCGTGTTGGTTGGCCTGGGACTTATGGCGCTTTTGATCAAAGTCCTGGACGCGTTTCTGCTGGGCGAGCGCTACGCGAAGAGCATGGGCGTGCGGGTAAAGCAGTCGCGGTTCGCGATTCTCGGAGGGGCGTCCTTGTTGGCGGGTGTAGTGACTGGATTCTGCGGACCGATCGGCTTTCTGGGGATCGCGGCTCCGCACTTTTGCCGTTTCCTTTTCAAGACGTCGCAGCACCGCGTCCTCGCGCCGGCTTCGATGCTCGTAGGCGGATTGCTCGCTTTACTGGCGGATCTGATCGCGAAGGCGCCGGGGATCGAAGCGACGCTTCCTTTGAACGCGGTAACGGCGCTGTTCGGAGCGCCGGTGATTATGGTAGCGCTTCTGAAACAGCGGAATCTTAGAAAGGCATTCGGAGGATGAGTGGAGCGATTCCAGCCTTGGCGACGGAGCGCCTGAAAATTGGATACACGGGCAAGCGAGGCGCGGAAACGGTAGTCGCGAGCGACTTGTCGCTTACGCTTGCGAGAGGGGAATTGGTCTGTCTCTTGGGTCCGAATGGAGCGGGGAAATCCACTTTGATCCGATCGTTGGCGGGAGTGGACGAGCTTCTTGAAGGTCGCGTCGAGCTCGATGGGAAGGACGTTGGTTCCTTGTCGCCGAAGGAGCGGGCTCGCAGCGCCAGTGTCGTACTCACAGATTCGGTTCCTACGGGCATGTTCACGGTTTATGGGATCGTCGCTCTGGGGCGCCACCCGCATACGCGTTGGTCGGGGCGTTTGAAGGAAAGGGATCGCGAGCGGATCGAGTGGGCCATGACGTCAGTGGGCGTGGAGGCTTTTGCGGAGCGGCAGTTTGAAGAGTTGAGCGACGGGGAGCGTCAGAAAGTCCTGATCGCCCGAGCGTTGGCCCAAGAGTCCAACACGCTTATATTGGACGAGCCGACGGCCTTTGTGGATCTGCCTCGTCGCGTCGAGTTGATTCGCATCCTGAAGGATCTCGCTCATCGGGACGGGATGGCGGTCTTGCTTTCGTCGCACGACCTGGAAATTTCAATACGGTGCGCCGATCGGCTTTGGCTGATGGAGTCGGGTGGGGAAGTGACCTGCGGAACACCTGAAGATCTTGCTCTGAGCGGGAGCATCGAACGCGCCTTCGCCAGCGATCGAATCGACTGGGATTCGAAACAGGGCGGGTTTCGGCTTCAGATCGAATCCACGAGACGCGCTCGATTGAACGGCAGTGGAGACGCGGCGCTTTGGACGCGTCGGGCCTTGGAGAGAAAGGGCTATGCGGTTGAGGAGGGCGACGATTGCGAGCTGGAGGTAATTGTTACTTCGCTCAGCGAGAATCCGATTTGGCGCGCGGGCGTTATGGATACGTGGAAGACCTTCGATTCGTTGGAGACGATGTTTGACTGGGTGGATGAGCGAGTGAAGGAGGAAGGCGTCAGATGATTATTGGAGTGTACTACGGAGATCTCGAGGTTCATCGAATAGAGAAAGTCGTGTACGGCTGGATGAAATCGCCGCATCGAGTCCTTTCCACGTGTCGGGCGAATGGCGGTTTGAGAGAGGACATTACCTATCTCTACAATCACCAGTCCTGCGAACCGAAGGGGCATTCGGGAATCGACTTGTGCGCGATCGCGGTCAATGAGCCGCGGCGCTACCATGCTCGCATCTCTCGGCTTGCGGATATCCCGGACGCGACTTCAGCGGGATTGGGCACGGCGGCGAACATGAACAACACGGCCATCGCGGTCGAGTCGTTCCGCGACTTGGAGGTCGTCGCCGTGAGCACGGCGGGGGTCGCTTCCAACGCGGCCCGGGCGGGGGATCCAGCGGCCTATTGGCAATCTGATTCCGGGTGCGAGCCGATTGACTTGGACGGAGCGCCTCAGGGGACGATCAACACGATGCTCTTTATTAGCGAGGAGTTGACCCCCGGAGCGCTGGTTTCCGCCGCAACGGTGATGACCGAAGCGAAGGCGGGGCTCTTGCAGGAGCTCTCTGTGCCGTCGCGCTACTCGCCGCGAATCGCGACGGGCACGGGTACGGATCAAATTGGGATTGCCTGCCGTATGGGAACTTCGGTGACGCATACAGATGCCAACAAGCATTCGAAGCTGGGGGAGCTGATTGCCCTTGCGATCGAACGTTCGTTGAGAGAGGCGCTGAATTTGCAGGGGGGCGTGACGGTGGATAGTTGCCGGTCGTGTATTCGAATTTTGGAGCGATTCGGGGAAACCGCCGATTCGATGCGGGCGGGCGTGAAAGCGTATTTGCCGGACGACGCGTTCGCTCTGTTCGAAAGCAACTTCCTTTCCGTGAATCACGATCCGCTGGCGGTGGCCGCGACTCAAGCGTGGGCTCATCTGCGAGACCAGATCGACTGGGGAGTCCTTCCGGCGGGTTGCTCTCGGGAGATATTGGCTCGCTCCGCGAGCGCGGTTGCGTTGGCGGTATCGGGGAAACCGATGGCGGCGGAGGCGCTGCTCGAGTCGATGGTCGACTATGAAAAAAGATCGCCCGTGGAGGTGCTCTATTGGGCATTCGCCACTGGGTTTAAATTGAAATGGGAGGGGCGTTTCGAGGATTGAGTTTGCGGGCGGTTGCGGAGTTCGGATAGGGAGTAAGCGTTATGAGCAAGGGCAACATTTCTACCAAAGCGGGCGACAAGGGAAAAACGGGCATTGTCGGGGGCGAGCGTGTCGACAAAGACGACATTCGGATCGAATGTCTGGGGGAACTGGACGAAGCCAACAGCGCGTTGGGCTTGCTTCGAGCGCGTTTGTCCGCGGACCACCCGTGGGAGGAAGGGTTGCGCCGTATCCAAACGGAAATGATGAATTTGATGTCGCATGTGGCGACTCCGAGCGCCGTCGAGAGGAAACCAGAGGTTCCCCTCCCAGTTGATTCGGCAGAGTGGATGGAGGACTGGATGGCGGAGATTGAAGGAACGCTTCCTTCGACCACCGAGTACTTTCTATTGCCGGGCGGGAGTGAGATTTCTGCGTTGTGCCATGTATGTAGAACGCAGATACGCCGGGCGGAACGGCGGTTGGTGACTTTGAATCGGGAGGATCCGGTGGAGCCGTGTATATTGAAATTCGTGAACCGTCTTTCGGACTTGTTGTTCAAGTTGTCGCGGCAAGAGCAGAGCGCCAATGGGGGCGACGAGATACGTTGGCGTCTATTCCGTCGCAAGCGGGAGGAGACGTAGAGACAGTCTCTTAGAGAAATCTTATGAGAATCGCGGTTTCATGGTCCAGTGGGAAGGACAGTCTCTTGACATTGGCGAAAGCTCTGGACGAAGGGCATGAAGTTGTCTCGCTGCTGACCGCTTTGCGGGAGGACGAACGCGTGAGCGTGCACGGCGTTTCCCGCAGCTTGCTACGCGAGCAATGCGCGGGACTGGGTTTGCCGCTCAAGGAGGTGTTGGTGGGTGATGGGACGACTTACGAGGACGCTCATGCCCGAGCGTTTGACGAGCTCCGCGACGAGGGAGTCGAGGCCATTGCTTATGGCGATTTGTTTCTCGAGGACATTCGCGATTGGAGGGACTCGTTTCACGGGAAGGCCGGACTGCCTTGCGTCTATCCGATTTGGGGAAGCGACACGCGGGTGCTGGCGGAAGCGTTTATCGATTCGGGTCACCGCGCAGTAGTTGTTTGCGTGGATACGCGGCGATTGGGGATGGAGTTTGCCGGGAGGGAGTACGATCGGGAGTTTCTGCGGGACTTGCCAGAGTGCGTGGATCCATGCGGCGAGAACGGGGAGTTCCACACCTTCGTGTATGGCGGACCGCGTTTCGGGAAGAAGGTGCGTTTTGAAAAGGCCCCGGTGATCGAGCGCAACTACACCGATCCGGGACATGCGTTCTCGTTCGGGTATTGCGAGCTGATCGCCTTGAGCCCCGAAATGGAAAACGGAGGAAATGGAAGGTGAATAGAATCGTCTCGCTAATTGCGATGAACGCGAAAACGACTCGCTTTTTGGGGAGCAAAGCGAGGGCGTGGGAGCGGTTGTGAAGGCGCTGTCGGTGCTGGGAACCTCGTCCGACTCAGGGAAAAGCTGGGTGGCGACGGCATTGTGCGCTTGGCTGAGAAAACGAGGGGTTCGGGTGGCTCCGTTTAAGGGGCAAAACATGTCGAACAACGCGTACGCGACACTAGAGGGCGGTGAAATTGGGGTGGCCCAGGCGGTGCAGGCGGAAGCGTGCGGACTGCGCCCGGTGGCGGAGATGAACCCGATCCTGCTCAAGCCTTCCGGTGAGAATCGTTCCCAATTGATTCGTATGGGAAATGTGGCGACGTCGGTGGACGCACGATCGTACTTTGATCAGATTGAGGATTCCTGGGACTGCGTCCGCGCCACCTTGGACGGGTGGTCGGACCGTTGCGACGTTCTGGTGATCGAGGGAGCGGGGAGTCCGGTGGAATTGAATCTAATGGATCGGGATGTCGCCAATCTGCGGCCGATTGAATATGTCGATGGAAAGTGGATACTTGTGGGCGATGTGGAGCGCGGCGGGATTTTCGCCCAAGTTGTGGGAACGTGGGAGTTGCTTGGAGACGACATGAAAGCGCGCGGCCTGGGGTTTCTCGCCAATCGTTTTCGCGGGGATCCGGAGATTTTTTCGGACGCGGAACCCCATTTCCAGGAGCGACTGTCGTTGCCATTCTTGGGTACGCTTCCGTGGCGAGACGATCTGCGGATCGAGGACGAGGATAGCTTTTCGTTGAGCGCCTCGCGTCCGGTTGCGGACGAACCGTTTGTCGCTTGGATCCGTTATCCACGCGTATCCCAGACGCAGGACGCAACGCCCTGGCTGGAGGACGAAGGAGTATCCACTCGCTGGGTAACGAGTCCGGAGGAGTTGGCGGGGGCTGCGGCGGTTGTGCTTCCCGGCTCGCGCGATACGTTGGCGGATTTGGTGTGGCTGCACGAGAGGGGATTCGTCGAGCCATTGCGCGACCTTGCGAAGCGAGGCGTGCCTGTCGTTGGCATTTGCGGGGGATATCAGATGCTGGGGCGGTCGGTTCGCAATCAAGGAGACTTGAGCGCGACGCGGGGCGAAGTTTCGGGATTGGGTTTGCTCCCGATGACGACTCGTATTGGCGATCGTAAGACAGTGGTTCGGTGCGAGGCGTTATTTGAGGGGAATCGTTGGGAGTGCTACGAAATTCGAATGGGAGAGAGCGACTGGGTGGGCGGGGAAACGCGTTTGCCGTTGCTCGAAGCGCGATTGGGTTCGGGAGAGATGGATGGGGTTGGCACTCAATCAGGTTCCGTCTGGGGATGCTACTTGCATGGTCTTTTCGATTCGGTTTGCATGCGACGCCGTTTGATGGACGCGGCTGGAATTTCCGGGATACGTTGGGACTCGTTGGACTGGTCGGAACGGAAGGAGCGCCGGTTCGACGCGATGGCGAAATTGCTCGACGAGTGTATCGATATGGGTCCGATTTGGAGTTACGTCACGAGCGAGTGAATTGAGGCTTTCGTGAGAGATTGTTCAATACGAGCTCGTAGGGCTGGCGCTTGCGCCATGCCGCGGAACTAGTGAAAACTTCAACCTACGCGGCGCTTCGCATCCGTCTTCGCTCTACGAGCTACGCCGAGACAAGAGCGAAGGCCCTACGTAGGTTGCTGTACAAAACGGAAAAGCCGAGAGCGATAGTCGCTCCCGGCCTAAGTCCCCTTACTGACAAATTTGTTTTGAGGCTACGATTCGCGGGCGAATCCGGGGCGGTAGCCGAGATTGAGCTGGCGAAAGTCGCGGGTCGAAGCAAGCAGTTCGTCAGCTTCCAGCACGTCGTTGTCGTTGCTATCGTGACCGTTGATGAGAAAAGCGGCTGCGTCGTCCGGCATCGGCGTCAATGTGATGAAGCCGTTGTCGGCTTTTTCGGCGGCGATGAATCCCTTGGCGACCATGGCGTCGCGTCGTTCCCGTACAACCTGGTTGCGGTGGTCGAAGAGGCTTTCGATCGACGCGGCGAGTTCGGCGTTGTCGAGAGCGCCGTCGCGATTTTCGTCATGATTCGAGATCATTCGGGCGACGATGTTTTCCGGCTCGGGGCGGTCGATCGGGGTCACCTTGGAGGCGACTTCCGCATTGGAAGCGGTTGAAGCGGCGATGGCGATGATGATAGCGGCAACTGTGTTCTTGATTTTCATTTTTGTAAGTCTCCTAGATTTAATTTTCGGTCTTTAAGGGAAGTGGAGATTGGAATCTCCGTTTGGTATGCGCCCATTAAACCATGGGAAAATTACGAAACGCTGTCGCCCGAATTACGCTTTTGTAATGTGAGAACGAACTAGACGATCCTGTTCGCGAAGCGATCGTGTTGCCGCATCGCGGCATTTGATCTCGGAGAGATCACTGTTAACCTATAAAACCTAACGAGATTTTTTAACA
>JANQSC010000046.1 GCA_028284235.1 Opitutaceae bacterium
GCATGACTGGGACAAATACGACGACAAGAGGCAGACGGAACCCTGGGCGATGCATGAGATGGCCTGCTGGGCGGGATTCGTCGACTACCCTTCGTACGATTTTTCCGCGGTGGCCTACAACGAGGTGCGCCGCTTCGACAATCTTCTCTCGGCCACCTCTCCGGGGGGCTTCATCCCCATCGTGGCTCACGAATCGGTTTCCGAAGTGGAGTCCAACAACTGGTGCGACGTGGCCCTCGAGACCGACGGCGTGGAGTGGGCGGACTACCCGCCTTCGGATTACGGCGACGATCGGGAAGTCGCCCTGGAGACGGCCGTGGACGCGATCGAAATCGAGCTGCTGAGCCAGCGAAGCAATCTGAAGTTCTACGTCGATGGCGACCCCTGCTTCTGGCAGGTGACGCAGGACGCCGACAGCAACAAGCTCATGTTCGCGATGCTGATGGATTCGGACACGCTGACGCCGACAGCCGCGACGGCCACCCTGAAAGTGGGTTCGGCGACGGGCTACTGGGAGGTGTTCGACCAGCTCGGCGCTCAGAACGCGCCCCTGGGCGTTCTGGACAGTGAGGTGTCGGGCTCGGGAGTAACGATCGACATTCCGGCGGGCGCGGCGCGATTCCTCACGATCCGGAAACGGCCGCTCTACTTCACCGAGGACTCGTTCGCGGAGCCGGCCGCTTTGGCAGGGGTCTTCTACGACGGGAGTATCGCTGATCGCGTGTGGAATCCCACAAACTACGCCAATGTCACGTTCTCGCTGGTGTCCGGCCCGTTATGGTTGACCGTCGACGCGGACGGAACGCTCGGGGGAACGCCGGGCGCCGCGGACGTCGGGATCAATACCTTCATTGTGAAGGTCAGCTGCGCTGACTGGGAGTACGAGGCGACTATGAGCATTACGGTCAATCACCATGCCGAGTTCACCTCTGACCCGATTGTCGCGAGCGACGCGTTGTTTAACACGGCCTACGACGGCAGTCTGGCCGACTTCGTGAGCAGCAGCATCGCGCTGTCCGACCTGACGTTCTCGAAGGTCTCGGGACAGATTTCCAACGACTGGCTGGAAGTCGCGGAGGACGGGACGCTATCGGGCACTCCTACGGCAGCCGGTCGGCTAGATTGGATAGTTCGAATGGAGCATTCGTCCATCTCGCCTGTGGACGCGACGCTCAGGATCACGACTGGCCACAACGCTAGTCTCACCTCGGACCCGGCGGACGCGACCTGGAACACCCCGTATACCGACAACCTTTCCAATTATGTCGTTAGCAGCGTGGGAACGCAGGGTATGACTTTCTCGAAACTATCCGGCCCGAGCTCTGACGACTGGCTAACGATAGAGGACAATGGGTCCCTCTCGGGCACGCCTGCGACGACCGGCGAGCAGCAATGGACGGTTACGATGAGCCATCCGTCGCTGGGCGCCGTCGACGCGACCTTCAGCATCTACGTAGAAGACAATTGGTATTTCACGTCGGATCCCTTTTCAGAAAGTGGAGCGGTGTGGAATGTCCCGTTCTCCGGCAGCATTGCGGACGACGTGGCTGCGAGCAATCCCACTCTGTCGCTTTCGTTCTACAAGGATTCCGGGCCGGACTGGCTTGATGTTGGCACCGACGGTTCGCTCTCCGGCACGCCGGATGATTCCGGGATGCAGTCGTTTACGGTACGCGTCTACCACGCGGGCATCAACAAGACTGCAACGCTCAATATCGATGTCGCGCCGACGGTTTCCTTTGGGGCGGACTCGTATTTGGAGGGTTCGGTGATGTACAACACCCGCTTCTCCGGATGCCTGGCCGACACGGTGTCCGCACCTCCGAGCGCCCAGGTTACCTTTTCCAAGGTTTCCGGACCCGATTGGCTGATCGTCAACACCGATGGTTCTTATTCGGGCACGGGTCCGCCGACAGCGATAGGCGTCAACACGTTCACGGTGATGGCTACTACGGGAACTTCTTCGGACACAGCGACTTTCGCCGTGGAAATTCTATCGACTACTGATTCCAGTGAGGATCCGTTCCATGCGGGCAGCGTTATGCCGGGAAGCTCCTTTAGCGCGGACATATCGAACGCGGTAACGTACACAGGCTCCGGAACGCTTACCTTCGCGAAGACACCGGGTCCGTCTTGGGTGACGGTATCTACTAGCGGATCGGTCATCGGAACTCCCGCGGCGGGGGACGTCGGGGTGAACCAAATAATACAGGTAGCTGTATTTGACAGCGAAGTGTCCGCGAACGCGACCATGGAGATTGACGTGGAGACGGTAGTCGCTTCGGATGATTTCGAGACAGACAATTGGCGCGGCGGCAGCGGATGGAATGGGAACTGGGACGACACGAATACTGTGGGAAATTTGAGTACGGCATCTGTGAGATACAATTCCGCCCTAGATTTCCATTACGCGAATGTATATGGCTACGAGGGCGTGCAGATTCAACGGGAATTGTCGTCCGAGGTGACGGATGGGACTCTGAGTTTCACTTACCGCTTTGCGAATCTGGGGGGTACTCCGATGTTGCGGGTTTCGTGGAAGTATATAACGGCAGCTCGTGGGTCGTCGCTTTCGAGACGACTGCCGATCACATGAATGGATACTCGACCGCGTCAGTCGATCTAGAAGGCCTGGGCGCGATCTCGAAAATCCGGTTTCGGACGACACCGGTTGGATCGCTCGATTTTCTTATAAAAGAGATCACTGTTTACGGACCTTGAGAACGCGTTGTTGGAGATCGAGCTAGTATGACCTTGATGGAGTCCCACGCGCGTCTGGCGCGGTAGAGAATCGAATGGCTCTCAATCAAACATCTACATTGATGAAGTGAATGGGACCAACTCGAGTGAAGATCAAATGGACCAGGATCCAAGGCCGGGGCAACCCGGCCTTTTTGCATCTGGAGGTCAGTCGTGTATCCTATATTCAAATACTTGATGCAGAATCTCCGCGTCCTCGGCGTAGCCGAAGCGTTCGAGGAGCTTTTGACATCGCTCACAGGCGTTCGCTAGTTCCTTCCTGCGGAAGGAAATGGGTGTCTCCACTTTGTGGAGCCAGTAGGCTTCGAAGAGAGTGTCTAGTATGTCGAATAAGGTAGGGCTCGATCGCCGAGCGAGCCGTATCGGTTGGCGTACTTAAACGAATTGCGGACCGCTTGGCAGCCACCGTCGATGCCAGAATCTCCGCGACTTCTGCGGTTTAGAACGACAAGAAAGTTCTTGAACTGCGGAGGACGCCGAGGTCGCGGAGGAACTCGTTCCAATTCACTCCTCCGGGTCCCAGTCTTCGGTGAAGGGCATGGTGCCGGTTGCGTCGACGTCGTCGGAGTAGCCGAAGCGTTGCAGGAGTTGTTCGCCGGGGACGAGGGCGTCGTCGTGGCGCGCAAGCGTTCGAGAGAGTTGAGCGTCGAGGTCCGTTACTAGAGTTTGGTGTTCGGTTTCGTCGACGAGATTGTTGAGCTGGTAGGGGTCGGCTTCGTTATCGTAGAGGAGCCAGGGCCCGTCGAGGTCGCGGGTGTAGGTGTAGCGCTCGGTCCGGATTCCGCGGTATTCGCGACCGCCGACGTCGCGGGTGAACTGGCCGAAGGGGGATTGGCAGGCGAGCAAGGCGCAGTCAGCAAGCGGGGCCACGGATCGCCCCGCTTCGTTGTCGGTTCCGGCCGCTTCGACCACCTCCGCGATGTGCTGGGAGTAGTCGGAACCATCCACGGAGTCGGGGATTTCGATACCGCACAGACCGAGAAGGGTCGGCAGCAGGTCGGGGGTGTTGATGAACGTGCGCGGCTGGGCCCCGTCGCGTCCGAAGCGCCTGGGGTAGCGGAGGAGAAGGGGAACGCGGATCGACTCTTCCCAGGGGCGTTGCTTGAAGAGTTCTTCGTGGGAGCGGAGCATGTCGCCGTGGTCGGACCAGAATACGAAAATTGTGTCGTCTGCGAGGCCTTGCGAATCGAGCGTTTTCAGGATTGAGGCGAGGCAGTCGTCGAGGGCGAGAATGTGGGCGTAGTAGCCGTGCAACAGTCGCCGCGCTTCGTCGGCGTGGGCGGCGGGCACGTTTTCGCGCAATGTGATCGTATCCGGATCAATTCGATCCAGGTAGCGCTGGGGCGCTTGTTCGTAGGGGTCGTGCGGCGGTCCCCAGGAGAGAGTGAGGAGGAAGGGCTTTTCTTGTTTGGCCCGCGCTTTGAGATACGCGATGGCGTCGTCGGTTTGGGCGACGGCGTCGTAGCCGTCCCAGGTTTTCCGCTCCAGGCTGTCGCCTTCGAAGTAGTAGGACTGGTTGTAGTCGTGGGAGCATTCGAGCGCTTTCCAGTATTGGAATCCGTGCTGCCGTTCGACGGGGATAGGCGAGCCGCGGCCGTTTGCGTTGACGTGCCATTTGCCAATGTAGGCGGTGTCGTAGCCGGCTTCGGCGAAGAGCTTGCCCATGGAGGTTGCCTCGGGATCGAGCGGAACGTCGTTGATAATGACGCCGTGGTGGTGCGGGTATTGGCCCGTGAGGAGCGAGGCTCGGGCGGGGCAGCAGACGGGCGTTCCGGAGATGGCGTTGACGAAATCCACGCTTTCTCGGGCGAGGGCGTCGAGAACGGGGGTCTCGATATTGGTTTCACCGCCGAATCCAGCGGCTTGGCGCCTAAGCTGGTCGGCGAATACGAATACTACGTTGGGCTGCGTTTCCATGTGAGGTGACTGGCTCGCGATAGGGAATGGGGGAAAGAGATGCCTTTATTGGAACGGTGTCAATTTCTCGTCCAAGAGGAGACTTTACTCGGTAAACTTCACGTGTCCTAATGGACGCTTTTCTCCCACCGTTTGACGTCTTACCCAATGCCCTTCGGCTGCACAGGATCAACCAGAATCTCGAGAATTAAGTTTAACAGGATGCGGTCTCCCGCTTTGCAGGATCCCTCGCTTGATTCTGCTACGCAGAAACTTGATGAGAATTTGGGTTGTTTAGATCCATCAAGTTACCGCAGCGCGGTATCAAACAAGGGAGGAACGACCGCATCCTGTTAAACAAAATACACATGAAACAGTTTCTATCATTAGCGTCTACCCTCCTGTTGTCTCTATCCGTGTTTGCCGCGGACAGGCCGAATGTCGTCGTCTTTCTTACCGACGACCAGGGCTGGGGCGACGTCAGCATCAATGGCAACACGAACCTGAGCACGCCCCATATCGACTCGCTGGCGGAAGAGGGCGTGCGCTTCGACCGATTCTATGTCTGCGCGGTTTGTTCGCCGACACGGGCGGAATTCCTGACGGGTCGCTATCATGCTCGTAGTGGTGTCTATAGTACATCGGCGGGCGGTGAGCGCATGGACTTGGACGAGGTTACGATCGCCGACTCGTTTCGGGCCGCGGGCTACGCGACGGGCGCCTTCGGGAAGTGGCACAACGGCATGCAGTACCCCTACCATCCGAATGGGCGCGGATTCGACGAGTACTATGGCTTCGCCTCGGGGCACTGGGGCGACTATTTTTCCCCGCCCCTGGAACACAATGGGAAGATCGTGCAAGGCGAAGGGTTTATTGTAGACGACCTCACCGACAAAGCGATGGAATTCATGGAGGCGAACCGAGATCAGCCCTTCTTCGCCTACATTCCCTACAACACGCCGCATTCGCCCATGCAGGTGCCGGATGAATACTGGGACCGCTTCAAGGACAAGGAAATCGTGATGCGCAATCGCGAACCGGAGAAGGAGCGTATGGGCCATTTGCGAGCGGCCCTGGCGATGTGCGAGAACATCGACTGGAACGTGGGACGCGTGCTGGACAAGCTCGACGAGTTGGGAATAGCGGACGACACCATCGTCGTCTATTTCCACGACAACGGCCCCAATGGCGTCCGCTGGAATGGGGACATGAAAGGCCGCAAGGGTTCCACTGACGAGGGAGGGTTGCGGACGGCCATGCACATTCGCTGGCCCGCGCAAATCAAAGCGGGTAAGGTGATCGAGCCAATCGGCGCGGCCATCGACTTGCACCCGACTTTGGCGGACTTGGCGGGCATTGAGACGGTCAATACGAAGCGACTGGATGGACGCAGTTTGAAGCCCCTTCTGCTAGAAGCGAATCCCGAGTGGAAGAGCCGAATTCTCGTAAGCAGCTGGGGGGAAAAGATCAGCGCTCGCAACCAACGCTATCGACTGGGCAATGACGGCGGGCTCTACGACATTCGAAAGGACCCAGGGCAACGCGTCGACGTTTCGGCGGAGAAGCCGGACGTGGCGAAACGCTTACAAGCCGCGATCGATCGATACAAGCGAACGGCAATGAAGGGCTATGGTCAGGACGACAGACCGTTTGTTATCGCTTATCCAGATTTCAAATACACGCAAATCCCGGCTCGCGACGGCACGGCGCATGGAGCGATCGAGCGCTCCAACCGGTTCCCCAATTGCTCGTTCTTTCGCAATTGGGTGAATGCGGACGACACGATCACTTGGGACGCGGAAGTGGGGGCGAGCGGCAAGTACCGCGTGGAGATCGAGTACGCGTGCCCCGAAAAAGATGTTGGATCGACTATCGAGCTAAGTTTCAATGATGCCTCTCTGCGAGGCAAGATTTCCGAGGCTCATGACCCTCCGCTTCGAGGCGGGGAAAACGACCGGGACCCAAGAAAAGAGTCTTACGTGAAAGATTTCAAGACGATGGACCTCGGCGTGATCGATTTGAAAAAAGGCAAAGGGACCCTGACGCTCGCCGCGCTTGACATGCCCGGTTCGCAAGTCATGGAGTTTCGACTACTGATGCTCACACGAGTCGATGGGTGAAGTGTTATTTAACAGGATACGCCCCGACGCAGTCGAGGCTACAGGATGTCTCGCAAGCGAGACAACAGGATGGCGACTAAAAATCATGTTCTCCTGCAACAGCGGGAGATCCTGCGAGCGAATTCGCGTCGCGGATGAGCGCATCCTGTTAATTTAAACTTCGTTCCCTATTAAGCTAACTCCAACTATGAAATTACTGATTCTATCATTCCTGTTTTCTCTGTCGACTGTGTCCGTCGCCGGCGCGTCCCAACCCAATGTCGTTCTCATTTTTATCGACGATATGGGCTACGCGGATATCGGCTCGTTCGGGGCTCGCGACTACCCGACGCCTCATCTCGATCGCCTCGCGGTGGAGGGGCGACGTTTCACGGATTTCATGGTGAGCGCTCCGGTGTGCTCCGCGTCGCGCGCGTCGTTGATGACCGGCGCGCTGAGCATGCGCCTAGGAATTCTCGGCGCCTACAACCCGAAGGCTACGACTGGGCTCAACCCGGACGAGACGACCATCGCCGAGTTGTGTAAGCAAAAAGGATACGCAACGGCGATCTACGGGAAGTGGCATTTGGGGCATCACCCGAAGTTTTTGCCCACGAGCCAGGGCTTCGACGAGTATCACGGCATTCCTTATTCCAACGATATGTGGCCCTGGCATCCGAGGTATCATGGACTCGCGGACGACGATCCGAAGCGTCGCGAAGTCTATCCCGATCTGCCCTTGGTTGAGAACGAGACGGTCATCGACGCTAGTGTCACGGGCGAGGAGCAAGAGCATCTCACGCGTTGGGCGTCCGAGCGCGGGGTGGAGTTCATCAACCGCAACAAGGACAAGCCCTTCTTCTTGTATCTACCGTACTCCATGGTGCATGTGCCGCTCTACGTTAGCGACGCGTTCCGGGGGAAGAGCGGCGCCGGGCTCTTTGGCGATGTAATGATGGAGCTGGACCATGGGATTGGCATGGTGGTTGACGCGTTGCGCGACAACGGAATCGCGGAGAATACCCTGGTGATTTTCACTTCCGACAATGGCCCTTGGGACACCTACGGCGACCATGCCGGCTCGGCGGGACCGTATCGCGAGGCGAAGCAGACGACCTTCGACGGCGGCGTGCGCGTGCCGACGCTTTTCTGGTGGCCAGGCAAGGTGCCGGCGAATACCAGTTGCGACGAGTTCGCGGCGACTGTTGATATTCTGCCAACGGTGGCTGCGATGATTGGAGCGGATTTGCCCGAGCTGAAAATCGACGGGAAGGACATCTCCCCACTCGTATTTGGAGAACGCGGAGCGCTTTCTCCTCACGACTATTATCCGCTGTTTCATCGCGGCGAGCTACAAGGGATCCGTAACGCCGACTGGAAGCTCGTTTTCCCGCATCGGTACAACTCTCTGGAAGGACGCCCGGGCGGAACGGGAGGGCTCCCCGAGAGCTCGAAAGCGAAGCAGGCGGAACTCGCATTGTACAATCGCAAAAACGATCCAGGCGAAACGCGCAACGTGATCGACCAGTATCCCGAAATCTATGCGGAGCTCTCGAAAGCCGCGGAGCGATGGCGTCACGAACTAGGCGACAAGCTGACCAAGACGAAAGGAACGGAGAATCGCTTCCCGGGCGAACTTGAGTCGGGGGACAAGACGCTTGAATGGTAGTTTAACAGGATTCTTGTTTTGATTGTGCACGTAAGAGTACATTTTATTTTTAACAGGATGCGCTCGTGCCTCCTGCTTCGCTCTTCGAGCTACGCAGGACGCAGTCGCTCACTTGATACCGCTTCGCGGTTACTTGATGGGTCAATATAAGAAAACCAAATCAAGTTGGGCCCGCAGTTGCGGGACCATCAAATGAGCGAGGCACGAGCGCATCCTGTTAACCAACCTACGCAACCTAAAGAAAATCAACCTAGTATTATGAATACAATTAGACTACTTTCAGTCTCGGCGTTTTGCTGAGCCTTAGTTTAATTGAGTTTAAAGACGAATATTTATTTTTTAACAGGATGCGGTCGTACCTCCCTTGCTTGATGGTCCCGCGAGCGGGACCAACATGATTATTTTTCAAAATCAAGTTACCGTTCCGACAAAGACGGGACGGTATCAAGTGAGCGATCTCGCCAGAGACAGGAGAGCGCATCCTGTTAACCAACCTACGCAACCTAAAGAAAACCAACCTAATATTATGAATACAAATAAACTACTACTCAGTCTCGGTGTCTTGCTGGGCCTTACTCTAACTGCGATCGCCGCTCCGCCGAAAGGCGAGGGCTGGGTGGCCTTGTTCGATGGAAAGACTCTGACCGGTTTCGAGTCCAAAAATGGATACGCGACTTACCAGGTTGAGGATGGAGCGATCGTCGGCCGTACCGCGGTAGGCAGCGAAAATACTTTTCTTGTCACCCGCAAGGAGTACTCGGATTTCGAGATCGTGTTCGAAGTGAAAGTCGACGACGGATTGAATTCAGGAATACAAGTCCGCTCACGCGGCCGCAACTGGGGGCACAACCACTTCATTGGCCCGCAGATTGAAATCGAGAGCGGCCCGGGCCAGTCTGGATGGGTCTACGGCGAAGGCATGGATACTGGCTGGATTTCACAAGAACCTCAGTCGAAGGACAAAAGCGTCAACCAGCATGACTACATGAAAAACGGCGAGTGGAACCACTTTCGAATCGTTGCAAACGGGCCGAACATCAAGACTTTCATCAACGGCAATCAAGTAGCGGATGAAAACATGAGGCGTTTCCACCGCAACTACGCGTCCGGACACTTCGGATTCCAGGTGCACAAGATCCCGAACGATAAAGGCCCCTTCGAAGTCCGCTGGCGGAATATCTATATAAAAGAACTCTGAAGTTTTAACAACGCTTCGCTTGTTGCCCTGTCGGGCAAATGGGTTGGTCTCGCTTCGCGATACCAAATAGGTCTTAGTAGTAATTATGAAAACCTATTTCCCCAACGCGTTGGGGAACTTATTGACTCGCGTAGCGAGGCTCTAGCGACTGCAAGGAGCGATGTTTAAAATCAATTTCTCAGTATCAATGCCCATGAATCTTAAGATCCCATTTCTGATTGCATCACTTGTTGCTTTCGCGAACACTGTTGTCGCATCCCAGCCGAATATCGTTTTCATTTTGGCGGACGATATGGGTTATGGGGATATCCAGGCGTTGAATACGAAGTCGACGATCCCAACGCCGAATCTGGATCGACTGGTCGACGAAGGGATGACCTTCACGGACGGGCATTCGCCGTCGGCCGTGTGCACGCCGACCCGTTACGGCCTCTTAACGGGTCGCTACTGCTGGCGGAGTTCGCTGACGCGCGGCGTGCTCAATGGATACGGGGCGCCGCTCATCGAAACGACTCGCGACACGGTCGCGTCGGCTTTGAGGAGAGAGGGGTATGCAACTGCGGTGATTGGCAAGTGGCATCTCGGCTTGGGCTTCCAGAAAACCGACGGGGAGTGGGACTGGTCCAAGAAACTAGACTACTCTCCGGTGGACATTGGTTTCGACTATTCATATGTCATACCCGCTTCACTGGATTTTCCGCCTTACGTGTACGTCGAAGGGCGCGAGATCACGGGAAAACCGAATCGAGTTCAACTGGCCCAGTCGTTTCCCGCGTTCTTGCGTAAAGGGGAGCTAGGATCGGACTTTTCCATTGTCGATTGTCTCGATCATCTGACGGACAAGAGTTCGGATTACATCGTGGAGCATGCGAAAGGAGGAAAACCGTTTTTCCTCTATTTCCCGTTAACCGCTCCTCACAAGCCCGCTTTGCCGCATCCGCGCTTCGTTGGAAAAAGCGGGCTCGGCCCCTACGGCGACTTCGTGATTCAAGTCGACGAAACGGTAGGGAAAATTCTGGATACAATCGACGAGGCGGGAATTACTGAGAACACCTTGGTCATCTATACGAGCGACAATGGCTCCTACATGTATCGCTATCAAGATGCGAGTAAACCGGATCATGTCGCCGATCATTCCGTGCAAGGCTACTACGAGGGAAACCATACGGCGAATGGCGTATTGCGGGGGACGAAGGCCGATATTTGGGAGGCGGGGCACCGCGTTCCCTTTTTGGCTCGCTGGCCGGCGAAAGTGAAGGCCGGCAGCGCGACGGATCGTACGATCACGCATACCGATTTCTTTGCGACCGCGGTATCCATCGCGGGCGGACAACTACCGAACGCGCGTGAGGCGGCTCAAGACAGTTTCGATTTCTCGCCGTTGCTCTTCGGAAAGGAGAAAGGCTGGAAGCGGGCGCCGGTGATCCATCATTCGGGAGGGGCTATGTTCGCGATACGCTCGGGCGAATGGAAGCTGATTCTCGGCAATGGCTCGGGTGGCCGGGAGGCGCCGCGCGGCAAGCGTTTCGAGCGTCCGTGGCAGCTCTTCAATCTCGAGAACGACCTGAGCGAGCGCACCGATGTTTACCGGCAGTTTCCGGAGGTCGCGCAGCGCTTGGAGACGCAGGCGCTGGAGATCATGAGCAACGGACGAAGCCGGTAGTTGGCTGGGCGCTTTGAAAATAGGACCTATAGGACTTATAAGACCTATAGGTCCTATTTGCGCGAGCCTTTCGGCAATCGAAACGCGGCCATTTCGCGATCGTTTCGGACGAGAAGGACATTGTCCACGAGGACCGGATGGTTCCAGGTTTTGCCTTCGATCGCGGGGATGCGGGCCAGCTCTTCGAAGGCGTCTGGTTTTGCGGATACGAGGGCCAGTTCGCCGGTTTCCGATAGGATGATCAGGAGCTCTTGGTCTTCGAGAAACAGGAGCTGTCCGCTTCCGTAGCGAGCGCCCTTCCATTGACGGTCGCCGGTGGCGACATCGGCGCAGATCACGTTGCTGCCGTCGAATCCGTAGAGGTGTTCCCCGTGAACGACAAAGTCGCTGAAGTACGGTTTGACGCGATTGGTGTTCCACTTTTCAACGACGTTCCATTCGCCTCCCTCGCGGGCGACTTTGAAACGAGCGAGGCCAGATCGTTCGCCGCGACTGACAAGAATGTCGCCGTCGGAGGTGACGGCAGGCTGCACGATGCGCGAGCCTCCGGGCCACGGCTTCTCCCAAAGCAGCGCGCCGTCGCTTGCGGATACACTGGTGACTCCGGATCGACTTGCGAGGAGGATTTGGGCGACACCGTCGATTGTGAGCAAGTGGGGCGAGCTGTATCCATCTCCGCCTTCAGGCCCGACCCAGAGCGAGTAGCCGGTTTCGCGGTCGTACGCGGCGAGTGTGCCCGCGGTGGCGACTACGACTTTGTTGTCGACGACGAGAGGCGAGCCGGCGAATCCCCATCCGGGAATGGCGGCTCCGGTATCGTCCGCCGCGTTGCGCGTCCAGAGTAGGGCGCCGGTCGAGGCGTCGAGCGCGTTGAGAATGCCCGTTGCCCCGAGCGTGTAGAGTTGGCTGTCGCTGAGCGTGGGTGTTCCGCGCGGGCCGGCGCCGGCATTGGCTTCCCAGAATCGGGCGTCGTCCTCGTGTTTCCAGACGAGAGCGCCGGTTTGCAGGTTGTAGCACGATACGGTTTCCGATTCGCCGCGTTGCTCCTGCGTGAATACGAGATTGCCCTGGACGGCGAAAGAGGACCAACCGGGTCCGACCGGTTGACGCCACAGTTCCAGTGGAGGGCTCGCCTTCCAATCCGCGGCGATCGTCGCGTTCTTCAGTTTGCTGTTTCGATCCGTTCCTCTGAATCCGGGCCAGAATGATGTGTTTGAAAGGTCGCTGGAGTCGTTTGGTTGACCTGTAGAGCCGGTCGCCTCGCTCGATACCAGTCGATCTTCGGCGGTTTCCGACCAGCGCCAGGCGAAGTCGTTGCGCATCTCGCTGTCGAATCCGTCGGTCCGCAAGAGCGTCCAGACAAACGTGGCGACAACGATGCTAGCGGCCATCGATGCTCGGCGAGCAGGCCTTTCCCAGTTCCGAGTCGCTACTGCCCAAACGACAAAGATGCTGGCGAGGAGCGGGATCGCGTAAATGCCGTACATCATGCCCATCATACCCGTTCCGATCGACTCGTGCAGCATTTGCGTCGCGATTGCCATGGAAAGAGCGACAATTCCAACCGCCGTTAGCCGGTCCGACCAGGGCGCTCGGCTCAGAAACAACCACCAAAGCCCGATGAGGAATCCGCAGAGCACGGAGCCCATGACGCCGTATTGTAAAAGGTTCGCGTCGATGGCCGGCGCGATGAAGCGGCCAATAACTAGGAGAATGAAAAGGGCGATCCCCGGCCAGAGCCGGAGCGGCTTCTGCGAAGCGGACGGTTGGGAAGTGCTCATGATCTGTGTATGATCAAGAGTACACGGGCGGGTGGTTCGAGGTTACTCAAATTTGCCTCGCTCTGCTAGACACTCTCTTAAGGTTGGGATGTGGCCCCTGGGACGCGCTCAGAGGGATTGACAATAATGCTCTTCGTCCCGTCGGCCGCTCCAAAGTCCTCAGGCCCCCAATCGCCATCAGGACCTTTGGGATAATCGGTGATCGCGTACACGCTGTCGCTCCGGGAAGATTCGACTTCGGGCACGTTTTCAAATTCCAGCAGGTCGCGTAGATCGGAGGTCTTGATCGGGTCGATTTTCAGATCGCCCCATCGAAAGAGTACGATGGCGGTAAGCATTCCGTCGTGGGCGACATGGAGTTCTCTCGGAATCGATAGGGAGTCGATGTCGGAGATCGGAATCCTGACGACCTCGTCTTTGCGAGCCGTGTTCAAATTGCCTTTGACCAACACTAACTCGGAATCGGTCAGGCCAACGAGCGCGGTCGATTGGGGAACTTCTTGGGATGCGCCAACGGGGAAGGACGCGAAATAGCAATGAGAGAGAAAACGAAACTCGGACTCGTCCGCCCCGAAGATCGACTGGATGGGATCGCGGTTCTCGCTCGTGTTGAGCGGAGGGGTCACGCACCCTCCTAGGAGGGTCGCGGCGAGACCGACAAGGGCGACGAGTGGGGGTTTCATGGCGTTGGAGTCAGTGTTTCGAAAGAGTCAGTATAAACCCTAGCTCTTTAAGGTTCCCTTGCAAGTTTGGATTGCGCGGCTTCATATACGATGGAGCTTGTTTCTGACTTTGATAAACTATCCAGAGAGATGAAGACGATCCTATCAGTCGCGATTACGGCAGCGCTTTTTCTTGCCCAGTCTTGGGCGGAGCAATCCGACGATGAGCGTGTTCTTTTGACAGAGGACTTCGATCGGAGCGCCGACGAGGGGCTAGCGGGCGCTCTGCTAGCTCATCGCCATATTCGCTTAGCTTCGAGCGCTGGGACGGATGGTTCGGATGCGATTCGGGTTGCCTATGTGGGGTACGAGCGAGGCAGCGAGCGGGTCACCGCGCGGTATCCACTGGGAGTAAACGTGGCGCAGGCGACGCTTGCGTTCGATGTCCGATTCGACGTGGACTTCCAGTGGGTGAAAGGTGGAAAGCTCCATGGTTTGGGTCCCAAGCGCCCGATAACGGGCGGTCGGGAGCGTATCCCGGAAGGCTGGAGCGCTCGCGTTACATTTAAGCCGGACGGGCATTGCGCCTCGTATCTATATGATCAGGACAAGGACAGAACGTACGGAGTGGGACAGACGTCGAACGGGCCCGTTTTCGAAGCGGGTAAATGGCACCGCGTTTCGCTGCAGGTGTCTCTGAACGATCCCGGCGAGTCGAATGGACATGCTCGGATCTCAGTCGACGGGAAGCCTGTGGTCGAAACGCGGAATGTCGTTTTCCGAGAAGCGGGCGGGGAGGACACACTCATCCAGCAATTCCTTTTCAGCACGTTTCACGGCGGCCACGAGCCCCATTGGGCCCCGGTGGACGCCGATGGAAACTTCAAGACTGTATACGCTTATTTTGACAATTTCGTGGTGACGGGAAGCGATCGCTAAGGCGTGTTTAAATCAGGCAACATTCTAGATTCGTATTGTGGAAGATAAAGAGCAGAAAGGACCTTTCGTTGAAAGCGCTCAAGAAGCCGTATTTTCGTTTTTAGCGGGCGCGTTCGTTGGGTTTTGCGTGATTATTCTGACGTATTGGGTGAAGTCTATTTCGATACATTGGGGAGCGGTTGCACTCGGTACCATTGGTATGGGGGTCTTGTCGGTGGTTTTTGGAAAGACGTTTTGGAAGGTGATCTTCAACCTTCTCCCTTAGTCGACATTACATTGCGAGACTTCAAAGGGTGATTGACTGAACGCGCGTTTTGTGCGAAGGTTCGCACATGGCGACCAACATCGAGTTGAACGAAAAACTCCTTTCCAAGGCGATGAAGCTCGGAGGGATGCGTACAAAGAAAGAGGCCGTGAACGAGGCTCTTTCCGAGTATGTGCAACGGAGAGAGCAGCTCAAGGTGCTCGATTTCTTTGGAACGATTGAGGAAGACCCGAGCTTCGACTACAAGAAGCAGAGAAACGTGAAGTGAACGTTCTGGTCGATACCGATGTCTGGTCGGAAGCGCTCCGAAAGAAAAAGGGAGCGAAATCAGATTACGTTTCCGAGCTAGTCAACTTGATTCAAGAGGGCCGTCTTGAGATGATCGGACCGATTCGAATGGAAGTCCTTTCTGGAATTAGAGAACCGAAAACGTTTGAGGCCTTTTCGAAAAGACTGTCGGCATTCCCGGACCGACCCATGGATAGTAGCGTGTACGTTATGGCCGCGAGGTTCTTGAATCTCTGTAGGAGTAGAGGCATCCAAGGTTCGAATACGGATTTTCAGATTTGTGCTTGCTCGGTTCAGTGGGGAGTTCCGATCCTGTCAAAAGACAAGGACTATCAGCGATATATAAAGTACATTCCGATCGAGCTGGCTCAGCCCAGAAACGGGTAGTGGAATCGAGCGAAATTGAAAAGGCCGGACCTTTCGGTCCGACCTTAGTAGGGGTATAAAAACTGTGGTTTTGACTAGCCGTTCTTGAGCTCGTTGAAGAGCTCGAGGGCTTCGGTCGGTTTGAGTCCGTCGTGAACGACGCCCGCGACGGCTTTGATCATGGCGAGCGGGGCTTCGGACTGGAATACGTTGCGCCCCATGTCGACTCCGGCGGCGCCGCATTGGATGGCGTTGTAGGCGAGCTCGAGGGCCTCGATTTCGGGCAGCTTCTTGCCGCCGGCGATGACCACCGGCACGGGAGTCGCAGCGACGACGTTTTCGAAGCCTTCGGTGTAGTAGGTCTTGACGATGCTGGCGCCATTTTCAGCGCAGACGCGGGCGGCGAGTCCGAAGTAGCGGGAGTCGCGAGCCATGTCCTTGCCGACGGCGGTCACGCCCATGACCGGGATGCTGTACTTTTGTCCGATATCGACGAGACGACTGATGTTGGCGACGGTCGAGGCTTCCGTGGCGGCGTCCCCGACGGCGATCATCGCCGCCATGGCGGAGGCGTTCATGCTGATCGCTTCCGTTTCGTCGATGAGCACGTTGTGGTTCATCTCGGTGAGGATGGTCGTGCCGGTGTCGGTGCGGAGGCAAATGGGTTTTGTATTGTCCGCGGGGATACAGGAACGGATCATGCCGCGGGTGCCCATGAGGCAGTCTGCGTGCTCGGCGAGGGGAGCGATGTTGAGATCGATCCGCTCCAGTCCGGAAGTGGGTCCCATGAGGAAGCCGTGGTCGAACGCGAGCATGACCGTGCGGCCGGATTTGCGGTTGAATATGCGCGACATGCGGTTTTTGACGCCCCAGTCCGTGCTGTTCATACCTTTCAGGTAGAACGCGCTGGTGTCCGCGGGCGTGTTGAGACCGAAGTTGTCGCCGTCTCTGATATCGTCTAGATCTGCCATTGTATTTTAAAGGTGTTTAGGTTTTTAGGAATTAGGTGTTTAGGAAAGGGTGAATTTGCCCACAGATTACGCAGATTGTCTCAGATGTTTTGAATGAATCTGTGTCGATCTGCGTAATCTGTGGGCAGTTAATGTCGGCGCTACTGGTTCACGTATTCGCTGGCGGTGGTGAACATTATGGATACGGAAACGGCGCCGGGATCGGGGTGGCCGATGGATTTCTCGCCGAGCGTTTTTGCGCGGCCCATGGTGGCGATCATTTCTTTGGTCGCCTCCATTCCAGCGACTGCTCCGGCCGCGACGTCGGCGATGGCTTCGGGCAGTGGTTTGCCGGCGCTGGCGACGGCGGCTTCTTGGGCGGTGGCGAGGGCGTCGACCATGGTCTTGTCGCCCCGCTTGGCCCCGCCGAGATTGGTGACGCCTTCGAGGGCGGCGGTGGTGAAGGTAGAGAGGCAGGCGGAATCGAAAGTGTCCGCATCGCCGAGGGCGGTTCCGCCGTTTTGGTAGAGCATCCCCATGACGGCTCCGGAGGCTCCACCCATGGTGCTCATGAGCGTTATTCCCGTCGTGGAGAACACTTGTCCGACGGTGGCGGGTTCGAGGGCTTCGACTTGGGCTTTGGCGGCGGTGAATCCGCGTTGCATGCCGAGCCCGTGGTCGCCGTCGCCGAGGCGACGGTCGGCTTCGGAGAGAAGCTCTTCGCTGGCGATGATCTTGTCGGCGATGGCGATTACCATCTCTTTGACTTCGTTGGGACTGAGGCTCTCTTTGCTCATGGATGAAACGGGGTTTGGTTGAAATGGCCGCTCGGAGATCGGCCGCTACCATTTGATTTGGCGAATGCTTACAGTTTTGTGTATCCAAGGGACGAGCACGGAGCGTCCCACAGGGGTTTGAGGGTGTCGTCGAGTTTGGTGATGCTGACGGATATGCCGGCCATTTCCTGGCAGGTGACGAGTGGCCCGAGGAGGACGTCGTAGATGTTGACGCCTTTTTCGACGAGAATGGCTTTCACTTTCTTGAGAACGATAAGGCATTCCATCATAGTGGTGGAGCCGAGGCTGTTGATGAGCAGGAGGATTTCGTCGCCGGAGTCGATGGGGAGGTCGTCGGCGAGGACGAGGTTGACCATTTTCTCGGCGAGGGCGTCAGCGGTCATCATCTTCTCGATACCGACACCTTGTTCGCCATGAATGCCCATGCCTATGCCGATCGAATCTTCATCGAGCTCGAAGGTGGGCTTGCCGGTGGCGGGGATGGATCCGGGGGAAAGGGCGACGCCGATGGAGCGGGTGTTGTCGCGAGCGGCGGTGACCAGGCTGACGAGCTCGTCGAGGTCCTTGGCTGTGCTAGCGGCGGCGCCGGCGAGTTTGACAATGGGGATGAGTCCGGCGATGCCGCGGCGGTTTTCCTTTTGCGTCGGCGGGGCGGAGGCGACGTCGTCCCAGATAAGCACGGTTTCGACGCGAATGCCTTCGGCAGCGGCGAGCTGGGCGGCGATCTTGAAATTCATGACGTCGCCCGCGTAGTTGCCGTAAAGATACAAGACGCCGTTGCCTTTGTTTACGGCCCGAGTGGCGTCGAGGATGACATTGGGGGGCGGGGCGGCGAAGATGTCGCCGCAGGCGGCGCCGTCGGCCATGCCGGGGCCGATGAGGCCGTGGTAGATGGGTTCATGGCCGGTGCCGCCTCCCACGAGAAGGGCGACCTTGTCGTCGGGCAGGTTGTTGACGGCGATGGCGCCGGGTCCGACCTTGTCGACGGAGCCGTTGTAGTAGTCGACGAGACCGTCCACGAGTTCAGCGGCGGCGTTGTTGGGGTCGTTGAGTATCTTTTTCATGGGATTGGAATGCTGGATGGTTTCTGCCCACAGATTGCACAGATATGCACAGGTTTTTGTGGGTTGCAGAGAGTTTCTGGAGCTAAAATTGTGTATTCAAAATCTGTGTGAATCTGTGTAATCTGTGGGCGACTCTCTATATAATTCTATCATTGCCGCCGTCGACGGGGATTTGGGCGCCGGTGGTTTTGGCGAAGGCGTTTGAGGCGAGGGCGACGACGGTGTTGCCCACGCTGCGGGAAGTGATCTCCGTTTTCATAAGGTTTCGTTTCTTGTATTGTTCGACGGTGAGTCCGTAGCGTTCGGCGGAGCGTTCGAGCGCTTCTTGTGTCCAGAGTTTAGTGTCGAATACGGCGTCGGGGTGGATGATGTTGACGCGAACGCCGTCGGGCGCAAGTTCGAGGGCGGCGACGCGGCAGAGCTGGTTGAGCGCGGCTTTTGCGCAGGAGTAGCTAGCGGCCCCGGCTCCGGGCGCGTTGACGTTGCGCGAGCCGATGAAAATGATGGTTGGGTCGATTCCTTTTTTGACGAAGGGAATGGCGTGTTTGAGGAGGACTTGGTGGCTGGTGAGGTTGACGGCGAGGCTGCGTTCCCAGTTTTTGGATTCCATGTCCTCGAGGTAGGCGCCGGCAGTGAATATCCCCGCATTGGATACGATGATGTCGAGGCCGCCGAAGGAACGGACGATGCGTTCGACCATGGCGGTGATCTGGTCTTCCTGGGTGAGGTCGATGGCGATTCCGATCGCTCCGATCGCTTCCATGATACCTTCGATTTCCGGATTGATGTCGGCTCCGATGACGCAGGCGCCGGCTTCCGCGAGCGTGGTGGCGGTGGCGAGGCCGATTCCGGCGGCGGATCCAGAAACGAGGGCGATTTTCCCTTGCAGGAGACCGGAGGGCGGCGGGCAGTGGACGGGATCCGACTCTTCGACCGGGGTGAGGCCTCCATTTGCCGAGGCGAGGTGGGCGGCTTGGCAAACGTGCCGGGTTCGGAGGGCCGCGTCTTGGGCGGCGGATTTGCTGGGGCCGACGCTGACGAGTCCCGCGTTTTCGGCGGTGACGCGTTCGTTGGGCGAGTCAGAGTTCGAAGCGAAGGCGAGCGCGGCTGCGGATCCGTCGTGGATTGCGATACGGGCCTGTCCTGCGTCCTGAGAGGCGGATTGCCTCAATTCCGCGAGCGTTGCGAGGTCGATTTGGGTGGTCGTTTCGGATCCGGTTTCGGCGCCGGTAGATTCAAAGTAATCTCGGGCCTCGTTGTTGAGCCGGACGGTACGCTCGTAGCATTGCTGGGGGTCGTCGCCGAAGGTGAGGAGACCGATATTGGGAACGAAAAGACCTTCCAGGGTTGCGGAATCGCTCGCGTTGAGCGCTTCGACGATTGCATGGGCAGAGGCGTTGGCCGCGAGGGCGGCGCGACTGTCAAATTGTTCGCTGACGATTGCGGCGGCGTTGACGTGATTGGCGAGGGCGAGCGTGTGCGGGGAGCGCGTTTGATCGACAAACTGGGCGGGAATGGTTGCGTGGGCGATGATGCCAATGTCGGGCGTCTGCTTGAGGGGTTTGACCGCGGAGAGTCGGAGTTGCTCGGCGTGCGCGTCGGGCGTCAGAGAGTCGAGTGAGCCTAGTTTTTTGAGACGATCCGCGTCAAAAGCGATGGGGTCGTTTCCATGAGAAACCCAAAGGAGAGACTGTTTGTCGCCGAATACGTCGGTGGAAGCGGTTTTGACGGTGGTGAGCAGGGATAGGTCCGCCGCGCTGTTTTTCAAGAGGCCATGGGTGTACGCTCGTTGAGCGATGGGATCGTCGCCCTGTTTCCGGGCGTCGTCGCTGTTCCACTGGCTTTGCATATTCTGAGCGTTTTCGTTTTTGGCGGCGTTTGGGCTCTAAGGGGCTAAAACGGGGTAAATTATGGGGGAACGAGGGGTTTGGGGCTAGGACTATTTCTGCAATGATCGGTATAAAATCGGCATTTGGGGGTTCGCGAATGGAGGGGGATTCAGGTGTAGCGTCGCCGGTAGGCGGCGGGGGTCGTGTGGAGGACGCGGAGGAAGGAGCGGGTGAAATGGCTTTGGTCGTAGAAGCCGCAGTCCATGGCGATGGCGGAAATGGGCGTGTCGGTCTGGCTGAGAGCGGCGCAGGACTGTTGGATTCGGTACCGGTTGAGGTATTGGATGGGGGTGAGGTGGAAGCTCTTCTTGAAATGGCGTTCGAAGGCGCTGAGCGAGAGGCCGCATTCTTTGGCGAGGTCCTTGAGTTTGATCTCGTTGGCGTAGTTGGCGGCGATGTACTCGATGGAGCGATCGAGGGCGGAGCGGTGGAGGGCGTTGGTGTTGCCTTCGAATTTGCGGGTAACGCCTGCGAGGCCGCAGATGGCGCCGTTTCGGTCGTAGAGCGGAACTTTGTTGGTGATGTGCCACTGGATGAGGCGCTGAGAGGTGGTGATGAGCTCGACTTTGTTTCTCACTTCCTTGCCTTCTCCGATGACCTGCTTGTCGTCGGCCGCGTAGCTTTGCTCGATGTCGTCGGCGAAGAAGTCGGAGTCGGGCCGGCCGACGATTTCCTCTTTACTGGCGAGGCCCATGAAGTCGGCGAGCTCTTGATTTACGTAGATGAAGTGGCGCTGGGAGTCTTTGACGAAAAACAGGAGTCCGGGGATGCAGTCGAAGAGGAGCTGACCTGTATTCACTATTCCGTTATTCTTGATGAACTCGGATAGGGAGTCTTCTGTTTTTGGGGGCGACATGAACCTGAAAACGAGGGAGAATGAGAAAATCAGGAGCGAGAGAGCTGGGCAAGTGATTTGTCGAGACAGGATGGGTTGGGTGGTTTTAACGGGATGGTGGGTTTTTGTTTAACAGGATGCGCTCTCCCGTGAAACGGGATCGCTGACTTGATCTCCCGCTACCGCGGGAGAACTTGATGGGTTTTAGCCAAGGCTGAGGTCGCCCCGTTTAACTTCTAGCCGCGAAGGACCAAAGTTCATCAACAAACCCCTATCTATTCGCGATGCCTTGAGATAGTTGATCAGCTGAGCTTGATGCTCTGGAAGAAGCCGTTTGACCGCTTTCAGTTCGATGATGACCTCGTCATTGACTACAAGGTCGGCCAAATACTCCCCAACAGCCTCGCCCCTAAACATTACTTTAATTGGAACTTGCTGTCTCACTCTGAAACTAGCCTGTTCGAGAGCGATCTTTAGAGAATTCTCATACACTTTCTCTACAAACCCAATTCCCAGTTCATCGTGAACTTCGAAGGAGATACCTATAATTTTCCCAGTTAAAGAGTCGTTTTCCATTCGAGCAGCCTAAACGCCATCGGAGCATTCACAACCCGAATCCATCAAGTTGGTCCCGTTTACGGGGCCATCAAACGAGCGAGGCACGAGCGCATCCTGTTAAACCCCCTTGTCCCTCGTATCCTGTTAAATCACAAAAAACCCTGCAGTTCGTTTGCTGCAGGGTTCGATGTGAATTGGCTTGTCTGGCGGTTATCCTTTGATGATCGGCATGAGGTGCTCTTGGCAGTACTCGCCGTCGTGTAGGGTGACGCCGTCGGGGTCTTCGATGGCTTTGTCCGCCTCGTCTTCGCAGATGATCCAGCCGTCGAGATCCTGGTCGACGAGCCACTGAGTGATGCCTTTGAAGTCGACTTTGCCTTCGCCCATTAGAGTCCATTCCGGGTTGCCGTCCCAGTCCTTGTAGTGGACGTGGTTGATGAGGGAGCTGAACTCTTTCATCTTGCCGAGCGGGTCCATGCCGCCGTTGATAATGTGGCCGACGTCGGGCGTCCATCCGGTCACGCTGGCGTCGAGACCGTTGAGGATGACTTCGTAGTCTTCTTCGGTGCGATTGATTGAGGTGTCGGGCGAGTTCGGGTGAAAGGAGCAGCGGAGGCCGGCGTCGTGAGCGCGTCGGGAGACGGCGTTGACGTTGGCAACGAGGTTCAGACGGCGCTGCCCGAGGTCGTGGCGGCCGTTGGGCATTTGCACGGTGCAGAGCGGGGCGCCGGGGAATTGCTTCAAGGTCTCGATGACTGCGTCGGCTTGGCGTATTTCGTCGTCGGTTTCTTCCGGATTGTTCCAATCCAGGACGAGGGCGATGCCAGCCAGCTTGACGTTGTGCTGGGCGAGCTTGTCGGCGAGTTTGGCGGGGTCGGTGAGGTCGCCCATCCAGAAATGCATGGGCTCAATGCCTTCGAACCCGGCTTTCTCGACGATTTCGATCATGTGCCCGAGCTTGTTGTCATAGGCGGCTCCTGTTTCGCGCATGAACCAGGTGTATACTTCTGCTCCTAGGGATATGTTTGCCATTGTTCTATCAAATAATTTGGAGGTTCTCGTTGGAGTGATAAAATGGATACGCGCTTGCTATGCGTTCCAGCCGTGGGCGTTGCGGACGTCGATCATGGAGCTGAGAATGGTGTTCCATGTTTCTTGCGTCTCGAGCATGGCGTTGGGGAACATGCAGCCGTCCCAGCAGATGTGCTCGATCCCGCGCTCGGCGGCCCCTTCCAGCCAGTAGCCGGAGCACTTGACGATGTCGAGTTTGCCGTTGGGGTCGTCGGCGGGGCAGTGCTTGCCGGTCTTGTCGTGCGAGCCGGTTCCGTGGACGGAGCCGTCGTTCTGGGCGACGTGGAAGTCGATGGTCCAGGGTCGCAGAGCGTCGGACATCGTCTTGTAGGCCGCGTCGAATTCCTCTTCGCTGTAGCCCTCCTGGAGGAGAGCGTGCTCGGAGGCGTTGTAGCCGAGCAGGTAGAGGTAGGTGTGGGCGAGGTCGCACTGGAAGCCGAGCGACTCGGGCATGCCGACTGCTTCGAGGAGATTGAGCATGTCTTTCCAGGAGTGCATTCCGGCCCAGCAGATTTCGCCCTCGGCGGCGAGCCGTTCGCCGTTGTCGGCCGCGATTTGAGCGGCCTTTTTGAAGGTGTCGGCGATGCGGGCGGTATTGGCCACGGGATCCTTGTGCCAGTCTTCGACCCCAGAGGCGGAGTCGATGCGGATGACACCGTACTGGCGTACGCCGTGGTCGTTGAAAATGCGAGCGATGCGGCAGGCTTTTTCGACCGCGTCGAGGAATTTCTTTTGCTGCTCGTCGTCGCCCATGGCGGAGTCGCCGACTGTGCCCGGCCAGACCGGGGCAACGAGGGAGCCGACGGCGAATCCGTGGCTGGCGATCTTGTCGGCGATGGCCTTGAGCTCGTCGTCGGAAGCGTCGGGGTCGGTGTGGGGGTGGAAGAGAAAGTAGTCGATGCCTTCGAACTTCTGGCCGTTGACTTCGGCGCCGGCGGTGAGCTCGAGCATTCGGTCGAGGCTGATTGGGGGTTCGGCTCCGGGTTCGTCGCCGCCTTTGCCGACGAGTCCGGGCCACATCGCGTTGTGGAGTTTGGGATAATTCATGAAACGGTATTTTGGAGAGTGAAACGTTAAGGATCGAGGATATACGCAAATGGGCAATCTATATTGTACTCATTTCGCAAAGCGTTGTACAATTTGGGCGCGGGGCTTGTGAATGGGTTTGGATTACAGGATGAGGGAAGAGGGGGGTTTTAAACAGGATGCGCTCCTGCGTCGCTCGTTTGATCTCCCGCTGCCGCGGGAGAGCTTGATGATTTGATAACGGGGACGGCTCGTACGCGGGACCGAGAGTTGAGGGCAAACAAAACCGCCATCGAACCCTTCACAGTCCGAATGCATCAAGTTGGTCCCGCTCCCGGGACCATCAAACGAGCGATCCCGTCAGAGACGGGAGAGCGCATCCTGTTAAAAAAACAATCCTGTACTATTTCCAGTACTTCTTAGCGGCGGGGTGGGTGTCGAGGAGGATTTCTTTGATAGCCGCTTTGTCTCGGCGGGAGATGTGAGTATAGCCTTCGTAGCGCGTCATTGGATTTAGAATACGCTCGATTTCGGGCCAGATGTAGTCGAGGGCTGCTTCGGGGAGGTTGTTGAAGGTGTCGGTGTAGACGAGGTAGCTGAAGGCGTAGCGGAACATGCGACGATTCATGCGCAGCTGGTAGAGGGATCGGTCTTTCGAATCCCTGGGTCCGCGTTCTTGAAAATTCCGGGCGAAGTCGGACTGTTCCATGTCGATACGGGGGAGCTCCGCTTCGTCGGCGAAGAACATGTACTTGAGAACCTTGTCGCTGGCGTGCTTGATGCGACGCTGCGTGGATTCGGAGATGGGCTCGTCGCGGTTCAGAAGCTCGTCCATGACTTTCTGGTCGTGGAAGGCGCGCCGGGTGGCGAGGGTGAGGTCGGCCAGGAGAGTGTGGAGTTGTACTTGGTGGTTGAGTACGAGTTGGGCGACGACGTCGCTTTCACCCACCGGGTACTTGGGATTGGGGATATCGTCCCATTCGAAAGTGGAACGGAACGCGGCTCCGGAATCGGTCTCGTCGAAGAGGACGTTTCCTTTGTGCGGGAAATCGGTTCCGGTAACGAGCCAGCCGCCCCAGCGATCGGCGACGGGCGTGGTTTGGTCGACCACTTGGGTGCCGGCTTTGAAAATGGGTTGGCCGGTTCGGTCAGGGTAGACGGAGCGGACGAGGTGACCGGGAATGTTGCGAGTGAAGGATCCACCGTGGCATTGCAGGCAGTCGTGGCTTTCCCGCAGGAGCTCGGGGCGGTCGCTCTGCATGTCGAGCACGTAGAAATTGGTGCCCGTGGTCGGGCTGGGAACGGAAATCTCGAGTATCCCGCCGCCGGGTACCCAGCCGACGTAGATCTCGTCGTTGAAGTAGATGGCGCGCGGATTCTCCGGGCGGATGCGACTCGCTTGTAGGCTGGTTTTGGAGAAGACGAGGGACTGCGAGTTAGCCGGAATGTCGAAGGCTTCGAGGAATGCCTCGAGGTAGCCCCCCGGACCTCTCCGCTCCCAGCTGTCAACCTTTTCAGTATCCGAAAAGTAAGCGCTGATGGCGTCGACCGCTTCGCTGTCGTAGTAGTTGATCGGCGCGGACTCGTACAGGTTCTGACCCGACAAGGGCAGCGCGATGCTGGCGAGGGCGAGGCTGACGAGTGTGTGTTTGGAGAGCATGCGACGAGATTCTTGAGATCTCGTTCATTAGCAAGTCGCCGCCGGGAATCAAGAGGACAATCCAGCGGAAGCGATATTTCCGATTCGAATGCGGGCGTCGCTATCGTCCTTTGCGGGCGTTCAAGTCGCGGGAAAGCTGGGAGACGATGGATCGGTATTCCGGCAGGGAAGCCAAATTTCGATTCTCGTCGGGGTCCTTGTGGTGGTCGTAGAGCATGCGGGCGACGATGGCTCCATCGCCGGCGTCTGCATTCGAAGTGTATTCCGTGTAGCGCCACCGATCGGTCCGGATGGTGTCGCCATTGCGAAAGCGCCCGACGGCGAATCCTTTGCCGGGGAGTTCGGGGTTCTCGATGACGGGACGCAGGCTTTGGCCGTCGAGGTGGCTGGGAGCGTCGATGCCGGCGAGGTCGCAGAGCGTGGGGTAGATGTCGACGAATTCTGCGAGGGCGTCGGTGGCGTTGCCGCGACCGGCGGCGACTTGGTCGGGGGTCCGGATGAGGAGCGGGGCTTGCATGGCGTTTTCGAAGGTGCAGTGCTTGCACCAGAGCGTGTGCTCGCCGAGGTTCCAACCGTGGTCGCCCCAGAGAACGACGATGGTGTTGTCGGCGATTCCGGCGTCGTCGAGCGCGGCGAGCACGCGTCCGATCTGGGCGTCGGTGTAGGACACGCAGGCGTAGTAGCCGCGAATGAGGGTCCGGGCCATGGCGTCGCTGACGGGGCCTTTCTTGGGGACGCCGGCGTAGGATCGGAGTTCGCCGAACGAGTGGATCGCTTCCTGGGGCGCGTTCTCGGGCGGGTGGTAGTTCTGTGGGAGATCGATGGATACGTCGTCGTAAAGGTCCCAATATTTTTTCGGCGCGTTGAATGGTAGATGGGGTTTGAAGAAGCCGACGGCGAGAAAGAAGGGATCGTTTTGCGTGGCGAGGTTTTGGATACGACGAACGGCTTCGCTCGCGACTTTTCCATCCGCGAGGGCGGCGTCAGCGACGTCGAAGGAAGCGAAAGGAGGCCGCTTCTTGTCGGATTGCTCGTTCAGCTCTGCCTCGTTTGCGGGCGGCTTCCAGCCCAGGATTGGCTGGGGTTGCAATCCGCGCTCGTCCCGGTTGGGTCGCCACGGCGGTTCGCTCCAGCCGTCGGCGTGGTCGGCGGGGAAGTGGAGGATTTTTCCCAGGCTGAGGGTTGTGTAGCCTTTGTCCTTGAAATGTTGATGCAGGGGAACGATGCCGGGGTCGTCTTCGTCGATTCGAGCGGTGAAGCGGACGAATCGCGTCGGCGTGGGGCGTCGCCCGCTGAAGAGGCTGGCTCGGGAGGCGCCGCAAGTGGGGACCATGCAGTAGGCTCGGTTGAAGCGCGTGCCAGAGGCGGCGAGGGCGTCGATGTTGGGCGAGACGATTTGTGATTCGCCGTAGGAGCCGAGCTGCGTACGGAGGTCGTCGACGGCGATGAAGAGGATGTTGGGTTGTTTAGATTGAGGGAAGGAGAGTGTCGGGATGGAGAGAGCGGCGAAGGAGAGAAGGAGGGCGAAGCGGTAGTTCATGGGCGGATTGGGCGGCTAGAGAGCGGGTCCCCAGCGTTCGGTTTGGGTGCGTTCGATGTCGATCGGGGTGTCGTTGGGCTGGGCGGGTCCGGGGCGGCTGGTCCCGCGGGCGATCACGTGTTTCAGGTTGCGCGTGAGGCGTTCGACAATTTCCGGATGCTGGGCGGCGACGTTGGTGGTTTCGGCGACGTCTGTATCCAGATTGTAGAGCTCGGCGGTGGTGGGCTGGCCGCGGATTTTGTTGAGCGGCCCGGGCTGATTGAGGAAGACGATTTTCCAGGGCCCTTCTTGGTATCCAAATTCGCCGCTGGTAGATTGGCTGACCACGTGGTCGCGCAGGGGCGCCCGCGACTCGCCTCGCAGTTGGGGGAGGAAGCTGAGGCTGTCTTCGGCGACGTTGGCGGGGAGGGGTTTGCCGAGCAGATCGGCGACGGTCGCGAAGGTGTCGTTGAGGCTCAGGATCTGATGGCTGACGCTTCCGGCGGCTATTTTTCCGGGCCAGCGAACGAGGAAGGGGACGCGGTGGCCGCCCTCCCAGACATTGCTCTTGTGGCCGCGGAACTCCCCGCTGGGTTTGTGGCCTGCGTCGAGGAGTTCTTGGAGACCAGTGTAGTGCGAATGGCCGTTGTCGGCGGTGAAGATAATGAGGGTGTTGTCGGCGATTCCGGCGTTGTCGACTGCCTCGATGACTTGACCGGCGGACCAGTCGGTTTCCATGACGAAGTCGGCGATGGGCGCGATACCGCTGGCGCCTTTGAATTTTTCCGACGGGACGACGGGCTCGTGGGGCGAGGTCATGGAGAAGAAGAGGAAGAAGGGCTCTTTTCGTTTGGCGGTCTCGTGAATGTAGGCGACGGACCGCTGCGTGATTTCCGGGAGGATCTGGTCGAAGCGCCATCCGGGGGCGATGGGGGAGCCGGCGAACCCGCGCGGCATAACGGTGCCTTCGTTGGGATCGTATTCGTATTTTTCGGACGGCTGCACGACGACGCGGTCGTTTTCGATATAGGTGAACGGGGGGAAGTTCGGTACGTGCGTGCCGAAGTAGTAGTCGAAACCGCGGGTGATGGGGCCGTCTTCGATGGGCTGGGTGAAGTCCCAGTTCAAGTTTTTGAGCGCGTTTCGCTCTTCCACCATGTGGCTTGGCTGGTCGCCGGCCCAATTCCACCCGAGATGCCATTTCCCGATACAGGCGGTGTCGTATCCATTCTCTTGTAGGAATCCCGCGAGCGTGAGCCGTTCCTTTGGGATGAGCGGCGGCTCGTAGCAGGCGAGCACCCATTCTTGTAAACGCGTGCGCCAAGCGTAGCGGCCGGTGAGCAGTCCGTAGCGGGAAGGCGTGCAGCAGGCGGTGTTGCTGTGGGCGTTGGTGAAGCGTTTGGAGGCGTCGCTAAAACGGTCGAGGTACGGGGTAGCGATTTTGTTGTCGGGATAGTGGGCTTGGATATCGCCCACGCCGAAGTCGTCCGCGAGGATGAGGACTATGTTGGGGCGTTCGCCTTGGGCGAGGGCGGCGGTGGCGAAAAGGACGGCCAGCAATAGGCAGGTGACTTTCTGGGTCATGAGTTCGGGGTGTGGAGTGGTCGCTGGTGGTCTTTCTAGTCCGCTTTCTTTAGAAACGCTTCGACGCGGGGCTTGCCTTTCACGTAGCCGAGCGAATTCAGGAATTTGTCGGTCTCGGTGACGGTGGCGATGAAGTTGGCGGGACTCTCTTTCTTGTAGTTGAAAAATCCATGCGGTTGACCGGGATAGGCGACCAGTTCGCAGCGGTTGCCTTTGGATTGGGATTTTTGGGAGAAGAGCTGGACGGATTCGAAGGGAACGGTGGTGTCGGCTTCGCCGTGGAAGATAATCGCGGGAGGCTGGCCGGGCTCGATGTTGTGGAAGGGCGACAGGGATTCCAGGGGGACGCCGAGTCGTTCGCGCAACCCGCTGGCTCGGTCCTGCGGCAACTCGAATCGCCCTTCGATTGAGGCGAGCACCACGGCGGGGTTGTAGAGGCACAGCGCGTCGGGGACGGCGCTGATGGATGTGTCGTCGTTTGGATCGTCGTGGGCGCTGATGGTCCCGAGGGCGGCGGCGAGATGGCCGCCCGCGGAGCCACCACCCGCGGCGACGCGATTGGGATCGATTCCGAGACGTTTGGCGTTGGCCCGTACGTAACGCATGGCCGACTTGGCGTCTTGAAAGGCGGTCACGGCTTTGGTCTGGTGGCGAGAGGATACGCGGTATTCGACGGTGATGGCCACCATCCCGCGCGAGGCGAGGTAGGCGCAGTGCTGCTGGAATTGGGCGGGGGAGCCGCTGCGCCAGCCGCCGCCGAAAAAGAAGACGATGGCCGGGCGAGAATCGGATGCGCCGCCGTCTTCGGGGGAGAATATGTGCAAGGGCAGTTCGACGTCGCCGATGGTTTTGTAGATTTCCGTTTTCGCCCCGGGCAAAGTGGTCGGGGCGGGCGTCGGCGCTCGCTGGTTTTGGGCGGAAGCGAACGATGTTAGGGCGAACGCGGCGAGAAGGGCGGCGATGAAGGAAGGGGTAGTTTTCACGGGGGGACGGTAGGCGAATGCGAGTGCGATAGAAAGACAATTTGAAGGTTGAGGGGAGCGGGATGGGAGGAAACGATTGCAGCGCGGCGGCGGATCCGCAAATTTGGCGAGCGATATGAGCGAGCCATTGAGAATCGGGGTGTTGGGGTTGAGTCACGACCATGTTTGGGGCGAGTCGGATGCGGCTGCCAAGTGCGAGGATATGGAGCTGGTCGCGGCGGCGGACCCGACCCCTGCGCTGACGAGCCGGTTCGCGGACACTTACAGTCGGCCGGTTTACGAATCCGCGGAAGCGATGCTCGGGAGCGAGCAACTGGACGTGGCCTACGTGTTCGGGAGCAATCGCGAGGGCGCGGACTACGCGGTACAAGCGATGGAGCGGGGCTTGCACGTTTTGATTGAAAAACCGCTGGCGGCGCGTTTGGAGGACGCCAACCGGATGCTGGGCGCGGCCGAGAAATACGGGGTCCACTTGATCGTGAACTGGCCGTTCACTTGGTGGCCGCAATTGCAGCGGGCGTTGCAGATGGCGGAGGACGGAATGCTTGGCGAGCTCCGAGGAGTGACCTATCGGGCGGCTCATTGCGGACCTGAGGAGCTCGGGTGTTCGGAGCATTTTTGCAATTGGCTGTTCGACGCAGAGCTTAATGGCGGCGGGGCGATGATGGACTATTGTTGCTACGGCGCGGTTTTGGCGGCGGCGTTGATGGGAATGCCCGAGTCGGTGGTCGGAATGGCCGGCGGCCAGGCCAAGGAATTTCTGTCGGTCGAGGACAATGGCATTATCGCAATGAAGTATCCCAAAGGAATGGCGACCGCGACCGCTTCGTGGACGCAAGTGGGAAACCTAACGAGCTACGGGACGGCGATTTACGGTTCCAAAGGGACTTTGCTGGTTGAGCCGCATGGCGATGGAAAACTGTATTGGGCAACTCAGGACGATCCGGAGGGATCCGAAGTGGCGGTTCCGACGCCGAAGGCGTGGATGGCCAATTCGGCGACGCATTTGGCGGAGGTGCTGCTGCGCGACGTGACTCCGCATTTGCTCTGCCGGGCGGAATTCTCGCGGGACGCCCAAGAGATCTTGGAAGCGGGAATGCGGTCGGCCGAAACCGGGTCCAGCGTTTCGTTGCCGTTGATTTAAGAGGGCGTCGACTTGCGGTCGGAAAGTGGAACATCTGAGAGCGTTTGCTATGTCGAAAACGTAGGGCTGGCGCTTGCGCCATGCCGCGAGTGTGACCCGGCATCAAACCTACGCGGCGCTTCGCAACCGTCTTCGCTCTACGAGCTTCGCCGCGTCAAGAGCGAAGGCCCTACGACAGAGCTGATAAAAATCTGACTTGTCAGACACTTTCTAAGAGATTCCGCGCTTGCCGGGTCCGAGGGAAGTTCTCAACTTGCCTTGCGTAATGATCATTCTACGCGGCGCGCCTTCCCATTCGGAATTTCGACTCAAAAAACTGCTGGCGGAACTCACCGCCGCTGGAGTGCCGGTCAAAGACGCGTACGCGGAGTTCGTGCATGTGGCGGAACTTTCCGAACCGCTGTCGAACGACGAGCAAGCGATTCTCGAGAAGCTGCTCACCTATGGCCCGAAGCTGGCGGAACACACGCCCAAGGGATTGTTGCGCGTGGTGGCCCCGCGTCCCGGGACCTTGTCCCCTTGGTCCTCGAAGGCGACGGATATCGCTCGAATTTGCGGTTTGTCGAAACTCGAGCGCGTGGAGCGGGCGGTTGCGTTCTCCATCGACTTGGGCGGCGCGGATTTGTCTGAAGCGCAGATGCATGCGCTCGACCGGCAGTTGCACGATCGAATGACGCAATCGGTGTTCGACCGACCGGAGGACTTGGAAGCGCTTTTTCGGCACGAGGAGCCGCGGCCATTTTCGTCCGTTCCGGTTCTTTCCGGAGGCCGTGAGGCGTTGGCGCAGGCGAACCAATCGCTGGGCTTGGCGCTGGCGGAAGACGAGATCGACTATCTCGTGGAGAATTTTCAAAAGCTCGGCCGCGATCCGAACGATATCGAGTTGATGATGTTCGCCCAAGCGAACTCGGAACATTGCCGTCACAAGATTTTCAATGCGAGCTGGGACATCGACGGGGAGGCGCAGGAGAAGTCGCTCTTCAAGATGATCAAGAACACCTTCGAAATGCGCAGCGAGGGAATCCTCTCGGCCTACAAGGACAACGCGGCCGTGTTCGAGGGAAGCGAAGGCAATCGCTTCTTTGCGGATCCGAAAACCAACGAGTATGGCGCCTGCAAGGAGGATATCGCTATTCTCTGCAAGGTGGAGACGCATAACCACCCCACGGCGATTTCCCCGTTCCCGGGCGCAGCGACAGGATCCGGCGGGGAAATCCGGGACGAAGGAGCGACCGGAGTCGGTTCGAAGCCGAAGGCGGGACTCACAGGATTTACGGTATCCAATTTAAAAATACCGGGCGCGGAGCGGCCTTGGGAAACGGAATTCGGAAAGCCCAACCGTATCGTCTCGCCATTGGACATCATGATCGAAGGTCCGTTGGGCGGCGCGGCATTCAACAACGAATTCGGCCGCCCCAATATTCTCGGCTACTTTCGAACTTTTGAGCAGTCCGTTCCGGTGAAAGGGAAGGGGAATGGTGAAGAGGGAGGAGTGAAGAGTGAAATTCGTGGCTACCACAAGCCGATCATGCTGGCGGGCGGTTTGGGGAATATTCGCCGCGAGCACATAGAGAAGGGCGTCGTGAACGCGGGCGACAAGCTCGTCGTGCTTGGCGGGCCGGCGATGCTGATCGGCTTGGGCGGAGGCGCGGCCAGCTCGATGGACAGCGGGTCAGGGGAAGAAGATTTGGACTTCGCCAGCGTGCAGCGCGACAATCCGGAGTTGGAGCGCCGCTGCCAGGAAGTGATCGATCGTTGCTGGGCGCTGGGATCGGAGAATCCGATCGCGTTCATCCACGACGTCGGAGCGGGCGGTTTGTCCAACGCAATGCCGGAGCTGGTGAACGACGCGGGCAAGGGCGGGCGGTTTAATTTGCGGGCGGTCCACAACGACGAGCCGGGTATGAGTCCGCTGGAGATTTGGTGCAACGAAGCCCAAGAGCGCTATGTCATGGCGATCCCGAGCGACCGAATCGACGCGTTCGTCGCGATCTGCGATCGCGAGCGTTGTCCGTACGCCATTATCGGGGAGGCGGCCGACGAGCGTCAGCTCGTGCTGGACGATCCGCATTTCGGCAACCGGCCCATCGATCTTCCGCTGGAAGTGCTCCTCGGGAAACCGCCGCGGATGCATCGCGACGAAACTTCGCTGGAACGCGACCTTGTGCCGCTCGACTTGGAAGGAATCTCGCTGGAGGAAGCGGCCCGACGCGTGCTGTCGCATCCGACTGTCGCGGACAAGACTTTCCTCATCACTATCGGCGACCGCACGGTGACGGGTTTGATCCATCGGGACCAGATGGTAGGACCGTGGCAGGTGCCGGTCGCGGATTGCGCAGTGACTGCGTCTTCATTCGATGGATACACCGGCGAAGCGATGTCTATCGGCGAGCGCACGCCGACAGCGGTCAACAGCGCGGCCGCTTCCGCTAGACTAGCGGTTGGCGAGGCATTGACGAATCTGGCGGCGGCTCAAGTGGGTCCGTTGACAGGTGTCAATCTGTCCGCGAACTGGATGGCGGCGCCGTCTGTGCCGGGCGACGGGGCGGACTTGTATGAGGCGGTGAAGGCCGTTGGCATGGAACTTTGCCCGGCGCTCGGAGTAACCATTCCGGTGGGCAAGGACTCGATGAGTATGAGCACGGTTTGGCAGGGCGAGTCGGGCGAGCGGCGCGTCACCGCTCCCATTTCGCTCATCGTTTCCGCATTTGCTCGATGCGAAGATATACGGCTTTCACTCACGCCGCAGCTTGTCCAAAATCTGGATACGAGTCTAATACTAATCGATCTGGGTCGAGGAAAAGACCGACTGGGCAGTTCGATTTTGGGACAAACGCTGGGCCAGACGGGCGCGGTGACCCCCGATGTGGACAGTCCGGAAGACTTGAGGAATTTCTGGAACGCGATCCAGGAACTCGGAAAGGAAAAGAAAATCCTCGCCTACCACGACCGTTCCGACGGGGGCTTGTTCGCAGCCGCAGTGGAGATGGCGTTTGCCGGGAACATGGGAGTCAATTTGGAGGTTCTTAGCGAAGGGGACGCGTTTGGGCCGCTTTTCGCGGAGGAGCTGGGAGCGCTCATCCAAGTGAAAGGGAACGATCTCGCCGATGTGTTTGAAGTCCTCAAAAATCATGGCCTGGACGGGTGCTCAAGTATTGTGGGGCGACCGAACACGCGTCACCAGATAACGGTTACCCAGGCGGGACAGTCGATCTACGAGGAGGAGCTTTCGGTGCTGCGGGCGATTTGGTCGGACGTGACCTTCCGCATGCAGACTTTGCGGGACAATCCGGAGTCGGCGGCGTCCGAGCACGCCCTCCGCCAAGACCTGTCAAATCCCGGCATCACCCCAAAAATCACTTACGATTTTCACTCCTCACCCTTCACGCCTCACTCCTCCGCGGCGAAGCCACGGCTCGCGATTCTACGCGAGCAAGGCGTCAACGGAGAAGTGGAGATGGCCGGCGCCTTTGACCGAGCGGGCTTCCAGTGTATCGACGTTCACATGACGGATATTCTGAGTGGCCGCGTGTCGCTGTCGGATTTCCGAGGATTGGCTGCCTGTGGCGGATTCAGCTACGGCGATGTGCTCGGAGCGGGTGAAGGCTGGGCGAAGAGTATACTGTTCAACGAGCGGGCCCGCACGGAATTCGAAGCGTTTTTCGCTCGCGAGGACACCTTTGCGCTGGGCGTCTGCAATGGATGCCAAATGCTGAGCAACTTGAAGTCCCTTATCCCGGGGACCGACCACTGGCCGCATTTCGTGCAGAATCGAAGCGAACGCTACGAAGGAAGGCTCGTTTCGGTGCGGATCGAGGAGAGCCCGAGCGTTCTTTTTGAGGGAATGGAAGGCAGCGTGTTGCCGATTGCGGTGGCGCATGGGGAAGGACGAGCGGAGTTCGCGAGCCCGGAGGTCGCGGCTGCGTGCAACGGGTCCGGACTGGTGTCGGCTCGGTTCGTCGACAACCACCACGCGGAAACCGAAATGTATCCACTCAATCCGAACGGTTCGCCCTTTGGCATCACGAGCCTGACGAGCGCGGATGGCCGAGCGACTATCTTGATGCCGCATCCGGAGCGCGTGTTCCGCACGACCCAATTGAGCTGGGCGCCTGAAGACTGGGGCGAGGATTCGCCTTGGATGCGACTCTTCCAAAACGCCCGGGCCTGGGTGGGGTAAAACAACTTCGTAAACCCATTGTCCCTTAGGGACAGGGGCAGCCCAAGTTTAGCTGATCATCAATAACTTAGACTTGTAAAAGGGCCAAGTTAGGGACAACTGCGAGATCGTTGGTTACCGCAATTAATCCCTCTCGGTTGTAACTGCACCGGTTTATGTAGCGGAATTGTATGAATTGTGTTTTATCGGGGTTTCAGCAACTGGCCGAAACAGGCCTTGTCCCCCTATTTTCATGGGCCAAAATGCAGCTCAATGCCTAATTCTGTTGCATGGCTTTGTTGTTGCGGAATAGTCTATGGCGAAGCATTCACGTTCACGGAGAGTAATTAGTCACGGTTTTTGAAAATATATCAACAGTGAGTGATCGTTCCAGATTTTAGGATACGTAATCAATGACCCGATAACTGGTTATGAAAAAAAAGATTGTTATCATTGGATTAGGAATAGTCAGTTCTGTATGTGGATGGGGAAATGTTGAGGATATCGATTCCCTGCTGCCTCCTTCCGCTGGGGCTTCAGTTTTGGTTATAAGGAATGGAGAAACCATTCTCAAGCAGGGTTACGGTGTTAAGAAAATAGGGGAAGAGGATCCATGCGAGGCTTCAACGAACTTCAGAATCGCTTCGATAAGCAAGCAGTTCACCTCGTCAGCGATCATGCTTCTAGTGGAGCGAGGCAATCTGTCGCTCGACGACAAACTGAGCGTTTTCTTTTCGGATGCTCCCAAATACTGGGATTCAATCTCTATCGAGCAGATTCTAACGCACACGTCTGGTTTGCCGGATTATGGAAGCCTGATACCGAATGGGACTTCGCTGCAGCTTACTGATTACAATTTCTTGGAGATGCTGCGTAAAACCGCTGAACCGGATTTCGAACCCGGAAGCAGATGGGCGTATAGTAATACCGGATACGTTCTGTTGGGATTAATTGTCGAGCAGGCAAGCGGGGAGCCATACCATCGATTTGTTCGCGAGGAGATATTCGAAGCGTTGGGAATGAATGGATCTCGAGTTTATCAACCTGGTTTAAATTCCATCCCTGATCGCGCGTTCGGGCACAGGTATCGAGGAGATGAGTTTGTCGTCGCTGACCAGAGCTTGACTAGTGTATTGAGAGGCGACGGCTCTGTTTATACTTCTGCAAATGGCATGGAGATTTGGGCGAATGCAGTTTTGGAAGGGAAGCTGTTAACCGTCGAGAAATGGAATTTAGTTCTGGAAGCGCGCGCAAAGACGTCATTCAAGCTGAAATTTTTGGACGAGGTTAGCTATGGCTACGGTTGGTTCGTCTCCGAGTACAAGGGAAGGAAGATTTACATGCATGGTGGCAGTACGCGTGGCTTCGCCCTCGACTTTTGGATATTTCCAGAGACAGATTCAGCAGTGTTGGTGATGTTCAATAGCGAGGTCAAAGTACCAACGCCGTATGTAACGAAGCGTATAGTCGACGCTCTGTTGTTTTAATGAAGATTACTCCGAGTTGACGAACGTGTTGGAGAATATTTCTGCAGACAACTAGGCGCCCCTTACGGCGTGTGCTTGAGCGCGCCTTATGGCCTAATTGATGATGTCTGAACTCCCCGTTTTGGCTAAGATGGTAGTTCAATGATGAAACAGTATTGGCAATAGTATCAGGTCCGAGAAATAGAGGACAGAAAAGGGACAAAAAGTCGGGATCTTGGGTGACTCTACGGTATCTTACGCCAAAATCGCTGATTCGTTGACTTTACTTTAAGCTGCTGCTCTCAAGCGACCCTTCGAGAAAAACGTTGCGTGACACCCGTTCCGGACTTGTCTCGACGTAGTTCCAGCAAGGCTGGGACGAAGACGGACGTAGGAGGGGACTAGCTAAGACGGATGTGTGGTGTCGCTCAAAGAAATACGCATTCTTGTGTTCGGTTTTGTGGTGGGTCGGCTATTATAGAATGTACGATGGATAGAGAGGTTCAGTTGCTGGAGGCGTTTCGACGCGGAAGTTCGGAGGGGGTTTTTGCGGAGATCGTGCAACGGTATTTGAAACTGGTCTATTCGGTGGCCTTTCGGCAGGTCGGTGGCGACGAGGGAATGGCGGAGGATGTGTGTCAGGAGGTTTTCATTACGCTGGCTCGGGAGGCGTCGCGATTGGAGGAAGGAGTGGTTCTTTCGGGTTGGCTCTATCGCTGCGCTCGATTCGCGGCTTTGAATGCGATGCGGTCCGAGCGACGTCGTCAAAAACGGGAAGAGGAGGCGGTACGCATGGACGAAATAGAACGAGAGGGTGGCGGGGAATCGATGGACTGGGAGCGCGCGCGTCCCCTTTTGGACGAGGCGATTGGCGATTTGGGAGAGGACGATCGCGCTGCGATTTGCTTGCGTTACTTCGACGAGCTGAGTTTTTCCGAGATTGGCGAGCGATTGAACGCGAGCGCGGACGCTTCCCGCATGCGTGTCAATCGGGCTTTGGAGCGGTTGAACGAGCGATTGGGGGGGAGAGGGATCCGGTCAAGCGCAGTCGCGTTGGGCGTAGCGGTTTCGGGCCAAGCGGCCTTGTCGGCGCCAGTAGGGCTTGCGGGGACGATTGTCGAGGTGGCTTCGCTCGGAACGTCTGTGACTTCGACCGGATCGCTTTGGCATGGCTTGGCGACACTTATGAAAACAACAAAGGCGACAGTTGGGTGGACCTCGGCGCTAGCGGCGTGCGCGGTGGGAACGGTTTGGTATCAGTTGGAACGCTTAGAGGGTGTGCGAGCTGATTTGTCCGAGCTGCGGGCAATGCAGCGAACTGCGGACTCGTTGGATTCGGAGATCGACTCGCTGCGCCTTCAATTGGAGACGCAGGATGAAGATAATCGAAGTATCGCGGGATCTTCGAATATAGAGGAGACTGCCTTTCACGGATTTACTCAACTCGAAATGGAGGCAGCACTCGAAAGTTGGGTAACTCGGGTAACACAGCTCATAGACTTTGCTTCTCTCTATCCGGAGTTGCGTATCCCTGAAATGGATATGCTGGAATCAAGCGACTGGCTCGATGTAGTCGAGGGTGACGAGCTGAAGACGGTGGCGGACTATCGATTGGTATTGGCTCGCCTGAGGCAGAAAGGTAAACAGAAGATGACCCAGCCTCTCGCCAAAGCGTTTCGAGCCTATTTGGAAGCGTCGGACGGCGCTATGCCTGAACGGGCAACGGATCTCTACGAATACTCAGAAAAGTCGTTCGATCCTGCCATACTTGAGCGATACGATGTGGGGACGTTGGGTCAGTACTATCCGAATCGGCGAAGCCCAAACTCGAAGTTGCTCTACGAGGCCCGGCCCGCTGATCCTATATGGGAGGACGATTTCTATGTAGGCCCGCGTATCTCAGCGGGGAGTAGTAGTCATCCTGGGGGTAGAAAGTGGCGATCGGTAGAAACCGCGTTGGAAACCTTCGAAAAGGAAAAAGGACGACTGCCAGTTGATAGCTCGGAGTTGACGGATTTCGTCAGCTTGGAAGACGATTCAGGCAAGCTCGAATTCAATACGGATAGGTATGAGGAAATATTCGCGGCGATGACGACGCTTGTCGATTTCGACGAAAAGTAGGCGCGTTATGAGAAAATGTATCCACATATTGGTTTTTGGAATAGTCACTATTTCGACTGTGTATATATGGATCTTGCAAGGTCGGATTGCCAAAAGTCGGGCGGAGATCGAAGCCCTTGCGGGATTGATCCCAGATTTGGAATCGAAACGTTTGATTGTGTCTTCGCTCGAACTGGAGATCGCCGGTAGGGTGGAACGTGCTATGGAGGAGCAACTTTCTGGTGAGGCATCAAAGGATGTGCTCAGTGAAGAAGCGGGCCCGGAGTCGAATTCGATGGAATTTACTGGAGATGTTGAGGCGTGGGTGGAGAGAGTAAATCGATTAAGTCATTTCCTGTATTTGAACCCCAAGTACGCAATCGCTGAAATGGAGATGCTTAAACCTCATGACTGGTTGTCGGTTACTAAGGAGGGTGTGTTGGCTACCGAGGCCGATTTTCGGATAGCCCTTTCTAGACTTCGGAAAAAGGTCAAGATGCGATCGAGCGATTTCATCAGGGAAGCATGGGAGGCGTTCGATGAACAATCTGATGGGCGATTACTTTCAGATTTCTCAGAACTCGGTCAATTCTCAGATGGAAGGCTAAGCAAAGACGTGCTACGGCGTTTTCGCAAGATGACTGAAAACGATGTGACGGGCGGAATGACGTTCATTACTTCGGGTAGCCAACTTGCATTTATCGATGAACCGATTGACCCATTGTGGGGCACGAAAACTCAAGCGAGGATCGGTGGAATCGCCTATTCGCCCAGTGGTGTTTGGCAGGCGAAGGAGAAGATTGAGGCCGCGGTAGAGCAATTTGTTTCCGAAAAAGGTCGTGAACCAAACGGCAGCGACGAAATCGCTCCCTTTATTGAAAGCGAAGAGGTGCGAGCCGTGCTGCCCGAGATGTACCGGGCGATGACGACGTATCCAGAATTGTAGTGCAGTCGGTGTTTAGTCCGGCCGCTGGAAGCAGACGATTTCGTGATTCTCGCGGTCGTTGGTCCAGAAGTTCTGGCCGTCGAAGGCGAGGGCCCGAGCGCCGAAGGCGATGGTGGCGATGTCGGTAGCGGTTTGGGTGGCGGGATCGATCCGGGTGAGGAAGTACTCGTCGGTTTCCTCGGCGTCGGTGGTGGCCAGGTAGATTTGGTTGTCGATAATCGTCTGGCCGCTTATCCCGTGTGGGGAGTCGACGGACCGGATTACTTGATCGTCTTCTCCGAGAGTCAGGACCTTTTTGTTGTACCATTGGCTGACGTGGAGGTTGGACCCGTCGAAGCCGAGCTGGGATCCGGTATCGTCAGGGCAGGGAAGTTTGAATACGGTGTCGAATCCGCGGTCGGGGATAAGCCGGCGGATGATTCGGTAGTCCTCTTCGGTCTCGCCGCAGAGGACGCGAAGCTCGTCGCCGATGGAGACCATGCCGAAGGGGACGCCGGGCGCTTTCACTTCCCAGAGGACGGTCCAGGATTCCGGGTCGATTTGATAGACGGTTTTGGTGTCCATGGATCCCATCCACAGGTGGTTGTGGTGCCAGGCGAGGCTTTGGGGCCGCGTGACTGGCGAGGCGAGGCGTTTGATTTCTTGAATAGCGTTCATTTGTTTTCTCCCACGAATGTCACGAACCTACACGAATAAACCCGTCAGTCTATTTCAATTTTTTGGAGGGTTTTCGTCCGTAGAGCGAGTAGGACGGAGTGTTGTTTGAAACCGCGAATGCACGCGAATAGTCGCGAATATCTTACAATCTGGGCTTATTCGTGACTATTCGCGTGCATTCGCGGTTCCTGAAAAGCACCGTCGAGGAGTTCGACGGTGTGGACGACGCGTAGAGGCGTTGCTTGGTCTTTCGAGTGGAATTCGATTTGGGTGAGGCAGCCGATGTTTCCGGTGGCGACGATTTCGGCTCCGGTGGCGGCGAGGTTCTTCACTTTGCGCTTTCCGAGCGTTTTGGCCGTATCCGGATGTTCAATATTGTAGCTGCCAGCGGATCCGCAGCAGATTTCCCATTCAGCGGGTTCCAAGAGGGTGAGTCCGGGTACGGACTGAAGAAGCTTCCGCGGCGACGAGCGAATTTTCTGAGCGTGGGCCAGGTGGCAGGCGTCGTGGTAGGCGACGGTCTGAGGGGCGGCGTTTTGGTTCTCGGGCGGCGTGAAGCCGATCTGATCGAGATACTCGCAGATGTCGATGACTCTGCTGGCGAAGTTTCGGGCCTCCTCGAGGATTTCCGGATCTTGCCCGGCGAAGAGGGTGCCGTATTCTTTCATTCCGGAACCGCAGCCGGCCGCGGTGGAGATGATGGCGTCGACATCGTCCGGGAAGGCGTCAAAATTGCGGGCGGCGGCAGTTCGGGCTTCCTTGGACTCGCCGATGTGCATGGCGAGTGATCCGCAGCATCCTTGATTTTTGGGTACGAGGACTTCGATGCCGGCGCGGTTGAGCACGCGAATGGCGGCTTGGTTGATACGCGGGGCGAGGACTTGCTGGGCGCATCCGGAGAGGAGGGCGACGCGGCCGTGTTGTTCGCCGATCGCGGGGTAGCGTTCTTGGAAATCGTGTTTGGGTGGCAGGGTCTCGGGAGCGAGCTCCAGCATGGCCCCGAAGCCTTTGGGAAGGCGTTGCGCGAGCGGTTTGAATACGGTCGCGATTTTGGAGGCGGCCCGAAAGCGGTTGGGGTGGGGAATGGTTTTAAGGAGGGCGAGTCGTTGCAGTTTCTCGGAGAACGATCGCTTGCGCTTCTTTTCGGACCAAGCGCGGTAGGGGGAAATGAGTTCGCCGTACTCGACTCCGGAGGGGCAGGAGGTGACGCAGGCCAGGCAACCGAGGCAGTTGTCGATGTAGGGATCGATCGAAGCGGGGTCGAGCTTGCCTTCGAGCGTTTCTTTCATGAGGAAGATGCGCCCGCGCGGCGAATTCATCTCGTCTCCCATTGTTGCGTAGGTGGGACAGGTCGGGAGGCAGAAGCCGCAGTGCACGCAGGCTTCGATCGGCTCCTTCATAGAGGCGAATTCGGGTCCGAGCGCTTTTTTGGAAATCTGGCTGAGCATGGTATCGTTTGAGGTGGTGGCCGCCCGGAGGTCGGCCGCTACCGGTAGAGGTTGGGGAACTTGTTTTGGGGATCGAGGGCGGCTTTCAGTCGATCGTAGAAGGGCTGCTGGTTCTTAGTTCCTATGATCCGAGTCGGTGTTCCACCGCTCACGACTTGGGCGGAAAGGTCGAGGGTTTGCAGGATCGATTCAAGCGTTTCGAATTCATCGGTCCAATGAACCCACGCTACGTATCCGCCGATGCTATACCGTCGATGGGAGTTGTGAACTTCGAGGGCGTCTTCGAGTTGGGCGACGGTGCGGGGGGCGATGGGTATTTTCAAAAGGAGGCCGGTGTCGGGGAAGCGCTCGAGCGACAACGAGGGCGGCCATTGAGTCTCGTTTGATTCCTCTGGAATATCCACGGATTGCGCGCCAATCGTCGTCTCTAGTGATTCAATACGGGAATCAAGGGAACCGTGATGGCCACTGAGTCCTACGAATAGATGTCCATCGGGACGCAGGTCAAGGGCGTCGAGCGTGAATTGGGATCTCCCTAACGCGACGAGCGCCTCGTGGCCCTCTTCGAAACGGGAAAAAGGAAATACGATGTCTTTTCTCTCGGGGGCGATGGGAAACACTTTGAAGCTCGCTTCGGTGATTACTCCGAAGCTGCCTCCGCTTCCGGACATGAGTTTGGGGATATCGAATCCGGCCGCATTTTTGACGACTTTCCCTCCCGTGTGGACGAGCGTGCCGGAGCCGTCTACGAAGGTGACGCCGATAATGAAGTCGCGGAGGATCCCGTATCGAAAGCTGTCGGGTCCGGATAGACCACGGGCGATAGCCGCCCCGATGGTGGTTCCGGCGCTGACGAATGGCGGATCGAAGGGCAGGTATTGTCCTTCCTTGGCCAGAGCGGCCTGGACGTCTGAAACGAGTATGCCGGATTCGACGGTTATGGTGTATTCATCGGGCTGGTACTCGACGATACGGTTGAACGCAGCGAGCGAAACAGGGGTAGCATTGGAGACGGGGGTTTCGCGGCGAGAAAGGTGGACGGTATCGGCGTCGCGCACGATCGACTGGAGGTCGGCGACGCTTTTAGGCTCGAGGAATGCGGTGTCGGTTTCCATCGTGCGCGGCTACATGCGGGTGATCACGCCGGCTTGCTCGAGCGGATGGGGTCCGCTGTGGCTCAAAGCGGGGGCTTCCTTGCCTGGCAACATTTTTCCGCGATTGGCAATTTCGTGGGGATCGATGGCGATGCGCACGCGGTTGAATGCCTCGAGATCGTCCTCGGTAAACATGTCCGGCATGTATTCGAGTTTCTCGACTCCGACGCCGTGTTCGCCGGTGATCGAGCCGCCGAGTTTCAGGCAAAGTCGGAGGATTCTCCCGGCTAGGGCTTCCGCGTTTTTGAGGCCGTCGGGCTGTTTGCCATCAAAGAGGATGAGCGGGTGGAGGTTGCCATCGCCGGCGTGGAAGACGTTGGCGACGCGGAGGCCGGCTTCGGCGCTGAGTTCGGAGATTCCTTTGAGGGCGGCGCCGAGCTGGGAGCGGGGGACAACGCCGTCTTGGACGATGTAGTCGGGGGAAAGGCGGCCAACGGCGGAGAAGGCGGACTT
>JANQSC010000047.1 GCA_028284235.1 Opitutaceae bacterium
GCATGACTGGGACAAATACGACGACAAGAGGCAGACGGAACCCTGGGCGATGCATGAGATGGCCTGCTGGGCGGGATTCGTCGACTACCCTTCGTACGACTTCTCCGTAGTGGCCTACAACGAGGTGCGCCGCTTCGACAATCTTCTCTCGGCCACTTCTCCGGGCGGCTTCATCCCCATCGTGGCCCACGACTCGGTTTCGGAAGTGGAGTCCAACAACTGGTGCGACGTGGCCCTCGAGACCGACGGCGTGGAGTGGGCGGACTACCCGCCCTCGGACTACAGCGGCGATCGGAAAGACGCCATAGAGGCGGCTGTCGACGCGATCGAAATCGAGCTGCTGAGCCAGCAGAGTAGTCTGAAGTTCTACGTCGACGGCGACCCCTGCTTCTGGCAGGTGACTGAGGACGCCGGCAACTCCTGGCTCACGTACGTGGTGCTCATGGACTCGGACACGCTCACGCCGACCGACGCCACGGTCAGCCTGAAGATTGGATCTGCTAGCGGCTACTACGAGGTGTTCGACCAGTTCGGCGCTCAGAACGCGCGGCTGGGCGTCCTGGACAGCGCCGAGTCAGGCTCGGGAGTAACGATCGACATTCCGGCGGGCGCGGCCCGGTTCCTCACCATTAAGAGACGGCCGATCTACTTCGCGTCCGACTCCTTTTGGGGGATCGAAGCCGAGATCGGTCAAGCCTACAGCGGCAGCGTGGCGGATCAAGTGACGAACCCGGCCGGCTACGGCGCCGCGAACATTACCTTCTCCCTGGTTTCGGGACCCTCCTGGCTGACGGTCGCCGCGGACGGGACGCTCTCGGGCACGCCGGGGGCGAGCGACTACGGAGTCAACACCTTCGTCGTGAAGGTGAGCGCCGGGGGCTGGGAGCACGAGGCGACGATGAGTATCTTCGTCGAGACCGGCGTCCTGCTTTCCGACGACTTCGAGAGCCTTGACTTGGACGGCGGCGCCGGCTGGGGGGACGGGAACGGGTGGAGCGCGACTGGCGCCAGCACGCTCGTCGAATTCGTCGACCTTGGGGACGGCGACAGCGCCTTGAAACTCTACGACGAGGCGGACCAGGGGACGGCGCACACCGGCAGGCTCGTCCGGGAACTGCCCGTCGCCTCCCAAGGCTTGTATTTGTTCTTTAGTTACGATTTCGACGACAATAGAGTCTCTGTTTCCGACTTCGTTCTCCAGGCCGGGGAGGACGACGGAACGGGCGGGACGAACTGGTCCTCGAAGTGGACCGTGGCCGGTCCTTGCGTGGACAGCGGCTCGTCCGCGGACGCGATGAAGCGGGTGGGAGTCGACCTCACTGACGTACCATTGTCGAAAATCCGTTTCGCCCACAAGACCAACAGCAGCTCGATTCTGGACTGCGTGTATCTCGACGACGTGCTGGTCACTCCTGAGGCGCTCTCGTTCGGCGATTCCCTGGAAGCCTCGGCGATTGAGACGCAAATCGGGCTTTCGTTCGAGCTAGACGCGTCCGAGGAAGTCTTTCAGTTTGGCTCCGAGACGCTCACCTACAGCAAGGTCTCGGGGCCCGGCTGGGCGATGGTCGACTCGAACTCGGGAGTGATTTCGGGCAATCCCGGGGAATCGGATCTTGGAACCGACACTCTCGTCGTTTCAGTTTCCGACGGGGCGTCGTCGGACACCCTTACTCTCACGCTTACCGTAATCAACGAGGTCTACGCCGACTTCTAGAGCGCGCATTGTCGCATGAGATCACCGATGGGCAACTGTCATTCAAGTGGGATGTGTATCCTATATTCAAATGCTTGATGCAGAATCTCCGCGTCCTCAGCGACCTCTGCGGTTAAGAACCACAAGGAAGTTCTCGAACCGCGGAGGACGCCGAGGTCGCGGAGGAACTCGTTCCGTTCACTCCTCCGGGTCCCAGTTTTTAGCGTAGCCGAATCGTTCCAGGAGTTGTTCGCCCGCGACGAGGGCGTCGTCGTGGCCCGCTGGGTTTGGGAAGCAACCATAGTCGGATGCATCCATACTGTGAATATAAGATGAACGATCGGGATAACGTCTCGAACGGCTCCTCGGCGTCGCCCAGCACGCGCAACTAGCAGCACGAATTTGCAAGTTCCTGCAACGAAATCGCTACCGGATCGAGGAGCGTTGCGGGCTACTCTTGTCAGGCCGCCCCAACGAGCGACGGCCGAACGAATGAAGCAAACCCCGAATATACAAAAGCGTATGATGAGTAAACACCCTCTTAGATCCACCCGCCGCCATTGCCTGGGAGGCCGTCTAGCGACGGCCTTTCGCTTGCGCGTCCTCCTATTTGCCCTCGGCCTGCCGCTCGTTTGCGGCCTTCTGGGCGGCGCTGCTCGAGCGGCCAACAAGTTCCAGCCCTACAGCGCGGCGGGGCACAATTTGGTCCATATAGCTACCGCGGACCTGGACTCGACGGGAAAGAAGGACCACGTCGTGGCCATGGATGTCGACGGGGTCGTGATCGCGTTTGAGAATCCGGCCGACATCGTAGATCCAGCCGACGGCCTGAGCAATATCCTGTGGACGTACAGTTCGGGCCTGCCCTCTTGGGGCATGTCTATTCAGACGGGCGAGGTGGATGGTGGAAGCGCGGGCGACGAAATCCTGCTGCCGGGCACCGACGGCCACCTTCGAGTACTTTCGGCCAGCGGGGCGCTCTTGGTGGATGTGGATGTATCCGAAGGCGCTCTCTGGGCAGCCGACGTCGGGGTCGACGACGACGGGGAGGTCCGAATTGTGACCTCCGGGGTCGACGGGAAGATCTACATTTTGGATAGTGAGGGTGCATTGGAACACACCTATGAGCCGGACAAAGCAGGAGTAGCCTACAGCGCCGTGGTGGGCAACTACGACGGAGTGGGCGGAGACGAGGTCATCAGCATCGTGTATCACAAGAATTTCAACGGCCACACTTTTATGTATGCAATCGACCTGACGACCTATGTCGCGCCGAGCTACTGGGAAGCGACCGCAGGATTGGATACGGCGGCGCTTCCCACCCAGTATCCACACGCGTACGACATGGACGGGGACGGCGACGACGAGTATGTGGAAAAGTGGGGCGTGTCGCATCCCGATCGCGGCACGCTCAGCAACGGGATGACCTGGAGTGAGTTCCTTGACGCGACTGAGACTACTAGAATCAGACTTTCGAATTTGAGAGACGATTTTGGAGAGGCTCCCGGCACAGGCTACGTTTACAAGCACACCCTTCCGGGCGATTTCATCATACCGACAAATAACGACGCCACCAACTATTTGGATAGTGAAGTGTTCCTAACCTGGGGTGACGACAACTACTTGATCGACTACCAGGAGGATGGCGGTAGCGAGTCGGTCGAAGGAATGGCCTACGGCTTGGCTCCCCACATTTTCCACTTTTGCGACGCAGACCAGCTGGAAGGCAATGGGCAGGACAAAGTGGTGCTGGCCGGCCCCGCCAGCGGGGACGACCATTTCTACGTGGTGGACTTGTCGGGGGACGGTTGGAATAGCGACATTACGACGATCGACGAGGCGCCCGGAAGGTATAAAACGGTGAGCGAAACTCTGGAGAGCCTGGGGGACGATCTCGAGGCGTTCTCGGGCGTGCCGGCGACGGCGGGCGAGGAGCCGATCTGGTTCATCAATTCGTTTGGAGCGGGCAGGCCGGGCGGGGTAACCGATTCGAATATGCACACCAAGGTGGCCGCTGTGAAGGCGAAGTACGAGCAATGGAACGAGAAGCTCTTCGGCGACCCGGACTACTGGCCGCAGCGGATCCGATACGCAACTACAATGGCGATGCAAGGCGTCGTCAGTACCCCGGAAGACCACCAAGTGATAATCGACTACTTTAAGGCCTTGGCTGCTGAGAAACTCTATTTCAGCGTTATGATGGGCAAGGGGGGAAATCTGTATGTAGACGAGGACTACATGGCGGACTATTTCGCTGCCTCTATAAATGAAGAGGACGGGGAGTGCTATATGATCGGATTTACCGGGGAAATCGCCGAAGGAGATGAGCACCGCGAATGGATCGACATGCTCGACGCGGTCAAGGCGAAGGCCGACGAGCTCGGGGTGGATCCGCCCGTGCTCGTGCTGCGTTCGAAGGGCTCGACCGAATTGAACGCGCCCGAACTCTTCCGAGATGACGGGAAGTACAGCGACATGCTCTCGATAGGCGTGGAGCTCTCGAACACGGGCTCGCTCGGCTTGAGCGCCGCCTCGCGGCTGGGCCTGTGGCTGAACGGGGACATTCGCGCTTGGAGTAGCGATACTATCGGGGACACCAATTCGCCAAATAAGGTGATGAAATGGTTCGGAATGACCCACCCTCACACCACGTTTCGGCACATGCTCTCCCAGTACGCGCTGGGAGCGCGGGTGTTCCGAATTACCTCCATCGCGAGTGAGGACAATCCGCTCTACCTCAGTGGAGACGTAACCGACCCGAGCGAGCAGTACTCGCGGGTATACCGGGACGGGATTTATAATTTCCTGCGAATC
>JANQSC010000048.1 GCA_028284235.1 Opitutaceae bacterium
AGCGGCCAGACCTAAACCGACATGGCCGCTCGGAGATCGGCCGCTACCACTTTCTTCTGCAATTCGAATCATGCTCCCCGATTCATCGGGGATCCTGCGAGCGACCGAGTGTAGCGAGGGAGCGCATCCTGTTAAAATTACCTCGATCCAGTCATTCCTCGACCGTTGCCCAGCATTGGATTTCGGCTTCTGTATCCGGATTGTAGATATAGTTGAGTCCGGTGAAGCCGTGTCCGCCGAACTGATTGGCGAGTTTGTCGGTCATCTGGTACTTCAGGGCGGCGACCGCGCGTTCTCCCTCTTTGTCCACGAATCGGATATCTAGGGAATTGGCCATTCCGAGAATATATATTTGGAAGTCGCCTAGGACCAATCGTTCGGGCTCGCGTCCGATTTCCGCGATCGGTGTTCCTGGCGGATAGCTCGTAACCGGGATCGAATATACGATTTCTTCCTCGGTCGTCACTTTCCCGGCGATCGTTGAATCCCGATAGTAGAAGTGAATTTCGATGTTGTGGATCGTGGGTGTCGCCGCGGAAGCGAGGGTTGAGATAGCGGCAACGAGGGGGAGCAGGTATTTCAGAGGGAGCATGTTATACTCATTCGCAAAGGTTTGTTGAACGGATGCGGGAAATGTTTGAAGACGCGGCTCGCCGGGCCGTCGAGCCCTACCTTTGAATCATGCTCCCCGACTTGCCTGCAGTGAGCTTGTCGAACTGTCGGGGATCCTGTGAGCGCAGCGCATCCTGTTAAACCAATCCCCCCGCTCTTAATTCACATCGCGTACAGGAATAAAATTCAGTTCGAACACATCGTCGGGGATCGCTTCATTGTATACCTGCGTATCAAGCTCGTATATGTGAACGTAGGAAGTCATCCGATTTGGGCTTCGCTTCAATTGTTTTACTTCCTCGGAAGCAAACGCAATTCCCAGCTCAACCTGCCGTTGAGCCTCGGCGTCTTTGTCTTCAAAATAGAGGGCTAATTCGTTCAGCATATCCAACTCGCGATTCAGTGAATCGACATTTCTGTTTCTCTTGATCCTAAGGATGGAACGCGAATCCGGATCGATCCAAAGCGTGAGATCGCCCGTTTCTTTAAGCGAGAGTTTTCGACATGCGATTTTCCTTACCAAATGCGCTTTTGGGGTTTGGGTGGGCACTTCTCCGAGAAGTCTGAATTGGCGTGTCGAATCCAATAAATTAAGCAGCTCTAGCGTTAGCCCCCGGTCGTACTGAAACCCATCCAGCGCGATTTCCTCGATCGATCTACGCGACGCTATTAAGCGTTCATCGAGGTACATTTCGATAAGGCCTTCGTCGTTTCGTCGGACAATCAAATCCGAATAGAACCCAGTCGGTCTCTGTGACTTTGCTCTTAGAATAAAGCGTCCATCCGCTGCGTAGGCGAAGCGAAACGTGTCTCTCAAAATTTCGGAGCTTGGCGGGCCCGACCAATCGACCGGCTGCCCGGTATCCCCGCGGACATTTGTCTTCACGTATCTCAATCGTCCCGAGCACTCGTACGATTGAAGGTCTGCATACATTTTGAGTGAGGTCTCTAGCAACGCTCTCCCCGAATCCGTGCTCGCGGAAAGCTCGCCTATCGAAAACAGAAACAGAAGCAGCCCGACAAACCTCGTTGCATACAGTCTTGGAACACCCATCTCTTTAAACTAGTGCTTGGGCCGAATCGAAACGAGTCGAAAATCGGATCAGTGATTTATGATGGCACAGGAGCCCGAAAGGCGGGATTCCGAGGTAGGGACCGATCTCGTCAAAGACCCCGACAAACTCGGTGGCTGCCAGGCGGTCCGGACACGGGGATACCGGTCAAGCGACGCGGCTCGCTCGGCGATCGAGCCCTACCTTATTCGGCCGCTACCAACGAATCATGTTCCCCGACTCGTCGGGGATCCTGCGAGCGACCGAGCAGAGCAAGGGAGCGCATCTTGTTAAACTAAACGAAATTTCGTAGAACCCTTATTATCGATCGCTGTCGAACCTAGAATCCCCTTGATGTATGAGGTTCCTCCCCGAATCCCGAACTTTGCCTCGGATAGGCAGTCGTGACCCGCGATTGATCCCCCGTCGAAACTGTTTTCGAGCAGCGCTCGGTCTCATCGCAAAGGCCGTGCTCGTTTTCGGTTTCATGATTCCTGTTGATGCATTGGCCCAACGCTTCAACGTCCTGAGTGGTGGCTCCGATGGGGGTGATTCGGTTTATTTTACCGCAGCTTCGGGCGTGTCGAACCAGGGAGTCGTTGTGGGGGATGGAGCGCCGCGAAACGGCTTGCTCTGGGAGTTGGAGCCGAAATCGACGTTCATTTGGCGCGAAGGCAGTGGGTTCGAAGTCATTTTCAAGCCGGACACGGTGGGGCTTGGGTACGTGCTTCAAAGCGTCTCCAGCGACGGTTCCACTTTGGTCGGAAGCTTGGGGGTGCTCAATTTCCGCGCCGCGACCGTTCAAAGCGTCGGATCGGATGACATTGAATCCGTAAACGATCCTGACGTCGACTTGGCGAGCAGCGAGTCGTTCGCCGCGAGCTACGATGGCCAGTGGATCGCCGGATCTACGCGGGTCGCGATCGACGGTAACATTTACGGCCGCTCCTTTTACGACCAAGCGTGGCTTTGGAGCGAAGCCGGTGGAACGGTCTGGCTGGGCTACCTGGCGGAGGCGGGTCTGGCGATTCGTCAAAGCGAGGCCTTGGCCATTTCGGCGGACGGCTCGGCCTTGGTGGGGTACTCGAATGCCTCGGCAGAAGGGGGACTCGAGGCGTTTCGCTGGTCTGCCACGACCGGGATGATCGGTTTGGGTGATTTCGCCGGTGGAACGGTAAATTCTCGGGCCTACGATATTTCGGCGAGCGGAAATGCGATCGTCGGTTATGGGGAGTCCGAGAGTGGGATGGAAGCCGCCCTTTGGCTGGATGGAGGCGGTATTCAAAATTTGGGTGTGACTGAAGGAGGGCATCGCATGGAGATCGCCAATGCGACGAGCCAGGATGGCGCCATCATCGTCGGACATGGGCGGATCGAAGAAGACTGGACGGCGATGATTTGGACCAATGGAAGCGGACTACGCTTGCTCGCCGATTTGGTCGAAAGCGAGTTGCCGGAGATTGATCTCCAAGGCTGGAAGCTTCGCGAAACAATCGATATCTCCGACAATGGCCGCTATATTGTCGGGAGAGGAGTCGATCCCGATGACGATGAGGGCTCGTGGCGTCTCGACCTAGGGGCGGATTTCTGGAGCGATCTCTATACACCAAACGCTTCAGTAAACCTTTCCCTCGAGCTAGTTGAGCGTACTGCGGAAGCGGATTCAATTCGTATTAATCCTGATGATACAAGAGAAGTGGTTTTGGAGTCGTCCAGCAATCTTCAGGATTGGGACGAGATCGACGCGCTCTTCCTCTACCAGGGCCTTGCTAGGCAGGTTTTGGTAGACGCGCCGGCAAGCGAAGGAGCGATTTTCTACAGGTTGAGATCTCCCGATTAGATGGAAGGATGGGGAGACGGAGAGATGGGGAGAAAGAGAGATGGAGCGGTTGATTTGCGAATGTAGGGGCGTTGCTCGCGACGCCCGCGTATATCGAATTCAACCGACGCGGCTCGCTCGGCGATCGAGCCCCTACCTGATTCGGCCGCTACCATCGAATCATGTTCCCCGACTCGTCGGGGATCCTGCGAGCGCAGCGCATCCTGTTAAAACATTACAATCATAGTATAGATAGTTATTGAGCATTCTCGTGCAATCCGACTAAATCGCAGCCAAAACCCCTCCATGCGCTACCGACTTTCCACTCTGATTGTCCTCTTGTGCTGCGTCTTCGTCGCAGAACCGGTTTGGGGGCAAGAGCCGATGACTTTGTACGGCGTTGGGCGGAATCACTGGGGCCAACTGGGCCAGGGGAGAACGAGTATTGACCCGTTGCCGGAGATGTTTCTTTACGACAATGTCCTGAAAGCGTCGGCGGGCACGCTCTTCAGCGCCTTCATCACCGTCGATGGCGATTTGATGGGGACGGGGCAAAACACCGATGGGCAGATGGGGGAGCATGTCGCCTTCGATTTTTTCGCCGATCCACGATTGATCGACACGGAGGTGGTCGACCTTTCGTCCGGCGCGGCTTATATTATGTATATCAAGTCCGACGGCACGCTTTGGGGGATCGGAGGCAACAACAGCGGCGAGTTGGGCAATGGAACCACGACGCGAACCTGGGATCCGGTGCAGGTGGCCACGGACGTGATCTTCGTGTCGGCGGGCCGCCACGGCGATTCGAGCCACACGCTTTACATCACCTCCGACAATACCCTTTGGGGAATGGGGTCGAATTCCACGGGTCAGCTGGGCGACGGCGGAAGCATCCTCCCGCGGACCTCGCCCATCGAAATCGCCGATAACGTGGTGTACGCATCTTCGGGCATCGGACACACCGTTTACATAACGACCAATGGCGATCTCTACGCCATGGGGTGGAACCAATTTGGTCAGCTCGGCGACGGGACCTTCGAAACTCGGACCGAGCCGGTGATGATCGCTAGCGGCGTCACTAAGGCGAAAGCGGCCAACAATCAGAGCTACTACATCACCAACGACGGGACCTTGTACATTACCGGCGCCAATGTTCCCGACCAAGGCCCAGAAACGGAAAATCCTGTAATTCTGGATACGAATGTCGATGATATCGATCCCGGGTATAGCCAAGACGGGGTTTACTTGAAAAACGACCAATGGCTGAGCGTGAAGGAACAGGCATTCCGGCTGGAAGGCTATCCATCAATTTCACTCGGAGCGGAACACACCCTCTACCTGCGCGAACAGTCGTTAAACCTGACACCGATCCCGATCCGGATCGAGAAAGCGGACTCCGAAACGCTTGAGATCACGGCGGTGCCTCCAAGCTTGGAGGGCAGCTATCAACTCTACTGGAGCGACGACTTGCGCAACTGGAGTTTACATCCCGAACCGGATGGGACTTTGTCGGGGGATTCGCTCATTTTCGAAGTTGAAAATCCGGGTAGTTCCGAATCTCAATTTTTCCGGGTGGGGGAACCGGTAGAATAGGGAGGTGAAGGTAGGGCTCGACGGCCCGGCGAGCCGAATTGTCATTGCTCGTTGTAGGGGCGTTGCTCGCGACGCCCGCGTTAGCATCTAAACTCAAACTGATGCGGGCGTCGCAAGCAACGCCCCTACGTTGATTGTTCGGGTTTTTTGGACGGTCTCCCAAAGGGATGGATCAAGGGACTTGTTTAGTTGTCCAGAATTGACTATCCAATATTGACTTCTGTCTCACCCCTTTTTTCGCCCAACGATAATGAAAATTCAGTACCTCATCTGCAAACCCACGCATTGGCGTCTCGCCGTTTCCATCCTACTATTTCTATCCGCTGCCTTTGGGGCGCATCACGAATCGCCCGTCGCGCTCACAGATCCGATTGAGCCAAAAATTGAAAAGGGTGAGATCGTTGTCGCTGTGGAAAAGCGCTTTCGACTGCCGCGATTGGAGGATATGAGTACGGGCGGGGCCACTACAAATGCGCACGCCCGGATTCAATACCTCCTTCCAGTTGGCGATGGATCCGGCCGCGTGGCCATTAACGATCTTCGAGGGTCGCTGTATATGGCGGACGCCGATGATACGGAGGCGCAATTGTACCTCAATCTTCGCGACTACCCAATTGCCTTCGACAACTCCCCCATGCCCAATGAATGTGGCTTTCTCGGTTTTGCGTTTCACCCAGACTTTTCTGCCAAAGGGCGGCCCGGTTACGGGAAATTTTATACGGCTTTCAGCGCGCGAACCGGATCCGGGGAAGCGACTTATTTAAAGGACGATGCGGGAAGTCATGAAAGCGTGCTCGTGGAGTGGACGGCCACGGATCCGGCCGCCGTTTCGTTTGAGGGAACGTATCGCGAGCTCTTTCGAATTGGCCAATTCGCGGGGAATCACAATATCGGAACACTCGCGTTCAATCCAAACGCCAAGAGGAACTCGCCCGATTATGGGAACTTGTACTTCTGTCTGGGTGACGGCGGGGGAGGATTTGATCCCAAGAGCTATGGCCAATCGCTGGAAGTCCCCCACGGCGCGATCCTCAGAATCGATCCACTTGGACGGTCGGATGGGCGACCGTATGGGATTCCCAATGACAATCCCTTTGTTTCGCATCCAAATGCCGCTCCCGAAATTTGGGCGTACGGCCTGCGACACCCGCAACAGTTTTCGTGGGACAAAAGCGGGCGGATGTTTATTTGCGATATTGGACAGAGACAGATCGAGGAGGTCAATATAGGTGTGCGTGGCGGAAATTTTGGCTGGCGCATTCGAGAAGGCACGTTTGCGACCGGATTTGAAGTCGAAGGAATAGAAGTTGGTCCCGTGTATGATTTGCCGTACGACGGTCCAGAGACCTTTATCGATCCCGTTGCTCAGTACGACCATGATGAGGGGAGAGCCGTTGGTGGCGGGTTCGCTTACGAGGGTAAGAAAATTGGGGCTCTAAAAGGGAAATTCGTCTTCTCGGATATTGTAGCCGGCAGGCTGTTCTATATTGATATGAAAAATTTGGAGCCGGGTAAGCCAGCGGAGATAAAGGAGTTGCGTCTGCAATTCGACGGAAAAGAGCAGAAACTAGTCGACGTAGCGGGGCATCCAAATACCTATCACCCCGGACTGAGAGCCGACTCTCGACTCGGGATCGACGAGGACAAGGAACTGTACGTGCTCACCAAGGGCGACGGCTGGGTGCGGAAACTGGTTTCCGCGGATTAGGTTGATTTATGCCTGCTTGTTTTGTTTTTCCCACAGATCACTCAGATATTCACAGATGGGAACGAGCGGTGTGGATCCCTTTCGCGTTTACGCGAAAAAGCAAAGACTTCTCGCGATGCTCGGACAAGGATCCCGATCATTGCCCGAGCAAAGCTCGAATCTTAGCAATCCGGACCTTGGCCGAATGGGATCCATCGAGTGCAATCAGATCATGTTCTCCGATAGTTCGACGGGCTCACTACAGGCTAGGCGGGGATCCTGCAAGGAGCCTGTCTCGGCGTAGCTCGCAGAGCGAAGACGGACGCGCATCCTGTTTAAAAAAAAGTCCTGTATTGCTCGACGACCCCGGCTTGTCGGTGGCTGCTCAAGGATTGTTGCCGACGAGTAGTCCTACGTGGCGGCCCATCAGGGCTGCGTTGACTTCGTAGTACGGCGTCCGTGGGCTTTCTCTGGCGTGGATGATGACTTCCGTCGGATTGGTCAGGGCGATGCAGCAAAACTGGTCCGCGTCCTTTTGGACGTCGATGGGCGCAAAGCGCTTGCGATGTGTCTCCTGCCACTGGTCCATGTCGCTATACAAGCCGGCCATGGTCGGATTCTGGAAGAAGTGGATGTTGCGTTTATTGTCGTTCATGGAGGGGTAGGGGTGAGCCCTTTTAGTTAAGGTTCGAGCCTTCGCTCGATTTCAATCCTTAGTGACACCATTAAATTGCCGATAATTTCAGTTGGGTGTGTGGAGTCGATAACCTGGCTGGATTCTACTCCTTAGCTGTCCGTGCTCAGATGCTCGATTAGTTATAGTTACAAAATTAACTATGTCTAGAACCGTACCCTTATTCACCGGTTAAGTCTTTTTTTTTAGCAAGCCGTTGATCTTCAGCCACTCTGCAATAATAAGACGAGTCATAATCAAAGCTCCCAAGACGTAGGAGCCGAGTAGGGCGAAGAAGGATAGGAGTTCTTCAAGTGGGAAATCCATTTGGTCACACTATGGGAAACTCGCAGGTGGTCAACTGTCGATCGTACCCCGAGTTAGGTTCTTACAGGAATCTCAATGAACCTAGAAAGTATCAAAGATACTGATATTGTGCCTTTCATTTGAAATTTGTATTTCTATGAGATATTAAATCGCGGTCCGCAAAATCCGATCCCTTTATCTTTGAGATTCAGTGAAAGAGCAATTTAACCTTCAGCTGGTCCTTGCGTATCAGAAAAGCAATTGGATTTGATGACTTATTTCGGATCTCGGGGCTAGAGCTGTCTTTTTCCACCGATGAAACTAAAGGTCTGAATCTGTTTCTGATTTAGCTATCTTGCATCGGTTTACCATATTTGCCTCCACTATTAGAAAGATCATGAGGCTCTAGTTAAGTTGGCGTCTCAATTCTTGCCGGTGTTCGTCGAGGATCGATTCGCTTTTTAGAATATCGGGCGCTATCTCTTTCGTCGTTAAGATAGAGGCGCTCAGTATGATCTTCCCAACGTAGTTCCGTATTCCAAACTTTTGAACACGTTTGATGAACCGATCTTCCTCATCTGCAACCCCTTCAAAGTCGCCGGCTCGATAGAGCGCGATGATTTTCTGGTAGTGTCTAGTGAGTAGGTTGCTGGTGTGGTTGGGTAAGATCAGCTTTGAAACGATAAAATTGTCTGAGGTATCGATCGCTTGATTGATTAGTTGGTGAGTCACCGTAGCTTCGTGTAGGAGAATACGTTCCAGATTGTCAATTGGATCGAGTTTTGGGAGACTTGCCTCATAGGCTTGGTAGAGAGTGTCGCGATCGACGTCGGTGTTGGTCGCAATTTGAGAAATGTGCTTCAGTAGTTGCAGTTCTGAACTCGCGATCACCATCTCACTATAGAGTGATCTCGTGTTGGGATGCGTTTTCCGAAATATGCTCAAGAGGCGACTCAGCAGTTGGATACTCTCAGCGGCTTGCTCATTGGATACGAGAAGGTAAGCTTTGTAGGTATGAAACCGCATTAGCTTCATCGCGGCATTTGGCAAATTTGATTGGTCCGTCAAACTGAATTCGTGGAAGTCGTCAACAGTGTCGAAGCGATCGAGAGTGTCTAGTAGCGATTCGTATTCATTTATGGGTGACCAAAAGGACTCGATCAGTGCTTGTTGTTCTTGAGCAAGCGCAAGAAGCTCGTCGAATGACCCTTCCTCTTGAAACAAGTAGAGGGGTTTCTCGGGGTCCGGTTCGTATGTGAAACCGTACTTGGTGGCGAATGCGTTTCGAATCGCGACTTCTGGATCATCTTCGGGATCGATGTCGTTGTGGTCGATTGTGATGGTAGACTCACCCGTTGAGAATATACTTGTTTCCTCGTCGTCTGGGATTAGCCGCAGTATTTCCTGGAAGAGGGCACCGCTTTCGGCCGCGAGGGGCGGACTTGGGTATCGCGATTCGACTTCTGCTATCGCGATTACCTCAACCTCATCAGTCAGAATATAAACCGCTAGTTTTATAACCCAAACCCAAAGCAATACGATCGAGATGCCGGCGATAGACAGGAAATATTTCTTATTTAGCTTCAATCAGTTTCAACTATATTGAATTTTAATTGCTTGGAGCTGTGCGGGAATTTGGTTTCTTCACTATAGCTCCGCTATCAATAGCCAGCGTCCGCCATTAGGTCTGAAGCGGTTGTGTCCATCGCCATAGCCAATTCGTGGAGTGTGTACATCGGCGCTTTTCGGTGAGCGTTCTCGATGAGATGGATGTAGGTTGTGGAGAAATCGGCTTTCTCGGCGAGCTGTTCGGCGGTCATCCCCAAGGAGTCACGGCTTTGGCGAATCGCGAGTCCGATAGCTCGATAAAAATCTCCCTGCTTTTTGAGATGGGCGCGGCTTTTCTTTTGGCTGGTCATGTCAGACCAGACTTTACCAGTAGTTAAGGGTTGACTTAATGAACTACTAGTTAAGGTTGATTTACTCTAATCCACTTCTTTGTCATGCCTTCCCGCTGAGCGGGAAGATCCTGGCCCAGCCCCTTCGACAGGCTCAGGGCAGGGGGCTGGGGTCTAGCCCCAACTTTGTCGGGGCGATGCTAATCAAACAACCAACAAACCAACTCGAAAATCCAACTCACTATGCCACAGAACTTGTCTGAAACTGAAACCGAACTGAAACGACTGAATGAGGAGTTGAAGCGGAAGCTCGCGAAGCGCGAGGAGCTCGGCGAACGCTGGAAAGAGGAGGCGATGGGGTACCGGTCGCTCGCCGTGGCGATGGTCGAGGGGAATATCTCGCATGAAAAAGCGAAGAAGATCTTGGCCGTAACCGATCCGAGTGAACTCGAGGAGTTACAGGATATTTTTTAACAGGATGCGGCCCGCGGGCCTATAGGATCCCGTCCCGTCTTCGCCGGGCGGGAACATGATGATCTTCAAGGGTTGTGATGTCTTGCGTAAAACTGGATTTGCTACAATGTGTCGCTCATGGATGAGATGATCTTGGAAAAGGAGGCGCTTCGGTTGCCGGCTCGAGAACGGGCGTTGTTGGCGGATTCATTGCTCGCGAGTTTGGATGATGAGGCGACTCGCAAGATTGAGGCGGATTGGGTCTCGGAGGCGGACAGTCGACTCGAGGGATATCGCAAGGGAGATGTTTCCGCATCCGATGGTCCTGGCGTTCTTAGGTCTCTCAAGGATAAGTACGGCAAGTGACATTTCAGTTCCTTGAGCCCGCCGAACGGGAGTTGCGACAAGCTGCTGAGTACTATGAGGACGCGGCTTCAGGTTTAGGAGTCGAATTTGTCGAAGAGGTTGAACGAACGATTAATCGTATTGTTCGACACCCGAATGCGTGGGCGCGCGTATCAGCCGACCATCGCAGATGCCGGACTCGCCGATTTCCTTATGGGATCATATACGCGATTCAGGATGATTGCATTATAATCTCTGCTGTGATGAATCTGCGGCGACATCCGGATAGCTGGAAGAGTAGTTCCAAGGAGTGATGCGTGCTTTGCTCTTTGAGCTACGTAGGACGAAAGAGGAAGTGTTTTAACATCGCTTCGCTTGTTCGCTTTCAGCGAAATGGGTCCGACTGGTGGTCGGAGTGGGTGTTAAGGAGTCGCCGAAGAGGTCGGGGTCATTGATGGTTGTCAATGATGAGGTCTGAGGGATTATTGGTGGCTATTGATTATTTGGTCCGGGGAGTGAGTAACTTGACGGGGGACATCTATAACTTGTTTTCTTGCGTTCGTTGTCGCTTGGTCGGAAGATTTCGATCGAGCCGGTTGGCTCTCGTTTTCTTTTTCCTTTCTCTTATGCGCCCCTGTATTGGTAGATCTCTGACACTTGGTGTTTGGACTCTTTGTATTTTCGCGCTTGTGCAATTTGGATTTGTCGGCGTTGCGGATACGTTTTCGGTTGAGCGAGGGGGTCAGCGGTTTCCGATCGTGGGCGTTTTGGGGTTTGATCCGGTTGTGCGGCATGAGGGGGAGTTGCGCTTGGTGAAGGGCGCTTCGATTGTCGCGGATAAGGCGAGCAAGTCCCAAAAATTTGAGGTCTCGGCTGAACTGAGTTCGCTGGAGGTGTTTGTGAATAGCATGCCGAAAAACTCGGTACGAGTGGCGACGCAGGTGAAGCCTTCCCGGGATGTGGGCGATGTGTTTGTGGTGGTGAGTCAAGACGGGCAGGACCAGAGGGGGAGGAACAAGGTGGTCGTTGCGGAATTGCCTGAGCTTGCCGCGGAGGAGTTCACCGAGGTCGACTTTGCGATTCCTGTGAGCGCCGGTTGGAAGATCGGTGAAACGACGATTCACTTGTATTCCGGAGAGTCGAAAATCCAGTTGCTGGGCTCAAAGAGCAAAAAGCCGAAGGGGGTTCGGTTCACGGCGAAAAAGGGGACGGCTCGTGCTGACATGGTCATTGGAAACAGGATGCCGCGGGTGCTGTTTCAGGTGGACCCGGATGGGATCCCCAAGCAACTCGTCGCCGAAGCGGAGCAGGCGTTCGTCGTGCTGGAGTACTTTATTGAAACCGATGGAAGAGTCAAAGAGGTGACCGCGGTTGACTATTCCCATGAGGAGCTGGTGAAACCGGTTTCACAGGCGATTCGGAAATCGGTTTTCAGTCCAGCTTTCGAGAATGGCGAGCCCAGCAGGTATCCAGCGAAACAAACGATCTGGATCAAGCGGCCGGCGAAAGAAGAGTGATCCGTGCTTCGCTCTTCGAGCTACGCAGGACGTTGGGGACGGAGGGAATGAGAGATGGGGGACGGTGTGACTGACGGGTGGCTTTAACAGGTTGCTAACTCTTTCCTGGAGTGACTTCCAAGAGAATCTCTGCGTGCTCCGCGACCTCTGCGGTTTTAGTCTAGTCGCTAAATGCTGAAAGCGAACGGTTACGCTCGATAAACCGTGGTTCAACTGAATTGAGAACGTATTTGTGCGGTTTTCGGTTTGGCGGTAGTTATTTGGGTGTTTGATGACTGAAGACTTTGAATTATTGAAGGCGTATCGCGAAACGGGGGACGAAGAGGCGTTTGCCGCCATCGTTGAGCGTCATATCGATTTAGTCTACTCGGTGGCGTATCGGCAGTTGGGGGGTGATGCTCAATTGGCGCGGGACTTGAGTCAGGAGGTTTTTGTTGGGTTGGCGCGAAAGGCCAAGGGACTGGCAGATGGGGTGGTGTTGACGGGGTGGCTGTACCGCTTCGTTCGGTTTGAAGCGCAGCGTTTTATGAGGGCGGAGCGTCGTCGTCGGTACCGGGAACGGGAGGCCGTGAAAATGGAGGAAGTGTACGACGAGGGGAATGAGCTGGAGGTCGATTGGGACCGGGCGCGGCCTTTATTGGACCGGGCGATTGGAGAGCTCGGCGAAAAGGACCGGGATGCGATCTGTCTTCGGTTTTTCGAGGGTTGGAGTTACTCGGAGATCGGAGAGCGGTTGCGTATCGGCGAGAGCGCTTCTCGCATGCGGGTCAATCGAGCTCTCGAAAAACTCGGCGCTTTGCTCGCTCGCGACGGGATCAAATCGACGTCCGCGGCGCTTGGCCTCGCGGTTGGAGGGCAGGTTTGCCTGTCGGCTCCGGCGGGTCTGTCTGCGTCGATCTCGCAAAGCGTTTTGACTGGGACTGCCGCGGTTTCGAGTGGGTCCACCGTGGGGAGCGTTATTGGATCTATGAATACAACGAAGGCGACGGTGGGTTGGGTGTCGGCGGTCTCGGTTTTGGCAATGGGTACGGCCATTTATCAGGCGACGAAACTGGACGCGGCTCGGGAGGCGGCCGAGGCTGTGGAATCGGAGCGAAGACTCTACCACTCTCGGCTCGAGGAGCTGAATGCGCTGGAGGGGCGGTTGGCTGAGCTCGATGGCGAATTGGGTCGATTGGATCGAACGGGTAGTGGCGGAATAGGCGCGGTTCCTCCTGCCCATGGGTTCGAAACCGAGGACTTCGAAGTCGAATTGGAAGCGTGGGTAGCTCAGGTAGACAATCTGGCGGAGTATCTTTCGCGCAATCCGCAGTATCGTATCGCGGAACTGGACTACATTGACGAAAGCGTTTGGCTGGGCTCTGTAGGAAGCGAGAAGCTGAGAACGGAAGAGCAGTTTCGTCGAACGTTGTCGGGGTTGCGTATGTCGGCAAAGCACGATTGGTTTGACCGGATTTACAAGGCGCTGGAGGCCTATCTGGAAGAGTCCGGCGGCATCTTGCCTTCGAGCCCTTTGGAGCTTGCCGAATATTCCGATGAGGGGATCGACGAGGCAATATTGGCTCGCTACACGATTGATCGCAGTCACGGGGACGACGTGTCGAAAATCGAGGAAGGAGCCATCGTGATGCGAGAGGAACCGGTCGATCCTTTGTGGGACTACCAGACGCACATTACGAAAGGGGGCTATGGAATCTCCAATGCCGGACACTCGAGCGCGCTGTCCGGCGCAGCTTCGCGCTTCTGGAGAGAACATGGTCGCGCGCCAGTAGATGGGGCGGAGCTCGAACCGTTTGTCGAGGACACGTCCATTCTGGATTTGTATCCGGAATTTGCCCGCGCGCGGGACGCTCGAGTCGAGTTTGAGGCGTTCGACGCGTCGGAGTGAAGCTTGCCGTTTAATTGAATAATGGATACGTTGCGAAAAGCGGTTTTAATGTGCGGAGTCGGGGTCGTTCTTTTGGCAACGGGCGCGAGTGTGCGATTCGCGAAGCAGAGAGTTGAGATCAGTCGGAATCTGGAGTTGGAGGAAGTTTCAGTATCCCATCGTTTGGAAATTGAGAAGGCGATTGAACGCGTGAAGATATCGATCGAGGAGCGAGAGGCCGAGTATTCGCTAGCGAGAATCGAGGAAAGGGAAGTGGGCCATCGCTCGGTTTCCGGTCCAGTAGTTTCTTCAGAGATCGTGGGGGCGAGTCCGGTCGAGGCTTGGCTGGGCAGAGTCGACGACTTGTCTCGCTATCTCTCGATAAATCGTTCGCTCCGCATTCCCGAACTGGAATTTCTGACCCCCAAGCACTGGTTGAGCGCAACGAGAGGAGGCGCTTTGAAGACGGACGCAGACTACCGGCTTGCCATGGCTCATTTGCGAACCGCTGGCAGGTTGAAGTCGGCTACGAAGATAAGGAGCGCTCTACGAGCGTATCAAAAAGAAAATGGAGGAAAGCTCCCGAGCAGTCCCCGGGAGTTGGTCGCCTATTCGAATGACGAACTGAGCTTGGCTATCATGGCACGTTATGAGATGAACTATGCGGACGAAGTCCCGGGGCTGATTAATCGAAAAAGAATCGAAATGGTGGAAACGAACGAACCGGTGGACGCTCTTTTCAACTCTCGGTTCTATTTTACGGATACAGGATTCGGGTATTCGAGTCCGGACAGTGTGGAGGACAGTATGAAGCGCATTGAGGCGGCGATGGACCGTTTTGAAGCGGACCATAATCGCCCTCCGGAGACGAGTTCCGAGATAGAGGCGCTTGTTGAGGACCGCGAATCCATTGAGGACCTGCCTTCGCTTTTCGAAGCGATGACGACACCCGTTGTATGGTGAGAGTTTCGAATGAGGGATGGGGAGATTAGGGGTGTTTTAACACCGCTTCGCTTGTTCGCTTTCAGCGAAATGAGTCCGACTGGTGGTCGGAGTGGGCAATAAGGGGTGAAGATTGATATCTGAGGAGTGAGCTATTTTTTAGCTAAACGGAATTTTATCGATGAACTGTTGGATATGGGTTTCCAGTTTTGCGGTCTTCCTGGTGAGGATGACGATTTCGCGAGTGAACATTTTGTTTAGGCTGATGCGGTTGATCTTCTTCTTTCGATTGTAGGGTGCTAACGATCGAATCGGGACGCAGCTGTATCCCATGCCCAATGACACGAGGTTGGCGATGAGATCGAATGAATCGAGCTCCATGTCGTATTCAAATGTGAGGTTGTTTTTCGATAGCCAGGCTTCGATTCCTTTTGCGGTGTTTGTGTTTCTCGTGATCTGAAGCCAAGGGAGTTCGAGCGCGTTTGCATACGATCGGAATGAGGCCACTGTGTTTTTCGCAGGGACGCTTTTCCCGGCGGGAACCACAAATGCAAATCGGTCTTTAAACGATCCGATTGTCTTCAGCTGAGATGGGGTTCGTTTCGGTGGGGAGATGATCCCTACGTCTAGCTCAGCGTTTTCCAATTTCGATATAATCTCGTGGCTTGTATCCTGACTGACGAAGAGTCGAATTTCTGGAGAGCTCTTTTTATAGGCGGTAAAGAATCCCGGCAGGTACGACATGCTCACCGTTTTCGATACGCCGACTCGAATTTGTTTGGGAGCTAGCTCGAATCGCTCCTGGAGTCGAATCAAGGTTGTATCCACATGGTGGAGTATCGTGTCCGATTGGAGTGAAAGAAATCTTCCGGCTTCTGTGAGTTTGACCATTCGAGTCGAGCGCTCGAATAGCGTCACGTCCAACTTGTTTTCCATGCCTTGGATTTTCCGGGTTAAGGCGCTTTGCGATAGGCCGAGATTTGAGGCAGCCTTTGTGAAGCTACCCATACGAGCAACTTCCTGGAAAAGGTGCAGCTCGTAAATGTCGAAAGGGACCTGCTTCAAGTAATTATGCATTTAAAGCATAATTGAATGAAAATAATGAATTATGCGCAACTAATATTTTAGAGTACGATGGGGGCCGAACTCAAAGAGAACTCAATTGGAGACAATCAACGAACGATGCCAAATTACGAAGAACGATTTCCTGAGAATGAGCCGGGTGAATTCTATGTGGTCGATAGCTGCATTGGCTGCAGCCGATGTGACGAGCTGGCGCCGTTCTCGTTCAGAACATTGGAGGAGGGAGGCTACAATTACGTTTACCATCAGCCTAGCACGCCTGAAGAGAGAGACGCTGCGGAGGAGGCGCTGGAAGAGTGTCCTGTTGAGGCGATTGGAAGGAGGGGTGATCCGTGAGCCGGTTTTCGAACCAGGCAGGGCTAAGGAGGGAGTTTTTCAACACCGCTTCGCTTGTTCGCTTTCAGCGAAATGGGTCCGACTGGTGGTCGGAGTGGGTTTTTGAAGGGTGGAGGGTGAATTCTGAGGAGTGAATGCTTTGATGGGGGGTATCGGGGTCATTGATAGCTACCACTGATGAGGTCTAGGGAGTGAAGGTGAGAATGTGAGGGCATCGCGCTTGACAGGTTGGCGACATTGTGCGACATGTGATTTTTGATCATGGGAAACACGCAGGGAGTTCGATTGGAGGCGAGTACGCAGCGTCGGCTTAAGTGGCTCGCGAAGCGGAGGGACCGCAGCATGAATTATTTGATCAAGGATGCGATTAATCGCTATCTGGAAGACGAGGAGCGATACGAGCGCGAGCGGGAAGAAGATCAAGCGCGCCTTCAGCATTTTTTGGATACGGGGGAGCACATTAGCCAGGCCCAGATGAAAGGGAAGCTCAAGAAGCTTCTTTCGAAAGCCAAAAAGGCGGCGTCTGGATGAAGCTTGTTTGGGTAAGGGAATCAGAAGAGGACGTTCAAAGACTCTTCGACTTTCTTTTCGAGAAGAGCCCCGGCGCCGCGACCAAGGCGATTGAGCAGATTCTGGAAAAGTCGGAGCTGCTCGCCGAATTTCCCGATATGGGTTATTTGATGAATGACGATTCGGGTCGACGGGAATTGATAATCCCGTTTGGCGCGGGAGCCTATGTTCTCCGGTACTATTTACTTAAAGACTGTGTAGTGATTGTCCGGGTCTGGCATAGTCGCGAAGCGAGAGAGTAGAAAATGGTCTGAGGTCTTCGACGGAGGGAGTGAGAGATGGAGAGACGGAGGGAGTGAGAGATGGAGAGACGGAGGGAGTGATGGGTGTTTTAACAGGATGCGTCCGCTCGCGAAGCGAGCGGACTTGCAGGATGCCGTCCCGTCGAGCCATCGACGAAGGAGGGGTCTTCGACAGGACGGGGCATGATGATCTTCTAGCGTTGTTTGGGTTATGGTTTGGCGGCTTGCTACCGTTCGATCAATCTCCCCATCCCTCAGTCTCTCCTTCACCTTTAGTCCTGCGTAGCTCGAAGAGCGAAGCATGGATCACTCCTTTGAGAGCTTCGCTCTCAATACGCTTCCCAGGCGCGTCGGTACTTGGAAGAGTAGGGGTTGCGGATTCCGTTGTCGGAGAGGATGTCCTCCATCGCGTCGAGGACTTCCTTGTGCTTAAGGATAATGGTGCGGGTGCGGGTGTGGTCCGGAGTCTCGAATTCGAATATCGCGGTGTCGCGTGTCGTTAGTTTGCTGAGGACGTCGACGAGTTCGTCGAGGTTGAGGATGTCCTCGCCATTGACTCGTTTCAAGATGCAGAACGCGGGGTCGCTCATCCCTTTGGTCATCGCGTGGGCGAACATTTTGGTCGGGCACGTAATCAGTTGCTGGCCCGGTTCGGTTTGCTGTTCGAGTCGGCGAAAAAGCGGCTCGTAGCCGAGTTTTGACAGGGCTTGCAGCGAGTTTTTGGACAGTCCGGTAACGAACTCTTGGTAGATAACCGCGAACGGGAGCGGGCCGTATATAAAATACTCCGGCTGCCCTTCGCCTCGATAAGGAATGAGTCGATTCAACTCGCGGGTCAGTTTAGTCTGGATATCGATCGCTTGCCCGTCGCGCAAGACGGTTACCGGGATGCGTCCCTCCTCAACGAGCTGGGGGATGAAGTATCTCAACCCGAGGCGCAGGTCTTTGCGGATGCGGACGTTTCCGGTGCGGTCGATGTCGTGGCTGCCGATTTGTAAAAGGACGTCGCCCGGCTGGAGTCCGTCGGTTCCGAGTCGGCTGTCCAGCGAATCGGTGACGAGCATCCCGCCCATTTCGTCGGTAAGCTGGTAGGCTTCGCGCATGTTGCGGTTTTGCAGTCGCGTCAGGTGGTAGGGGAATCGCCATTTGCCGTCGTACTGCTCGTCCTCGATGTCGGATAGGAACAAATTGACTTCCTCGACGGGGATGACGTAGCCGATGTTATCCGCTTCTTGAATACGGCTGAAGACGATACCGACTAGCTTCTCGTCGACAAAGGCGGGACCGCCGCTATTGCCGGAGTTGATCGCCGCATCCACTTGCAGTCTCAGGCCGGAGGTCGTTTGGTTGTAGGTGGCAACTTCGACTCGAGAGATGACGCCTTCGGTGACGGATAGCTCGTCGCCGCCAACCGGGTATCCATATATGCTGACAGTCGAGGCGACGGTGGGGATGGTGGCGTCGAGTTCGATGGCGTCGAAATCGACGAACGAGTCGTCGAGCGGCCGCAGAATCGCCAAGTCCATTTGCGGGGAGGAGAAAAGCACCTCGGCTTCGATCTTCAGCGAGGATTGATAGGGCTGGATGTATACTTGCCGGGCGTAGCGAACGACGTGGGCGTTGGTCAGCACGTGTCCGGATTTGAAAATAAATCCCGATCCGGAGATGTCTTTGGGGCTATTGCGGGTCCATGGCTTCGAGATCGAATAGGACTGTTGGACGGCGTGGATTTTAACGATGCGCTCCTCGAGGGAAGCGATCGCGGCAGGGGCGAGTGTTGCGATTAGAACGAAGAGAGCAGTTTTTATCATACTGGAGTGTAACAAGTTTGGAAGCGGGCTCTTGCCCATTGGGGTTTGGATTCTGAACGTGTTCGAGTTAACGTAAACGTCATCTTGGAGACACTTGAGGGGATTCCAACTAAAAATTGGGTAGCAATTGAACAGGTTTAACATCGCTGCGCTTGTTCGCTTTCAGCGAAATAGGTCCGGCCGATGGCCGGAATGGGCTCTCGACTTTATTTCCAGACCAGGCCCTCGTCCGAGGCGAAACGTTGTTCCAATGTTTGGACTGGATTCCCGTCGAGTTGAATGAGTGCTTTTACAGTGGTTCCGAGGGTCACGGGAAAGGGAGAAGTGTAGGCAGTCGAAGCGGGGATGGGATTGGAGCCGTCGGTGGTGTAGAAGATCTCGACTTCCTGTTTCGAGGAAGCGCCGCGTAGTGTAAGTTGCCCTACGTCGATTGAAATGAGGTTTGAGTGGAGGAGTTTGGTTACACCGAGTATGCTGGAAGCCAGAAGGGTGATATCGCCTGATTCGTCAGTCGACTCGATATACGCTCGCGTGAGCCCCATAAACGCTTTTCTGCTTGATGCTCGATAGTGCTTCTCCACGTCGACTGGGCTACCGTTGTCGAGGGCTCGAATCGATGCGGGACCGATTGCGGTGAAGTGAGTTCGGTGCTCGCCGTAGGGATAGAAATTCCCGTTTGCGTCGAGGGTGGCGGCGCGGATTTGGACGATGTCCTTGCCTCGAGCCGCGAGAGGGTCGCCGTCGATCGACAACGCGACGCGGGCGGGGGGACCGGCGGTGCGAACGGTTTGCCGAGCGACGATGGCTCCGTTCTTCTTGCCAATCGCTTCTAGCTCGCCAGGCGTCCACGGGACCATCCATTGGCATTGCATTTGATTCCATTCACTGCCGGGCGCGTCGCTTCCCAGCGATTCGCCGTTGAGGAAAAGCTCGACCGTGTCGCAATTGGTGTAGACCCAAACGGGAATCTTCGTCCCGCGTTCCATGGTGAGGTGAGTCCAATGCGGCAGAATGTGTAGCATTGGCGTTGTCGTCCATTGGCTTTGGTAAAGGTAGTAGAGATCCTTCTCGAAATTAGCCACATCGATGGCGCCGCCCATGAAAAGGCGGAAGGGCCAGCCTCCGTGGGGTTTGCCGGACTCGCCGAGGTAGTCGTGCCCAGTCCATCGATACGCTCCGGCATAATAGGGAGTATCGCGCAGCTGAGCGAGCGACTTACGCGAGCTAATGCGACCGACGTGATTGTCGTAGCTCGAGCCGAAAATCTGCAGAGGGTTGGGGCGGTCGGAATCAGCAATCCAGTCGTAGGTGAATATTTCCTCGTCGGTCAGATCGGGCACGAGGTGTCGATCTCCGCCCATCTTCCGATACCAGGTTTGCGTCCGGTAGTAGCCGCGGGTGGGCCAGGTATGCGGGTTTTCTGTGGCGACTATGACGCGATCGCGTTTTACGGCGTCCAAAAACCCGACTTGCTCGCTCGGTCCACTGAGCCCGAGAACGTCCATGTGGTCCGCCCCGACATTCGTAGAGGTGACGGGTCGCGTATTGTCGAGTTGGTGACACAGCTCGACCATTTCTTTGCCGAGCGGGTGGGCGGGGTCCCGTCCAGCTCCGACGGCGTAGATGAATATGGAAGGATGGTTGCGGTTGCGCTTAATCCAATCCGTCAGGTCGCGTCTCCACCATTCGTCAAAGTGGTGGGCCGCGTAGTCGTGTTCAGCCCATTTTTTCCAACCGTCGAATATCTCGTCCATCACGATTATGCCGAGCTCGTCGCATAGGTGGTAGAATTCGGGGGTGAACGGGTTGTGGGCGGTGCGAATGGAATTGACGCCCATGTCTTTGAGCTGCTGCAGGCGGAAGCGTTTGATTTTGTCGGGAACCGCGACGCCGAGGGCTCCGGCGTCCTGATGGTTGTTCATTCCCCGGAGCTTGGTGTTCTCGCCGTTGAGCCAGAGACCCGTTTCCGGTCTCCATTCGAGGTCTCGAAATCCAAAACGCGTTTCCCGCCGGTCGCGGATCGTGCCGCCACTGATGATCTCGCTGTGGAGCGTATACAGTTGCGGCGAATGGGGTGACCAATAACGGGGGGAATTAATGGTTACGGTTTGCTCTAAGGCACCGCGATCGCCTGCAGAGACGCCGAGAGCGCGTTTGGCCTCACCAAGCGATTTTCCAGAGGCGTCGCGGATGGAGGTTCGCAATGTGAACTTTTCGGCGCGTTCACCCGTATTCGAAATTTCGGTACTTATTGTAGCCCTGTTCATTTGCGTACGCACAAAGACTCCGTCGTTCGGGATATGGAGTTTATCTTTCACGTCGATCCATGTGTGAGCATAGATCCCGCTTCCCGAATACCAGCGGGCGGACGGCTGCTTTGAATTGTCCACACGGACGGCGAACGTGATCGAGTCGGCTTCCGTCGCGATGGCGCTGATGTCGTAGGAGAAGGAGATCCAGCCGAAGGGCCGGTGTCCGAGGAGTTTGCCGTTGGCCCAAACAGTGCTGTTCATGCAGACGCCATCGAAGGTGATTTCGACGTGTTTCCCTTCCCACGATTCCGGGACTCGGATGGATTTCCGATACCATCCAATTCCGGTGGGAAGGTAGCCAATTCTTCCTCCGATCTCGGGGTCGGTCTCACTGTATTCTCCCTCGATTCCCCAATCATGTGGCAAGTCGAGGATTCTCCAGTTCGAGTCGTCGAATTCTACGCTTTCGGCTCCTGCGACATCTTGCTGGGTGAATTTCCAGTTGTGGTCGAAGTTATCTCGGGACGCGTAGAGGTTTGTAACGAAAATGGAGATACAGGTGAACGGAACGATTAGGGAGCAGGTCTTTTTCATCGTTGTATGCAAATTCTGGAAGCAACGGACAGTTTTGATCTCGGAAGATCCTAGGGAACAACCTGGGGGATGTCGAAAGTCAATCCGAGCGTGGCGAACGAGGATGATTGGATATCTTTTTGGCCGTTAGGATATTGGTTCCGGCCGAAAGGGTCCGTGCTTCCTACGTCGTTCTTCGAACTATGAAGGACACGGTCGTTCTTCGAGCTACGCAGGACTAAAGGGGGAGATTGGGGGACGCGGGGACAGGCGGGAGGTATAAACTACTTGGACGGCTTCCACTTAGCAAATCGGCGTCAATCTGTACCCACTCCCGCTGTGGAGGGTGCGGGTTCCACCACATGTCGTCTGAGCTAAAGGTGGGGCGTGCCAGCGTAGGCTGCTGAAGAAGCTCGTCTATAAAAGTGTATTGTTGTTAACAGTGATCTCTTCGAGATCAAATCTCGTCCCTTCGAGACGGGACGAGAACAGGATCCCGCCCCGGGGCGGGAACAGGATTTTGTCGAAGATATTCAATAGCGAGCAGCAACCTGGGCTCTCGTTATCGGATCCTTGTCCCGTCAAAGACCCCGACGTAGTCGGTGGCCAAGCGGGATCCTGGTGGCGCGTAGCGCCATTTCGCCGCAAGGCGACTGTTAAACAAAAAAGCTCTCTTACTTTTGTGATTTTGCATCGTTGATGGTTAAAAATCCCAAGCTAAAATCAGGATGCACAATTATTGAAGCTAAGCTTGTAAGTTCTTCTAAAGTGCGGAAATTTACCCCTAAGCTACTTTGAACTAGTTGTTTACGAGTCAGTTCGTGTCAATCAGGGGATGGCTATCCGGAGCCCCAGCGGGCGCGGCCGGAGCCGCCGCCGGTGGAGATTTGGTAGCCGCGGCTGCGGGCCCATTCCACAGCGGCGGAATTTAAATCCGACTGGCCGCAATTCAAGTAGTCTTCCGCGAGCGATTTGGTGCCGAATTTGTGCAGGAGCTGGGTCATCTCTGGGATGCGCGTTTCGTCGCCTTGTTTGATCAAACGGAGGCATGAGTATTCCACTTCTTTTATAACGTCGCTGGGTAGCTCGGAGAACAGGGCGACGGTGGCGAGCGCGTCGGCAAGGGAAGTTTGGGAGCTGTTTCCTTCGGCGAAGACCGATTCCCAGTTTCGCGTTCCCGACTTTACCGCTGCCGCGATTCGCATGCCCTTATAGGCGGCTGACGATTGTAGAGTTGCCAATGAATCTGGATCGTCGATACGCGAGAGGGCGGCGGCCAATACGCGGAAGTAGGTTGATTGGGACGCGACCGTTTCGAGGGAGGATGGGCTCGCTAGCTTTTCGACCGCTGCGAGTTGAAGGACGTCCAAGTCGCCGCGGAGAGAAAGCTCGAGCAGTTTGTCTTCATCGGAAGTGGAGGCAATCTCCTCGAGACGAGCATTGGTTTCCGCTTCGATCGTATCTGCGAGGGGGCGATTTTTTTGTGATTTAAGCGCGGCGATGGCTGCGGAACGCGTGTTCTCGTAAAATCCGTTTCGGGCGGCTGTCTCCAGATCTTCGGGACGTGTAAGGAGATCGACTCCGGCAAGACGAACAGTGGGGGATTGATCGTTCATCACCCGCTCGAGAATAAAGGCGTCGTCGTTGATTCGATTAAGCGTGGAGAGTCGCACGCTTGCCGCGGGGTCGAGTTTCGCTTGCTGGCGAATTAGCGCTTCGTCGTCGGAAAACAGCAGTGCCAGCTCCCTCATGTGCGGGTGCGGTTCCCATTGCGCCATTGCATTCAGCAGTTCGGGAAACTGGGCCTTCATCAGCGCCAATTCTCGGATTTCCGTATCCTCGGAGAGGAGGGCGAGTTTGACGAACGGTTTGGGATGCTCGATCAGGCTCAAGCCATAGCGGCTCAGTTCGTTGTCGTTCACGCGGAGGATTAGGTCGGCTTTCACATCCTCGTCTTCGATTCGCGCCAACGCTTCGCCTTTGTTGGCCCGGGCGGGATCGGAGCGAACGACCTGTTTCAGGATTTCCTGATCGGAAATCGCGCGAATCGCCCCGCGTCGAACCTGCCAGGACTCATCCTCGAAAACGATGGACTTTAGCAGTTCTTCGTCGCGGATTTTTTCCACGGCTACCGCTCTCACTTGCCAAGCTTCGTCCTGCTTCGCCAGTCGTTCGAGAACCTCCACACTCTCCAGGTTTCGGGTCGCAGCTGCGCGCTTGTAAGCGGCGGCATCGCTTTCAGCCAGCTCCAGGAGTTTAGCCTGATCGCGCATCGCCTCGATTTCCCGAGCTTCGATGATTTCCAAAGCGTTCCGCGCTTCGGCGCGCACTTCGCCATGCTCATCTTCTTCCGCTATCTGCTTGAGGACTGCTTTATTCGTTATTCGTCGGGTCGCAGGCCCGCGAATTTGAAAATCATCGTCATTTTGGGCTAATTGGGCTAAGACCTCCTGATCCTCGAGTCGAGCGATTGCGGCCCAGCGAAGGCTGGTGGAGGCGCGATCAAACATCGTGCCCGGATCGAGCGCGATCTCGGCGAGACGCTTCTGGTCGTTCAGTCTGGAAACCACAGCTTCTCGAATGCTGTCTCTGTGGTTAGATTTCGAATATTCGGAGATAAGTTCCTGGCTGTTTGTGCTGCGCAGAATATATAAGCGGGTTCTGCCCTGTTCCAAGAGCTCTTTGCGGAGCTCGGAATCGGTGACATGCTCGGCGGCGAGACCGCGAACGTCGTTGAATTTCACGATATCCCGTTCATTGGCGAGGGCCATCAACAAGCCGTCGTCAGTCATTTGCGATACGGCCTGTCGACGAATCGGCTTCTCTTCCGATTGCCGGGCGATTCGGTCCAGGAGGGGGTTATTCGCGATGCTCTGGATAGCGATCAGCTTCACGTATTCACTGAAAGAGTCGCTTAGGGAAACGGCTGTATATCCAATTTCCGGGTACTTTTTTTGTCCGAAGGCAGATTGATCCAAATAGCGCTCCACCGCTTTCCGCTTTAGCGCGTCGTCTTTTTCCCCAACAGCGACCCGAGCGAGTATTGGACCCGGCTCGAGGCGGTCGATTGCGGCCTCTCGCGCGGCAGCCGTTTTCGCTCCGATGGCGATTTGGTCCAGTAGCGTTGGGTCGGAAATCCGTCCCGCCGCTTTTGCCGCGACCCTCGTCATCCGATTCTCCATAGCGACTTGGAAGATCGCTTCGGTCGACTCGATTTTGTCCAAGGCGAAGCTTCGAGCGCGTTGCGTGTGAGCGGTTAGGGCGATCTCCAGGAACTTGGTGGAATCCGAAATATGTCCGAGGGTAGAAACCGCGAGTTCGCCCTCGCGTGAATTCAGAGTAAATCGTAAGGCGGTTGCTTCGTCCGTGATCCTGTGGGCCGCCATTTGACGAGCGCGCCTGTTTCTGTCCTTGAGGGCGATATCTAGAAGCGCTTCCTGGTCGGTTAGACGTTCGATTGCGGCCTCTCGATTGCTGCTTACCGAGTCGTTTTTGGCGATGCGTGCCAATACCGCTTGCGAAGTCACCCGCGTTACCGCGTCGTAGCGGAGCTTGTCAGAGGATTCGGTTTCCGCAACCTGTTCGAGAGCGGATTGATCTTCCAAAAAGAACAGGGCGTTGAATCTCGCTAATTCGGATGGGTCGTTCAAGGCCACCTGTCCGAGTGTCTCTTGATCCCGAACTCGTTTAATGGCTTCCAGACGCACGTATTCGTTCGGATCGGTTAGGGCTACGCGATTTATGATTTCCGGGTCTTTCAATCCCGGAACCGCTTTCATACGCTCCCTTGCATCTTCGCTTTCAATATCCGGCCCGCAGCCTGAAAAGAAAAGGCAGCCGATTAGCAGAGGAAGAATCGTTGCCCATTTACTCGCTTCTTTTGATTTCGATCTGTTCCTAATACGCAAGCCCATGGCGAATCGAAGACGTGATTATTCTATAGTCTTGTAGAGTGCGCGCGAGCAATCCAATTGTGAAATTGGATGGCTTCGTGAACCCCACGAACAGCTCAAACCCGCCGAGACGTCGGGTTCCACCTTCTTGACCTCGTGGCGGAACTTAATCTCGCCTTCTCCCCATCTCTCTGTCACTCCGTCCCAGACTTCACTCGCCCCGCGTTGCGCGGAGGGCGTCTTCGATCGGCATGGGGTTTTCGGCGTCGATGCGACCGGGGCCGAGGTAGTATTGGACGTTGGAGGGACTAGTCGGGGCGACTTCGCCCATAGTGGCGAGTTCGGCTTCCATGAGGGCGTGCAAACGGGCGACGACTTCGGGGTGTCGGTCGGTGACGTCTACTTGTTCGCGCGGATCGGCTTGCAAGTCGAAGAGTTGCATTTTCTTCGACGGCGCGGTTTGCGGCGTGTCGGGGGGACTTGGATACTCCCAGGGCTCGGATTGCTCGAACGGGGCGATGATGGTGATTCCATCGGGGCCGCGATTGTCGATCCAGACGTCTTCCTTAGCGCCGCGAGCGCGGGCCCGCGGAGCGGTCCGGTGCAGTTTCCATCGGCCTTCTCGGGCCGACATGAGATTGGGGCCGTTCCAAGCGTAGATGGCCCGCTCGGGTCCCTTCTCTCCATTGAGAACGTCCCAAATGTCGTAACCGTCGAGCGAATACGGAGCGGAGTCGATGTCCATTAGATTGCAGATCGTGGGAAACACGTCGATCGTTGCGCAAGGAACGTCGATGGTCTGTCCCGCTGCAATGCGTCCGGGCCACCAGAATATTCCGGGAACGCGGATGCCGCCTTCCCAGCTGGAGCCTTTCATGCCGCGGTGGCCACCGGTGTCGCCTCCGTACCAGGGACCGTTGTCGGAGGAGAACAGGACGAGGGTATTGTCCGCGACGCCCGCGTCGCGAATCGCGTTCAGCACTTGCCCGACTGACCAGTCGAGTTCGCGTATGACGCTCGCGTACAAGTCGGACGCTTGCCCTCCGGGCGTGTAGAACTCCTCCGAGGCGGCGAGCGGCTTGTGCGGCATGGCGTGGGGGAAGTAGAGGAAGAAGGGTCCGCCTTTGTTTTCTTCGATGAAGGAAACGGCTTCCTCCGTATAGCGTTGGGTCAAGTAGTTCTGCACAACGGGATACTCCACCGCTTGCTCGTCGCGGCACAGCATGACCGGTCGCATGTCGTTCGAATAGAGGATGCCGAAATAGGAGTCGAAGCCGTGGCGGGTAGGGTAGTATTGTGGCCGATGTCCAAGGTGCCATTTGCCCACGATCTGGGTTGCGTAACCTTGGCCCTTTAGAAGCTCAGCGAGAGTTGTCTCGCTTTCGTGAATACCATGATCCCGACCGGCGTCGGGAGCGGGATTGCTCGGCACGCCGGTGCGAAACGGGTAGCGGCCCGTGAGCAAGGCGACTCGCGACGGCCCGCAGCTCGGAGTGGATACGTAGAAGCTGGTCATTCGAGCGCCTTCGGCGGCCATTCGATCCAAGTGGGGCGTTTCATACGCCGTTTGCCCGTAGCAGGAGAGAGAGCCCCATCCAAGGTCGTCGGCGTAGATGATGACGACGTTGGGGCGATCCGCCGCATGGAGGAGGCTGCAAAGAAGAATGAAGAGCGCGAAAGGTTTCATATTTTAAGAGTGAATGGTGAAGAGCCGCCGACGAAATCGGGGTCATTGATAGTTTATCAATGATGAGGAGTGGTTCATGCGTCGCTCTTAGAGCTATGTAGGACTTCGGGGTTGTGAAACGAGGGTTCGGGGGAGCGATTGAGGTGTGTGTTTTGTTTCACTCTTCACTATTCACACTTCACTCCTTTTTCAAGGCTTCGCCTTGAAAACAACTCGGCTTGCGTTGGGTGGATTTGTATCTACGGTTGCCGCTTATGTTTGCAGAGAGTCAGAGACCCTTGAATGTCGGCTTTATCGGAGGCGGTTCCGGTTTTATAACGAACGCTCACCAGAGAGCGATTTTCATGGATGGAACCCGAAGGGTTACCGCCGCCGCGCTTTCCTCGAATCCGAGCAAAGCGATGGAGCTGGCGGGCGAATGGCCGTATCCGATCAAGGGTTACGAAAGCTACCAGGTAATGATTGAGGCTGAGAGCGCTCTTCCCGAGGGCGGGCGCATTGACTATGTAGTGATAATGACGCCTAACGACGCTCACTACGAACCTTCGAAGGCGTTTCTGGAAGCAGGGATCCCAGTGATGTGCGAGAAGCCCCTCACGCTGACGGTTGCGGAAGCGGAGTCGCTTCGGGACTTGGTGACGAGAACGAACATTCCGTTTCGCGTCGCCCACACCTATTTAGGGCATTGGACCAGCCAGCTCGCTCGCTACATTGTTCGAAGCGGCAAGCTCGGCTGTATTCGCTGGGTGGATGCGAGCTACTTGAATTCCAGCATTGCAATCAAATCGAGAAAGCCGGGGTTCCCGGAAACTCTCTGGAGATTGAATCCGGAGAAATCGGGACTGTCCAATTGCGGCGGCGATATCGGTACGCACGCCTTGATGCAGCTGCGCTATGTGACGGGGCTCGAGGTGGAGGAATTGAGCGCCCATCTAGAGACGTACGTACCTGTTGGTGATGATCCCGCAAAGCGGCTCGACGACCATTTCACGGCTTATTGCCGACTGAGTGGCGGCGCGAATGGACTGGTGAGAGCGTCTCAGATCTCAATTGGCCACAAGAACGACATGCGACTGGAGGTGGTCGGGGAGTCGGGAAGCATCCGTTGGTCGCAGGAGGATTCGGAGAAGTTGATTGTCAATCTACTCGAGGAGTCCGAGCGGGTTTACTGGCGCGGCGGGTTCTACGACGAAGACGATTTTTTGGGCGATATGCCGGACGAGTTAAAATCGAGTACCGCAGTCCCTTGGGGCCATGCGGAAGGGCTCAACGACGCCTTCGCTCGATTGCACCGGGCGTTTGAAGGGGATGTTCGGGCGTATCGAAACGGAAACTACGAAGGCGCGGACGGCGCAAAGGGAGCGACGGTTGCTGATGGCGTCGCGGGATTGCGGTTTGTCGAGGCGGCGGTTGAGAGCAATCGGAACGGGAACGCGTGGGTGAAGGTTTAAAGGAGTGAAGTTTGAGGAGTGAAGGGTGAAATCGAAGTTGGGTGGCGACTCTGTTTGCGGGGATACGATTTTTGGGGCACAGGTTTATCGATTGGTTGGAAGAGGGGTGTTTGGGAGAGGCACGATTTTTTGCTGGATTGAATGTTCGGTCTCTGAATGGACAGGTTTTACCTCACTGGGCGCTGCCCCAGCGGGCGCGGGCGGATCCGAATCCGCTGCTGATATTGTACCCGCGTTTTCTGGCCCAGGTTCGGGCGGATCGGTCCAGGTCGGGTTGGCCGCAATTGAGATAGTCTTCGGCGAGGCGACGGTCGCCGTAGCCTTCGAGGAGGTCGACCATTTCCGGGATGCGCAACTCCTCGCCTTGCCGGATCAGGGTGAGGCAGGTTTGTTGAACGCTTTCTTTGGCGTCGGGCTGAACTGCGGAGAAGAGGTTAACGGCGGCGATCGCGTTCCCGAGGGTTTCCGCGGTTTGCCCTTTGCCGGAGGCGTGGGCGAAAACGTCTTTCCAAGTTTGCTCCTCGAGTTTAACTTTGGCCGCTATTTCGAGAGCGGGGTTCGTCGTCTCGGCGGAAATACGGGCGAGGCTTTCGTCGTCTTCGAGATCTTGAAACAGGATTTTCAATACAGCGAGTTGGTTCCCTTGCAAGAGGGCTCGCTCTATTAGTCTTGGGCTTTGCAATTTGGTGGCGGCTGTTTCGCGGATGACGTCGAATGCGGCGTCTTGGGCGAGTTTGTAGAGCGCGTCTTCGTTTTGGATCGCGTTGAGTTCGGCGACGCGCTCGTCCAGTCGAGCGTGCGCTTCGGTGATGTGCCGGATTTCGGGATGCGTTCCGTCGTTCAGAGCGCTGTGGTCCAGAGATTGCTGGGAATTCATCGACGCCTGACGTAGTTTGGTTTTGCGCAGATCAAGCGCGTTCTTCCGGTCCGAAGCGAAGTAGCTTCCGGTCGCGACGGTGTCGATCGATTCGATCGTATTCAACGCTTGGATCATTCCTTCTCGCACCGATTCGGAGGGCTCGTTCGGCATGTGGGTCAGGTGAAAGGCGTCGTCGTCGATCACCAGCGCGATTGTGCGGCGAATGGCGGCTTGCTTTTGGGTTTGGTACCAACGTTTGAGAATGGACTGGTCGTCTATCAGCCAGATTGCGGCGAGCCGAACTTCCAGGGATTTGTCCTCGAGGGCCACCGATTGCAAGAGGCTTTGATCACTCAGTCTGCGCACGGCGGCGACTCTCACCGTGGGTTCGTCGTCTCCTTGGACGAGAGCGGTGAGAACGTCTTGGTCGCGAAGGCGGTTGATGGCGGGGACGCGGTATCGGGCGTCTTTGTCGGACTTGTCCCAAGCAAGGGTCGCCAGGGCCGTCTGGTCCTCCAGTTTGTCGATGGCCGCGAGTCGGGCGCGCCATTCGATCGGTCTGAGGGCGAGCGTTGCGAGGGTTTCCTGGTCGTCGAGTTTCACGACGGCATTGTAGAGCAGTTCGTTTCCACCTTCTTCGAACGAGAGCGCGTAGCGGGCGAGGAGCGACGGGTCGTTCAAGTTCTCGATAGCGGCTTCTTTGACGCTGTAGACCTTCGCGTTCAGGGCAATGTCCAGTAGAAGGTCGGGGTCAGTGACTTCCTTTGTTAAAATCGAACTTATCCAGATGCCTACTTCGGCGAGCAGTGCGGGATCTTCGACGCGGTGGCTTGCGGTCGAGGCGACGAGGCTGTCCGTGTCTTCCATCGCGATGCGGGCGAGCAGGGCTTGGTTTTTCAGCTTTTGCACGGCTTCCTGCCGGTTAATTGCGAATTCCTCTTCGACTGCGATTTGCTCCAGTATCGATTGATTGGTGACGCCTTTGATTGCTTCTCCTCGGACAGCAAAACTCTTGTCGTTGAGGGCGATTTCTGAAAGGACGTCTTGATCGTCGACCTTTTTCACCGCTTCTACCCGGGCGTTGTTTTTTTCGTCGTTGAGGGCCACTTCGACGAGCACTTCCGGGTTTTCGACTTTTTTAATGGCGACTAGCCGAGCGTCGAGTGCCGGGGCGTTGAGGGCCATTTCTTCCAGCAAGGCCGGATCGCTCACGGTCTTGGTCTTGTCGGGGAAGTTCCAGATTTCCGCCTGTTCTTTTTTGCCGGGGTCGGTCAATTGGGAAAGCGCGATCATCCGGATCTGGTATTCGGGGTCGGAAATCGCTCTCTCGGCGTAGATTTCCTGGGAATCCAGTTTCTTCATGGCGAATAATCTCACCTCTAAGTCTATAGAATCCCTAGAGAGCGTTTCGAAGAACGCGGGCTCGACGACTTTCTCGGTGGCCTTGAATCGAACCTTTTGGATGTCGTCTTTGAGCGCGAGATGGGCGAAGGTGGCTTGATCGGAGATTCGATCGAGCGTTGCGAGTCGAGTCGAGGAGTCGGGGCTTTTGAGGGCGATTTCGGTCAAATGGGATTCGTCGGTGATACGCGCGACCGCTTGATCGCGCTGACTCAAGTGTTGGGATTCTAGAGCGATTTTTTTTAGGCGGCTCTGATCCGAAATCCGCTGGATCGCCAAGGAGCGCAATTCCGGGTGGACGGCGTTTAGGGCCACTGCTTCCAGAGATCGGGGGTCGGTGAGTTTGTTTAGCGCGGCTCGGCGGACGTGGAGGGTTGCGGATCCGCTCGCGATCTCGGCGAGGGTTTGCTGGTCGTCGACTCGGTCGAACGCGCGGATGACGACGCGATTGGGGACTCGACGGCCTTCGATCACTTGTTTGAGAGCGGCGTTGGATTCAATGCGATCCACGGCCATGGGCTCGATCGCATTGTCGTCGATGGTCATTGCTATTTTGGCGAGGAGCGCGTCGTCCCGGATTCTCGGTATCGCGCTCTCGGCCGCGTGTTTGGACGGCCGCGACAACAGAGCGTCTGTGAGGATTGCCGGGTCGTCGATTTTCTCGATTGCGGCGATTTGGAGTTCTTTGTAACGCCCTTCCGCGTACACTCTCGCCAGTTGGGCGGAATCGTCGAGCCGTTCGGATACGACTTGGATTCCTTTGATTGTACTGGTGGCGATCGCGGTATCCGCGAGTATAATGGGGTCGTCGATTCGCGCGAGGGCCGCGGTGGCGACTTGAGGATCGTTCGTTCGACTGAATACGTTGGCGATTCGCTTCGGGTCCTGAATCAACTGAACGGCTGCCATTCTAACCTCGGTATCCCAATCGTTCGATGCGATGAATTCCCGGTCGCCGTCGTATTCGAGTTTTCGCAGGGCCGCAATTCTCACTTCGGGGCGGCCCGCTTCGGTGGCGATCCGGTAGAGAGTGCCTTGCTCTTCGGTCTTTTCGACGGTTTTCAAACTGGGGCCGCAACCGCTGAGTCCGACTACCGCCAGCGCGGCGATAACTGCGAGAGCGATTCTATTGACGGGAAGTTGCATCGGGCAGGAGGTCGGAACAGTCCAGGGCGCAGAGGTTGAACGCGGAATCAGCCTGAGGGCGGGACCGCGGCGAGGCAAGTTTGAACCCGCTATCTGATGGCTAAGGGCGCGTCGGAAGTTCCAAGGCCGACGCGCTGTCGGGGATAACCGCTTTGGCGGCCGCCGAGATCACGGACGGGTCTCCTAGCCGATAGCCGGGGTGTCCGCGTTCTGACGACTGGCCTTTAAGCTCAGGTAGGACAACAGGTGGAAGAAGATGGCGTAGGGAACAAGAAAGAAGGGGATCATTCCTGTAGGGAAATGATCGATACGATTGGCCGTTTCGGGATGGAATAGTTGAAGCGGAGTGTCCGAGGAAGTGAAACCGAAGAAGAAGGCGACGAAGAAGTCGGTCATTCCGATGACGATAAGGGTCAGGACTTTGCGGTCTGGAATGACCGCGTCGTTCCGATGTTTGATTAGCGTGTAGGTCGCGAATAAGCCGACTGCAATGTCGCCAATACCAGCAGGGTAGGCGAAGATTCCAGGCTGGTTTCCGATGGCCATCTCGATGAGAAAAACGCCTCCGATTACCCGAAATACCTGCAGTCCTACCAGCCACTTTTGCGAGAGCGACGTGGCGACGAGCGTCCGACGATTCAGGTACAAGAGAACGCTCGGCGTCGCCCAGCAAAGTGGTATGATCAGGTTTCCGAGCGGACCTAGCTTATTGGCGACATTCGCCAGACAGACGAGAGTGGCGACGGCTCCGAAGATCGCGGTGACGATTGCCAGCCAAAGCCCCGCGCGGCGCGACGCCCCGCTTTCGACGTAGGTAGCGTAAACGTAGAAAGGCGTTATCAGCATTGTCCCAACGACAATCAAGATACTCAAGCCGTGGGCGGGCATCATCACGTATTCGGTCATGGTCCACGGATATGATCGGTAACTTGCATATTGCAAGTAAATACTTTTGTTTTGCAAGTGAACCTGCGATAGGCCATGTATTGGCGATGAAGTTATCTGAGCTAAATTCCCGCTCGGTTTGTCCGCTTGCGTCGACTTTGGAGATAATCGGCGATCGTTGGACGTTGCTGGTGATTCGGGACATGATGGCGGGGCGTCAGCATTTCAAAGAGTTCGAGGCCGGGCCGGAGCGTATTGCGACCAACATCCTTTCCGATCGCCTGCGGAAGTTGCTTGCCTGGGGATTGATTGAGAAATTCCCGGCGTCGCCCGTGTCGAAGCAGAAGGCATATCGCCTCACGGATCTGGGGGAATCGCTTCGTCCCGTCATGAACGCAATCGCCGACTGGGGTTTGGCCCATATCGAGGGTACTGAAAAACGGATTTCCGCGTGAACGCGTCTCAAGACATGCTGGGACGGTCGTATCTTTGGACGGCTCGGTTTTGAGCGGGCCGCGTTTGGCGTTATTCTTTGTCGGTGGGTGTAATTGAGGTTGTCATACGCCGGGCATTGGGCTAGCTGGAGAGAATGAAACCAGCGTTCACTACCCCTCTGGCCCTGCTGTCGGCGTCGATGGTTCTGGGATCTCTCGGATTCGCGGGAACGGTCGATTTGCATTCGCTCGACGCGTCCAGTTTCCACAATGCCGTAGGCTCCGAGGTGACATTCAAAGGGAAGACCGCCTTGAAGGCGGAGATCACCAGCGAGGCGCGGGAGCGGTTGGCGGAGATTCGGCGCCAGCGTCAAGCCGGTGGCGCGGGAGGACCGGGAGCGGGCGAGGCCAATCGGGTCGATCATTTGATCATTGTCGACGAGGATTTCCACAATGGGACCATCGAGCTCGAATTGGCGGGGCAGCCGGCTCCGGGGGCGTTCGGCGGGGCCCGCGGATTTGTCGGAGTGGCGTTTCGGGTCCAACCAGACCGGAAGACTTACGATTGCTTTTATCTGCGTCCGACAAACGGGCGGGCGGAGGACCAGGAGCGTCGCAATCACTCGGTCCAGTACATCTCCCATCCGGAATACCCGTGGTTCAAGCTGCGCTCGGAAACGCCCAGCAAGTACGAGTCGTATGCGGATTTGCAGCCGGCGACTTGGACGAAGGTGAAGATCACGGTCGAGGGGGAAAAGGCGCGTCTTTACATTGATGGAAATAGCCAGCCCTCTTTGATCGTTAACGACGTGAAGTCCGGTCCGGACGGCAAAGGCGCGGTCGCGCTTTGGTTCGAAGGATCGACCGTGGCGCACTACGCCAATCTGAAAATCACGAAATAGGAAATCGACCGATTTATTTTCTCTCTTCTTTACAGCGTATGAAACAAACAATCACAGCACTTACCCTCGCAACTTTTCTTTGCTCTCCGATTTTCGGCCAGAGCCGAATTGGAACGGGATCGATCAAGGAAATCTACACGCAATACTGCGCGTCCTGCCACGGGGCGAACGGCGAAGGCGGGCAGGGGAGCTCGCTGATCGACGGGATTTGGAAGTACGGATCGTCCGACGAGGAGATCGCTAAAGTGATTCGCGAAGGCGTTCCGGAATTGGGGATGGTCCCCTGGAAGGGAACGCTTTCCGAGGAGCAGATTCGCGGATTGATCATCTTCATGCGCGAGCAAAAGTACCTGGCGGAAACGACCGACTTGCTGGCCAAGGTCATGCCCAAGGACGGGATTTTCACGACCGAATACCACAATTTCCGCTTGGAGAAGGTGCTGGAGGTGGACGACATTCTTTGGTCGATCGCGTTTCTCCCGGACGAGTCGATGCTGCTGACGCAGCGGAGCGGAACGCTTTGGCATGTACGCGACGGCGTGAAGAAGGAAGTCAAAGGAATCCCGGAGGTACGGGCGGTTGGCCAAGGGGGCCTGCTCGACGTCGCCCCGCATCCGGACTACAAAAAGAACGGTTGGATCTATCTTTCCTTCAGCCAAGACGTGGGAGCGAAAGTCGATGGCAAAGAGGCTTCGATGACGGCGGTTGTCAGGGGTAAGATCAAAAAAGGCAAATGGGTCGAGCAAGAGGACATTTTCATTGTCCCTCCGGAATTCCACACGACCAAGGGCGGACACTACGGTTCTCGATTTGTATTCGATGATGGATACCTGTTTTTCGGTATCGGAGATCGCCAGGAGAGCGATCCTGCTCAGGATTTGACCGTGCCGCACGGCAAGGTGCACCGGATTTACGACGATGGACGCATCCCGAAAGACAATCCGTTCTACAATACGCCCAACGCGTACAAAACGATCTGGGCCTACGGAAACCGCAATCCGCAAGGAATGGCTATGCATCCACTAACTGGTGACCTCTGGGAAACTGAGCACGGTCCGCGCGGCGGCGACGAGCTTAACTTGATCCAGGAGGGGCTCAACTACGGCTGGCCGGTGATTACCTATGGCATGAACTACAACGGCGATCCGTGGACGGACAAGACTCACATGGACGGCATGGAGCAGCCGGTGCACTACTGGCTCCCCTCAATCGCCACCGCGGGGATCGATTTTTACGAGGGCGACTCGTTTCCGGGTTGGTCCTACAACTTGTTTGCTACGGGAATGTCCGCTGAGGAAGTGCAGCGTATCGTGATTCAGAACAAGAAAGTGGTCCACATTGAAACCATATTGAAAAATCAAGGACGCGTGCGCGATATCGAGACCGGTCCGGATGGGTTGATCTATGTCGCTCTGAATACACGGGGCCCCAATAGCGGCGCCTTGCACCGCTTGGTTCCGGTGGAAAAATAGGGAGTTCGTTCGCTCGTTGAGCGAGCTCGAACGCGGCTAGAAGTTGTCGGCGTCGCGGTAGGCGTCGATAACGGCTTGCTCGCCCGCCTTGCCTGGCTGCGAGTTGCCATGCTCCATTCCGATGATGAAGGAGCGACCGTCGGCGTGGCTCTCGTCGTGGATGTGTTTGAAGACGCGGCGGTAGTTGATTTCGCCGGTTCCGGGCTCTTTCCGTCCTGGATTGTCGCCAGATTGGAAGTAGCCGATCTCGTCCCAGCATCGGTCGATGTTGGGGATGAGGTTTCCCTCTGTGATTTGCTGGTGGTAGATGTCGAAGAGGATCTTGCACGAAGGGCTGTTGACGGCGCGGCAGAGCGCGTAGGCCTGATCTGAATACTGGAGGAATACACCTCCGTGATTGGCGTGCCAATTGAGCGGCTCGAGCACGATTGTCATGCCGGCCGGTTCGAGGATTTCGACGCAGCGCCGCAGCATGTCGATGGCGTTGGCGGTTTGGTAGCCCTCCGATAGGCGCGGTCCGCCGTATCGGTTCCACTTTTCCTGGGCGGCGTATTGCTGGTCGACGGAGCCGGGAACGACGGTGGCCCATTTGGCGTTTACGCGCTGGGCGATTTCGATAGTGGTTCGCATTCTTCCCAGAATCTCCGCCGTGGAATCGGGGTCGGGGCGAACGAAGGTGGGCCGGTCGAAGTTGCTGTAGGCGATGAAGACGCCCATCTTCATGTCGAGGTCTGCGAGGGTTTTTCCGATTCTCGATTGCATCGCGGGCGTCTCGTTTCCAAGTCCATTGTATTCCCAAGCGGTGAATCCGTGGTCGGCGGCGAATTTGATTTGATCGATGATGTCGTCGCCGGCGCTCGCTTTGAACATACGGGGGTGCGGGGCGTAGTGGAGCTTGAATTTGCCGCTCTTGTGGTGGGCGGCTCGAGCGGATTGCGTGAAAAGGGATCCGGTGGCGATTGCGGCGGTGGCGAGGGCTCCGGACTGGAGAAAGTGTCTGCGTTTCATGGTGGGTAAGCGAGTGTGTGTATTGAGTTTTGGTGTTTACAGTTGGTTGAGAAAGGCGTTCAGCTCGGAAAGGAAGCGTTCCTTTTGATCGCGATGCACGCTGTGTCCGGCGTCTTTCACGTGCACGAGCGTTCCGGTTTGGAGAAGCGCGGCGACTTTGGCGTTCTTCGATTTGAGATCGTCTGGATCGTCGGCTTTGAGGATTAAAGTGGGGGCGGTGATGTCGGGGAAGACCGCGGCCATGTCCGGTCGTTTGTCGTCGTAAAGATAAGCGGCGCTGGGGTGGTGTCGTTGTTTCGAAATCACCCAGAAATGCAGTTCGGTCAGGCCCCAGTGGGGAAACTTGGCCATTTGGGCGTCGAAGAGTGTTTCGTAGGGCGTGTTGTTTCTTTGCAGGATGGAGGTGGCGCGACGCTCGATGTAATCGGGGGAGGCGCGATTGGAAGATTCCGCGGGCGGGCGGCTAACGAGTCGTGGATCGACCAGTACAACCGCGCGTGGAATTTTTGGATACCGAGCGGCGAACCAAGCGGCGGAGGCACTGCCCATGGAGTGGCCCACGATGATTGGGTTGTCCAGTTTGAGTCCCGTGATCAGGCCGGCGATATCTTCGACTTGAGCGTCGGCGGGGTCTTCTACGTCTTGTCGGTCGGAAAGACCGTGGGCGCGAGCGTCGGGCAGAATGACGTCGTAGCGATCGGCGAGTTCGCGAGCGATCGTGGTCCAGCAGAGACCGTCGTCGGAAAAACCGTGCAGCATCACTAAAGGCGGCTTGTCTCCGCCGGTACGCCAGTAGTGGATACGGATTTCGTTCGCCTCGACGTAGCCTTCCGTCCAGTCGGACGGCTGTCCGGGCGAAGCCGCTGCGACGAAGGGCGCGAGGCAGGCGAAAGCGATAGTCCAGTAGGGGCGACGAGTCATATCGGATTGCACTGTGCGGGCTCGAACGAATCGCGGCAAGTCTTTCGCGGTGAAAGGCGTTGCATGTTCGACGGGAGGGGCGACTGCGTTACTTGCGTGAGGCGCGTGTTTGCCGGAACAGCCATTCCCAGACATCGGGGGTGTTGTCGCAGCGGTTGCTGCTGTTGTCCGTGATCCATCTTTTGTCCGAATCGTCGCCTTCGTAGACGAAACCGAAATTGGCGGCGTTGTGTTTCACGCCTCCGAGCGTGGTGAGTTTCATATTTCCCTTCAAGTCGGTCAGTCGCTCGAAGATCGCTTGGGTAAATTCGAAAGGAACGGTTGGGTCGGCGTCGCCGTGGAAGGCCCAGACGGGGACCTCGCGAAAGCGGCGGGCGTCTTTCCAGGGAAGCAGGCCGCCGGCGCTGGGTATGGCGGCGGCGAAGCGATCCGGGTCGGCCCAAATGGCGTTCCACGATCCGAATCCGCCCATGGAGTGACCCAGCACGTAGACGCGGTCGGTGTCGATGGCGTATTCGCGAGCGATCTCGTCGAGCAGGAGAAAGGCCATGGAGAGGCTGCCGGTGGAGACGTAGTCTTCGGTGTAGCGGTTCTCTTCGAACCGCTCGCGCCAGGCGGCGGGCAGGGCGGCGATGTCGGCTGGGGTGATTTTGGGGTAGCGCTCGTTGAATACGCTCCAGGAATCCCAGGATTGGGGGGCGACCATTATGCAGGGGTAATTCGCTCGCCATTTCGCGGTCGTGAAAACGGCGGACCAGTTTCGCAGTTGGCTGACATTGTCGTCGCCGATGCCCGCGCGTCCATGGAGATTGAGAATGAGTGGGTAGGCTTTGGACGGGTCGTAGTTTTCGGGCAGGAGCAAGCGATAGGGCATGCCGTGGAAATCGCGCGATTCGAAGAGGGCGAGTTGCGCGGCGCTTAGACCGCTTCCGCGGTTGCGTGCGTCGGATTGGGAAAACGCTGCGACGGTAGCGAAGACGAGGGCGAATAAAAGGGCTCGATTGAAGGTCATCGGGGCGAGGGGGCGTTTCGGTTTTTTGGGGTACGCGCAATTTCGGATTTTCCGGTCGCGATTGCGAGAACAATGAAATTGCGATTGCGGCGCATTCCTCGGGAGGGGATAGTCGTTGAGCTTTTCGTAGCGCCCCTTTGTCGATTTCCTTTCGGTTCGCGATGTCTTAGTCAATCGTGGATCGTGGCCGTTGGAGACTGACTTTGGGAAGCGGACACCTCTATTCTCTCAATCAAAATCAACTGAAAATATGAAAAAAATAGTCATGATCCTCGTGGGCGCCGCGTTTATCGCGTTGGGCGCGTCTTCGGCTTCGGCCGCTCATCACAAAAACTCGATGACACCTAAGTCCGTGATTCACGTGGTGACGGTTTCCTGGAAGGAAGACGCGACGGATAAGCAGATCCAAGCGGCGCTGGACGGCGTGGTTCAAATCGCGAAAGACTTCGATGGCGTAAGCCGGGTTTGGACCCGTTCGATCAAAGTGCAGGGCGAACGCTCCCACGCGTTCGTAATGGAGTTCACTTCGGAGCAGGCGCTCAAGGACTACGCGGGCAGCGCGGCTCAAAAGAAGTGGTACGAAACCTATATCCCGATTCGCAAGCAGAGCACGACGTTCGACATCACGAACTGAGGCGAGACGCTTCGCGTGAAACGTTTTCAAAGAGGACCTTCGGGTCCTCTTTTTTTACGCCCGGCGTAAGCGCTTCCTCGTCCAATTTGCATTGCGATTGCGCGATCGACAGATTTGGGTAGCCGCATGAGAGCTCTTCTGCCGCTAATCTTTGTCGCGCTGGTTTCGATTGCCCAGGCGAAACCGAATTTCGTATTCATCATTGCCGACGACCTGACCTATCGCGATCTCGGGTGTTACGGAGGGCAGGCCCATACGCCGAATATCGACTATTTGGCGACGGAGGGAATGCGATTCGAGCGTTGTTTCCAGGCGGCGTCGATGTGCTCGCCCACTCGACACAATATCTACACGGGACTGTATCCATTAAATTCGGGCGCTTATCCTAATCACGCGTTTGCCAAAGCCGGTACGAAGAGCATCGCCCATTATCTGGGCGACCTCGGTTATCGTGTCGCTCTATCGGGAAAGACGCACATCGCGCCTCCGGAAGTGTTTCCGTTCGAGTATTCGGTGAACAAGAACAATCCCGATATGGAAGCGGTGGACGCGTTGATGCGTGAGTCCGTGGCCAGCGACACGCCCTTCTGCTTGTTCGCCTGCTCGAACGAGCCGCATTCCCCATGGAATAAAGGCGACGCGTCGATCTATCCACCCGAGAAGGTGATTCTGCCTCCTTACATTGTGGATACGCCGAGAATGCGCCAGGACTTCAGCAACTACTTGGCGGAGATCACCTACTACGACGATCAAGTCGGTCAAATTCTGGCGTTGCTCGATAAACACGGATTGCGGGAGGACACCTTTGTTATGGTTGTCTCGGAGCAAGGGAATGCCTTCCCTTTCGCGAAGTGGACCTGCTATGGCTCCGGGCTGCAGTCGGCGATGATCGTTCGCTGGCCTGGCAAAGTGGAGGCGGGATCCGTGTCGAACGTGCTCGTGGAGTACACGGATATCGTGCCGACATTCGTGGAGGCTGCGGGCGGGACTCCGGCAAAGGTGCTCGACGGGAAGAGTCTGCTCCCGGTTTTGTCCGGACAGGCGGAGCGTCACAAAGACTATGTCTATGGACAAGTCACGACGCGGGGAATCAACAACGGATCGGATTCCTATCCGATTCGGACGGTGCGAGGGGAGCGGTACCGATTGATATGGAATCTCGATCCCTCCGTGAAGTATACCAACGCGTTGACGCAATCGCCCGCATTCCAGTCGATGATCCAGAAAGCGAATACGGGGGACCCCCATGCGGTGGAATTCGTGTCGCGCTACCAGCGCCGCCCCGAGTTTGAATTGTTCGATTGCGAAGCAGATCCTCTGGAAATGACCAATTTGGCGGAGAATCCTGAATACGAGAAGACACTCGCTCGATTGAAAAGCAAGCTGGACTCATGGATGGCTGCCCAAGGCGACAGAGGACTCGAAACGGAGCGCGACGGCCTCATGCACATGCGGAGAGCGATCGGGAAATCGAAAGCCGAAATGGAAGCGTACTGGGACAGCCGCAAAGGAGGCTGACACGGCGGGTTTCCCAGCTGCCGAGCTGAGCCGGCTTAATTTAACCAAAAGGTAAAATAAAGTTGACGTCCCTGACTGGTTATTTAACCAATAGGTTAATTATGAATAACAAGACGGAGACAAGAAAACAGGTCCTGCCTGCGATTGCGAGTCGCGCTCGCTGGGCGGAATCCCGAACGGCGTTGTTGATTAAGGAAAAGGAGGCCACGCGAGCGCGCGACGCGTTGGCAGCGGAACGGCGGCGGCTGCCGATGTGGCGTGTGGAGAAGGAGTATGTTTTTTGGGGAGTGTCGGGGGCGACGGATTTCCTGGAGCTATTTGAAGGGAAGCGTCAGTTGATGCTGTACCACTTCATGTTCGGGGTGGATTGGGACGAGGGCTGCGTGGGGTGTTCCATGATGGCGGACAACATGCCTATGCGGGCTCATTTGCATGCCCGCGATGTGAACTTGGCCTTGGTTTCGAGAGCGCCGTATCCGAAGCTGGCTGCGTTTAAGGAGCGAATGGGATGGGATTTGCCTTGGTATTCAACGGATGGATGCGATTATATGGACGACTTCGAAGAAGTTTCCGACCATTCCGGGACGGACGGAGAGTATTTCGGGTTGAGCGTATTTCTCCGCGACGGGGTGGATATCTACCAGACGTACTACACGGGTCATCGTGGCATGGAGCAGTTGGGCAGTAACTTCTCGTATTTGGATCTCGCCCCGTTCGGACGGCAGGAGGCGTGGGAGGATTCTCCCGCGGGTTGGCCGCAATCCGCTCCTTACGAGTGGTGGCGGCATCACGATCGTTACGAGGCGAACGAGGGAAACTGTAGCGAGCGCGATGGGTAAGGGATGCGATTGCGGATCCAGGGCGCTCGCGCTGAGCGCTGGAACGAGCGGCTTAGGAGCGGGCGCGTTGTTTCTTCTCGCTCCGAAGTGCCCGATGTGTATCGCGGCCCATATTTTTTTGTGGACCGGTATCGGTGTACCCGTCCATTGGGTGGGAGCCGTGAAGTATTGCCTGCTCGCGGCGTGCGTCGTATTGATCGGGCTGATTGCGCGGCGTCGCGGGTGACTGCTGGTATCTGCTAGCCTGTTTCCGGCATGAATGTCGGCATGACAACACCGTTGATTCGTGGCGGTTCTCCTGTGGTTTGGGCGACGTGGAGCTCGCAATTGCGGGCGCCTAGGGTGTAGAGGGATTGAACCAGCTCGCGGTTGTCGGACGGGACAAGGAAAACCGGGCTTCGTCCTCGGTGCTGGTTGAGCTCCCTCAGTATCAGTTGCTTGGCGACCGAGGCGTTGGTCGCGATACCGGGACCGAGCAGGTTGCTTCCCGGATGGTTGATGGATGCGAGGGCGCCGACGATTTTTCCGGTATTGTCGACGGCTACGGACAGGCTCCAGATTCCGTCTGGGTTCTCCGCGAAGCGCCGCCAGTCCTTTTGGCGCGAGGTTTGCCAGATCTTCTTTTCTAGTCGGTCAATGGTCTCGACGTCCGTTGGGACGCCGGCCCGTGTTTGAATTCCCGGAATTGGATCTTCGGGTATGCCTGAATCCGGTACCGAGAGAATCATGTCCTGGAAAAACGCGTACGGAGCGAAACCTTGTTTGGTGTAGAGGGAAAAGGAGTCGAGGTTGAATGCGCTGGAGACCAGGCGGAGCGGCAGGGAACGCTCGACCGAAAGCGCAATGATCTTCGCGAGTAGCGCTTTCGCGACCCCTTTTACGCCGCATTGGGGGTCAGCGTTCATGATGCCGAGCGACATGTGTGTTTTGCGTTCGCGGTAGAAGCAGGAGCCGATGATTGACTCGTCCGCTTGGGAAACGGCTACCAGGCAGTTTCCGGGGTCGAGCGACTCGTAGACGTCGGTGAACACGAGGCAGTCTTCGGGGGCGCCGGAGAAGATTTTTCCGAAACCTCTTGATTCGTACCAGTGGTTGGTGGAATCGAATATGAGACGCGCGACCTGCGGGGCCTCGTTGGGAGACATGGGGCGAAGCGTGAAAAGCGGGGGCGTGTGATCGGGGGACATCGGCAAAGAGTAGCACAGAGCGATTGCGGGCGTTTTCAACGGTAAATTGAAACAGTGACTTCTTCGAAATCAGATTCCGTCCCGCCAAGCCGGTCGGAAACAGGATCCCGACCCGTCGTTGACGGGACGGGAGCAGGATTTGAAGGGGTGTTGTTGACCGCGCCCGATTGGAGTGTTTTAAGTTTCGGATGATTAAAATCCTATCTAAACTCTTGTTGTGTATTCTCGTTTCGATTTCTAGTTGCCTCGGAGGCTCTGCGGAAGATGCCTGGTTTGAGATCGCTTTGAGAAAGAAGGCGGACAAAAACAATGACGCCTTCGCCTTTGTGGAAAACAATCCGGCCTTGCCCAATGTACTGATCTACGGGGACTCGATTTCCATAGGCTACACGCCGGTGGTGCGAGAAGCGTTAAGCGGTAAAGCGAATGTCTATCGACTGCATGTCAATGGCGGGGACTCGTCTTCGTTTGTCGCGAAGATGGACAAGCTGCACGAGACAATGAGGGACCCAAAGCTGGACGCGCCGTGGAAGCACGAGTGGGACCTGATTCAGGTTAATGTTGGGCTTCACGATTTGAAATACGTAGTTGATGGCTCCAAGCTCGATAAGGAGAATGGAACACAAGTGTCTACGTTGAGTGAATACAAGATGAACCTGAAATCGATCGTAGCGTATCTAAAAACGAATCACCCCAAGGCGAAACTGGTGTTCGCTCTGACGACGCCGGTTCCAGAAGGGGCCAACGGAAGGTATGCGGGCGATGCTCGAAAGTATAACGAAGCGGCTTTGACGGTTTTGAAGGCGTATCCGGAGATCGCGATCAACGATCTTTACACGTTCACTAAACCGAATCACGAGCAATGGTGGTCCAGGCCAGGAAATGTGCATTACAATAAGGCTGGGATCCAGGCTCAGGGCGAAGAGGTGGCTCGGGTAATCGAAGCGAACCTACGTTAGCTTTTTATTTTTTGAACAGGATACGCTCCCCGATAGCGGGGAGCCACTTGATGGCTCTGGCGAGCCAACTTGATTTAGATCGAATTTGTGGAATCAAGTAACTATTCCAGGCCGTAGCGGTGTATTGGTTCAATCTACTTGTCGAAATTCCGAGGAAAACTGTAACTTACACTATGCATCTGAACTCTATCTGCTCGCTCTTCCTGTTCACCCTAGTTTCATCCGCGTCCTCGCTCGCTGCGGATCGTCCCAACGTCCTCTGGATATTCGCGGAAGACACGTCTCCTTGGATGGGTTGCTATGGCGACGAGGTAAACGCCGGGCAGACGCCTCACATCGATTCGCTGGCGGCAGAAGGGGTCATGTTCGCCCGCGCGTACGTGCCGGCTCCGGTCTGTTCGGCGTGTCGTTCCGCGGTGATGACGGGCCAGAACCAGATCCGGTTTGGCGCTCACGAGCATCGGTCGTCTCGCGGTCCTCGAAAGATCCAGTTTCCGAGCGACTTGAAACTGCTTCCGCAGATCATGAAAGAGAGCGGCTACTTCACATTCAACTTGGGAAAGACCGACTATAATTTCATTTGGGACCAGAAGGCGACTTACTCGCTGGAGCAGAAATCTCGGGAGCCCGTGCCTTGGGACAAGCTAAAAGGCAACCAGCCCTTTTTCGGCCAAATTCAAACCGCGGGTGGCAAGAACAATGTGTCCAAATTTCCTGCCGATCGAAAAACCGATCCCGCGTCCGTGACCGTGCCGGCGGACTACCCGCAGGACCAGCTCCATCGCGAAGTCGTAGCAGAGCACTACGATTCCATTCGCAAAGACGACGACTTCATTGGCGATGTGCTCGCAGGACTGAAAGCGAACGGACTGTGGGAAAACACGGTCGTGGTCTATGTTTCGGATCACGGGGCGAACCACTTGCTGCGTCACAAGCAAATGCCGACCGAAGGCGGACTGCATGTACCGTTTGTCGTTCGGGGCCCGGAGGGAGTTGTACCCAAATCGCAAGTACGCGATGATCTCGTTGATATTCTGGATCTGACCGCCACCACTTTGGCGTGGGCGGGAATCGAGTTGCCGAGCTGGTACGAAGGGCAGGACTTGTTTGGGCCGGACTTCGCCCCGAGAGAGTTTGTTGCTTCGGCCAAAGATAGACTGGACCACACCATTGATCGGGTCCGCACAGTGCGAACCGACCGGTTTCGCTACACCCGGAACTACAAACTGGATCGTGTGCTCCTGCAGCCGCAGTACCGGGACGGGAATGCGTACACGAAGTTCATGCATGATGCCTACGCGGCGGGAACGCTTTCACCGAAGTTGACGGAGATCTATTTCGGCGAACGGCGTCCGGAGGAATTATACGACGTGGAGCGAGACCCGCATCAGATCAACAATCTCGTTGACCATCCGGCCTATGCAGGCGTGCTGGATCGCCATCGGGCGCTTTTAGACGATTGGCTGTCCAAGGGGGATGCCGGCGCCTACGAGGAGCCGGCCTCGGAGATCGCGTATCAGGCCGATGGCCCTGCCAAGTGGAAGAAAGTGAATCCTGAGTACGAGTCTATACGCGAAGATAGCGATGGAGACGGCTTGTCCGACGAGTTCGAGGGCTACATGGGCCGGGACGCGAAGGATGGAAAACTGCTCTTCACGTTCGACAGTGGCGGCTGGCAAACCGAAGGCTGGCTAGCCAATCCGGGTTTGTCCAATATTGCTGGATACCAAGGCTATCTTGATTTCGATCTCCCTTCGGGAGAGGGATCCATTGTGCGAAGCGGTCTGAGCGCCGATTTGGCCACTCAAGGAGGCTCGCTGTCGGTAGCGATGCGGGTGACCGAGCCGACGTTGGTGTGGCTGTCCTTGAATTATGGAAACGGGGTCACGGAGCGATTGGCAGGTCCGGTGACGGCCGTGCCTTCGCGCAGTTTCGAGACATCGTCCTTCCGCATTCCCGAGTCGGGTAAGGTAGCGGCCTTGCGGATCGATTTCAAAGGGACGCCCGGGACTTTCATCGAGATCGATTCAATACAGTCGAACTGAGTCCAATTGGGACGCAGCGTTCGTGCAGAGGCTGAGCCGTTTCGGAAAAGTATCCAGCGACTGGAAACGTCGATCTACAGCGTCGCCAAGTGCTGGATACTTTGCTGAATGCTCTTTACGGGATTGGGCGAGTGGTCTTGCTCGACGTGGCAATGGGCGACGCCTGCTTTGTTGGCTGCTTGGATGATCGGCTCCATGGGGATCATGCCGTCGCCGAGCTCCTGGAAGGCGTCTTTGGAAAGCTGGCCGAATTCGGGAAGGGTTAGTCCTTTCTTGAGGTCCTTGAGGTGGAGTTGCGATACGCGGCCTTTGAGTTGCTTGATCAATGAAACCGGGTCTTGGCCGCCGACTACCACCCAGAATACGTCCACTTCAAACTGCATTTCGGGAGCGAATTCGTCGATCATTACCTGGAAGCCGGTTTTGCCGCCTTTCAGAGGCTCGAATTCGAAGGCGTGATTGTGGTAGGCGAGTTGGATCCCTGCCGTTTTCGCTTTCTCCGCGGCGCGGTTGAAGTTCTCCGAGAGGCGCTGGTAGGCGTCGACTCCGCCGCGTTCGTGATTATGCAGATAGGGAACAACTAAATGGGAAAGGCCGTTTTTCCGGGCGTTTTCGAGAATGCTCTCGAACGCGGGAACGCCTTCTTTCGTCGGGTTGGTAACCGATTCCCAGGTGAAGTGGGACGAATTGACGGCGAGCCCATTGTCCTTGGCGGCTTCGATCATCGGGCCGGCATCTGGAAATCCGTAGGCTTCGACCTGCTTGTAGCCGGCGTCGGCGACTGCCTTGAGCGTCGCGGCGGGATCCTTGGCGATTTCGTTGCGCAAGGTGTAGAGCTGTATGCCAATGTTCTTTCGGTAGCGATTGTTCTTGCCGAGGGCCAGGGCTTGCAGAGCAGCCGAGCTGGCGAGTGAAGACGCGAGGGCGGTTTTTAGAAATAGTCGTCGTTGCATTGGAAAATGGGGTGGTTTCTAGGACAAAGGCGTTTCTCGGTCTCATTGGCAAGCGTCTTCCCGCTATTCCATAAGAGGCAGGAATCCGACTGGTCACGACGGGTTGTCGGTCGCGGACTCGACTCGACGGGTTTCGAGTTCCGCCCTCATTTGGGCCGCCATTGTTTTGCCAATCGGATAGCATAGCATGCATGCGGCGCCGAGAAGGAAGAAACCTCCCGAGTAAAGCCCGACCATGGCTCGGAGGCCGAAGAGAACGCTGGGCTCCGTCGCGGTATCAGGCGTGTATCCGTAAAACGCGAGCAGCCAACCAGTAATTGCTCCGCCAATACCGAGACCACTTTTCAAGGCGAATACGATGGCGGCGAATACGAATCCGGTGGAACGGCGATAGAACTTCCATTCCCCATAGTCGGCTGTGTCGGCGATCATCGCCCAAAGCAGGGGAATTGTAGGACCGTAGGCGAGGCTGGTCGCGATCGCGAGCAGGAACATGCTTGGGACGGAGGTGGCGTCCAAAAAGAAAAACAGAAACTGGAGCAGGGCCGCTGATCCGAGGCCGGTGATAAAGACCGTTTTTTTACCGAAACGGTCGGCCAGTGGTTTGGCTGAGAGTACACCGAGAACGGCGACCAGCGCGCTGGTCATATTGAAAAGGCTTAGACTTACTTTTGACGGGTCCGAGCCCGGAGTGAGAATCAGTCCAAACGCGTCGAGGGCGCGAATGTTGAATCCTGAGTTTTCCAGATTCGCGACAGAACTGACCAAGCCGATCGAATCGGCCAGGCGTGTCAGCGCGTCGGAGTCGACGTAGTAGGTGAAATAGTAGTACATCGATCCGCCTTTGAGGGCGAGCGTTATGAATACGAACAAAGTCATGGCGAACATTGCCGCCCAAGGCCGATTGGCGAGGAGGTCGGCGCAGTCTCGTTTAGGATCGGGTCGCTGGCCTTTGGGGGGATGGACGCGTTCTCTGGCGCTGAAAAAAGCGACGACAAAGAACACGACCGCGACGCCGGCGAGCAAGCCGATGGTCAAGGACCAGCCTTTCGCATCGTCACCCGAACCCAGTTTCCCGACGAGGGGCAGGGTGAGCCCTTGCACCACGAAGGTGGCGCACATTGCTGCGAAAAATCTGAATTGGGAAAGGCTGGTGCGTTCGCTCCCATTGCTGGTCATCACGCCGTTGAGGGCGGAATAGGGAGCGTTGTTCATCGTGTAGGTCACCAGGAGCAAGGTGTAAGTGACTACAGAATACCAGAGTCGGCCGCTTTCGCTCAAATCGCTGGGAACGGTAAACGCCGCCCAGAAGAGTAGAGCGAGTGGAATCGCCGACCAGATGAGCCAGGGGCGGAATTTCCCCCATCGCGATTGGGTGCGATCGGCGATCATTCCCATGATCGGATCGGTGATTGCGTCGCTGAAACGGAGAATGAGCAACATCCATCCAACCGTCGCTGCCCCGAGTCCCATGACATCGGTGTAGAATGCCACTTGAAACACGACCAACATCTGAAAGACGAAATTCGCCCCTGCGTCGCCCAGACTATAGCCCGCCTTTTCGCGAAACGAGAGAGTGACGTTGGAGGAATCGCTCATGAAAGAGAGATCCTGCAGGTGTGGCCATGTAGGGCGACCCTATTCGGACCTGGCTAGGTGGATGATTTCCTTTTGGAGCTCAAGGCGAGTCGGATCTTCTGCGAGAAGGCGGACACGCTTCAAATAAGTCGATTTATTTGATGGGGTTTGCGTGTCCGGTAAACTGCTGGCGCGGAGTTCGAATGGCTCGTTTTAGCAGGCGCAGGCGCTCTCGCCGACGCGGAGTTTTGGTTTCATCTTGCGGGACGGCTCGGGCTGCGAGTTTCCGTTGGCGATGAGGTTCATGGCCATTGCGAAGCCGGACTTTCCGATCTCGTAGTGGGGTATTTCCACGGTAGCCAATTCAATCCATGCCGCGAGAGACCCGTAGGCTCCATTGTATCCCGCAAGTCGAATGTCGCGCGGGCAGCGCAACTCCTTCTTGTAGAGCCAGCGCCCGATTTCATTGGCGAGATCGTCGTCGTAGGCGAACAGGGCGTCGCAACTCGAGACAATTTCGTCCCAATCGTCTGGATACACGTGTTCGGATGCGACGACCTCCTCGGCCAAAATCGTGCGAATAATGGGTTCGAGCCCCTCCTCTCGCATCGCTTGATGATAGCCCTGGATGCGGTCCGCGGCGCTGTGGTGCATTTCATCTAGTGGCGGCATTCTGGGGGTATTGCGCAGGACGAAGCAGATCTTCCGGTTTCCCTGATACGCAAGGTAGCGAGTCATGGCGTAGGCCCCGTATGCGTCGTCCACGTAGACGGCGTTCTCGAGATGCTTGTCGTTGAGATAGATGACGGGGAGGTTGTCGTCTTGGATCTTGTCGTGAATAATCGTCGATACCGGATGGTAACTCCCGATCAAAAGGGCGTCGAGATTGCGCTCGGTTAGAACGGACGGGATGAACTGTTCGAAGTTTTGAACGGTTTCCGGAAGCCGGATGTGGGTAATGCGATAGCCCGCTTTGTCGGCGGCGTCGTGAACGCCGGCAATCAGCCCCTCTGGCGAGTGGGCTTTCCCCCGTTTGGCCATGAAGAAACCGAGATTGTTGAATACTCGGGAGCGGATGGAACGAGCCCCGACGTGGGCTCGGTAGTTGAGCTTTTTCGCTTCCTCGCGCACGCGATTGATTGTCGATTCCGGCAGTTTGATGTTCGACGCGGGATTGGGGCGAAGCGCGTGCGAAACAGTGGCGGTACTCACGCCAAGAGAATAGGCGATGTCTTTTATGGTAGCAGCTTTCTTAGTTGGTTTCATGAGTTGGATTGAGAAACCGAAACGACCGTAACAGGATCGCCGCGGATTCAGGGTTTGGATTCACTGGCTTTCTAGCATTTCTCGGCTCGGTATCAACCCCTCAAAATATCTTCGTCTTTATTTATTAAATACGGCGTATAATTACGTATATCGAATACGTTTAATCCGTTAGTCTATTCAGGTCAGGCAAATCTACGCTTACGACGTAGATGGCGGATTGTGAACCGATGTTCATGCGAACGTGGAGAAACGGTAATCTCGAAGCGTTATATGACCGGAAACTGAATGAGCGTTCAGGGCGCTTTGGGCGGCAGATCGAAGTGGTGGACGTCTTCTTTGCGCCCGAGCTTCGAGTACAGGGCAATCGCGGGGGCGTCGCCTTGATCCGCTTGCACGTACACGACCCAGGCGCCGCGTTTGGAAGCGGTTGCTTGGATAGCCTCGATCAGAGCGGTGGCGACGCCTTGGCGACGATAGGAATTGTCGACCGCTAGATCGTAGATGTAGAGCTCGCTGCGTTCCTGCTCGAATTTCTTCAATTCGTAGGCGACCACTCCGCCGACTACTTTTTCGGCCTTCTTGGCGGCGAACGCGATGAACGACTCGCTGGAGAGGAGTGACTTCAGGTAGGCGGGAGAGGGCCGCCGGTCGCAATAGGTTTCAGATTCGTCGAACACGCGTCCGAAAAGCGTCGATACGGCTTCGAGGTCGCCAACGTTTTCGGGAGTAATGGCGGCGATGGCGATTGATGGGTCAAGCGGCATGTCTTGCGAGGTTCGGGCGGAATGGCCGCGTGGTTCACGGTTCAACGCAACTAGCGTTTTCGAGAGAACTCGCCGCTGGCGACGCTCTTTCGAATCGGCTCCGTTTCCCAGGCTTTGTCGGCTTCTTTGGACTGGTTTTGATGGTCCAGTTTGAATTGGCGCTCCATTTCGTCGATATGCTGGCGTACTGTATTCATGAATACTGTTTCGTCGCTACGAATCGCGGCCAGGGATTGGGCGCGTTCGCGCTCCCGCCTAGCAAAAGCTTTGATCGATCGGTTCGCCTTGTGGGCCCGAAGTCCGAGCCGCGTCATCGCGTTTTCAGCGATCTCAAGGGCGCTGGCCGAATTCTGGTGCACGGCGAAGTCGACTTTGTTTTCGATGAGCTCGAGGTGATGGCTCATGGACATGGCACGTGTGATGATCTGCAAGTGGGGGAAATGCTTGCGGGCGGTTTCGATCAGCTGGTTGATGTTCTCTTCGCCATCGAGCGCGATAATGAGCAAGCGCGCGTGGTCGGCGCCGGCCGATTCTAGCAAGTCGTGCCGGGTGGCGTCGCCGTAGAAGGCTTTCATGCCGATATTGCGCAGCATGTCGATGTGGTCGGAGTCATTGTCGATGACCGTGGCCTCGATTCCTTGCGAGCGGAGGGCTCGAGCGACGAAATTGCCGAAACGCCCGACGCCCGCCAGGATGACCGGGGCTCCCTCGTCCACGACGTCGGACTCGCGGTCGATCGACTCTTTTGTGCCGAAACGTTTGCGGACCACTTTCTCATCGAAGATCATGACCAGCGGCGTCAGGGCCATGGACAGGGCGATGCTGGCGATAAGGACTTGCGAAAGCTCGATAGAGAAGACGCCTTCGGCAACGCCGAACCCGAAGAGGACAAAGGCGAACTCGCTTCCCTGCGCCAGGCTGAATGCAAAGAGAAAGCGCTGGTCGAGTTTGAGCTTCCAAACGGCGCCGAGGACGAAGAGAACAACTGCCTTCAGTATTATTAAACCGAATACGATTCCCGCGACCAGGGAGGGCTGGGATGCGATTAAGGCGAAGTCGATGGAGGCTCCGACGGATATAAAGAACACGCCGAGGAGCAGCCCTTTGAACGGTTCGATATCCGCTTCCAGCTCGTGACGGTATTCGCTGTCGGCGAGCACGACGCCGGCCAGGAATGTCCCGAGGGCGGCGGAGACTCCGAGGCTGTTCATGAGGAGGGCGATCCCGACTACCAAAAGGAGGGCGAGAGCGACAAAGGCCTCGCGTACCCGAGTTTTGGCGACCATGCGGAGAGCGGGGCGGGCGATGAATCGTCCCGCCACGATGATGGCGACTACGGCTCCGAGGACCAGCAGAGTGTTGACCCAGCCCGGTTGATGGCTGAGCCAGTCTTGAAACGCGCTGCCGCCCCCGTGCCCATGGTCGTCGCTGGCGGCGGGAGCGAGCGTCGCTAGCAGTGGAAAGGTAGCGAGGATGGGGATGACGGCGATGTCTTGGAAGAGCAGGACGGAAAAGGCGCTTTTTCCGCCTGTGGTTCCGGTGAGGCCTTTTTCTTGCAGTGACTGCAGAACGATGGCGGTTGACGAAAGGGCTAGGGCCAAGCCGGTAGCGAGAGCGACCTGCCAGTCGAGCCCGAGCGCGAGACCTGCGCCGAAAATCGCTCCCGTTGTCAGGGCGACCTGGCCGCCGCCCAGTCCGAGGATGGGGAAGCGCATGCGCCAGAGCAAGGAAGGCTGCAGTTCGAGCCCGATGAGGAAGAGCATCATGACGACCCCGAACTCGGCGAAGTGCATGACGCTTTCGCCTTCTTCGCCCACCAAGCCGAGACCGTATTGACCGATCGCCATTCCGGCGACGAGATAGCCGAGCACCGAGCTTAGCCCGAGTCGCTTGGCGACGGGTACTGCGATTACGGCGCAAAGAAGGTAGACGAACGCGTTGAGAAAAATGGGTGACATGGCGGGTTTATCGAGGTTCGAGTAGCCAGGCGCGATAGGCGTCGATGGCTTTCTGGCGATCGTCGTCAGTCCAGTTGAGCGCCTGGTGGAACACGAGGGGGGAATCGTAGACCATTCCGCACAAGCTGGCGGTTTGCTCGATCGGGCGGAGAAATTCCTGCATGGAATAGCGGTTGTAGCCTTCGGGCGTATAAGCGTCGGCGGCGCCTCCGGTGGTGACAACCGATTTGGCGATCTTGCCGGAAAGGGCGTTGCCGCCGTCGCCGTATGCCCAGCCGAATTGGAGGACTTGGTCGAACCACTCTTTCAAGATCGCCGGGGTGGAGTACCAGTAGAACGGGTGGTGCCAGACGATCCGGTCGTGATCCGACAGGAGCGCTTGCTCGGCTTCTACGTCGATATGGAAATCTGGATACATTTCGTAGAGGTCGTGAACGCGCACGTTGTCGAGATCGGAAACGCCTTCGACCAGGGCGCGGTTCGCCATCGACTTTTCCAAAGCGGGGTGGGCGAAGAGAATGAGCGTGTTGTCGGCCATGAACTAAGCGAGTTGGTCGATCGCTTCGGCCAGAGCTGCGTTGAAGGAATCGTCGGTCACGCCCGCGTCCTTGTCGAAATTGTCGTAGAAGGACGGGAGGCTGACGCTGCCTTTGAGCGCCGCCCCCATTCGGGGGAAGGTCGCTTTGGCCGCCTCCATGACGGTAGCCCCGCCGCGGCCCCCAGGCGAAGTGGAAAGGAGAATCATAGGCTTGTCGGCCCACACGTTGGTGTCGATACGGGAAACCCAGTCGTAGAGGTTTTTGAAGGCGGCGCTGTAGGAGCCGTTGTGTTCGGCCAGGGAGACGACGAGCGCGTCGTGCGAGCGAACGGCGTCGCGGAACGTTTGCGCGTCGGCGGGGATGCCGTCGTTTTCCTCCGCGTCGGCGCTGAAGATCGGCAGGTTCAATTGGCGAAGGTCGTAGTCCGTTACGACGGCGTTGGGAATCTTCGCCGCAGCGTAGTTCGCGAGGGCGCGATTGATGGATTTCGAACTGGTGGAGGCTCCGATGGCGAGAACGTTCATTGCGCGTGTGGGCTGAAGTTAGGGGTGGTTTGCGAGAGATTTGTAGCGGTCCTCTCGGCGAGAGCGATCACTTTTTGATATGGGAGAGCTTTTGGGTAGTCGGGAAGTCGGGCAGCGTCTCATCTTAGGGATTGCCGAATTGGATTTAGAACGAATACTGCGCCTTTCGACTTTACCCTCGCGTTATGAAATCCCGATTTGCCCCTTCGTTGTTCTTCGCGCTTTCGGCCCTGGTCTGGGTTCCGATTGCCAGTTCCCAGCCGGCTGCGGTCACTCCCGTGGAGCAGACTGCCTCTTGGGCGGTTTCGTGGTGGATGCCGCGGCACGAGGAAAAACTGGCGGAGGCCAAGGAACGGGGCGACGAGGTGGAGCTCCTTTTCATTGGCGACTCGATTACGCACGGTTGGGACGAGGGGCTGTGGGCGGAGAATTTCGCCCAGTACGGCGCCTTCAATCTCGGTTTCAGCGGTGACCGTACCGAACACGTTTTGTGGCGCTTTCAGCACGGGGCTCTAGACAACCTTTCGCCCAAGGTGACGGTGCTGATGATCGGGACGAACAACACGGGGCAAGGCGAAGGGCAGCCCGCTGCGGAGACACTGCAGGGAATCGAGGCGATCATCGACGAGATTGGTAGGCGATTGCCGGATACAAAGTTGATAGTGCATGCAATCTTCCCGCGCAGCGCTTCGCCCGACGACCGACTGCGCCAGGTGAATGCGGAGATCAATGCGGCCCTGCCTGCGCTCGCGGCTCGGAAGGGGGCGGAGTTTCTCGACATCAACGATCTCTTTTTAGAAAAGGACGGGACCTTGCCAAGGCACGTGATGCCGGACTTGCTGCATCCGCAAAAAGAAGGGTACCGCCTGTGGGCGTACGGATTGAAACCGTCGCTGGACAAGCATTTTGGAACGATGGAAGAGGCAGTGAAAACTGAAGTGGTTACGCTCTGGCCTAAGGGAGTTCCGGAGCCGCACGACGCGTCGTTAGTGGAAACCAGCGCTGTGGGCGGCCCGCGTCGCGGCGGGCCGGTAGTTCGGACCACGAATGTGGCCGAGCCGAGTATCACCGTGTACCGGGCGAGCGGACGACGCCCTACTGCAGGCGTGCTCGTGTGCCCAGGAGGCGGATACAATATCCTCGCTTGGAACTTGGAGGGAGAAGAGATTGCGGAGTGGCTAAACTCGATCGGCGTGACCGCCGCGGTTTTGAAGTACCGTGTTCCGAGAAACCGGGAAGGGGCGTTGCAGGACGCGCAGCGGGCGTTGGGCCTGATGCGGAGCAACGCGGACGAGTGGAATCTGGACCCGACTCGCATCGGCGTGCTGGGCTTTTCCGCGGGCGGCCATCTTTCCGCCACGTTGAGCAACCGATGGAGGGAGCGGGCTTATCCCGCGATGGACGCGGCGGACTCGGTTTCGTGCCGGCCCGACTTCACGGTCCTGATCTACCCGGCCTATATTGGGACGCCGGAGTTCGAGTTGTCGGACGACTTCGCCATCGACGCGGAGGCGCCGCCGGCGTTCATCGTGCAAACGCAGGACGACACGAAGTACTTCCCGAGCGCGATCGTCTACAATACGGAGATGGTCAAGCGCGGTATCTCTTCGGAGCTGCACACGTTCCCGACCGGCGGGCATGGCTATGGACTGCGGCCGAGCGCGTATCCAGTATCTGGTTGGACGCGACTGTGTCGCGACTGGATTCGGAGGCAGTAGGGACGCGGGCGCCGCGTTCGGGCGGCATTTTGCGCTTGGATTCCATCGGTCGTTTCGGTGTAGTGGGCTATGCGGTCGCTACGTGTTTCTTTCGCCCTCGCCCTTGTTGTTTCCCTGCTGCCTGCGTTTGCTTCGGCGGCGAAGCCGAACGTCGTTTACGTCCTGGCGGACGACTTAGGGTGGGGCGACGTCAGTTGCAACAATCCCGAGTCGAAGATCCACACGCCTCACCTGGACCGAATCGCGTCGCAGGGTATGCGTTTTACGGATGCGCATTCGGGTTCGGGCGTTTGCACGCCGACACGCTACGGGATCGTGACGGGGCGGTACAGCTGGCGGACGCGATTGAAACGGGGCGTTTTGGGCGGGGCGTCGACCCATTTGATCGACACTGATCGCTACACCGTGGGCGACTTGTTGCAGGACCAGGGCTACCACACCGCCATGATCGGCAAATGGCATTTGGGTTGGGATTTTCACTTTCTGGAAGGCGCGCCCTCCGACCGATTCGATCTGAAAGGGGGCGAGGTAATCGACTACAGCAAGCCGGTGAAAAACGGTCCGGACGCCATCGGCTTCGACTACTACTACGGGCACTGCGGGTCCTTGGACATGGCCCCGTACGTCTACGTGGAGAACGGCCGCGTCACGGCGCCGCCCAACCGGATCACCATCAACGACGACTACAAGGGGTTTTGGCGGGAAGGGCTGACCGGTTCGGACTTTGCCCACGTGGACGTGACGCCTAATTTTGTGGAGAGGAGCATACGCTATATCGAGGAGCGGGCGAAGACCGGCGAGCCGTTCTTTCTCTACCTGCCGCTCCCGAGCCCCCACACGCCGATATTGCCGATTGACGCGTTCAAGGGGAAGAGCGGCACAAATTACTACGGAGACTTCGTCCAGCAGGTGGATTGGCACATGGGGCAGATCATGGAGGCGTTGGAAAACGCCGGGGTTGCGGATGATACCTTGTTTATTTTCACGAGCGACAATGGGTGTTCGCCGCGGGCTGAGTTCGACGAGCTCGCCGCGGTGGGTCACAAGCCGGGCGGCATATACCGGGGCAACAAGGCGGACGCCTACGAGGCGGGCCATCGCGTGCCGTTCATCGTCCGGTGGCCAAATGGCGTCGAGGCCGGCGGCGTTTCGGATGCGACCATTTGCTTGACCGACCTTTTCGCGACAATGGCGGACATAACGGGCGGTCGGACACCCAACAATGCCGCCGAGGACAGTGTGAGCTTTCTGCCTGCGTTGAAAGGAGTGCCGGGACAGGTGAGGGAGGGGACGGTGCATCATTCGATCAACGGTTCGTTCGCCATCCGCAAGGGTAAGTGGAAGCTGTTGCTCTGCCCGGGGTCGGGTGGCTGGAGCGTTCCGCGGCCAGCGGAGGCGCTAAAAATGGAGCTGCCGCCGATACAGCTGTTCAATTTGGAAATCGATCCGGGCGAAACGAACAACGTGTATTTGACGCATAAGGACATCGTTAAGGATCTCTATCTGCTTTTGCAGTCCTACGTGGACAACGGGCGGAGCACACCGGGTCCCCGACAGGCGAACACCGGAGAAACGCCGATCGACCCAAAGGGCTTCGACGCGATTCGAGCGTCGCTACGCTTATAAGCGCCGAGTCCCCCCCAGTCCGTTTTTCTGGGGGGCGCTGTTGAGTCTAAAACGTCCGGATCTGAGTCTGTAGGGGCGCTCGGCCGTTTGTGTAGACGGGTCCATCACGAGTATTTGAGCGAGAAATCGCTTGAATTTTGATGGTTTGGGCTCGGTGAGCAGGTTATACGGAATTTAAGTTTTTGTATATCAATCAGTTGTGTCTCACCGCACAAATTTAGGTATTTTTGCAACAAACCTAATACCTGAAATTGACGGTCACGCGCTAAGATTCCCTGTCTCGGAATTCGAGATCATCGTATGCCTGCGCTTCCTTACAATATCAGACTGTTTCAATCCCTCGCTCGCTTGATGCTGGACGAGCCCTGGCTAATGCGCGCCGGGTTATCGAGGGTCCTGGAGGAGTTGCGATCGTGTGTGGAATCAACGCTCGGAGGGAGAAGAACGCTGATGTACTTTCTTGCGCTACTGTATGTATTGAGAGGGTCTACTGTTACGATCTGACTCTCTGTTTGTTCCCGGGCGAACAGTCCGACAGGCGGGTTTCTTGGCTATCCCAGGAAACCCGCTTTGCTTTTCAGATTGCTGATGGATCGGAATCGGGGACGGCGACAGTGAGAGCGCCCGTGAACCCGACGGGCGGAACTCTGTGGGTCGATACAACCTTGCAGACGTTATTTGGATTGCGGGAGGGGTTCTTTGGTTTGTATTGTGTTGGCTATTCATGAAGCAAACGCGACGTAGTTTCATTCAGTCAGCCGGCGCCGCGGCGGGGGTCTTGTCATTCGCCAATCGTCCTGTGTTCGGTCAATCGCCGCATTCGAGCAAGCGGCTGAATATCCTTTACCTCTGCTCGGACCAGCAGCACTGGCAGGCTCTGGGATCTGTCGACCCGTTTTTCGACACGCCTCATCAAGATGCCTTGTCCGCCGAGTCGACCGTGTTTGAGAACGCGTTTTGCACGACTCCGCAATGTTCGCCGAGCCGGTCTTCAATGTTGACTGGCTTCTACCCGCATACGACGGGGATGATGAACAACAGCAACGCCCTCGGGGGCGGGGACTTGAAGTTGCCGACTATCGGAGCCCATTTGCAAAAAGCGGGTTACACCACTGGCATATTCGGCAAGTGGCATTTGGGCAACGACGCGATTGGAAACGACGGTTGGGACGAGGAGGTCAAGAAAGGGCCCGACCCGAAAACGACGGAGCGCGGTCTCGACTTTCTCGATCGGCACGCGGAGGACGAAAAACCGTTCGCCCTGTTCCTCATGTATTTGGACCCGCATGACATCTACTACTACAAGCCGGGCAAAAGCGTGGTGAAGACGGACGATGTCCAACTCGGGGAGTCGTGGGCGAAGCAAGACTTCGATTCCGTCCCCAAAGTGCATCGCGAATTCATGGAGCACAATCAAGGCGAATTCATCGTAGATGCCGATGAGGAGGTGTGGAAGGGCTATCGCGACTATTATCGTCGGAAAGTGAAACTCTACGACGACCATGTGGGTCGCGTGGTCGCACGATTGAAGTCGCTCGGATTGTGGGAGAATACGATTATTGTGAACACGTCGGATCACGGCGATATGGATACCTTCCATCGCTTGGTTTTCAAAGGGCCGTTCATGTACGAGCACATGATGCGTATACCGATGTCGATTCGTGTGCCCGGCGGTAAAGGCCCGAAGCGATCGGACTACCAGTGGGTGAATGTGGACACGACGCCGACCTTGCTAGAGCTCGCCGGCGCTGCGCCTTTGGAGTGTCATGGTCAGTCCGCGGCGTCGATTGTGACGGGGAAGGGTTCCGTTCCGGATAGGGAGTATGTGATTGGTGAATACTACGGAAAGCAAACTTGGGTGAATCCGATTCGAATGATCCGTAGCAGAGAGTGGAAATACTGCCTCTACACGGACTGGGGCGAAGAGCTCTACAATCTGAAGAGCGATCCGGAAGAGATTGAGAATCTGGCGGGCAATCCAAAATTCGCGACGCAAAAAGCGCTGATGCGGAGTCTTTTGGACGAGTGGATGGAGGAGAATGACGATCCGTTCTACTCGCTCGCGACTACCGCTTTGAAGCGCGACGAGGCGAAAGGGATATTGAGAAATGCTAGATATTGACGCGTCCTAGAGCTTTTTTGGATCGAGAACGACGTGTTTTATCCCCACGCGGTTGAAGGTGTAAGTGATGTGCGCGTTTCCGTCGCTCGTTTGAATGACCGCAGGGTAGGAGTACTCGCCCCAGTTGCGTCCGCTTGGCGGGCGCGGATTGGATTCCCGTTCAAGCGTGGCGACGAGGCTCCAGTCGAGGCCGTCTTCTGAGATTGCGACATTTAGCGTCTGCCGACTGGGAATTTTGGATACGCGCGTGGTGTGGTTGTAAACGAGGAGTTGTCGGCCGTCGTCCAGTGTGACGGCGTCTGTGCCGGCGCTGGGGTTCGGGAGGTCGGTGGCTGCCATGGCGCTCCAGCTCCTGCCTCCGTCTTTTGACCAGCTTTGGGTGATTACGTTTTGTTTCGAGCGGCAGAGGATTTGAAGGTCTCCGTTGGCGTGTCGGAGGATGCTGGGCTGGATCGAGTCGAACGCGATCCCGTCGTGAATGGGGCCGATAACGTCCCAGGTTTTGCCCAAGTCCCGAGTCACTTCGAAATGGACGCGCCAGTAGCCGTCGGCTCCGGGAACGTCGACTTCGGTGCTGCTGGGGCAGAGAAGAGAACCATCGGGAAGTTGTATGGGCTTGTTCTTTACTGGACCCAATAGGTGGCCGATCGCCCAGTGTTCCCCTAGTTTGGTCGGCCACGTCCAGGTTTTGCCGCCATCGTGGGAAGTCGTGCGCATTCCCCACCAGTCTCGCGGATTGGGTCCGACCTTGTAGAAAAGGACGAGCGGACCTTCTGTTGGTTGAAAGAGGACGGGATTCCAGCAAGGGTATCGCAGATTCATGGATTGGACGCCGTTGACGACCTCCATTGGCTCGGTCCAAACGCCGTCGACGTTCCGTGAAACCCATATGCCGACGTCGGGGCTTTTTTCCTGGGTCCCGCCGAACCAGGCGGCGACGAGGCCGGACGGGGTCTCCGCGATCGTGGACGCGTGGCATTCCGGCGTCGGTTTGCGGTCGAGGTCGAAGATCTGTTCCGCGTATAGAACTGCTCCTTCCCCAGCGTAGGACACGGGTGGGATTTCGTAGTCTTTGGCTACGGAGGTGGCGCCAATTGTGAGCAGGACGAGGAGTTGGGCGAGGGAGATTGTATGGTTCATTTAAACGAGTTGCTTCTAATTGTGTTCCGCGGTTCGTTGCCCGGTAAAGCGAGAGACAGCGAGTCCGACGAGGAGCAGGGTTGCGGTTCCGAAAACCGGGATAAGGTAGGCGTGCAAGAGGCGGGCCGGGCCGGTGGTGGAATTGTTAGACGAGGATTCTTGGGTGAAAATGCTGATCACTTCGAGAAGTTTGGGGAGTGACAGCCATAGGATGAGCGCGACTGCCGCGGTGACTCCGGCAATCGCGGCTGCGTTTCGGGCCCGACGGCTGACGAGTCCAAGCAAGAAAAGACCGCTCATTCCTCCACCGAGGATGCCGGAAAGAGTCCACCAGATATCTAGCGCGCTTTCGGTGAGCCGTACCAGGGAGAGTGCGAGCCCGGTACCCAGAATCCCCCACGCGATTGTCCCGGTGTAGAGCGCTTGCATCGTCGCGCGCGGGCTCGCGTCCGGATTCGCGAAACGTTTGTAGAAGTCGCTCATGAGCAGCGTTGCGGAGGAGTTTAAGCTCGTGGAAACTGTGCTCATGGCTGCGGCGAAAATCGCGGCGATCAGTAGGCCGCGCAATCCGGAAGGGAGATGGTTGGCGATGAAATGGGGAAAGACGCGGTCGCCGATCTCGCTCGGTGTAAGCTGAGCGGCGCGTTCGCGGATGGCGTCTGGGGAGAGCGTTTCCGGTCCGCCTTCGCCGGCTTGCAATAGTTGTTGTCGAGCGACGAGCTCTTGCAGGCCGACCAAATTTGTGGATTGGTGTATTTCAGAATCGACTACAATTGCAGTAGCGTTCGGCTGATAGTAGGCGAATAGAGTGGTGCCGATGAGAAAAAACAATGCGCTGACGGGGACATAGAGCAACGCCCCGACCCATATGCTGCGGCGGGCTTCGCGATCCGAGCTCGACGCTATGTAGCGTTGAATGTAGCTTTGATCGATTCCGAAGTTCTGCAAGTTGATGGCGATGCCGAATGCGAGCACGACCCAGAAAGTCGGCTCGGATGGGTTGGGCCCAAAGGAGCCAAGGGAGAACTTGTCGGCGTCGGAAGCAATGTCTACGACTTCTCCCATGCCGCCGGGTATTTGAAAGATCATGACGGCGAGACAGATCAAGGCGCCCGCCATGAGGACGATCGCCTGAATGGCGTCGTTCCAAATAACGGCGAGAATCCCCCCGAGGAGAGAATAGAGAGTCACTGAAATCCCAGTGACTATAAGGATTTTGTAGATGTCCCATCCGAATATAACTTGCATGGGGAGCGCCATCAAGTACAGCACGACACCGATGCGGGCGATCTGGGTGAGCAGGTAGAATACGCTGGCGTATATACGCGCCCAGAGGCCGAATCGCTGTTCTAGCAGCGCGTATGCCGAAACTGCGGCGCTGTTTCGATAGTAAGGCAGGAAATAGCGGACGGCGATCCAGGCGACGATCGGTATTGACAGCGAGAATACGAACGGATTCCAGTTCGCGGCGAAGCTTTTGCCCGGAAGCGCGAGGTAGCTGATGCTGCTCAGGAACGTGGCGAAGATCGACAATCCGCAAATCCACCCGGGTAGGGATCGATTGGCCGCGGTGTAGCCTTCCTCATGTCGCGCGCGATTGTAGAAGTATGCTCCGATCCCCAACGTTCCGGCGAAATAGGCGATTAGCACGATCCAATCGATGGGGGTGAACGCGGAGGTCATTCGGGAATGCAGGAGCGGGTGGGAAGGGGGAGAGGTTCATATTCGCGATCGAGGCGCGGTGTATCAAGCGTGAAGATAGCGTGTCGACGTTTCGATGTTGGTCGGGATGCGTTATGATGACCCCTGGATCGCTCGATGAGACTTGCGCGCGGGTCGGCGATGCGGTTCAATCACGTTCATGCGTCTATTTGCGAAAGCGCTTCTCGTGTTCTTATTGGGTGTCGCGAATTTCGGATTGGTCGCGTCATCTGAACGACCGAACGTCCTGTTGATCATCACGGATCAGCATCATGCCAAGATGTTGTCGGCCGCGGGGAATCCGTATTTGAAAACCCGAGCGTTGGATCGCATGGCGGAGTCGGGGATCCGGTTCACCAATGCCTACGTGACGAATCCCGTTTGCATGCCTAGCCGGCTTTCGCTGGCGACGGGAATTATGCCGGGCAGACTAGGGGTATTCGACAACCAGATGGAGGCGACGATATCCGATACGGTTCGGTTCAATTCTCTGGGCAATCTCTTCAAGGGCGCATCCTATGACACGTTTTACGGCGGTAAAGTTCACTTGCCTAGGGAACTCGCCCCGAAGGACGCGGGATACGACGTTGTTTTTCCGGGACAACGCGACACACTCCCTGGCGCGTGTATCGAGTTTATGGTTGCAGAACGGGAGGATCCGTTCTTCGCGGTGGCCTCCTTTATCAATCCTCATGACATTTGCTTCGCGTACAATGCTCGAACGGAGGGGCGAAAAGGAATGGCTTTGGTGGATGAACTTTATCGTCAAGCCCAGTCGCTGCCGGAGGGGGCGTTGCCGCCGCTTCCGGAAAATAGCGGAATTCCGGTGAACGAGCCGAGCGCGATCGAGGCGAACTTGAAAGTAGACGCGGTGACGCCGGCCAAGATCATTCGCGCCGAATACACGGACCGGGACTGGCGCAACTATCGATGGATCTACTGCCGATTGACCGAACGGGTGGACGCTCAGATTGGCGAGCTCATGGACGGCTTGAGAGAGCATGGGCTGGAGGAGAACACCTTGGTTGTGTTCACGGCGGATCACGGGGACATGGATGGGGCCCATCGGCTCGCGTCGAAAAACTTGTTTTACGAGGAATCGGTGGGCGTGCCGTTTATGATGCAGTATCCGGGTGTGATTCCGGGCGGCGTAGTCGACGACCGCAGTCTTGTCAGCAACGGTTTGGACGTCTTGCCGACGCTTTGCGGATTTGCGGGAATCGATCCGCCCGACTACTTGCTGGGTCGCAACTTGCAAGGTGTCGCGGAAGGCAAGGTCGATTTAGACGATCGGGCTTACGTCGTATCCGAAAACGGTTTGGGGCGAATGTTGCGGACTCATCGATACAAGTACTGTCTCTACGCGTCGGGCGAACCTCGAGAATCACTTGTGGACATTGAGAAGGATCCCGGCGAGATGCACAACTTGGCGGGGAATCCTGAATACAAGGCGGTCCTGAACCGGCATCGCTCGTATTTGCTGGAGTGGATCGCCGCGTCGAAGGACATTGATGCGGAGGCGTTCGCGAATTTTGGGGATTCGCACTAGCACTGCGGTTCGTAGTTTTCCGTAGTCGGGATGAACCCGCCCGGAGGTCGGGTTCTACCTTGGGTTGGGCGTCGCGTCGCGTTAAGGGCATACGCGTTAACTTAAACCCGCCGGGACGGCGGGTTCCACCTTTATCCTCCTGAATCAAGGGGTGGAACGCGCCGTCCCGGCGCGTTTTTTTGCGAGAGATCAGTTAAGTTGACGCGTATGCGTCAGGCGGGAGCGCTGCGCGCCCCGGTAAGAGCGTTCGTCTCCGGTTTCTATTTTTCAATGGTGAAGCCGTATTGCTCCGCTTTCTCCTCGATAATTTGAAAAGCGCTGAGGGTGAAAACCTCGTCGTCGCCTTCGGATTCGCGCCGTTCGCGTTCTTCAAGCAGGCGCTTCTCGCGCTGGACGTGGAGCTTGTCCAAGCTCTCTTTTATTTCCTGGCGGGCCAGGATTTGCTCACGGATGTAAGGGGCCCGATCTTCAGGATTCATGGCGCTTAAGGAGTCGTCGAGTTTGGACTCGTCGAGTTTGTCGATGTGGACGTTCTCTTCGATGATTTCCTCGATGAGGTCGCCGGAACTGGCGATGGCTTTGCCTTTGCCGGAATTCCAGACGTATTCGGACCGGTCTGCGATTGTTTCGGTGGATATCAGGTCGAGAAGGGAAACGCTTTCCTTCGCTTGCCTTTGTTCTTTTTTGGTGCCGTAGGGGATGACCGTCGCGCTGAGTTCACGGTTGAGAGCGGCGATTTCCTCGTCGTAGGGCGTGGAGGACGCGACATTGCCGCCGTCGCCAAGGATGGCGGCGTACATGCCTTCGGCTTTACGAGAGATTTCGCGCCAAACGACATCAGTCCCCGAGATGGATCCGCATTGGATTGTATTGATGATTATATTTTTGGATACGGCGAGTTTGACGGATTTGGGGTATTTGACGTCGTCCTCGTAGTCCATATGGGGAGGGGCGTCTCCGACGAGAAAGATCATCTTCATGACTTCCTGCGAAGGCGACCATTCGAACGCAGTGACGGCCTCGTGCAGGGCTTGGTTGACAGATTCGGGAGTGTCGCCGCCTCCGTCCGCTTCGAATCTCAGAAGCTGGCGGTGAACTTCGTCGAGGTTTTCGTTGAGCGGGTACCGCTGCGTTATATAAGCGTCGCCACGATCTCGATACCCGATAAGACCGAATCGGATGTTTGGGGTGGGTTTCGCCGTTTTGAGACGATTGGCGATTGTCCAGATTTTCTGTTTGGCGCCGGCGATCAAGCCGCTCATCGAACCGGTTGTGTCCAAAACGAAAGCTACTTCCACCTGAGGAGCGGAATTGGAGTCGTTGTCGGGGGCGTCGCTCGGTTCAGTGGCGATCAGGGGGGAAGCGCTGAGCAAGCAGAGGACTGCGAAGAGTACGAGTGTTAGTTTTTGCATCATGTTTCGATCTTAGCAGATGCAACGGGGAGGATGTGTCATCGGCTTGTAAAAGCTTGCGCGTCTTTTGTCATGAAATTGTATTTACGGGTTCGGGACGTAGGACTGACGATCGCGCCCACTCCTAATCTTAATCATAATCTTGATCCCCCAACTCCCTTCGATCTTTGATTAAGAGTATGATTATGATTAGGAATGGCATTGGGCGATCTCTTCGACGGTAAACGTTCTTTTTCATCGCCCTTCCGAGATAGTCACGCTAGAGGTGTTTTAATGAACAAGACCCCTTTGTCGCTCTTGGCTGCGATTCTTTGCTTCGCAATCCCTGGATTGAGTGGAAACGACTACCAATTGGCGAGCCCTGGCAAGCTGCTACTGAAGGAGGATTTCAATCGTCCAGAGCTTCCCGAGCTGTTTACCGTCGGCGTTGGCGAGTGGAAGATTGTCGACGGCGCCCTGCGCGGCAGACAGTTGAGAGAAAGCAACCACACGGCTTTTCGGAAGATCTATTTGGATCACCACGATGTGATTTACGAATACGATATGAAACTGGAGGGGGACGGGTTTCATCAGTTGCTGATCAACTGGGACCTGGCTCACGTTGCCAAATGCGTGGCGCGCTACGACAGCGCTACGGTATTCAAAATCCGGGAAGTTAAAAAACGGGAGCAGATGCTTCGGGAAAAGCGCGACATGGGTTTGGATCCGCTTCAAGGGAAGTGGGACGAGAAGACCTTCGCTATGGACGAGGCGCCGATTTCGTTGCAGGAAGGGAAATGGTATCGGGTCGTTATTGAGTTGGTCGGGGACGAGTTGAGCATGACGATTGACGGGAAAACCGCGCGAGGGAAGCACGTGGGGTTGACGGAGAAGAAAGACAATTTCGGATTTCAGGCGGGTGGGTTCGAGAGTTACGTATATATCGACAATGTCCGCGTGTACGAGGCGAAGTCCAAGCGGAAAGCGAGGGAGAGAAATGGCGTTTAAGTTCACTGGATTTACAGACGAAGCAGAGCGCTCGCTCGACGGTCAGATCGCGACCTTGCGGGAAGTCGGGTGGTCGGCGATCGAGTTGCGATTGATCGACGGGAAGAACGTATGCGATTTCGACGACGACGCCTGGAAACAGGTTTGGGAGCGTCTGCTATCGGAGAGGGTTCAAGTGGTCGGATTCGGGGGGCAGATCGGCAATTGGGCCCGGCCCATTGATTCCGATTTTCAGGTGGATGTCGACGAGCTGCGTCGCGTGGCCCCTCGGATGCGGGAGGCGGGAACGCGGTTCCTGCGTATTATGTCCTACCCGAATTCGAAAGAAAACCCCTTGAGCGTTTCGGACTGGCGAGCGGAAACGGTTCGGCGTCTTCGAGAATTGGCTACGATCGCGGAAGGGGAGGGAGTTATTCTCGCTCATGAGAATTGTAGTGGCTATGGTGAGACGCCGGAAGGCTATCTTGAATTGGTAGACGCGGTTGACAGCCGTGCACTGCAGCTGATTTTCGATACGGGAAACAACAGCCTCCATGCGAATGATACCGAGGTGACTTGGGACTACTATCAGAAGTGCCGCGACCAGATCGCCCATGTGCATGTCAAATGCGCGAAGCCGGGCGACGCGGGAGGCGACTACGTGACTTGCTACGTGGAGGAGGATCCGGTGCAGGAGCGGATCATCCGCGACTTGGTGGAGACCGGCTACGATGGCTGGCTTTCGATCGAACCGCACATCAAAGCGGCGATCCATGCGGGCCAAGATGTGGACGACTCGGGCGAGGGGCGCGTCGTTTGGGTTAATTTCGCGCGAGGGCTCGAGTCGCTGGCGACTGCGGTTGTAGCCGCTTCGCAACGATAACGCTTGTCATGCGTGGATTGATACAGTCCGTTGGCCCGGCGATCGTCGTCACTGCAGTTGTTTTAGGTCCGGGTTCAATTCTAACGAGCTCGCGCGTGGGCGCTTCGATAGGACTGTCGGCTTTGTGGGTGGTGGCGGCTTCGACTGCCCTGATGATCGCGATGGTGGCGCTGGCGGCCCGGCTTGGAGTTGCTTACGAACGAAGTTTGTGCGGTGAATTGGCGGCCCGTTTGGGGCGGCCGGTATCGGCGCTGATCGGCCTGGTCTTATTCACCTTAGTAGCGTTGTTTCAGTCGTCCAACAATTTGGCCCTAATCGGCGGGCTCGAACCGCTCGTCGGGGAGAACCCGCTCGCGCTGGGAACTCGGATACTGATCCTGGGCGTATTCAATGGAGCGATCGTAGCAGTATTGTATCGGGCTCGCGACTTGTATCGATTCGTGGAGGGCTTGATGAAGATCCTCGTGGGTTTGATGGTGGCGGCTTTCCTGGCTAATTTTCTGGTGGTCTTCGTCAGCCCGAGAGCGTTCGAGCCGGCAGCGTCCAGCGGGCCGATTGACTGGCTTCCATTGCTTGGCATGGTCGGTACGACCTTTTCGGTGGCGGGCGCGTTTTATCAAGCTTATCTGGTGAAGCAGAAAGGGTGGGGGCCGACGGACCTCGATCGGAGCTTTAAAGATTCTGTCGTTAGTATCACTATTTTGGGGACGCTTACGGCGATAATTTTGATGACGGCTTGGCGCACGTTTTACGGAAATCCGAGCGCTCCGCCGCTTGGCTCGGTCGGGGAAATCGCGCGACAGTTGGAGCCGCTGTTTGGCTCTTCGGCCAAAGGGATTTTCTGCGTTGGAATCCTGGCTGGGGGAGCGAGTTCGTTTCTAGTGAATGCGATCATTGGCGGAACGGTCTTGTCGGATTCCATCGGCAAAGGCTGGAAGCTGAGCGACAGCGCTCCCAAGCATCTGACGATGGTTGCCTTGCTGGTTGGAATGGTCGTGGCGATGGTTTCCTTGATTCGGGAAGGCGGCGTGGTGCATTTGATTACCTTCGCTCAAGCGCTTACAATTCTGGGGATTCCGGTATTGGGGCTCGCTTTGGTTTACCTGGGAACGCGGCCGGAGCTAGTTGGGGAACGACGCGTGCCCCGATGGATTGTGGCGATGGCGATCATTGGTTTCCTTGTGTCATGCGTTCTGGCTTGGCGGACCGGATTGAGTGTGTACAGCAAGTTGTTTGCGATCACGGGACTCGTTTGAGGCGAGGAGGCTGATGTTGATTTTCAATAGGCATTCGTTGATCGTTTCCCTTTGCAGTTGGTCTGCCCGTGTTGCAATTTAAGTGTACTATGCAAAGGCTCCTTACTCTACTCCTTCTGTTATTTCTTGCGTGCTCGACTGTCTCGCTCGCGGACGATCGTCCGAATATCATCGTGATACTCGCCGACGACATGGGGTATTCGGATATTGGATGCTACGGAGGTGAGATCGAAACGCCGCGGATCGACGCCTTGGCGGAAGGCGGCCTGCGATTCAAGCAGTTTTACAACAGCGCCCGCTGCTGTCCGACTCGGGCTTCGCTGATGACTGGCTTGCACCCTCACCAGACGGGAATTGGCCACATGACGAATCCGCCGAATACGAGCAATCATGACGCAGGGCCGAGTTTTCCCAACTACCGCGGGGAAATGAACCAGAACTGCGTGACGATTGCCGAGGCGCTTCAGACGGCGGGTTACGCAACGCTCATGGCAGGCAAGTGGCATTTGGGTTTTGATCGCCGCGAGCTCTGGCCTCTCCAGCGCGGATTCGAGAAGTACTACGGCTGCTTGGCGGGAGCGACCAATTTCTTCTATCCGAAGCACCCGCGGGGGATGTTTTTGGGCAACGAGCCTGTCGAGAATCCCGAGTCGACTACGGACCGGCGCTTTTACACGACCGACGCCTTTACCGACTACGCGATCACGTTTATAAAGGAGGAGCGAGCGGAGAAAGACCGGCCGTTCTTTCTCTACCTGGCCTACACGGCGCCGCATTGGCCGCTCCACGCGCATGAGGAAGAGGTTCAGAAGTATGTGGGGAAGTACGGAATGGGTTGGGACGAGTTGCGCCAGCAGCGTTTGAAGAAGCAAATAGAGATTGGACTCGTCGATCCGAAATGGGACCTGTCGGACCGCTACGACGTCCCCTGGGATTCTCTCGACGCCGAAAAGCAGCGCGAGATGGATCTGCGAATGGCCTACTACGCAGCGATGATTGACCGTATGGACCAGAATATTGGGAACCTGGTGGATCATCTGAAAGAAAGCGGGCAGTATGAAAATACGCTGATCTTGTTTTTGTCGGACAACGGCGGTTGCGCGGAAGGGGGCAAGCTGGGCGGCAAGAACGATCCGTTCGACGTCGAAACGTGGGAAGCGACTTATGGGGCGGGTCCGAGCTACGGGGGCAACTGGGCGAACGCGTCGAACACGCCGTATCGAAAATTCAAGCACTTCACACATGAAGGCGGAATCGCGACTCCGCTTGTCGCCCATTGGCCGAAGGGGATTCGAGGCAAGGGGGGTCTCGTTGACGACGCGGCGTACTTGCCCGACTTTATGCCGACTTTTTTGGCCTTGGCGGACGCTGAGTACCCGAGGGAGTTCCGTGGAAATGCGATTCCATCCCTGGCGGGGGTATCTTTAGTTCCCGCGTTCCAAGGCAAGCGTATCAAGCGCAAAGAGCCGTTGTATTTCGAGCACGAGGACAACGGGGCGCTGATCGACGGGGACTGGAAACTGGTCGGGACGAAGGCGTCTGTGTTCGATGGTCCCGACGCGAGCAAATGGGAACTGTACAATCTCAAAAAAGACCGCACGGAAACCGTGGACCTCGCGAAGACTCATCCGGAACGATTGCGCAAGCTTTCCGAGCGCTGGCTCGATTGGGCGAATCGGGTAGGAGTCTACCCGAAGCCTTCCAAGAAGCGATTCTAGGATCGTAGTTTTCGCGTTCTCTTGATCTCATTCCGCCAATAAGCGGACTCATGACTGATGATTACGATGAATTGAGGAAGGAGCACGACGCTAAATTGCGGTCGCTTGGCGGCTTTCTGGAATCGGAAAATCGTAGTTTCGACCTTGATGAGCGACGGGCGCTCAACCCGATATTGAATAGCCTGCGAAAGGACACGCAGCGGTATACCGATCGGGAATTGTTAGGCGAAGGTGGAGAGAAGCGGATTTTCAAAGTCCGCGACACGAGCACGGATCGGATCGTGGCTATGGCTCGCCCTCGCGCGCGGTCGAGCGATGAGGACAAAGAGGAATTCCTGCGTGAGGCGCGATTGACGGCTTGCCTGCAACATCCGAATATCCTGACGATTCACGACCAAGGAGTCGACGAGGAGGGCGTTCCATTCTTTGTCATGGAACTCGTCCGAGGCGAGGATCTCAAGGACATCGTTGATGGGTTGCGCTCGGGTGAAGCCTCGTTCAAGACACGGTATCCGCGGGAGCGATTGATCGAAATATTCATAAAGGTTTGCGATGCCATTTCGTATGCTCACTCGAGGGGAGTTGTTCACCTGGATGTGAAACCGGCGAACATCAAGGTGGGTCCATTTGGAGAGGTGCTGGTGTGCGACTGGGGCTTGTCTCGAATTCTGACGTCAGGATTCGACGCCGATGTTGATAGCGGTTTGGAAGGCGACTACCCGAACAGCGATCTTTTGAATGATCTCGCGCCGAGCGGTCTTGTGAAAGGCACCCCCGGATTTATCGCGCCTGAGCAGGCGGATGGAACGTTGCGCTTAACCGAGCGTACCGATGTCTATTCACTGGGCGCGCTCCTGTATTATTTATTGAGCTTTCGCGAGCCGGTATCAGGCGGTTCGCCAGCGGTGATGCTTGAACACACGACTAAAGGGAACGTGGGGCCTCTTAATGGGAGCGCTCTCGAGCAAGCAATTCCTAAGGGCCTTGAAGCGGTTGTGATGAAGGCGCTCTCATTACATCCAGAGAGCAGGTATGGATCGGTACGCGCGCTGAGGGAAGAACTCGATCGGCATGTGTTGGGATTCCCAACGAAAGCGCAAAAGGCGAGTCTCATTGTGAGAATGACCTATCTATTCAAGAGGCGACCAGCGGTATTTTTTGTATCCGGTTTTTCGTTGCTGTTGCTTGTGTGCGCTCTCGCGGTCTCTTCAATACAGATCGAACAATCAAGGCGAGAGGCGGTTGAGGCGCGTGATTTGGCTCGCGAAAATTTGCGACTCTACGAGGAGGAGGCCATCCGATCGAAAAGCTTCGACGACAATATGCGATCAGCCGCGTTGAGCCTGCAGAATCAAGAGACGTTTTTAGATGCGACTGGTAAAGAGCAGTTACTCGAGTTTCAATTGAAGGAAGGAAACGCGTCGTCCGAAGAGCGGGCTGAAATGGCGAACCGTCTCGGTATGTTGCATTTTGTTCGGCAGAGGTTCAAGGAAGCGGTGATCGCATTCGAGAGTGGAGGCGTTGATCTCGAGGACAACGCGTTCTACGGATTGGCGCTCGAGTACGAAGCCTATGTATCTGCTGAAAAGCGTTGGCTTGATCCGAGTCAATTGCGCGATATTGTTCTGGGCCTGTCGGCGTCGCACGACAAGGTTTGCTATGCGATGGCGTTTTACTATTTCCGAGGAGCGGAGGAGAAGGGAAGTCCCGAGTCCTTGTTGCCCTTGGTAGAGTCATTGCTGGATCGGCTAAACCATCGAGGGCGGATCGCGGAGACAAGCGATTCGCTTCGGTTGCGGCAAACCGAGAACGGGCTCTCGTTGTCTCTATCAGGTTCGGGCTACAGTGTTTTGCATGTTCCCCTGCCCGTATTCAGAAACAATTCTAATTTGCTTAGGCCATTGAAGCTTTACTCTTTGGATGTCAGCGGGGGATTGCTCTTGGAGATGAGTCAGTTGCTGGGTTCCGGTATCAAAGAACTGAATATAGCGAATATTCGAGCGCTCCCGGATGCTCAGTTGGCTCGTGTCCGACAACTGGAGCTTGATCGACTGGTCCACAGTCTCGAAATATCGGATCAGAGATTGAATTCCATGCTCCCGGGAGTGGAGCTGATTCGGGTGGAGGGCGAGGGAGGCGCCTGACGCCCGTATTCAGTCTAATTCCTCTTTGAGCCGTTCGATCTCCATGAAAAAGCGAGCCTTCACGCGTGCTTTGAGAGTCGCTACAGAGGGACGACCGATGCCTACGCGATTCGCGATTTCATCAGGATTGGCGCCTTCAATGCTCAATCGAAAAACTTGAATCGCCTTCTTGCTGAATTCGTTCTCGATATTCTGGAAGGCCAAATTTGTTAGATGCACTTTCCACTCTTCTTCGGCGATCGCCTCGATTTCGGGGAGGCGAATAGACTGCAGGTAGTCGGTGTCCGATGTTTCCAAGGAACGCATATCGCGCGATTGGCGACGCTCGCGTGAACGAATGAGCTGTCTGACTTCGTTCTTGGCGATTCCCGCTAGATAGCTGCGAAAACGGCGGATTTCTCCCGTGTCGAGTGACGGTAGTTTTTCCCAGAGAGTGACCATCACTTTTTGATGTACTTCTTGCGTGTCGTGTTCGGACATGCCGAGATTGCGGATGACCGCGTAGAGGTAGCGTTTGTATATGTCGGCAAACTCCTTCCAGGCCTCTTCGTCGTACTTGCGCTTTACGCGCTCGATCAAGGTGGCCCGTGTGTAGCTGTTGTCCAGGTCGTCGGTTGCCGAGGGTGAACTCATCCCGCTGGCGGCTGCTATTCGCGGACGCGGTCGTACTCCTTGTTGACCGCGTCGTCGCCCCATCGATCCAGGACAGCGCGAAGGGCGTTGTTTGACTCGGGGAAGCGGCCTTTGTCGTCGGTTTCCAGTATCCAGCGGTAGAGTATGTCGCGGTGGTTCGCCAAGGCGATAGCATGATCGCGATCGATGGAGTGAACAAGGTTGTTGGTTTGCTCGGGATCCGCGACAAGGTCGTACAGTTCTTCGGCGGGGCGTTCCGGTCCGAAAAACCGAGCTTCGACTTCATTTAGTTTTCCGGCTTCGTACTGAGAGTGCATGAATCGCATGAGTTCCGACTCGGTCCGGTAGTTAGGCTGCATGTAGGGCTTGTCGGTCATGAAATTGCGAATGTACTGGTAGCGGTTTGTCGTTACGGAGCGAATACGGTCGATAGTGAAATCGCAACGGTCGCGAGCGGAGATGACGTAGTCGCGGTGGAAGTCGTCGGCCATGAGGTCCATTCCGTGCATGTTGTCGGGAATCGGAACATTGGCGAGGGCCAGAGTGGTCGCGCTGATGTCGATTCCGCTCACGAGATCGTTGCGGGCCTTTCCTTTGGGGATGCCGGGGCCCGAAAGGATAAAGGGAACGCGAATCCCGGATTGATAGATAAACTGCTTGCTGCGGGGGAGGAGACTGCCGTGGTCTGAAAAAAAGAAGATGACGGTGTTTTCGTACAAGCCGTCGCGTTTCAATCCGTCGACGATTTCGCTGAGTTCCCGGTCGAGTTCGAGGATGGTGTTGTAATGGTTAGCGATCGCTTTGCGGATGATCGGGTGATCTGGATATATAGGCGGAACGGATACTTCTTCGATGGATACGACTGGCTTTGGGTTGCGGAATTTGCCGCCCACGAGCTGGATCTGGCCGAAGAACGGCTGGCCGGGTTTCCGACCGCTCCATTCCGTGCCGCCTTTAGCTCCCTTGTATCCATTGGCGCCGTGGCGATGATAGAGGTCGTCGGGATCGAAGACAAAGTTGTAATGGAATTTTCCTTCATTGAAGGTGTAGTAGCCGGCGGCCTGCATGATTTCCGGTACGGTCTTTACGCCGAGGTGGTTGGGTTCCCAGTTTTCCATGACATTGCCCCGCCAGATGGAGAAGGAACTGTAGTGTTCGTGGGCGCCGATCGATGTCTGGTACATGCCGGTAATGACGGCGGAACGCGTGGGGGAGCAGACGCCGGAGGGCATGTAGGCGCGGTCGAAGCGAATCCCCTCCGAGGCGAGCTGGTCGATGTGAGGCGTGTTCACGATGGTGTCGCCGTAGCAGCTCATCCAGTCGTTGGTATCTTCGATGTAGATCCAGAGTATGTTTGGCTGGGACGGACTTTCCTTGGGGTGGGGAACGTGCGAATTGTCGCCTTGAGCGTGGGCAGTGGACGATAGGGAAAGAGCGGCAATCGCGCCGCTGAGGGCTAGGTAAGCGAGGTGTTTCATATCAAGATCGAGGGATTGGATGCGTATTGCTAGAGCTTTAGAAAGGCGATCGCGTAGTTGGTGTTCATGGGAATGACCAATTGGTTTTGGATGGAGTCGTAACCCATCGATGCGGCGCTAGGAATTCCGGTCGCGATGACTTCGGCCTCCTTGCCGGGCCGTATCCGCGAGATGCTTCCGAATTTGACGCTGCTCACGTATTTCGTCCCGTCTTCCATAACCACGATTCCGTCGCTGCCGCTTTCCGCCGCTCGCTCGATGCGGACGATGTCGCCCTTCGGATTGTAAGTGACGACTTCGGGGCTGCCCACGTTGACGACGACGATGTTCCCGTCCTGGTCCATGGCCACGCCGTTGGGAAGGGTGATCGGTCCTCCTTCCGCGAATACGGACGATGCACCGTCTGCGGTGACTTTGTACACGCGTTCCGGAGTGCGCGTATTGGATACATAGATCGTTCCGTCGTCGGCAACCGCTATGCCATTGAGGATGGTGGCTCCGGGAACGTGGAACGAGCGAAGTGGGGCGCCGGTCGCCAGGTCGAAGGCGCGGACGTGGTCGATGTCTGCGGTGTAGAGGACGCCGTCGTGGATGACGCTGCCGAGAGGGTTGCGCAGTTCCAGTCCGTGCCGGGTTGCCCCGATCCACTTTGCGGTGTGCACGCTGCCGTCGGGGTTGATTAAAGAAACGTATCCATCGTTCTTGGTCGCGTCGGAGCGATCCCCGGAGTTCATCGCCAGAATGAGATTTCGCGCGGGGTCGAAGGTGCAGCTCTCGGCGAAGTGGAAACTGCCGAAGACTTTGACGTTGCTGGACATTTCCATTCGTTTTCCCGCCTCGTTGACCGTGCCGAGGGGTTTCCCGGTCGCAAACTCCTGGGACTGCGCGACTAAGGGCGCGAGGGCGATCGCGGAGAGTGCGAAAAGGGCGGAGAGCGTTCCGCGGAATGAATACGCCGCGTTCGGATTGATTGCGACCGATTGAGTACGATTTGAGGTAGGCATAGAGTGTGTAAGGTAATTGGTTTTCCTAGTTGTCGGAAGTTGCGTCAAGGTCCAGAGCGTTCGCGTTGTCGCGACAGTGAGCGTCGCACAGAGGAACGCTCGACTAGTGTGAATGCGCGCTGGGTTTTTCACTGGGAGGGGCAGGGGGAACGGTGGTGTTTCCTTCATTCTTCGTCAATTCATTAGAACCTATCCCAAAACCTGTCTTGGGAGCCAGGTTTTGGGATAGGTTCTAGATAGTCTCTTGGGGCTGAATTTACTTGTCGCCGTATCCACTTCGTCTTGAGGTGTTTGGGTGAAATGGACCGAGGAAGCGTTGTCGGAACTGCCCGTGAAGGGCGTCTTTCGCTTGCGAGGCGAATCGATGACGCGGATCGAAGTGTTTTCCGATGCGGCGTTCGCATTCGCGGTGACGATGCTCGTGGTTTCGCTCAGTTCGATCCCTCGGAACTACGACGAGTTGATTGAGGCGATGAAGGGGATCCCTGCGTTCGCGGCCAGTTTCGCGATTGTAATGGTGTTTTGGGCGGCCCATCGAAATTGGAGTCGCCGCTTCGGGATTGACGACTCTCTCAGCGTCGTGCTCTCGATCGCGTTGATCTTCGTCGTACTGGTGTACGTGTATCCATTGAAGCTCATCACGAGCACGTTTTTCTCGTTTGTTTCGGGAGGTTTTTTCCCGTCGGGTTTCGAGATTGGCGGGCCGGAGGAGATCGTTGGACTTCTGTTTATCTATGGAATCGGGGCGTGCGCTTTGGCGGGGATCCAAGCGGGTCTTTATGCGCGGGCGAGACGCGTGGCCGACGCGCTTTGCCTTGATAGTCGGGAGCGAATCGCGACGCAACTGGATTTCGCCATGTGGAGCGCTCATTCGATTGTGGGGTTAGGCTCCGCGTTGCTGGCGGTTCTCTTGCCAGCGGCGATTGGGGTGTACGCGGGTTTCGCTTATTTTCTTATGCCCATAGCGAGTCCGTTGATCGCCAACCACTATCGAAAACGAATACAGTCGCTGGATTGAGCGGGCTCCGTTGGAAGCGCTTTTTTCCGATGGATGTCAAGCGAGTCGAAAATGGGCAGGCAGACTTGGGTTGTGCGGACGGCCCGGCGGTCCGTCCCTACCTTGATCTTCGCATTGTTTGAGTTCCCTTCCGAGAATTCACTGCATCATTTCTTCGAGAAGCGGGGCCATGCCTTCGACCCAGATTTGGTAACCGGCTGGGCTCAAGTGGAGCTGGTCGGGCATGATCGCGTGGGCGATAGTGCCATCGGCGGAGGTGAATTTCGGCCCGAGATCCAAAAAACGGATACTGTCGCCATTGTCGAGTTTGGCCATGTCCGCGTTGATGGCGCGGATTTTCTTCATACGCATTTCCCAGGGGTCGTCGACATTGCCTCGCATCGTGCGCGGGCCGCGCGGGAAGACGGCGAGAAGAAGGATTTTGGTGTCGGGCAGTTTCTCGTGGATCATGCGGACGATCTTGCGATTCGCTTTGGCGATATCTTTGGCGGAGTCGTCCATGGTGTTGTTGGTGCCGATCATTAGGACGACGGCTTTGGGCGACACTTTGTCGAGCTCGCCTTCCTCGATGCGCCAGATGACGTGCTGGGTGCGGTCGCCGCCGATGCCGAAATTGGCCGGCTGGTATTTGCCCCAGGCCTTTTCCCAGATCTCGGGGACGCTGCCCCAGCCTTGGGTGATGGAGTCGCCGAGAAAGACGACTCCAGCCGGGCCCGAGTTGGCTCGCCGGAGGAATGAGGCGTGTTTCTCGAAGAATCCTGGATTGCCGCGTTTGGTGGCTGCGACGCTGGGGTCGTCTCCGAGCGCCGCGTTGGGATAGGAAACGGCGCAGAGCGCGAGAAGGAGGGAGAGGGAGGTGATGCGTTTCATCGATGCAGGTTGGCGGAGAAGCGGCCGAGTGAAAAGCGCATAATCGCGATTGCGAATTGGCGCGGGACGAGGCGACTTCAGCTCTCTACGTCTGGAGCCGCGTTGATCACTTCTTTTTCTTCCGGGGAGGGGAAGTGTTGGAGGAGGTCTTCCATGATCTCGCGCAGAGGCTTGCGGAGCACGTCTTGGAAGGCCTGGTCCATCTGGTGTCGGCTCATGCTGACTGGGGGAACGTCGCGTTGCGAGTAGGTTCCGAGCGTATTCAATTCTCCATACTTGGAAAGCCGGGCGCGAAGGGTGGCGACCAAGTCGCCGCTTGTGTCCTGTTCGAATCGAAACGCGTGGATCTCGAGGAGCGGACCGTCTCCGGGGGATTCCCGTTCGGTCAACACGTGGACATTGATGGGAAGCTGGTAGACGTAGAGCAATTGTTGCATGACGTCCATGAAGTCCCGGCGACGATTGTCTTCCATATTGTCGGCCAAGTCGGGCATGCTGGATTGAATCATGGGATTCGCGGAATGCCGGAACTGGATGAAGAGCGTCTCGGATTCGTCTAGGAAGATGAACTGGTCCGAATCTTGAAGATTCACACTGGCGCAGGCCGCGAGAAAAAGGGCCGCAGCGGCCGCTGTCGTCTGCAATGCTAGGGTTGATTTCATGGGTCCCGTTTTGTTTGTGTGAAAAAACTAGTGGCTGGTTAGTCGCTACGCAAGAGGGTAATAGACTGGATCGGGCCGTTCTGGTTCTCGTTTTTCGCTAATAAGTTGCAACCTTTCGTCCCGAGTTGTGTAGTGTAGTACTAGCTGCGCGCGTGTGGATGCGTGGTGAAACCTCACAATGGAGCAAAAATTATGAATTACCCTTCGATTCTACCTTCTTTGCCAAAGGCGACGCGTTTTTCTGTCGCGACTGGCTCGTTTATCATCTGCTTGGCAGCGTCAACCGCGAGTTGGGCGGACGCGACTTACGAAGAGGCCTTCGAATTCGAGCGCGAGATCGCGGGAGAACGGGTCGAGATCAAGCACGAGCACGGGAATATTGCTATTCACGGATGGGATCAGCCGGGTTTGAAGATCTCGGGTGAGAAGATCGTTCGAGCGCGCAATCTCGAAACGGCGGAAAACTACGCCCAATCCGTGAACGTGGAGATTTCGCAAGGAGGCGGTGAAATCCGAGTCGAAACCGTTCGGCCCAAGAAAAGCAAGGCGTGGCAAATTCGAAGGGATCAAGTGAACTACGAATTGTACTTGCCGCGGGCGTTGCTGGTGGAGTTGGAGAGCGAGCACGGGAGCGTGATGGTAACGGATTTCGCCAATGGCGTTTCTGTCGAGGGCGAGCATGGCCGGCTTTCTGTCGAGTCGATCGGGGAATTCGTCGAAGTGGAGCACGAGCATGGAGACGTGTCGATCGCGGGGATCGACGGGGCTGTCGAGGTCAAGACCGAGCACGGGAAACTGAATATTCAAGCGGTTTCGGGGCTTCTGGAGCTGGAGCACGAGCATGGAAACGCGACGCTCGACGGGATCGACGGGGAAGTTGAAGCGAAGGTGGAGCACAGCGGTTTGACGATTTCGGACGTTCGTGGATCCCTCGATTTGAAGCACGAGCACGGCCGCGTTTCGCTGGCGGGAATTCAAGGTAATCTGCGCGTGAACAAAGACCACGGCTCGCTAGCGGTCGAGGGGATCGAAGGTGGAATCGACGCGAAAGTCGAACACGCGAACACTCGTATCCACACCGCCGAAGGGGCGTCGGCCCATTATGAGATCGAGGGGGAACACAGCAATATCAAGCTGGTGCTCGCTCGCGCCGACGAGGCTCGTTACTCGCTCAAGGCGGATAAGGGGCGCATCGTGACCAGCTTGCCAATCAATATCGTTAAAGGAAAAGACTGGCAAGCGGCGACCAGCCAGCACGGCGCTCCCAACGTGGTTGTATCCACGGACCATGGGGACATCTCCATCGAGTAGATTGCATGTCTTGATTCGGTGAATACAACATTCTGCTGTCCTAGGGTTTGACTTTCTTTCCCGTTAGCACGCCTAGGTTTCACATTGAGGAGTTTCTGGCGTTGGGAAACGCGCCGGGACGTCGCGTTCCACCCTAAGCTCAAGCAGATAGAGGTGGAACCCGACGTCCCGGCGGGTTCAAGTCGCCGCCTGTATGCGTTCGCAGGGACAGTGTCTCGTCTACAATCGTGCTCCTGAGGAAAGGTCGGGGGACTGCTGGCCTCGGTTGCGCCGCCAGTCGCTGGAGCTCGGTTGCCGGTAGGCGTTTCGTTCGCGATTCCAGAAATACTGGTCGTTGTGGTCCGTCCGCTTGGTCAACTCGTAGGCGGCTTCGGCAATCTGCTTCGATTTCCAAACGGTGTCGCTCAGATAGCGTCCGGCTCGGATTCCCGCGGCGCTCATGCGCTTTTCGTATAGGCGGAGTTCGAGGAACTGAGCGGTGGCCGCTTCGTAGTTGCCTTCTTTATACAAAAGGTATCCGGCCAGCGCTCTGCTGGTGCGCATGTACTCGCCCCAGCGCGGGGCGTGTGGACGGGTTTTATAGTTTACGCCAGGTACGGGGAGCATGGCGGTGTACAAGTCGTCGTCGAGGGCGAAGTCTCCGATGCGGCGTTCTTTTTCGAATACGCCTTGGTACTGGGAAATGGCGTCCGCGGGTCGGCCTTGGTCTTCGGACAGGATGGCGAGTCGCATACGCATTTCGAACGAGAGCCCCAAGTCCGCCGGATACCAAAACCCGGTGCCGGTGATATAGGAAGCGCCGCGTTGTTTGGCGTGCGCTTCTTCCAGCGCGAAGGCGGCTTTGTAGTAGGCGATGGCTTTTTTGGGGTTGCCTCTTCCTTCGGCGACGACGCCGAGGTAGGCGAGCGTTCGGGAGTCGCCGGCGTCTGCTTTGATCGCTTTTTCAAGAGTCGCTTCGGCTCTGTCCCATTGCCGTTGGTTGATGCGTTCCCACGCCCAGCGGAGGTAGTGGGCGGCGGTGGTGTGCCGGCCGTTGTTCCAGGTGAGAGTGGATTGCTCGAGGTAGTCGTCGACGCGGTTTTGGCGAGCGTAGACTTCGGCAAGGGCGTAGGAAACGAGATGGTTGTCGGGCTGCATTTTGAGGACTTTTTTCCAGCCTCGCTCCGCCGATTCATAGTCGTTGTACTGCCGGGCCATCAGAGCGATATAGTCGTGCACGCGCGGATCGTTCGAATGGAGGTTGAGCGCTTGGTTTCGATAGGCGGCGGAGTTTCGCAGCAGGCGGTCGGCCATTTGGTCGTGTTGTCGGGCGCGGCGGTAGGCGGCGGCGGTGGGGTACTGCGTGTATTCGTAAATGTAGTTCCCATGTTTCTCCGACCATTGTCGAATGCGAGTGAGAGACATGGAGCGGGCCATGTGCTGGCCGGACGCTACTGCCATAATGTGACGCATGGTGTGGAGTACTTCGGGGTCGGGGTCGCCAATGGCCATGGCTTTACGCATGTAGCCCTCGCTGTTCGCCCATAGGGTTAGCTTCGCTTCGAGCCGGCCCATGCCGATGATGGAGCCGAGGTGGTTCGGGTCGAGTTTCAACGCGTTTTGAAAGTAGCCGCGGGCTCGAGCGATCTCGGCTTTCCACAAGGCGTTTCCTTGCATACGATAGTAGGTCGTGTTACCGCTGGCGCCGACGTAGTGCTCGTGGACTTCCAGCTCGTCGAGAAGGAAACGACCGAAGCGAAACCATCGGTCCGGGTCGTCCGGCTTCTCCGCGATGTGCCAGTCGAGCAGGCGGCAGCTTTCCGCGTAGGTTTCGTCGCCGATGAATCGGTTGGCGTTGGAGGCCTTCAGCAGCTCGTCGGCGATTTCCTGGAGCGTGTTGTAGGCGCGGCCTTTTTCCGCGGCTTTGACCAAGTCCTTGCTCAGCGACACCGGGTTTTTTGAAGATGTGAGCTTGAGGGCCTTTTTCAGCTCCCCTTTGGCCCATGCCTGGAGCCCGTTTTTGTCTTTTGGGTCGAGAGCGCGAGCGGTCTCCATGTCGATTTGAGCCCGGCGCTCGTCGCCCATCCAGGCGGCGCAGACTGCGCGTTTTGAGTACGCGTCGGCGACGCGCGGATTCCACGCCATCGATAGGGACAGCTGTTTGCGGCCCCGTTCGTAGTCGCCCAGCGCGACGAGGGCGGACGCGTAGACGAATCGAGCCACGCTGTCGGTGGTGTCGGCGTTGATGGCGGCGCTGGCCTGATTGGCGGCGTCGGCATTTTTCCCCGCTTGCAGGGAGGCGATGGCTTGGGCGGACGCGGGACTCCGCTCGGGCTGAAATAGCTCGGCGCGGGGCGCGTTCGCTTTTTCGGGGATTTTCGGATCGGTGGAGCTCGAGGCCCCGCATCCGGTCAATGCGATGGTGACGACGATAAAAAGCGGGATAAGCCGTGACATTGTCGATAGGGGTAGGGGCGAATGTGCCTATGGAAGAACGAACAGGTGTTTTATCTATATCCTGCGCGGGGTGGGATCAAGACAAAGCGATGTTGATCCCTTGCTAGCTTGCGAAGTCGCTTATTTGTTCACATTCGCTCCCGAGAAACGAATTTTGCCAGTATGAGCCCGGCAATCGCGGTGCCGACTGCGGTGTAGGCGAAATTGGAAAATTGCCAACTCCAGGACTGGTGCCACCAAATGGCGTCCCCGAAGCGAGCGAGAAAGGAGCCAGCAACTCCAGCCAGGACAACGAATCCGACGCGACCCCAGTAAGCTGTCTTTTTGCAAATCTGTTTGAGGAGAATTGCGAGTAGAAGGCAGTATAGCCAGCCGTGAATGAAGCCCGTCCCCATCATTGCCATGGGGCTGGCGACGCCATTGCGTTTGATGTGGACGGTCGCGATCGGACCTCGTTTCTGGAGCTCCTCCATATTGTCGGTTCCTGGGTCCGGGAATATATAGGCGCCGTCTGCGGGAAATTGTTCTTTTAGCGAGAGCGCCACTGTGTCATTGGACGTGCCAAGAAGACTATAAGGAATGCCGCTGATTCCGTAATATATAAATCCCCACATAAAGAGCGCGAGCCCGGCGAGGAAGGTGCCGAGGAATAGGTTTTTCATATTAGTATTGGGGGTCGAATTGCGTGAGAGCGATGAAAGTGCAGAGAGTGGCAGTTGATATACCGGATGGCAAGCTGGCAAGAAGTGGAGTTTGGGTGTTTATTGCCACGATCGACCCGCGATGCGGGATTCGATAAACGCGGTCGTTTTGCTCGATCCGTTTTCTTGATCTAGCCTGAAGAGTCCGACTTCGCTGTTCCGAGCAACCATACTGACTCGGTCGCCGCGCATTTGCCTTTTAGACCATCGGGTAGATCGACGCGTTCGAGGCGTTCCAGCGTATAGTGACTGCGGTAGTGGCGCCTGACTTCTTCGTCTTCTACGGAAAACGGTGGGCCATCCATTTTCGATTGGTCGTATTGATAGCAAACGAGCAGTTGCGGAGCCGTATCTGTAATTTCCTTAAGGTGTGCGGCGTATCGCTGTCGTGTATTCTCTGGCAAAGCGACCAATGCGGCACGGTCGTAAACTGCTTGGACAGGCCCGAGACTGTCTCGGGTCAGTTCAAATAGGTCGCCCACGAAAATCTCAATCCCGGGTGCCCGGTAGCGCCTGAGATTGCCTTGGCTTTCGATTTCCGGTTTCAATGCAAGATCGCTAAAAAGCTGACCGACGGCAATTGGGCTCAACTCGATGCCTGCGACGCAATAGCCTTGCGAGAGAAGCCATGCGATATCGAGCGTTTTTCCACACAAGGGAAGAAACAGGCGGCTGTCTTTGGCAAGATCGAGCTGCTTTAGGTGTTTTACGAGGAATGGGTTAACGTCCGCTTGATGGAATCCAATGTCCAAGGACTCCCATCTTTCGTGCCAAAACTGTGTATCCATATATTAGTTGGGTTATTGCCTGTCTTCTGGCGGGAGCAGCCCCATATCGCGGGCGCGTTCCTCCCAGCGCCGGCGGGCGAGTTCGCGCATGTCGACTTCCGAGTCGGATTCGTCCACGATTTCGAGTCCGATGAGCGTTTCGATGACGTCTTCGAGGGTCACGAGTCCGCTAGTTCCGCCGTATTCGTCAACGACGATGGCGATGTGCTCGTTGTTGGTGAGAAGGGTGTCGAAGAGTTTGGAGAGCGTGTCGTGTTCCGTGACGTTGCGAATAGGGCGTCGCAGCTCGGACAGTTTCGTTTCAGACCTGCCGTTGGCGATCGCCTGGAGAATGTCGGTTTTCAAGATGTACCCTGAGATGTCGTCTTTATTGTTCGAATACGATGGGATTCGAGTGAAACGAGCGGATTGCGGAAGGTTGATCGCTTCTCCGCAGGTGAGGGATTCGGACAAGCTGCCCAGTACCGTGCGCGGGGTCATGATGTCTTCGATACGCAGATCGCGGAAGCGGATGAGGCTGCGGATCATGCGCGACTCGTTTTCGGCGAGAACGCCTTCGCTTTTGCCGATATGGGCGAGGGCGATGAACTCGTCGCGGCTTACGCTGGCGGCTGATTTGTCTTTGGACTGGAGGAGCGCGGTGATCCGTTTGGAGAGGACCACGAGCGGGTAGGTTCCGATGACGATGGCGTGGCAGGCGTAGGTGGTGAATCCGGCGAGGGTTCGCCAGTGCTGGGCGCCGAGGGTCTTGGGGATGATCTCGGAAAGGATGAGAATGAGGAGGGTCAGAATGGCGGAGATGACGCCGAAATATACTTCGCCGAACACGGCGACGGCTTGCGAGCCGACTCCTGCCGCGCCTACGGTGTGGGCGATGGTGTTGAGGGTGAGGATGGCGGCGAGCGACTGGTCGATATTGCCTTTGAGTTGCCCGAGTCGTTTGCCGTAGCGGGCGTCGCTGCGTTCCTTTTGCCTTACGAAAGAGGGGGGCATGGACAGGAGAGCCGCTTCGAGAATCGAGCAGAGAAACGAAACTCCGAGGGCGAGGATCAAGTAGCCAATGAGGGCGATCATTGGGGCGCATTAGGCAGAAACTTGGTTTCCAGCGCAATGCAAAGTGGAGAGATTTGAGGAGGGGGCTCGTTCGGTCGCCGTTTTGTTCCTTACCCGTCCTGGGAGTTCGCCTTTGGAAGTGTCAGCTCAAATCGTATCCGATCCGCTTCGCAGGTGGCGAGCGCGAGGCTGCCCCCGTGGGCGAGAGCGATTTCTTTCGCTAGGCTCAGCCCCAGTCCCATGCCGGGCGATTTCGACGAGCGTGTCGAGCGTCCGCGAAAAAAGCGCTGGAAGAGTCGGGGCTGTTCATCCGGCTCTATGGGGAGTCCGGAGTTCTCGGTCGCGAATACGGTGTTCCCGTTCTGGGAGTAGAGCGACCAGTTGACGAACCCTCCGGGGACGTTGTGCTTTATGGAGTTGCTGATGAGGTTTCTCATTACCTGGCCGATCATCAGCTCGTCTGCTCGGATGAAAAGGTCGGGTTCGATGTCGATTTTCGTTTCGAGACCGGCGTCGGCGGAGAGAAGCTCGCTGTCTTGCGTGAACGAATCCACTTGCTCGGAAAAATTGTAGTTCGCGAGAGTGAGCGGCATCGTGCCTGCGTCTGCTTGGGACAGGAGGAACAGGCTCCGGATGATTTGCTTGAGCCATTGGACCTCGTCTTGCAGTCGGTTCAGCGTCTTGTGCTCAACCGAGTCGGCTTCGCAGTCCTGCAGGCGGGAAGTGATTTCGTTTTGAATATTGGCCAGTGGGGTTTTGAGCTCGTGGGACGCGTCCGACGTGAATCGCATCGCTTGCTGAAAGCTGGATTCGAGACGGTCCATCATTTCGTTGATGACGGCGACGAGCCGGTCGAACTCCTGGTCGTATTGGCTGGAGGTGGTGATGCGCTCGCTGAGGTCTTTTGAGGTGATGCGTTGGGCTGCATCGGCGATCGCGTCGACGGGTTTCAAGGCTTGGCTGGCGATCTTGTATCCGCCGAACCCGATGCTGAGAATGACGAGAGCAAGGGCGCCGAAGTAGATCGCCCGGATTCTCGAAATGTCGGCAAGGTAGTTGTCGAGGTTTATCCCGATGTAGAGCGTGAGTTCCGGACTTGTGTAGGTGACTAGCCTCCAATGGCTGCCGAACGCAGTGACATCGTAAAGATACGGCTCCGTCAGCAGAGGGTGCCGGTCGTGGTGCTCGCGGTCCCGGGCGACCGGCTCGTCCCGCATTTGGGACTGGTAGGACTGGAAGTTGGGAACGTCCTTGAAGGGGAAATCGGCTAGCCAATCTTCCGAGGCGAAGAGCGTTCGGCGATCGCCCAAATTTGCCCGCACTTTGAAAATTCGATCTTCCTTCCATCCTTCGCTGAAGGCCAAATCGAGAGTCTGATTGAATCGCTCCCAGTCGGTTCCAAGACCTCGGAAGGCGGCGATTCGGGCGCCTGGCAGGGTGATTTTTTCTTCCACAGAGTTCTCGAGTAAAGCCTTCAAGCGCTCCCATGCGACAACTCCAGTGGTGGCGAGGAGCAGGCCGCTGAGGGTGACTGAGAGAAAAACGGTTTTTGTCCGAAATGAGCGCATGTTGATCTAGTAGAGCCGGTAGCCGGTTCCTCGAACCGTCGAGATAGCTTCCTCCGGGTTGACTTCGCCTAGCTTTTCCCGTATTCGTCTCACGTATACATTGACCAGGTTTGTACCGGGGTCGTAGTCGAATCCCCAAACGTGCTCGTAGATTTGAGTCCGGGTGAACACGCGGCCGGGGGATTGAGCCATGTATTCGAGCAAGGCGAACTCGCGGTTGGTCAGTTCGATAGTTTCGCCGTGGAAGACGCAATTACGCGTCACTACGTTGAGCGAGAGATTCCCTACTTCGACGAGTGTTGGGATTTGGCCGGACGAGCGTTTTACGATCGAGTGAAGCCGGGCGATCAGTTCTTCCAGGAAAAAGGGCTTTGTGAGGTAGTCGTCGGCTCCGAGTTGAAATCCCTCCAGCCGTTCGTTGAGCTCGGATCGAGCGGTCAAAATCAGAACGGGCACTGTGTTCTTCTGGGCGCGCAGGTTCTTTAAAATGCTCAAGCCGTCTCGTCCGGGCAGCATTATGTCGAGAACGAGCGCGTCGTAAGGCGTGGAAGTAGCGAGCGTGTAGGCTTGGTCGCCGTCGTCGCAGATCTCCGTCGTGTGGCCCATCTCTTCGAGCCCCTTCTTTATGAATTGGGCGATCTTCTCCTCGTCTTCGGCTACCAAGACTCTCATCGCATAGATCTATTGGCGCAATCCATCGTCGGTTTCACTGCTAATCGCGTAGATAAATTTATTTTAACCTGAAGAGCCACGCGCGTTCACCTCTATGCGCTACACTATCGAGATGACTCAATGCAAGAGAAGGTTTGTTTTCACGTTTTCGCTGGCGATGGGCTTGGTATGGGCGTCAAGCGCCGTCTATTCCCAGCAGCAAAACCGGGCGGGTGGAGCTCCGAGAGGGGAGTCGTCGTTCGCCCTCCAGGTTGAACGGAACGACGCAGACAAAAGTGGCTCCTTGTCTTTCGAGGAAGCGTCGAAAGAACGCATGTTCCGCAAGTCGCTGTTCGACGCGGTCGATACAAACAATGATGGAGAAGTCTCTCTGAGCGAGGCGAAGGCGGCGGACAAGGTTGACAAGTACAAAGGGCCCGCAAAGCGAATCCGCTTCGAAGGGAAGGAGTGGGTCGCGGATCACGCGATCGGAGCCGAGGTGACGTCCTACAAAGGCAAGGACGCTCTGCACCTGGTGGGCCGCGAGCAATGCTACGTGTACTTGCCAATCGACGACTTCCAGAACGGGGTGATTGAGGTGGACATCGCGGGCGACATATTTTCCGGTGTCGGATTTCGCGGGAGGGAAAACGGTCAACGCGTCGAGAAACTCTATTTTCGTCCGCAAAACGCGAATACGGCCCGCCATGAGAATACGGTGCAGTATTCAGTGATTGGGCGCGAAGGCGGTCACTGGCGGGATTTGCGGACGAAGTTTCCCGGCAAATACGAGACCGGAGTGGATATCAAGCAAGGGGAGTGGTTTCGCGCGAAATTTGTAGTTAAAGACACCTCTCTGAGAGTCTACGTCAACGACTCCGCCGACCCGGTTTTGGTCGTCGATCCGATGCTGGACGGCGTGAGTAAAGGCTCGGTCGGACTTTGGGGCTGGGACAGCTACTTCGCGAATTTCAAGTACACGCCAGAATGAAAGCAATGCTAGGCTAATGTGTTTGGGCTTAGCCCAGTTTTTGGTAGTTCCGGGGCGGGAGGCGTTGAGTCTTCCGCCTCTTTTTCGGCAAAACGGAGCGTTGAGCCGGCGCGTTCTCGGAGGCAGCGCTATTCGTTGACTGTCGGCAGCGCGAGTTTGCGCAAGCGGTAGATGGTGGCGAAGAAGAGCTCGCCTTCGTGGATGGGTCCGATTACGCTGGCGTCGCCTCCAGTGATTCGAGCGACGGGAGCGATTTCCACGGTGCCGGGAGTGATGCGGAAAACGGTTTGCGAAGTGGTTCCGTAGAGCGTGCCGTCCGAGTCGCGACGCAGGGTATTGGCGGATTCGAATGGCATCGGTCCGAACGATTCCGGAATTGGGGCTGAATCGACCACGCGTTGGCTCACTGGATCGATGAGTAACAGTTGACTGGATACGGGTGCCGCGTTGTAGTGAGTGACGAGGCGTGGATTCCGACCGCTGATGGCGTAGACAAGTCCGTCTCGTCCATGGGCCAGTGACACGACGCCTGCGAGCTCGGGATAGTCGAAGTCGCCGACGTAGGAGGCCTCATCTGAGGCGGGATCCCAGAGCGCGAAGCCGCCGCGTTTCGCGCGAGCCGCCCGTCCGGTTCCGGGTTCGACGATGAACCCGACCAGCAATCGCTCGAGTTGGGGGAGCCAGAGTAGACTGAACGGCGAGCAGTCGGTAAGGACGTCGCGGTGGCTGTGGCGTTCGAGAGTTTTGGGGTCGAGCCAGGCGAGGGTTCCGCCAATCAATCCGTATTGCGGGGCGGACGCGACCCAGATTCTCCCGTCCGGGGTTGTAGTCATGGCGTGGGGACGGTCGCCGACCTCGTCGACTCGACCGATGTCGAGCGGATTGGATCCGGGGCCGGTGCCGAATCGGTAGGGAAGGCGGGGATCGTAGAGTGAAATCCGGGACTTCGGGTAGGAGGCGATAGCGATGAGGCCGTTCTGGAGATTGACCATGGAATAGCCTTCGCCGAGCGAGAGGCTCACGCGGCCGTGGTCGATGGAATTGCGACCGTCGCGGTCGATTCCGAAGAATCGCTCGGGCAGCATGCTGCTCCCGTAAATGCGCTCGTCGGGCCCCAAATGTATGGTCCAGAGCTCGGAACCGCCGCCTTGCCAGTCGAGCGTCAAAATCCGGTCGTCGTTTTTTCCCGGCGTTTTGACTCGAAGTTCGCGAAAGTCAATCGAGTCGGGGTCGGCCCATTCGACGATTCGCCCGTCGGGAAGAGTGGGCAAGCTCTGGTAGCCATTGGTGTAGGCGGCTTCGACGCCGGGCATTTCAGCAGGGAGTTCGGTTGATTCGATCGAAATCGCCTCCAATCCTTGAATACGGAATGCGCCTTCGAAACTATCGAGATAGAGAAGGCCGTCAACGCCCTTGAAGAAATGATAGCGGGGCTTCGATTTGACAGGTTCGACGACGGAGGGGCCGACGCGATGCGGTTTTCCTGTGGTGGGGTCGAAAACCACGATGCGCCAATGCGTGCTCAATATTTGCCCCGCGATGGTACCATCGTCACCAACGACTACGCGGTAGTATTTATCCACATCGTCCATGCGCCCGTGCCGCGTCCAGGAATCGGTTGCGGGGTCGAATACGGACAAGCAGGCTCCGGGATACGCTCCGACGTAGATTTTGCCGTCCGGTCCTTCCGCGATACCGGTCGAGAATGTCGCCAATTCGGGATCGATCGGCCCGAGGTCCTCGAGTCCACGCTCCGGGCGGGTGGGATCGTAGCGATGGAGGTGGCCGGCGTAGGCGGAGCCGACATAGAGAATTCCAGTGAGAGGACTGCGGTAGCTGGCGGGAGCGAGGGCGGCTTCGTCCCAATTTGTTCCGTATTGGCGGCAGCGGCCGGTTTCGAGATCGACGTCGAGCACGAAGAGGCCACCTCCGTGTTGTCCCATGGAAATCAACAGTGAAGGCGTTCTGTCTGCTAGCGCCCCCGGATGGAGGCGCACCCATCCGACTCCGCGAACGGGGATGCCGAGCTCGGTTATTTGCGCGGATGGCTGGGCAGTAATGACACTGGCGAGGAAGGTGAAACTTAAACAGGAGAAGATCCGGAATATGAATGGCGGAGAAAACATTAGGACGACACAGAACTTAACGTTCTTTGCTTCCCGACGGAAACAGATTCAGAGCTTTCCAGTAAGATACGCGTTGAGGTTGAATTTGGTTAACAGGATGCGCTTCGCTCGCAGGATCCCGCTGGGCGGGAACAGGATAAGCGGATTAGCGGGAGGTACTATCCTGTTGGCGAGTATGCGAGCCATCCGGTAGTCCCGCCTAGGCGGGACGTATCCTGTTAATATTCCTTATCCCGCGTTTTGCTAGCGGAGGCCAAGAATAAGTTGTTATTGGCTTGTGTTCTGATATCCAATTGCGAGCTCCCTATGAAAATGATACCCCGTTTTGTTTCTCAAGAAGGATCCTTCGATATGGACGATCTGGCGTTGAAATCTGAATTCGTTGGGAAGCTGGCGGAGTCGAAAGCCGCGTTTGCCTGGTTTAAGGGCCGGAAGGCGGATCTGCTCAAGTAGGTAGCGCTCGGTCGATTCTCGAAACCCAATTTCGAAAATCCTCAAGATTCCGTTAATCGCGACGGGCTTGGCGGCATCATTAGTAAAAGCGGCTTGTTCTGACACCACGTTCCATCCCAATTCCCTATGAAACTAATACATGCATTCATTCTCTTGCGATTGTTCGCGGCTAGCGGCCTGGCTTTTCTCTTTACAGCGGCCTCAGGGTTCGGGGCGGAGCCCGAATTGGATCAGTATGGGGGATGGACCGGTATCAAGGGAAAGAAAACGGGCTTTTTCCACGTCCAGGAGATCGATGGCAGGAACTGGTTTGTCACTCCAGAAGGAAACGTATTTTATCCGGTCGCGCTCAGTCACATGCTGTCGGGCGAGACACGGACGGCCGCAAAGACGCTCTTCGGAGACGACAAGGAAGCGTGGATACGAGACTCTGTGGCCAAGGCTCGGGGGATGGGATTCAATTGCGCCTTGGGAGGCGCCTCCAGTCCTGAGCGCAATTTGAATGGGTTCGTGGATATTCCGCTAGCCGAGAGGGTTTTCGAGGAGGAGATGTTTCCCTACGCTGTCGGAGTGATTCTGTTGAAGCATCCTTGGGAATTTGTCGAAGGAGAGACGTTGCCGGATATCTTCGACCCAGCCTATACGGAATTGATCGAAGCCCGGGCGAAGGCGGCGGTGCCACCGGTCAAAGACAATCCGTTGGTACTCGGTTACTATTATGGTTTCGGAGCCTTCAACCATTCCCAGGATTGGATTAACCATCATATGTCGCTGGGTCCCAATAGTCATGGCCGTGTTGTCATTACCGATTTGCTGGACGAGCGTTACGATGGAGACGTGAACGCGTTCAACGAAGTCTACGGGATGAATCTAAAGCGGATTGCCGATCTCAAGGCGAAGGCTGAGCTGGTCTACGAAAAGGACTTTGGCCGAGCCAACTATCCGGCGATTGGCAAGCGCCTCGACCCTAGGAAGGTCGCGGATTTCAATGCGATTATATCGCATATGTGTATCCATCTTTACAAGATCGCTCACGCGGCTATCCGACGGTACGATCAGAACCACCTGATTCTCGGCTCCTTTATTAAGGAATGGGCCTTGACGCCGGAATCATGGAAAGCGGCGGCTCCCTACCTCGACGTGATCGCGCCGCAGCATTGGAACGAGTCGATTTCGATAAACGATCTAGCGGACGGCGCCGGGCTCCCTATGATCGTTTCAGACGAGGACGTTGGGTTTCACTACCCGAACAATAAAGGCAATATGTACAAGGGTCTGATTAGCCATGAGGCTCGCGGTGAAATCTACCAGGCGACTTTGATGCGTCACTTCAAAGATCCTCAAACGACCGGGGTCACGTTTTGCATGTGCCTCTACGACCAAGAACTCGCAGTGGTGCACAAGGATCAAGAAACGGGGATCTATACGATCGATGGGATACCTCGGCCCGGGCTAATTTCACGCATCCACGACATCAATACGCAAGTGTATCCGCAGGCGTCTCAGCCCTTTGGCAGGAAAGGTCTCGAAAAATTGGACGCCCAGTTGCGAAAACTCTGGGAAGAGCGCGATATCAAGGCTCACTTGAGACGGTAGTTGGACGCCTGATCATTAAAGCTAGGATTGTACTCTATGACCGACCGACGAACCTTCATAAAGACTGCGACCGCTGGAATTCTGGCGACCGCCTCGTTCCCAAATGTAATTTCCGCGGTCCGGGAGAAGTCGTTCTTCACAATCGGCAAGACGAGGGGCCGTTGGCTTTTTCAGTCGCCGAATGGGAAGCCGTTTTTCTCGCTCGGCTTGAACCACTTCGATTCCGCGACCTTGCGGTATCCGGAAAACGAGCGCATTTGGAGGGAAAAGTACGACAATAACCAGTTGGAGTGGATCAGGAAAGGCGTAGCGCCGCGCCTGAAGGACTGGGGATTCAATTCCGTGGGCTGGGTTCAGGAAGTCACCGTGAAACAGGAAGCGCATTCGGCGAACTGGACCTACGAGGAATACCAGGCCCTGGACATGCCTTATTTCCACATGCTGCCGTTTATCGAGACGCATTCATGGAATCCGTGGCATAAAAACGCGGACTTGCGTAGCTCGACCTTTGCGGACTGGTGCGACTATGTCGCCCGCAGCCACTGCGCCCGTTTCCGGGACGATCCAAAGCTCATCGGCTATTGGTACTCTGACTGCCCAACCTGGACCTGGACCCGCCCCCACAACAAGTGGCGCAAACCCATGTTTGATCCCGACTTGCTCACGTCCAACGCGGGACGAAAAGAGCTGTACTCGCTTGCCCGCCACTATTATCAGGTGACCCACGACGCGATTAGGCGATACGACCCGAACCATCTGATCATGGGCGATCGCTATGAGGCTAACATGCCCTTGCCTATGGAAATCGCGAACGCGTCCGAAGGGCTGGTCGATATTCTCTCGTTTCAGGACTTCAAGGACCCGGCGACTCATCTGGCCGAATGGCATCGAAAAACCGATCGCCCCGTGCTTTGGGCCGACGGAGCGCAGGGCGCCAATATTCACGATGGTACTGGTCGGTATCCGACTGGTGCCTACAAGGAAAACAATGGTGCTTGGTATGGAGAAATGCTCCAAGGACTGCGGTCGAATCCGGGCGCGGTTGGGGCCCATCTTTGCGGCGCCTTTCTGCGAAATCGAGCGCGGGCGCGCGGACTTCTCGGCGAGCAGGAAGAGCCCGATGTGCCGAACAACGACCTCATTCGGGCTGCCAACCGCGCGATGAGCGAGTGGGTGGAGCAGTTCGGGTAGCGGCAAACAGGGTCAATACATCCAGACTGGAATCCAGGGATTCCAATAGAGGTCGTATAGGAAATTCATCACGCATGCGGCGCTAATGCACAGCAGGTAGATGCGCATGAATCGGTTGATCTGGGCGCCGGTGAAGAAAGAGCGAATCGCTTTGACCAGTCCCCACATGGCGAGGATCGCGAATGCCCATTGCAAGAGATAAATGGATACGCTCAAAACTGTGGGGTTGCCGAAATGTTCGAAGAGGCGCGTATTCGAGCTTACAATGTAGGCCGACAGCGCCATGCTCGCTACGAGCGAGAGTACAGCGAGCGGGGGCATCAGTCGCAGTCCCCAATCCGCTACGTCTTTGAATTTCCCGACGACGCGGCCCAGTCCGTACACGGGCAGGAGGACGAGGGAGGAGAGCATGAGAAGGACGCAGAGGATCGCTAATAGAAACTGGCTCCAGGCGCTGAAGGCGCTCACTTTTTCGAAGGTTCCAAAGGCCCCGCGCTGCAAATGGGCCTTGCCGTCTTCATCTTCGAAAAACGCGTTGGTAGCCATCCATTTTTTCCCGTGACGATAGAGCCCTCCCTCGACGGGTATGAGTGTGGTCGACCCGCCGGGGATGACGGTTAGATTGAAGTGTCCGTCGCCCGGTTCGACTACTTGGAACGGCAGTCGCTCCATTCCGTAGGAAAACTGGTTTCGCGTCGTGGCCTTGCGGTAGTAGCCCGCGTATTTCTCGATGTCCGACTCGCTCAATTCGATATCGGCGGGCAATTCGGGAGTTTCGACTTCTTGTAGAAGAAAATTGGATATTCGCTTGTTCAGTTTGTCGAGCGCGCCGCTGGCCCGGTTGATCATTATGACGAATCCCACGCCGAGCTCCGGTTGGTAGGTGAGGTCGGCGACGTAGCCCATCATGCCCCCATTGTGACCTTGCCAGACCCAGCCATTGTAGGTTTTCGTGTAGTTGTTGAGTCCGTACCCGTCGTAGAGTCCGTGGCGCGCGGCCAAGGTAGTCAGAGGCGTTTCCATTCGCTCGATACTCGCTTCGGAGAGAAGCCGTTTCTGTTTATAGACGCCGCGATTCAAAAACAAGCTGAGGAGGTTCGACATTTCGCGTGCGGAGGAATTGATGCTGCCCGAGGGCCGCATGATGATGTGCCAATAGTCGACGGTTTTTGGGTTTTTCTTGCTGCCCTCGTAGCCGGTCGCGAGGAGTTTCTCGACTTCGGGTGTGAGAAAGTAGCTCGACGTGTTCATTTCCAGCGGGTCGAAGAGCGCGGTTTGCACGTAGTCCTCGAATGACTGCTGTTTCAGTTTTTCAACTACATAGGCGGCGAGCGGGGGATTGGCGTTGCTGTAAGTCGCGAAATCGCCCGGTCTCCAACGGCTTTGGCGCGATCGGGGATTAAACGCGTAGGCGTCTTTTAGTGAGATGGTCGGTTCCGCCAGCGCGTACTCATTGAAATGCAAATCGTCGAAGCCGGTAGAGTGTTCCAGCAGATGCGCGATTCGGATGGGATGGGTTTCGCTCCATCGATTCTTAAATTCAATCTCGGGGGCGTGTTCGAGCAGCGTGTCTTCGAGATCGAGCACTCCCTCTTCCTGCAATTGGAGAGCGGCGAGGGAGACGAACATCTTGCTGATACTTCCGATGCGGAACAGGGTGTTCTCGTCGGCAGGACGTTCTGTCTCGATGTTTGCGAGCCCCAGTCCGCCGACCCAGATGTCTTGGTCCTTGGAGACGATCGCGATTCCGGCTCCGGGAACGCCGTCCTTTTTTAGAATTTCCTCGAGATCCTCGATGAGCGTTTCGATGGAATCTGGTTCCTGTGGCGAGGTCTCTGTTTCAGCGTCGATCTTGCTTTCATCGGCTTCTTGCGAAAACACGTTGGGGCAGGCGATCGAGAGTAGAAGTATAGCGAAAAGAGGTTTCATGTCGGGGCGGATGACTCAGTTCGGAGGCGCTATATAGTTGTTTTCAATCTGCTCTAGAATGCCAATCATATTCTAGTTTCATTCGAATCGGCGGACCTGGAATGGGTGTCGCTGTGGCCCAGTGGCAATGTAGAGCTCGATGCGTTCCGATTCAGAAACGGATGTAAACACAATGCGCGCGCTTTGTCTCGCAATTGTGAGCGAAGGGAACATAATTCGAGAGGTGATTATGAGTAGGCAGTTTCTTTTACTAGCGGGTCTTTATATAGTGTCCCTTTCGGATATCCTGGCTCAGACTGAGCGGGGCGCGATCCCAGACGAGGCGAAGGAGCGGTTGGACCATATTGTTGGCAAGTGGGAATTTCGAACGGACTACCTCGATCGGAATGGGGGTGTTCGGCGTTCGATTGAAGGCGTCGAAGAGGCGGAATACGCGATCGACGGGCGAGTGGTCGAATTGACTACGGTGGTCAACGGCTCGGTAAGCAAAGGGTGGCTGTTCTACGATATCGCTCAAGAGTCGTTTCGCTTGGTATCGGTAGATGGCCAAGGCAATTTGTGGAATTTCTCTGGGGGACTCGACGCTTATGTGATTACGTCGCAACCGAGACGCCAGGCGAATGGCAGGGAATTGACGCTCCGTTTCACTCACAGCGAAATCACCGAAGATTCGTTTGTGGCGGTGATGGAGACCAGTATCGACGGCGGCGCGAGTTGGCGGACGCAGTCAAAGCAATACTTGACGCGGAAGGAGACTCTCAACTAGGGAGTGTGAACACGTCATAGGTTTATGGATATGCAGTCAGGTCAGGTTTCTGAAGAGAGCGCCGTCAAACGAAAACGCGGCTTTTGGTTTCATCTGCATTTTTGGATCGGGTGGATTGCGGCGATCCCGATCGCGTTGGTTTGCCTGACGGGCGCTCTCCTTGTATTTGAAGAGGACATTTTCAAATGGGAGCATCGCGAACTGTTCGGGCTCGAAGCGACAGGAGAGGCGCTTTCGGTTCAAGAAGCGCTCGATACCTACGCCGCCGCGGATCCTCCGTTGCGTGTGAATCACCTTGGGTTGCCTCGTTCACGATCGTATTCATATAGCGCCTACTGTACGGAAATTCGACCGGAGGGAAATCGAGGCGCGGGGCGCGTTTTCCTGAATCCATATACGGGTGAGCTCACGCGCGTTGGAAACGAGTTCACGATCAGCGGATTCCTTATCGACGTCCATCGCCGTCTAGCGGCGGGATCGGCAGGGCGACTGGTGGTGGCGATCAGTTCATTGGCGCTGGCGATCACCAGTATCTTCGGCCTGATCCTCTGGTGGCCGCTGCGCGGGCGGACCTTTTTTCGGGCCTGGAAACGCGGGCAAGCGCTCGACTGGCACAACGCGCTTGGACTAGTCGCTCTGATTCCACTGTTTGTGATGGCCATCACCGGGATCATGATTACGTGGGGGCGCGATATCTGGCCTCTGATCGACACGCTACAAGGCTATCCTTCGCGAGCCGTTGCTCCAGCGGTTGCCGTATCCGAAGGGGAAGGACGCATGTCAATGGACCCGATTATTGAGCGCGTACGCGGCGAGTTTGCGGACAAGCGGATTACGGGAATTCAACCCGGAAATGGGAAGAGCGCCATCAAAGTATTCCTCGATGCGGACGGGAACAACTTACAGCTCTACTTCGATCCTCACACTGGCGATGAGCTAGGTCGATTCGATGGTTCGGGTACCGGGCCCGTGGGCGCTTTTCGCAAGGTCTTCGGTAGTCTCCACACCTTGCATCCCTATGGTTTATTCGCTCGATTTGTTTGGGGCGTGTTTTCGTTCATTGGAACAGTTTTAGTAGTAACTGGAATTTGGGTAACGGCAAGGAGATGGAAGAGAGGAGTGAGGAGTGAGAATTGCGGGTAGTCGCGTTTCTGCGTTTCACACCGATTTAGTCCATTTCCGACTGGGTCGACGCAAGGCCGTGAGCCGGTTTTTGAATCGCCGGATTCCCGCTCAGGTAAATCGACAGCGTCTGGATTGGTTTTCTCTTCGATCGCGTCCTTATGGAGGTTTATTGAGATAGAGGTATTTTTAAGTCTATCTATATCAAAAACTTATAGACTCGGCATTGCGAGGATCGGTCTGCTATCTTTAGTTTTCGTTTGTCGGATTCTCTTACACTATCGATAAGGTTCTATATACTAAGAGGTTAGGGCTTTGGATTGAAGTCCGTTACTCAGAAGTGTCGGATTCTGTTACACGGTTTATCAACGCTTTTTTCTGAAAGCGAATTCTAACACAATGATAATCAGTACTTTATGGACATTGGGGTATTATTGGCATTATAGCTGCTAGAATATCTGGTATGAACACAGTAATAGTTACCAACTTACGTAAAGGAATTGCGGCATTGTCCGTGGCGAGTCTTATAACCGCAGCTCAGGCGGTTATCTCTTATAACCAGAATGTTCAGCCGGATGTGATCTTCGGATCGGGAAACGCTAACGGATCATTCACGGTGGATCGAGTCGGCTCGATCGAACTCGGTTTGAGAGCGAAACTGCGGCACAACGCGGCAGGCGCCCCTGAGAATACATTCAACTCGAATGGTGATGGCACCTACAGCTTCGATAAGGGAGTAGCGCCTACCCAGTCATTTCCCACGGGGGTTTGGAGCTTCGAGTGGGCGATAAACACGGACGTGTCGAACCCCGTTGATGCGCATTTGAATGACTACACCTATTTCCTCGGAATCGACTCCGACGCGTCGCTGGGAACTTCGTTTATCCCATTCGACCCGATCAACGGCTTTAACCCGGGAGCGGGAGCGGTCCTTTGGGATCACTCTCTTGGGGATAATTCGACCACACATTTGACAGACTCAAAAGCGGGTAACGCAACTGATTATGCTAACTACATTGCGAGTTTGAATGTTGCCCAGAACTCTTGGAAGCCGCACTGGTTCTTGCCGAGCTTTGATCCCACCGTGGATGGAACTTACGACATTTATTTGGAAGCGTACAGTCGCAGCGGTGGAAATGGCCCCGTTGCTCGGACGGAAATACAGGTTATTGTTGGCAAGGGCGGTTCCCCTGTTCCCGATGCGGGATCGACCCTTGCGCTGCTAAGTGTCGTTTTAGTTGCGTTTGGTTTTATTCGCCGTCGTATTCGATAAACCATAACGAGATTCCAATTTCGACTTACGCTCCGTCAGCTTTGGCTGACGGAGCGTTTTTCTTGCGATTCCGCGCCCCGAAGGAAAGGCGATGGGCGCTCGAAATAGGGTCGGAGACTTTCCCCAATAGAAGTCATTGGTCCCCTTGTGTCGAATCGAGGCGCTTCTATGGAGCAATGTTTCCGCGTCGTTTGTGTAACGAATGAGTGTCCGCTACTATTGAGTTGGTCGATGTCGTTCCAAGTTAAGTCACTGAAGCTGCTTGACACAGTCCAGATCTATACACTGTATCGATCGCATGTCTGATCCTGCCGACCTGCTCAGGGAGCGCAATATCCCGGTTACCGCCCAGCGTTTGGCGGTGATGCGCGCGGTGTCGAACAATCCGCACGCGACGGCGGACACGATTGCGGGCGAAGCGCGAGCGGAGATCGGGGCGATTTCGCGACAGGCGGTATACAATGTCCTCGGTCTGCTCGTCGACAACAAGCTTATCCGACGTATCCAGCCGGCGGGTATGCCGGCGCTCTACGAGGACCGAGTGGGGGACAATCACCATCATTTGGTCTGCCGGGCCTGCGGGAAAACGGTCGACGTCGATAGCTCGGTCGGCGACACGCCTCGATTGACCGCCTCGTCCGCCGCGGGCTTTGAAATCGAGGAAGCGGAGGTCGTGCATTGGGGGATCTGCCCGGAATGCCGCGCGAAAGAGGCGTAATTTTTTATCAACTACAGCGAAACATTTGAAATTTTCACACTCTCAACAATCACACATCAAAAACCCGACAAAAATAGGAAACGTAAATGTCAGAAATAAGTAAGTGCCCAGTAATGGGGGGAGCCCAGGCTCAGAAGCCAACTGGAACCGTCGCCAACCAGCAATGGTGGCCGAACCAGCTCAATCTGAAGATTCTCCATCAGAATTCCTCTCTCTCCGATCCCATGGATGAGGATTTCAACTACGCGGAAGCGTTTCAGACCGTCGATCTCGACGAGCTGAAGAAAGATATCGAAGAAGTGATGACCACTTCTCAGGACTGGTGGCCAGCGGACTACGGCCACTATGGACCGCTTTTCATACGCATGGCGTGGCACAGCGCCGGCACCTATCGCACGCTCGACGGACGCGGTGGCGCGGGTTCGGGCACGATGCGATTCGCGCCGCTGAACAGCTGGCCGGACAACGTTAACCTCGACAAGGCGCGACGGCTCTTGTGGCCGATCAAGCAGAAGTACGGCCGTAGTCTTTCCTGGGCGGATTTGATGGTGTTCACTGGAAATTGCGCGCTCGAGTCGATGGGGCTCAAAACCTTCGGGTTTGCCGGAGGTCGCGAGGATGTTTGGGAGCCGGAGGAAGACATCTATTGGGGTCCCGAGACGGAGTGGCTGGGCGACGAGCGCTATAAAGGCGATCGCGAGCTCGACCATCCGCTGGGCGCGGTCCAGATGGGCTTGATCTACGTCAATCCGGAAGGCCCAAATGGAAATCCGAGCGTTCTGGAAGCGGCCAAGGACATTCGCGAAACCTTCGCTCGCATGGCCATGAACGACGAGGAAACGGTCGCTCTCATCGCGGGCGGTCACACCTTTGGCAAGGCCCACGGAGCGGCCGATCCCGAGCAGTATGTCGGACGCGAGCCGGAAGGCGCGCCGACCGAAGAGCAAGGTCTCGGTTGGAAGAACACGTATGGAACAGGCAACGCCGGCGATACTATCGGCAGTGGTCTCGAAGGCGCGTGGACTCCGACTCCGACAACTTGGGATAACAGCTTTTTCAATACGCTGTTTGGATACGACTGGGATTTGACCAAGAGCCCGGCGGGCGCTCAGCAGTGGATTCCGACGGACCCCGCTGCCGCTGACGCGGTGCCGGATGCCCACGATCCGGAAAAGCGGCATGCGCCGATCATGTTTACGACGGATCTGGCTCTGCGTATGGATCCGGTCTACGGGCCGATTTCGAAGCGCTTCCACGCGAATCCAGACGAATTCGCGGACGCCTTTGCGCGGGCTTGGTACAAGCTGACGCACCGCGACATGGGTCCGATCACGCGCTGTCTGGGCAAGCTGGTGCCCGAGGAGCCTCTGATTTGGCAGGATCCGATTCCGCCCGTGGAGCACGAGTTGATCGACGCGAGCGATATCGCGGCTCTCAAAGAGACGATTCTAGCGTCCGGTCTTTCGGTGTCGCAACTGGTGACGACTGCGTGGGCCTCGGCCGCGTCCTATCGCGGTACGGACAAGCGCGGCGGCGCCAATGGCGCTCGCATCCGTCTCGCCCCTCAGAAGGACTGGGAGGCGAACCAGCCGGAAGAGTTGGCGAAGGTGTTGCCGGTTCTGGAAAAAATCCAAGCGGACTTCAACGCTACCCAGAGCGGCGGTAAGCAGGTCTCGATCGCGGACATTATCGTTCTCGGCGGATGCGCCGGTGTCGAAGCCGCGGCGAAGAAGGCGGGGCACGATGTGGAAGTGCCGTTCACGCCCGGGCGCGGCGACGCGACGCAGGAGCAAACGGATGTCGAGTCGTTCGGCGTTCTCGAGCCGGTAGCCGACGGCTTCCGCAACTTCCTCAAGCAGGACTACGCGAACGCTGCGGAGACCTTGCTTTTGGACCGGGCTCACATGTTGACCTTGACGGCCCCGGAAATGACGGTGCTGATTGGCGGTCTCCGAGTTCTCGATACAAACGTCGCTCAATCCCAGCTGGGCGTATTCACTCAGCGTCCCGGCGAGTTGACTAACGACTTCTTCGTCAATCTGCTCGACTTGAACCTCCAGTGGGCGAAGTCCAAGCGCTGCGAGCACTTCTACGAAGGCACCGACTACAAGTCGGGCGAAATGAAGTGGATGGGGAGCGCGGTCGACCTGGTATTCGGTTCGAATTCACAACTTCGGGCGATTTCCGAAGTTTACGGGTGCGCGGATGCGGAAGAGGCCTTCGTTCGCGACTTCATCGCCGCCTGGGATCGCGTCATGAACCTCGATCGCTTCGACTTGAGCTACTCTTCTTAACCGAGTCGGATTTGCGTCAATGAATTACGAAGCCTAGTCCCGATACGATCGGGGCTAGGCTTTTTTGCAGGCGCTAAAACCCATTGTCTCGAAGAGACACCCATTCCCGACTTGTCGCGGCGTAGTCCCAGTAAGGCTGGGACGAAGACGGACGAAGGAGGGACTAGCGTAGCGGTGTTGCAAACATCGGCCTGCGGCCTTGCGCCCTGTTCGGGCGATGGGTTTTCGCTTCGCGAAAAATGGGTTCGTATTTTTGTTTTCGGAACTGAGAACTGAATCATTGCCAAGGTCGGCGCGGCGCGCCTATAGATCAATTTTGCCCCAAGGTTTATGTCCGCCGCAGAATCCGCTCTTCAACGCCCCACTGGAATTGCCCGCCGCTCTCCGCTTTACTACGGCTGGATCAACATGTCGGTTGCGGCGCTGGCGATGGTGGGAACGCTGCCGGGAAGAACTCAGGGACTGGGTTTGATCACGGAGCCGCTGCTGCGCGACTTGCAAATCGGGCGGGTCGGGTACGCTCAGATCAATTTGTGGGCGACGTTGATCGGCTCGCTCTTCTGTCTTGGCTTTGGGCGATTGCTCGATCGCTATGGAAGTCGCAGTGTAATGGCCTGGGTGGTCGGGTTGCTGGGCGCGGTCGTGGTGATGATGAGTAGCGTCAATGGGTTTCTCGTGCTTTTTCTGATGATTACATTGACGCGGGGACTGGGACAGAGCGCCCTTTCGATCGCGAGCCTGAATCTGGTCGGGCAATGGTTTGGGCGGCGACTGACGAAGGCGATGGCGATTTATTCAGTGATCGTGAGTGTCGGGTTCATGACCGCGTTTCCGATCGTGGGTTGGATCGTCTCGGAATCGGGCTGGCGCGTCGCGTGGTCCGGGATCGGGTGGGGATTGCTGTTGGTCTTGGCGCCGGTCGTGATCTTGCTCGTCCGTCGCAATCCGGAGTCGTGCGGAGTCCAGAGCGAACAGGAGCAACTGAGTCGCGACGAAGAGAAAACTGGATACACGTTTCTGGCGGCGTTGAAGACGCCCGCGTTTTGGGTGTTCGCCATTTCGAGTTCGGCCTACAATTTAATCATCTCGGGAATCGGGCTTTTCAACGAGTCGATTTTGCTCGAGCGGGGTTTCGAAGCCTCGATCTACCATCGGGCCTTGGCGGTAACGGCGATTACTTCGCTAGCCGGCAATTTTATAGGTGGCTGGATTGCGTCCAAATGGAGCGCGAATCGAGTGATGAGTCTGGCGATGGGTTTGCTAGTGGCGGCATTGCTTGCGCTACCGTTTTTAGAAAGGGAGTGGCACGTGATGATCTGGGCTACGTTTATGGGGCTGGTGGGCGGATTCGTAATTGTGGTGTTCTTTAGTTTTTGGAGCGCGAATTACGGTCGGCGCGAACTCGGTCGTATCCAAGGTGCGGCTCAAATGATGACGGTCGTGGCCTCTGCCCTCGGCCCCTTGCTCCTGGCCCAGTGTGTGGAGATGACAGGCTCCTACGCGCCGGTGTTCTACGTGTTGTCGGGCGTCGTGGCGATTTGCAGCGTGGCGGCGTGGGTGGTGAAACTGCCGGCGGCGAGGCGCGAAGGTTGAGCGCGGCGGCGTCACAATCCGCTTGGCTGAGAGGCTTTTTGCGTGAAGAATCGTGGCGATGAGTGATTTGCCGGAAAAGCGTGGAGATCGAGCCAGCAAGCGGGACGCGTGGAATCACACCACGCCGGTGGTCTTCTCGCCGCTTTTCGATTGGCCTTTGCGTCCGGGGGCCGCAATCGCCGCGTTGGGCAAGCGTTGGGTGACTTTCTCGCGCAATGTCATTTTCCTGGCAATGGCGTTTGGAGTTTATCGCTGGCTGCTACCGGAGGGGGTTGCGATGCAGTCGCTTTCGTTGGAGTGGGTGCTGCCGGTATTTCTGCGCAACGCTGCGTTTATGCTGATCATCGCGGGCGGATTGCATTTGTATTTATTTACGTTCCGAGCCCAAGGCAAGCGGCTCAAATACGACGCTCGCGAAGAGATGGAAAAGAGCGGCAAGTTCTCGTTTCGAAACCAGACTTGGGACAATATGTTCTGGTCGCTCGCTAGCGGGGCGACGATTTGGTCGACCTATGAGATCCTCTACTTGTGGGCTTGGGCCAATGGCGCAGCGCCGACATTTGCGATCGCGGATCATCCCGTCGTATTCGTTTTATGGTTGCTGGCGCTGCCTGTACTTACGTCGTCGCACTTCTATCTCGTCCACCGATTGCTCCATTGGCCGCCCTTGTATCGAAAAGTGCACAGCGTGCATCACCGAAATATTCACATTGGACCCTGGGCCGGAATGTCGATGCATCCGGTCGAGCACGTGATCTACCTTTCGTCGGCGCTGGTTCACTTTGTCATTCCCTCGCATCCGGTGATTCTCCTGGTTCATCTATACAGTCGAAGCCTCGGTCCGGCGTTTTCCCATTCGGGGTTTGAGAAACTGCTGGTGAAGGACACGGCGGTCTTCGAATCGGCGGACTTTCATCACCAGCTGCATCACCGGTATTTCGAATGCAACTACGGAACGGTCGACGCGCCCTGGGATCGCTGGTTTGGATCCTATCACGACGGATCGGAGGAGGCGACGGCGCGTGTCCGAGAGCAGCGCCGTAAAATGTACCGCAATCGACCAGCGGGGTGATAGGGCTGTGCCAATGACTACCGTTCGATCAGAGTGAGAGTGGCTGCGAAATGAAAATCCCTGCGATACGGGTCGCAATTCGTCCAATGCGACGACATTGCGGGGGAATCCTTGGCACTATGATTAAATTTACTATTTTGAAGAGTCTACCGCTCGTATTTGCAGCGATGGTTGTGTCGGGGTGCCAGCGTTCCGCGCAGTGGAGCCCCGAGCCGGGTTTTACGGCGTTATTCAACGGGAAGGACTTGTCGGGCTGGTGCTTTCGTGAACGGACGGATCGCTCTGCGACGAAGCCGGGGGCCATTATTGAGACATTTGACGGGAAGACTGAGACTGGCGGAGTGGGGTACTACCAAGCGAAGGATGGCGTGCTCTCCGTTACGTTTCCAGAGGAGACGGACAAGCTGAGAGGTCAGCTGTACACGGTGGCTGAGTTTCCTCGCAGCTTCATCTTGAAACTCGAGTTTCGCGCGTCGGTGAACGCCGACAGCGGGATTTTCCTGAGCAAGCCTCAACTGCAGTGTCGCGACTACTTGGTTGCCGGCCCATACACGGAATTGACACGATATCGTCCCCAGGAGTGGAACGAGATCGTAGTGACCGTCAAGGACGGCGTGGCCCATTGCACCTGCAATGGCGAGGTGCTGGAAGCGGCGCTGGTATTGCCGGAACCCGGCCCAATCGGACTGGAAGGCGACCGGGGTACGATGGAGTACCGGCGCATACAGTTGAAGGCGCTCTAGTCGCTTATTGAGAATTTCCCAGGAATTGTCATTCTCATTGCCTTCCCAATCGCTTGCGGCGAGTGTTTCCCGTGGTCTCGTTGGCAATCGAGCCGATACCTATTATGACTCTTTCGATCGATTTCTTCCGCGTCAAAAGGCGCGGGCTCTTTGTCGCTTTGGCATTCGTTTCCAGCGCGCTCTTCGCCCAAAACGAGAAACCCCCTTTTTCCTGGGTGAATTCTCTGACGGACAAGGAACTCAGCGCCGCCCCGGGACTTTCGCATCATACCTACGCTAGCGAGCGTCTTGGCAAGGACGTGGGTTACTGCGTTTTTCTTCCGCCCGGATACGGGGACGCGGTCAATCGGGAGCGTCGCTATCCGGTAATCTACATGCTCCACGGCGGCCGGCCGGGCGACGAGTCCAAGTTCGCCAATCGGATCCCCTATGTACGCGAAGCGATTGAGTCGGGGAAAATGGTTCCGTCGATCGTAGTCTTGAACAATGGGGGCCCGGTCAGCCACTACAACGTGCCCGGGCGAGCCGAGTCGATCGGGAAGGACCTTTTTGTCGAAGAGCTGATACCGTTGATCGACGCGACCTATCGTACGATTCCAAGGCGGGCTGGCCGGGCGTTGCAAGGCTACTCGCAAGGAGGGCGGGCCACGGCTCGTATCGGGTTTGGCCATCCGGAGTTGTTTTCCCAACTAGTGATCGGCAGCGCTGGGGCTGCCACCGAGAAACGGATACAGGCGACGGGGGGCGTGGAGAATGAAAACCTGATGTTCGCGCCCGGTGACGATATGTGGACCTACGCGGAGATCTACGCCAAGCTGTTCAAGGAACGGTATCCGATGGAGATATTTCTCCATGTCGGCGACGCCCTCGACTACAATCACGACGGGAATATCGAGTACCACCGGTTTTTGACGGGCCTGAACCTGCCGCACGAATTTGTAGTGATTCCCGACCAGAGGCATGGCGGTTCTGCGTATGTGAAAATCCACGACACGATTCTCGGGTTCCAAAACCGAGCGTTTACGACGGATCGACGCACGCTTGTTTTTTCGGATGAATTCGAAAATCGATCGGAGCTGGGGGAAGGCTATAAAGTGTCATTGGCCGGAGAGGATGCGTGGACCTTTGAAAATGGCGCCCTGATTGGCAAGCAGACACGGGACGATCACGGATCGGTGATGCGGAAGCTCCTCGACTTTAAGGACGCGGAGATTGAATTCGATTTCCGTCTGAACGGGGGCACGCGTTTTAATTTCGTCGTCGGCGACGACAACGAGAAAGGAACCCACGCGGGTCATATATGTCGCGTATCGATCAGCCCGAACCGAATCAACGTTAGCGACGACAAAACGGGTACCTACAATCTGGATATACGAGCAATGCGATTGGACCCGGATTTGTCGGCAGAGAAAAAGGCGTGGTTGGCGGAGTACTTGAAGGGCAAGAACGACGCGGGCGAGGTCGATTTGAAGCAAGGTCGCTGGTATCACTTACGGGTCCGAATTGATGGCGAGCGCATGGAGGCGTATCTGGACGGAAAGCGCGTGGCGGGAGTAAACTCGCCCGGAATCGCTCACCCGACCAAGACCAAATTCGGGATGACGGTGAATGGATCGACCATCGACTTCGATAACTTGAAGGTGTTTGCGGTCAGGGATTAGGGCGAAATCTGGCGAAATTCGCGTTGTGGGAGCGCCGTGCGCATCTACGCTCCGAGGGAATACCCTC
>JANQSC010000061.1 GCA_028284235.1 Opitutaceae bacterium
CGCGGCACGGCGCAAGCGCCGGCCCTACATTTGATGGGCTACGGTTGCAATACCGCTTCCTGTTTCTCCGTCTCCAAAGTCTCGCTCGCAGGCTTCCCCTTCGCCATCCCTTGCACCTCGTCGAGCACGACAAACACGACTGGAATGACTGGCTGACTCGATCGGTATCTACGGAACTGATACCTTCAAGACGATACACGCAGGTCGGCCCGGAGCGATGGGCGAGGTTGCCTGGGCTGCCTGCTTAACCTAGATCTCACTTTTGTGAGAATCCGTCTCCGTCTTTAATAAACTCAATTCGATTCCCAAATGGATCGTTTGAGTAGAATCGGGTTCGATCTGCTAGCGCTTCGTCCCATACGACTTCGAAACCCTCGTCTTCTAGTTTTCTTTCGATGTCGTTGATGTTCGCAACTACGAATGCGGGGTGCGCTTTTTTCTGCGGGACAAATTCTCTGTCGACGCCAACATGGACAATCACGCTACCACACCGAAACCAGCAACCCCCTCGTTCGCTCAGTGGATAGGGCTTTTCTTCTTCAACCATTCCGAGAACGCCCACGAAAAAGGAACGCGCCTTTTCTTCTTCGCCCCTGGGCATTGCCAATTGGATGTGGTCCAGTTTCATTTCTTTCTGTCCGAAGCTAGACGGACGCGCGGCCTCGTGCCTTTGCCTCGTTCGATTTGTTTCCTCTTTAACATATAGTCCAATCCGTCATGCTCAGCGAGAGCTATGCGACATGCAAGGCAGACAATAGCTCAGCCTCCCTTTCCAGAGACAAACCGTCAGGTTCGTCAAATCTAGGAGCGCTCTCCTTTAGCCAAGCAAGCGAGTCGCGAACCGTCTCCTCGACAGATCGGTAAGCCAGTCCCTGTTGCATAGCCTTTGCATCTTTCGTAGAAAAGAACCCGTTGTATTCTCCAGGCAGCCATAGCGGCATGTCGGCCCAAGGGGCGACATCGTTGCCGAGGAGCTGCTCTTCCGCGACCCAAACGAGTTTCGCGTCGCTTTCAGTGACCTTCTTGCATGCCGTCAAATACTGTCCAAACGTCACGGAATGGTCACCCAGGGCGTTGTAAACTCCCGCTGTACCTCTTTCCGCTGAAAGTATCACCCAATCCGCAAGATCTCGAGCGTCGATGTACCGCACAGGCGCGTCGGGGCGATCGGGACACAGCACTTGTCCGCCTTGGGAAATTCTGTCGGTCCAGTAGACAAAGCGATTACAGTAGTCGTCTGGACCGGTTATCGCTCCTGGACGAACGATCATTGCTCGATCCCGCATGACCGCTTGGACGGCTCGTTCGCATTCGGCCTTTAAGCCGCCGTAGTATTTTCCGTAGGACCCTCCATCGGGAAATTCTCCCACATCCAGGCGTTCTGCGGATGCTAAATCTTCGTCCGACAATTCATGCACCTGCGCCGTCTCGTCCATGCTTTGCGTCCAATCCTTGTACACAGACGCCGTTGAAATATAAATGTACTGCGCCACAGAACCGACAAGCGCCTCGGCCGCGGCGCGAACGTCCTTTGGCATGTATCCAGAAGTATCGACAACCACATCCCAAGATCTTCCCTGCAAGACATCCAAGTCGGAGCTTCGGTCACCCTTCAATCGTTCAACCTTGGGAAACAGACCAGGATCCCCGCGCCCCCGGTTAAACAACGTAATCGAGTGCCCACGCGTCAAAGCCGCCTCGACTATCTTCCGACCAACAAAACGCGTACCGCCTAAGATTAGAATTTTCATACCAAGAGATTTCTTTCCCAGAGCTTAAGTATGTATATTACGCCAACGCCCAATTCACTCAGAAGACTGGAACAAGCTCTTGCGCGTCGAGTAAAATCGGTGCACATCAGTCGTATTGAGGGACCTCAGTATTATTTTCGAGATGCAGCCTCTGACGAATTTCTGATCGGAGCCTCGTTGAACTTCGATCCATCCCATACCGGCGTCGCCCCAAGCCTCCCCGTTTCGTAGTCTCTGTATAAGCCTGTCCAAGAACCCCGATTGACCATTGGGCTTTCTTTGAACGCTCCACCGAATCCAACAGAAGATTCTATAAAATCCTCTGGAAATCGATTCGCCTCCACCAACAACACGTATCGACCGTTCTCGTACTTTAAACCGCCAAAGCTAGGCTCCAATATCGCGTCGTCGAGAGACATGTCATTCGCTAGAATATTCAGAAGAGACGCGGCGCTCTGGTTTGTTATCCCTTCCCCAACCGTCGAAAATCCGAGTATCGGTTTGCCGTCCTTGAATACGAGCCCCGGTACCGTCCATTCGGGCAGCCGACGGCCAGGACCCGCTCGATCGATAGCATCCTGCTGGAACGTCGCCGAATCAGGTATAGGAACGCCGTCTACGGAAAGACCGTTTCGACCCCATCCCATAGTATTCATTGAATGGATCAGAGCAACCATGTTCCCCCACCGGTCCGTCGCCACGATTGCTGCCGAGTGATTGCTTTCGAATTCAGGTTCAGGAGCGTTTTCAGAAACCGAATCGTCTGAGATCTTTACCCACACCTTTTCTGCCATGTCATCATTCAGTACTCCAATCGGTCCGTGCCCGAAATCATCTCCATAGTATCCGGGATTCTCACTCAATATTTGACTGGCTTTCATGACTTTGAAAAACGAAGCCAAGCTCTCTGCCGATCGCGAGTTGCGATCCGCTTCAACGAATCCAGCAACTTCCGCTAGTCTCATCGCATTAAGCAATGTTATGCCTCCGTGGGAGGGAACTCCATGCGCATAGAGGACATATTCGTCGAACTCGACTCTCGCCGGAGCGCTCCAGAAAACCGCGTAGTTTTCCATGTCTTTCATAGACACTTTTCCTCCCGCTGATTGCACCGTCTCGACGAACTTCCGGCCCCACTCTCCCGTGTACATGTAGTCCACTCCCTTGGACGCCACCGCTCGAAGCGTTTTTGCGAGCTGAGGTTGCTTGAAGGCATCGCCAACGACATAAAATGAACCGTCATCCTTCACAAATAGCGCTCTCGTTTCGGGATGTTTGGTCAAAATCGCTTTCGAATACTCGAATGCGCCTCGATCCCACGGCATCCATTCGTATCCATCTTCCGCTATTTGGATTGCGTGCTCGAAGATCCTGGCGAAAGGCAGCTTCCCAAAACGTTCGTGAGCGGCGCCCACGCCCTTCATAAATCCAGGAACCAGAACCGTGCGACCATTAGTGACCTTGTCTTTTTCAGCCGGATCGAGAAATTTCACTTTCGGAATCGTCTTAGGTCTTCGTTCCTCCTCGACCGTATTGTAAGACGCATTGAGATTGTAGACCTTGCCCGTTTCCGCGTCGAAATAAAGCGCGTTCAGAATTCCAGCATAGCTGACGTTTTTTCCTCCAACTGACGCTATCTGAGACAGGGCTACAGCCAGCGATGCATCCATCGCGGATCCTCCCTCGTCAAGAATCTCCACTCCCGCTGTTATGATCGGAGGGTTGAACAAGCCGGTCACCGCATAGGGCAAATCACTAGCTGTCTGGAGCGGGCTCTCCATGCCATAGCCATCCATCTCATAGTACTCTTCGAGAGTCGATGGCTTGTCCTCCCTCGCCAGGTACCAAGACAAAAGCCCCACAAGTAAGAGACCGAATGATACAAAGATATGTGATTTTCGCATCAACTAGAAAGCGCTTAGCTCGGATGACGAGTGCATGCACTCGTTGTATAGGCCGCTTAGGTTTTCTTTTTCGGCTTTATTAATTCACCGTCCAGAAGAACGACAGTATCTGGGGGAGTTCCGAATGATGGATAGCTTCCGAATACCGAGCAACTTATAGAGTAGTACCATAAGTATCTTGGCTCAGGAGAATCTACATCCTCGCTGTCCAGTGCAAAGCTAGAAAGGGTAGCGGAAGTCGCCTCCCAGTATTCTTTCCCATCGACACCGATTTCAGAATAATGCTCTTTAAAAGCGATTTCCATGGCCTCAATGGGAGATAAGCCGACTCCCTGAGCCTTAACGTCAACCCCTGACTTATCCCTAATCTCGCTGCGCGGCAACGTATACACCAATTCCTGCATTCCTCTTCCTTGGAATTCCGTGGCAGTGTGGATCACAACTTCCTCTGGTTCATCTTCGGCCTTAACCTCCGGGAAGAGATTTTCGACCTCGAGCTCAAGTTCCTTGGCTCGTTTTGAAATCATGATGTTCAATTCTGGTTGGTGCCGAGCCGCAACTAATTCAGAATATTTCATTACCTCGATTACAATATCGTCGGATTTCTCCAACTGTTTCTTTCCAATAGGTGTATCGTAAAACTCGAGCAACGACCGAATTTCATCTTCGGCGTACGCTTCGCAGATGATCTCGATATACCTTTCCTCGAACACGTCCCATGACAGATAGGTATCTTGCCATTGGCTAATCACGCTCTTGAAAGAGTGCATCTGAGGCACCGATTGTATCTGCAGATCAAGCCCTTCTTTTAAGCCTGTGACATAGCTTTCTTCAGCTTCTGTCGCGCTCAGGAGTTGACGGGCAAGCTCACAATGCTCGTCGGTAAACTCGGCAGCAAAAAGTGAGAAAGGACTCCACAACAGTGTAGTTGCTACGATAGTTCTTACGGTAGTTTTCATATTTTTTTCCAACAAGTTATTGAATCAATAGTGATTGTCCATCACATGTTTGAAACGCCTCCTGCGGTTACACCGGAATTGTCGCAAAGGCTGGGAGGTGGTTCAAATATCAATCTTCGCTAACGTAGGGCCGGCGCAAGCGCTTGCCCTACATCTAATCTGCGGCATTCACTTCCTTGCCCATCTTCCGTCTTAAATTGAATATGTATCCGAGCAAAACACTCATGATGACCATCTCACCACCATCTTCAATCAATCCCAATATTCCATGGCCCCCCGGGCTCGCAACATGGATCATATCAATCAGAATTCCAAAAAAGACAAGAAACAGAATCAGAAAGAACATATGCACTGACACTCTTCTTTCCGCAGTATCGGATTTCAGTGATGAGAAAGCGATCAAACCAAAGAGAATCGTTCCAGATACTGCAGATACAATCATCTCGCCAAAATCCAGCGGACGCAATCGAAACATGGGTTGGAAGTTGAAATATTCACTTATTGCTCTTCCAGCAGTTTCGTGAACTTGCATGGAGTCGTCCAATAAAAGATAAAAAAACAACAGCGCCCAAGAAATATACAACAGGCGAGGTTTTCTCACAGCAAGTATCACGAAGAGTAAACACGCCCAGAGCTCTTTGGTGTATTGATAAAATTCCGCGTGCCCTCGATCCTTTTCTATTGAAAAAAATGGATCAGCGGAAAAACCCAACCTATACACAATGTGTAGTATGATAAACACTGCATCCATACTCAACAACAAAACTAATAGTTTTTGAGTTTCGCTCGTGGCTAATGAGCTAATAGTCGTGATTCGGTTAAATATTTTTTTAAAATTCATATGATTGCATTTGTTATATGAGTTAGGTCTAGCAAGCTGTTGCATGAACGTTGCCCTAACTCCCTCTGTTCGAATTTCCTCCTTCTGTTACGGGAATTTTCGCATAGGTTCGAAAGTGCTTTAATCGGAGGATCTGTAGAAAAGAAATAAACCGCGGAGGAGGCAGAGACCTTTTTAAAATCTCTCCGCGATCTCTGTGTCCTCTGCGGTTAAATTCAATCAACCCTGCAATACCGCTTCCTCTTTCTCAGTCTCCAAAGTCTCGCTCGCAGGCTTCCCTTTCGCCATCCCTTGCAATTCGTCGAGCACCACAAACACGACTGGTACGAGTATCAGCACGACGACCGAAGAGGCCAGAGTTCCCAGCCCCAATGATATCGCCATCGGAACCAGGAAGAGCGCTTGTTCATTCGTCTCGAAAATCATCGGACCCAGTCCTAGGAATGTGGTTACGGCCGTGAGAAGTATCGGTCTGAAACGCCTCTGGGCGGCCTGAATAATGGACTCGTGCGAATCGAGCCCCCGACTCATGTACCGGTTTCGCGTCATGGCCATGACAAAGCCGCCGTTGACCACCATTCCGCACAGGGCGATCATCCCGAGCACGCTGTAGATGCTCAAGTCGAACCCGAGCAGAATATGCCCGAGCACAGCGCCTCCCAGGCCCCAGGGAATCGTCATCAGAACGATGACCGACTGAGAGTAGCTCCGCAAAAACGAGGCCATGATGGCGAAGATGGCGAACAAGGACGCCGTCAGGCCGATACTCAAACTCCGCGTCGCCTCTCTCTGGTCGCGTTGCTCCCCTTCAAATGTGTAGCGCAATCCTGGATACTTGGCCAATAACTCGGGCAATTCCTTCTGCTCCATCGCGCTCAAAACCTTGTTGCCGTTAGTAACTTCGCTCAGAACGTTCGCCGTGACATTGACCACCCGTCCCCCATCGACGCGATCGATGCGCACCGGCGCTGTCGTCTCGATAATCTCCGCCGCTTGATTGATCGGAATCTCCGCTCCATTCGCTCCCTTAATCAAAAGCCCTTCCAAAGCGCTCAAAGTCTTCCTATCCTCGTAAGGCAGACGCACCATCACCCGCAACTCCTCGCGTTCCCGCGGCTGGCGCAGCGCTTCCGCCCCGTAAAACGCGTTACGAATCTGCTGACCCAGATCGCGGGCAGTGATGCCGAGGGCTTGGCCCGCCGGCTTGATCTCAAAACTGATCTGCGGCATCTCCCGGCCAAATCCCTTGCGAATATCCGCCACTCCGGGATAGAGCGCCAGCATGTCGCCTAGTTCCTCCGCCGCTTGACGCAGCACTCCCACATCCTGGTGAGCCAGCTGTATATAGATCGCCGCTTCACCTCCCGGCCCCACAAGGTAGTCGTAAAAGAGCGACTCCATGTCGGGAATTTCGGGCACCTCGTTTCGCCACAAGTCGACAAATTCCGCCCCGGTGATTTCGCGCTGACTTTGCGGCACCAGCTTGATCGCAACTCGAGCTCCATTAACGTTTCGGGTGGCAATGGATACATTGTAGTTTCGAACGATATTCTCTTCTCCCGATTTCGCCAATGCGCGCTTCGCCGCCTCCTCAATCTGGAAAATCACCTCGCGCGTGCGAGCGACGGGCGTACCCGAGGGCATTTCCAATTCGCCCTGGATGTAGTCGTTTTCAATCGTTGGATTAAACGTGAAGTTGACTCGCCCGCTCATCGTGTAGGCAACCAGCACAAGTAAGGAAGAAGCGAATACCGCGATCGTAATGTACCGCATCCGAATCGCGCCCATCAAAATTGGCCGGTAGAATCGCTCCATGGCCTTGTCCAGCCGCACCCGCAGCTGCGTTTGCCGGGCGTCGAAGCGAGCCAAGATCGAGTCGCGGCGCACTTTCTCCCGGCCGAAGGCCAAGTGCGATGGCAGTATCAAGAGAACCTCTACAAGCGAGACCGTGAAAACGGCGATGATTACCGCGGGGAGCACATGCAGAAAGCGACCGCTTTCACCGGGCACGAAAAAGAGCGGCAAGAACGCGATGATATTGGTGCTCACCGCGAACAGAACCGGGATCGTCATCTCCTTCACCCCGGCCACCGCCGCGTCCATGCGCGACATTCCCTGCGTTATCTTATGAAAAATGTCCTCGCCTACGACCACGGCATCGTCGACGACGATCCCCAGCGTCACGATGAAGCCAAACACCGAAATCATATTCACGCTCGCATCCATCAACGGCAGTAGAATGAGCGAGCCGAGAATCGACACCGGAATCCCCACCGCCGTCCAGAACGCCACCCGCAGCTCCAGCAAGAGACCGAGAGCGAGCAAAACGAGGATGAGACCGAGCATCCCGTTGAACCGAAGCAGGTTGATTCGCTCCAGGTAGTCTTCAGTCCGATCGAAGCGCACTTCGACCAAAACCGACGGAGGCAAGGTCGGCTGGATTTGCTCGATAAACCGGTTGACCGCCGCCGAAACCGCCATGGGAGCCTGATTCTCGGACGCGTACACGGAAAGCGTCACCGTCGGCTTGCCGTTGTAATACGACTCCCGTTTCGTCTCCTCAAACCCGTCCTCGATCGAAGCAATGTCGCCGAGCCGGATTTCCGCCCCGGTATTGCTGCTCTTGATGGGGATCTCCTCGAACTCGCTTCCGAAATAACGACGCTCCGTCGTCTTGAGCAAAATGTCGCCACCGGTCGTCTTCATCGTTCCCGCCGGCACGTCCTGGGCCGACTGGTCAATGGCCCGGGCAATCTCCTCCAAAGTCAAATCCAGCGAACGCAGCTGCGCCTGCGGCACCTCGACTAGAATCTCCGGCCGCCGCGCTCCCAATACTTCCACCAAGGCGATTTCCGGCTGGGCGAGCAGTCCGTCTTCGACCTCGTGAGCGAGCTGGGCGAGCGTGCGTTCGTCCACGTCGCCGCACACCGCGACGTAGTTGACCCCCCTCCGTCGACTCGTGCCTAGCGACACCCGCGGCGGCTCGATCTCGTCCGGGAACAAGCTAATCCGGGCCACGGCAGCCGTCACCTCCTGCAAGGCCCGATTGCGATCGAAACTCGGCATGATCTCCACCGATACCGACGCTCGGCCTTCGGACGCGGTCGACTCGATGCGACGCGTCAACTCCATACCGCGCAGCTCCGATTCGATCGGCAAAATAATCGACTGCTCCACCTCCTCGGGACTCGCCCCCCGGTACTGCATGTCGACCTCGACCGTATCGACCTGGAAAAGCGGGTAGATTTCCTGGCGAATGTTCTTCGCCACGGCGAACCCGACGACGATGATCGCCAGCATGAGCAAATTCGCCGCGACGGGGTTTCGAGCGAACCAGGCAATCAGCCCAGTCGCCGACGAGGTGTCATTGTAGGGGTTGCGATCCATAATTCCTGGGGCCTTCCTATTTCGAAGATGAGACGAGTTCGGGGTACGCGGTAGATGGCTGTGCCGACACTTTCATTTCCGGCAGCGCGACACGCAAATCACTTACAATCAATTCTTCGTCATTTGCCAGACTATTCGCGATTAACACGGTCTCCTTCTCTAGCCAAAGCACCTCCGCTTCCGCGATTCGCAGGAGCCCGTCGTCGCCCACCACCCAAATAATATTCCCCTCGCGCAAGGCTTCACGCGGGATCCGAAGCGTGTTTTGCAGCTTACCCGCGTCGATCTGCACCTCGACATAGCTCCCCAGCAGCAGCGGCAGCTCGCTCTCCGAGACCCCGTAGATTCCCAGTGGATCTTCGACCGAAACCACCACTCGGGCCATTCTCCCGAGCGGATCCAAGTCGCTCAAAAGGCGAACCACTTTCCCCTTCCACTCCGTCGGCTCGCCTTCGCCTACGTCCAAGATCACGCGGGCCTCCGCCCCCGGCGCGCCATTCTCGGGAAACTGAATCCATTTCAACTCGGAGATCGGCAAGGTCACTTGTATCCAAAATTCGTCCGTCCCCACCAGTTCGCAAATCACCGAATTCTGCCCAACAAGCTGGCCCACCTCCACCGACTCCTCCACAACCATGGCGTTGAACGGCGCCGCAATCACCGTGCGAGAAAGCTGCAACTCGGCCACTTCGATGTCGTTCGCCGCCTTCTCCATCAAAGCCTCGGCCCGACGCAAATGCGGCTCGCGCAACACCAGCGATCGATTCACCTCTTCGCTGTCCAAGTCCGACTGTAACTCGTCCCACTCCCGTTGGGCGATCACTTGACGACCGCTCTCCACTTCGCGCTCGAAACGGGCCTCCTCCAAGTTCGATTTCATTTCCGACAACGCGAGCTCATAGTCTTGAGGATCGATTCGTATCAACTCCTCCCCTTCGCGAACGCGTCCACCCGCGGTCATCGCGTCGCTCTGATGTATCACTTGACCGGATACCTGAGGTCGAATCTCGACCTTGCGAAACGGAACCACGCTACCAAAGGCGCTGACCCATACAGAGCGATCTTCCGGCACCAGAGCCAATGTCTGCACAATTCGCGCCGTGCTCTCTTTCTCCTCCGGCTCAGTTTTCGGCCCGGTCGAAAGCAGCAGCCAGCTCAATCCGCCGCCCACGACGATTATGACGACGATTAGAAGAAGAGTGCTAAATACGGACTTTTGACTCATTGAGATAACGATACAAGATTCGAGATGTCGGGTTCGACAATGGGGCCGCCCAGGGCGCGATGCAACGCCACGCGCGAACTGAGCACATCTTTCTGGGCGCTGACCACGTCGCGTTCGAGCCCCTGCACGATGTTGAGCGAAGTGAATACAGGCAAGTAATCGGTGAGTCCTTGGCTAAAGCGATTGCGCGACTCCTCCAGCAAGGCCTGAGCCGTCACCAATTGCTTTTGCACCAAAACCAATCGCTCCTCCAACTTCCTCTCCAACAACAAGACCGACTCCACCTCGACGAGGGCCAACAAGAACCGGTCGGAATAGTCCGCCAACGCCTCCTCCAAGCGCGCCTTCTGACGCCTCACTTCCGCCCTTCGCTCGCCCGCCGCGAACAACGGAGCCGACAAAGAAGCGAAGGCGCTCGTGATCGAATTGCCCAGTTCCGGATCGCCCCGCCAATTGACTCCACCGCCAATTCGGATCGTCGGGAATTGCTCCGCGATCGCTTCGCCCACCCCGTAGTCGATGGCCATGACCCGTTGACGCGCCGCCCTCAAATCAGGCCGTCGTTGCAAAAGCGAAGCTGGCAAACCGATCGCCGGCAGCGGCGGTAAATCTAGAAGCCGGGAATTCAAAATCTCACTACCACTCCCCGGGGTCAACCCGAGTAAAGCGTCCAATGTATATTGCAACTGCCCGATTCGCGCCTCCACCTCCGGAACCCGCGCTTTCGTCTCGTCCAGCTGCTCGCGCTGCTGCAACACCGCCACCACCGACGACTGGCCCTGCCCGAATCGTAGACGCGTTAGTTTTAAAAGTGATTCGTTGATACCGATCTGAGCCCGAATCACCTCCAATTGCCGACGTTGCTCTTTGATCTCGAAATACCGCTCCGCAATCGCGCTCGACAACAACAGCCGCGCGTCCCGCCAGTCCTCGACAGTCGCTTGCGCCTGTAACTTTTGAGCCGCCCGAGCCGAAGACAATCGCCCGAAAAAATCGATCTCCCAATCCAGCAGAGCGCCCAGCCGCACCGTTTCTTCACGATCTCGAGTCGCCGGGGCGACCGTCTCCCCGTCCCATTCGTAGTCGTCTCGAGCCGAGGCGTCGATCGTCGGAAACAGGCGAGCGCCCGCCTGACGGGCCAAGGCGTCCGCTTGCTCGATGCGGGCAGCGAACGCTTGCAAATTAAAGTTCGAGTCGAGCCCGGTTTCAATCAGCTCATTCAAGACAGGATCGTCAAAGGACTCCCACCATTCGCCTGACCAGCCCAACTCGGAATCTGCCCCGGCAACGGACTCCTGGTACGCCGACGGGATGCCCGACTGCGGCTCCACCGTCTTCCCTCGTGGGCCAAAGAGCGCGCAACCGCTCCAGGCCATGGAAAGGCCCGCTAAGCAGCAGAGGATTCGCAGGCGGGGAAACATCGGTTACTAGAACATCCCAGAACCCTAAACGGTCAAGATTATTGCGCCTCCAGAAAGAATGGAAACGCCATGAAAACCTCTCAAAGAGGATCCCTAAAAAACAGTGTCCAAAACAAGCCGGAAAACAGTAAGTCCACCTCCATCTTCAATCGACCGTTTTCGAATCCGTAGTCGCGAGCGCATTACATTTGAACGCGAGTTGGTTGCCAAACGGATCCTTGAAGAACGCCACCCAGACGTCGCGACCATTCCAGTTGCGAGCGATACAGTGAGGCGAGTCTCCCATCGAAACGCCCCGCCGCTTAAGCGCATTATACGCGGCCTGAATCGCCTCCACCGTGTCGCCGACATTGAAATAGAGAATCGAGTTTGGTCGGACGGTCTCGATCGCCCCCAAAACAAGGGTCGTACCGCCACAGTCGTAGAAGTGCATCATTCCCGGAACCTCCCCAGTTTTCCGCAAACCGAGAATCTCTCCGTAGAATGTATCCGCTTTTTCAATATTATCACAATCCAGCCAGATCTGGTCAATTCCTACTACCGCGATCTTGACCGCCCCTTCCTTCGAGCCTCCCAAATTCTCCGCCCGGACGAGGGCCTTTAGCTCCGACCAGTCGCCGCATCCGTTTTCACGGGCGATCACACGCTGGGCATCGGCCAGTTTCAGTTGCGCTTCGTTTGTGTCGTCCAATAGACCCGCCCGTCGGGCCCGGCTCAAAGCGTGCGGATCATTCGCTTTGCATTGGCGCAGCAGTCGCTTCGCCTGGTTTTTGAGGTTCTCGAGATTCGCGGCGGGACTCGCTTCGCTAGCAATCTTATCGTTCATTTTCTTCGGCTCCAAATACGCTGTCGTTCGCTCCGAACAGCTAAGTTGATTTAAGGAGCCGGTGGGCTACGCCCTTTCCGCGAACTGGCAGCCTCCGGTAAGGCTGGAAAAAGAGAGCCCAAATTCAGTCCAATCGTCAATCTCAAACAACAACTTCAAGGCCCAGCGAACCAGACGACCTAAGTTGTCTTGCCGACTTACGTCTCCCTCGCCACTCTTTCATTTCTTATCCGCCCAAACCAATGCCCCGCCTTTTCTTAAAGAGAGTTCGACTTTTCAAAAACGTAGGGCTGGCGCTTGCGCCACGCCGCGAATTCAACCAGAAACTCGGGCGACGCGGCACTTCGCAAGCGAAGGCCCTACGAAAGAAACAATATAAAACTAACTTATTGGGCACTCTCACAATAGCTCCCGCCTGCGTAGCAATCTACGCAATACTGGCGATAATCGCGCTTCCGCCCCCGACTTGGGCGAGTGACCATGCGGCAACAAGCGAACAACCGATCGGTGTCGCCCGCATAGACATCACGCCAACCGAGCCCATACGTTTGAGCGGTTACGGAGGACGCCGCCAACTCTCCGACGGCGTAAGCGGAAAACTCTGTGCCAAAGCAATCGCGTTCGGCGAGGGGCCCCAGCCCGCCTTGCTGGTCACGCTTGATTTAATCGGCGTCCCGCGCTGGTTGACAGAATCGGTCGCCGAACAACTCAATATTCCTCAATCGAAAGTCGCCCTCTGCGCGACGCACACCCATTCGGGACCACACCTCAAAGGTGTCCTCGATCCCATTTTCATGGAGGACATTCCTCCTGAACACTGGTCCGGCATCGAACGCTACTCCGCCCAACTCGTCGAACAGGTCGTCGCCGTCTGCAGAAAGGCTATCGCCAATCGAGCCAACGCATCCATCAAATGGGGACAAGGCAAAGTAGGATTCGCCGCTAATCGACGCGTTCTCGAAAACGGACGCTGGACCGGTTTCGGAATCCAAGCGGACGGCCCCGTCGATCACTCGCTTCCGATCATGCGTATCAACGACGGCCAAGGCGAACTGAAGTCCTTGCTCGTCAACTACGCCTGCCATTGCACCACCCTCGGCGGTGACCATAATCACATCCACGGCGACTGGGCCGGAGAAGCCCAGTCGATTCTAGAAGAACGCCACCCTGGAGTCACCGCTCTCATCGCGATTGGATGCGGCGCCGACGCCAATCCCAATCCGCGGGGCAACCTCGACGCCGTTCGCCAAAACGCGCTCGAGCTCGCCGACGAAGTAGATCGCCTCCTCCAGACCAACCTAACCCCGATCGCCCATCCCCCAACAACGCGAATCAACCGCATCACGCTTCCCCTCGACCCCGTGCCCAGTCGCGCCCACTGGCAAGAACACGCCGCATCCGAAGTCAAAACCGCCCACTACGCCCGACGCATTCTCGAACGGCTCGACGCGGGGGAATCACTGCCCACCTTCATCGACTACCCCATCCAAACGTGGACCTTCGGCGACGACCTGGCTATGGTTTTCCTCGCCGGAGAAGTTGTCGTGGACTACGCCCTCGCCCTCAAAGAACGTTTCGACCCCGATCGACTCTGGATCAACGCTTACGCCAACGAATCCCCCTCATACATACCTTCCAGGCGATTGTACGATGAAGGTGGATACGAGGTGGATCGCTCCATGCTTTACTACGACAAACCCGTTCGACTTTCGCCCGACACGGAAGATCTCGTACTCGACGAGGTCCTCAAGCAGTTGCCGCACACGTTCTATTCGCAAAAGACACTCAGCGCCATCCCCGCGCCGATCGAGAAAGACAATGCCCTGTCCACGTTCGAACTGCACTCCGATCTGCAAATCCAGCTTGTCGCCGCCGAACCGCTCGTCACCGACCCGATCGACATCGCCTGGGGAGCGGACGGCAAGCTCTGGGTAGTCGAAATGGGCGACTACCCGATGGGCTCGAACGATGACGGAATCGGCGGCGAAGGCCGTATCCGCTTTTTGGAGGACACCAACCACGACGGGATGTACGACGAATCGACCGTATTTCTCGACAACCTGTCCTTCCCCACGTCCGTATTCCCCTGGAAAGAGGGCGTGCTCGTCGCCGCGCCGCCGGATATTATCTACGCAGCGGACGCCGATCAAGACGGTCATGCCGACTCGGTAACCCGATTGTACACCGGATTTGCGCAAGGAAACCAACAACATCTCGTCAACGGAATGCAATGGGGTCTCGATGGATGGATCTACCTCGCCAACGGTGACAGCGGCGGCTACGCGCGGACCATGCGTGGCGGCCCCTCGGTGAACATAAACGGACGCGATCTCAGAATCCGACCGGAAACCGGAGAGATCGAAGCGATCATGGGACGCTCGCAATTCGGAAGGAATCGCGACTCCTGGGGTAACTGGTTCGGCAACAGCAACTCCTGGCCTGGATGGCATTTCGCCCTCGAAGACGCCTACTTGGACCGGAATCCGTTTCTTCGATATGCAAACGGTCGCTCCTTCCTTCCCCGAACGCCCCAGGCTGGCCCTGTCTTTCCAAACAGCAAAACGCTCAGCCGATTCAACGACTACGAGAAAGCCAATCGCTTCACCTCGGCCTGCGGCTTCATGATCTACGACGACCCAACTCTCGGGCCTAATTTCGAAGGAAATTCCTTCGTCTCCGAACCCGTCCACAATTTGGTCTCGAGAGCCATCCTCCGCCCCGTCGGCACAACCTTCAAAAGCGAACGCGCTCCCGAGGAAACAAATACCGAATTCCTGCGTTCCACCGACAACTGGTTCCGGCCCGCCGCCATTCGCAGCGGCCCCGACGGAGCCCTCTACGTAGTGGATATGTACCGACTCGCCATCGAGCACCCCGAGTGGATTCCTCAAGACTGGCAGCGTAAACTCAATTTGCGTGAAGGGAACGACAAAGGACGCATCTATCGGATTTCGCGCAAAGGCAGTGATTCGATTAAAATCACAGATATCCGCTCATTGGATACTCAGGAACTTGTTGAGCGACTCCAATCCCCCATTCGCTGGCAACGCGACCAAGCCCAGCAGTTGCTTGTTTCTCGCAATTCCTCGCAAGTCACCCCGGCCATTGAAAAAGCAGTCCTAGAAGCGACCGATCCGAAGGCCCGCCTGCAAGCTCTCTGGACCTTGGCCCTCCTCGACGCGCTATCGCCCGAAACGCTCATCATGGCGATGGACGACTCCAACCCTTACGTTAGAGCGCACGCCGTCAGACTGAGCGAAGCCTTATTGGGAAAGGAGGACGTTCTCAAATCCGTTCACGCCCGCAACAACGACAATGCTCCGCAAGTTCGTATCCAAGTTGCCTACACACTCGGGAAAAGTTCCGACACGCTATCCGCGGACGCGCTGCTCAAGCTCTATCAAGAGAACTCTCACGACCCCTATATCGCGTCCGCGATTTCCAGTTCTATTCCTCCTCACATCGATGCGCTCGCGAATTTGATCGCCCCCAAAATCGCCGATTCTCGATTAGACCCGCTCAGAGATGGAGTTATTCAGACCGCGATGGGCACAGGCAATCTCAACGCCGCCCGAAGCGTCCTCGCGACAGCCCTGTCCCACAATGACGTTAGCTTTCAAAGGAAACTAGAGAGCCTTGCCACCTTCGATACAGCTCAAAGCTTGAATACGAGAACCGACACCCACCAAACCGAGCCCCATCCGGAGCTGGAAGCTCAAATTCAATCGCTGCTGAACCGAGCTGAAGAAATCGCCCGAGACAGTACCGCTCCCACCAGATCACGCGTTCTCGCCCTCGGAGCGCTTTCGCTTCGACCGAAACACCCAGACTCGCTTACCCAGACCGCTCTGCAATGCCTTCATCCCGCAACTCCCTTCGAAGTCCAACAAACTGCGATTCAAGCGCTTTCCCGCATTCACGGAACCGAGACACCTCAAATCCTGCTCTCTCAATGGGATTCAAGCTCCCCCAGAATCCGCACTGTAATTATGGATACACTACTATCGCGCAGCGGGTGGACCTACGACATGCTGGAGATCGCGTCGAGTCAAACGAGCATCGCCCAGTCGCTTTCCGTCGCCCAGCGAAACCAGCTATTGCGCAACCCGAATTCGAATACTCGAGCCCTGGCGGAAGCGTTGTTCGATTCCGGGGCCAGTCAAAGCCGGCAGCAAATCGTCGATCGATATGAAGAGACCATACAACTTCCCGGCAATCCCCAATCCGGAAGCGAGTTGTTCACAAGTCTTTGTGCAAGCTGTCACCGTTTCGGAGACACGGGGGTATCCGTCGGACCCGACCTGTCCGCTCTATCGGATCGTTCCACTTCCTCTCTACTAACCGCCATTCTAGATCCCAATCGAGCCGTCGAAAACAAATTCACTCAGTTCACGGCCACCACGCGCGACCAACGATCGGTCATCGGCATTCTCTCCGAGGAAACGGCCACGAGCGTTACCCTGACCGCAACCGGGGGCGTCGCGCAAACCGTGCTGCGACGCGATCTGGTATCCCTCGACAGCAGCGCCCAGTCACTCATGCCGGAAGGCTTCGAATCCGCCCTCAACCTCGAACAAATGTCGGACCTGCTCGCCTTCATCGGTTCTGAACAGGGCAGCGATCCGATACGCGCCGACCGCAATGGCGAGATCGCCCTCACCGCCCAACGAGGAGTCGTCTCCGGCTCCTCCGCCTACTACAACTCCGAAAACGACGCCATCGAGTGGATACAAATTGGGGACTCGATTCGGTGGACCGTCCACGACCTCGCCCCTGGGAACTACGACATCTTTGGATACGCGGGACTGAAAGACGAGCACGCCGGACGACCGTTCACGCTTCACATGAACGACACGTTCGTCACCGGCGCCGTCCCCTACTCCCGCGGCATGGATCGATTCCGCAAACGCAAATTCGGAAACATTCAAGTCGACACGGCCACTGCGAAAGCCGTCTTCACGCTCGAACACTCCCTCCCCGACGCAGAGTTCGCCTTGAAAGAACTCCGTTTGATTCCAATCAAATGAAGCGCGACAATATACGAGTGCAATCTCCGTAGGGCCAGCGCTTGCGCTGCGCCGCGACGTTTGATCACAGCCTCTTCATACGCGGCTCAGCGCAAGCGCTGGCCCTACGGATGACCAAAATCAATGTTCAAAACGAATTTGCTAGCGATCCCCGTCGATCATCCGGCCGATTCCGCCGAGGACCGAGCCTTCCCCCTTCGACGAGCCGCCCTGACTGGGGGCGCTTTGAATCACGCGATCCGCCAGTCGCGAGAACGGCAGGCTTTGCAAGTAGACAAAACCGGTTCCCCTCAGCGTGGCCAGGAAAAGTCCCTCGCCTCCGAAGAACATCGACTTCAAATTCCCCGCTCTCTCGATATCGTAGTCGATCCCGCGAGAGAACCCGACGATGCAGCCGGTGTCCACGCGCAAGGTTTCACCGCGTAGTTCTTTTCTCACGACAGTTCCCCCTGCATGCATGAAGGCCATGCCATCGCCCACCAGTTTCTCTAAAATAAATCCTTCTCCCCCGAAAAAACCCGCTCCTAATCGCTTGTTAAAAGCGATCGAGACCTTGGTTCCCAAAGCCGCGCACAGAAACGCGTCTTTCTGACACGTAATCTCGCCGCCAATCTCCGCCAGGTCCACCGGCACGATCTTCCCTGGATAGGGAGCCGCGAAAGTGACCTTTCGTTTCTCGTAGCCTTGATTCGTGAAGTGAACGAGGAAAAGCGACTCCGAAGTCAGCACCCGCCTCCCCACGTCGAGCAGCTTGCCGAAAACGCCCTTATCCGGCTCCGAGCCATCCCCCATCTTCGCCTGAAAATCGATGTCCTCCTCCATCCAGTTCATCGAACCCGCTTCCGCAATCACCGTTTCCTGCGGGTCCAACTCCACCTCAACCATCTGCATGTCGTCGCCATGCAACTCATAATCAATTTCGTGTGATCTCATACGCGTCTGTTTGTCGGCAAATCAGTTCAATAGCTCAACTCCCAACTCTATCAAAAAGCGCTAAAAAACACCCCGCCGACTACGACAATGTGAACAGATTTGCTATTTGCCTTTCTTAATCGGATACCATGAGTAAACGAATCGCGCCCGCAGGGTCGTTCTTCCCCCAAAGAGGCTATCAACACATTGGATTGACTATCCTGCTCCTGCGTCAGCAGGATCCTGTTCTCGCGCCAGCGAGATTTGATCTCGAAGAGATCACTGTTAAACACCACCTACTACCCGACAACCAATTTCATCAACAGTCGCCTAGCGGCGAAATGTCGCTTCGCGCCAGCAGGATGGCTCTTCGAGCCAACAGGCTATCAACTCTTTCGCTTGATGATCCTGCTCCTGCGTCAGCAGGATCCTGTTCTCGCGCCAGCGAGATTTGATCTCGAAGAGATCACTGTTAAATACCGCCTACTACCCGACAACTGAGTTAATGAACAGTCGTCTTCCGTCGAAATGTCGCTTCGCGCCCGTTTTACTAGCGTTCCTTTTATCGCTCGCTCTCAGCGCATGCGTAAGCGTGCCCAAAGCAGCAGTCGGAAGCGCGGTTAAAGGAGCGCGGATAGGTGCAAAAGCAGCCGTTGGCACAACCAAGACGGTTACCAAAACGGTAACCGCCCCTCTCTCAAAAGACGCTCAATCGAGTCGCCCAGAGAGCGATGCCGAATCCGGCGAATCCGAGCGATAGAGCGAAACGGGCAGTTGGACCTTATCCGAATCAGCGCCATCGGAGACTATCCCGCCCGCGCTATTGGCAACGTAGAAATGCCCTTCGCCCTCTCGCGCTAAACCGTCTGCGGCGTCCACCACATTGCCCGCGACCACGTAGTTCCGCGCAAGGTCCGACTGCGGCCCCAAGACTGACGTCGCGTGGTTGCGAAAGAAGAAAACGTAGTCCGATCGCGCTCGATTCAGTCCGCCCCCGTCGGTCACGATCTCTTTGCCTCGATTGCCTTCGAACAAAATGTTGTGAGAAAATCCACCGTGATGGACTCCAATATCTTGATACGAAACATACGGCGCCTCCGACGAGTTGTAGCTAAAGATACAGTAATTCGCACCCGCGCTCACGTTAATGCCATGACGCAAATTCCAAGCGCGATTGTGACTGGCTCGCGACTGCGTGGTCGCTCGATGGAAGTTCACGCCGTAGGCCCATCCCCCACTCGCTTCCCAAGCCCCGTGCATGAGACAATGTTCGACGATTACCTGCCGACTCGCCCGGGCCCGTATATTGGAAAAACACGCGTCGACCGATTCCACGTGCGACACGCGAGCATTGTAGCAATATTCCAATACAATATTCGAACTCTCCCGCGCGTTCTTGTGAAGCCGTTTGATGGTGAAATCTTCCAGCGAGATATTCTCGCTCATAAACAAGCGCCACATCCTCACCGATTCGAGGAGAGGCATGTCGACGCCGCTCCTCATATCGAAATGGTGCGTCCGACCGCGCTTGTCAGTCACTTTGAAAATCTGCCCGCGCCAGAACACCTTTTCCGTAGGCGATCGCTCCGGACTGTAGACGAGAATGAAATCGCCCGGCTCGTACGGCGTATCTTCTCTCGACTCCATCCGATTGTACCCTCTACGAAACGTCTTTTCCTCAGGGAAATACTCGCGCTCTTCCGCCGAACCCGCGAAGACGATCCCGTGAACCGGAATCTCCTCCTTAGTCGTGATTTCAAACACCGTTTTCCCGATTCCATCGCCCACAAACTGGATATCGCCCTCCTCGATGCGGCATTCCGTATGCAAGTAGTACGTCCCCTCTGGAAAGTACAAAATGCGCCGCCCCTCCGAACGAGCGAGAATCTCGCGGATCGCCACGGAGGCGTCGATCGACGCGTCGTTTCTCGGCAGTCCCGCGGTCGTTACATCGATCGTCTCCCACCCGCCAGGATCCTCCCACTGGTAGTCCGCCCATCCCGAGGGAGGAAAGTACTTTTCCGGAATCGCCGCAATGCCATTGACCGCGCACAGCAAACACAGACACCATCGGAACTTCATATTTTCACGACAACAGTCCTGCGGGCATTGAGCAATCCCAATGCAATCCGAATCCCCGCAATTCTACCGCAACCGTTGCGGGACACGTCCCGACACCAGATTCGAAACAACTCCACCCCAACCGAAAAACCATGATCCGAAAAGCCTTCGTGATGCAATTGCACCCCGGCCAAGAATCGACCTACGTCGAACGACACTCCCCCATCTGGCCCGAACTGGAGTCCACGCTCAAAGACCACGGCGTATCCAATTATTCGATCTTTCTGCACCCTGAGACGCTTCAGCTGTTCGGCTACGCTGAAATCGAAGACGAAGCCCAATGGAACGCCATCGCCCAAACCCGCGTGTGCCGCGAATGGTGGAGCCACATGAGCGACCTAATGGAAACCAATCCCGACAACAGTCCTGTTTCGACCGAACTGAATGAAACTTTCCACATGGATTGACAGGGGGCCGAAGGCACTCACTCATCCACCATTGTAGGAGCGTTGCATGCGACGCCCCTAAGAAAATGGGGAGAACTACAGGATCGTTCATCGCGCCAACAGCTTATCAATTCATTGGTTTGATTATCCTGTTCCTGCGTCAGCAGGATCCTGCTCTCGCGCTAGCGAGACTTGATCTCGAAGAGATCACTGTTTAAAACCACCCAGCTATCCAACAACTAATTTCATCAACAGTCGCCTTGCGGCGAAATGCCGCTTCGCGCCAGCAGGATGACTCTTCGAGCCAACAGAATTTTCGCCGCAGCGAAGACCCATCAGGCCGCTACGACTGCATCCTCGCCGATCTCCTCCAAGCCTAACCCCCAAGCTGCCCCAAATACAACATCGTCTCGTACAAAACAGTCACTTTGCCGGAGCGGCTATGAGCAGTAAATAAATCGTTCAAATCCGACTGCATCGCTTCGAATCCGGACTCGCCCGTGTTGGGCATGTACGACGAGGACGCAACCCGGCCTAATAGTCCCTCGAAATCGAATACTTGCTGATTCGGCAGCGATCGCAGCGTAAACACGCTCGGAGAAAAGAACGCGCCGATTTTCGCTTCGTCCGTATTCACGTGATTCACTTTCTCGTAGTCCCTCGCATGTCGTTTCAGAAACGCTTCGTACTCGATGGAGAACGAATCCGAACGCGTCCGTCGCTCGTTCCAGATCAACGCCACCCATCCACCGGGTTTCAAGATCCGTCTAAACTCCGTTCGACACGCGGCTGGATCGAACCAGTGAAATGCCTGGGCGGATACAATCAAGTCGACTGACGCAGGACTCAGTCCCGATGACTCAGCGGTTCCCGCCACGCTCTGGAAGCGCGAATTCCCTTCGAAAGCGCTTTCCGCCACTTCGCTCATCGAGTCATTGGGCTCAATCGCGTACACGCGTTCGCAGCAGTCCAAGAGCAAGGCCGTGAAAATGCCCGTTCCCGATCCCATATCCGCTACGCGGGATTCAGTCCCCAAACCGCAAATTGACTGCAGCGCCTCAACCGTCCCCGGCGGATAGCCCGGACGATAGCGAACGTAGTTCGCTACTCGATCCGAGAATCGCGTCGTGGAGTCGCTCATACAAACACCTCGCCTCTCAGATAGAGACGGGCAGTACCGGAAATCAGAATACGCTCTCCCTCCAACCGGCACCGCACGCTGCCGCCGCGCTTGGAAATCTGCCGCGCATTCAAGTCCGATTTATCCAACACCGCTCCCCAGTACGGCGCCATCGCGCAATGAGCCGACCCGGTCACCGGATCCTCGTCGATATTGTGCTTGGGAGCGAAAAAACGGCTAACAAAATCCACCACGTCGCCTGGAGCCGTAGCGATCACCCCCCTGCGATCAAGCCCCTTCAAGCGTCCCATATCCGGAGCCAGCGAGCGAACGTCCGACTCGGATTCAAACACCGCCATGTAGTCCGCTCCCGCATACAATTCATGCGGTCGTTTGCCCAAAGCAGATGCGATCTCCTCCGTGACCGGAACGCTCTCCCCCAATTGGTTGGGGAAGTCCATTGTGAGACGCTCCCCTTCCCGAGTCACCCTCAGCTCGCCGCTCAGGGTTTCGAAGCGAATCGTTTCGTCCTTCCAGTCCAGTTCCGTAAACAAAACGAAGGCCGTCGCCAAGGTCGCATGCCCGCACAGTTCCACTTCCGCAACCGGTGTAAACCAACGCAGATGGAACACGTCTCCTTGACGGACGAAAAACGCGGTTTCCGACAGGTTGTTCTCCTCGGCGATCGATTGAAGCAATTCGTCCGGCTGCCAATCCTCCAACGGGCAAATCGCAGCGGGGTTCCCCTCGAACGGCGCTTCCGCAAACGCGTCGACTTGATAGATGGGTATTCGCATAGCGCCGCACTTTCGAGGATTCATTCGGCTTTGGCGACACCGAAGTCTGTCATGCGAACGCAATTTCAATCGAGGATCTCGCGAACAAGGGAGATCAACCCGCCAGCAAAGCTTGAATCCGTTCTCTCACTTGCTCCGTCAGGAGCCCCACTCCGGTCTTCACATTCAAACCCGTCTCCGACAAAAACGCTCCGAGATCGATCGGCTCGCCGAAGACGACCTCCGCTTTTCGAGCCCCTAAGTAACGCCCTTTGCCAAACACGTCTTCCTCTAATTTGAAAAGCGTCTCCGCGATCCGGTCCACCGACGGGCGCTCCATCAAATAGATGCCGGGATAGCTGTAAAGTTGGTGGGCCAGAAAAACACGGTCCAACTCCGCGTACAACTCTTCCGCCCGAGCCGCGGCCGGTGGATTCTTCTGGTGTGTCAGCTCTTTGCGTATCACTGCCCGAATCAACTTGATCCGCTTCGGCGTGCTCAGCTCGTGATTGTCCACGCCATGACTCCGCTCCACGCTCGCGACCAACGAAGCCCGCAAGGCATGCAGACGATCTTCCAACGGCCCATTGGACGTTCGACCCAGATGCTCCTGCTCCTTGATCGATAACAAGGCCGAACCAAACGCCAATATGCGGTCCACCGTATCCAAATTCGACTGCGGCTTAATCGTAATCCGCTCCTCCAATGCGTCCAACCGACTTCCGAACGAGTCTCGGACGCCTTCATTGTAGCGAAGGTGAATCGACGCGGGCACCACGAAAGCCCTCCGTCCGTCCGTGAGTTTGGACGCCGCTCTTAAGGCAATATTGGATACGCCTTCGTTCAACTCGTCCAGCGTCTCCATATGATGATAGATTTCCCCTTCAGGAAAAATCACCAACGGGTACTTCGCCTCCTCGAGTATTTTGATCGCCGTCTTCACCGCGGCAAGGTCGCTCCCTTCTCGGTTGACCGAAAACGCTCCCACTCGCTTCATCACGAACGCGTTGAGCCGACTCTTCTCAAACCCTTCCCGAGCCGCCATGAAATGGAAAGGCAATCCCTCCCGCAAACCGATCGACAACATCAAATAGGGATCCGCATGATCGGCGTGATTCGGCGTCACCAAAACCGAATGCCCCTCCTTCGCCAGCTGTGCTACTGGCTCAACGCCACTCACCTCCACCTCGGACACCTTGTGCTGAAACCGCAACGAAAGCGGGGTCAAAATCCGCGTAAACGGACGAAACCACGTCGCGTACTTCGGAGGGACAAACGTATAGGGAGACTGATCGCGGAGCAAATTCATCGCGCACCGGTGTAACGAATACACACTCGCTGAGTTTCCCGAAACGCTAGCGAGCGGCGATCACGGAGTAAAGCGCCAGTTTCTTAAAGAAATTGCGAAAGCGTAGGGCCTGCACGGAGCGCCACCACCGTCTTCGTCTAACTCAGCGCGTACACGTCAAATCAAACCCGCCGGGACGTCGGGTTCCACCTTTATCGTCCTGAGCTTAGGTGGAACGCGACAGCCTGCCTCGGCGTAGCCCGAATAGGACGAAGACGGGTCCCGGCGCGTTTATTCGGATGAGAAGGAAAAAACGGCGCAGCGAGGGAGGATCTACTTTACATCCTCAGACACACCAAAGTACACGAGGAAAACCGCAAAGCGACCCCCTCCCCCGGAACACGCGAAGGGGAGACTCCAACGGAGTCGACAAATCCTCCCCTTCCGGAAAATACAAAAATATCGAAGAGTTGAATACAAATTGAACAAGCCCCGGCGCGAACAGCGCCGGGGCCCGTTTTAATTCTCCTCTTTCACCTGGATGGAACGAAGTTCCGATCCAAAGTGGGATTGAGTCACCTCCAAAATTCCCATTACCGCGAACGCGGCAACCGCGAATACTTCAATTATTATCAATGCAGTCATTATATCCCTTTCCCGATTTGTTGTTACACACTTAAACGCGAAAAGTTTCACCCCGGTTGCGCTTTTTTCATTGAGATTGCGCTTTTTCTCCGGATCGCCCACAAAACCGAACACCGCCCCAATTGTTCGAAATCGATTCACGTGAAACTCCCCATTATCGCCGCCGCCTTACTCTGCGCTTCTCCACTCCTTTGCGAAGGGGCTCCGCTCGATCGAATCCAAGAGAGTCAATTCGGGACGCTCGACGATGGAGACCCCGTCACCCAATTCACCCTTCGAAACGCGAATGGGATGCAGGTACGCCTCATCTCCTACGGAGCCATCATCACCGAAATCCTCGTTCCGGATCGTGAGGGCGTCACGCGCAACGTCGTCGTCGGCTCGGATTCCCTCGAGGACTACCTCGGGCGTTTTCCCGCCGCCGCCGTCATCGGACGCTACGCCAATCGAATCGCCCACGGCGCCTTCGAGATCGACGGTGTAAGCTATCAGTTGAGCAAAAACGCGCGGGGACACCACATTCACGGCGGAACGGCCAATTTCGCCAAACAAAACTGGCGGGCCGAGGCGCTCCCTCCCGGGCCCGACAGGTCCGCCGTTCGCTTCACCCATGTCAGTCCCGATGGCGAAGCGGGCTATCCCGGACGACTGACGACAACCGTCGTCTACACGCTCACCGACAGGAATGCGCTCGAGATTCAATACAACGCATCCACCGACCGACCGACCATCGTCAACCTCACCAACCACGCCTACTTCAATCTCGCCAACGAAGGAGACTACCAGAATCACATTCTCTGGCTGAACGCCGATTCCTACACGCTCACGGACAGCGACCTCATACCCACCGGCGCGGTCGCGACCGTGGCCAACACACCGATGGACTTCACCCAGCCAACCGCCATCGGCTCCCGCCGTCATCTGATTGGACCGCCCCGCCCCAACAACTACGACAACAACTACATCCTCAATCGCTCCGACGACTCTATTGTAGTTGCCGCCCGCGTACACGATCCCATTAGCGGTCGTTCCCTCGAAGTGCGAACCGACCAGCCGGGCGTACAGCTCTACACCGGAAATTCCCGCGGATTCTGCCTGGAAACGCAACACTACCCCGACGCCATCAACCACAGCCATTTCCCCTCGCCCATCGTCCGGCCAGGCAGTCCGTTTAAAAGCGAAACTCACTTTGTCTTTTCCACTCGCTAGACTATTTCTTCCCCTGTTCAACACTCGCCATCCAAGTGTCACCAAAATCTAACCACGCGTCCTCACCAAACCCCGAACAAAAACCAGTGGTCCTAGTTTGCGGCGGCACCAGCGGAATCGGACTCGCCCTGGCCCGCGGATTCGCTCGAGCCGGTTATCACGCCATCGCGGCGGGACTGGGCGAACTGCCTCCATCCGAGCCAGACATCGAATTCAAATCCCTCGACGTTCGGGACGAACAAGCGGTGCGAGCGCTTATCGGCGCGCTCCCCTGGCTCGATGTCCTCGTCAACGCCGCCGGAATCATCCGCCGCCACGAAGAACTCGAGCCCACCGTGTTCGAAACCGTCCTCGACATCAATCTCAACGGGGCCATGCGGGCGAGCGCTGCCGCCCGTCCGCTTCTGGCTCAGTCCCAAGGGTGCATCATCAACATCGCCTCCATGCTCAGCTACTTTGGCGGAGGAGCGGTTCCCGCTTATTCCGCGTCGAAAGGCGGAATCGCTCAGCTCACCAAGTCGCTCGCCATCGCCTACGCGTCCGACTCGATTCGCGTCAACGCCCTCGCGCCCGGATGGATCGAGACGCCGCTCACCCGCGAGCTCCGAGAAGATTCCGCCCGCAATCAAGCAGTCATCGACCGCACGCCCATGGGACGGTGGGGGCGCGCGGAAGAACTCGTCGGCCCGGCCCTCTTTCTCGCCAGCGCAAACGCGTCGTTCGTAACGGGAGCCCTCTTAAATGTAGACGGCGGATACGCCGCCATGTAGAACAATTCCAATCCCATTTGCCCATGCCAGACGATCCATCGAACTCCGACCAACGCGTCCCTTACCAACTTCCCATGCCGCCCGACGCGCAGGCCGAAATCGTCGTTCCCAGCGCCATTCCGGAAGACGACCGTGTCTGGGTTCCTCAGGCGGAGGGCGTGCTCTTTCGCCCGCTCTGCCTAAACGTTTCCCAGGGCTACTGGATGAACTTGCTCAAGGTGACTCGTTCCGGAGTCCTCTCCCGACACCGCCACCCGAATCCCGTGCACGGATTCGTACTCAAAGGACGGTGGAGCTACCTCGAGCACGATTGGGAAGCCACCGAAGGCAGCTACGTCTACGAACCCCCAGGCGAGACCCACACGCTCGTCGTCCCCGACGATGTGGACGAGATGATCACCTACTTCCAAGTCAATGGCGTCATGTATTACGTCGACCCCTACGGAAACCATACCGGGTACGAAGACGTCTTTACCAAAATCGAGAATTGCCGCGCCCATTACGAGAAAAACGGCCTCGGAAGTTCCTACGTCGACCAGTTCATCCGGTAGTCACGACCGAATCTACTCGGCTCCACCCTTGCGAACATAGAAAATCTTCCAAGTCGTCTTCCAATTCTCGCCGCCGTCCTCCGACCGCATCCACTCCCAAGTGAATGAATCTTCCTCGATCGAGTGAAACACCATGCGCTGAACGACCGATTTCCCGTCGGATTCGACTGTATTCGACTTGAAAATACGCTTCTCGCCGTCACGTTCTCCCCAAAACACCAGAAACCCCCCGCGATTGTCTGTCCACACCTGCCGCCATTCCCGCGACTGGGGATTGTAAACCGATAAACTGCGTCCCTTGTATCCATTAGCAGCGGAAAAATTCTCTTCGATCACCTTTTCATCCAGGATCTTTTCGATACGGTTGACGCCGCGTCCCTGAAATCCGTTCGCCGCCGTCCAGGAGAGCTCCCACTCGCCAACCCAGAAATCGAAAAGCGACTCCTCATTTTCTCCCCACGCATTCGAGACTCCAACAGCGGCTAACAATAAAATAAGGGGTAATCGCATAGTACTCTCTAGCTAGGGGTTGAAGGCGCGACGAACCGGGCGCGGCGTCAGAACCGAAAGACTAAGTCGCAGTTTCGGCTCGAAGCGAGCCAAATCAGCGCTACCGCTACGCCCACATTTGAATTGCGACCGCCAGCGTTCTTCCCATCCTGACCTTCACCCCAGTCGAATTCCTCATGCCAACAAAACCGTCTTTCTTCCCCCAATTCATCCTGCTACTCGCCTTTGCTGTTCTTGCCTCGGCATCGGCGAGCGACCCGCTCGTTTTCGAACGAGGCGAAATCTTGTATCACGATAGTCTCGACAATCCAGAAAATTGGGTAGTCGAACAAATGCCCGGCGGCACCACACGTTTTCGCGCCGGAATCCTGGAAATCGACGATCCCGCCGGTTGCTCCGTCTGGTTTAAAGAGAAATTGTCCAGCCCCGTCATAATCGAGTACACGGCGACCATGATCCAAAACGGCGGTCCCAACGACAACGCCCGCGACTTGAATTGCTTCTGGATGTCGATCGACCCCAAACACCCGACCGACATATTCACGGACAAGACGCGTGGGGGAAGTTTTCGAAACTACGATCAACTCAGACACTACTACGTCGGCTACGGAGGCAACCGGAACACCTCGACTCGATTCCGGCGCTACAACGGGTTGGGCGAGCGACCCTTGCTTCCTCAGCACGACTTGAGCCGCGAAGAGTACCTAATCACACCCAACGAACCCATTCGTATCCAAATTGTGGCTATCGGAAACCGCACTCAGTACATCCGTAATGGCGAGGTGGTTTTCGACTTCATTGACGACGATCCCTACCAGCAAGGCTGGTTCGCATTCCGCACCGTGAAAAATCACATTAAGTTGGAAGACTTCCGCGTCACCCGAGCCATCCCCGTATCCGGCGCCCAAGCTGATCCGCCACTAATGCGTCTCGGCGCCCACTCGGGTGGATACACGATCCAGCAAGTCTCCGCGGGAAATGCCTCCGCAATGCACGCTTACATGGACATCTGTCCGGAAAGCCCCAACGGCAAGCGAATCCTTTACTTCGAGTTCGAAGACCGCGTTCCGGGCTGGGGCCGCGTCGTAGTCGCGAACCGAGACGGCAGCGAAGCCCGATATATCAGCGATCGCATAAAAGGACACAGCCACGACGGCGCCCGGCAACAATGGATAGACGATCAACGCGTCATTTACGGAATTGAAAACCAGGAACGTTCTCGGGTTTACGATTTTACCGACAAGTCGACCCGCGAAGTCGACGGGCAGATCGGAATGGTCTCCGAGATCAATGGACTTGGCCTGACTCACAACAATTATCCACCAACCAAATACGGAGCCAACGAACAAAAACCCGCCGAGGTCCTACTCATGGACATACAAGCCGGCGACACGCAGGTCATAATGGACAAGTCGCGCGTACGCGCGATGCACCCCTTGCAATCGCTCATCAACGCCCCGAAATATCAAAACCTCGACGTGTTCAAACACCCCAAATGGTCGCCCGACGGCAGCCAGTTTTTCTGGGTTTACATGATCAAGAAAAACGTCGGCAGTCGCAAAGTCGTCAAATCCGCCATCCTCTCGAATGGCGACGGCTCCCAAATCCGCTACGTCTCCGAGATTGGCCAACACCCAATGTGGAACGGCCCCAACTCGCTCCTTTCCTACGTGCGACACGACGGATTTCATCACAGCGACAATCCGACCGCGCAAGACGTCATGGCTCACCCCGTCGACGGTTCCCCCGGCAAACCCATCGTCAAAAACGCCCACGGTATCCACGGATCCCTCAGCCCGGACGGGAAGTACTTCGCCACCGACGTGTTCGACTGGCCCGAACCGGAAACCCACTCCGTTCTGCTCTACGATGTCGAAAGCGGCGACTACCGGATCCTCGCCCGCATGCGGGCCGAAACGGAAACGAAGCCCGGTTCCATGCATCCCCACCCTTCCTGGTCCCGCGATGGAAAACGGATCTACTTCAATGGATCCGACGCCGGAAACCGGCGACTCTACGCCATCGACCTGAGCCGCTTCGAGTTCGCTCCAATCGCTCGGAGATAGTATACTCGTACAATTAAACGCGCCGGGACGTCGCGTTCCACCTTAGTAATAGGCTGAGGAAGAAGAAGGTGGAACCCGACAGCCTGCCTCGGCGTAGTCCGAATAGGATGAAGACGGGTCCCGGCGGGTTTTGTTGACCGAAAAACACCTGAAGGCGACACGAATAGGTTCTACTCGCCCAACGACTCCACTCTCTCCGCCACCGCATCCGCGGCCCGCTCCGCCAGCGTCCCCAAATCCTGATGGAGAATCGTGCGAGTCAACTCTTTCTCGTACGACTCGCTCACACGAAACGAAGCGACAAAGTCACCGGTCGCGTAATCCTCCAGTCGGACTTCCACGGATACACGCGCGTTACCCACGTTGCGTCCGTAGCGAAGCCTCAGAGCCGGATTTCCTTTCTTATACTGAACGACATTCCCCCTCATTCGCAACGCCCGCCCTTCAGGCTCGCTTCGCTCAATCGTCCGGAAACGGCCTCCGCTCGCGAGCGATCGAGCCACGCGCTCCGCAAATTCGAATCCCACCGTTCCCGGTCCCCCGAAGTCCTCGACGACGATTATCTCGTAGTCGTCGAAATTCGAAAACGGATTAAACTCTTCGGTCGTACGGCAACCCACGCCAAAGGACGTCGCCGCGACCACGAGGATAACTAGCAATGCGTTTTTCCACGCCACATCACACCTTCCCATAATCACTACAACGGGACAAGCGCATGTTTAATTGCTCCCACGCGCGAGGTTTTTCTCTCGAAGCTCGACTTGCTCCCATTCTCTAATCCTACTCCCCCTAGCGCATGATCTCCACCCGCACCCGACTGCAATACGCCCAAGGCTACCTCGAGCTTGGAATGATCCGCGAAGCGTCACTGGAGCTCAAGGCGATCACCGACGAAAAAGAATTCGAACGCATCGACTACCTCTCGCTCAACGTCCGTCTCTGCCTCGAGTCTCGCAAATGGAAGCGCATGATTAAGTTCGCTCGAAAGATCGCCCAACTCGATCCCGAAAACGCATTCGGATGGGTCAACTGGGCCTACGCCTTGCGCGAACTAGAACAAACCCCGGAGGCGAAATCAGTCGCATTGGACGCGTTGAAAATCCACCCGAAAGAGGCGGTGCTCTGGTTCAATCTCGCCTGCTACTGCTCCCTCCTCGGCGAAGTCGAAGACGCCTCCCAACACCTCGACCAGGCCGTCGCCCTGGAGAAGTCCTTCGAAGCGGAAGCGGTCGACGACCCCGATCTCGACAACATGTGGCAGTGGATACGCAACGCTCCCGAAACGCCCTGAACAGAGAAATTCGATCGTTTTTCAAACAGTTGTTTGAATCCAAGCGCTCGCCGATTCCGTATCCACTTTCAACGACTGGGACTTATTTCCCATTCAAAAAAAGGAGGAGAAATGGAAAAGAATCATGCAATCAAACGGAGCGGAGGATGTGTGTCGCTCTTAAGCCTGTTGGCGGTCTTGCTAGTCAGTCCGATCACCTCGGTTCTCGCCAAGGATATCGAGGAAATCAAAGAGACTAACCTGATCGTGAATATCGACGATCCCGTCGCGCTCTTTGATGTAGACGCGGAATGGATACGCGAAGATCTGCTGGAGTACGCGTTCTACGAGGCAGCCCGCCGCGAAAAGCTCGGCGAATTCGATCTCCACTACAATGGAGTCAAGCCCAAGAACGCCCGAGGCCGTCTGGAATTCAATGTAATCTCTTGGAGGAGAAGCGTTGCGAACATGTACGAATTCACCGTATCCGCGAAGTACTACAACGCCGACGGAAACCAGATGAATCTGGGAGTATTCAGAGGATATCGATCGGGCATCGACGTCCTAATCAGCCGCGACATTGGCGACCACTTCGCCGATTCTGCTGAAGACGCCTTTCGTCAGGCCCTGAAGAAACTAGACAAGATGCTGTCCTGAATCGCCCACAACGATTGAACTACACGTCATTCTAGACAGACATCGAGCCCCGGGCATCGGCCCGGGGCTTCTTCGTTGACGCGATTAAACTGAAACCAAGCCTCTGCGAAACCGCAAGAATCGCTCTCGAACCCCATCTGTAGGGGCGTTGCTCGCGACGCCCGCAACGGAAAAACCTTCTAATTCTACGCGGGCGTCGCGAGCAACGCCCCTACAAAGGCATCTGCTAAAAATACTGAAATAGATCCTCTCGCGCCTTTTAGAGTTGAACCCCAAAACCCATCGCCCCGCAAGGGCGCCCATTCCCGACTTGTCGCGGCGTAGTCCCAGCAAAGCTGGGACGAAGACGGACGAAGGAGGGACTAGCGACAGCGGTGTTCAAATACCGGTCGCTCCACGAACAATTAGTCACTCTTCCGCCACCGCGACTTGCCGTTGCGTCCCCAAACCGTCGATACCGAGCTCCACGACATCGCCCGGTTTCAAATACTGAGGAGGCTTGAATCCAAAACCCACTCCCGCCGGCGTCCCTGTCGAAATAATATCTCCGGGACAAAGGCTCATAAACTGACTGATGTAGGAAACCACTTGGGGCACGTTGAAAATGAAATTCGCCGTGTTCCCATCCTGTTTTTGCTCCCCATTCACCGTCAGCCACAAACGAAGCGCGTGCGGGTCTTCGATCTCGTGGCGCGTCGCGATCCAAGGGCCGCAAGGAGCGAAGGTATCCGCCGACTTGCCCTTAACCCACTGCCCTTCGCGCTCGAGCTGCCACGCTCGCTCCGAGTAGTCGTTGTGCAAGACGTAGCCCGCGACGTGTTCCAACGCCGACGCTTCCGACACGCGTTTCGCCCGCTTTCCAATCACCACCGCTAACTCCACTTCCCAATCGGTCTTCTCCGATCCTGCGGGAATGACAAGCCCGTCGTTAGGACCGTGATACGCCGAAGTCGACTTGAAGAACAGCACAGGCTCGCTCGGAGCCTTCATGCCGGATTCTTCCGCGTGATCCGAATAGTTGAGCCCCACGCAAATAATCTTGCTCGGCCGACAGGACGGCGGTCCCAGCCGCTCGTCCGGTCCGAATCGAGGCGCGTCCGCCGCGCCCGCTTCCACCCACACCTTCAAACGCTCCAACGCGTCGCCCGCGAAAAACCGCTCGTCGTAGTCTCCAAATTCGGATGGAATCTGGACGCGAGATCCGTCTTCTAATTGTATACCGGGCTTTTCTTCGCCTGGGTTGCCACATCGTATCAATTTCATAGATCGTCTTACCTTAAATTCGTCACGCCGCCATCAACATCATACACCCCGCCCGTTACGAAGCTCGCTTCGTCGCTACACAAAAACGCAGCGAACTTCGCGATTTCCTCAGGAGTTCCCATACGGCCAATCGGCTGATACTCCGACAATTCGCGCAAGGCTTCTTCCTTTCGGTCCGCATAGTGGTTTTCCAAATACGAATCGACAAAGGGAGTACGCACTCGAGCGGGGCATAGGCAGTTGCAGCGAATTCCCGCGCCGACATAGTCCTTCGCCACCGAAAGCGTCATGGCCAGCACCGCCCCCTTGGTCATCGAATATGCGAAGCGATCCGCGATCCCCACCCGACTGGCAATGGACGCCATGTTCAAGATCGCCCCGCCTCCATCCGCTTTCAGCTTCGGCAAACACGCTTGAATGCAACGGAAAACGCCCTTCACGTTAACCTCGTAAACGCGATCCATTTCCTCCGAAGTAGTCGCCTCGACATTTCCAACCGCCGCGATTCCCGCATTGTTCACCAGAACGTCGATCCGATCGATTGCGTCGACAGCGCGATCGATGTCCGACCGGGAAGTCACATCGACTTGGTAGAGATGAGCCGTTCCACCCGCCTCTTGAATCGACGCCACCGCGTCCTGGCCAGACGGCCCTTCGCGTTCGAATACGTGAACCTCGCCTCCTTCTTCCGCCATTCGCGCGGCGATGGCTTTGCCGATGCCGGCGCCGGCTCCTGTAATGACGATGTGCTTACCTTTGAAACGCTCCATTGACTGCTGAAATGACCTTCAAACCCCGAGCCGCCTATTCGGCATACTCGAACAGCAAGACGCGTGGGGTGAGATCGAATTGCCGCGAAACCATGCGACTCGATTTCAAGAGAGTCAATCCTGGTCTCGGAAAGAAAGCCCAAAGATCCCAGTCGTAATCCTAGTCACAATCATAATCCTAATCCTACTCATACTCATAATCCCCAACCACTCCAGTTATTGACTATGATTATGAGTAGGATTAGGATTAGGAAGTAATTGATCGTTCGTTCGGAATATTCCAGTTGATGGTCTCTCTTCAGCGCGTTAGCTCCACACCATGAAAGCGCTCAACCGCTATCTCGACCACGCCGTTCTCAAGCCCGAGATGTCACGCGACGAGTCTACCGAGGCCATTGAACTTGGCCTCACCCACGACACGCGCACCGTTTGCGTGCGACCCTGTGACATCGCTCTCGCCGCCGACTTGTGTCGCGGAACGAATACCGGCGTCTGCGCGACACTCGCGTTTCCGCACGGCTGCGCCCATTCACAATCGAAAATCGACGAGGCCAAACAATACGCTCGCGAACGCGTCGACGAAGTCGACATGGTCGCCAACTACGGAGCCATTCGATCTGGCGAATGGGATTATTTCGAGTCAGACATCACCGGTGTATTCACTATTCTACATACCGAAGGAATTCCTCTCAAAGTCATACTCGAGACCTCCATGCTCTCAATCGAGCAGATTACTCAGGCAACTCGCATCTGTGCATCGACCGGCGTCGAATTCGTGAAAACCTCCACCGGATTCAACGGTGGTGGAGCAACCGTTCCCGCCGTGCAAGCGATGCTCGACGCCGCGGACAACCGCATCCGGGTCAAAGCCTCCGGTGGAATCCGCTCGCGCCAAGACGCCCTCCAATTCATCGCCATGGGCTGCGACCGCCTCGGAGTCGGCTACTCGACGACCCCCGTTCTTCTCTCAGAATCTCCGTCTAACAGCGGAGACGGCTACTGACCTCTTCTTGACAGTAAAGTACACTCTCGTCAGCCTTTGTCCGTGAAGAAACGGGTCACTTTGCAGGACATCGCCAACCAGTTGGGATTCTCCAAGAACACGATATCGCTCGCGCTTCGCGACAGTCCACAAATATCCGCTGCGACAAAAAAGAAGATCAAGCGAGCCGCCGACTCCCTCGGTTATCGGCCCAACGCGGTGGTCTCTCGACTCATGGCCGAGCTCCGGGCCAGTCAAACGTCCAAATTCCAAGCCAAACTGGCCCTCTTCAACGCCAACGAAGATCAGACCGCCTTCACCGAGCACCCCACCATTCCCGCCTACGTCGACGGATGCCAACGGCGAGCCAAGCAATTGGGATACTCCTTCGACATTTTCTGGATGCATGATCCAGCGACAAACTCCAATCGTTTACTCCAAATTCTGAATACACGCAATATCAAAGGAATCGTCGTCGTCGGCCTCATGGGCGGAAACCAGCTGCCCGAACGACTCAATCCCGTTTGGGAGGATTTCCCGATAGTCGTCACCGGCGTACGCACCCGCAACCCGACTTTGTCCTTCGCCTGCGTCGACCACCACATGCTCACCCTCAGAGCCATCGAACGCCTCGCCGAACTCGGCTACAAACGGCCCGCTCTCGTGATAGACGAGACGATCGACCTACTGGTAGAACGAAGATTCACTGCCGGATTTTCAACCGGGCAGCAGCAATTCCTCAAAGCGGATCGAATTCCTCCCTTCATCCAGTATCGCGAAGCGAAACGAAACCCGGAAGTATTCAAATCCTGGTTGCTAAAAAAGCGTCCCGACGCGGTTTTAACGCTCTACCAATCGGTTTACCGCTGGATTGAGGACGCGGGGCTGCGTGTCCCCGACGACATTGGCTTCGCCCAGCTCGAACAGCGCAACGACGATTCCGCCATCGCCGGTATGGACCAGCACAACGACATCGCGGGCGAAGCCGCAGTCGACATGGTAATCAGCCAAATCCACAACAACGAAGCAGGCGTCCCGCAATTTCCGCGCTCGACGCTCGTCGGCGCCACTTGGAGGGAAGGCGAGTCGGTCGCCGCGCAGCCATAACCGCTTTCCCAACCCACGCTTGCCAAACGCCCGCCCATCCCTTTACACGAAAGCGACACTACCGCTATGACTTCCTCCAGCAATCGTTTCGATTTAACCGGCCGCGCGGCCCTGATCACCGGCTCTACCCAAGGGATCGGATTCGCCATGGCCGAAGCCCTCGCCGATTCCGGCGCGAGTATCGTGCTCAACGGCACGAGCGATCCCGAGGTCGCCCAACCCGCAGTCGACGCGCTCAAAAAATCCGGGCAAGACGCCTGGTATTGCCAGTCCGACCTGTCCCAGCCCGGCGCCGCCCACGACCTGTACGAGCAAGCGGTCGCTCGCGCCGGCCACATCGACATCCTCATATCCAACGCTTCAGTACAGCGCTTCACGCCCTTTCTTGACGTAACCGAGGAAGAAATGGATTTCCAGTTTGCCACGAACTTCAAAGCGTCGCTCGTTCTCATCCAGCTCGCGTGCGCCGCCATGCAAAAAAAAGGCTGGGGTCGCATTGTCACCGTCGGCAGCGTCCAGGAAGAAAACTACAACTCCAAGTACGCCGTTTACGGAGCCTTGAAAGCCGCCCAAACGCACCTGGTCAAGGGCCTCTCGAAAACCTACAGCAAAGACGGAATCACCTTCAACAACATCGCCCCCGGCGCCTTCGACACCGTTCGCAACAAGGAGTACTTCGCCAACCCCGACAACTTGGCGAAGATGGTCGCGAAGATCCCCACGGGGCGCGTCGGACAGCCGGACGACTGCGCCGGCGCCGCCTTGCTGCTCTGCTCCGACGCCGGTAAATACATCACCGGCGCCAACCTCTTCGTCGACGGCGGGATGAGGCACAAGCCCGACCCGGAATAGTGCGCTGTCATAGAGATTCTGAGTGTTAGTTGCAGTAACTAGTCCCGTATGGAGTTTAAAACGGGATAGCGCCCATATGCCGTTGGGAATCGATTCCTTTATCCGCGACGCGGAAAAAGGATGCCTCCCTTCGGTCGGCAAATAACAATTTGATCTTTCAATGGCTTTACTTCCCTCCCGTCAAACGGGAGGGATCCTATTGGCTCGACCCGCAAAGCGGGTTGAGACTCCTAGTGACGAGCGAGCGAAGCGAGCAAGGAACGATGACTATCTTGTTCATCGATCGCTCCGTTTCGCTCAAGATCCCGCAGAGTCAGGGCAACGTTGCTGTTTCTTTCTTAGCCTTCGACGTACACTAGTTCACCCGGTTCACCGTCGCCCCGGCGACAAACGCCTGCAAATTTTCAGCGGACATGCGCATCAAACGCTCCCGGGCCGCCTTTGTCGCCCAGGCGATGTGAGGGGTAATAAAACAGTTCTTGGCGCTCAGTAGCGGATTGTCAGGAGACGGTGGTTCCGAAGAAAGCACATCCAGTCCGGCCCCGGCAATACGGCCTCGGTTCAATGCGTCCGCCAGCGCCTGCTCGTCTACCAATTGCCCCCTTCCTGTATTCAAAAGATACGCGCTCGGTTTCATTAGTTCGATGCGAGTTGCATTCACCAGGTTCTCCGTATCCGGCGTTAACGGACAATGCAGCGAAATGAAATCGCTTTCCTCGAAAAGTTCGTCCATCGAGCGCCACTCCACGCCTTCAGGCGCCGCCCGGCTCGGATCGCGCGTGAACGCCACGACTTTCATGCCAAACCCTCCGGCAATCCGGGCCACCGCGCTTCCGATTTCGCCCAGGCCCACGATGCCAATGGTCAAATCCTTCAACTCGAGCAACGGATAGCTCCAATAGCAGAAATCCGCGCAATTCGCCCAGCCGCCGTCCTGCGCGTCTTTCGCCTGCTCCGCCAGTCGATGGGTGAAATTCAGTATGTGGGCAAAAACCATCTGGGCCACCGAATCCGGACCGTAGCCCGCCACGTTGCACACCGGAATATCCCGCTCCGCCGCCGCGTCGACATCGACGATGTTCACCCCCGTGGCGGTCACCCCGATGTACTTGAGCGACGGAGCCCCGCGTATTGTTTCCGCGGAGACAATCGCCTTGTTCGTGATCAACGCGTCGCAATCGCGAGCCCGCTCGTTCACCTCCTCCGGCGTCGAGCGATCGTAAACGACCAATTCGCCCATCGCTTCAAAGGCCGACCAGTCCAGGTCTCCGGGGTTCAGAGTATGTCCGTCCAGCACTACTATCTTCATCGTCTCGAAATAACTGACAAAATTGGGGTTGAAACGCTCAGCCTCGCGAAACGAACCGAATTGAGCAAACCCCATTTTATCACAGAGACGGTCGCACCAACGAGTGTTGAACAAGTCAGATTTGAGCAAATCCTCTCGTAACGCCTTCGCTCGCCCGTTCTCGCGCTGCGCGCATACACTTCGACTCAAACCCTGCGTTTTCAAATCCTAATAGCCCCTCCTCAAGGAAGCCAGAACGCATTTGCGCATTGCAATGCGTCTCCAAATCGTTTCCTAAAAGCACTCGTACGATGGAAATCGCATTCACAAAAATGCATGGAGCCGGCAACGACTTCGTGATGATCGAGAATCTCGATGGTTCAATCGAGCTGACGAGCGAGCAAGTGGCTGCCCTGTGCGATCGCCGATTCGGCATCGGGGCCGACGGTCTTATCCTGCTCAATCCGCCCGTCGAGCCGAACACCGACGCCACCATGATCTACTACAACGCGGACGGCGGACGCGTCGACATGTGCGGCAATGGAGCCCGGTGCTTCACGTCGTTCGCCATCCAAAACGAAGTCGGCGACGGACAATCCGTCTCCTTCCAAACCGACGCCGGACCGATGAAGGCCCTCGCCAACGACGGCATCTTCACGATCAACATGACCCCCGTCCACTCGATCGCGCTCGACCAGTCGCTCTCCACCCGAAACGGCGAGTTCCAATACGACTTCATGAACACCGGCGTCGAGCACGTCGTGGTGTTTCGTCCCGACGTCGACCAAGTCGACATCGTTCCGGAAGGTAGCGCCATTCGCTACCACGACAATTTCCCGGATGGCACGAACGCCAACTTCGCCGAGATTCAAGACGATGGCGTCATCAAAGTTCGTACTTACGAGCGAGGAGTCGAGGACGAAACCCTCGCGTGCGGCACCGGCGTGGTCGCTGTGGCGATCGCCGCCAACTTGACCCGAGAGCAACCCACTCCAGTGTCGATGCTCGTGCGGGGCGGCGACGTTTTATCCGTCGATTTCGACCGCCAAGGCGACGCGATCAGCAACATCACCCTCACTGGCCCCGCCAAGGTCGTCTACACCGGCGTCGTTGAAGTCTAAACGCCACAGCAATCAATCCTAATCCTACTCCTAATCACAATCCTAATCACTCGCCTCAAAAACCTCGTTCGGTTTGATTAAGATTAGGAGTAGGATTAAGAGTATGATTTGTTGAGGGAACGATTGGGCCGTTTCCAAGAGAGAGTCTGGCAAACCCTAGTCCAGCTCCTTGGCCAGAAAGTGAGCGATCCGTTTCGCGAGAAACGGACCCTCGTAGACCATTCCGGTGTAGATTTGCGTCAAAGTGGCTCCCGCGTCGATCTTGCGCTTGGCCGTATCGGGACTGTAAATACCGCCAACGCCGATAATGGGCAGTTCGCCATTAGCGCGTTTCGCGATTTTCGCTATAATTTCCGTCGACATCGCTTCCACCGGCTCGCCGCTGATACCGCCCGCTTGATCGATATCCTGGAACGGTTCGGGGCGAGCCATGGTTGTATTCGTAGCGATAATACCATCTAGACCGAGATCCATTAGAATCTCCAGAATCCCGTCGAGCTGGACATCGCTCAAATCGGGAGCGATCTTGAGCAATATCGGGCGCCGCTCCGCCCGCTCGCCGTTGAGACGGCAAAGTTCCCCCAGCAGGTCAGAGAGGCGGGACTCTTCTTGCAGCTTGCGCAAGTCCGGCGTATTCGGGCTGCTCACGTTGACCACAAGGTAGTCGGCATGGTCCGCAAGAGCGAGAAACGACGCCCGGTAGTCCGCCACGGCCTCGTCCAGCGAGGCCACTTTCGACTTGCCAATATTGACACCGAGCGGAATGCGCCGCTGCCCCGGACCCGGCATGTCCGCCAAGCGTGCCGCCACCGCTTCCGCGCCGTCGTTGTTGAAGCCCATACGATTCAGCAACGCGCCCTCCTCCGGGAACCGAAACATGCGTGGCTTCGGGTTTCCTGGCTGCGCCAGAGCTGTCACGGTTCCAATCTCCACATGGCCAAAACCCAAAGCCTCGAATGCGGGCCAGCACACCGCATTCTTGTCAAACCCCGCCGCTAAACCCACTCGATTTGGAAAAGAAAGGCCGAACGCTTCCACCGGTTTCACCTCTGTCGGAACGCGATTCCAGGCGGCAAGAAGCGGTCGCAATCCCGGCGTGTGCGACAGGAGCGTCAGCGCGTCCACCGCGAGATGATGCGCCTTTTCCGGATCCATCCGGAAGAACAGCGGCTTCAGGAAATTCTTATAGAAAGGAGCGCTCATAGTCCGGCGACGAGGCCAACAGATGCACCCGCCCATTGAAAGCAAAATGCGCCTCTTCAGGAGTTCTCGGAAAACGCCTCATCCAAAAAAACGCTAATCTCCCCCTATTGCGCGCCGATGAGGCTAGACATATCCAAATTGTAAGGACGATTCCTCCCGGTTCGGAGCGAAATTCCCTCGAAAAACCTGCGAAACTGGAAATTCTTATTTTTTTGCCCTTTCATTAGTTGACTAAACCATACCACCCGTTTTTTGGTGAGTTCATAACGCTTCATATGCCCGGAACGACAAATCAGATTGAATGGTGCACAGTCAGGCTCGGAGAGGACCTGAACTGGTGGGTCGTGGAAGTCAGCGACGACGTTCACTGGGACGTCGACGGTCTGAGCATAATCGACCCCCGCCAAATCGCGCACCTCATCGACCTGGCCGAGCCGCTTCGCGAATACAATTTCGACCAAGACATCATGGACCGGGCGTTTATCGCCTTCAAGATCCAGAAAGACCTGGGCGAAGGCCTCGTCCGCCTCGTCCGCACCAAGGAGAGCTTTTTCGACACGGACGAACCTCTCTTCGGTTTGCCCGACGTCGTCGACGAGGAAAACGGCCCCTACGCCGACTTCCTCAATCATGTGACCCGAATCCGCGTCAGCATGCTCAACGACATCATCGACTTCGAGCAAAACCTTACCGTCGACGAACTCGAAGAGGAACTCCGCGAAGAGGAAAACAACAATTTCATCGAAGGCCGCTCCGTTCACATGTTCACCGAAGTCACCAACATCCTCGACTACGTGCCCGTCGGCTGGGAACTGGATGGGGACGACGACGAGGACGGCGACGGGAGCGAGGAGGAAGAGATCGAGGACTACCCCGACATCGACGACGAAGAGGCCAAGAAGATTAGCGAAAGCGAAAACCTGAAGTGGGACGAGGACGAAGAGGAAGACGAATCGGACGACTCCTACCAAGGCGGCCCGCCCGACGAAGACGAAGAAGAAGAGCTGCCTCAGTAGACCGGCCCAAAAAACGAACTCACGAGAGCGACCTGTCACGGTCGCTTTTTTTAATGGCTGAGGAACGCTCGAAGCCCTAGCCGAGCGATTCCGCAATCTCCCGAGCGAAATAGGTCAAAATCAAGTCGGAACCCGCTCGTTTAATCGCCAACAGCGACTCGTCCCGGCTCCGCTCGTAATCGAGCCAGCCCAGTTTCGCCGCCGCATGGATTTGGGCGTATTCGCCGGACACCTGGTACGCCGCCATCGGCAAGGAGGTCGCCTCCCTCAACTCCCGAATGATGTCCAGATAAGGCCCCGCAGGCTTCACCATCAGAAAATCCGCTCCTTCTTCTTCGTCCAACAGCGCGTCGGCAATCGCTTCGCGCCGATTGCCCGGATTCAGTTGGTAGGTTTTCTTGTCCAGCTGCGTAGTCCCCGCCGCGCTGGCGCTTCCAACCGCCTCGCGAAACGGGCCATAGTACGCGGAAGCAAACTTCGCCGAATACGCCATGATCGCCGTATCCGTGTATCCCAATTCATCTAAACACTCCCGAATTGCCCCCACACGCCCATCCATCATATCGGAAGGAGCGACAATGTCCACGCCCGCCGCCGCCTGGAGTCCGGCCATCGCGCACAGACGCTCGACCGTCTCGTCGTTGAGCACGTTGTCTCCCGCGTCGTTGAGCAACCCGTCATGGCCGTGCGAGGTGTACGGGTCCAAGGCCACATCGGTGATCACCGCGATCTCCGGCACCGCGTCCTTGATCGAACGCACAGCCCGCAACACCAAGCCGTCCGGGTTGGTCGACTCGCTTCCCGTCTCGTCCTTGAGCCCGGGATCGATACTCGGAAACAGAGCGACCGCCCGCACACCCAAGTCCGCCAACTGGCGGCATTCCTCGACCAGATCCGTCACATTGCGGCGAAATACGCCCGGCATACTGCCCACCGGCTCCTTTTTTCCCGAACCATCCACCACGAAAAGCGGCGCGATGAGATCCTCCCGCCTCAACCAAGTTTCCCGCGTCATCGCCCGCAGCGCCGCCGTTCGACGCAGCCTTCTTGGCCGCCTCCCTAAATCGAGCTTGAAATCTTCGGTGCGATCAGAATGGTTCATAGCGAAATTCGTGGCAACATGCGTAAACTAACGACAACACGCAAATCAGAAGAGCGCTTGAACGCAAGTGTTTGCGTCGGTTGTTTGACCACGACTACCTGCTAACTCGCCAGGCCTTCCCAACGATTAAAGTCGTTTCGAAGAATCAAGCCTGGCGAAGTCAACTAATCCGACTCCTCAGTCGTTTCTCCCAACCTCAATATGTCCGAAGTCATTTTTCACAACACGCTTACTCGAAAAACCGAAGCCATCCAGCCGCGGGACGGCAACCTCGTCGGCATGTACTGCTGCGGCCCAACCGTGTACGACCACGCCCATATCGGAAACTTCCGGACGTTCCTCTCCCAGGATGTAATGAGGCGAACACTACAAGTCGCCGGCTACAAGGTTCTCCACGTCCGCAATCTCACCGACGTCGACGACAAAACGATCAAACGTTCCCGCGACGAGGGTAAACCGCTCGCCACGGTCACCGAGCACTGGACGCGCGTCTTCCACGAAGACTGCGCCCGTCTCAACTTGCTCCCCCCGCAAATCGAACCCAAGGCGACCGACCACATCCAAGAGCAAATCGACATGATCAAGTCCCTGCTCGAGAAAGGCCACGCCTACGCCACCCCAGACGGCAGCGTCTACTTTCGTGTGTCCTCGTTCGACGAATACGGCAAACTTTCTCGCATCGCCGACCGCGAGCTCACCACCACCGCAGCGGACGCCTCGCCCAACGACAGCGACGAATACGACCGCGACTCCATGGCCGATTTCGTCATGTGGAAGAGCCGCAAAGAAGAAGACGGCGACGTCTACTGGGACAGCCCCTGGGGCGAAGGACGGCCCGGCTGGCACCTCGAGTGCTCCGCCATGGCCATGAAATACCTGGGCAAGAACCTCGACATCCACTCAGGCGGCGAAGACCTCGTGTTCCCCCACCACGAAAACGAAATCGCCCAAAGCGAGTGCTGCTGCGACACCGAGTTCTTCCGCTACTGGATACACTGCGCCCATCTGCTCGTCGACGGCGGCAAGATGTCCAAGAGCCTCGGCAATTTCTACACCGTCGACGCCATTGAAGAGAAAGGCTTCGCCCCCGTCACCTTACGCTACGCTCTCACCGCCGGCGCCTACCGCCAGACCATCAACTTCACCCTCGACTCCCTCCACGCCGCCCAAAGCGCCCTCGCCCGATTGAGACGATTTTCCGACGCGATCCTCGCCGCCGCCGGCCTCAAACGAGCCGCGTTGCTCAAAGCCATCGACAAAGGGAAACACGTCGACGACGAATGGGGACCCTTCGCTCCTTCCTGGAAATCCCTCTCGAACGACCTCAACATCCCCGGCGCCCTGGGAAGCATTTTTACCGTTCTCAAGGAAACGGACATCTCCAACCTCGACCCAGCACAAGCCAGCGCGATCGCCATCTCCTTTCACAAACTGATATTCGCTCTCGGCTACAATCTCGATCAAGTCATTCTCGAGAAACCCAAAGTGGAAGCGCCCGAGGAAATCCAAGCCCTCGCCCAGCAACGCTGGGAAGCGAAACAAGCCAAGGACTGGGCTGCCGCCGACCAGTTCCGCGACGAACTCCTCGCAAAGGGCTGGAAAATCCTGGATAGCAAAGACGGCTATACAATCGATCAAATCTAACTTGAAGCCTGCCGACGAACCCCCTACAGCCTAAACGCCTTCTCTCAATGAAAGAACAAATGACTCCTCTCGAAGAAATACGCCACTCGTCCGCCCACGTGCTGGCGACCGCCGTGCTCCGGCTCTTTCCCGAAGCGCAGCTCGACATCGGTCCGCCGACCGACACCGGTTTTTACTACGACTTCGACCTGGAGCACAAGTTCACTGCTGAAGACCTCGAGAAAATCGAGGCCGAGATGAAGAAGGTTATCAAGGAGAACCAGAAGTTCATCCGCGTCGAAGTCCCCCGCGACGAAGCCATCCAAATGATCAAGGACTTCGGGCAGGAAACCTACAAGCTCGGCCGGCTGGACGACATTCCCGAAGGCGATACCATTTCGTTCTACAAGAACGGGGAATTCCTCGACCTCTGCGCCGGAACCCACGTCAACTACACCAAGAAAATCAAAGCATTCAAGCTGCTGAGCGTCGCCGGCGCCTACCATCGGGGCGACTCCAGCAATAAACAGCTCCAGCGCATCTACGGCACCGCTTTCGCCACCAAGGACGAACTCGCCGCGCACCTCGAAATGCTGGAGGAAGCGAAAAAGCGCGACCACCGCCGCATTGGCAAGGACATGCAGCTCTTCACCTTCGACTCCGAACAAGTCGGGCCCGGCCTTCCACTGTGGATGCCCAAAGGCACCGTACTCGTCGATGAACTCGAGAAACTCGCCAAAGAAACCGAATTCGCAGCCGGCTACGATCGCGTTCGCACTCCCCACCTCGCCAAAGAGTCGCTCTACCACACCAGCGGACATCTCCCCTACTACGAAGAATCCATGTTTCCCGCCATGGAATTCGAAGAAGAAGCCGGCGGCGAAAAAGTGCGCTACTTCATCAAGGCGATGAACTGCCCGCATCACCACAAAATCTACGCCGCCGTCCCGCGCAGCTATCGCGACCTGCCCGTCCGGCTTTCGGAATACGGCACCTGCTACCGTTACGAGCAATCGGGCGAGCTCATGGGCCTCATGCGCGTTCGCTCCATGCAGATGAACGACGCCCACATCTACTGCACCGAAGAACAGTTCGAGGAGGAATTCAACGCGGTCAACGAGATGTACCTGAAGTACTTCAAGCTCTTCGGCTTCGACAAGTACCTCATGCGCTTCTCCACCCACGACCCCGACCAGCTCGGCAAGAAATTCGTCGACAACGCCGAACTTTGGAAGAAAACCGAAAACATGGTCCGAGACGTGCTCAAGTCCTCAGGAATCAACTACGTCGAAGTTCCCAACGAAGCCGCCTTCTACGGACCGAAAATCGACGTTCAAGTATGGAGCGCGATCGGACGCGAGTTCACCATCGCCACCAACCAAGTCGACTTCGCTGTCCCCGCGCGCTTCGGCCTCGAATACACCACCAGCGAGAACACTAAAGAAACGCCACTCTGTATCCACCGAGCCCCGCTCGGGACCCACGAACGCTTTATCGGCTTCCTCATTGAACACTTCGGAGGCGACTTCCCGACTTGGCTCGCTCCCGAGCAGGTTCGTATCCTCCCCATCAGCGACAAGGTCGCCGACTACGCGAAAACCCTTCTCTCAGACTTGCGAGCGAGCGGCGTTCGCGCCACCGCCGACCTGCACAACGAGAAACTCGGAGCGAAAATCCGCAAAGCGGAACTCGATAAAGTCCCCAACGTCCTCATCGTCGGCCCCAAGGAAGCCGAAGACGGGACCGTATCCGTTCGCTCCCGATTCGAAGGCGACCGAGGAACCATGAGCGCCGAAGCATTCAAAGAGGACCTTCTCGAAACGATTCGCTCGCGAAAACTGCAGGTCAAAGAGTAGCCACGTTAACGCCACCTCTAGCCAATCGTAGGGCCTTCGCTTGCGAAGCGCCGCGTAGGTTGAATTGTTGTTTACACACGCGGCATGGCGCAAGCGCCAGCCCTACGTCTTGCAACCTTTGGCCAGTCTCGAGCAGAGCTAGTTATTCTCCCCCAACAACTTTCCGAATACCAATCGACCGCCGCTAGTCGGAATCACGCTCTCGACTTCCGCAAGCACGTTCGAACCAATCAGGTCCGCCGACTGGTTGACCACGACCATCGAACCGTCGTCCAAATAGCCGACGCCTTGGCCGTCTTCCTTGCCCGCCTTGACGACCGCCACTGAAACCGCTTCGCCTACGACCACCTCGTGCGACAACGCCTTGTTCAAGCTGAGCACATCGACGTAAGGAACGCCATTATGCTTCGCCTTTTGCAACAGCGATTCGCTCGTCGTTAGCAAACGTCCTTTACTACTGGATACAAGAAACAGCATCTTGTCGTCGCGACTGTCATTGTTTTCAATCTCGCTGTCGATGACTCGAAAATTCAAGTGAGCGATCCCCTTCAACTCGCGGATCGTCTCAAGTCCACGCGCCCCGCGATTCTTCTCCTCGACGATCGACGACGCGCTTTGCTCGTGAAGCTCGTCGATCACGAACTTGGGAACCGCCACCGCGTCGCTGAGCAAGCGAGCCGTCGCTAGTTTGACCACGCGCCCGTCAACCAAGGCCGCCGTGTCGAGAACCACCAAAGGCACCTCCACGCTCTGCGGCTCGAATTTGACGTAGGGAATCACCAAATTGAACTCGTCCCGACCCCGCAAAGCGATGACCGTGGAAAGATAGGTCACTCCAATGAAAACGCACAACCTGGAGATGTAGATCACTTCCGCGTCCCCCCCGTCGAACAAAGGCGAAATCGTAATAAAATGCGACGCCAGCACCCCCATGAGCAAACCGAAGGTCAGCCCTGACAATGCCCGCAGAGAAAACCCTTTCAAAAGGACGTCTATCAGCGCCAGAAACAAGCCGAGCAACACGCCGATTACCGTCGCCAACGTACGCGAGGATTCAATGTCTGGAAAGGAGTACGCGACCATGTAGCCCCCCATTCCGCAGAATAGCACCATAATCGCCCGAATAACTGAAATTGACTGGTTCATAACCCAACCGGCCGATTTCGACAGAATTTACGACCGCATTACGAGTATCACTATCGGCACAACGATGAAAATCGTCATTATAATGTAGATCAACCGTTTCGCTTTACGCGCTTTTTCAATCTGTTCTCGATTTTCGTCCACGGCTCTATCAATCTCCCCTCCAACCACTACCATGCGCTACTGGCTCGTAAAGCAAGAACCGGAAACCTACCCCTGGACCCAGCTCCTGAAGGAGAAAAAGACCCTCTGGGACGGCGTCCGCAACTACCAAGCCCGGAATTTCATGCGTGAAATGGCCCGCGGAGACCTCGTCCTCTTCTACCACAGCGGCAAGGCCAAAGAACTCGTCGGGCTGGCCAAAGTCGCCCGCGCCGCCTACCCCGACCCAACCGCCAAGGAAGGCGATTGGTCCGCCTTCGACATCCGGGCCCTGAAATCGCTCAAACGAGCCGTCACGCTCAAAGAAATCAAGGCCGACCCCACCCTGCAGGAGCTCCATCTCGTCCGCAATTCCCGGCTCTCCGTCATGCCCGTCGAAGCGAAAGAATTCAAACACTTGCTGGACCTCGCCCAAACAAGCGTTTGAATCGCTCTCTCGTGATTGAGAAACTGACAGTCATCGCCCCCGGACTTCTCGGGGCGTCAATCGGAATGGCCGCCCGCCAAAAGGGCCTCGCCCAAACCATCTCCGTCTGGGCCCGCCGACCGGAAATCAGAGAAACGCTCTCGACACTCGACTGGTGCGACGACGCCCCCGAGTCGATCGACGACGCCTGCCGCGACAGTTCCCTCATCGTCCTTTGCGCCCCCGTCGAACGGATTATCGACCTCGCCCAGACCATCGCCCCCGGACTCGAAAACCAGCCCATCGTCACCGACGTCGGCAGCGTGAAAAGCGAGCTCTGCCGCAAATGCAGCGACGCCCTGGGCGACAAGGCCCGATTCATCGGCTCCCACCCCATGGCCGGCTCCGAAAAAACGGGTATGGACAACGCCACTCCGAATCTGTTCGAAAACGCCACTTGCTTCGTCACCCCGCTCGCCGAATCCGACTCGAACGCCCGAGAGATTGTATCCAAGTTTTGGAAGGACATCGGTTCCATCGTCGTCGAGGAAACCCCCGAGCGGCACGACGCCCTCGTGGCCAATGTCAGCCACCTTCCACACCTAGTCGCTTCCTGCCTCGCCCGCCATTTGTCGCAAACGCTCCCAGACGCCGCCCGTTTCTGCGGCAACGGCCTCAAAGACACCACCCGAATCGCGTCCGGCGACCCCGGAATGTGGCGCGACATCGTCACGCAAAACCGAGCCGAAATCGTCCGATCGCTCGACGCGTTTCAAGACGAACTACAAGCCCTGCGAGCAGACATCGCCAACGAAGACGACTTTTCCATCCTCGAGAAACTGGCCGACGGGAAATCCTTCCGCGATTCCCTCGACGCATGACCGATCCGGCAACCCGCATCATGCAAGATCCGTATCCAGTAACTCCATTCACTTGTCCCGCCGCGGCAAAAGTGAGCGTGCCCGGATCGAAGAGCATCACCAACCGCGCCCTCCTCATCGCCGCGCTGGCCGACGGGAAGACGACCCTCGCGAATTGCCTCTTCAGCCGCGACACGGAAATCATGCTCGACGCCCTGGCAACCCTCGGAATCGCCATCGACGCCCACCCGTCCGAAAAGCGGATCACCGTAACCGGTTGCGGCGGATTAATCCCGAACCGGAACGCGAAACTGAACATCGGAAATTCCGGCACCTCCGCCCGCTTTCTCACCGCCATGCTGGCGATTTGCCCCGACGGTGAATTCGAGCTCGACGGCGACGAAGCCATGCGGAAACGACCCATTCAAAAGCTCGTCGACACCCTCGTGGAACTGGGATGCGCAATCGATACCTCCAACGGGTTTTTCCCCATCCGCATCCACCCCAGCGGACTGAACGGCGGAACCGCCGTCGTCGACGCCTCCGAAAGCAGCCAATTCGTTTCCGCCCTCCTCATGGCCGCGCCCTACGCCAAAGACGCGCTCGAGATCACGCTCAGCGACGCCACGATTCGACGCGGCTACATCAACTTGACGCTCAAAATGATGGAGAGCTTCGGCATTCCCCCACTGAATCTACACAGCTCCAAAGAAACCTATCAAGCCAACCCATCGCCCTACTTGGCCCCAACCAGCGAATACACGATTGAAAGCGACGCCTCCGCCGCAAGCTACTTCATCGCCCTCCCGCTCGCCGTAGGCGGAACCGTAGAAATCGAAGGCGTATCGAAATATTCATTGCAGGGAGATCTCGCTTTCACCGGAATCGCGGAACAAGCCGGCGCCGATCTCGAATGGACACCGCAAAGCCTGATCGTGCGGACGGAGCTGGAATACAAACCCGTCACGTCGATGAGCGCCAACTTCTACGCATTCAGCGACACATTCCTGACCGCCGCCGCGATCGCCCCGCTCGCCAACGGCCCCACTCGGATCACCGGCATCGGCCACACGCGCCACCAGGAGTGCGACCGCATCGAAGCCATGGCCTCCGGTCTCGCCAGCCTCGGGCAGTCCGTCCACGAAACCGAATCCTCGATCGAAATCACGCCCAGCCTCCTCAATCCCGCGACCATCGAAACCTACGAAGACCACCGCGTCGCCATGAGCTTCGCCATTCTCGGCAGCCACGACGCCCTCGGCGACGGGAAACCCTGGCTGAAAATTGTCGATCCGCTCTGCTGCCGCAAAACCTTTCCCGACTTTTTCAATACACTCGAATCCGCCCGCCAGCAAAGTCTCCAGCACGCCGCCATCTAGTTCGAAACGACTCGCCGATTCATGGACCCAAACAATTTTCACATCGTCGCTATCGACGGCGGCGCCGCCGCTGGCAAATCCTCCACCTCGCGAGCGATTAGCCAGCGTTTCCACTTCATGCACGTGGATACCGGCTCATTCTATCGCGCCGTCACGCGCAAACTGCTCGACGCCGATGTCGACCCGAAGGACAGTGACGCGGTAACAGCCGGGCTAGACGCTCTCGCGCTCGGAACCACTCTTTCCGACTCCACCGCCTCCATCACCCTCAACGGATGGACGCCCGACGACTCCATTCGCAGCCAGATCGTCAACGACAACGTCTCCCAATTCGCCGCGATCCCTTCACTCCGAGCCTTTCTCCTCGACTACCAGCGATCCCAAGTAGAAGTCGCGAAAGAGAACGGGTTTCGCGGATTGGTCATGGAAGGACGCGACATTGGCTCGGTCATTTTCCCCGACGCCGACTTGCGTCTCTTTCTTTTCGCCGATCCCGAAAAACGAGCCCAACGTCGGGCCAAGGAAGGTATCGCCGACAGCATCGAAAAACGAGACAAACTGGACTCTTCCCGCAAAACCGCCCCGCTCCAATGCCCCGAGGGGGCCACCTTTTTGGATACATCCGATTTGAGCCTCGAAGAAGTCGTCGAACGCGTGTCCGAGTTGATAACGGAAATCGCCGCCGCTCAATGAAATTCGACAAGCGCGTCTACTGGGTGAGCTTCTGGTTTATCCGCTCCTTCTACCGAGTCCTCTTGCTCGGCGACGTTGCCGGACTGAAAAACGTCCCCAAAACCGGATCCATCATCCTCGCCTCCAACCACGCCAGCCATCTCGACCCGCCCTTGCTCGGCTGCAACATCCTGCGCATCGTCACCTACTTCGCTCGTAAAACCCTCTGGAAACCGGGTATCGGGGCCGGATGGATGGACGCGGTCGGGGCCATCCCTATCGACCGTGACGGAGAATCGGATATCCAAGCGATGAAACGCACCCTCGCCGCGCTCAAAGCAGACAGCGTGCTCACGCTCTTTCCCGAAGGCACCAGAAGCCCGAACGGAGAGCTCCAATCCGCTAAACCCGGCATTGGCCTCATCGCCGCGAAATCCCAAACCGCCATCGTCCCTTGCCGGATCTTCAACGCCCACAAAGCGCTCCCGAAAGACGCCAGCCTTCCCAATTTCAACTTGTCCATCCACATCGTATACGGAAAACCCCTACAACCCGCCGACTACGATCCCGGCCGGTCCGCAGGCAAAGAACGCTACCAGCGCATCGCCGACAACATCATGTCCGCCATCGCTGGAATCAAACGCCCCCGACCCCAAGCGATCTAGAATTTGTTTCAAAGTCTATTTCCGAGGCAAATTCTAGCGTATCGTTAACAGTCGCCTCGTGGCGAAATGACGCTAACGCGTCACAATGATCCCGCTTTAGCGGGACAAGGATCTATCAATTTGAGCTGTCACCTCTCCTTTATTGCAAATTTCAGAAAAGGACTCCCGCAAGATCCTTGTCCCCGTCTCCGACGGGGATCCTGGTTCCATCCCGTCTTGACGGGATGGAATTTGATCTCGAAGAGATCACTGTTAAAAGGAAGAAGTACTATTCAACCTACTCTATAACGTCACTCTTCTCGATACTTGGCGAACCAGGCGAGCGTGTGGTCCACCTTAGTTATCAGCTGGCTCGGGCGTCTCGAAATATTGTGATACGAGCCAGGGATCTCGACCAAGGCCGTCGGGATCTTCCGAAGCTTCAACGCGTGATACAACTGTTTCGCTTCAGAAATAGGCGTGCGCAAGTCCCTCGTACCCACCATCACCAGCGTCGGCGTTTCCACATTCCCCACTAACGAAATCGGCGAAAAATTCCAGTACGCTTCGAAGTTCTCCCATGGCTGGCCGGGAATACGATAGTCCGCATAGCCATAGTAGTTGTCCGCGGTCAGCGTCTTGCTGATCCAATTCATGACCGGCTTCACAACGGACGCCGCCGCGAAACGGTTGTTCTTGCCAATGATCCACGCGCTCATAATCCCGCCCGCGCTGCCGCCCGTAACAAACATCTGCGATTCATCGATATACCCGCGCTCCAATAGAAAGTCGACGCCATCCATGATGTCCAAATAGTCCTCTCCGGGATAGTTGTTGAACAGCAAGTTCCCGAACTCCTCCCCATAACCCGTGCTGCCGCGCGGATTCGGATAGAATACCACGTATCCCGCTGCCGAATACAATTGCATTTCCGCCGAAAACCGATCTCCGTAGTTCAAAATCGGGCCGCCATGAATCTCAACCAGAAGCGGGTGCTTTTTGGATGAATCGAACTGGGGTGGTTTCACTATCCAGCCCTGCATCGGGCGCTGGTCGAAAGTCGACTCGTACCAGATTTCCTCCACTTCCCCCAGGTCACGATAATCGAGTAAATCGGCATTCAATCGCGTCAGCCGCTCGCGTTCTCCACCTTTCCCCACCCGGGCGATATCCGCCGGGTGCCAAGGCGAGCAAAGCGTGTAGGCAATCGAATCGTCGTCCGCCAACGAAAACGATCCTCCCCCGTACGGGCGCCCAAGAGAGGTTCCGCCCAGACTGTCGGCAACCATTTGAAACTTCTCTTTCAACGTGACGAACCCAATCTTCGTGTTCCCTTTGTCGTCGTATTTAAAATACAAACCGGAACCCTTCGCGTTCCACTTCAATCCCGTTATATAACGGTCCAACCCAAAATCCAATTCGCGCGCGTTGGAACCATCCCAATCCATGAGATAGAGACTCGGGATTTGATAGGCCTGCACCTTGTCCTCATAACTCAGATACGCGATCGTCTCGCCGTCAGGCGACACCAACGGGCTGTAGTCCGGCCCGTTCCGATCGGTCAGGGCAACGGTGTCCCCCGTATCAATATCGACCCGATACAATTCAGAATTTCGAAATTCGAACTCCCAATTCTCATTGCGGTTCGCCGAAAACACGAGCGACTTTCCGTCTTTTGCCCACTGCGGCGTTCCACTGTGGTGAAAGTCCCCGCGAGTGACGCGACGCGGAGTCGCCCCTTCCGCCGAAACGATAAAGTAGTGCGAGAATCCCGGCTCGATATAGCCCGAGCCGTCCCGCTCGTGCTTCAACAATGTCGTCACTCGAGGCGGATCCGCCCACTTCGCCCCTTTCGGCTTCTTCGGCGCCTTTACCAGCTCGTCCTTCTTTCCGTCCACTTTGAGCGAAAACGCGATCTGCGTCCCATCCGGCGACCAACTGAGACCCGAGGGCGATCCATCCAACCGAGTAATCTGCCCGAACTGACCCGTATCCACCCAGTAAATATAGATCTCGCTTCCAGATTCAGTTGAACTCGCAAACGCGATCCGATCTCCGCTCGGCGACCAGCGCGGACTGGACTCGTTCACCTCTCGAGAAGTCAGTTTCCGGTGCCCCGTTCCATCCGAATTCAAAATCCAAAGACGACCGAAGCTATTGTCCGTCATAATGTCCATCCCCCGACGAACATAGACGATCGACTTCCCGTCCGGCGAGATCCTCGGGTCGTCCGCGTATTCGAGCTCGAATACATCCAAATTGGAAAACGCGGGTTTCGAGTCGCTCGCGCCGAGCGAGCAGGCGAGGAACGCGGAGAAAAAGAGAACGAAGGATCCAGTCTTCATAGCAGCCAATCTAGTTCGAACAACCGGCGCCGCTTGCGACCGCAAGAGCGCCCGAGAATAGAACTCTGAGGCGCAGACAGGGAATTGTCACTCTCGAACACTCGAGAGAACGGTTTACTGAAAAACGAGAGAGTATTCCCGTTTAAGAGACTGTCTAATAAATCCGAATATGCGTCGCAGCTGGCATTTTTCGCGTTTGGCAAGGCGCGGGCGCGGCGCCAATGCCCGTAGGGCCTTGGCCCTCGGCTGCAACGCCGCCAAGCGCGAAAAAGGACGCTGCCCCGAAGGGTTCGCCCCCAGATAGG
>JANQSC010000064.1 GCA_028284235.1 Opitutaceae bacterium
TGATCGAGGACCTGGAGCGGCTCGACTACGATCACGAAGGGCTCTGCGAGGCGCCGGGCCAATTCGCCAAGCGCGGCGGCTTGATCGACGTGTACCCAATTACTGAAGACCAGCCCTATCGAATCGACTTCTTTGGCGACGAAATAGAATCCATCAAAACCCTCGACCCCGTCACCCAGCGTTCGGGCAAATCCGTCGACTCGATTGCCATCGCCGCGTCGCCGCGACTCAGCCTCGACTGTTCGGCCAATGGCATCATCGACTACCTGCCTTCCCAAACCGCCTGGGCGCTCGTCGAGCCAGACTCTTTGCTGGAAGCGATGGACTCCTCGGCGGATAGCAGCGACTCCGAGCGCCGCGAAGGGTTGTTCTGGACCCGCTTACTCCAGCAACGGGCGAACGTCGACGACCACTGGGCCACTTTTTCCGATCTGGATCTCGATTCGAACGATTCGAACGCCCAGGTTTACGAGGCCGAGTCGCTCGACTTCTACCGTTCCTATCCCGACGAATCCAGCCTCGCCCACGAACGCCTCGCGGACGAGCAAGCTGCCCGTATCCGTTTTCTCGAACAATTGCAAACGTGGGGGAAGTCCGGCGAGCGACTCGTCTTCATTCTTCCGAACGAGAGCGACCAGAATCGGATCAAGGAAATCGTCAACAGCGAAGAGTCACTCGCCGAGCTCGATCCGCTCTTTTGGGAAGGCGATCTCAATGAGGGGTTTCGCATCCATTTTCGCAAAAACCTCGTCGCCCTCGATTGGCCGCTGCTCGAAGGTTCGAGCGGAGCGGTATTCGTCACCGAAACCGAACTCTTCGGACGCCGCCGCAACCGCAAGGTCCGTTCCCGCCAAAAAGCGCTCGTCTCCCAGTCCCAAGTCGATCAGCTGCTCGATTTCGCCGAATTGGTCGACGGCGAATTCGTCGTGCACCTCCAGCACGGCATCGCCCTCTACCGCGGTATCACCAAAGTGGATATCGGCGGCCAGCTCCGCGAAGTGCTCACGCTCGAATTCGAGGACGGCATCCTCCTCCACGTGCCGTTGCAGGAATCCCACCTCGTCAGCCGCTACGTCGGCATCACCAAAACCCGCCCCAAACTCGGCAAGCTCGGCTCCAATCGCTGGGCGAAAACGCGCGAAGCGGCGGAACGGGCCACCCTCGACCTCGCCGCCCAGCTCTTGCAAATCCAAGCGAAGCGCGATTTGAGCCAGGGTTGCGCCTTTTCGCCTGACACCGAATGGCAGCGCGAATTCGAAAGCGCATTTCCCTTCAAAGAAACGCCGGACCAGATGAAAGCCATCATCGACGCGAAAGCGGACATGGAAAAAGCCAAACCCATGGATCGACTCGTGTGCGGGGATGTTGGATACGGCAAGACCGAAGTCGCCATTCGGGCCGCGTTCAAAGCCGTCATGGACGGCAAGCAAGTGGCCATCCTCGTTCCGACCACCGTCCTCGCCCAGCAGCATTTTCTCAATTTTCGCGATCGCATGGCCGGCTACCCGATCGTAGTCGAACTGGTGAGCCGGTTTCGCAAGCCACGCGAGATCAAGGCCATCCTCAAGTCCACGAAAGAAGGAAACGTGGACATTCTAATCGGCACCCATCGACTCATCCAGAAAGACGTCGCCTTCAAGGATCTCGGTCTCGTCGTGGTCGACGAGGAACAGCGCTTCGGCGTCAAGCACAAGGAAGCCTTCAAGCAGTGGCGCGAGTCCATCGACATTCTCACGCTCTCCGCGACTCCGATTCCGCGCACGCTCTACATGGCCCTGACGGGCGCTCGGGAGCTCAGCGTCATCGAAACCGCTCCGCTCGAGCGCAAGCCCATCCAGACCATCGTGAAAAGCTACGACGAGAAACTAGTCGTGGAAGTCATCCGCAAGGAAATCGCCCGCGGCGGGCAGGTCTTCTACTTGCACAACCGTGTCCAGTCGATTGATACAGTTTGCCTGCGCTTGCAGGAATTGATGCCGGAAATCTCGTTCGGGATCGGCCACGGGCAGATGGAAGAAAAGTCCCTCGAACGCGTCATGATCGACTTCGTCGACCAGCGCTACCAGGTCCTGGTTTGCACGACGATCATCGAATCCGGCCTCGATATTCCCAATTGCAACACCATCATCATTGAGGGCGCGGATCGATTCGGCCTCGGGCAGCTCTACCAGATCCGCGGACGCGTCGGCCGCTTCAAGCGCCAGGCCTACGCCTACCTGCTTTTGCACAAGCATAAGCGGCTTATGGACATTGCTCGCAAGCGCTTGAAAGCCATCCGCCAGCACAATCAGCTCGGAGCTGGATTCCGCATCGCCATGCGGGACCTCGAGCTCCGCGGCGCCGGCAACCTGCTCGGATCCGAGCAAAGCGGCCACATCGTCGGCATCGGCTTCGAACTGTACTGCCAGCTGCTCAAACAAAGCATCGCCCGACTCAAAGGCGAAGCGACGGCGATCGCCATTCGCGCCCAGGTCAAACTCGATTTCATTTACCAAGGCGAAGGACAGATGGAAGGCGTCAACCGTTACGAGGACGGCTACACGGTTCTTAAACGGATCGACTTGAAAGAAGGCGAGTGCGAGCCCATGCAGGCCCGGATCCCGGCCAGCTACCTGGAAGAGACGCGACTGCGCATCGATCTCTACCGTCGGCTGGCCATGGCCGACACTCCCGAACGCATCCGCGAACTCCAGGAAGACACCGTCGATCGATTCGGGAAATACCCGCCCGAAGTCGAGGCTCTGCTCCGACTGGCCGAGATACGCGTTTTGGCGGAACAAAAAGGCGTCCTCTCAGTCGAAGCGCAAGGCAACCGGCTGAAGTGCCGACTGAACCGGTCCGGAGCGGACGCGTACATCAAGCTGGGAAGCCGCTTTCCACGCCTAACCGCCAAAAACGCTCTGAAACGACTCCACGAAATTATTGTCTTCTTGAGAAATTTCCATAGCGATACATAAAAAACGTCACCACACACCGATTCCCGCCATGACTCGACCCACGCTTTTCGCCCTGCTGCTCGCCACGCCACTCTCCTTGTTCGCCCAGTTGAGCGAGGAAGATGTTGATAATTTCATCAACGCCCGCTACGCCAACGGGATCGCCGCCATCGCGGAAGAAAAGATCTTCACTGCGGAAGACGTGCGACGCCAGATCATGCCCTACTACTCCCAAATTCAATTGGATTCCCAAGGCGATCTGGTCAAATTCAACCAGTTGCTCGAAGAGGCCGAAAATCAGATTATCCAAACGATGACTGACAACGTTCTCATCGTGAAAAAGTTTTTCGAGGACAAAGGCCAGATCCCGGCTAGCTACATCCGCAATCAGGTGGAGGAGAACATTATCGAGCAATTCGACAACGACCGCTCCAAATTCCTCGCCTACCTGCAGTCTGTCGGCAAAACGCCCGACGAGTACGACATCGAGATCCGCGACGAGATGATCGTCGGATTCATGCGCCAGAAAATGACCAAGTCGGAGAGCTTCGTCAGCCCGGTCCGCGTCGAGAGATTCTACAACGAGAACAAGGCCCAATTCTACGAGCCTGAGGCCGTCCACCTGCGCCTTATCATCCTGGCCAAACTCACCGACGAGGATCTCGACCTGCTCGACCAGACCGCGGAGGAAATCACTCGCCAGCTCGAGAACGGCATCGACTTCGCCGAACTCGCCAAGAAGCACAGCCAAGACCCCAAACGCGATAAAGGCGGCGACTGGGGATGGGTCGAGCGCAAAGCTCTGATTCCCGAATTGGCCGAAGAGGCCTTCGCTCTCGGCGTGGGCGAGCATTCCGAGCCCATCAAGCTGAAGAACAAAGTATTCATCGTTTTCGTCGAAGACCGGCGCGACGAAGGCTACGTGCCGCTCACCGAGGTCCGCGACGACATCGCCAGCATGCTCGTCTCCCAAATGGCCGAAGAAGCCCAAATGCGCCAACTCGAACGCCTCCGCCGTGACGGGTATGTGCGGCGGTTCTAGGGTTGTAGATCTTATCTCAAGACGAATCGTAGGGCCAGCGCTCGCGCTGTGCCGCGTGAGTAAGGTTTTGATCTGAATACGCGGCGCAGCGCAAGCGCTGGCCCTACGAGCTACCGAAACTCTCCCCAATTTCTGCTTGCTCCCAATCCACTACAAACGGATTCTAAATCCAGAATCCACACGCGAGTAACCAGGATCTGAATCCTTCCTGCGACTCGCTTTTCTCCTCTGGGAGAACATCCAGAATCCAACTCTTACTCACCGGTCGACCGTCGGCGATCCCGCGCCCGTCGCAAACCGGCCCCATCGATGCCTGCAAAATCCAAACTCATCGGAATCGCCGCCAGCGAACAACCGCAAGAACGACTTGAACGACTGGGAGCCCACGCCCTCAGCGACGCCGAACTCATTGCCATGATCCTGCGCAGCGGGAGTAAAGGCTTCAACGTGCTCGACGTCGCCTCGCAGCTTCTCGCTCAATCGGGATCGCTCGCCCAGCTCATTACTTGGAAAGACAGCCAGTTTCGCGACATCAAAGGCATCGGAAAAGTCAAAGCCTTGCAACTAGTCGCTGTAGTGGAAATTGGGCGACGCATTCTCGCTTCGGAGCACGCGGAGCTCCCCATCGCGGATACGCCCGAAAAAGTGCATCAATTCATGAAGCCGCGATCGATCGGACTCGAAGTCGAGAAGTTCTGGACACTTTGTCTCAACCGGAAAAACCGAGTCGTCAAACTATGCGAGACCACCTCGGGAACCGCCAGCAGCAGTCTCGTGCACCCTCGAGAGGTATTTAAAGAAGCGATACGCTACAGCGCCAGCGCTGTAATTTGCGCTCACAATCACCCCAGCGGCGACCCCAGCCCCAGCGCGGCCGACATAAAAATCACCCGCCAACTCCGCGAAGCCTCCAAAATCGTCGGCGTCCCCATCCTCGACCACATCATCCTCGGCAACTCCAACGCCGATCCCCTCAACGTCGGCTGGTACAGCTTCGAAGAACATGGGATGCTGTGAACCAAGCAACTTGTTGAATCAGAGAATTCACCCGTAGTTCAGATTGAGTCGAGAACTTCACTACGGATGGCAACCCCTTCGGAATCGGTTCTGCAATTGAGAGAACCACCCAGCCGACCACAAACAACGGCACGGCCCACATGAAGATTTCACGCGATCTTGATTCTTGCGATTGCCGTATCGATCCTACATTAAATCTCGCAGACTCATCAAGAGTCTCGCATCAATCGAATCTTGTAGTTGAATTATGGGGCACGTATCGAATTTCTCGGGATCATCGAATCCGTATGTTCATGTTCACTCAAGGTGGCCCGACAATTGGAAGTCGTACCTCAATGAACATCGTGCCGACCTACCCGATCTCATTAGAGGATTGAAGAACGGGCTCGATCAAGAAAGCGTCCTGCTTGTAGACAAAGTGCTGGAACTGCATCAGCGGATACTAGTGCCTAACGCCTACCAAAAGGACGTAAAGTACTCTGAGCAGCTTTTGTACAGCGCGTCAGATCTGCTCATTCGCGACCAAGTCGCTGCCGCGATCCTCGACGCCAAGCAGAAATACCGTCTGCCGATAGACAAATACGAAGAGACCGTATTCTTCTATCTTTGCGGATTGTATTTCCTTCGAGAGATCGTCGACCTTCACGCATTCTTGAAAGGCAAGATCATTATCGATGGCGGTGGGTTCATTGGGGATTCCGCCCTCATATTTAACGAATTGGATTGCCACAAGATAATCGTATTCGAACCAGATCCTAGGAATCTTGATCTCCTCGAGAAATCGCTCGATCAAAATCGAATAGACAGGGAGAAAGTAATTGTCGAAAGGACCGGACTTGGATCTCGAGACAAAATTGATCGACTCATTCAAAACAAATCCGGGTCGAGCTTCTACGACGAGGAAGAGTGGTCGCGCAGTTTTTCCAGCGTAGAAGTTCCTGTGGTGAAACTCGATACATATATCTCGGAGTCCAGTGTTTCTAGCCCTCAAATTGGACTCATTAAAATGGACATCCAAGGCCTTGAGCTGGAGGCTGTAGAAGGGGCATTAAAAGCGATTGAACGAGATCGTCCACTATTGGCGATTTCGGTTTACCACACAGCTAAGGACTTTTTCGGAGTCAAAGCCCTCATCGACGAGAAAGTCGGTGGCTATCGGTTTCGTATCCGAAAAACAAATCCGTTTCACCCAATCCATGAACTAATGCTCATTGGATATCCGGATGAGTTGAACGACGACCCACCCGCAACATGATACGATTTGCAGCGCCGTCGCAGTCAGCCTCGCTCCGTCAAACCTTGCGGTTCAAATCCTGTTCCTGCGGAAAACGCTTTCCTCGCGGACAGTTGCCTGAAACCGGCTTCCGTTTCTCCCGTGGAAAAGTGGTGGTAGGAACAGGATTCGAACCTGTGTAGGGTTTCCCCAGGAGATTTACAGTCTCCCCTCGTTGGCCACTTGAGTATCCTACCAGAGCCAGTAAAAGGCCGCATAGAGTTGGACTTTTGCCACAAAGATCAAGGGCTTTTTTACGAAAAATCCGTACGCGCCCAATAAGCGCTCGACACGGCTTTCCCCTTGGGAACACTGCCGGTCTTTCCAATGGACACCGCCTTGTTCGACTATCATTTGCCCGCCGACCGGATCGCCCAGCAGCCGCCTGCCAATCGAGGCGATTCCCGGCTCCTTGTAGTCGATCGAGCCACCCAGTCCATCGAACATCACGACTTCCGCGACCTGCCCGAATTTCTCGCCCCGACCGACTCCCTCTTCCGTAACACTGCCAAAGTCCTCCCCGCTCGTCTCTTCGCCCAACGCCCCACCGGCGGCCGCGTCGAATGCCTCCTCCTCCGCCCCGTCCCACCTACAACAGCCGAGAAATTCAATCCTCACTCTTCAGAATTCACCCTTCATTCCTCGCTTCGCGAGGAATGGTGGTGTTTGCTCAAGCCGGGCAAGAAACTCCCCGTCGGCTCGACCTTCGGTCTCGAAGGGACCTTCACCGCTGCGGTGATGGAAAAGAACGACCAAGCCGAGTACCGGGTCGCCTTCGCACTTCCTGAAGGCGAAACGGTGAGCCAGCTCGCCGAGAAACACGGCAAAATGCCCCTACCGCCCTATATTCGGCGGGAAACGGACGACGCCCGCGATCCCAGCGATCGGCGACGCTATCAAACCGTCTACGCCCAAGAAGGCCGGCCCGTCGCCGCCGCGGCCCCGACAGCCGGGCTTCACTTCACCGAAGCCCTCACGAGCGAGCTCGATTCGAAGGGCGTCCAATTCCACGATCTCACTCTTCACGTGGGCATGGGCACCTTCAAGCCCCTCGGCGAAGGCGACGTCGAAACGCACGAGATTCACCGGGAAATCTACGAGATCCCCGTCTCTACCCAGTCCGCCCTTTATTCCGCTCCCGAAACCGGCCGGCGACGCGTCTGCATCGGTACCACCAGCGTCCGCAGCGTCGAGGACTTTTTGGGCAAAGCCAGCAGACCCGGAACTAAGCCGTTCATCGACGAGGCCGGCCTCTTCCTCTACCCGCCATGCGACTTCCAAGGAGTCGACGCCCTCATCACCAACTTCCACCTCCCCAAATCCACGCTTCTCTGCCTCGTCTCCGCGTTTCTCTCGCCTGGAAAAGTCGACGGAATCGATTGGCTGAAAACGATTTACAAAGAAGCAATCGACCGCGGGTACCGATTTTTGAGCTATGGAGACGCGATGTTGATTGTGTGAGAATAGCGACTGAACTCATAGGAAACTGTGGGGCCTTCGCTTGCGAAGCGCCGCGTAGGTTCAATTCTAAGCCACATTCGCGGCGTGGCGCAAGCGCCAGCCCTACCACTCCACATCCACCAAAATAAGCCGGGTTAACTAGACAATTCTTGAACGTTCGCCTACCGTTCTCGTCAGAACACGGCAGGGCTCCGCGTTCCTCCTATATGACTGATTCAGACGAGATCAAAACCGCGATCGAAGACGCTACTTTCGACTTCACCATGGGCGACAGCTCCTTGGCCGTTTCCAAGCTGGAAACGCTCCTCGAAACGGCTCCCGAGAGCTTTGGCGGCTGGCACGCGCTATGCGAGATCCACTACTCGGAAAAACGCTACCCGGAAGCCCTCGCCGCTGCGGAAAAAGCCCACGCGCTTCAGCCCGACGATCTCTTTATCAATACCAGCCTCTCCCGCATCTGGCTCGAGCTCGGCTCGAAGGAAAAAGCCGAACACTTCGGCGCCCAGGCTAAAATCGCCGGCTGGAAAGAGGAGCTCAAGAATCCCGGCGCTGCCAAAACCCAGGGCGATCTCAGCTCAACGTGACCGGAATTCGGCCGTTTCATTTAGCCTCGACTTTCACTTTCCCACACTCATATTCCGCCCCCTTTTACGCATCAGGCCTATGGACATGAAATATGCTCTCGACTTTGAAAAGCCGCTTCGCGGTCTGATTAAGCAGCTGGACGCGCTTCACCAGCTGTCCGAAGAAAACCACATCGACGTCTCCAGCGAGATCAAGGCGATCGAAGACAAGATCGAAAAGACCAAGCGCTCGATCTACTCCAACCTTTCCTCCTGGCAGCGAGTCCAGCTCGCCCGCCACCCGCTCCGCCCCTACTCGCTCGACTACGTCAACGCCCTCTTCGAGGACTTCCAGGAGCTGCACGGCGACCGGCAATTTCGCGACGACAAGTCCATCCTGGGCGGCACCGCCTTTTTCAACGGCCAGCCGGTCATGATCATCGCCCAGCAAAAGGGCCGCAACACGAAGGAGAACATCCTCCGAAATTTCGGCATGCCCAATCCGGAAGGATACCGTAAAGCCTTGCGCCTCATGAAGATGGCCGAAAAGTTCGGTCTCCCCATCGTGACTTGGGTCGACACTCCCGGCGCCTATCCGGGCGTGGGATCCGAAGAGCGCCATGTCGCCGAGGCCATCGCCGTCAATATTCGCGAAATGAGCCGCATGACCGTGCCCATCATCACCGTCGTCGTGGGCGAAGGCGGGTCCGGCGGCGCGCTGGGCATTGCCGTGGCCGACCGCGTTCTCATCCTCGAAAACGCGTACTACTCTGTCATTTCCCCCGAAAGCTGCTCCGCCATCCTCTGGAAGGACCGTTCGCAAGCGTCGAAAGCCGCTCAAGCGCTCCGACTGGGCGACCAGGAGCTGCTCAAAAAACTCGGCGTCGTCGACGACATCGTCGAGGAACCCATGGGCGGCGCCCAAAACAATCCCGAAGAGGCCGCCGAAGCCGTCGGCGAGGTACTGGCGAAGCGACTAGCCGAATTGCGCAAGCTGTCACCTGAAAAGCTGCTCGACCAGCGTTACGCCCGATTCCGGACTTTGGGCGAGATCGACGACGGTAAAATCATCGACATGAGCGAGGCCGCCTCCTAAGCCATAAGTCCTATACGTCCCATAAGACCTATAAAACCAGATGAGCACGAAAACCGATCTTGAAAAGCCTCCCGCCAGCACCGCCGAAATGAACGGAGCCGACATCCTCGTCGAATCTCTGATTCGGGAAGGAGTCACCGACATCTTCGCCTACCCGGGCGGCGCCTCGATGGAGATGCACCAGTCGCTGGCCAAAGCCAAGGACCGCATCCGCACCATTCTGCCCCGCCACGAGCAAGGCGGCTCCTTCGCGGCCGAAGGCTACGCCCGCGCGTCCGGCCGACCCGGTGTTTGCATGGCCACCAGCGGCCCCGGAGCGACCAACCTCATGACCGCCATCGCCGACGCCTACATGGACAGCACCCCGATCGTCTGCATCACCGGCCAGGTCTACTCCAAATTTATCGGCAAAGCCGCCTTCCAGGAAACCGACTTCTTCGGCATGACCCTTCCCGTCGTCAAGCACAGCTACTTGGTGATGGATATCAACGACCTCGCCTACACCGTGAAGGAAGCCTTCAAGGTCGCCACTTCCGGTCGGCCCGGCCCCGTAGTCATCGACATTCCGAAAGACGTGCAGCAAAACAAAATCGTCCCAGATTGGCCGGGCGAGATCGTTCTGCGCGACTCAAAGATGCCGTCCTTCGCCAGCGACAAGGATCTCACCAACATCCTCCATCTCGTCGAAGAAGCCAAACGCCCCATGGTGTACTACGGCGGCGGCATCGTATCCGCGGAGGCATACACCGAGCTGCGGGCGTTTATCGAGAAGACGGGAGTTCCCTGTTCTTCCACCTTGATGGGTGTCGGCGCCTTTCCGGAAACGCACGAGCTTTCCACCAAGTGGTTCGGAATGCACGGATCGGCCTACGGAAACCTCGCCGTACACAATTGCGACCTCCTGCTCGCGTTTGGCGTCCGTTTCGACGACCGCATTACCGGTGACGTATCCAAATTCGCCCCACAAGCGGAAATCGTCCACCTCGACGTCGACGCTTCCGAGCACAACAAGAACAAGATCGTCCACCACCCGATCGTCGGCGAAATCCGCCAGGCCCTCGGACGCATGGTCGAGCTCACGGCGCAAATCGACTTCAAGAAGCCCGACCTCTCCGCTTGGGTCGATCAGATCAATGCCTGGAAAAAGGAGTTTCCCTTTTCCTACGAAGACAGCCCGCACATTCTCGGACAGGAGGCGATTCGCGTTCTGCATGAGCTGACCGACGGCGAAGCCATCATCACTACGGGCGTTGGGCAGCATCAAATGTGGGCGGCCCAATATTACGATTTCGCCTATCCGCGTCACCACATCTCCTCGCTCGGACTCGGCTCCATGGGCTACGGCTATCCCTCCGCCCTCGGAGCCAAGGTGGCATGCCCCGACAAGCAAGTCGTTGATATTGATGGAGATGGATCGTTCGTCATGAACGTGCAAGAACTCGCAACGGCCAAGATCGAGAAGATTGCCGCCAAAGCGCTCATCCTCAACAACCAGCACCTCGGCATGGTGATGCAATGGGAAGACCGCTTCTACGATAGCGTCCGCGGCAACACCATTCTCGGCGACGAGAACAATATCGGCTCTCCCGAAAACCTCGACGGGCTGTATCCAAATTATGTGGAAATCGCCAACGGCTTCGGACTCCCGGCCCGCCGCGTTCACAAAAGGTCGGAACTGCGCGACGCCATCCAAGAGATGCTCGACAGCGACGAGGCCTTCGTCCTCGACGTGATCACACCGTACAGCGAGCACGTGCTGCCGATGATTCCCGCAGGCAAATCGGTCGATCAGATGATCGTCAAATAGAGCGACCAACGAAAACTCGCTTACTTGTGTCCGCTCGGAGATCGGACGCTACCTCTCTTGAGATCGCTACTTGGTAGCGGCTCGTTCGACTAGCGTTCATCCTCGCCTGGTAGACGGTCGATGCCGTCGAGAGCCGGAAAGGACACAGTCTCAAATTAGTCTCGCCGTTGTCCACGACATTCACACTGTTCAGTATTCGATTTCTCGCCTGAAGAGACATGCCAAAACCGAACCAAAAGTTGATTGCGGACAAGCTGAATCTGTCCACGACGACCGTTTCGCGCTGCTTTACAAACCACCCGAAAATCAACCCGGAAACTCGGGCTGCCGTTTTCCAACTGGCGGCGGAGCTGGGCTACAGCTACTCGATCCAGCGCAACGCCCAGAGCAAGGAAGCCGACGAGCGCAACACCATCGCCGTTCTCGTCGGTGCTGAAAAATCCAATAAGTTAGCCCGCGAAACCGCCAATGAGATTATTAAAGGCATCAGCGAAAAAGCGGCGTCCGAAGGGTTCGCAATCGAGATCCACTTTGTAGACCCAATTGCTTTTCTTCCCGCGGCCCGTTCGCGACGCATCATCAAAAACGTCAGCTGCGTTCATTGGAAAGGCGTGATTCTCGTTTACAATTTCAAAGAGGAAGCGGTCTCCAATATCATGGTCAAATTCCCCACCGTGTCGGCGCTCGAGGACTACGACACTGTGGATGTGGATTGCATCAGCCAGGATCAGTATCGCGGCATCACTCGCATAATGCAGCACCTGTACGATCTGGGGCATCGCAGGGTCGGGTTCCTGAGTTGGAAATACCCGGTCCATACGCCTTGGGTGAAACGACGACTGGGAGCCTACTTCGAAAACGTCTATCGTCTTGGACTCGATCTCGACACCCGCCTCGTACTCAACCTCAAGCCAGGAGAAACCACTCCGCTCGAGCGCCTCGTCGACCAGGTAGCCCAATCGGTTCGCCACAATGGCGTCACGGCGTGGGTCTGCGGCGCGGATCACCAAGCCTACCACCTCGTGGCGGGATTGAAAGCGCGCGGAATCCGCGTGCCCGACGACTGCTCAGTCACCGGCTACGACGGCGTGTCGCCCCCAAAAGGCGCGCAGCAAGTCACTACGATTCGCATGCCCTTCAAGGACATTGGCATCTCCTGCATCTCGTCCCTCACCCGGAAAATGCAACACCCGATAGCCATGCGTCGCAATCTACAGGTTGCGGGCGAACTACTTATAGGATCTTCAACCGCGTCGCCGCAACTCGCCTCTGCGACAAGCTGATGGTATCCAGTTTGCGCGAACAACACTCAGCCGAAACGTCGAACGAGATTCTCGAACGCGAGACGAAACGCTCGCCATGCTAGTCGATGGCCACGACGAGGGCCGTGAGATTGTCGCGTCCGCTTTCTTGCTTCGCGTCAACTACAAGGCGTTCCGCGTCGTTGACCGACTCTAGATGAGCGGGCGGAGATGCCAAGAGCGTATTGATACGCCGATTGGAGATTCCGTCGGTCACGCCGTCCGTGCACAGGGCGAGGCGATCTCCGGGTTCGACTGTAATCGAGCCGACTTGCGGGTCGATTTTTTGTACATTTCCTCCGAGGGCTTGATTGAGAACATTTCGGTCCGGACGCGTTCGCGCTTCGAATTCGGTGATCGCGCCCTGACGCACCAAATGGCCGACGTGGGTATGGTCGATGGTGATCTGTTTCAATTCTCCGTCTTTGGGAAGGTGGTAGATCCGGCTATCGCCTACGTGGCAGAAGTAAACCACGCCCGGAGTGAACCAGCACAAACTGAGCGTCGCTCCCATTCCGCGGCACTCTTCGTAGTGGGCGCTCATAGCGTGCATTTCGGAGTGAATCCGGTTGAAGAGCTCGACGAGTATTTGCTGGCAGCCTCGATCCAGACCGAGCGCGCCCAGCTTAAAGCTCTTCGGCAGAAGGTCGGTGATCTTGTCCACGGCGATCTTACTGGCAAACTCGCCGGCGTTGGCGCCCCCCATCCCGTCGCTCACCGCGAATATAAAATCCTCACCGTTGACTTGGGCCTCGCCGTTCTTCCCCAAGTAGCGGACTTCCCGAGCGTCGAAATTGAGGGCGAGAAAGGCGTCCTCGTTGTTCTGGCGGAACCTGCCCACATCCGTCAGCCCGTTCCAGCGCAAGCGGGTCGCTGCCGCCTCTCCGCTATCTTCGCTCATGGTCCGACCTGTTCTCGGGCTGCAAGAGCCCTTCTCCGGTTTCCGTGATCACCGCGTATTCGAAATCGATGATACAAAACCGCCCGATCCGGGCGTCGTAAGTGATGTTGCGAGCGAAGGGATCGCAATGCCGCACGCCATAGTCCCGCTCGAGCTCCTTGTAGAGCTCCGCCGTGCGCGCCGCGCTGATAGTGTCCTCCACCCGGGCCCCGCAATTGCTCGTCACCAAGTAGAGGGAATCCGGATCGGACTCTAGCAATTTGGGGACGAACTCGCATCCTCTCGACTCCAGGTATTTGAGGACTCTCACCTCGTTCTCGAATCGCTCCTCGGCTTGAGGCCCACGATAGGTTTTGTGCACCCGTCCGTCGTAACCAATCCGAACCGTCGCTCGCTGCGTATCTTTAATCTCTCTCATGCACTATTTTGAGCGTTCCGCAGAGTGAAAATGAACACTTTTCATTATTTCTCACTAGTTTGCTAAATTTATTGAATATAGGCGCATCTTTTGCTGACGTCGTAGCCCGTTCCTAAATGGCACCTATGCTCCTGGAAGGCGCAAATCACTTTCGGGAAAAACTAAACCCTAAAAAAACGACAACAATTATGGCTAAATACAAGCTCGAATACATATGGCTCGACGGCTATACGCCCGTCCCCAATCTCCGAGGAAAAACGCGCATCGCAGCAGAAGCGCCCCAGTCGATCGACGACTGCCCCATGTGGGGTTTCGACGGGAGCTCGACGCAACAGGCGGACGGCAGCGACTCCGATTGCATGCTCAAGCCGGTTAAGCTCTACCCGGACGCGGGACGCAACAACGCGTTCATCGTCATGTGCGAGGTGATGCTTCCCAACGGAGATCCGCATCCTTCCAACCACCGGGCCACGATCATCGACGACCCGGACGCTTGGTTCGGACTCGAGCAAGAGTACTTCCTTTTCGAAGACGGACGTCCGCTCGGCTGGCCCGACGCCGGCTACCCGGATCCACAAGGTGAATACTACACCGGCGTAGGCTACGAAAACGTGGGCAGCCTCGCTCGCGAAATCGTCGACGAGCACCTCGAACTCTGTCTCGCTGCTGGCATCAATCACGAAGGCATCAATGCCGAGGTCGCCAAAGGCCAATGGGAATTCCAAGTGTTCGCCAAGGGATCCAAGAATTGCGCCGACGACGTTTGGGTCGCTCGCTACCTGCTCCAGCGCCTCACTGAAAAGTACGAGGTAAGCGTCGAGTACCACTGCAAGCCGTTCACCGGCGACTGGAATGGCTCGGGCATGCACTGCAACTTCTCCACCAAACACATGCGCGAAGTAGGCGGCAAGGACTACTTCCTAGCGCTTATGGACGCGTTCGAGAAGAACAAGGACGAGCACATCGCCGCCTACGGACCGGACAACCACATGCGCTTGACCGGCCTGCACGAGACTCAGTCCATCGACAAGTTCTCCTGGGGAGTCGCCGACCGCGGCGCATCCATCCGCGTGCCGCATGCATTCGTCAAAGACGACAAGTACCAAGGTTATCTCGAAGACCGCCGGCCCAACTCGCAGGGCGACCCTTACCAGATCTGCTCCCGCGTGCTCAAGACCATCTCGGAAGTGCCCATCGCCGTGGCCACCGCGTAAACGGAAACCGGATCAATCCTTTCAACAGCGGCGTCGCGTTCTGCGGCGCCGTTTTTTTTGCGCGTCTCGATTGCGAAAACCCGCCGGGACGGCGCGTTCCACCCTCGAATTATGAATAAAAAGGTGGAACCCGCCGTCCCGGCGGGTTTTCTTTTTGAGAGAGTGCGGTCAAATTGCAGCCCCTGATCAGAGCCGCAGCGTACCGAAAGACCCTTTTAGGCTCTGCGGCGGTCTCGGCGATACCGCCCTACCTTCTTTGCGGCCCTACGAATCCGAACGCGTCCGCCCCAAGGCCGCGTCGAGCGAGCCATCACGGTCTCCCGCGAACAAGGTCTCCTCGTCGCCAAAGTGCTCGCCGCCAATAAAAATCTGAGGCACCTTTTTCTGTCCGCCCGAACGCTGCTTCATTTCCAGATAGTTCTTGAGCGGGAGCTTCCAGCCGAAGACCATCGGCACTTCGCGGTACCGGTAGGAAACGCCTTTCTCGTCAAGCAAACGCTGAGCCTGTTTCGAATAAGGACAAAACAGGCTGCCGAAAACTTCGACTTCGCGATGATTCTGATCGTCTTCTGGACTAGTCGTTGTATCCGGTTTCTCCATGCGAAGAGAGATCTAGACCGCTGACTTCGTCGGATTCGTCGACGCGCAAGCCAATGGTCTTATCTATAATCTTCAAAATCACATAACTAACGACGAGCGTAACTACGGTAACTACGACAACAGCGAACAGCTGGACTCCCAGCTGCTTGCCCATTTCAAGTCCCTCAACGCGTCCACCGAGGGCCGGGGCGCCGAAAAACGCCACCAGAACGGTGCCGACAAGCCCGCCGATCCCGTGAACGCCAAACACGTCGAGCGAATCGTCGTACTGGAACTTGGACTTGATCGCGGTACACATCCAAAAGCACAAAATCGTGGACACGAGCCCGATCACCACCGCTCCCAGCGGGCCCACCGAACCGCTGGCGGGAGTGATCGCCGCCAAGCCCGCGATGGAGCCGGTCGCCGTGCCGAGAATACTTGGCTTCCCATTTTTCATCCACTCGATGAACATCCAGCCCAAGGCCGCGCACGAAGCGGAAATATGCGTGACGAAAATCGCCATGGCCGCGTCGCCGTTGGCCGCCAGCCCACTGCCTCCATTAAATCCAAACCAGCCCACCCAGAGCATGGCAGCGCCGGTAACGGTCATCGGCAAGTTGTGCGGAAGGATCTGCCCTTTCGGATAATCGCGACGCTTGCCGACTAGAATACAGGCGAGCAGAGCGCCCACCCCAGCGGTGATGTGGACGACCAATCCTCCCGCCAAGTCGATGACGCCCATGTCGAAGAGATAGCCGCCGTCGCCGCCCCAAACCATGTGGCACACCGGCAGGTAGACGAAGATCGCCCAGAGCCCGCAAAACCAGAGCATGGCGGAGAACTTCATCCGCTCGACAAAGGCGCCGACCATGAGGGCCGGGGTGATGATGAAGAATGTCATCTGGAAGAGGACGAGTAGTATCTCGGGAATCGTACCGGATACCGAACTTGTGGAAACCCCTTTGAGGAAAAACTTGTCGAGTCCGCCGATGAACGCGTTCAAGCCGACTTTCCCGCTTTCCATCCCCACGGTCGAAAATGCAAGACTGTAGCCGACCACGAGCCAAATGACGCTCATAAGCGCGGTCAGCACAAAACAGTGCATCAGCACCGAAAGCACGTTTCGCCCGCGCACAAGGCCAGCGTAGAAAAGCGACAATCCGGGAATCGTCATGAACAGCACCAGAGCGCTGGACGCCAGAATCCAGGCGGTGTCGCCGGTGTCGATCGGGCTTGAGCCTTGCCCCAAAGCGAGGCTCGGAAATAGGAATGCGAGGAGGAATACTCCAATAAAGAGGGGTTTGCGGGAGGAGTGCATAATAAGGGTTTAGGAAGGAACAGAACGCCGTTTCGGCGCGGAAAAGACATCCATGTTCCGAATCCAAAGAGAGAACTCAACGGAAAAGGTCGTTCGCGAAAACGAATTTTGCGGGAATCTCGAATATCGATTGCGATTGGACCTCGTTCAGCCCCGAGCCACGTCCGCGATCTCCTGGGCTTTCAAGGAAAGCTCCGCCGCTTTAAACGCGTGCTCCTGAGTCATCGCGTTCTCGGCGCGATTGACCATGTCCAGCACCAGTTCGCCGAAAAACGGAAAGGCCTGCGGGCCCTCGAAACGCGTCTCCGTCTCCTCCTCGTGATTGACGAGAAAGACGCTCGGGACGCTGTCGGGGCGCCCAATATCCAAATACTTCCGCACTTCCACGTAGCCTTCCGTTCCGAGGACAAAAAGCCGGCCATCGCCCCAGGCGCGGGCGGCGTCCGGAGTGAACCAGTCAATGCGGCAGTAGCAGGAAGCGCCATTGTCCATGGTGAGCGAGGTTTCCCCGAAATCCTCCAACTCCGGCTTGTCCGGATTGTTGAAATTCTCGACCCGCGAGTAGTTGATCGTCGCGTCCTTAGCTCCGGTAACGTGCAAAAGCTGCTCGAACTGGTGGCTTCCGATATCGGTCAAAATTCCCCCGTACTTCTCCTTCTCGAAAAACCAGTCGGGGCGAGCGTCCTTGCTCAAACGATGCGGGGCCATCACCATCACCTGCAATACGCGCCCGATCTTCCCGCTCCGGCACAATTCGCCTGCGTAGTAGGTCGGCGCGTTGTGCAGCCGCTCGCTGAAATAGACCATGTACTTTTGGCCGGTGCGCTGCGTCGCCTCCCGAGCGGACTCCAGTTGGGCCAGCGAGGTAAACGGGGCTTTGTCGGTGAAGTAGTCTTTGCCCGCCTCCATGACTTTGAGACCCAGCTCGCAGCGCTTGTACGGAATGGCCGCCGCCGCGACGCAACGAATAGCGTCGTCTTTCAAGATCGCGTCGAGCGAATCCACGATTTGGGCATGCGGGAACTTCTCCTGAAACGCCTGCGCTTTCTCCGCGTTCGGCTCGTAGATGGATTTCAAGCGCGCTCCCGTGTTTTCCAGCGCGGTCGCCATGCCGTCGATGTGGGCGTGGTCCAAGGCGGCGACGCCAAATTCGAAGGAGCCAGGCTCGACGACTTGGATCGTCTTGCCGCCCGGGTTGTAGGACATTCCGTCAGATGCAGTACTCATAATGGGTTTTCCAATCGTTAAAGGCGCGTCATTCGAGGCGAGTCAAAAAGGAACGGCCCGCCCGTGCCATTGCAACGCGAATTTGCATAGAGAGAAAGAAAGTCCAGAAATGGCGGTTTGGCAGTCGACCTCCAATCGCTCCAACCCCTCGATAGTAGTTCGATCTAGGACTCTTTGCGTCACTCCCCTTTCTCCCCGCGCGGTCCTCCTTCAAGGGAGCGCGTCCCGCCCTATCCCGATAAGCTCTATCGCTCATACCCCCTTAGGAATCGCTGGGAAAAACCTTCCCGAACAGCCATTTTTTCGCTCGCTGGATCTATCCTTCCGACGCCGAAATGCGGTACAATAATGCACTGTCGAACAGGTGGGTTCGGCCGAGAGCTCTTGATTGTATCCGCAACGTGACTACGGCTAACTCCCGCAATCGACAGAAACTGTCGATATGCCTAGCCCATTTGCAGAACCGGAGAAGGAAAAGAAGAAGGGAAAACTCGCCCTGGGAGGCGGAGGCGTGGGCACTTTGCTCAGCCACGAGCCGAAGCAAAACGCCGTGGTCATCGGAAAAACGCTCGTCGAGCTCTCCTCCGAACTGGAGTCTCATGAGGACGAGGGAATCGAGCCCGACGCCCTCAAGCAGCATCAAATCGCCAATATCCAGTACGTCGACCAGGCGAATCTGGAAAAAGTCTCCTGCCATCACGCCATAAAGAAGTGGGCCTTCGAACGACTGCCCGGCTTGAAGATTCCTTACGAGGTGAAGAACCGGTTGAAACCGGCCGACATCGAGGAGAACGCCGATCGACGGGCAACTCTGAAACTGCTGGATTTGGCCGAGGATTTTCTACAAATTTCAAGCTTCTGCCGCGATCTGCAGGGCATGCAAATCGAGATGTCGCCGCACGCGGCCGGAATGGAGTTCCTTTTTGAATACATGGGGAATTGCGATCGGGCGGAGATGCGAACGGTCGAGGACAAAGGGCTCAACTTGCTTTTCAAAAAATTCTCGCGCGAGAACAGCATGCGTCTGCGGGCGAATATCTCGGACGAGTTCGTCGAAATGCAGATCGTAGTGTTTCGCAAGTCCCTACGGCTCGGAATGAGCCCGGTCGATTAAGACATCATAATCCTAATCATACTCCTAATCCTAATCACCCCCGACTCCCTTCTCGTGGGATTAAGATTACGATTAGGAGTAGGATTATGAGAGGAGAACCTATCGTTGCGAGCCTTTGGCCGACGAGCTCGACTCGGGGATTTTCGAGTGGAGCACTTCCCGCCAAACGGCCTGCATCACCCAAAGTCCGAAAACACACGGGAGCACGGTGATTAGCACGCTGGTGAACACACTGCTGTGCAACGTCTCCAGAACGGCCGGAATCAGCATGAAACCTGCGAAACGGTAACACCACTTCTGCTTGGCGAGCAACCGCTCCCGAGAACCGGGAATTTCGGCGTAGCTCGCGTCCGGTTTCGCCCGACGGGCCACGTGCTTGAAATATCGACCGTAGAAGCAAGCGTACACCACCCACAGCCCTCCCCAGAGCCATCCGCCGGTCAATATTGTCGCTTCTTGGTCCACAGTTTACTCGTTTGATATACAGTATAGACAGGCAGTTCTGGGCTGCAAGTCCTTGCCTAATTTATCGGCATGAACCGTTAGTACCTGAGAATTCGCCGGAGTTCCCTAGGGAGGCGCAATCCGCGACGCACAATTTCCTCGATTCTTTCAACTCGGTCGGCAACGTTCTCGGGCAATGCAATCTACGAAAGAGGAAGTTCTAGGTATTTTCCGGTCCACGCAGGCCCTGCTTCAGGGCCATTTCATCCTACGCTCGGGACTGCGCAGCGAGTATTTTTTCCAGTGCGCTCAGGTTTGCCAGCACATGGCAGAGGTCACCCGCTTGATCGAGCTCCTCAAGCCTCAGCTCGAAGCGCTCGATTTTAAAACTGTCCTCGCGCCCGCAATGGGCGGTCTCGTCGTTGGACAAGAAGTCGCCCGCCAGTTCGGAGCCCGCTATATTTTCGTGGAAAAAGAGAACGACAAGCTCGTCCTTCGACGCGGCTTCAAAATCGAGCCGGACGAGCCCATCCTTATCGTCGAAGACGTCGTCACGCGCGGCGGTCGCGCTCAGGAAGCGATCGATATCGTGCGGGAGGAAGGCGGCAAGGTCGCCGCACTCGCCGTTTTGGTCGACCGCAGTCAGGGCAACGCTTCCTTCGACTGCCCGTTCGTTTCCCTTCTCGAGATGGGCTTCCCCACCTTCGACCCCGACAACCTGCCCGACCACCTCAAGGACATTCCCGCCATAAAACCCGGCAGCTAAGTCCCTTCGATTCAGGCAAGATCGACCCAACGCCCGCCCGAGTCGAACGACTCCCGAGCAGCGTCGGTGAAACGCATGTAGTTCACTCCGTCCTCGAAGGAAGTCAGCCGGACTGGCGCGCCGTCGCGAATGCTGGCGACGAAGTCCGCCTCGACATTCCAGTCCGAAACATCCTCCGGCCGCGGCTCAACCGCCACTTCCGGGCCTCCGAGCGGCGCGTGATAGAGCTGACCCGCCTTTAAATCCAATCGAAGCGTCCCCTTCGAACCGCTAATCGCGTATTCGTCCCGGCCGCTCCCGGACTCCACACCGCTCATCAATCCCGTCAATTGCAGGCCATCCTCGTAGTCGGCCATGTAGGTGATCGTTTCCGGGATTTCCACCCGCCGCGTCGATCCGGATTCCGTATCGCTGCGCTCTCCCGTGAAAATACGCCCGTGGGCCCACACGCGACGCGGCTCCCGCTGAAGCCATCGCTGGACCACCTCGTAGTAGATTCCCAACATGAGCGTGTTGTTGCCGCTGTACTCGATCGACTGGCGCCAGTTGATCGGAGCGGACGCGTCCACATTCATCGGCAAGGTCTTGATGACGCTAATCTCGCGCAACGCGCCCAGAGCCTCGGACTGCAGCAAAGCCGCGATCGTCGCGTCCCATTTCAACGTAAACGGAGACGGCACGATTTGAGCCACCCGGTCCGGCCGCTCTCGGGACGCCGCGAGCATCGCCTCGCCTTCAGCGGCGTTCATCGCCATGCGGGCCTCTGTCAGCACATGTTTCCCCGCCTTCAGCGCGGCGATAGTGATCGGGGCGTGCAGGTAGGGCCAAGTTCCAATGCAAATCGCATCAATGGCGTCGTCCGCCACGACTTCCTCCCAACTGCGAGCAATTCGTTCGATTCCGAACGCGTCCGCGGCTGCCCTCGAAGACGCTTCGGTCCGGTTGCAAACGACATCCACGCTCACGCCCTCGATGGCTTGCAAACCCGGAATGTGCTTCAGTTTCGTATTGGCTCCCGCGCCTACGACGCCCACTCGGATCCGATTCGACTCGCTCATTCCAATAGCGCTAGGGCGCCGTTTCTTCGCTGGCAATCCTAGAACGAATCAGCGAGCGATCCGCCCGATCGCCGCGCTGCGCCGTCAGCAGCTCCCAAACCAAGTCCCGATTCCTGTACTCGTCCGACAAATACGGTTCAAGTTGTTGATCGAATTGGTCCCGAAAAAACTGGGTCAACTCGATCTTCCAACCGTTTTCCCGGGCAAAACGCAAACTGAGTCCAGTCGGCGTTCCCTGGCGATACAATCGCCCCGCAGTCACCCCATTCACGGAATCCACCTCGCCGAGCGACACTCTAAAAAACGCGTCTTCCAACAAGTCGAGCGCGTATCCGCTGACCGCGTCCACGGCGTGTTCCGAGCGCAGCAGCGCGTCCCAATCCAGCCAGTCCTGCAGTTCCAACTCAGTCAGATTCATTCGGACACTCAGAACCATGTAGCGGTCGAAGGCCGAGAGCGCTTTCATCGACTCCGCGTCGCCGCGGACGATCCACGGCTGAATTCCGCGAAAATAGTCAAGTGTGTTCCGCGACACCAATCCATCGAAACGATGGGCCTCGCTCGCCTTCAAAGCCGATTCAAATTGCCGAAAAACCGCCTCGGGCGACTGCGTTGGTCCACCACAACCGGCGACCCAAAGGGCGCTCGCCGCGATTCCCGCGACCCAACCGCGCGCCCTACTGAGCCGGCCGCCAATCGACGAGTTCGATCTGGAGTATCTTCTGGTTGCCATAGGAGTTCCACGCCAACCGATAGGCGATATCGACCGGTGTATTGACTTCAGGGATACGTTTGGCCATTTTCCAGGCGACGCCATTGATCAGACGTCCCGTTTGGTCGATCAGATTGAACCGGAAGTGATCCTCTTTGAACACTTTCGGCCGCTGTCTAAACACGACCCGCCTCGTCGCGAAGAGCGGTTCTTGATTTTCCTGTCCGAAGGGCTGGAGAAACGCCAACTCTTCCATGAAGTTGGAGTTGACTTCCTCAAGCTCGAGAAAGGTAGAAATCTCGATCACCCGCTCGAATTGCTGGCTCTCCGCGAACTCCGCAACCGCTTTCTGAAAATAGTCCCGAAACGCGTCGACACGGTCGATTTTCAAGTTAATTCCGACCGCCATCGGATGCCCTCCCCAACTTTCCAAATGGTCCGAAAAGCCGCTCAAAACCGTTACCAAGTTGATGCCTTCGACGCTCCGACCCGACCCCTTGGCCAGTTCCCCTTCTTTTCCCAAAACGATACAGGGGCGGTCAAACGCCCGAGTCAGTCGGCTCGCCACGATACCGACGACACCCGGGTGCCAGTTTTCGCCGTACACCACCAAGCCACTGTGGGAAAGCTGATCCTTCTCAACCTGAGCCATCGCGTCCTCGACAATTTTCTTCTCGATCTCCTGTCGCTCGCGATTGAATGAATCCAGGCGCAGCGAGGTCTCCATACAGAACGCTTGATCCGAACTGAGAAGAAGCTCAACCGCCATTGAAGCGTCGGCCAGGCGACCGCTCGCGTTGATGCGCGGGCCGATCTTGAACGAAATGTCCACCGGTCGAACTCCGTGGCTGGCCGTCATTCCCGACACGCGCATCAGACTCAGCAATCCCTCGCGCTTAGTTCGACGGAGAGCGTTCAGCCCGATGCGAGTGAATATTCGGTTCTCGCTCGTCAGCGGCACCAAATCCGCAATCGTCCCCATGGCTACCAGATCCAGGTACTCGCGCAAGACGATGTTGAAGGCCCGGGAATCCTGGTCTCTCCGCTTCAACTTCAAAATGCCGTACGCGAGTTTGAATACAAGCGCCACCGTACAGAAATTCAACGCGTCCGAATCGCCGGTTTCGTTCACATGCGGATTTACTAGCAAAGCTTCTTCCGGCAGAGAACGCTTGCTTTGATGGTGATCGACGATGAGCAGATCGCAACCTCGCGAAAGGATGTAGTCGGCCTCCTCCACAGAATTCGTCCCGCAGTCCAAAGCGATAAAGAGATCCGCCTGGCCATCGCAGTCCAATGCCCGCTCCGCCGCCTTTTGGCTCAGTCCGTATCCTTCTTCCAAGCGCAAGGGAACAATGTATTTAGGAAACGTATCGAACTTTTGGAGAATATCTACCAGCAGCGTAGTCGCGGTGACACCGTCCACATCGTAGTCGCCGCAAATCACGATTTGCTGATTCTGATCGATCGCCTGGCAGACGCGTTGAGCCGCTTCTTGAAGGTTGTGGATCTCGAACGGGTCCGCCACTTCCTTCAATTGGGGATGAAGGAACCGGCGGGCCGTTTCGACTTCGAGCAGCCCGGTCCGTGCGACCAGCTCGGCGATCGACCGGCTTAAGTGGAGTTGTTTCCGAAACGAACCTACAAGATCAGCAGGAGGAGGATTGTATTCCCAAAGGGCCAAGGCGGAGTCTAGCTTCCTTCCTTGGCCTCTTTCGCCCCGGCTTGCCACTCGTACTCGGGAGCGACGTCGTGGCTCTTTTCCACGCTACGTCGATCGCCTTTGTGCCACCAGTAGAATACCGGGCTCGCGATGAACATCGACGAGAAGGTACCCGTCATGATTCCGATCGCGAAGGTAAAGGCGATGTCGCTAATGATTCCCGTTCCAAACACGTATAGGGATACCGCTGCGAGGAGCGTCGTGAAACTCGTCAGCAAGGAACGCGAGAGTACCGCGTTGAGGGCGCTGTTTACGATCTCTCGCAGCTTGGCAGTCGGCTTCAATTGCAACTCCTCGCGTATCCGGTCGAACACGACGATGGTGTCATTGAGCGAGTAACCGACAATCAGGAGGATGGCCGCGATCATCGGAGCGGTAAACTGATGCCCCGGCACGAGCACGAATACGCCAATCGTCAGCAAAATATCGTGGACGGTCGCCACGATCGCTCCGATTCCGTATCCGATTTCAAATCGAACCGCTATGTAGAGGAGAATAAGGCCGAGCGAAAGGCCGATCGCGTAAAACGCGTTCTTCTGAATCTCCTCGCCCACCGACGGACCGATTACATTGGTTCCCACCGCTTCGAATTTCGCCGATGGGAACGATTGCTGCAGCGCTTCCACAACCTTCGGACTCGCCTCGAAAGCGGTTTGCAGTTTCAAAACTTCCGTTCCCCCTCCGATAGGAATCACGTATTGCGGCGTTACCTCGCCGAGATTTTGCTCCGTGACCAAATTCGCGATATCCGATTCGTCGATACGCTGTTCGTAGGTCAGCGAAACCTCGTCGCCCCCGGTGAAATCGATGCCGAAAATCGTGTCGGATTTGGCGAAGAGCGTAATGATCCCGATGAGCACGAGCGACCACGACGCCACGAATGCGGGCAAGCGATAGTTCAGGAACGGGACCTTCGGGTTGCGAACGATCGACAGCATCTTGAATCGCTTCATCAGGTCGGTCTCGATGAGCAATTCGAGCATCACGCGATTAACCACAAGCGCGCAGAACATCGTGGCCACGACCCCGATTGCGAGCGTCAACCCGAAACCTTTCACCGGTCCCGTGCCGAACCAGTACATGACTAGGGAGACGAGGAAGGTCGTGACGTTGGCGTCGAAGATCGTCGAGAACACCTTGTCGAAACCGCCCACGAGAGCCGCCTTTAGGTTTTTGCCGATATTGAGCTCCTCGCGTATTCGCTCGAAAATCAGAATGTTGGCGTCGACCGCCATGCCGATCGTCAAAATCACACCCGCGATCCCTGGAAGCGTCACCGTCGCTCCCACGCTCGCCAGGGCCCCGAGGACGATAATCAAATTGAGCACCACGGTCGTCAGAGCGATTCCGCCACCGATTCTATAATACAGAAGCATGAACACCGCCACCGAGCAAACGCCCCATAGCGCCGCCCGCTGGCCGGAGTCGATCGAGTCTTTCGCCAAAGTCGGGCCGACTTCGTAGAGCTCAGCCACTTCGAGCGAAAACTCGAGCGGGTTGTTGAGCAAATTGGAGGTGTCGATCGCCTCGCGCTGCGAATAGTTGCCGGTGATCGACGCCGCGCCCGAAGTGATGGGTTCATTCACATTCGGAGCCAACATCACCTCATCGTCGAGGACGATGGCAATGCGGCCGATACGGGCAAGTTTCGTGGTGATATCGCCGAAAAGAGCAGCCCCTTCATTGGTTAGATTGAGCGACACCTCGTAGCTGCCGACCGAGTTTTGCATGGGTCGGGCGTCGACAACGTGCTTACCGGTCAGTGCAGGGTACAGGCTCACGTACAACTCTTCCTCGAAAAGTTCGCCCCCAAACTCGCGGGAGTAAGGCATCGCCTTGAAGCCGAAGGGCACGGGGTCGATTCCCGGCCGGGCCGTCTGATGCACTTCGCGAAAATCGAGGATCGCCGGCTTTTTGATCTCCTCGAGAATCTCCGGGTTGTCCTTGATGCTGATTCCGGCCAACTGGATTTCAATTCGGTCCTCGCCCACGACGCGGACGATCGGTTCGGAAACGCCGTAGAGGTCGACGCGGCTTTGCATGATCTCGACCGCCTTGGAGAGCTTTTCCTTACGCTCGAAATCGTCAACATCCGCCAGGGCTTTCGGGTCGACTTGGAGCGTCATGGCCACACCGCCCGCAATGTCCAGACCGGGACGCAAGTCCGCCTTGGAGTCGTCCAGAAGCGCGTTCAAAAGCAACGCGTTTCGCTTTTCGATATTGCGCAGCGAAGGCTCCAGGTAGATCTGCGGGAAATAGTCCGACAAGTCGACACGCTCTTCGTTGGCGATCGACTTGAGGGCCATGTAGACGCTGACCACTTTGTCGTCGCTCTTTTCCAAAGCGATGGCCCGGTCCAGGAGCGGGGTGAAGGCCGCGTCGTCAGTCGCCTCGCGCAGGTACTCGCTGAAATCCTGGTCCTCCCACGGGATCAGGTAGGAAATTGAGAACGCGGCGACAATCAGCGCCGTAATGAGTTTCCAGAGATGCTTCGAAGACATGATTGAAACGTTTGGTTTTCGAAAAAAGCGAAACAGCCGCCCAAAGGAGGCGGCCATTGAAAAAGTTGAATAGGTCTATGCGGATTCGGAGTCGCCCGCCACGACGGTGGCGACGGACGATTTGGTGATTTCGATTTTCGTGTTCTCCGCGATGCGGACGACGAAACGGTCGTCTTTGACGTTGGTGATCGTTCCGTAGATGCCGCCCGAAGTAATGACATTCGCCCCGGTAGTCAGCTCGGAGATCATCTGCTGGTGCTGCTTCTGCTTCTTGCGCTGGGGGGCGATAATTAGAAAATACATCGCGGCGAACATGAGAACCAGGATCAGGATCTGCGAGCCGCCGCCTCCGGAAGGCGCCGCTTGGGCGATAATAGGTGTGAGTGAGTCCATCGAGTGGTGCGTAAAGGTTTGCTTTGTACGGTTTCTTGAAAAAAGAAGTTGGCTACTCAATCCAGCCGCATTTCAAAAAGCAAGCGCAGAAGGATGCGGCTGGAACAAAATCGACACGTTCCCGATTGAGGGTTAATCGGACCTAACTCCTTCACTGCCAACCGCCTTGAACGCTCAAAAACGCAAACGCTGGACCGTCGCCGACTCGACGCGCCTCTACGGGCTCGATCGCTGGGGCGAATCCCACTTCCGCATCGACAGCGACGGCTTCCTCTGCGTCCATCCGGCCGCCGACGAACGATCCGTGCGACTCGTCGACGTCGTGAACGAAGCTGCCAGCAAAGGGCTGAAAGCCCCCATCGTCATTCGCTTCCAAGATATTCTACGCCAACGCGTTGAGCGCCTCAACCACGCTTTCCAACAATCGATCGCGGAAGAAGCCTACCCCGGTCGCTACCAGGGCGTTTTCCCCATCAAGGTAAACCAGCTCCGCGAAGTCATCGAAGAGATTCAAGACGCCGGCAAACCCTTCCAATACGGTCTTGAGTGCGGCAGCAAACCCGAGCTGCTCATCGCCTTAGCCATGCACAACGATCCCGAGCAACTCCTCGTCTGCAACGGCTACAAAGACGACGAGTATATCCGTCTCGCCTTGTTCGGAGTGAAAATCGGCAAGCCCGTCATCATCGTCGCCGAGCAACTTTCAGAACTCAAAACCATCATCGCCATCAGCCAAGAGCTCGAGATCGACCCTATCATCGGCTTCCGGGCCAAACTCTACGCCCGCGGCGAAGGGAAATGGGCACTCTCCTCCGGCGACAAAGCCAAGTTCGGCCTGACTACGACCGAGATGCTCGAAGGCGCCGCCCTGCTCGAGGAAGCCGGCTTGCAAGCGTCCCTCCAGCTCCTCCACTTCCACATCGGCTCCCAAGTCCCCAATATCATCACTCTCAAAAACGCGGTCATCGAAGGGGCCCGCTTCTACTGCCAACTCCAGAAAATGGGATTTCCCATGGGCTACCTCGACGTCGGCGGCGGTCTCGGCATCGACTACGACGGGTCGCGCTCGAACTGGGAAAGCTCCACCAACTACGCCCTCGAGGAATACGCCCGCGACGTCGTGTTCAGCATCAAGCAAATCTGCGAGGCGAGCGACGTCCCCTGCCCTCACATCGTGTCCGAAAGCGGTCGCGCCATCACCGCCCCGCACAGCATACTTGTCACCCAAGTGGTCGACCGCATTTCGATCCGCGAAACGTCATTCACCGTGAAAAAGGAGGACATCAAAGACGCGGTCGTCCAGGACTTGTACGAAATGGCCAACGGACGCGTCCGCTACGGGCGGCTAGAGAAATTTCACGACGCCCTGCAAAAGAAAGAAGAAGCGTATTCGCTTTTCAATCACGGCTATCTCGACTTGAAAGGCCGCGCCCAAGCGGAGACCCTCTTCTGGCAAATCTGCGGCAAGCTCGACAAGCGAGCGAGCAACGGCGGCTACACGCCCGAGGAACTCGTCCAACTCAAGCAGTTGCTTGCCGATCAATACGTTTGCAACTTTTCCGTTTTCCAGTCCTTGCTCGACCACTGGGCCTTGGACCAGCTCTTTCCCGTCGCCCCGCTCACTCGTCACAACGAACGCCCGACGATCAACGCCACGCTCGTCGACATCACTTGCGACAGCGATGGGAAGGTCTCCAAGTTCATCGATCTGGAAGACGAAAAGGAATACCTCCCGCTGCATCCCATCAAGAAAAGCGAATCCTACTTTCTCGGCTTCTTCCTCATCGGCGCCTACCAGGACATCATGGGCGACAACCACAATCTCTTCGGCCGCGTCAATGAAGCCCACGTCTTTCTCGAGGACGACGAAGACGACGGTTTCTACATTGAAGACACGCTCAAAGGCGATCGCGTCAAAGACGTGCTGGAAGGTGTCCAGTTCAAGTCCGACATGCTCTGCCGGCTGATGAAAAGGCAGATCGACCAAGCCATAAAACAAAACCGCGTAAAACCTCGTCAAGGCGTCCGTTTCATGGAAATGTACGAAGCGAGCATGCAGAAGAAAACCTACATGGAACTGCCCGACCATACCAAGCGCGCCGCCAAGCGAACGCCGCGCGGCGGGCGGTAGGCTCCGCTGCGATCGCGGCTCTTTAACAATGCGCCCACTCACCCACATCGTTTTTTACGACGGCGAATGCGGTTTTTGCGACACATCCGTGCGGCAGATCATGAGCATCGACAAAAGCAAAACCCTGCGGTACGCGCCGCTGCAAGGAACGACCGCCGTCGCCGCGCTTCCCGCTTCCATGCGCGACCCCTCCGAATTGAAGACGATCGTCTACTTGGACCGCGAAGGCGCGCTCTTCACCAAGTCCGAGGCGGTGATCGAGATCCTTAAACGCGTAGGCGGCTTCTGGAAGACCTTCCGGATTTTCCGCATCCTTCCGATCGGATTCCGCGACTGGTTCTACGATCGAGTTGCCGAGCGGAGACGCTCCCTTATCGACAAAGCCTCCTGCCCGCTCCCCACTCCGGATCAACAAGCGCGAATCCTGCCCTAGTCGCGACGAACGCCCGATTGCCAGCGGTTTGCGCGATTGTAACACCCCTTCCAACCCCGGCGGTCCACTTCCCAAATGCTCGCTTGCGTTTCGTTTTTCAACCGTCATAAGAAGCAGCCTTTTCCTTCGGGACTCTAGAAAATCACAAAAAACATCATGACGACTGACATCATCGATATTAACGCCCGCGAGATCATCGACTCCCGCGGCAACCCAACTGTCGAAGTCGACGTCGTGCTCGCTTCAGGCATCGTAGGACGCGCCGCCGTCCCATCGGGAGCGAGTACCGGCGAAAACGAAGCGATCGAGCTTCGCGACGGCGCTCTTCCTGTGAAAAAAGCGCCCAAAGGCGCCAAAAAACGCTACCTCGGCAAAGGCGTTCTCCAGGCGGTCGCGAACGTGCACGACTTGATTCTTCCCGAAATCGTCGGCATCGACGCCTGCGACCAAGTTTCCGTCGACGGCGCCATGCTCGCCCTGGACGGCACCCCCAACAAGTCCAAGCTCGGCGCCAACGCCGTTCTCGGCGTTTCCTTGGCCAACGCCAAAGCCGCCGCCCAAGCGTCCGGACTGGAGCTCTACAAATACCTCGGTGGACCCAACGCCAAAGTCCTGCCCGTGCCCATGATGAACATCCTCAATGGCGGCGCCCATTCCGACGCTCCCATCGACATCCAGGAGTTCATGATCATGCCTAAGGGAGCCGACAGCTTCCGCGAAGCGCTTCGCATGGGAGCCGAGATCTTCCACGCCCTCAAAGGCGTCCTCAAAGCGAAAAACCTCTCCACCGCCGTCGGTGACGAAGGCGGATTCGCCCCGGCCCTCGATTCCAACGAGCACGCGCTCGAAGTGATCGCCGCCGCGACCAAGAAAGCTGGATACAAACTGGGCAAGGACATCTTCATCGCCCTCGATGTCGCCGCCAGCGAGTTCTACAAGAACAAGAAGTACGTTTTCGACAAGTCCGACGGATCGAAGAAAACAAGCGCCCAAATGGTCGACTTCCTCGCCGACCTCGCCAAGCGCTACCCGATCATCTCCATCGAGGACGGACTCGACGAAAGCGACTGGAAAGGCTGGAAGCTCCTCACCGACAAGATGGGCGATACCACGCAGCTCGTGGGCGACGACCTTTTCGTGACCAACACAGAGTTCCTCAAGAAGGGAATCGATCTCGGAGTGGCCAACTCCATCCTGGTCAAGGTCAACCAAATCGGCTCGCTCACTGAGACGCTCGACGCCATCGAAATGGCGAAAGAAGCCTCCTACACCTCAGTCATTTCCCACCGCTCCGGCGAAACGGAAGACACGACGATCGCCGACATCGCAGTCGCCACCAACGCCGGCCAGATCAAGACCGGCTCCCTCTGCCGCAGCGACCGCGTCGCCAAGTACAATCAGCTCCTCCGCATCGAAGAGGAACTCGGTCCTAACGCGGTGTACGGCGGCAAGCTGTAAGCGCAACGTCACTACACTTTCAAAGCCCGCGACCTCGGTTGTGGGCTTTTTTTGCGACCGGCCAGCTCGAGATAAGACCTATACGTCCTATAGGACCTATAAGTCCTATCCCAGCTACCCGAAAAGATTCGGCGCGATCGCCGAGACAATCAGCACCTCGATCAACCCCACTACTCCCATAAACGCGAGCAAGGCCGTCCAGGTTTTGAGCGTTTCCCGCTCGGTAAAACCGCTCAACTTGCAAACGACCCAGAAACCGCTGTCGTTCATCCAAGAGCCCATTTGTGAGCCGAAGGCAATCGCCGCGAACAGGTAGATCGGGCTGTACGGGAGATCCGCCCCGTTGCCGATGATTGCGGCGACAATTCCCGAAGTCGTGATCATGGAGACCGTTCCCGAGCCTTGGGCGACTTTCAATACCGCCGCCACCAGCCAAGCCATCAGGATGAGCGAGAAACCGGAGTTTTCCGAGACCGCGCTGATCGCATCGCCCACGCCCGCGTGACGGATCATTGCCCCGAACGCTCCCCCCGCGGATGTAATTAAAATAATCATACCGGCGGTCCCCAGCGGACCTTCCATGGTGTCTCCGAGCGCTCGGAGGCTGACTCCCCTCTGTTTGGCCAAAGTCGAAAGGGCGATGAGCGTGCCCAGGAACATGGCGACGTTCTTGTTGCCGAGCACCTGCATCACGTCGTAAAAGGCGCCTTCCGTGCTCCAAATCCCCAGAAACGATGTCAGCGCTATAAGAAAAACCGGCAGCGCGACGGGGAGCATCGACACGAAAAACGACGGCAATTCGTCGTCCTCCTTGGACACGATGGCCTCGATGTCCGCGATTTTGATCCCCGGGCTTTCCCGCACTCCGATATCGAGGCGGCCTTCGAGCCATTTGCCGAAGTACAATCCGGAAAACGCTGGTATCAAGCCGAGCCCTACGCCGGCGATGATGGTGAAACCGAGATTCAAGTTGAGCGTCTCGACCATCACCAAAGGCCCCGGCGTCGGCGGCACCAAACCATGCGTCACCACGCCGCCACTACAAACCGCCATTACGAAATAAAGGTAGTTTCGCCCCAGCCGAAAGGCCAGCGCCTGAGCGAGCGGGATGAGTAGAAAGAACACGGTGTCGAAAAATACCGGCACCGACAAAAAGAACGAGCACAGCACTAGAGCGACGCCCGCCCGCTGCTCGCCCAGGGTCCGCACCATACCGCGCACGATCCGGTCCGCCGCTCCGCTTTCCATCAAACACACGCCGATGATGGCGGCCAAAGCGATCACCCAAGCGATTTTCCCCGCCGTGGACCCAAACTCGGTCATCGTCAACCCGATCGCCGTGACGATGTGGTTGGCCCCGTCCGCCCCCGGCAGCGAGGTCGAAAGGGCTCCGACCAAGACCGACGCGAGAATCAGCGAGATAAACGCGTGGATCCGAAAAACGGCGATGGCGACAATGACAAACAGAATACCCAGCGCCAGCACGGCAAAGGGCCACGAAGTGGAAGCGAAAACGAATGGGATCATGTAATAGGTAAGACGGGGTTAGAGAAGAAAGCCGCTATTCTTGAGCAAGCGCTCTTTCTATCTCTGGCCGAATTACCCGCGACCACAAGGCATTTCCCGCGTCGCTCAAATGCAGACCGTCATCGGCGAAGAGGCTCGGACTCGGCGGCATTCCCGTCTCCAGCATCGGCGAAGCGATATCCGCGTAGTACAAGAGCGGCTCGCGCTCGCTGCGCTTCTGGATCCGAAGGTTCACCTCATTCATGTCCGCCCAGAGCGCCGCCCGTTTGATACTCGGCTTGATCGGGATGTAGACGATACGCGTTTCCGGCAAATGGTAGCGAACCAGGCCCGCGAACGCGCGAAAGTCCCCAAACACCTCGTCCACAGACTTCCCCGCGTTGATATCGTTGTCGCCCGCGTAAAACACGATCACGCTCGGCTGGTGAGGCAGAACGACTTGATCGAAAAAGAAGATGCAGTCGGAGATCTGCGAACCGCCGAATCCGCGATTGATCGAGTCGATCCCCGCGAATGCTCTAGCCGTGTCCCAGCGCCGAATCGAAGAGCTTCCCAGAAACAGCACCTGTCCCGTGTCCGGCGGATTTTCGCGGTCCCTCTCGACGAACGCGGCGATGGCCTCGTCGAAGCGATGCGGATCCGCGACGACACGCTCACCCTGGCCGCGCGCGCTGCCAAGCAGAATGCTAAGAACGGCGAAAACGCGGAAAGCGATTCTCATCGGCGACAGTCGTTCCACTAGCTCCGATAATACTCTTCCCAGCCCTTGCGCGGCTTCGGGTTTATGTACTTGTTGAGCGATCGGTGGTTGGTGACACGCATCCGCTCGGAATCCCACTTGATATCCTTGCCGGTGCGGATCGCCAGCGCCCCGAGCAAAATCAGCTCGGTCAGGCCTTCCGCGTAGTCGAAGTGGGAACCGGGAGTCGGCCCCTCGCCTTTCACGGCTCGGATCCACTCCTGGATATTCCCGCCCTTGATCCTCGGGATCGTTTCCGGCGGGCGGTTGCGACGGAATTCCTGCCAAACGTCCTCGTCGAAGAGCCGCGGACTGTTGGGACGCATGCCGGGCGAGTAAAGCGTCTGCTTGTCGCCGATGAGGCAGATGCCGTCGACGTGCGCCTTTACTTGCTCACTGCCTCCCGCTTTGGCCTGGGCTGCGATTTGGGCGTCCCGGAAATCCTCGGCGATTTTAGGAACACCTGGGCCTTCGTGCCACGATACTTTTACCGGCGGAAGTCCATTGCGTTCGGGAAAGTGATACGTTACGACACTTCCGCTCGGCGTGTAGACGAGGTTTCGCTTTCCTTTGAGCGTCACCTCGATCTTCTCTGGGCGGCCGAGTTGCAGCGCCCAATACGGAATGTCGATGGTGTGGCAGCCAATATCGCCCAATCCGCCGCAACCGTAGTCCCACCAGCCGCGCCAGAAGGCGGGATGCAGATCCTCGCTGAACGGAGTCATGCGAGCCGGGCCGATCCACTTGTCCCAATCCATCCCCGGCGGCACCGGCTGGCCCTCGGGGAGTTTGAAACGCTCGCCCGGTCGAAATCCAAATCCTTTGTCCGGCCGATTGGTCCACGCAATCACTTCGCGAACATTCCCCAGGACGCCCGCGTCGAACCACTCTTTAATCAGGCGCATGCCGTCGAAGGCCCGACCTTGGTTGCCCATTTGCGTCACGAGCTTGTTCTGGCGCGTTTTCTCGCAAAGCGTCCGAAGCTCGTAAATACTGTGCACCAGCGGTTTCTGGACAAACAGGTGTTTTCCCAAATCCGCCGCCGCCATGGAGGCGACAAAGTGCGTGTTGTCCGGCGTCGCGATTCCGACTGCGTCAATCTCGTCGCCCATCGTGTCGAGCATGACTCGGTAGTCGGTGAATCCGCGCGCATTTGGGAACTTCTCTTTAGTTTTGGCGATCGCCGCCGGATCCACGTCGCAAACAGCGACAATGTTCTCGCGGGACATCTGGGTGAGGTTGCCGCGGCCTTGGCCGCCCACGCCGATAAACGCGATATTCAACTTGCTGTTGGCAGAAGGACCCGACTGCCCGATGGCAAACCGGGGTAGAACAAAGGCGCCGCCGGCGACGAGCGAAGAAGTTTTCAGAAAATTCCGGCGAGAGCCCGATCGGCTTGGTTTTTGAAGGTTTTTCATAGGGATTCTAAATAACACGGATCATCCGCCGCGAAACACGTCTCCGACTCAATCAATTTATGGGGTTTGAACGGAATGTGTTAGAAAAAGAACCATCACGACCATCACAACCGCTGTCAATTTCCAAGACCGGCGAGAAATTGGTATAGATCTCGACAACGAGAAAACACCCTCTAGCGTCCCGCTCTATGAAATCGAATCCGATTCTCGCTCTTCTTTCCGCTATCGTCGCGCTTGCCCTCGTGGGCGGCTGCTCCCAATCCGAGCCCTCCGCTCCCATAACGACGATGTCATTCAATATTCGATACGGGCTCGCCAAAGACGGCGACAACCATTGGGACAAGCGCAAGCCGCTCGTTTTCGACGTCTTCGCCGACCATGCCCCCGAAATCGTCGGATTGCAGGAAGCCCTCGACTTCCAGATCGACGCGATACTCGAAGCCCATCCCCAATACGACTACGTCGGCATCGGCAGAGAGCCGGACGACACGGGCGAACACACCGCCATACTTTTCCTAAAGGATGCCTACGAAGTGCTCCAGGAAAACACGTTCTGGCTTTCCGACACGCCCGAAACGCCTTCGACGAGTTGGGGCAACCAATTGCTGCGCATCTACACTTACGCCCTCTTGCAACGGCGCTCCGACGGTTTGCAGTTCTACGTCTACAACACGCACTTCGACCATCGATCCGAGCCCTCGCGGCAACAAAGCGCCCGCTTCCTCAGGGATCGCATCGTCAACCGGACGCACACGGACGCTCCCTTCGTCCTCATGGGCGACTTTAACGCCGGCGAGGACAGCGTTCCGATAAAAACACTGCTCGGTGAAAGCGGTGACGCGCCAATGGTAGACACCTTCCGCGTCCTCCATCCCGACGCCGTGGACGTTGGTACGGGCACACGCTGGATTGGAAAAGTCGACGGAAACAAAATCGACTACATCTTCGTCGCCACCGACACCGAAGTCCTCGAAGCGGAAATTGTCCACGACAACGACAACGGCCGCTATCCCTCCGACCATTACCCGGTGAAAGCGACAATCCGCTTTTAACAAAAACAGGAATCGGTCAGATTTTATTTTAACAGGATGCGGTCGCCCGCGCTGCGAGCTCCCTCGCTTGATGCTGAGAAAAACAAGTCACTCGTAGGGCCAGCGCTTGCGCTGCGCCGCGTATCCCAAGAATTCAAGTACAGCTGCTACAGCACATTCGCGGCACGGCGCAAGCGCCGGCCCTACTGCCTAGACATCAAGTTCCCGTCCTCAAAGGGACGGGATCAAGTGAGTCCCGCCGAGCGGGACGCATCCTGTTAGAAATCTCCAGTTCAATCCGTCCTTACTTCACCTTCACCGGCTTGAGTTTCCAGATTTCCTTCGCGTATTCGCTGATGGTTCGGTCCGATGAAAATTTGCCCACTCGAGCTGTATTCAAAATTGCCATGCGGGCCCAGCGGCTCTTGTCGCGAAACGCGACGTCCACTTCCTCCTGGGATTTGCAATAAGCGTCGAAGTCCGCCAATGCCTTGAATGGATCCCCGCCTTCCAGCAAGCTGTCCTTGAGCGGCTTCAATACGCCGGGCTCGCCCGACGCGAAATAGTTTGAACCAAGCCAGTCGACGATCGCCTTGAGGTTCGGGTCGGCGTTGTAGACATCGACCGGATTGTAGCCTTTTTCGTCGAGCGCCGCGACTTCGTCCACGTCCATTCCGAAAATGAAGATGTTGTCGTCGCCGACTTCCTCTTTGATTTCGATATTCGCCCCGTCGAGCGTACCGATGGTGAGCGCTCCGTTCAGCGCGAGCTTCATGTTGCCCGTTCCCGACGCTTCCTTGCCCGCAGTCGATATCTGCTCCGAGAGATCCGCCGCCGGGATGATCCGAGCCGCCAGGGAGACGCGGTAGTTCGGGAGGAAGGCCACTTTCAGCTTTCCTTGGATACGCTCGTCGTTGTTGATCACCTCGCCCACCGCATTAATGGCCTTGATGATCGTCTTGGCCAAGTAGTAGCCGGGAGCCGCTTTCGCTCCGAAAATAAACACGCGAGGAACGATATCCAAATCGGGATTGTTCAACAGTTTCCGATAAAGATGAAGAATGTGCAGCAAACTCAAGTGCTGGCGTTTGTATTCGTGCAAGCGCTTGATTTGCACGTCGAACAAAGCGCTCGGGTCCACCTCGATACCGCAGTCCTTCTTAATCACTTCCGCCAACGCGACCTTGTTCGCGTACTTGATATCCATATACGCCTTTTGGAAAGACTTGTTGTCCGCGTATTTCTCAAGCTTGCGCAAGTCGTCCAAATTCTTGGTCCAGCTCGAGCCAATCTTCGATGTGATCAGGGCTGAAAGCTCTCGATTGCAGGCGAGCAACCAGCGCCGCGGCGTAATCCCGTTGGTCTTGTTCGTAAACTTCCCCGGATAGAGCGCGTCGAAGGTCGGAAAAAGCCGAGTCTTGAGAAGTTCCGAGTGAATGGCGGCCACCCCATTGACCGTGTGGCTAGCGACCACGGCCAAATGGGCCATGCGCACCATCTTGGGATGACATTCCTCGATGATCGACACATTGCGCTTCATGGCGTTGTCACCCGGCCATTTCGCTTCGACTGTATCCATTAACTGGTTATTGATACCGTAGATAATATTCAAGTGACGCGGGAGGACTTTCTCGAACAAGGGCACGCTCCAGCGCTCCAGAGCCTCGGGAAGCAAGGTATGATTGGTGTAGGCAAACGTTTGCGTAGTGAGTTTCCAGGCGTAGTTCCAATCGAGTCGCTCTTCATCGACCAAGATGCGCATGAGCTCGACCACCGCGATGGCGGGATGCGTGTCGTTCAACTGGATCGCGACTTGCTTGGGAAAATCCTCCCAGTCGGTAAACGAGGTTTGAAAGCGACGAATAATGTCATGCAGCGAGCACGTAACGAAAAAGTACTGCTGGACGAGTCGCAGTTCTTTTCCGTTCTCGGTACGATCGTTTGGATACAGAACTTTGGAGATCGTCTCGCCGATCGCCTTCTCGCGCACCGCTTCCACGTAGTCTCCCTTGTTGAATTCGTCCAAGTCGAAATCCTCGGAAGAGCGCGACGACCACAGTCGGAGGAAATTCACAGTTTTCGTATCGTAGCCCGTAATCGGAATGTCGTACGGAACGCCCTCAATAGTTTTTGTATCCACCCACTCCTCACGATAGTCGCCAGTCGAGTCGAACACTTGCTCGACTCGCCCGTACAATTTGATGTGCTGGGTGTACTCGGGGCGAACGATTTCCCATGGCGTGCCGAACTTCTTCCAGCTATCCGGATGCTCTACTTGATGCCCGTTGGAGAAATCCTGTTTGAACAAGCCAAACTCGTAATAGATGCCATAGCCGACTGCCGGTAGATCCAAGGTCGCGAGCGAATCGAGGAAGCAGGCCGCGAGACGGCCGAGACCGCCGTTGCCCAGCCCCATATCGACTTCCTCCTCGATGATTTCGTCCCAGTCCAGACCGAGCGACTCGATCGCTTCCCGCGCCTCGTCGTACAATTCCGTATTGTGCATATTGTTTACCAACATGCGGCCCATGAGATACTCCATGGACAGGTAGTAGACGCGTCGGGTCTTTTTCGAAAAATGGGTCGCTTGCGTGTCGATCATGTGAGTCACCAAGCGGTCGCGCACCGCCAGCGAGAGGCAGTGCCACCAGTCGTGACGCGTGGCGATCGACGGGTCGTGGGCGAGCGTGAGCTTCAAATGGTCGATTATCGCCTGTTTCAGCGGTGGCGCGCTGGGGGCGCTCTTCACGTTCTTCCGCTTCGCAGCGGAGGTAATTCTTGCAACTGTGGTCATTGTAAATCCGGTATTGATGAAATTCTGTTGTGGAGACTGAGAGACAGTCTTTGAGAGCGGATAGGCATAGCTTCTGCAGATACAAGCCTTTCCTGCGCCAATTCGGCTAGAGGCTATAGATCGACCGAAATTTTATTAATCTCTGCTCAAAAATCAGACTTTTGACGCCTTCTCAGGGAAAATTCAGCTCATCCGCTCTTGTGAAACCGGCGATTCAACTCGCTGCGGGCAATTTCGATGAAGGCTGGGCGTCCCTCCGGGTCAGTCAGGGGATTGGATGTCTGGAACAACGAATCCACCAGCGCCTCCAATTCCTCCTCCGTAGTCGAGTCCGTCGAGCGGGCCACCCGATTGGCCGCGTGCTTCGCGAGCAGCTCCTGGTTGTTGGTCGCTTTGCGATCGCTGATATCACCGCGACGCAGCAGTTCCACTACGTCTCGGAGGTAAGTCTCGGCTTCGCCTTCGGCCAGCCAGCTGGGAACCGACTCGATTCGAAAGAAATTGCGACCAAATGGCGGCGCCTCCACACCAAAAGACTCCAAAAACTCCATGTTGTCGCTCAATACGGCGGCCGAAACGGGATCGAATTCCACCGGAACGGGCAAAAGCAGGGATTGACGCTCCACCGAGCGATTTTCCTGAGACACGAGAATTCGCTCGTACCAGACCCGTTTTTGAGCAGCTTTGACGTCGAGAACGACAATGCCCGCGTCCGTATCAAAAAGAGCGTAGTCTCCTTGGGCCCAGCCCGCGAATCGCCACGGCGCGTCCCGCGAAGCGGTTTGGGGCTCCGGTTGCGACGGTGCATCCGACTGATCGGGTTCGCTCTGCCTTTGGGGACTTTCCTTCGTGGATTCGACCGGCTTCGACGGGCCGGGCAGCGGAGACGCCACTGCGTCCGAGCGAAACTGCAAGCGCGCTTTCGGCGCGCTGGGAGCGGCTGGGGCCGGGTTGCGCTTGAGCTCCAGCTCGACCGGGGCGGCGGCGACTTCCACCACGCTTTTGAGCGCTTTCAAAATTGCTCGCACGGCGAACCCGCGCACGCTCGATTCATTGCGAAAACGGATCTCCCGCTTGGCAGGGTGCACATTCACGTCGACTTGGGCAGGGGGAACTTCGAGAAAGAGAAACGCCACCGGGTAACGCCCTTTGGGAATGTGCCCGTAGTAGGACTCGATCAACGCGTAGCCCAGAGTCCGGCTATCCACCGGCCGGTTGTTGACGAACATCAACATCTCGTGCCGGCTCGACCGCGAATGCCCCGGAGCGCCAATCAGCCCGCGCAAACTCAGATCCTTCTCCGACTCGTCCACCTCGATCAAACGGCCCACTGACCCCTTGCCGTAAATCTCCATTACGCGGTCCTTCAAACTGCGGCACGCCGGCGTTCGAAACAGCGTCCTTCCGTCGTCAATCAAGGCGAACGAAACCTCGGGATGCGCCAAGGCGTACAGGCGGGCGGCGTGCACGATGTGAGCGGATTCCGTGGCCACGGTCTTCAGGAACTTCCGGCGCGCCGGCACCGTGTTGAACAATTGCGAAACCGAAATGCGCGTGCCGATGGCCATGCCGCATTCACGGCAATGAACGAGCTTGCCGCCGTCTACGAGGATTTCCGTGCCCACGTCGAAATCTTGCGACCGAGTTTGTAACAAAAACCTCGATACAGACGCGATTGACGGGATCGCCTCGCCACGAAATCCCATCGAATCGAGCGTATCCAAATCGTCGGCACTCGTTATTTTGCTCGTGGCATGCCGTTCCAGTGAAAGAAGCGCGTCGTCCTTGCTCATGCCGCACCCGTTGTCTTCAATGCGAATGGCGTTCGCCCCGCCCTTTTTGAACTCGATCTCGATCGACGTCGCTCCGGCGTCCAAGCTGTTTTCGACCAGTTCTTTCACGATCGAAGCAGGACGCTCGATCACCTCGCCCGCCGCGATCTGGTTGGCGACCTGGTCGGAGAGAATGGAGATCTTTGCCATAAACCGGCGGGGAATCTAGACTCCGTAAGCGCGTTTCCAGCGATTCAGTTGCCGCCGGATCTGCTTCGGCCCGGGCATTCCGATTCCTTCGCGCGCTTTCATGGCCCGCTCCAAATCGAACACCACCCGCCAATCGAACGACAGCTTCGGGTGAATCGCTTCCGCGTCAGCCTGCGGTACTTGATCCAGTGGAACTCCGAGCGACTCCGCCTTCGCGACCAGCGCGCCGACGACATGATGGGCGTCGCGAAACGCCACTCCCTCGCTCACGAGCCAATCCGCCAAGTCCGTCGCCAGCAGTCCCGGATCCGAAACCGCGTCCTGACACCGATCGCTCCGGAAAGTCATGCCAGAGAGCGTGCCATCGAGCACCTGCACGCACAGCGCGAGCTGATCGAAGCTGTCGAACACCTGAACCTTGTCCTCCTGCAAATCGCGATTGTAGGTCAAGGGCAGTCCTTTCACCATGGTGTAGAGCGCTTGCAAGCTGCCGATAATCCGGCCCGATTTCCCTCTCAGCAACTCCAGCGAGTCGGGGTTCTTCTTTTGCGGCATGAGACTCGAGCCTGTGCAAAACGCATCCGGCAGATCGACAAAACCGAATTCGGAGCTGTTCCACAAAATGACGTCTTCCGCCACCCGGGAGATATGCGTCGCGCACACCCCGCAGGCATGGGCGAAGTCCAGAAACAGATCCCGATCGGCAACCGAGTCCATGCTGTTTCGCGTGACCCGCGCCCGGCCGCGAGCGTCGACAAAGCCCAGCGCTTTCGCCGTGAACTCGCGGTCGATCGGGAGCGTCGTGCCCGCCAGCGCGCCGGAACCCAACGGGCACCAATTGGCGTCGTCGTAAACCGTTTCGAGGCGCTTGATGTCGCGGCTGAACATCTCTACATACGCCAGCAAGTGGTGAGCCGCGGATACGGGTTGGGCCCGCTGCAAATGCGTGTATCCAGGAATGTATACAGTTTGGTTTCGTTCCGCCAGATTCAGAATAGAACGCTGCAACCGCTCCAAGTGGGACACGAGCGTATCGGTGGCAAATTTGAAGAAGAGCCGGGAATCCGTCGCCACTTGGTCGTTCCGGCTCCGGGCCGTGTGCATCTTCGCCGCCTCCGGAACGATCCGAGTCAGAGCCTGCTCGATGTTCATATGCACGTCTTCGAACGACGGCTTCCACTTGAGCTTACCGTTTGCGATCTTCGATTCGACCACTTTCAGGCCGCGATGGATGGCTTTCATTTCTTTCCCGCTCAAAAGCCCCACATGGCGCAGCATGGCCGTGTGAGCCCGATTGACGGCGATGTCGAAAGACGCGAGGCGCTGATCGAACGAAACTGATTCGCTGAACGTGAGCATCAGTTCAGCGGGTCCCTTCGAAAAACGCCCTCCCCAGGTTGCCTGAGATTTCTTTGCCATGACTGACGATGCTCCCCATGCCGTTGGGTAAAGCAATACAATAAATGAGGGTCGCCAGGACCTCCGGTCCCCCAATCCTAATCTTAATCCTACTCATAATCCTAATCCTCCTCACCCCTCTCCAAATTTGATTAAGATCAGGATTATGAGTAGGATTAAGAGTATGATTATGAATTTGATCGCTAGCCGTCGAAGGCGAACGTCACCGCCTCGATCCCGGCATGGGAACACGCGTCCATCACTTTGACGACCATGGAATGAGCGGTGTCGTTCTCCGGAGCAATCGTGATCCGCGCCTCCACCTGATTCGATTCGCTCGACTCGCGAAAGCGTCGCAGCATCGTCTCCAGTTCCCTGAATCGGGGCGCGGAGGGCTCGTCGTAGGCGAAGTCGTTCACGACGGCCTGTCCGTCCGCGAGAACGCGAATGATCTGTTCGTCGGGTATATCAAGCGGAGCATCCTGCTCGATCCGACCCGGCAGCGAGAAACTGATATCCGCCTCCTGTTTTTCCAAAGTCGCACTGACCAGGAAATAAAACAGAAGCAGAAACACGATATCGATCATCGGCGCAATGGGCAACTCCAGATTCCCGATACGAACGCGTTTGGATTTCGCCTTTCCGAGTTGAATGCTCATTCGCCTTGCACGGTGCCGTAAATGTAGTCGCTGATCCCGGCTTCGCTAGCGTGAACCATGACTTTACGAATCGCTTCGAAGCGGGTTCCTTGATCCGCTCGAATGCGCAGTTTGATCCCCGGGAAACGCTCGTTTAAAGCGCCCAGTCGCGCCTCGACCTCCGCGTCCTCGATGGGTAGCCCGCCGATATACACCTGACCTCCTTCCTGGATGGACACGATCAAGCGGTCGGAGAGGTTTTTCGGAATCTCGCTCGCGG
>JANQSC010000076.1 GCA_028284235.1 Opitutaceae bacterium
CTATCGTCCGGCCCGAGCGCCACGAAATAGTCCAGCGCCTTGGTAGACTGGATACCGCGTGTGCGAACTCGTTGCGACGTGCTCTTCTGAACGTTTACGACCGTATTCATTCCGGCCCCGCTTTCGTCTTCGTCCCAGTCGATCTCGGAACCGACCGAATAGGCCATGAGCTCCTCGATGTCGTTCAATCCGGTGTCTTCAACGAACTCCTGAGTCCAGACCGAGACCGAGGCCGCCGTATCGCGGAGGCTGGTATTCAATCGGCTCCCTGCCAGTGTGTTCGTGGCCCGGTATCCGGTGTCTTGTGACGCGTCTACTTCGAACGGAGTCAGTTCATAAACGTCCTCCGGATTGTCGTCCTGCCCCACCACTGTGTGGGTGTTGGCAAGCGCGAGCGAGAGCAATCCGCTGAGGATGCTCCCAATTTTCATTGGTTTCCTATATGTATCCATGGTTTGGTTTTGTTTATAGTTTGGGATAGGTTCGTTATCCCCTTCACCATGGATGGCATCGGCTGGAGTTTTCACTCTCCCGAGTATCAGAGCTCCACTCGTCTCGTCTCGATAGCTCGTCAAACCGGTACCAGCCAAAATCCGGTCCAACGCTTCCGCTACCGTGAACTCTCCCTTGATGGGAACGAGTGTCACTCCCTTCAAGAGATTCGACGGGTAGATGATCTCCAGCTCCGCCTGCAAGGCGAGATTCCGAAGCATCTTCGGAGCTCTCCCGGCAGGAACGTCGACAGCGATGACCTCCTCCTGCGCCAAAGCCTCCGCGCAGCAGCCAGGGTACTGCTGTATCAGAATCAGCAATGTCAACGAGATGAATCGTTTCATTACTTTCGGTGCGTGTTGGATGTATTAACTGTCTTTTGTGATTATGCGCGCCCATGGCGAGGGTTGTCGCCATACGAGATGCGCTCGGCGGGGCTTTCCGCCAAAAAAAGATTTTGCGTAACTGTAATTTTCACTCGGCCGGCTATTCGGGTCGCTTGCGCAACACGATCAGCTCGTCGCTTTGGCTCGCGATCTCCGCCCCGAAGCCAATTTCCACCAGACGCGCGAACGCGGCTACGTTGTCCGAGCGAAACGTCCCGCTGATCAGCATTGTCGCCAAGGCGTCGTCCTCGAGCGCGATCTGCGTCGCGTTGAGCCGGTTGAATTCCGCCACAATCGCTCCCAGGGACCGATCTTCGAAGGTAACGACTCCACGCTGCCACGACAGGACTCGACGCACTTCGCTGTCGCTGAGCGCGGCGATTTGGGCGGGTTGCGGGGCCTTGCCGACCGAGACGATCGCTCGTTGCCTGGCCGCGAGCAGCGAAGGTTGACTCGCCTGTTCGCGACGCTCGCCGTCCACGACGAGTTCCGGAGCAGCGTCCACTTTGACACGTCCTTCCGCTACCAGCACCTCGAAGGTCTCCGCCCGTTCGTCCATCCGCACGTTGAACGCGGTGCCAATGGCACTGACATCGATTCCATGCACTTCCACTACAAACGGTCGACTCGCGTCCTTCGCCACTGTGAAGAACGCCTCACCCCGCTCGAGCCGTACGCGGCGTTCCGCCGACGTGAATAACACGTCCAATTTCGTGTTCTCGTTCATCTGGATCTCCGAGCCGTCGTCCAAGGCTCGACGGTTCCCCTCGGATTCGGCGATAATCTCCTCCACAACCGGACCTTGTTGAACATCGCGTTGTAAAGAAAAAATCGATACAACGACGAGGATCGCTGCCGCTGCCGCCAATGCGCCGGTAAACAGATAGCGATGCCAGCTCGACCGGGAAGGCGCCAGCAAGTCGGGATTCGGCTTCACCCCGTGCTCCGGGCGCCAGGCCGAAAGCTGGTCGAGCCGTTTCCAATTGCTCCTGTGTTTGGCAAACGCCCGTTTGTGGCTCGGGTCTTCGTGGAGCCACTCGAAAAACGAGTCCTGCTCTTCGGGCGCCAAACCTCGATCCAAGCGCCACATCCACTGAGCCGCTTTCGCTTCGATCTCTTCCGAAATCGGATCCTTGCTGTCGTTCGGCTCGCTCATTTGTCTAGTTGATTGAAAAACTGGGCGATTTTGCGCATCCCGATGGTCCCCTGGGTTTCCACCGTGTTCACGGATATGTCGAGCTCGGAAGCGATCTCCTTTTGAGAGAGCCCGTATATTTTCCGCAAGGTGATGATCTGGCGGCAGCGAGCGGGCAGAGACTGTATGGCATGGGTCAACAATTCTAGTTCCTCCGAGCGAGCGACTTCTCGAGACACGTCGGCGTCTTCATCCAAGACGCCCAGCGCGTCGATATCCGCCAAAGAAAGTTCGCTCCTCACAGTTTGTTTTCGAATTCGGCCTAGAGCGATGTTTCGGGCCGTGGCAAAAAGGAACGCTTTCGGCGAATCGATTTTCGTCGTTTCGCTCGCGCTCAGCACTTTCAAGAAGGCCTCCTGGACGATGTCGTCGATCGCGTCGTCATCGGAGAAGCGACTTCGCAACCACGCCCGCAGCATGGCCTCGTGCGGCTGAAGATAGGTCGCAAACCAAATTCCCTGCTTCGAATTTTCTGGCGGCATTGATGTAAACTAAGAGTTCGACTACACCTGGACCAACGAGATTGGATTCGTAGAGGTTTCGAGTTTTTGCGACGAGGGCCGCTTCCAGGCTTGCCTAAACAGCCCGCGACTCCCCGCTCTTGGCAAGTTCGAAATGAATTTCGCTATCGGATTCCCAGCTTTTCCTCGATCTTCTCCAGTGAAACACCCTTGGTTTCTGGAACCATAAGCTTAACCCAAACCAGCTGAACGACCATCATCACGCAGAAGAAGAGGAAGACGTAGCCCGCTGCGAACAGCTCTACCATTTTGGGGAACACAAGCGTCAACAAGGCAGCGAACACCCAGTGCGTTCCGCTTCCGAGCGTTTGACCCGCCGCGCGATTGGCATTGGGGAAAATTTCGGAAATAAACACCCAGATCACCGCGCCCTGCCCCACGGCGTGAGCACCGATGAAGGCGAATATGCAGATGGGGACAATCGCGAAGTTTTCCGTGAAAAACGCCCAGGAACACAGCCCTAGAGCCGCGATGTATCCAAACGAGCCGATATACAACAACGTACGTCGACCGAGGCGGTCGATCAGGTACAGTCCTACAAAAGTAAATACCAGATTCGTGACGCCAATCCCGACTGACTGGAGCAAGGCCGCCTTCTCGCCCAGTCCAGTCAGCTCGAATATTCGCGGCGCGAAGTAGAGCACCGCGTTGATGCCGGACAGCTGATTGAAAAACGCGATGAGGAAAGCCAACAATATTGGCAGCTTGAGACGGTTCGTCCAAAACGCAGCCGATTCTCTTGGCCGCTGGGACGCGGTTGTGATCTCCTCCGCCTTTTCCTCCAAGGCCTCGTCCGAGTCGCTCGGCCGGATTAACCGCAAGACCGCTAAACCGCTCGCCCGGTCCCCCTTCAATCCAATCAGCCAGCGCGGGCTCTCGGGAATGCCAAAACACATCGCCGTGTAGATCAAAGCCGGAATCGCCTCCACGCCCAACATCCAGCGCCAAGCGTTCTCGCCGACGCCGCCCAGCAAATAGTTGGAGAGAAACGCGACGAGAATGCCAAAGACGATATTGAACTGGAACATACCAGTCAAACGGCCCCGCTTTTCCGCAGGGGCGATCTCGGAAATGTACAAGGGGGCGGCAATGGTGGAAATGCCGATCCCCACGCCGCCGATAAAGCGAGCGACCATAAACGTGACCGCTCCCGTGGCGAACGCGGAGCCCACCGCCGATACGAAATACAAAACCCCGATCCACAAGAGCGTCTTTTTTCGCCCGTAGCGGTCCGTCGGCAGGCCGCCAATCAACGCCCCGAGCACCGTTCCCCACAGCGCCATGCTCATTGCCAGCCCGTGAATTCCCGCGCTCAAGCCCCAAAGCTCCTGGATACGCTGCTCGGCGCCCGAAATGACCACCGTGTCGAATCCGAAAATAAACCCGGCAAGGGCCGAAGTGAGCGCCCAATAGAAGAGTCGCGGGGAGGAAGAGGAAGCCATAGGGACAGGGGTTTGAAAACAGAGTTTACTTGTTGGGTATCCGCAACTTGCTGGAAATCGCATCGCAAAACAACCCATTTGTTGATTCGAGCCAAACTTGTTCGGCGCGCTGTTTCAGCGATATCGCGCAAAAGCCGCCTTGAAACCGATGGTCAAAGCGATACAACCCATTCTCCAGTGAAGACGATACAGCTAGCGACTCCCGGCGCATTCGCATCAATCGAAGAGCCCGAGCCCCAGCGGGGCGACAACGAAGCGCTGGTGCGTGTTCGCCGCATCGGCGTATGCGGCACCGACATACATGCTTTTCATGGTCGCCAACCCTTTTTCGACTATCCCCGCGTGCTCGGGCACGAGCTCGGAGTCGAGATCCTGGAGATCGACGCCGACAACGCGGCCGGGCTGCAAGTCGGCGACCGTTGCTCCGTAGAGCCGTATTTGAATGACAATGACAGCCCCGCCTCGCGCATCGGGAAAAGCAACTGCTGCGAGCAACTCGAAGTGCTCGGCGTCCACACCGACGGCGGCATGCGGCCTCTCCTGTCGCTGCCAGTTGAAAAACTGCACAAGGCGAACGAACTCACTTACGATCAACTCGCCTTGATCGAGACGATCTGCATCGGGGCCCACGGGATCGAGCGATCCGGCCTGACCGCGAACGAGACGATCCTCGTCCTCGGCAGTGGCCCCATCGGCCTGGGAGCCATCCAGTTCGCCCTCTCCCTCGGCAGCCGCGTGATCGTTGCAGACATCAACGAAGAGCGCCTCGCGTTCTGCCGGGACACAATCAAAGTCCACCATACCCTGAAAGCCGACGCGCCCGACTTCGAATCGCGTCTAACGGAACTTTGCGACGGCGCCCTACCCCAAGTCGTGCTCGACGCCACCGGAAACCGCTTCTCCATGCAGCGGACATTCTCCTTGACGGCTCACGGCGGCCGCATCGTCTTCCTCGGGCTGCTCAAAGGGGAGATCGCTTTCGACGATCCCAATTTCCACAAGCGCGAGCTTACCTTGATGGCCAGCCGTAACGCCACACCGGATACATTTAAAAAAGTGATCGACGCCGTCAAAAGCGGCGCCATCGACACGAAACCGTGGATGACCCATCGCCTGGCTTTGGAAGACGTCCCGGACCAGTTTGAATCCACCATCGCCGAACCCGGTCTTATCAAGGCAATCATCGAAGTCTGAGAGTGCGTCTAATACGTCCGATAATTGCAATTCAATGGTAGGGACCGGCTGCCAGACGGTCCGCACAACCTTGGAAAACTGCTCAACCGACGCGGCTCGCTCGGCGATCGAGCCCTACCTCTAGAAACTTATTCGACGGTATCTGAGGGAACCTGTGTCTAGTCTTTAAACTAAGAAACAACGTTGATTCCCGCTCACTACCTTGTCAGACATTGTACGTTCAACCCATTTCATGAAAATCCGATCCTTAACCCTCTTTCTCAGCAGCTTGGCCGTCGTCCTGTTCGCCGGCTGCTCCTCCTCCAACGATTCCGAGGGCGACTCTTCCGGCAAACCTGTCATCGCCGCCATCCCTAAAGCCACCGGCGGCGATTTTTGGGAAACGGTCGAATCCGGCGCCCGCAGAGCCGCTGGCGAATTCGACGTCGAACTCAAGTGGGAAGGGCCCGTCACCGAGACAGAAATCGCCGAGCAAACCAAGATCATCGAAAACATGATCAACCTCGGCGTCGACGCCATCGCCCTCGCGCCCCTGAACAATCAAGCTCAACGCAAGCCCGTTCAGTCCGCAGTCGACAACGGGATTTCAGTGGTCATATTCGACTCCGCGGTCGACGGCGACGCCCACTCCAGCTTCGTCGCCACCGACAATCAGCTCGGCGGATCTCTTGGAGCGGACTACATTGCCGGCAAAGTCGGCCCCAACAGCAAACTGGTCGTTTTTCGCTACGTGCAAGGCACGGCCAGCACCGCGAAGCGATCCGACGGATTTATCGCCACAGCGACCGCCGCCGGCCACCAAATCTTGGCGGAACCCTTCTCCGAGTCAGGCACCCTGGAAGGCTCGAAAAGCGTCGTCGCCAACACCTTCGAGCGCTTCATCAAAAACGGGAAACTCGAAGTGGACGGCGTTTTCGCCGCCAACCTGACGACCACTCTCGGCGTTTCGTCGGCCCTCGACGATTTGAAAGACAGCGGGATCGAAGTCGACCTCACTTTCGTCGGATTCGACAGCTCCAAGAAACTCGTCGAAGAAGTCCAGTCCGGTAAAATCGACGCCCTCGTTGTCCAAAGCCCGGAAAAAATGGGCTACCTCGCCGTGAAGACGGCGCTCGCCGTTTCCCGAGGCGAAACGGTCGAGGCCGTCATCGACACCGGCGTCGAAGTGGTCACCGCGGAGCGACTCGAGAGCGAGCCGGCGATTCGCGCACTGGTGGGATTGAAGTAAGCATAGATAGGACCTATAAGACTTATAAGACCTATTGGTCCTATAAACACCACCCCCAACCCACTCTTCCGACTCAGACTCCGTGCCCGATCCTTCGCGTGACTCCACAACCCCCCGCCTCGAAATGCGCGGCATCGCCAAGCGATTCGGGGCCACGCTCGCGCTAAAGGGAGTCGATTTAAAAGTCGCCCCGGGCGAAATACTAGCGCTCGTCGGCGAAAACGGAGCCGGGAAAAGCACACTGATGAAAGTCCTTTCGGGAGCCCACGCTCCCGACGAAGGAGAGCTGTTCCTCGACGGCGAAGCGTACGAACCCGGCAATCCGCTCCACGCGCGTCAATCCGGGGTGGCGATGATCTACCAGGAACTCTCCCTCGCCCCCCATCTCTCCGCCATGGAGAATATTCTTCTCGGAATCGAGCCCGCCCAATTCGGACTCGTCGACTGGAAAGAAATGAAACGCCTCGCCAGCGAAGCCATGAAAACCGTTGGGCTCGACGGCGTTCGTCCCGAAACTCCCGCTCGTGCCCTCTCAATCGCCCAGCAACAACTGCTCGAGATCGCCCGAGCCGTCGCTCTCGACAGCCGCGTTCTCGTACTCGACGAACCCACCAGTTCGCTCACCTCCAAAGACATCGAAGCCCTCTTCAAATTGGTCCGCTCCCTTTCCGAGCGGGGAATCTCCATCGTCTACATCTCCCACTTCCTCGAGGAAGTCAGCGAACTCAGCCACCGCTTCAGCGTCCTTCGAGATGGCGAAAGCGTAGGGGAAGGAATTACCTCGGAAACGACCGAGGAGGAAATCATCGCCTTGATGGTTGGACGGGATGTCGACGATTTGTATCCACGCTCCAATCGCGCGAGCTCGGACGTTGTTCTCGAAGTCGAAAACCTCGCCGGACTCTCAAAACCGAAATCGGCCAGCTTCCAGCTTCGCCGCGGCGAAATTCTGGGGATCGCCGGACTCGTCGGCGCCGGTCGCACGGAACTGCTCGACGCCATTTTCGGACTCGAGCCCATCGCCAGCGGCGAAGTAACCATCGAATCCTACTCGGGTGTAGCCGGTCCTAAACTACGATGGGAACAAGGCCTCGGAATGGTCAGCGAAGACCGGAAAACGCAAGGCCTTGCCGTCGGCTTGAGCATCGCCGACAACCTGACCCTTCCCCAGCTCGACGGGCTTGGACCCGGTCGTCTTGTGCTCCCGTCCCGGCAAGACGCGGCGTCGCAAACTTGGATTGAGCAAATCCCCATCAAATGCGAGTCGCCTCGCCAACAGGTGAACGCCCTCTCCGGCGGCAATCAGCAAAAAATTGCCATCGCTCGCCTACTCCACGCCGACGTCGACATCCTCTTGCTGGATGAACCCACCCGCGGCATCGACGTCGGATCGAAAGCTCAAATCTACCGGCTCATCGACTCCCTCGCTCGAGGCGACGACGAATCCGGCACACCGCCCAAAGCCATTCTCCTCGTCAGCAGCTACCTGCCGGAACTGCTCGGAATATGCGACCGCATCGCCGTCATGTCCCGCGGAATTCTCAGCGACGCCCGACCCGTCGACGAATGGGACGAACATACGCTCATGTCCGCCGCCATTGGCCAAGAATAACGTTCACAAAAGTTCTCCAAACCATGTCCCCACCCCCAATTCGCTCATTCTTCCAATCCAGCGTCGCCCTCAACATCGGGGCCCGTTTTCTAGCCCTCATAATCGTCTTCGCCTTTTTTGCCATTTTCGTCGAAGACGGGAAATTCTACACCCTGCGCAACTTGGAGAACATCGTACGGCAAAGCTCCGTCTACGCCACCGCCGCGCTCGGGATGACCTTCGTCATCATCACGGCCGGAATTGACTTGTCAGTCGGATCCATCATCGCTTTGGCGGTTGTCGTTGTCGCCTGGACACTCAATATACAGATCGACGGCGCCAACGGAGAACTCGTGTATTTGGTGCACCAATACCCATTCGCTACGCCAATTCTCGCCTGCGCCCTCGCTATCGGCGCCTCGACTCTGGTCGGACTTCTGAACGGCGCGCTTATCGTTCGACTCAGGATCGTCCCGTTCATTGTAACTCTCGGATCTATGGGCATCATTCGCGGACTAGCCAAAGGGATCGCCAACGAGCGCGACATCTATCCGCCTGAAGAAACCTGGATTGGCGGTCTCATGGACCCAACCCTGACTAACAAGGCCAAGAGCGGAATGATCTTTCCCGCCGGCGTGTGGATTCTGATCCTCTGCATCGCCGTCGCGTCCTTCATTCTTAAATACACTCGACTCGGACGCCACGTCTACGCGATCGGCTCAAACGAAGAAACCGCCCGACTCTGCGGAGTACCGGTCGGTCGCACCAAATTGATCGTCTACGCGTTGACTGGATTTTTCTGCGCCCTCGCTGGATTTATGCAATTTTCCTACATCGGCGGTGTAGGACAGCCCACCACCGGCGTCATGTACGAACTCTTCGTCATCGCCGCCGTCATCATCGGCGGAGCCAGCTTCTCCGGCGGCGAGGGCTCGATCCTCGGAACCATCGTCGGCGCCTTGATCATAACAATCCTCTACATGGGCGGCCAGCAAATGGGCTGGCCCAAATGGGTTCAAGAAATGGTCATCGGCGGCATCATCATCCTCGCCGTCGCAGTCGACCGACTCCGGCACAGAAAACTGGCCTGATTTCGCTCAGTCACACGCGCTCGCTTCATCTCATATCATACCGTTATGCTAATCGGAATTTCGCCACTCATCAGTCCTGAACTTCTCAATACGCTCTACCGAATGGGTCATGGCGACGAAATCGTTTTCGCCGACGCCCACTTTCCCGGCGAGAGCTGCAACGCAAACGTCATCCGGGCAGACGGGCTCTCCATCGCCCCTCTCCTCAGCTCGGTCGCGCCGCTGCTCATACTCGACCAGTATGTCGAGAATCCACTCGCCATGATGGATGTCGTTCCCGGCGACACGCTCGACCCGTCGGTCGAGTCAGACTACATGGCCGCCATCCGCGCCCACTGGCCGGATACGAAGGCACCGAACCGTATCGAGCGATTCGCGTTTTACGAACAGGCGAAGTCCGCGTTCGCCGTCGTCATGACCGGCGAAACCGCCAAGTACGGGAACATCATTCTCAAAAAAGGCGTTACGCCTTGTTGAGCGAGTGGCTGGACAATCGTAGGGCTGGCGCGTGCGCCACGCCGCGTAGTCCGGAGGCTTATCTACATACGCGGCGCAGCGCAAGCGCTGGCCCTACGGGAATGCGGTTTGCGTATACCGACAGTGGCGTTTCCCGACCGACTACTGACTCTTCAAATATGCCACCATAGCGGCGACATGCTCGGGGCTGATGTCCAGACTCGCAGCCGACGGCATGAACGAATAGTGGAGGTCCTTGCGGCTTGCGATCTTGTCTTGATCGATGACGATGTCCGCTCCTCCGAAAACGCGCAGAATCAGCGGATTCCCTTCCGAGATAACGAACCCTTGGATCGTCTTGTTGTCGGTCGTCTTGACTTCAACGCCCTCGAATCCGTGTGAAATATCAGCGGACGGATCGATGATCGCTTGAATTACCGTTTCGGCCGGATTTCCTTTCGCGAATGCCGAAAGATCGGGGCCGAAATCAATGCCTTCCTTGCCAAACACATGGCACATGTAGCATTGGGAAAGCGCGCGTTTGCCGCGGCTGATGTCCGGATCCGTATACGATTGGACTTCTTCAAGCGTCAACTCCTTCTTGGCCTTGGGGAACGTAGGCACGATCGAGTCGACGAGAGTCGCGCTCTGCCCGCCGATCTCGGCCATCAAGTTAAACGAGCGCCAGTAAGACTTGTCGCGATTCTCAATAAACCAACGCGCGCGCGTGGTCACTTCAGCCCCTTCCGCATTCTTTACAATGTCCACCATCGCCCGAGCGCCTTTTTCCGACTGCACGTAGGCAATCGCCGTCAGCATATTGACGCGCGAGTCCATGTCCTTGGAAGTGTCCATGGCGTAGGCCTTCATATCGTCAACCGCGGATTCCGGGTGCAAGCGCCAGACGATATCGGCGAACGACTTCGACCAATCCGCCGGGTTTTTGCCGCGCTTGCTTTTCAAATACGCGTAGGCTTTGGCTTCGTCGAGAGCCACCGATGTGCCAATCGCTTCCAGATACCAACGGTCGGATCCATCGTAGCCGTCCACCAAGTCGAGAAGCGTCTCTTTCATTTCGCCAAAGGGAACGTCGCGCAAGGCGACTGCTACTTCGCGGCGCACGGCCGACGACGGGTCTTTCGCAAGCGCAGTCGCATGGGCCATGAAATTGCTGCCGGTCGAACGCAACGCACGGAACGCGGCAATGCGCATTTGCGGGTCGCTATGCTTCAGTCGCTCCTCCACCAGAGCCACGCCTTTCGCTCCCAGATGCGGCAGGAGAAATACAGCCCGCGCTTGAATGTAGTTGTTTTCGTGACTCAGGAGTTTGCTTACACCGGAGATCGCGGACGCTCCTTTTTCCTTCAATCCGTAAAATGCCGCTCCGCGTACATTGTGGGAAGGATTCTGAAAGGCCTCCAGCAGTCCACGCGTAGTTGAGTAGTCAATCTTCGGTGTCTTGAGTTTCTTCCCCTTCGGAGCGATTCGGTAAATCGAGCCCACGCCTTTCTCGTCGTACGCCCCGTGTCCCCCCACGCGCGTGTCGAACCAGTCGGCCACGTAGAGCGAGCCGTCGGTGCCCACAGCAATGTCCGCGGGGCGAAACTGGAAACGGGCCTCTTTGTTGCGGGCTTGGGTTTGGGAAAAGTCGGCCCCGTAGAACTTTCCAGTCGTGTTTGATCCGAAAAAGTCGAAACGGTCCAATGCGAATCCCGCTTTCATCGGTTGCGGCTTGTATCCAAAAACGACATTACGCGTCGGCTCGCAGCTCAGAAGCATACCGCGGTACTCTTCGCCCAAGGCGTCGCCTTCGTAATAAGTAATGCCGGTCGGCGCGCCGCCGCCATAGACGTCGCCCGCGGGAATCGTGCCCGGGTCGCCTTGGCGCCACTCCGCCTCCGCAGTGGATTGGTCGGGACGCCGTTCGGTGCGCCAAGAGCGCAATCCGTCGAACGACGAGAATCCTAGGTTGCCATACTCCATCAGCCAGGTCGTGCGAGCGGCCGGCGGGTCGTCGTTGTCGTTGTTGAATACATCGCCGAAGGACGTGACGGTTTGTTCGTAGGAATTTCGAAAATTGTGGCCGATCACCGCGAGGCCTGTTCCGTCGGGATTCATGCGCATAGCGACGCCGCCGACGTACTGATGGCCATCACTGCTCGGCTTGGCCCGGTCGGTCCGGTTCAAGTAGGAACTCCCGGTGAAGAGGTGCAAATCGGGGCTTTCGACATCCGCGTTGCCGGCATTGCCGGTGTTGAAGTAGTATTGGCCATTGGGACCGACCGTTACGGAGTGAAGGCTGTGGTCGTGATCAAAGCCTTCGAAACCCGTCAGGAGGATTTCCTTTTTGTCATCGTCGTCGAACCGGTCGTTCCGGTTCACGTCGGTGATGGCGATTAGATGCGGCGGCTGCGAAATGAGAACACGGTTGTCGATCACCGCGATGCCGAGCGGCGCCGCCAGGCTCGAGTCCTGCCAGAAGACCGTGGAGTCGTCCGCCTCGCCGTCGCCATCGGTATCTTCCAAAATCACAATCCGGTCGCCCAAGGGATGGGTACGACTCGTCTTGTTGCGAAATTTCCGGTAGTTGACACCTTCCGCGACCCAAATACGCCCCTTCGCATCCACGTCGATATTGGTGGGATTGTAGAACAGCGGCGAGCTCGCCCAAAGCGTGACTTCCAAGTCCTCAGGCAGATCGAACGCTTCGACCGGAACGCTGTCTTGAGCGTTCGCCAATGAAGCGACGACAAATGCGGATGCCGCAGCGCTCGCATATTTGAAAAAAGGGTACTTTTGAAGGAAACGAGTCTTCATCTACTGATTCTAACTAATTTAGATTGCGTAAGGTCGCGGCCGACCGTGGCGCGCGACTGCAACTACTTATTTCAAAGAAACCGTAATTGGACAGCACATTTTTCACGACCGATCACAGCGCAACGATTGCGCCGGCCAAGACACTCTCTAAATCTCAAACGGAGCGGCTCGTTGGCAGAGTTGCAGGCACAAGCCAAACGGGTCCCGAAGCATGACAAGGCGCGTTCCCTCCTCCGGGTTCACTTCCTCCACAAAACGCGCGCCCGCCGCGACGAGCCGCTCGTGTTCGGCATCCACATTCTCGACAGCGAACGCCAAGTGATACTCCAACGGATGCATCGACCCGTAGTCGGGAATCGTCGCTGAGGGATTCGCGTAAAACTCCCAAACCACGCGTCCCGTCTCGTCCGCCAGAAACCGGGTAAACGGGGCGTCTTCCAACGCTCGAACCACGCGCATGCCACAGTGGGCGACATACCAGTCGGCGACCGCTACCGGATCCGGGACGTTGAGGGCGTAGTGTTCGAATCGCATGCGTTCTTGCGCAGCCTATTCGTGCTCGTCGCTTTCGCTTTCAGGCGCTTTCTTTAAACTGCTCAAGTAAGCGACCAAATCCCGAACTTCGAGCGGGTTGAGAAGAAGCCCCATGGGCGGCATTCCGGAAATCGGCGGCTGCTTGGATTGAATGTCCCCCGCAGCGATTTTTTCGAGCGAGCCATCCGGCATCTTGAGCGTTACACCAGAGTCGTCCTCCTCCATGAACAATCCGCTTACAACCGAACCGTCGGTTTGAGTCAGTACCATCATCCCGTACCCAGGAGCCACGTCCGCGCCGGGATCGACTATCGACGCGAGCAAATACTCTCGATCGTAAATTCGCCCGATACCCGTCAACTCCGGACCGACGTCCGCTCCCGTATCGTCCACCTTGTGACAACGAATACACTGGGCGGCTCCATGAGTCATGAATACGTTTTCACCGCGTTTCACGTTTCCGCCTTCCAGACTCGCCGCGTATTTATCCATTGGAGACGCGGTTAATAGCGATTGATCGTAATTGGCGACGAGCGTATCGAGTCCGGAGTCAGAACGCTGGCGGGCGGCTTCTATCACGTCGAGTCGCGTCTTCGCATTCCCTTTGCCCGCCGCGGCCGTCTCAAACTGGGCAGCGAGGAAGGCGCCCGAAACCGCATCAGTTCTACTCCCTAACAAACTGGCCGCTCGCTGGCGGGTTGCCACCGGGCCCGCCTTGAACGCCTTGATCGACTCCTCCACTCCACGCTCGGGATTGGCCGCTAACATAGCCTCCAGAGCGCTCGATCGCACCGCCGCCTTGCCGTCTTTCAATACGGATGCCGCCAATTTCTCGAGATCGGGATCATTCCGCTTGGTCAAAGCGGTCAAAGCGGAAACCCGCACTTCTGCCGCGTTCGATCGCTTCTTGAACTGGGCAATAAGTACATCCCGGTCCACATCGTATCCATAAAGCTGAGCCACGCGTGTCGTCTGGATGAGTACATCTTCGTCCGCCGCATCCAAAATCGAAGCGATTTCCGACTGCACGACGCTCTCGATGGGATCCCGCACGGTCGGGTTCTCTCTCGGAAGCCCAGTTGTCGGGTCGATTGGGTTGGCGTCGTTCCATCCTTCGATCGCGGACAGCGCCTCGCGACGTAAACGCTCCGGGAGCGCCGCGTTCGCCGCGTAGCGGAGGAGCGAGCGGGCGTTGTCCGATTTCGCCGCGTAGTAGTTGGCATTGATAATCCGGTGATGCATCAGCCCGTCCACAGCATCTTCGGGCAACGAGCCGGAACCACCGACCGCGTAGTCGTTTATCAAGTTCGCCAGTTTCGCTTGCACGGACGGCATCTCCACGTAGACCGGCAAGTCGTTGATCGCTCGGATTGCCTCGTAGACGAGCGACTCTTCCGAGTCGGCGAGAAAGTCGGCGATACGCGGATCCGCCAATTTACGGACCGCGAGCAACGCGGCCATGCGGACGTACTTCGAAGAATGGGTCAGAGCCGCGCTCCACGCGTCTTTTTCAATTCCGGCCAAGGCCATGACGACGCCGTGACGCACCCATAGGTCCTGGTCCGCATTGCGGTCCAGCAGCGACAGCAACTCCGGCACCGCCGGGGCGTATCCAATACGGCCGAGACCAATCCCGGCGTACATCGCGACACGTGGATGGCTGTCCCGCAATGCCTTCACGAGCAAATCCGCAGCGGCTTCTACTCGATGGTCGCCGAGCACGCGAGCCGCCTGTATTCTGACCTGGTCGTTTTCGTCAGCCATCAACTCCAAAACCGGATCTAGAATCGAAATTCCTTGGGCGCCCGCCATTTGGCCCAAACCCCAGACGCCGTGTATCCGCTCGAATGTCTCCGCGTTCGTATTCAGGGCGGACCGCGTAAACGCTTCCACGCCAGCGGCGCCACGCTTTGCCAGTTCGAATTGGGCGCGAAGGCGCACTTGCTGGTGGTCTCGGTCGAGCAAATCGACCAATTGCGACAAAGAGTATTCAGAAAAGTCTGACAAGAGAATCGCTTTGTTCTCAGCGACTTCCGGCTTCTCGATCTCGCCTGGAACTTCCATCGAGTAGATGTTGCCGACGTCTTGATTGAGCCACCCCCCATAGTTGTAGTCCGAGATATAGAGCTTCCCGTCCGGACCGAAATCGATGTCGACGCAATTCGAGCCGCGGAAAAACTCTTCCTCGTTCACCATCTTGAAGGTCGCTCCGTCCTCCTCCAAATTGAACATCGAAATGTAGGAAGCGGTGAGGGAACCCTTGTAAATAATGACGAAAAACTTGTCGTCGTACTTCTCGCCCATGCTGTTGGACGGGTTGAAGACGAATCCAGACGGCCCGCCGATGATCTGCCCGATGCCGGGAAGGATAAACGCCGGCTGCTCCGGGCTGCGCGTCTTCCACGCCCGTTCCGTAATCCAGCCGAGCGGCAATTTCGTGTCGCCCGTATATTTGAAGGAGCGCAACTCGAGATCTTGCGTGAACGACATGATGGACTGGTGTCCCGCATGCCATCCCGAGTCGCCGCCTTCGACCAAATAGTTGATGCGCTCGAAGTCCTCGCCATCCGCGTCGTTGTCGGCAGTGAACAGATTGCCATAGTCGTCCCAAGTCAGTTCCTGCGGGTTGCGAAGCCCGTCGTAGAACAATTCGACATTGGAACCGTCCGGATCGCAACGAAAGACCGCTCCCTTGTTCGGACCGAAAAAGTGGCGTCCTTCCTTCGTCTTAACGTTGTAGCCACGGTCTCCAAGGGACCAATACAATTTCCCGTCCGGCCCCCAAGTCAGGCCGTGCATGTCGTGACCCGAAAAACTCATCCGAATGCCAAACCCGTCCTGGAGCGACTCGCGGGTGTCGGCAACGCCGTCGCCATCGACATCCTCCAGCAGCCACAAGTGAGGAATATTCGCGTAGTAAATCTTCCCGTCGCGTTCTATGAGACCGATGCCCGGACCGTCCAACGGGTCGTTGAATCCGCCCGCGTAAATCTTCGAGCTATCGGCTCGCCCATCCCCGTCGGTATCCTCGAGCACGCTGATCTGGTCGGACTTGTTTGTGTAGTGCTCCAGCGGATAGATGTCGAAGTGGTTTTCGAACATTTTCATTCGATCCGCGTTGGACTCGATCGAGATGTCCTCGACGAGCATCATGCGACGCTCGCGAATGTCGTCGACGCCGAAACGCCAGCGGTGGATCTCCGCAATGTACAGGCGGCCCTGCGAATCGAAGGTGATCGCGGAAGGGTTTTGCGTCTGCGACTCGTCCGCCCAAAGCTTGATCGACACGTCTCTCGGCATTTGGAAGTTCCGCATGCGCAGCTCTGCTTTCTCCTCGTAGTACTCCCGAATGGCGGGATCTGATTCAGCACCGAAGGCCGTGGCGGCCAGGGTAATTGATAGGAGTAGTCTCTTCATAGCTATTACAACGATTAAACGCAGATCGAATTTAGGGCATCTTCTCGTCAAGTCGCGCTCGAAATACAACTCAAATGCGCCAACATAAGAGTGATTCGAAGGGACTCAGCGTGAAAATCCCGAGTTCCCGCCGCGATCGACGGGTTCAATCCCCTTTCTCCACCAGCCGGACACAGGTGCTCGCCGGGATTCCCTCCACTGTGTATCGTGGATGGAATCGTCCAGCCTCTGGGTCGATTTCGAAGTAGACGATGTTGTTCGAATCGCGATTTGCGACTATCAGGAGCGTTCCGTCGTCGCTGAGAGTGAAATTGCGCGGATGCTCCCCGCCCGAAGACTCTCGCTGAATCAAGCGGAGCGAACCGTTCGCCGGATCGATGGCGTAGAGCGCAATGCTGTCGTGACCGCGATTGGAGCCGTAGAGGAATCGCTGGTTCGGATGGATCAGAATCTCGGCCGTCGTGTTCTCGCCTTGGAAATCGCCCGGCAATGTATCGACCGAATCGGCTGGTTCGAGCGCTCCACGCTCCGCGTCCCAATTGTAGTGACGAATCGAGCCGTCCAATTCGTTGATAGCGTAAATCCAGCGCCCGTTCGAGTGAAAGGCCAAATGCCTCGGACCCGCTCCCACCGACGTTTCCACAAAAGGAATCGTCGCCGCCGTTAAGTTTCCCGCATCTGCATCGAACTGAAAAACGTAGATCCGGTCCATCCCGAGGTCGCACACGAATACGAACCGATTCGTCGGGTCCGCGTAAATCGAATGGGCGTGAGCGCTTTCCTGCCGATCCGGAACCACACCCGAGCCTGAGCCTTCCAGCTGTCCACTGTAAGTTCGCTCCCCGATCGCCCCATCCGCTTCCAAACGAAACACCGAAATGCAGGCATCCCCGTAGCTCACCGCGAAAAGCCAACGCTCCGAGCGATCCAAGCTCAGGTGACACAATCCACCTCCGCTCGAGAGCCCTTCATTGAGAAAAGCGAGCGCTCCCGATTCGGTATTCCGCCGGAACGCTTTCACAAAGCCTTCCCCATCACGGCCCAAAGTCGTGGCGTACAAACGGCTCGCGTCCCGGTTAAACCGGAGAAAGCCCGCTTTGCGCTCGCTCGTCACTAACGCTGCGTCGCCGATCGTAAGTGGCCTGCTACCGACATCCTGATGGTAGACCCCATCCGCATCCCCCGTGCCGCTCGTCCCGTAGTATGCGTCGTAGGATTTCGAGTCGCTCGTATTCATTTTTCGAGACTCAAACCAGTCGAAATGAAAACGCAAGCGGCGACTCGAGCATTTTGCTCCGCGGAGCGACGAATAAGTTAGACGGGCACCCCCACTACACTAGAATTCCACCGTGCGCATCCCAACTTCACTTGCCGCAGTCGTCTTTATTACGCTGGCAATCGGGCCCCAGCCCGCTCGCCCCGACCCGCTTGCGCCCAAAACGGTCACCACCGGGGAACACCGCATCACAGTACAGCGATTGAGCGCGAATCCGATTATTTCGTACGGATCGTCCGAAACGCTCGGAACGAAGATCAACGGCCCATCGCTCATTAGCGCCCCGGAATGGCTGCCGAGTCGACTCGGAAACTACTACCTGTATTTCGCCCATCACGACGGAAAATACATTCGGCTCGCCTATGCAGATCGTATCCAAGGACCCTGGACAGTCTATGAGCCGGGAACCTTGACCCTCGAACAATCTCCCGCGTTCATCGGCCACATCGCCTCCCCCGACGTCCACGTCGACTCCCAGTCCCGCGAAATCCGTATGTACTATCATGGCTCCCGCGAAAGCGAGAACCAGAAAACCGCCATCGCCCGATCCAAAGACGGCATCCACTTTCACGTCGCGAACGAAACGATCGGCTCCGCCTATTTCCGCGTCTTCGAGCATGGTGGAGAATTCTACTCGATCGACGCCCATGGCTTTCTTAACCACTCCCCGCGTTCGGACGTCGGCTGGCAAATCAGCGCAAAACCGCTCGTCGCTCCGATCTCGGTTGAGGACGCGTTTGGCAAGCGCGACGACGTGCGGATTCGCCATTCCGCGGTCTGGGTGAAAGAAGACACGCTTTTTCTTTTCTACACGCGAAAGTCCGACGCCCCCGAACGAGTCCTCGTTAGCGAAGTGGCGCTCAAAGGCGACTGGACTGAGTGGAGCGCCTCCCCGCCGGTCGAGCTTCTCCGTCCCGAGACTTCTTACGAAGGAATTCAATACGCCAATCAGCCGTCGAAAAAAGGAGGCGCTGTAAAGGTCCAGCAACTACGCGATCCATGCATCTTCCACGACAGCGACGGGCAAAGCTATCTCCTCTACTCGATCGCTGGCGAAATGGGGCTCGCCATCGCTCGAATTTCTATCGAATCCCGATAGCCAGCGCGCTTATCGCGCCTTCGTCGCGGAATCGGGCCAATCCACGACATTCGAAGATCGACACCGTTCGACCCCCAGAGCATATTTCCTACATGAAACGACTTCTACTTCCCCTAGTCACTCTTCTCTCGTTCTGCCTTTCCGAGCTGTCCGCGGAAATCTCGCCAGAAAAAAAGGCGGACATCGTCAATCTCCTCGAAATTACGGGCGCCCTCGACATCGCCGAACAAATGTCCGTCGCGGTCAACTCACAGATGACCGCCAACCTCAAACAGTCGCATCCCGACATCCCTCCCGAAATGTTCGATGTGATGGAGTCTGAAATCAACAGCGTCATTAACGAGCGGATACCTGATTTCATTGATCTGATCATTCCTATCTACGATCAGAACTTCGAGCATGCCGACATCACCGCCCTCATCGAATTCTACCGAAGCGACATCGGCAAGAAGACCATCCAGCTCCTTCCGACCCTCATGCAAGAAGGTATGCGCATCGGCCAGGAATGGGGAATGTCGATCGCGCCGGAAATTCAGCGCCGCTTATTCGAGCGCTTTAAAGAAAACGGCATCGATTTAACCGCTTAGACTTCTCGATCATGCGTCCCCTGTCCGCGTTCCTCGCGTTAGCATTGGTCACCGCGCAACTCAACTACGCCCAAACCGATCCGGCTCGCTCAGCGCCACGGTTCGGACCGGCCAATGGAACGCTGATGATCGTTGGCGGTGGAGCGATGTCCCATCTCGTCGAACCCTTCTTCGAACTAATCGGAGGCAAAGACGCATCCATCGTTTTTATACCGACCGCCTCCGGCGATGTTCCGCCAAACCGATATTCTGAATACGCGGAGCGATTCACGAGATTCGGCGCCACCAACGTCACGGTGCTGCACACGACCAACCCGAGCGAAGCGGACACCGAGTCCTTTGTTCAACCCATCGAGGAAGCCGACGCGGTCTGGTTTGGCGGAGGACGCCAATGGCGCCTCGTCGACGCCTACAAAAACACGAGCGTCGAAAAGGCGCTCTGGCGGCTACTCGAACGCGGCGGCGTAATCGGAGGCAGCTCCGCCGGGGCGACCATCCAAGGTTCCTATCTCGCGCGCGGCGACACGCGCAACAATCAGATTATGGTCGGCGACCACGAAGAAGGATTCGGTTTCCTCAAGGACGTGGCGATCGACCAGCACCACCTCGCCCGCAACCGGCATTTCGACCTCTTCGCAATTCGCTCCCAGTATCCCCATCTTCTCGGAATCGGCATCGACGAAGGGACCGCGATCATCGTGCGCGGCGATCAATTCAGAGTGATCGGAAGCGGATACGTCGCAATCTACGACGACACCTTTTGGTCCCGCGAAGGCCATTCCCTAAAGGAGCTTCCCCCGAAAGAGTCGCTCTTCTACTTCCTGCGCGCCGGCGACCGATACGACCTCGCCAATCGCGCAGTGATCAGAAAGTGATACAAGCCGCTCACCTTATTATCCGCGCAGCGGATTCCTAGTGTTCCCGCCACGCGGGAACTCCTAGCGAGCGTCGCGAGCGATGACGTCATCGCTCCCTGCTTCGCGGAATCGCTAGGATGTTCCCTCGGAACAAACAAGGAGCCTCTGTGAGGCAATAAGGAGACGAAACCAAATCCAGTGTGTTTGAAGGAACCGCGAATGGACGCGAATACACGCGAATGCTTCCTAGTAGTTTGAAAATTCGCGTCTATTCGTGTGTATTCGCGGTTCCTCTACCCGACGATAAAGCAGCTCTCCCATGTCGCGGGAGAGCATATCCTGATAAGTCGAAATCCTAGGTCCGGCGGCGGATTTCGCCTCCGTCACCGGGGATGGGAACGACGTTTTCTTCGGGCAGGACAACTGAGCCGCGCTCGAAATCCTCCGCTTGTACGCCTACTTTCAGATCGTAGTACTTCGACTCCGGATTGTCCATCAGGTCGCGGAAACGCACGAAATCGCCGGTGTAGGCGGCGTAGCGCCCCATCACCGCAGCCGCGGTCGACTCGGCAATCTGCCGCGCTTCGTTGATCGGGTTGCCGCTACGTGCGCTCTGTATCCAGTTTATCAATTCCTGCACGTTGCCGTCTTTGTCCATGACATTAAACTCGGGAATCGACACGTCCTTGCCTCTGAGCTTGCCGCCGCCCTGCACCTCGCCGAGCGTTCCGCGGAAAAACTCCCCGACTCTCGAATAGGTGCCGCTAATTTGGCGGCATTGGCTGTGAATGTGTACGCCGTCGCCGTAGTCCAAGTCCAAGCTGAAGAAATCGTAGTTGTTTCCCGATTCGCGGCGGGCCCGACCTCCGAAACCAATCGCCGACTGGGGTGTCCGCCCAAGGAACCAATTGGCCACGTCGATGTTGTGAACGTGCTGCTCGCCGAGGTGGTCGCCGGACATTTCACTCCAGTTCAACCAATTGCGCGCGAGGTAGTCCGCGTCGCTCCAACCCGGCTGGCGCTCCCAAATCCAAGGAACCGTGCCGTTCCAGCTAACCGTTCCGCCGAGGATCTCTCCAATCGCCCCGTTTTGAATCTTGGCCGCATTCTCCATATAGCCGATGGTGTGGCGGCGCTGCGTTCCCGCGAGCACGGCGAGCCCCTTTTTCTTGGCCCGCTCGCCCGCCTCAATGACGCGACGGCAACCCGGGGCGTCGACCGCGACCGGCTTCTGCATCAGCACGTGCTTCCCGGCGTCCACCAGCAGATCGAAATGGATCGGCCGGAAAACCGGCGGAGTGATGAGCATGACGAATTCCGCATCCGATTCGGCCACTTTCTGGTAGGCGTCCCAGCCGACAATGCAGCGATCTCGGCTGACGCCGTACTTGTCCGCCTGTTCGAACGCCTTGTCTTCAAAAGCGTCCGCCAGAGCCACGAAATCGGCTTCGAGCCCTAGCATTTCGCAGGCTTTGATAAAGTTGGGGATATCCCGATTGGAACGTCCTCCGCAGCCGATTGTGGCTACTTTGACCTTGCGATTCTTGGCGGGGGTCGCAGCGCCGGTTGAAGACAATAGCGTCCCCGCAGCCGCAACCGAAGTCGCCGCGGTTTTTACGAAGTTACGTCGTGAGAAGTTCATGAGCAGTGTTGTTAGATATTATTGGTATAGCTAGGATCAATTAACGTCGGATCGCTTGTCAGCCAGAGCCGATTTGTTGGGTAGGAGCCGAAGCTAAAGCCTAGACCGCGTATTTGTCGAGCCGTTGAGCGAGGAAATCGATTTCACAGTTTACATTCGCGCCGATTGCCACCAAGACCACCGGCTTCCTTTTCAAAATCCACTTCGAGACACCTATGTTCGACCTCTTTCGCAGCCAGCACAGCAATCCCAAAGACGATCTCCTCTCCGGCCTTACCGTCGCTTTGGCCCTCGTCCCGGAAGCGATCGCCTTCGCCTTCGCCGCCGGTGTCGATCCTCTCATCGGGCTTTGGGCCGCGGTCTTCATGGGCTTTATCACCGCCACGTGCGGCGGGCGGCCCGGAATGATCTCAGGCGCTACCGGGGCAATCGCAGTCGTCGCCGGAAAAGCAGTTCAACACGGCGACTCCCTCGGCGAGGGCCTCGGGCTGCAGTACTTGTTCGCTGTCATCATGCTCGCGGGGCTAATCCAGGTCCTTTTCGGCGTTCTCCGACTCGGCCGCTTTATCCGACTCGTTCCCCATCCAGTGATGATCGGCTTCGTCAACGGACTCGCCATCGTGATTCTCATGGCCCAATTCCCGTCGTTTCGGGACGTCGAGACCGACGCTTGGCTGACCGGGCAACCGCTCGTCACAATGATCGCGCTCGTAGCGTTGACCATGGTAATCATTCAGTTTTTCCCAAAACTGACCAAAGCCGTCCCCTCCTCGCTCATGGCAATTATCACCGTCGGCGCTCTGTCCTTTTTCTTTTTCAAAGACACCGCGACGGTTTCCGACGTGCTCGCGAAATCGCCCGACAATCCCGACGGCGTTCTTTCGGGTTCCTTTCCGCTGCCCGCTTTGCCCACTGGGATCGCGTGGGCCACGGAATGGAGCTTCATCCTTAAAACCGCATTCATCGTCGCCATGGTCGGCATCATCGAGTCGCTCATGACGCTTCAGCTCATCGACGAAATCACCGAAACACGCGGTCAAGGAAACCGCGAATGCGTCGCCCAAGGCGGGGCCAACTTTCTCTCCGGCCTATTCGGCGGCATGGGTGGCTGCGCCATGATCGGCCAGTCGCTCATCAATATCAAATCGGGCGGGCGCGGACGCCTTTCCGGCATCGCCGCCGCCGTTGCCCTCGCTTCGTTCATCATGGTCGCCGGACCCATTATCGAGATCATCCCCATCGCCGCCTTGGTCGGCGTCATGTTCATGGTGGTCATCGGCACCTTCGAGTGGTCGTCGCTCAAGACCTTCGGAAAAGTCCCTTTTTCGGAAATCATCGTCATCGTGGCCGTCACCCTCGTTACCGTCATCCTCCACGACTTGGCCACTGCTGTATTCATCGGCATCATACTCTCGGCCCTCGTATTCGCCTGGGAGAGCTCCAAACACGTCTTCGTCACGATCGAGAAAGACTCTGACGACGAGCGCATCTATTCGCTGCAAGGCCTCCTTTACTTCGGATCGGTCCGCGAATTCACCGACAAGTTTCAAGCCAAGTCAGACGTAAAGAACATCGTCATCGACTTCGGCCACGCTCGAGTGTGCGACATGTCCGGACTGGAAGCGATCAACGCCCTGTGCGAACGCTACCGCAAGGCGGGCAAGAACTTGCGCCTCCGCCATCTTTCGCCCGACTGCCGCGCAATGCTCAACAAAGCCGGCAGCATGGTGAAGGTGGAAGTCCTTCCCGACGACCCGCGCTACACGGTTGCGAATTTGCGCAAAGCCGTAAACTGACCCGCCTAGCGAATCGTAAACTCCCGGAATACAAACGGCTCGGGACGACGACCGTCGCTCGCTTCCAGATCCACTTCGAACGGCCGGCCAACGCTGTTTCCGGCGACATCCTCCAACAGCGTTCGGACTTGTATCTGGTAGCGGCCTTCGCCCCAAGGCCGCGCCGGCGTCAGTCGCCAACGCCGTTCGTTACGGTCGATAGCAATCGTCCCTTCGATGGGATTCCCCGATGGATCCCGCACCTCGATCAATCGATGCAAGAGGGCTTCGTCGAGCGACTCTTCGAATTCTATCTCCAAGGGGTCCAACGCGCCCGCTCGTGGCGACGCAATCTTCCAGGCCTCTACCCGCGGTGATTCCCCATCGGGTTTACCGACTTGAAACGACTTTCTAAAGCTCGCTTTTAACGGCTGTCCATTCGCATCCCGCCACGTATTCAAAATTTCGAGCGTGTACCGCTTTCCCGATTCCAAAACCGCCCCGGATTCGCGGCGCGGAAGCAATCCGCTCTTTACCCGCCCCGGATCGAACAGCAGCGTAAAACGACGATTCTCTCCGTCCCAAAGCTCTTCGCCCAACTCCAAGAACGGCAGCTCGACCGGATCGCCCCTTTCGTCGAGGAGACGTACGTGCTTGTAGGAATCGCCCGCGCTCATTGGCTCTGAAAAGTGCACATAGAATTTCAGAAGATTTTCCGGCAACGTGTCGGCGCTGGGAAACACGGCCGCGACGCGAGCGGTCGGTTCTCGTTCGGGCTTGGGCAAGGAAAACGAGAATAGCCGGCTCTTTCCCGAGTCGCCTTCACTTCCCACCGCGACGAAATACTGGATTCCCGTCTGAAGGGGAAATCGAGGCTCGAATTTCTGCTTATCGTTAACGCGTAACGATTTTCCAATTACAGCAGGAATGTCCACCCGATTGGGGTTCGCCGTATACAACGACAATGTTCCCGCGGCCGTTGAAGTAATTTGGTGGCCGCCCGATTCGAGCGATTCGACCGTGACGGACTCGCCCGTCCGCTCCTTTCCGTCAATGGGAGTGGCGGCGATTCGAACCGCGTCGCTGGCGAACGCGAGCGGTAAAAACTGAATCGCAAACAGAACCGTCGCTAAACCGCGGCGCGAGCGCATCGTGATTATAAAAAGAGACGAGCTGCAGAGGGCGGAGAGTCCAGACCCGGCCCTCTGCGCGCGAAACATCAGGGAAGCGCGAGGCTGACGAGATTGCGTCCGCCGCTTTCCGTTTTCTGCACCACCAGCGCATGGGCATCGTCCAGGAGATCGAGCTGCTCGATGCCTTCCCAATCCGCGATTGTGTCGAACGGAGCGCCTTCAGTGTCGGCCACTTTTGAATCGATGCTCGGGAGCGAGTCGAAGTTGATCGTCTCGACCTTCATCACGCCGCGGGCGCTGTTGGCCATGAGCAGGTAGTCCGAACCTTCCTTGCTGTAGACCACCATGTCGAGCGGGCGATTACGATTGCCCATCTCGCCGATCGTGCGGCCCATGACGTGGGCTTTCGGCTTCAACTCCGATAGCGGAAAAGTTACCAGCGGCGTGCACGTGTACGCCGCCACCAAGTGAATGTCGCCCTGCCCAAAGTCGAAGGGCGTAAAGGTGCGCACGGGCGAATGCGTTTCAAATTTGCCATGGGCGCCGTGATAGATCTCGATGCTCGCCCCGCTGTTCACATTTTTAAACGGGAACGGGATCGCCCGCAAATTCGAGGCGAATTCCTCGTTGGAAAGCCCCGCAACAATCAGCTGGTCGTTGACGTAAGCCATGTCCGTGATCGACTCCAGACGCTTGTTCTTCGCTCGCCGGCCTTGGCCCGTGATCTTGTCTTCCGGCGCGTTAGGCAACGCGACGCTCGCGAACTTGACCCGATCCATCTCGAGCAGCGAAACGGAGCCCTTCGCGCTCACATTCAAGATCACCGGCTGGGCATCCGCCCCGCGACCGCGACTTACCGAAAGCCACGCATTGCGGCTTATCGGGTTCACCGCCAGATCGTGAACCTGAATTTGGTCGGGCGAAACGCCCAGCGACGCCGCTACTTTCGCGTCGATGTCGCTGACTTCGTATCGCTTCCCGGTGGATGCCGGAACGAGGTCGCCCGTAGCGATGGCGACGATACGCGCCGCTTTCTGATCCGCGACAAAGAGAATGCCCTGCGGGCCGAACGCGATCGACCCCGTCGACTTCAACTCGGGGTCGCCAGTTTTGAAATTCGCGAGGTAGTCGGAGCCGACTAACGCGGCGGCCAGCGATACGCCGGCGAACATGGCCAGCAGGCCACGAAGAATAGGATGCTTCATAATCAGTTGGGGCTATAGAAGAATGGGTTGATCGGAACAGCGATTGTGTCCCAACTCAGACAACGAGCAATCCCTTTCCAAAGTTTCAGTTTGCCCGAAACAAATTGCAGTGTCGAAACACGCGCCTCGCCGCCTAGTTTTTCAAGCTCGCCAGATACGCTACGACGTCACGCAACTCTCGCTTGGTGAGCACATAACCCATCGGAGGCATGGATGAAACCGCGTCCGTGATCGATACGACCACTGCTCGATCCAGCACTTTCGCCGACCCGTCCAGCGCCAGCACTTCCACCGTCTCGTCGGTCTCTTTCCCAATCACGCCGCTGACGGAACCTCCGTCTTGCAGCGATACGGTTACAATTCCAAACCCCTGAGCGATATCGGCTTGCGGGTCGACAAGCGATCGCAGCAAGTAAGCATTGTCCAGGGCGCCACTGTTTTTCAAATTGGGCCCGATCTTGCTCCCTAGATTGTTGGAAAACCGATGACAGCGGACGCATTGGGCGCCCAGATGCGTGTTTACGATCCGCTCGCCAAGCATGACATCCCCGCCTTCTAGGCACTCTTCAAACGCGGACAGCGAATCGTCAGAAGCGCGTCGCGAATCAAATGCCGCGATCGCCTCGGAAAACCCTTTTTTCGCAGCCGCCTCCAGCACATCGAGCTGCAAGCCCGCCGGAACCGCATCCTCCTCCAATCGCTTCGCCCAGGCGCCAATCGCCTCGTTGGCTTCCGCCGAGTCAATTTCCGCTAAACTGGACAAAGCGCCTTGTTGCTCCACCAGGGAATCGGATCGATTGAGACGGTCCGCCAGCAATTGCGACGCGCGATACGGGTCGCGACTCACAAGCATCTCCGCTGCGGTCGAACGCAGCTCCGGGATCGAAGAACCGAGCCCCTCCTCGATCGCTTCCATTGTATCCAAACTTTCGAGCGCCAGCACACGCAATTCGCTCGAAGCGTTCGAGTTTACCAGCAGTTCGAACAGCGCGTTCGAGTTGAGATCAACTGCAAGGCTCTGCGACGCGGAGACTACACCTTCCAACACGGCGCTGTCATTCGAGTCGAGCAGCGCGTTCAGCGCCGGGGCTACGGAGCTCGCGATCGCCGACATGGAGCGCGCTCCAAGAAGGCGGTGCCGACCGTCCACGCGATCCAAAACAGGCGTATCCACCCATTCGTTCAGAGCCGCGAGCGCCGCCACTCGTAACGATGACGGCTGCGCTTCATTCGCGGCGAATCGAGCGACCCGCCGCGCGTTCGCTGGAGCGCCCAATCGCAAATTCGCGTTGATCGCCCGCAAAACAAGCGGAACATCTTCGTAGAGCAACCCCTCTTCCAATAATTGAGCCAGCATCGGCAACGCTTCTGGAATCGAACGATCGTCGTGTATCGCCAGCGCCGCCTCGCGAACCACATTGAGAGACGGGTCACTTAGGAATGCAGCAACCCGGGGACTGCGGTTTCTTCGCAACGCGACGACGGCGGCCTGACGCACAGCCTCCGAAGAATGTTCGGACAATCGTTCCGCTCCGCCTATTCCAGCCAAAGCCATCACCCCCGCGTGTCTGAGATACAAGTCGCGTCCATCGTTTTCCTCCACCAATGCCACAACCGAATCCCAAGCGGTATCCACTTTGTGTGCACCCACGGCGAGAGCCACCTGAAATCGAACGCGGGGATCGCTCGAACTCAGCAAAGGGGCGAGAATATTCCCATCGAACGCTTCCACCTTTAGATCCGCCAGCATCTTCACCGCCTGCGCGATCAACTCCGTATCGGGATTGTCCAATTGGGCCAGGAGCGTTTCAGTCGCTTCGTCGCTCCCCAAACGCGCCAGTTGCCCCAATCCCCAAATCGCATGAACGCGCTGGATGCGGTCGCCGTTGCCGGCGGAGGACCGAAGCGTCTTGACGTCGTTTCGCCGCACCAGTTCGAACTGCGCTTGCAAACGAATTCGCTGGTCCGCGTGGCTCAAATATGCCGCCAATTGACGGATCCCCCTACTGCCTAGTCCTTCCGACAACAGAGCCGCGACTTCATCGCGAGCGGAACGGTCCGCCCCGGACTGGTCGTCAATTTTCCAAATCGCCCCCTTCTCGTTCAACGGGTAACCGCCGCCCCAGTCGACGCTGTACAGCGCCCCGTCCGGTCCCACCGTCAAGCCCACCAGCGGAATTCCTTCTCCAATCTTGTGGCTATTGACCATATCGAAGGACGCTCCGTTCGGCTTCACTTGAAACGCCCATTGGGATCCCTGCAGCGTGCTGTTGACGAAGAAGTAGTCCCGATACTGCGGATTCAAGGCCGTGCCGGGATTAAAAACGAAACCCGCTGGTCCGTCCACGTAGTTTTGGATCGTCGGAACGATATAGGCGGGTTGGCTTTCAAAATGCGGCACCCAAAGCCTCTCCGCCATCCAAGGATTGTATTCATCTCTTCGATATTGATAGTAGTTCCTCCAACCCACGTCCATCCCAGGCACAATGTACACGAACCGTTCCGACTCGCCTGACTGATCCGAATCATTGTCCACCCCGAACCAGTTTCCATACGCGTCGAACGCAAACTCCTGCACATTGCGCAAACCATGAGCGAACACCTCGAAATCCGATCCGTCGGGATTGCACCGCATCACTCCCCCCTGGTGGGGAAAATAGAATCGCTCCCCTTCCTGCGAAACCGTGTTGATTCCCTTGTCGCCAATCGACCAATACAATTTCCCATCCGGACCCATAATCAGCCCGTGCATATCGTGACCCGCGTAAGCGATGTGATTGCCAAATCCAGTCGAGAGAATCGAGCGTTGGTCCGCCACGCCATCTCCGTTCGTGTCTCGCAGTTTCCAAACGTCCGGAGCCACTGTCGCATAGACATCGCCATCGTTCCACAGCACACCCGCAGCAATACCGGTGACTTCCGTGTTAAAATCCTCCGCGAACAGAGACTTCCGGTCGGCTATTCCATCTCCATCCGAGTCCTCGACCCGGAAGATCCGTTCGCTCAATACGCGCAAATCCCGATAGTCGTGAATCCCGTCACCATTGAGATCCGCCACGCGCTCCGCGTTTGCCGCCGAGTTTTCCGACGACATGCGCGAACGAAACAGGTGCTTCTTGGCCTCAACGCTGTTCAAGCCCACGTCGTCCGCGATCCAATCCCGGTTCAAGCGGATATCCAGATCCTGCGATTTCCGCCGCTGGGTCTGCGTCACGTACGCCCGCCCTTCATTGTCGAAACTGATGGATACGGGATCAGGGATATTCAAATCGCCTGACCACTTCGTAAAATCGAGCGTCTCCGAATGGTCTTCGGGCGACTCGTTCGCCCACACAGAATAGAAACTCGCGGCAGCAATGCTTCCGATGACTGCAGCTCGCGCCAACGTTCGTTTATTCCCCAGGGACAGCATGGCGAAAAAAGAGGGCGCAAAACAAGTCGCCTCGCAAATACAATTTCCCGTGCATTCGCTGTGACTGTTACATTCGACCCGACAACGCAGAGTCCTTGAGTCTAGGAAGAGCTTCATTCCGCGAAAAAATTGCACACGAAGACAGCGTCCCGAGACCCTCGCAGGGACAACCATCCTTTGTAAATCCCCACTTAACTTTCCAAGGTTGGAAAGTTAAGTGGGGATACGAGGGTTGGCTGTGATCGGCGATGAGCCACGCCAAGCCCTCCGAACTATCGGAAGCCACCCGAGTGCTTTTACGAGGTTGAGGTCCGGGATTCGTTCTGAAATGAAGCCGCATCAGACGACACTTTAAAACACATCCTCGCTATGACGTTTTCGGAGATTGATATCGCGGCGGCCACCCGTTAACAACTCCTCATGCCCCATTCCGTATCCCGTCGCGATTTTCTTAAAGACACCGCCGTGCTCGGCGCCGGAGCACTGCTCGCCTCGCCCGCGTTCGCCGCGGACAAACCGCTCTATCCACTCAAAGGACGCCTCTACAAGACCCTCAAGATCAACATGGTCAAGATCGACGCGTCGCTGGCCGACAGATTCAAAGCCGCCAAGGCGGCCGGGTTCAGAGGAATCGAGATGAACTCGCCCGGAATGGACGTCGAAGAAACGCGGGCCGCGATCCGAGCCAGCGGACTCCCGGTCGACGGCACCGTTTGCAGCACCCATTGGAAAGTCCGGCATTCCAGTCCCGACCCAGCCACGCGGGCCCAAGCGCTCGCCGATCTCAAACAGGCGATCCGAGATACTCACGCGGTCGGCGGGCACTCGGTTTTGCTCGTCGTTGGAAAAGGCGAAGATGGGCCTGTATCGGAAATTTGGCCACGCTCGGTCGAAAACATCCGCAAAGCCGTCCCGCTCGCCGCCGAGCTCGGAGTTTCCATCGTCATCGAAAACGTGTGGAACCAATTTCTCTACGACCACGACGGCGACTCCAACCAGACTGCCGAACAGTTCGCCACGTACGTCGACGAATTCCAATCGCCCTGGGTCGGCATGCAGTTCGACATTGGCAACCACTGGAAGTACGGATCCATGGGCGACTGGATACGGACCTTGGGCAAGCGAATCATCAAGCTTGACGTGAAAGGATTTTCACGCGCTCAAAACAAGTTCATGCAAATCGGCGAAGGCGATATCGACTTCCAAGACGTTCGCAAAGCGCTCCTCGAAATCAACTACCACGGCTGGGTAGCCGCCGAAGTAAAAGGCGGCGATCGCGCCGAGCTCAAAAAGATCTCCGCCCAGATGGACCGCGTTTTCGCGCTCGTTTAAAGGGCCTCAAATTGATAAGCCAAACAAACTCTTTGAATACCCATCGTTCGCGTAGCGAACGCCCATTGGCTCCGCAGCGCGGAGACACTAGGTCGGAACGACCGATGTTTCAAAACAACGCTCTCGCTGTTCGCTCGTTGCGGTTTCACCGCAAATGGGCGCCCGTACCGGGCGATGGGCTCCCAATCGTTCATCTCGAAAATGTCCGAACGCCCGCTTTCTTCTCGATAAACTCTTTAAGCTCCGAGCGACTGAGCTCGCGCAACTCGGGACTCTCGTCGTCGAATACGATCGTAGCCGTATCCCCGTGGGCATTACGCACGGTCACCGAAAAATTAACGATCGTCGAAAAAAGCTCCATGTGAGTTACACGGCGGGCTCTCGAATTCACGCGTTCGAGCGATTCGCTTTCTTCCACTAGGTTGAGCACGCGATTGTAGTCCCCGAGCACGCCGAACTCCTGCCCAACATCGAGCAAACCGGTCTGGATACGAAACGCGTAGAACAGGCCAACCAAAACAACCGCGACAAGAGCGACGCGCAGCAAATTTATCCAGCCTTCCCGAGTCATGTTCCGCGGATTCTCATTCGATCAACCTCTCAAGCCAATCCCGGCTTCATCGCCCCGCATTTCCAGCACTCCCCGAACCCTTTCTCGACGTCTTCGCCGCACTCATGGCAATTCCACGAGTCGATTGGCGAATCCGACGCGGCCGCTAGACTATCGATGAGAGCTTCGGCTTCTTCGAATTGAGAGTTGTCCATCACCCATAGCTCCGGCCAGGCCTCCTTGTACGGAGCGTTCTTGTTTTTGACCAACGTGTGGATACCGCTGTCCTCCAATATCGATTGATACAGGCCGACACTGGCTTGGTCCATTTTGCTGAGGAGTCGTTTCATTGCCCCAATTTCATCTACGATTCAGACGGTAAGTGGATTGAATCCCCTGGCAACTCGATAGTGGAAAACCGCGCTCGCATAGCAACCTTACGCGGAATTAACATCAAATTGCGAGCCAAGCGTAACCCGATGCGCCCTCCCTCCGATTGTAACGTTGCCGGCGCGACGCTCCCCGGGAGCCGCCGATCGAACTCTATGAAATCCATCCACTTGGCGATCCTGTTTGCAGCCCTCCTTGCGACCCAATTGAGTGCCGATCCGCGACTCTCTTCCTGGTTTACCGACCGGTCCGGGGCCTACGCGCGGATCTACGAAACGATCGAAGACGAAACCGCCCAAAACGCGTCTACCACCTGGAGTCGCGGCGCCGGCTCCCAAACGAGCCCGACCTACGCCGGCATCCACGAAATCGCCCGCACCGAGGACTGGATCTACATTCGGACGACCAATCTAGCTAGCCACGTCATGGGGCCCTGGTACCAGGATCTCGACAAAACCGAACTCGCTCCCGACTGGCCCGCCAATCAGGCGACGATCCACCGATTTCCGCGCGACCCGCAGGATCCCGACACCGTCGTCACCAAAACGCTGAGCGAGGACGAAATCATCGGCTATTTCGTGAACGGTGTCGCCATGTACGGGGTGAGAAGCGCCGTTTCTTACCGCCAAAACGACGGAACCGACGCGTTGGATGGCTCCGGCGACGGCGCCTGGAATCGCGACGCCCATGCCACCGAACGGTTTACGTTCGATTCCAGCTACGGCCATTCGAGCGAGGACGCCTATCACCATCACGCCAATCCCGCCGGTCTCCGCGCCCAACTCGGCGACAGCGTGGAATACGACGCCACCACCAACACCTACACCGAGTCCTTCAACGGACGCCACTCGCCTATTCTCGGCTGGGCCGACGACGGACTCCCGGTCTACGGACCCTACGGGTATTCAGATCCCGACGACGCCGAAAGCCCGATTTCACGCATGCGATCCGGCTACGAATTGCGGGCGAACCTTTACACACTCGGCGCCATTCGCGACTCCTGGCCCGAGTGGGCGACCCGCCGCTACGAAGGACAAACGACCTTTTCAAACGGCCCTTCCGTCTCCGCCGCGTTTCCAGCGACCGGCTACCTGGAAGACTACGACTACAAAGGCGACATCGGCCAAACCCTCGGTGTCGATTTCGATCTCAACGAGTACAACGCCCGCTATTGCGTCACACCCGAATTTCCCGACGGAATCTGGGCTTACTTTCTCTCCATCAACGAAGAGGGCGAACCCGCCTTTCCGTACATCGTTGGCCACTCGTTCATTGGTGACCCGACGGGTGGCCCCGTCACGGGAATTCCCAGCAGCGACGAAGCCGCCGCCGCGGTGACCACGCAATTCGAGGGCGGCCCCGAACTGCAAACCGAAATACGTTCCGTCGGTCTCAATCAAGCAGACCCCAGCACACTCTCGATCACCTGGAATGGCCCCGAAGGCGGCGTCTACCAATTCGAGCAATCCTCGGACCTCGCCGACGCCGAGGCCTGGACGGAATTCGGAGATACACACCTCGCCGAAAGCGACTTGAGCCAGGCCCAGGTCGACGCCCCTCAAGACGACCCCCTTTTCTACCGAGTCAATCGCGTCGGCCTTTCTTCGTTTGACAATGAAGGATTTGACTACCCCGTCGAACCCAGCGGCCCGATCGTTACGCTTACCGCTACCTTGTCCGAAGGTCCTGAAAATCTCGATACGCTTCCGATTTCGATCCGCTTCAATGGTTTCAATGTTGACCTGTCCACCGCCAACCCTTCGCGCCCCTCCCAGACGCAGCTCGTATTCGATTATTCCATCCACGGCCTCGAACCAGGCGACTACTCCGTAATCGCCACCTACGCGGATGATTCGCAGCAAACCGGCAACTACACCGTCCACTCCAGCGTTCTCCTTCTCATCGTCGACGACTGGGGTATCGACTCCAGTCCGCTAGACAACACCCCGAGCGACGAGGTATTTCTTCCAAACATGCCGAATCTCGCGGCGCTGGCCGACGCCGGACTGCGATTCACCCGAGCCTACACCCAGCCTACCTGCTCGCCGATGCGAGCGACAATGCTGACCGGGCGCCAGCCGTTCCAGCACAAGGTCGGAAGCCCCGAAACAGCGAACAACTTCTCTTCCGGCCAAGACGAGATCACCCTTCCGGAGATCTTCACCACTATGGACGCTCCGCACGCCCTGCTCAACGTCGGCAAGTGGCACTTGGGCGGAAACAACACCGGCTACAACGTCCGCGGCGGCTGGCCCGAATTCTACGGCATCAACGGCGGCGGCGTGGGCGACTTTTACGAATGGAACAAGAATAACAACGGTCAAAGCGTGACCTCCACCACCTACTCCACTACGGACCAAGTCAATCACGCCACCGAGTTTATCGACGAGAATATCGCTGACGGAACGCCCTGGTTCGCCTGGGTCGCCTTTAACGCCCCGCACACGCCCTTCCACGATCCCCCGGCAGAGCTCGCGCCCGAAGGCGGCTACTCGGCTCGGGCGAGCGGCGAATCCAACAACCATCATCTCTACCGCAAAGCGTTGGAGGCGCTCGACACCGAACTTGGCCGACTGCTCGACTCCATCGACCCCGCCCAAACCAATATCATTCTCCTCGGCGACAACGGTTCGCCCGGACAAGTCGTGCAATCGCCGTTCGGCGACGGGAACGCCAAAGGCGATCTCTACAATGGCGGTATCCATGTCCCCATGATTGCTAAGGGCCCGGCTGTCACTGTAGCCGCCGGCAGCGAAACGGATACGCTGGTACACTGTATCGACGTTTTCTCTACAATTCTCGAATTGGCGGGAATAGACGAATCTGCCGTTCCCAATCTGTCGGGACAAAACGTAGGCTCTACGAGTATGGTTCCGATCTACGACGGGACCGACACCGCCGAACGCTTCGTCGTAGCGGAACGAGCGGCAACCGGCCCCAACGCCGGCCGCGCCCTTATCTCGGGATCGTATCCAGACTACAAGCTGATCATAAACGGCGATCCCGACGACACCACGGATACGCCCACCTACGAGTTCTTCAATGTCGGAGCGCCCGCCTTCGACTTCAATGAACAGAGCCCGTTGAATATCGGCGGACTCACCGGAGACGCGCTCGCTGCCTACAACGCCTGCATCGCCAAAGACGCGGAGCTCGGCGGCGGATACAGCGACCCTCCGCAGTGATTCCAAACCAGGCTACAACGCGCTAGCGGAAGCTCGGTGGCGTCCAGTCGTCGTACTCGTCAGTGCCGTGCCACGACTTTTGCGAGTTGGACGACGCTCTTCCGTTGACGGGCTGGCGCTGTTTTTCCGGAGCCTTGTCCACGTCGCGAGCGACTTTGTGCCACAGAACCGTAAGCGTATTCAGTTTCTCCGGATGCGCGCGGGCGAGGTCGCGCTGCTCGGCCCGGTCCTCCGCGATATTGTAGAGCTCCCAATTGTGACCGTAGAAACTGACCGCTTTCCAATCGTCCTGTCGAATGGCTCGACAATTTCCGAACTGGAAATAGAGCCAGTCGTGCCCGTCTCGCTTGCGGCCTTCGATCAGGGGCAGGAGAGACTTTCCTTGCAACGGCTCGATCTTCTCGCCGTCACGCACGCGTGGATACCGAGCTCCCGTCACTTCGAGACACGTCGCCATCACATCAATCAAATGGCCAGGACTGCGCTCCAGCGAACCGGTATTCTCGACCTTACCTGGCCAATTGACGATAAGCGGAGACGAGATACCGCCCTCGTGCTGCGTCTGCTTGTAGTGCCGCAAGGGTGTGTTTCCGACCGTCGCCCAGCTCGCGTCGTACAAGTAGAACGATCCCGCCTTCCAGGGAGGAATCTCGGTGTGCTCGCTACGCTCGAACGGGCAGGCTCCATTGTCGGAACAGAGAATAATCAACGTATTGTCGCGCAGTCCCCGCTTCTCGAGGTAGTCGAGCATGCGGCCGATGTTCTGGTCGACTCGATCCACCATCGCCGCGAAAACCGCCATGCGAAAACTCTCCATCTCTTTTTGTCGGTCGCTCAGCGAATCCCAGGACTCCATGTGGCCCGGCAGCGGGGGCAGCTCCATGTCATTCGGGAAAATCCCCAAACGTTTCTGCTTTTTGAACCGCTCCTTGCGAATGGCGTCCCAACCGGCGTCGTAGCGTCCCAGATACTTTTCAATATCTTCCTTGGGCACTTGCAGCGGGTAGTGCGGCGCGTTGAACGCGATGTAGTGGAAAAACGGTTTTCCGGTAGCAACCGAGGCATCGATAAAGTCCATCGCGTAGTCGACAACTGCGTCGGTCATGTAGAAATCCGGGTCGAAGTCGTTCCACACTTCCCCGTTGAAACGAAAGGTGTCGTCGCCTTGGAAAAAGTCTGTAGCGCCCGAAAGGTGGCCGAAGTACTGTTCGAATCCATGATCGGTCGGCTGGTCTTTGAGATGCCACTTGCCCGTCATCGATGTGGCATAGCCCGCGTCCCCCAAAACTTCCGCCAGCGTGACCGATCGATCCAATGCCGAATTTCCCGCCTGGTACGTGTACAGTCCCGTGAGCAAGCAGATGCGCGACGAGTGGCATTTCGCCGTGTTGTAGAACTGGGTAAACCGCAGTCCCTCGCCCGCGAGCGCGTCCACATGCGGCGTTTCGATTTCGCTGCCGTAGCAACCGAAGTCGGCAAAGCCGAGATCGTCGACCATCATGAGGAGGATGTTGGGACGTTCTTCCGCTCCGAACGTCGAAAGGGAAAACAGCAGGGTGAACGATGCGGCGAAGCGCGAAAGAGAATTCATATTTGGGCTGGGATTGAGTAGTTCGGGCACGGCCGTCACGCGGCCAGTCAGTATAGCCAATCGGCAACTGGATTTGGACACGCGAAAACTCCCAGGTCAACCCCCCGGGCTCAAAAACCGCCCACAGACCGTGAACAAGAAATGAACCACTCAATGTAGCGAGCGGTGATTTCAGTGAAACCAAATACCCCTGTCGCAACGTTGTTCACAAACAGCCACGCGAACCCACAACCCCTCGCCTTCTATGAAATACCGTTCCCCTCTCCCGCTCGCCGCCAGCATCGCGCTCGTTCTTTTCGCAATTCCGGTTCACGCCGCCAACGATACCTGGCCCACGTGGAGAGGCCCGACACTCACCGGCGCTATCGAAGGCTCCCAGCCGCCCATCGAATGGAGCGAAGAAAAGAACATTCTCTGGAAAACCGAAATTCCCGGTTCCGGACTTGCCACGCCCATCGTCTGGAAAGACCGGATATTCCTCCTAACCGCCGTATCGGCCGAACGCCCTGCGGGCGCGAATGCGGGTCAAGGCGGTAATCCAGGCGGCGGATTCAACCGAGAAGCCGTCCTGCGCGAATTCGACAAGGACGGCGACGGCCAGCTCAACGAGACCGAGCGAGCCGCTATGCGCGAGCGATTCGGAGGCGGGCGACGCGGACCCGGCGCTCGCGCCGGCGGGAATCGGGGCGGACGCGGAGGGGGCGGTGGCGGACGCGGCCAGCAACCCCTGGTCGAACAAACCTTTAAAGTCATCGCCCTCGATCGCGAAACGGGCGACGAAGTCTGGAGCCAAACTGCCCGGAAACTTGTACCGCACGAAGGGCATCACGCGACTCACGGCTACGCCTCCGCGTCGCCAATAACCGATGGCGAGCATCTGTGGGCCTCCTTCGGATCCCGCGGCATTTTCTGCTACACGCTCGACGGTGAACTCGTATGGGAAGCCGATCTTGGAACCCTTCGAAGCCGCAACGGATTCGGCGAAGCCGTCCAACCCGCTCTCGCCGGCAACCACTTGCTTCTCACCTGGGACCAGGAAGACCAATCGTCCTTGATCGCGCTCGACAAACGCACCGGCAATGAAATCTGGCGCAAAGAGCGGGACGAGCCTACGTCGTGGACCACCCCCGTCATCGTAGAAGTCGACGGCGTTACCCAAGCCATTATCGCGGGTGCCAACAAAACGCGTTCTTACAACGCGGAAACCGGCGAGATCGTGTGGGAAGCCAGCGGGTTGACCTCCAATGTCATTCCGACGCCCGTCATCGGAAATGGACTCGTGTACCTATCGAGCGGATACCGTGGACGATCCGTTCAAGCCATCCGACTCGACTCCAAAGGCGACGTCTCCGAATCCGACAAGATCGTTTGGAGCGCCGCTCACAGCGCTCCCTACGTCGCGTCGCCCGTGCTCTCCAATAATCGTCTCTACATGAACAAAGGCAACGACGCCTACTTCACCTGTTTCGACGCACTGACCGGAGAGGTTCTCTACCAAGATGAAACCCTCGAAGGAATCAACGGCATCTACGCCTCCCCCATCGCGGTCAATGGACACATCTATGTCGTCGGCAAAGAAGGTGCGACCGTAGTCTTGAAGGATTCCGACACCTTCGAAATCGTGTCCCGCAATACGTTGCCCGAACCGATCGACGCGTCCCCGGTAGTGGTCGGCGACCAACTCCTAATCCGCGGACACAAGCATCTCTACTGCATCGCCAGCGACAGCTGACCGCGCCCAATTTCAATCATAATCTTACTCCTAATCTTAATCATAATCCTAATCGCGCCTAACCCCTCCGTCTTTTGATTAAGATTAGGAGTAAGATTATGATTATGAGTTGATAAGCGCTTCCCGTATTCGAGCCGGATCGTTGGTCGTCACCGAGGTCGCGCCAATCGCCCGCATGCGCAAGGCCTCCGTAGGATCGTCAACTGTCCACACGTTCAACTCCCATCCGCGACGGGTCAGCGACTCCGTAAGCAGACGTGAAATCCCGGCTCCCGACTCGCCTCCGAAACCGTCGACCCCCAGCGATTCAACCGTGTCGAGCACAGTCTCCACACTCGGTTCGAAAACGCCTTCCGAAATTTCTTTAAAGTGGGAAAGCCAATACGCTTTCACGCTTGGCCGGACGCGTTTGAGCTCGACGAGCGAATCGCGATTGAAGGAAATGACCACATACGACCGTTCGTCGCGGCCCGAACCGTCGATTACGTCGAGAAGCGGCGGCACGATCTCCGGGCCGCACTTAACTTCGACGATCCACAAAAGCGGTTCCGGGCTGGCGGCGATCGCGTCCGACAGCTTCGGGATCGGCTCCCCTCGCCACTTCTCCCCTTTCCATGCGCCTACGTCGATCGAGCGAAGCGTCTCCCAATCCGTTTCCGCGATTTCGCAGGATTGATCCCCCACTCGATCGGTATCGAAATCATGTATACAAACGACCTCTCCATCTGCCGTCAAATGCACGTCGCACTCGATCCCGTCCGCCCCCGCTTCCCAGCCGAGCCGAAACGCGGACAAGGTGTTTTCCGGGGCGACTGAAGAGTAGCCTCGGTGGGCGATTACCAGCGGGGTCATCCGCTAGACCGAGATCAGATCGAGCGCTTGCATCCGATCGAGGATCAATCGGAACGAACTCGTGAATCGGTTCGGAGTGAATCCGACGCGTTGCACGAGATTGGGCAAGTCCATCCATTCGCCCACTTCGATCTCCTCCATGTTAAGTCGAAACGGACCATTACCCTGGACTCGATAGACTTCGATGAACTCCTGTCCCGTCTCCTCGCACGGGTTGAGCTTGAAGAGGAACTCGAGTTCGTTGGCCGGCTGCCAGCCAAGTTCCTCTTCCATCTCCCGATACGCCGCTTGCTTGTAGTCCTCGCCTGTATCCACGTGTCCCGTGCACGAGCCGTCCCAAGCGCCCGGCCAGGTGTCCTTGCTCATGGAGCGCTTTTGCATGAATACTTCATTCTCCTCGTTGAAAACGAGAATGTGGACCGCGCGATGCCGCAGTCCTTCTGCATGGACTTCCGAACGGGCCCGCTGGCCGATTACGTTATCGAGTTCATCAACGATGTCGAAAATATCTTCTTGCATGGAATTTACTAGTTCGAAAGCGTGTCGAATCCGACCCCCAGCACAGCCTGGGAATGACAAATTACGAGCCTAATCTACCACCTTTTTTCCATGTCCAAGATTCCAATCGAAATCATAGCCGAAGCCCTCAACAGCAACAACCTGGATCAGGATACGATTTCTAAAGTGATGAACGACATCGCCCACATGGCTCAAGCCCTCGCCGAGGAGGAAAAAGCCCAGCGCGAACCGCCGGTAAAAAAGCAGTTCATCATCGTTCTGAGCGACCCGCGAGGAACCGTTCCCGACGAAGACTACGTGGGCTGGGTCGTCCAAATCCCGGAAGACGACAACCCCGGCACGGCGATCGAGCGCGTCAAACGCAGCGCCTACGAATACAACATTTCAAAAAAGGGCCGCAAGTACCCAGTGAAAAGCATCGGTGAAGCCTGCGAGGCGGTCGGGGCCAAGTTTCAAAAGGAGCAAGGCGTCGCCATCAAGACGAAGCTTCCCGTCACCGTGCTAAAAACCGACAACGTTCTGCCCGAACTCAAAGACGGCGAATAGAGCCGCCGCGCGCATCCGCCGCGCTCAGGTCGATTTGAACCCGCTGCACTCCTTGGTGTAGCAAGCGCTCGGATTGGAGAACAGCTTGGACTTCCACGCCTTGGTGTCGTCGCCCTTGCCGCTTCCACCTTCTTTGCGGAAGTGCTGGCGCCGTTGTTCCCGCTGCTCGCGGAACGCTTCGAGCTGCTCTTCGCTGAGATGCTGCTCAATCGCGATCGAGCGCTCCTGCATCAGGGCGTCGAACTGCGGCTTCATGCTCTCGTGTACTTCGCGCATGGCGTTGCCGAATTTCTCGATCTCCGACCGCACGAGCGGAATTTGCTCGTCTGTCAGATCGAGCGACTTCTCCAGGCGGGAGGTCATCCGGTCCACTTGGACGCGATAGATGTCGCGCGGGCCGCGATCGTGCCCTCGATTGACGCGTTCATGGCGATCGCCGCGGCTGTTCTTCAAATAGTAGATTGTGCTGCCGAAGCCAAAGACGCCGCCAATTACAAATACGGCCCCCAATATCATGAGCGCCCCAAACTTCCGTTTCTCGCTCATAGGTACTCCATCCAGTCTTCGCCGACTAGAGCTTCGTTGAAGTTCTCCACGACTTCAATCTCCTCGCCGGTCAATTCGCTCACTTCGACCGTCGTGGTCGTGGCGACGGCCATGAGCAAGGCCACTCCCGCTCCGGCAGCGAGCGATATCCGGGCAATTGGCTTGGCGAACAGGTCGAGCACGCTGTCGAGCAGCCCGATCGGCACCTCTAGTTCAGCAAGGGCCGACGAGCGCATTTCCGACTCGAGCCGGGCGCGGACGAAGGGACGGACGTCGATCTCCGGAGGCGATTCCTCGCGGCTCCGTCGTACGATTTCATCCCATGAGGGAGGGATCTGTTTCTTGGGCGATTCCATTGTTCGTAAGCAGTTTCTTTAATTTCTTTCGGGCGCGGAAGCTCTTTACCTTAGTTTTGGAAAGACCCCAACCCATCAATTCAGCAATTTCCAGAAGTGGCAACTCTTCCAGGTACTGGAGGGTGAGTAATTGCCGTTCTTCGTGATCGAGGAGCGCCAGCGCTTTCTGGGCCTGCTCCGTCATCTCGTAGTCCCGACGCTGGTCCTTTTTCTCGGAAAGCCGTTCGAGAGCGAGCTCGCTCTCCTCGGCGTTCCCGGTCGCGATCGAGGCCGGATTGCGGGAGTTCTTGCGAAAATAGTCGTACCCGGTATTGTAGGCAATCTTCCGGAGCCAGTTCTCGAACGGCGCCGTCGCCTGCCAGGAGCTCAACTTGCGGAAGGACTTGATGAAGGTGTCCTGCACCAGGTCCTCCAGATCCGCCTGGTAGGGACAAAAGCGAAACAAACAGCGCGTGATCATCGTCTGGTGCCTCCGAACGATCTCGTCGAAGGCGTTCAGGTCGCCTTCGAGCGACTCTCGAACAAGATCTTGATCGGTTGAAGCGTGGTAGTCGCGCATGTAGGGTACAGAATCGTTTTCGTAGCCATCGCGGAGCTTGATCGCATTCCTTGCGTTGGCGAGCGAAACTTGGCCCCAGCGATCGGGTTTTTCACCCGCCTCACTCAAGCCTATCCCAACAAGATCGGGCTGAATTGCGATATCCATTTTCACACTCACACGCCGTCAGCTAACAACGAGGCTCCTTTCCACTCGGGGCTCTAAAACGCAGTCCGAAACCCGGCCGAATCGAGCTCGACGCCTGGGCATCCCCGCTGCCTGGCAATTTCTTCCAAGCGGGCGCATTAATCGACATCGACTATTCGTAGACTGGCTCATGGGACTTCTGGTTCTACAACGCAAAGAATCGCCCCTTAGTTACACTCGGGTGAATTCCGCTCGTTCGAAACCTGTCCACCGCAAATATCCCCAGTTTGACGTTGCGCCGGGCAACGCCGGATTTAGCGTTCGTTTTACCCGCAAACAGACCGCAAACCACACACGAATCGAGCCTTCGAACCCCCTATTGACACATGGATCACACGGCCACTAAGGAACTTGCACGACCACTCACGGTTCAACTCAACCAAGGCGATCCCGAAGCCAAGCGCGAGGAGATCCGCCGGTACTTCCACGAAACCTACGACGCCTACGAGCTCCTGTTCGAAACACTCGCTAGCGACGAGGCCTACTACCGCCGGGCGGACCCGCTCCGCCACCCGCTCATCTTCTATTACGGGCACACCGCCACGTTCTTCATGAACAAGCTGCTCCTAGGCAAGTTCGTCGACGCCCGCATCAATCCCCAGTTCGAGTCGACTTTTGCCATAGGAGTCGACGAAATGTCCTGGGACGACCTCAATGAAGCCCACTACGATTGGCCCGCGGTCGAGGAGGTCGCCGCCTACCGCGACCAGGTGCGGGCCCAGATCGACCAGCTGATCGACAACACGCCGCTCAGCCTCCCCGTCCAATGGGACAGCCTTTACTGGGTCATCATGATGGGTATCGAGCACGAGCGCATCCATCTCGAAACCAGCTCCGTGCTCATCCGTCAACTGCCCACCGAACTGCTCCACGACGAACGCGGACTGTGGGCTCCGTCGAGCGAACGACAAAGCGAGCCCCCGAGCAACGAGCTGGTCGAAGTCAGTGGAGGTCTCGTCCAACAAGGCAAATCCAAGGACGATGGACTCTACGGATGGGACAACGAATACGGTCGATACGAAACCGATGTAGCCGCGTTCAAAGCGTCGAAGTATCTCGTTTCCAACCACGAATTCCTGGAATTCATAGACGACGGAGGCTACACCACCGAATCCTACTGGACGCCCGAAGGCTGGGCCTGGGCTCAATACCAAAACGCCCGCTGCCCCTTGTTCTGGATCCCGCAAGACAACGGCTCCTACCGATTCCGGACCATGCTCGAGGAAATCGACATGCCTTGGTCCTGGCCCGCAGAAACCAACTACCTCGAAGCAAAGGCCTTTTGCGCTTGGAAAGCGGAGAAAACCGGCGAAACCGTTCGCCTTCCCACCGAGGAAGAATGGTATCGATTGCTCGACTACACGGAAACGCCCGATGTTCTCGCTTGGGAAAAAACGCCCGGGAACCTAAATCTCGAAGACGCCGCGTCCTCAGTGCCGGTGGACAAGTACGCGTTCGGAAAAGGCTTCTACGACGTGCTCGGAAACGTCTGGCAACACACGGAAACCCCGATTCGCGGTTTTCCCGGATTCGAGGTTCACCCGCTCTACGACGATTTCTCGACGCCTACCTTCGACACCAAGCACAATTTGATCAAGGGCGGGTCCTGGATTTCCACCGGCAACGAGATTATTCGCGACTCGCGCTACGCGTTCCGCCGCCATTTCTACCAGCACGCCGGATTCCGCTACATCGCTTCGGACGCGCCCGTCACCATTCCCGACGACAGCTACGAAACCGACCCGGAAGTCGTCCCGTATTGCGAACTTCACTACGGAGCGGAATACTTCGGCGTGGAGAACTATCCCGAAAAGCTCGCTCAAATCGCCCTGAACCACGCTCAAGGACGGTCGCGCAAAACCGCCCTCAACGTCGGTTGCAAAACGGGTAGAACCGCCTTCGAACTCGCGGTCGAATACGAAAACGTCACCGGCGTGGACTTTACCGCGCGCATGATTCGGATCGGTGTCGACCTCAAGGACAAAGGCTATACCCAATACATCCTTCCCGAGGAAGGCGACATCGTATCTTTCCACCAGAAGAATCTGCAAGAGCTCGGCCTAGACGGCGCTCGGGAGCGCGTCGACTTCATGCAGTCGGATCTCTCCAATATGAAGGACCTCTTCACCGGCTACGACTTAATCCTCGTGGACACTTCGCTTGAGAACGCCTACAATCCCGGAAAGTTCCTCGATTCCGTCCGCGACCGCCTCAACCCGAACGGACTGCTCATCATCGCGTCCGATTACGATTGGAACGAATCCAAGACTGAACGCGCGCACTGGCTCGGAGGCGTTAAGGTCAACGGGGAAAATACTCCCACTCTGGACGCGTTGCGCACCCGCTTCGCCGCCGATTTCAAACAGGTCGGAGCGCCAGTCGACATCCAGCAAGTAATCCGGCGTACGAATCGATCCTTCCAGCACAACACCGTGCAGGTCACCGTCTGGGAACGGGTCGACTAGAGACTAGTCCAAAACGTAGATTTCAAACAATCCGATTCCGGTTTCTCCCGACGCGCCGTCGAGCACGACCGTGTAGAGCCCGGTCCCCAAAGTAACGAGCATAGCCGCGTCGCCGCTGCCCTCTTCGAGCATGAACGCGCCGGACGCTGTGAATGCCGCCGCTTTCTCAGCCGCCCGATCGTCCTCCCAATCGTCGTTTTCCGCGATCACTTCCGAACCGGAATACAAACTCAAGAAGGGATCGGCAATTGGAGTGTCCACCCCTTGAGCCACGAGTCCTTGGCCGACGCCGCGGATGAGCAAATTCATTTCAGCGTCCCCCAATATCACGAAACCGCCGATCATGACCGAATCCCCTGTCCCCACGTAGCCACGGGTAGAGATGTTGATTAACTCGGCATTTCCCGAATCCGCTTCATCAATACGATACAATTCGATCATCGCCACGCCCGTGCCGCCGTCCGCGTCGCTCAACAAAGCTGTGTACAAGCCCGGATCGTAGTCGCGAACCACCACCGACTCTTTTGAACTCGTAGCGATGCTGAACGCTCCGGTTCCATCCTCGTAGCCAGTCAAAATCTCCTCGGAAATCGACTCGGACCAGTCGTCGTTGCGCACGACTTCCTCCCCACCCGGCTGTTTGCGAACGCTCATAACAGGATTTCCTAGCGTATTCGATACTTGGAGATCCCCCAGTTTCGGACCTACGCTGCGAGTCATAATTTTCATGGGATCCGTTCCTCGTATTCCAAATCCGGCGATCAGTATCTCGTGTCCGGTCCCAACAAACCCGCGAGTCGAAAGATTCACAATTCTACTACGAACCACCAGTCCATCCGAATCGATGTACACCGGATCGGAAACCCCATTTTCATTGTAGGCGCTCACTCGATACGAATAAGCCACCCCGGGTTCCGCAGTACGATCCAAATAGGACGTAGTGTTCGCCGGCACGCGAGCGATCTCCGCCCAATTATCCTGATCCCGCTCCGTACGCTCGATTATGAACCCGAGTTCGAAATCCGAATTGTCTTCCCAGGTGATCAAGATGCCGTCCGAGCGTTCGCCATCCGAACCGCCTCCTTCGGGGGGAGCGGGAGGGTCCTGACTGGTGTTTCCAGCGGATTGATAAACCGTATGGCTCGCGCTCCCGGCGAGAATTACGCCCGCTCTCTGAGAACCGCTCGTGTTTTCGGTAGCGCTAAACGTAACACTGCCATTTCCCGCGCCCGAAGATTCCGAAGTCACTTGCAGCCAAGCAACGGTTGATGACACGTCCCAAGTCGTATTGGAGACTATGCTAAAACTGAAGTCGCCTCCCGCTTGCGGAATCGACTGGTCCGCCGGGATCGCTTGCACGAATAACTCCGCTCCCTCCTGGACCACTGTGTGAATCAAGCCGCCAATGTTGATCTCCCCCGTTCGCTGTTCTGCGCTGAGATTTTCCATCACACGATACGAAACGGGTTCGTTGCCAGTCCCAGCGCCGGAGACCGGTTCCTGCAAAATGAGCCAATCGACGTTTGGAATCGCCTCCCAATCGCGGGAGCCGGTTACCAGAACGAGGTTGTCCGACGTCGACACGGACGGAACCGAGCGGGTTAAAGGCGTTATCGAAGTAACCGGGTTTTCCAAAGTCTGGGCAACGACCGAGTTGCTATAGTCCGACCCTCCCGATTCATTGTATGCGCGGACGCGATACACGTACGAGCTGTCCGCCGCCACCGTTCGATCCAAAAATACAGTAATGCTCGTTAGCGTGTTGCCCACGGTCACAAAGGGGCCGCCCGACTGGTCTTGTCGCTCGATCAGGTAACCGTCCTCGACTGCGGAACGGTCGCTCCATTGAAGCCCGACCCGATTATACTCTTCCAGCGTGACAAACAGGTTCGCCGGCGTGTTCGGGGCTCGATCAAACGATTCGATTACCGCTTCGTTCGACCACTCGGAAACTTCTCCCGTGCGCGTGGCCCGAATCCGGTAGATGTACTCCGTGCCCGGATCCAACTCCGAGTCCGTGTATTCCTCGTTGTCGGCGAAAATCTGGGCAATCGTCTCGAATTCCCCGCCAGAGATCTTTCGTTGAATAGCAAATCCCGTTTCATTGTTCGACTGGTCAATCCAATTCAGAACCGCGGTGTCGCTGGAGAGGGTGACCGCGGTCAACGTCTCGGGCGTCTCAAGCGTCACTTCCGGCAATACCGTCAAGACCGCATCCGCGCTCACGACCGAACCGCCGGCATTGTAGGCCTCGACCGAATACACAGTTTGATCCAAGCCAAACACCACCGGGTCGATCGAAAAAACCGGATCCGTTGCTCCGGAAATCGGAACGCCATTGGCACGCCACTGATAGGCGACGCCGATCCCTTCCGCCAAGGCGTTGAACGACACCGCCGAATTTGACGGCACAGACTTCGAAACCGGCTCAACCGTGAAAACTGGAGGATCGATAATCAGTTCGCGCCGAAAAGAAACGAGCGATTTCTCGGAAGTTGACGACGAGTAAACATGCTCCCCGTCCGGACTCGCCATGATCGTCAACGAACCATTCAATCCCTCCACGCCCTCATCGGTATGGTAAATCGTCTGATCGTAAGCAAGGGTCCCAACATCCGGGTCGCGCGCGAACACAGTAATCGCATCGTCGAAGAACGCGGCCACGTAGACGAATTTCCCGTCCGAACTCAACGCCAGCGAATGAGCGCCGTCCAATCCTTCCACTCCGTTGACCCCGTTCTCGTGGACCGCGACGAATTCGAGAGCGCCCGATTCGGTCCGATTGAAAGTCGTCAGCGAATCGCCGTTCCAGGCGACCACATAGAGCTGCTTGCCGTCCGCGCTGACCACCGCGGCTCGCGGCCCTTGCAAACCGTCGACCGTCGTTCCCGCGCCGTCAGGAGCGCCGTTCGCCAACTTCGAGTTGAAAGTCAAAAGACCTGTATCCAAGTCTCGGTCGTAGATCGAAAGCGCATCCTCGTCCCAAAGCGCAACGTACACGTTTTTCCCATCTGGACTCACAGTCAGGTGGTGCGGGGCGTCAAGAGCGTAGATCTCGTCTTCGCCGTGTTTGTGGCGCCCCAAGAAGCCCACCTCGCCAGTGGTCGGATCGCGACTGAACAACGCCAGCGCATTGTCGTCCCAGCCAGCCACATACAAATTCATGCCGTCGGGCGAAATCGCGAGCGAGCGAGCGCCATCCAATCCGTCGACTCCAAATTCGTCGTCCAGAATCCGACCCAGATAGGTGAGCCCTCCCGAGGAAGGATCCCGCGAGAACGAAACGAGCGAGTCGTCGAACATGCCCACCGCATACAAAAACTCACCGTCCGGCGACACCTCCAACGAACGGGACCCGTTCAGCCCTTCGACGCTACCCTCGCCGTTTTTGACGCGGGTGACATACGCCAGCTCGCCCGTGGACGCGTTGCGCGAGAAAATTGAAATCGCGTCGTCGTTCATCGAAGCGACATACAAAAAGGCCCCGTCGGGAGAAAGCGCGATGTCGTAGCTGCCATCCAGTCCGTCCACTCCCGCCACCCCGTCAAAATGGGCGTCCACGAAAACCAATTCCTCCAGTGGCTCGTTCTCGGGTTCTTCCTCCTGGGCAAACGCGATGCCTTGCACGCCCGCAAATGCGATGGCGACGGCAGCGATTCGCCAAACTCGACTAGGCAAATTGGTTCTCATAGAAATATTCGCTCGCTACGTAGCATCGGCCATGCCGCCTACAGCGCTTTCACAGATCATTTACGGAAATGGCCGTCGGATTCTTCGAATTTCAACTGGCAACACTCTCGATTCACAATTGCCAAGCGGCCCCGACTTCCCTCTCATTCCAGTCGCTTCATGAGGGCCAAAGAGCTGTATCTCCACACATCCAACCATATCGAGTCGCTCGCCCGGCGCCTGATAGAAGTCACCCGTGAGCGACAGTCGGAACCGCTTCTGGCCAAGGAGACCGTCATGACCCTCAACCCCGGCATGGCTCGGTGGCTGCAATTCGAAATCGCCCAGTCCCTCGGCGTCTCGTTCGGCTGGGAGTTCCCGTTTCCTGGAAACTTGTTTCAGCAACTCCTCGCTGGCTTCGAACCGCGCCATGAACACACGGGTCTGTTCAATGAACACGAGGCCCAATGGGCGCTGTTCGAACTCCTGGGCGAAGTCGGGAAATCACCCGAATTCGCGCTTCTGCAACGCTATTGCGAACGCGGCCCGAACCGACGCCTCCAGCTCGCCCGCAAGCTCGCCTGGCTCTTCGACCAGTATCTCCTCTATCGTCCCGACGCCATTGTCGACTGGGAATCCGGACGCGCCGCCCACGACTGGCAGGCGGAGCTCTGGCGACAATTGCTGCCCAAGCTCTTTCCCGGCGCGGGCAAACCGCCTCACATCGCCCGGGTTTGGCAAACACTCAAATTCAGTCGCCAAACCCCGCAGCCCAAAGACCCCAAACACTGGCCCAATCGCATCTCGGTATTCGGCGTCTCCGCCTTGCCTTCTCTGTATATCGATCTACTGGATACAGTTTCGAATTACATACCGGTACACCTATTCCTCCTCCAGCCCACCGACCTCTACTGGGCGGACCTCAAGTCCAGAAAACAAATCGCCCGGGCAACCCGACGGGCTGCTCAAACGCAAGTCGATGATGAACTAGTTGCAGCGGATGAATCCTTCGACATCGGCAATCCGCTGCTACCTTCTTTCGGGAAACAAGGACAGGCCTTTCTCGACCTCATTCTCGACAAGGATCCGATACACGACGATTCCACGTTTATTCCGCCCGAACCGAGTTCCCAGCTCGCCGCCCTTCAATCAGACCTCTACCTGCTGGAAAACCGGTTCTCCAGCGATACACCGTCTTATCCGTTTCCTCAATACGACGGGAGTATTCAGATCCACAATTGCTCCAACCAACGCAGAGAGGTGGAGACGCTCTGGGACTACCTGATCCGCTACTTTTCGCAAAATCCAGGAGCGCGAGCGAGTCAAGTATTGGTCATGGCTCCCGACATCCAGGCCTACGCGGGTCACATTGACGCCGTATTTTCAGAGAACGACGACCCGGACGGGCGTATCCCGTACTCCATCGCCGACCAATCCGGAGCGAGTAGTTCGCGCATTCTGTCCGGAGCAACCGAATACCTGGAAATCACCAACAAACGAGCGACCGCAGGCGAAGTCACGGCCCTTCTCAAACACCCCGCGACTCGCGACGCGTTCCGCTTTTCCGACAATGAAACCGAACGTATTGAACATTGGATACGCGAATCAGGCGTGACTTGGGGATGGGACCAAGCCCATCGCGAATCAACCGGAGCCTTTCCGACAAACCGCAATACATGGACCGAATTCCAGACGCGACTCGCCGCCGGAATGGCCTTCCCCAGTAACGAGTTCCTACTGCCCGGGGGCAACTCGCCCCTCCAAGACATCGAAGGAGACGGCGTCGAGCTGGCCGGGCGACTGAACGAGTTTCTCCAATTCCTAGCGGACCTTCGCGCCGACCGCGCCCGAACCGATACCGTGGCCAACTGGAGCCTCCGGGTCGCCTCCCTCCTAGACCGATTGAAGTCCGACGACGAAATCGAGGAAATTCGCTATCGCGCCGCCCTGGAGTCCGTACAAGAACGATTGCCCCTGCAATCCGAAGTCGTAGTCTCGGGCGCCGACGCGTACACGATCGCTCTCGACGCGCTTTCCACCGCGGAACCGGCTTCAGGATACTTGAGCGGTCACGTGACCTTCTGCTCGCTCAAACCGATGCGCTCCATCCCGAGCCAAGTGATCTGCTTGCTCGGCATGGACGACGAGAGTTTCCCGCGAAAACTCGTTCGCCCGCCCTTCGATCTCCTGGCTCAGTCGCCACGGCGCGGCGATCGAAATACGCGTGACGAGGACAAGCAGTTCTTTCTCGAAACCCTGCTCGCCGCCCGCGAACGTCTCTTTATCAGCTATTGCGGAATCTCCCGCGCCGCCGACACGCCGCGCGAGCCCTCCATCGTCGTTGCCGAATTACGCGACTACCTCCAAAACGCTACACCTGGCGACGTCGAAAACCCAATCGTCATCCGCCATAAGCGCCAGTCATACCATTTTGAGTACTTCCAAGGAAACCACCTTTATACCTACTCAAGCCATCGAGCAGACTTGTGCCGAGCGCTCCACGTATCGTCAGTCGTCGCCGATCGAGAATTCGACAATACATCTTCGGCGGCGCCCGAGGAAAACACTCCGGAAGCCCAGTCGATAGCGATCGAATCGCTCGTCGCCTTCCTCAAAGACCCGCAGACCTACTTCGTCAAGAACACGCTCGGCGTTCGATTCCACGAGTTCGGCGAGGCTTATCCCGAAATTGACCCGCTCGCCCACGAGCCACTCGCCCGATACAGCCTCCTCGACCGTTTTGCTTCAGCGATTCGCAATGGCGTATCCATCCAATCACTCGACGCCCAACTCCTCGCCTCGTTCAAACTTCTTCCTCCAGGCCATCTGGAGTCGCTCGCGTACGAAGAGCTGCGCGAAAACGCCTATTCAATTCAAAAACGCTGGGAAGACGAGCAGGTGTCCACCTCGGAGCCTATTCAATTCGTTTCGCTCAACATCAACGGTCGAGCCCTTACGGGCCCGCTCAACCAAAACAGAAGCAACGAACGTCACCAATTCGTCCACCCGGGAAAACTCCGAGCGCGACACGCAGTCGAATACTGGATACGTCATTTGGTTCTCAACGCGCTGGCCCCCACACGCTCTCGCATACGTCCTCTTTTAGCATCCGAGAAACCGCTCGAACTAGAACCGATCGAAAACGCCTCCAACATACTCTCCGAATTGGTGGACGTATTTGAAACCGGAACTACCCGGCCCTTCCCGCACTTTCCTCAGCTCAGCTGGGATGTCATCAAGCGAATCGAAGGACCTCGATACCAACCGAAAACCGACGATCCGCTGAGCGAACTCGCCACCGCGAGCCAAGCGGCATTCGAATCCGCAGCGCGATCCGAGCGATTCGCGACTTATCCATGGACGTCCTACCAGCGGGCCTGTTTCGGCGAGACGCCTCCATTCGACACCGAGTACGCGGAGACCGCATACGCATTTTGGAATCCGTTCCGAGACGCAGTCGTCCCCGGAGGAAACCGCCTATGAGTCTAACTGCCGAAAGAGGCGTATCGATCATCGAAGCCAGCGCGGGGACGGGCAAAACCTACACCCTTTGCCGCATCGTCCTGAGACTCGTCATAGAGAACGCGATCCCCATTGATCGAATACTCGCCATCACGTTTACTCAAGCGGCTACGGAAGAACTCAAATCACGCATACGAGAGCTACTGCAAGAGTGCGCGCGCCAAATGAGCTCGGACACGATCACCGAACCGGTTTTGCTCGAAGCGCTCGCCAACGGAAACCACACCCTGGCAACGATCCATCGGCGACTCCGGCACAGCTTGGAAATCTTCGACGACGCCTCGATTTTCACCATCCATGGATTCTGCAAACGTTCGCTCGAATTCATTTCGCTTGAATCCGACATTGGGCTCGACGCAAATTTAGAGCCCGTCGACGACCAACTGGTCGAACGTCTCAAGAACGAATACATCCGTATTCAAATCCTGGAGCGTTCCGCCTTGCTCAGCGCCGCATACACTCGATCAAATACTCTCTCAGAGCAACTCGACAACGTCGGGCGCCAATGCGCCGCCCACCCCAGCGCGCTACTCGAACCCAACCAAACCGACTCCCAACTCGCGTCCCTCGAGCACGCTTACCAATCCTGTATCCAATCGATTCCCGCGTTTCTCGAAGAAGTCCCCGGCATTCTCAATGCCCTCAAGAAAAACTCCTCCCTTTTCCGCTTTCTCAATCAACCGGAAAACATCGACAGACTTCAAGCCCTGTCAACCCGCCCGAGCCCCCTTGCGCACGACTTGAACACGCTGGAAACCCTCCGCAGCGAAAACTGGGGAAAAGCGCTTCTCAAGTCCGAAATCGACCGGCCCAGTCCCGAACTCTGCGCTCGCGCCGACGCCTTTCACGACGCGCTCGACACCACACTCCAGACGATCGTCGCTCGCTATCGCGACTGGTTGTTCACCCACCTCCGGTCGGAAAAAGAGCGGCTCAATGTGATCTCGTTCAACGACCTGCTCCACTCGCTCAACCGCGCTCTGCGCGACGCCGACGGCGACCGGGCCGCTCAAGCCATCGCAGATCAGTACGACGCAGTCCTTCTCGACGAGTTTCAGGATACCGACCCGGTCCAATTCAACATCGTGCAGCGCCTCTTCAGCGGTGACGACAAGCGTCTCTTCCTCATCGGGGATCCGAAACAGGCGATCTACCGGTTTCGCGGCGCGGACATTTTCGCCTACTTCCACGCGACCGATTCCAACGACTACCATCGATTAGCGCTGGAGGAGAACTATCGCTCCACTCCGACGCTCGTCGACGCCGTAAATACACTCTTCGAAGCCGCTCCGGACGGGTTTGCGTTTGACCGTATTCAGTTTCACCCGGTGCGAGCCGCCCGACAAAGCCCGATCCAAGTACCGCTACAAGTCGAGGCGATCGGATTCGATGGCGACTCCACTCTCACAGACGGTGAAGCGACACGACTCCTCGCTCGAGCCGCGAGCCTGGATCTCGTCGAACGAGTAAATGAGGATCCCGCGTTCGACCTGGGAACCGTCGCGTTTCTCGTTAGCAAAAATCGCGAAGCGGACATCTTCATGGAAAGTCTCGCTCAATGCGGGATCGACGCGGTTATCAAGGCGGAACGAAGCGTTTTCCAGACCCCCGAAGCAGAGACCCTGCTCCAGCTTCTCAACGCCGTATCCAATCCATCGAAACGCAGCGCGGTAAAAGCTCTCTTAATGTCTCCAATCGGCGGATACCGATGGGACGAAATTGTGAGCGAAGATTTTGAATCGAACTCCCAAAACATCGCAGCGTTCTTGCGCGACTGGAATCGAAACTGGCAATCCACCCATTTCGATTCCGCCTTTCAAACGCTCCTCAGGCTCACTGGAGCCGACCAGCGATTGATGCGATCGCCCAGCGGCGAGCGACAGTACACCAATCTTCGCCAACTGAGCGAACTGCTTCAGAACGAGTCGCGTCTCGGTTCTTCCACCCCGACCCATTTGATCGTCTGGATCACCGAGAAACGGAACGAAAACGTATCCAACGTTGAAGATTGGCAGGTCCGGCTCGCTTCCGATGAAGGCAAGCCGCAAATCGTAACCATCCACAAAAGCAAGGGTCTGCAATTCCCAATCGTCATCTGCCCGTTCATGAGCCTACTCCGCCCGAAGCCGAATCCCAAGATCGCGCTCTACCACGACCGCGAACGATCCGACAACCTTGTCATCAATTTCGCTCCGCAGGAACAATCAGCGGCATCGATACAAGCCACTCGTGAAGAGTACGCGGAGCAGATTCGACTCATCTACGTCGCTTTGACCCGCGCAGTGGACGAGTGCCGTCTCTACCTCAGCCCGGAAAAAAGCAAATCAAAGACAGAACGAAGCCGCTCTTCTTTTTGCCAGCTAGTACTAGGCGAGGATGCCGCAACGAGCATTGATAACGATTTGGATGCATCGAGCACTCTATTGCAGCGTATTCAAAATTTCGATTCCTCTCTAATCGAAACTCGCACTCGCTCGGTTAACGATCTTGTCTCCGCGCCCCTCTCGCTCGTAAACCGCCAGCCTGACTCCTTTTCGCCGATCAAGGCCCTGCCAATCCCCGCGGGAACCGCCCCTCGATTTGAACGCATACTGAGCTTCTCCACCATCAGCCGAATCGCCCGATCCCAGCAGGTTGCGCCCGACGAGCTCTTTAACGATGAAACTGCGCTCGAACGCGAAACGCTTCCAAATCTTCCCGAAAACTCCACCGAGCCCTCACAATCCGGACCCCACATTTTCTCGCTGCCCAAAGGAGCGCAAACCGGAAATCTCATTCACGCGATCTTCGAGGAAGCAGACTTTCAAGACACTCGCAATTTGTACGAAACCGTCAGCCAAACCTTCAATCGACTCCGGTATGGGTACGCTGAATACAAGCCCATACTCTGCGATCATGTTCGCATGATTCTCGAACGGGACCTCGCCGAAGGAATCTCGCTCGGAAAGGTCGAACCCGAACAACGCATTCCCGAGCTCGAATTCGCCTATCCTACGGGGCAGGACGCCTTGCGAAAAATGGCGCGCGCATTCGAAGAACACCCGTCTCCCGGAATCCCGCGATCCTGGGCGAAGTCTCTTCCGCTTCGAGACGCCCACGCAGACCCTTCCTTTCTCCGAGGCTTCGTCGATCTCGTGTTCGAGTTCAGCGGAAAGCTCTTTATCATCGACTGGAAATCCAATCATTTGGGCGACCGGCCGGCCGACTACAACCCATCCGCCCTCGCCGAGGCAATGGGCCACCACGACTACTATCTGCAATACTGTCTCTACAGCGTCGCGCTCTTGCGCTACCTCCGCCTTCGCTACCCAACGGACGATCCCCATGAACGCTTCGGCGGCGTATTCTACCTCTTCATACGCGGTATCGAAGACGATGGCTTCAACGGGATTTTTTACGACAAACCCGACAGCGCCCTACTCAACGCGCTCGACCAAGCGCTCGCCCCATGACCGGCAATATCGACAATAACTCTATCGATCGCCTTCTTCGCGTGGAACCATTCACCGCTGCGGACCGGACGTTCGTCAGTTTTTTGCAGGACACCTATCAAGAAGCGGATCCGCGCACTCTGCTCGCCGCAGCGCTTTGTCTCGTGTCAACTCGAAACGGTCACTCCTTCCTGGACGTCTCCCAGCCAGAGCAATTTGAGAACGCGCTACCGGAAGAGATTCAAGACGATTGGCCGTCACCTGAAGAATGGGACCGTCTTTTCGAGTCTAGCCCCTCGGTTGGCGAACCCGAGGACGCGCTCCCGCTTGTATACACGAAACCCGAAGCGCTGTATTTAAACAAATACTACTTCTACGAACACGCGCTCTCTCGAGCAATTTTCGATCGCGTCGACCGAGACGCGAAACCGAAACAACCGAGCGAAGACGACCTCACGAGCGATCTCCAGTTGCGGGCGGTGTCCGCCGCCCTTTCAAACACGCTCTTTCTAATATCCGGGGGACCGGGCACCGGGAAAACGACGACTGTATTGAAATACCTGCACTCGATCCTCGCCAATGCCGATGAAAACGCCTCCCCGCGTATCGCCGCCGCAGCTCCGACCGGGAAAGCCGCGGCCCGCTTGGCGGAATCAATCCAATCGGGAATCAACCGGCTCGATATCGACGAATCGCTAGTCGCTCAGCTTCGCGCTGTTCCTTGCATGACGATTCATCGCCTGCTGGGAGGGATCCCGCATCGGGCCCGCTTCAAACGACACCGCTCCAACCCGCTCGAACACGACGTCATCGTGGTCGACGAATGCTCCATGATCGACTTGCCATTGATGCAAAAACTCGTCGAAGCGATTCGCGACGACGCGTCTCTCGTTCTTCTGGGAGACCATCACCAACTCTCGTCGGTTGAAGTGGGTTCCGTCTTTGGCGACCTGAACCAAGCCGCCAACGATCCAGAAAGTCCGCTCTACGGTCACTCTACCACGCTGGAAAAAACCTACCGCTTCTCTGGCGACAGCTCGATTTTCCGTCTGTGCCAAGCCTGTAAAGCGGGGGACAGCCTGTCCTTTCTGTCGCTATTGGAAAACAGCTACGAGGACTTCGATTTTCACGCTCTCGATCCCCAAGGAAAAACGAATCTCGAGCCGATCCTCGCGCAAATCGAAGCGGCCCATCAAGCGCGAACCGAATCCGGCACGCTCCAATCGGCCTACCGGGCACTCGGACGATTCATCGCCCTGACCCCGTTCAACAAAGGGCCCTTCGGAGCGCGGGCCATCAGCCACACCGTGGACCAACGCATCCGTAAACGTATGAGTTCGGTCGATACTGAATTCCACGCAGGAATGCCCATAATCGTATTGGAAAACAACTACGACTTGGAGCTATTCAATGGAGATATTGGAATCGTCTGGCCTGACGAGGAGTCCGGCCGCCTATTCGCCTGGTTTGGCGACAGCGAAAACGAATTGAAACGCGTCCATCTCGATTGGCTCCCCAAACACGATCTCGCCTACTGCCTGACGATCCACAAGAGCCAAGGATCGGAATTCGATCATGTCGCCGGGATCTTTCCTCCTGAAGATACCGAGTTCATATCCCGCGAACTTGTCTACACGTGCTGCAGCCGGGCCCGACAGCGATTCTCCTTATTCGGCAACAAAGACGCGCTCGCCTCCGCGATTCAACGGACCGTCAAACGAGCGACTCGACTCGAGAACCAAATCAAAGCGGCCACCGAATGAACCCGGCAATCACTGAATCAATCGAAGCTGCGGTGAACGCCTTCAACCGCCCTCATCCTCTGAGAATCGGCATCGACGGAATGAGCGCTTCGGGAAAGACCCGTTTCGCCGATCGCCTCGCCCAGTCCCTCCAACGCCCGGATCGCCCGGTAATCCGAACTTCCATCGACGGCTTCCACAACCCGCCCGAAATCCGCCACCGCCGCGGCGGGAATTGCCCGGTGGGCTACGTGGAGGATTCCTTCGACAAACCCGCCGTGATCAAAGAGCTGCTCGGCCCTCTCGGGCCCAAAGGAAATCTCAAATACAAACTTTCCCAATTCGATTTCGTATCCAATCAACAAACACAGGCAAGCACCCAAACCGCATCCCCAAACGCCTTGCTCATATTCGATGGGGTACTGCTCTTTTGCGACCAACTTGCCTCCCACTTCGATCTGAGGATTTTTATTGCAACCGACGAGTCCGTCTCGCTCGAACGCGGTGTCGCCCGCGATCACAAGCGACTCGGCGGCAGCGATGCGGCCAGCCGAAAGTACACCAGCCGCTACCTGCCCGGCCAGCGCGAATACCAGAAGCGCAACTGCCCTCAGGACAGTGCCCACTTGGTCGTCGACAACAACGATTTCCTCAACCCGAAAATCGTCGTCAATCGACTCTCCGAAGTTTAGACGCGCTCTTAGTCCTCTCGGCTAGTGACCTCGAGCAGGTGGTATCCAAATTGCGTCTTCACCGGTCCTTGAACCACTCCAATCGGAGCGGAAAAAACGACTTCGTCGAATTCCTTCACCATCATTCCCGGCCCGAATTCACCCAAGTCGCCGCCTGACTTTCCCGACGGGCATTGCGAGTGTTGGCTCGCCAGATCCGCGAAGGCGACTCCGCCGTCAATCTGAGATTTGAGCGCTTCGCACTCGGTTTCCGTTGCCACGAGAATGTGGCGTGCTGTTGCTTTTGCCATAGTAAGTTGTTCTCCAAATCTGGTTCCCGGCGAACCTCTCGCGTTCGCGCTCAAAGGTAAAGCGGAAAACAGGGAAAATACGGATTCAAACAATCGATACCCGTTAGCGAGTATACCGGTGTTGCCTTTCTTCAGATCCGCTTCATTTTTCAAGCACGGTTCGAACGCTCGTTTCGAAACCGAGACGATCTCAACTCACACTCCAATATGAACTCTCGAAGACGATTCCTCACCCTCTCCGCTCTCGGATCCGCAACCGGCTTCAGCGCCCTCTCCGCTTTTGGTCAAAAAAAGCCCGTCGACGGACCGGTAATCCTATCCACCTGGAACATGGGCCTGCGGGCCAACGATCGCGCCTACGAAGTCCTCCAGTCCGGCGGCAGCGTTCTCGATTGCGTCGAGAAAGGAGTCAACATCATCGAGAGCGACCCCAACGTCGGCACCGTCGGCATCGGCGGCTTCCCCGACATCGACGGCAACGTCACGCTCGACGCCTGCATCATGGACCAGAATCAAAGCTGCGGCTCGGTCGCCTTCCTCCAGCATATCGTGAATCCCGTATCCGTTGCCCGAAAGGTGATGGAAAACACGAAACACGTAATGCTCGTGGGTGAAGGCGCCCTCAAATTCGCTCTCGAACAAGGATTCAAACGGGAGATGCTCCTGACCGAAAAGCGACTGGCCGCCTGGAAGAATCGGAAGAAAGAGCTCGACGGCCAAATCCCCGAAATCAACGTCGAAAACCACGACACCATCGGCATGGTCGCCCGCGACGCCGACGGCAATCTCTCCGGTTGCTGCACCACCAGCGGGGCCGGAATGAAACTCCACGGTCGCGTCGGCGATTCTCCCATCATCGGAGCCGGCCTGTACGTCGACAACGACGTCGGAGCCGCCACTGCCACTGGATGGGGCGAAGCGGTCATCGAAAACGCCGGCAGCGCCATGGTAGTTGAATTAATGAGACACGGACGCTCGCCTCAGGAAGCGTGCGAGGAAATCGTGAAGCGCATCGCCAACAAATTCGAGCGATGGAAGGACATCCAAGTCGGGTTCATCGCCCTGAACAAAGCCGGTGAAACCGGCGGCTTCGCCATTCAAGAAGGGTTTACCTACGCCCGCCATTCCGGCGGTCAGAACGAAGCGATCAAATCGAAAAGCCTGCTCCGGAAGTAGAGCGTTCTCAGGGGACTGTCTGAGAATTCCAGATTTCCGATTTCTATCGTAGGGCCTTCGCTTGCGAAGCGCCGCGTATGTTGAATTTTTAATTGCATCCGCGGCATGGCGCAAGCGCCAGCCCTACGTTTTCGGTCTAAACCACAGCCTCCTCACCGAACACCCATCAAAAACTGGTGCATCAGCTCCATCCGCTCGTCATCGTAAAACGGAGCGCCGCCGTGCTTGCCTCCATAGAGCGGGACAAACGTCACATCCAAGCCGAGCGATTCGTAGCGCCCCAGCAACTCGATCGACTGATTAATCGGCATTTGCGGATCCTGGTCCCCGTGAATCATCAATAGCGGCGGATCGTCCCGATCGACGTTAAAAACTGGACTCGCCAAACGCGCGACCTCCGACACCTCGTCCGGATGCCCGCCAATAAACAGCTCCAACGCCGGTACTCGTACGCTCAACCCGTGCGGAGTGGATTGATCGAGAATCGTCGTCAGGTTGCTCGCTCCATAGAGAGAGATAATCCCCTGAATTCCCGAAGACGCATGGCGGTTGCCGCCTACGTCCCCTTCGAGTTTATCGTGTCCATTGGTCACGCCCGCCAGCGCCGCCAAATGCCCGCCCGCGGACGAGCCGACGATGAAAACGCGTTCCGCTTTCAAACCCAGTCGACCTTCATGCGTCCGCAAATAGCGAATGGCCGCCTTGATGTCGTGGATCTGGGCGGGAAAACGAGCCGTCCCGCTCAACCGGTAATCCACGCTCGCGAGGGCCCAACCCCGTTTCACCAGGTCGAGAATGGGAACATTTTCTCTCGAACCGCGTCGCCACGCGCCACCATGTATCCAAACAATCAATCCGTCGCGCATCGTGTTTTTGGGAGTGTATAAATCCAAGGCGAGCGCCTGATCGCCGATCGTCGCGAAGGTAATGTCTTTCTCCACATTCCAGTCGTCGGCGATGCAGCTCACGGTCGCGACAAAGATCGCCCCTACCACAGAAACCCCTAGTTTCAGGCACCTTTTATTCATTTGTTTGCAGATCATTCTTCATGTAGGGCCAGCGCTTGCGCTGCGCCGCGTAGATCGGGTACGCTATTGCATTCGCGGCATGGCGCAAGCGCCAGCCCTACACTTCAACCAGCAAATCGTTCGCGTAAAGCAATTTCACCAACTCCACATCGGCAAAGTGGTTCCCCTTGAAGTCCGTGATCGTTCCGGCAAAGCGCCCTTCCTCGATCAACGCCAGCGCCGCAATCAGATCGAGAATGGCCCGATGCCACGCAGCTTCGAGAGACTTCCCGTCCACAAGATGGGTCGGCTCATTCACGTAGCCGCGTTTGCTGGCAATGAGAATATTCTGCTTGTTGTATCCAATATTCCGAACATCCGCGAAGATCTTTCCGAACGTTCGGATAAACATCATCTGCCTCCAGGTCGCGTTCGTCCGCGCGGTCGATCCATGATTGAACGAACGCTCGTTGAGAACGAACCGAATTCGCTGCTGGCCCATGGCGTTGGAGAAATCCCGAGCACAGTCGATTCGAAGAGCATGATCGCCCGGCTGGTTCGGAGCCACCGAGATAAATCCGTCGTGCGGCGTGGCAATCGTCACCGGCTCTTTCACCGAAAAATACTTCACTCGACCTGGGCAGGTCTTGCGACCGGCGCCCCTCAAGGCCTCGACTAAATCCTCGCTCCCAGCATTGAATAACGGCGGGTCGCCCGAAGTCATTCGAATTCGCAAATTGTCCACGTCCATCCCCGCCTTAAGGGCGATGATATGCTCGACCAGCCGGGCGTAGTTGTGACGCGAGCCCGAGCGCAACACGATATTGCTCACCACCTTCCCCGTCGTCCAAACATTGCGTACCGAGACTTTAATCGGCTGCGAATCCGGAAGATCGTCGCGGTCGAACCACCACCCGGGCCGGTCTGTCGGCTCCAGTTTCAAAGTGCGAATCTGGTTCTTGGCGAAGGTTCCCGGAGCGCTCACCTCCACCGGGCGAGCGATGGTGAGCGGATTCCCCAACGAGGGCCCGGGCTCGTCTTCCCCCCAATCCTGGTCGACCGGCAACTCGCAAAATCGCTGGTACGAACGTTCGAGCGACTCCCGCGAGCCATCGAGTACCTGTCCAAAATCAAAATCGGGGGCCATTGGCCACCCGTCATCGCTCAAATGAGTGGCTTTGCAAGCTTTTCGACGGGTAAGCCGCGATATTTATGAGGTATTCAAACTCCCGCAAAAACGACCCGATTTCCCGCTGCAACTACCCAGGCTCGACATTAGCAGAACTAATATCGAGCGCGCGTACTAAAAAAAACAATTGTACGCCCGCGTCCCCCCGAATTACCCTCGCGACTGAATTTCTCTCGAATGGGACAGAGGCGCTTCCTGCCCCGCGCTCATTCACCCGCAAACCCAAGGTCGAACGGCCAAACCAGCGGGCCAAACCAGAAACCCAACAACCTTTCCACTATGATCGCCTCGAAACCGAAATATCCAGGTGTACGAATCACCACCAACGGCAATCAACTCGTCGCTCTCTACACGGAAGCGCGTATCACCGAAGCCGGCGTCTTCTACCCCATCACCCCATCGACCGAGATGGGCGAGATGTATGAATTCGCCAGGGCCAAGGGCCAGCTCAACGTCTTCGGCCGCCCCACCATCGCCATCGAGTGCGAAGGCGAGCACGCCGCCCAAGGGGGAGCCATCGCCCAGTCGGTAACCGGAAAACGCACCGTCAACTTCACGTCGGGCCAAGGCATCGTCTATGGCGTCGAGCAATACTACCACGCTCCGGGGAAACTAAGCACCATGGTTCTCGAAGTCGCCGCCCGCGCCCTGACCAAGCACGCCCTCAACGTCCATTGCGGGCACGACGACATCTACGCGGCCCTCGACGTTGGCTGGATCATGCTCTTCGCCAAAGACGCCCAGCAAGCCGCCGACCAAGCCGTCATTCTGAGAAAAGTGACCGAAAAAGCGCTCACCCCTGGGATGAATATCCAGGACGGCTTCCTCACCTCCCACCTCGAGCGGACCTTTCTCAAGCACGAATCCGGACTCCTTCGCGAATTTCTCGGGGCGCCCGAAGATATCATCGATTGCCCGACCGAATCGCAGCGCGCTCTGTTCGGCCCGAAACGCCGCCGCATCCCAAAGACCATCGACCTCACCAACCCCGCCCTCATCGGACCCGTCCAGAATCAGGAGCACTACATGAACGGAGTCGCCGCCCGCCGCGACAACTTCGTCGAGCCCATCCTCGAATTCCTCGCCGACGCCTATGCTGAATGGGGACAGCTCACCGGACGCCACTACTCCTTCGTCACCGAGTACAACACCGACAACGCCGACACCGTGTTCGTCTCCCTCGGCTCCGCCGCTGAGAACATCGAAGCCGCCATCGACCACATCAAGGAAACCCGCGGCGAAGAGGTCGGCTCCATCCACCTCAATATCATCCGCCCCTTCCCCGAAGCCGCCGTTGTCGAAGCCCTCGCCGGAAAGAAGAACATCATCATTATCGAACGCACCGACGAGCCCATGGCTGGCGACAACCCGCTCGCCCGCGACGTCCGCACCGCCCTCACCAAAGCGCTCGCCAACCACTCGCAAAACGCCTACTCGCACATTCCCTCGATTTCCCCCGAAGAGATGCCTCGCATCTACTCCGGGATCTACGGCCTCGGCTCGCGCGATTTTCGTCCCGAGGACATCCTCGGCGCCTACGAGTACACCCAAGGGCAAACCAAGCGCCAAGACGGCAAGAGCAAAGACGACGGCGAATCCTACTTCACGCTCGGAATCAACCACCCCTACAACGTTCGCTCCGCCGAAACGCCATCGCTCCTCCCCCAAGACGCCATCGCCGTGCGCCTGCACTCCATCGGCGGCTGGGGCATGATCACCACGGGTAAGAACCTCGCCGAAATCATCGGCGAACTCGGCACCTACGTGGCCGAACGCGACAACGTCGTCGACGACCAAGGCAACCCCAAGGAAGTTGTCCACGTGTCCGCGAATCCCAAATACGGATCGGAAAAGAAAGGCGCGCCCACCGAGTACTTCATGACCGCCGCCCCGGAGCGCGTACGCGTCAATTGCGACCTCCGCCACGTCAACGTCGTCCTTTGCTGCGACCCCAAAGCCTTCACTCACATCAACCCCATCGACGGACTCGTCGAAGGCGGCGCCTTCGTCTGGGAATCCGCCGAATCGCCCGAGCAAGCCTGGGAGCGCATCCCGCAGAAATACCGCCGTGAGATCATCGACAAGAAAATCCGCGTGTTCATTCTTCCCGGGTTCGACATCGCCAAAAACGCGACCAACCGACCCGAGCTCCAGCTCCGAATGCAAGGAAACTCCTTCCTCGGCGCGTTTTTTAAAGTATCCCCATTTTTGGATACATTCGACATCACCGAAGACCACTTCAAGGAAGTCGTCCGCGCCCAGTACAACAAGAAATTCGGCAAGTTCGGCGAGGCCGTCGTCGACTCCAACATGGAAGTCATGACCCAAGGCGGGTCGCTTCTGAAAGAAGTGCCCTACGGCGACGTGGACGCTCCCGACCTCTCCGCCATGCGCGGCGAGCTCTTGCTTCCGAAAAACACCGACTGCGGTGGCAAATGCGGCTGCACTCCCCACGAAGACCAGCCCGAAGGCCTGCCCATGTACGAAATGGAGACCTTCGACAACGAGTACCGCTCCGACTACGGCTACAACCAGCCCGCTTCCCCACTCGCCGCGGTCGGCGTCATGGCCTCCGCCTCCGGAGCCACCGCCTCGAAGTACGGCTCCCGACGCGAGACCCCCAAGTACTTCCCGGAAAACTGCACGCAGTGCATGGAGTGTATCACCTCCTGCCCCGACACCGCCCTCCCCAACTCCGCCCACGACCTGCAAACCATCCTGCAAACCGCGGTCGACAACTACGTAACCGACGAAGGACAACGGCAGCTCATCCGCGAAGCCATTCCCGACGTCGACACCGCCATTCGCGAAACCATGCTCGCCAACGCCAAAAAGAAAGAAGGCGAAAGCGTGCGCGAATTGGTAATGGGGCTCGTGCACGAAGACGCCAAAGTGTCGCAAGAGTCCGTCGACGAACTCGACCGCATCCTCGAGATCCTTCCGCTTTCCTACCTGAAAGTCCCCGCCGTATTCGCCTCGCTCGAACGAAAAGAAAAAGGCGCCGGAGGTATCTTCTCCATCTTCGTTTCCGACCTCTGCAAAGGCTGCGGCCTCTGCGTGGAAGAATGCGGCGACCACAACGCCCTCAAGATGGTCGAAGACACCGAGGACTACAACGCCGAGATCCTCTCGGCCACCGAGTTCATGCGCCTGCTGCCCGACACCGACCAGCGCTTCCTCGGCAAGTACGACACGGAAACGCCCGAAGACTCCCGGCCCGCCGCCTGGAGAAACCACCTCATGGTCAACCGCAACTACGACGCCTTGACCTCCGGCGACGGCGCCTGCGCCGGTTGCGGCGAAAAACCAATCCTTCACTCCATTGCCTCGGTCACCGAAGCCTACATGCGGCCCATTTTCCACAAGAAGGCCGATCGGCTCACCGAAAAAGTCGCCGACCTGAAGCAAAACGGCATCGCCCTTCTGGAGAAACTCGCGGAAGAAGATCCCAAATCCTACGGCACCTGGCAACGAATCGTCGCCCATATCATCATGGGCCTCGGAGGCGATTCCGAAACCGACACCGACGGACGCCTGGAAGAACGCGGGGAAATTTCCGACGCCGAAGCGATCGAAGCCATCTGCCTCGTGCTCGAGCAAGAAGCCTTCAACCACAAGCAACTCCAGTCGCTCGACGGACGCCTCGCCAACGGAATGTCCGTCATGGCCATGGGCGCCCACACCGGTTGCAACACCGTCTACGGCTCCACGCCGCCGAACAACCCGCATCCCTACCCGTGGCTGAATTCGCTCTTCCAAGACGGCGCCACAATCTCATGGATGATGGGCGAGAGCTTCATGATGGACAACGCCCGCCGCTCCATCATCCCCGAGCGAATGATCGACCACCTCAATAGCGGCGACACGCTCGACGAGGCCACCTATTTCAACTACACTCACTTCACCGACGCTCTTATGACCGACGACGAGATCAAGGAGCTCCCAAAAGTTTGGTGCGTGGGCGGCGACGGCGGCATGGGCGACATTGGATTCCAAAACGTATCCAAAGTCATCCTACAAAACCGTCCCAATGTAAAACTCCTCATGCTCGACACGCAGGTGTACTCCAATACCGGCGGGCAAAACTCGGACCACAGCCCGATGACCGGCGGCTTCGACATGAACCAGGCCGGCGCCGCCAGCCAAGGAAAACTCTCGGAAATGAAAAACGTGGCCGAGTGTTTTCTCAACGGCCACGGTTCCCCCTACATCGCCCAGGTCTCTATGGCCGACTCCGCGAAGCTCTACACTAGCATTCTGCAGGCGCTCGAGTACCGCGGCACCGCCTACTTCCAAAGCTACACCACCTGCCAGCCCGAGCACGGCGTCGCCGACAACATGGCCACCACGCAAGCGGTCCGCGTGCGTGAAAGCCGCTGCTTGCCCGAATTCGTCTTCAACCCGCAACTCGGCGAGTCCTACACCGAAGCCCTTTCGCTGAAAGGAAACAAAAATCCCGACCGCGACTGGTGGCAGGCCAAGATGAGCGAAACCAAAGAGCCCTACGCCTACACGATCGCCCACTGGTGCGCGACAGAAGCCCGCTTCCGCCAGCACATCATGAAAGCGTCGGCCGAGGAGATCGAGCACATGGAGCACCTCGAAGACGTCCTCATCCGAGTCAATCAGCAAGACGTCGTGTACCGACGCTACGTCGATCCCAACAGCCGCGCCTACGTGCCCGACTTCGGATCCTACATCGTCTACGACGCCGGGAACGGGAAACACATTCCCATGAAGCTCTCGCGGCAAATGGTCCTGTTCGTCATCGAGCGCCGCAAGGCCTGGAGGCTCCTCCAATCGCACGCCGGACAGTCCAACAAGGACTACGAAGCTCAAAAGGCGCTTCTGGCCAAAGTCGATTCCGGTGAAATCTCGGTCGCCGACCTGAAAGAAATGGGACGCAAGCTCCTTGAGGAGGAAAGCGCCGTCGGGGCGTGAGGCGGCGACAGTTTATTTGCAACCACTTCCGATACCAACCCGTCTTAGAGAGAGTAACACCAACCTATATCCCTTCATGAAAACAACACGTTTCACATTTGTAACAGCGATCCTCTCGCTCTTTGCCGCTTCCGCGTTTGCGGGAATCGAAGTCGGCAGCACCGTCAGCGGCGTCAACGCCAACGACGACCAAGGCAATCTTTGGAGCCTCGAAGACCACCTCGGGGAAAAGAACGTCATCGTCTACTTCTACCCGGCCGCCATGACCGGCGGATGCACCAAACAAGCCTGCGCCTACCGCGACCAGTCCGCCGCCCTCAACGACGCGGACGCCATCGTCGTCGGCGTCAGCGGCGATTCGGTCAACAACCTCCGACTCTTCAAAGAAGCCCACGGCCTGAACTTCACGCTCATTTCCGACATCGACGGAGCGATCGCCAAGAAGTTCGGCGTCGCCACCCGCAACGGCGGTTCCATCGAGCGCGAAATCAACGGCGCCCTGCACACGCTCACCCGCGGCATCACCACCGGACGCTGGACCTTCGTCATCGACAAGTCTGGCAAGGTCATCTACAAGGACGACGCGGTCAAGGCCACCGAGGACACCAACAACGTTCTCAACCTGCTCAAAGGCTAGCCGACCGGTCCGAGATCAACTTTCCAATCCCCATCGTCGCTCGATGGGGATTTTTTTTGCGTCCGCTACATGCGGCGGTAAACGTAACTGAAAATCTGGGCGGACTTGGTTTCGCTGCCCGTAAGGCCCCAGCGGATACTGATCAAAGTAAACTGACCTTGGCTGCGGAGCTTCACAACCAGCTTCCGATCGCCCATGCCACGGAAGGTCATGCTCATGCGGTCCTCGTCCTTGATCTTCTCGTCGACGAGCGTGTAGTCGAGCCCCGGCAGAAAATCTTTGAAGCCGCGTTCGACCAGCCGGATCTCCTCGTTCAAGCGCAATTGCCAAACGCCGGTGACGAAGTTATAGCGTGATTGCTGGACTCGCTTGAGCGTGTCCTCTTCGCTATTCGTTGCCAACGCAGGCCCAACCGCGCAGGCCAAAACGGCCAGTCCCAACACCGATCGAACCAGTATTCGTGGATTCAGATTCATGGCGGCACCCTATTTTCGAGCCGCGGAATGTCAATCGGAGAGAATTGCGCAGCCGATTCAGCCTAAGGCCTCTTTGACCGCCGCCGACGCCACCCGCATATCCAACGCAGATCCGTGCTCTTTCTTCAACGCAGCCATGACGAGCCCCATTTCCTTCATCGAACTCGCTCCCGTCGCCGAGATCGCGTCCGCCACCAGCCCCGGGTAGGCGTCCGCCTCGAGTTTGGCCGGCAACAGAGCGGTCAGTAGATCGACACAGGCACGGAGTTCGGCGACTTTCTCCGAGCGGCCCGCTTTTTCGAAGGCGTCGGCCGATTCCTTGAACTTCCCCGCCTCCTTTTCGACGACCGCAAGCATCTTCGCCTCGTCGAAATCCTGGTTGGCCCGGACTTCTCCCTCTTGGATCGCGGCGAGCGCCGCTCCGTACGCTTCTGTCGCAATCGAGTCGCGAGCAATACGCGCTTTTTGGTGCAGTTCCTTCAACTGGTCTTTCATCGCCCCGAAAAACGACACAGGCGAACGCGTTTGGCAATACCCAATGCGAATGGAGCTGCACGCTAAAAACAGGACCTATAAGTCCTGTAAGACCTATAGGTCCTATAAACCCCGGCAACCCGAGAATGCCCTTCTAAAACGGAATCTTCGAAGTCGCTGCAAACCGACGCGTCCGCCCGTCGCGCTCGTACTCCAAACGCGTCTCCGCGCAATGGAGACACAAGCGCTTTACGTTCCGCTCCTTGGCAATTCGCTTGTTTTTCGCGAAATCCCCGTAGGTTCGATCCCCGACAATCGGCGTTCCCCGCTTCGCGCATTGAATGCGCAACTGGTGCGTCCGCCCTGTCACCGGCATCAACCGCAAGGCGCTCATCGCTGGAATTCCCGGAATTTGCCGCGCCGCCACCAGCCGCGTTTCCGCGGTCAATCCACCGCCCACCGATGCCCGAACACCGCCTTCAGACTTCGACTTGCTCAATCGATCCCGCCACACATCCGATCGTTTTCGGACGACACCGAACACCAGCGCCTCGTAGACTTTCTCCACTCGCTTGTCCGCGAAGGCACGCAAAACCGCGTCCCGCGTCGCTTCCTCCGTCGCCAGCAACAAGATCCCCGACGTCGCCGAATCCAGTCGATTCAGCAAATACACCCAAGACCCGTCTTCGCCAACGGAGTCCGACTCCTCGGCTATGGGCAAGCGATACGCCTGCCGCTCGAAATCGTAGGGAGCCCGCAACAGCGCTTTTCCGATCGCGCCCGCGCGATTCGGGTGGGACAGTGTCCCCGCGGGCTTGTCTACCGCGATCAGCCCGAACGGATCTTCCGCCGCTAAGCGGACCCCGTTGATCCAAGGGAGTGTTCGCGCATTCAAGTCCGGCTTCATTCCGCTCGTAATCAAGAGGATAGCGCGCGCTTTGCAACCTATTCCCGGATGGAACTCACCTGCCAGCAGCCGCCATTAGAATCCCCGGCACAAGCCTCGGTAGCGGCCGGCCTTCCCGCCGAGCGCATAGGCGACAACTCAAACCCGCCGGGACGTCGGGTTCCACCTTTATCTGCCCGAGCTTAGGGTGGAACGCGACGTCCCGTCACAGACCCCAACTTGTCGGTGGGCGCGTTTATTCGGATGAGAACCACTGACCGATGCAATCGTTCAGCACGGTGGATCACAATGGCGGCCCGGAGGCCGGCTGCTACCAAATTCAGCAACATAGGAAGCTCCCGGCTGTTTTCCCGGAAGGAAAAAATCGCAGTATCGAAATTGCGGGCACAACGCGGTCGAAATGTGGTCTTTTTGATAATTGCTGGCTTGGCTAAGCCGCCACCTATTGTAGATTCTTTTCCCAATGGCATCCTCCGAGGAGTTTCCTGAATCGCTGCGCGAAATCGGCGCGAAATCGCTCAACGTCGATCTCGACACACCCGACGCGTCGCTCGAGGGCCTAACCGTTGCCGATCTCCGGGCCGCGCTGGCCGCCGCCCACGAAGCCGGCAAAGTCCATGGCCAAATGGAGAGCATCGAATCCAACCTCCTCTTCTGGCAACTGATGGAGTCGCTCCCGGACCACGTATTCTTCAAGGACCTTGAAAGCCGATTCACCTGCATCAACCACTCGCTCGCCCGTTTCTTCGGACTCGAACATCCCGACGACGCCATCGGCAAAAACGACTTCGACTTCTTCCAGAAGAAATTCGCTAAAATCAAGTACGACGCCGAACAGGAAATCATCCGAACTGGCTCCGGGTGGAGTTTCCGCGAGGAACGCGACCGGCAATACGATGGAAGCGAAAAATGGGTCCTCACCACAAAACTCCCCCTCCACGACCTCAACGGCGACATTTGCGGCACGTTCGGAATCTCCCGCGACATCACCCAAAGAAAAATCGCCGAAATCGAACTCGACCGCCAACGCCACCTCCTCGAGACCATCGTTCAAATTCTCCCCTGCCGCCTCTTCGTCCGCGACGTCAACGACCGCTTCGTCATGATCAACGAGGAATACCGGAGAGCCTTCGGACTGGAAACCCGCGAAGAAGTCGTCGGCAAGACGCTCAGCGAAATTCGCGACAACGATCAGGCCCGCCGCATCGAAGCCATGGACGCGGAAATCATCCGCACCGGCAAACCCGTGATCAACGAACTCGAGTTCAACCAAAGCCTCCTCGGCATCAACCGCTGGGTACTCAATTCCAAAGTCCCCCTCTTCGGCCCCGACGGCCTCCCCGAAGGCATCGTCGGCATGACCCACGACATCACGGAGCAAAAGGAAGCCGAAGAACGCGCCCAAGCGGCCGGAAACGAACTGGCCAAAAAGAACCAGCAATTCGAAACCGAGCTGCTCGTCGCCCGCCAGTTGCAAGAACAACTCATGGCCATGGGCTTCGACAACCAGCCCATGTACATGCGCAGCGGCGACCGCTGGGAACTCGAAGCGTCCTACTTGTATTCACCCAGCCACCACCTCGCAGGCGACTTCTTCTACCTCATCCCCATCTCCGACAACCGCCTCGGCATCCTCGTTTGCGACGTCATGGGACACGGCATCAAAGCCGCCCTCGTCACCATGCTCATCCGCGGGCTCATGCTCGAGACTCCCGTGCTCCTCGGCGAACCCGAACGCGTTCTCAAACACCTGAACGACAATCTCGTCGTCCTCGCCGAAGACCCGGAATTCCCCCGATTCGTCACCGCCCTTTACACCGTCATCGACCTAAACAACGGAGACATACGACTCGCAAACGCCGGCCATCCCGCTCCCATCTGGCGCGTCGAAGACAAGTCCGGCACTCACTACGAACTCTGCCCCGTCGAGAATATCGGCCCGGCCCTCGGTTTGATCCCCGACGAAATCTTCACCCGCAACCATCTCGCCCTTACCGAGAAAACTGAAATGCTCTTCTACACCGACGGCATCATCGAACAGAAGACGCAGAACGGCGAGGAATGGGGCGTTGAAAACCTGGAGGAAGCCGTCCTCGACCACGAGAGCGACGAACTTCCGGAACAGCTGCGAGCCATATCCGACGATCTCAAAGAGTCCGCCGGGGCTGAAGAACTTTCGGACGACGTTTGCATCATCGCCGTGCGCCTTTTTCCCAACTGAATCGTTGCGTCGCGCCCGTTCACCGGTATCACATTCGACCTAACGACCAAAAAGAATGCTCTCCGTTATTTCACCCGCCAAAACGCTCGACTTCGACTCGCCCGCCGCCTGCGAGCAATTCACCCGCCCCAGCTTCCTCTCCCAGTCGCGCACGCTGATCGGCTTGCTTAAAGACAAGACCGTCTCGGAAATTCAATCCCTCATGTCGCTCAGCGACAACCTGGCGGATCTCAACGCAAAGCGGTACAAACGCTGGAAAGCGCCCGCCAAGCTCGGCGCCTCCGCCCGCCAAGCTGCCTACGCATTCATGGGCGACGTCTATCAAGGACTCGACTTCGCGTCCTTAAACTCTGGTGACAGGGACTTCGCCCAGCAACGTCTTCGCATTCTCTCCGGATTGTACGGAATTCTTCGGCCCTTGGACCTAATCGCTCCGCACCGACTAGAAATGGGCACCTCACTCGCCAACGAAAGCGGACGCTCTCTCTACGCGTTCTGGGCCGATACCCAAACCAAGTTCCTCAATCGCGAAGCGAAAAAGACCGGAGCAAGCCACCTTCTCAATCTCGCCTCCGACGAGTACTTCAAATCCGTCAAACCCAAACAATTGAAGCTCGACGTCACCACTCCCCGCTTCCTCGACTCCAACGACGGTTCGAATTTCAAAGTGATAAGCTTCTACGCCAAACGCGCCCGCGGCCTCATGGCCCGCTGGGCACTACAAAACCGTATTGAAGATCCCATTGCGCTACGCGACTTCAACGAAGACCGCTACACCTACGACCCCGAACGCTCCACCGAAAACTCTCCTGCGTTCATCCGCTCACACGCTTGAACGTTTGAAGATCAGGTAGGGACGGACCGCCGGGCCGTCCGAACCATCGGTTGATATCCACGAGAACAAGTCCCCATCATATCCTGTTCGCGAAGCGATCCTGTTGCCGACCCGTTCAGCGGGACGGCATTTGATCTCGAAGAGATCACTGTTAAAAATCGATTCGAAGAAAACCTTTGGCTTTGTAATGTTCAACAGTCGCCTGTCGGCGAAATGACGCGCTGCGTCACAAGGATCCCGCTAAGCGGGACAAGGGTTTATCCGCGGGTGTTTATCTTAGATTGTGATTTAGATTGTTTAACCAATCGCCGCTTCGGCGCAACGCATTCCGTCCAGCGCCGCGGACACTATCCCGCCCGCGAATCCTGCGCCCTCGCCACATGGATACAGCCCCTCCACATCCGGATGATGCAACTTTTCTGGATCCCGCGGAATCCGCACCGGCGAACTCGTCCGCGTCTCAAACCCGATCATATTGGCCTCCTGCGTCACGTATCCATTCATCGACTTCCCAAATTGCCTGAGACCTTGCTGGATTCGGACCGCCACTCCCGGCGGCAACAACCTGTGAATCGGAGCCGGAGTCAATCCCGGGAAATAGCTCGATTCCGGCAAATCCGCCGACTCCCGCTCTTTCAAAAAGTCGCGCATCCGTTGGGCCGGCGCCTTCTGCTTCCCGCCCCCCGCTTCACTCGCCAAGGTCTCCATCATCCTCTGAAACGCGACCCCCGCCAAAACGCCATGCTCGGCTTCAAGTTCCTCCGTGTCCTCAGGCTCAATTGTCACCACAAATCCACTATTAGCGAAAGGCGAATCGCGACGGGCCAACGACATGCCGTTGACCACGACTTCGTCATTCTCCGTCGCCGACGGCACCACAAACCCGCCCGGACACATGCAAAACGAATGCACGCCGCGCTCGCCGATCTTAGTAGCGAGACTATAGCTTGCCGCCGGCAACATTGGGTGACGCGTACCCGAGCGCTTATAGGAATATTGGATACTGTCGATCAGCGGTTGCGGATGCTCGATGCGCACTCCCACTGCGAACGGCTTCTGCTCCAACCGAACCTCCTCACGCAGTAGCATCCGGTAGACGTCACGGGCGCTATGACCGGTCGCCAACAAAACCGCGTCGCCCCGGAATTCCGATCCATCCGCAGCGACCACGCCAACCGCTTTCGTTCCGTCGCCCAAACGCAGCAGTCCTTCGACCCGCGTTTCGAAATGGACCTCGCCGCCGCTCCGCAAAATCGTTTCGCGCATCGACCGAATTACATTCGGCAACAAATTCGAACCGATGTGCGGGTGGGAATCGATTAGGATCCGCGCCGGAGCGCCGTGCTCCACGAAGGTCTCGTAAACCTTCCGCACCGGCCCGCGCTTGGTCGCTCGCGTGTAGAGCTTCCCGTCCGAATAGGTTCCTGCACCCCCTTCGCCAAAACAGTAGTTCGAGTCCTCGACCACTCGCCCTTGCCGCAGAATTGGAGCGAGATCGAATCGGCGGGCGATAGCGTCCTTTCCACGCTCCAGCAACACAGGCTTCCATCCCCGCTCGATCGCCCGCAACGCCGCGAACATTCCAGCCGGGCCCATGCCGACGATCACCAAACGCTTCGCTCCTTCGGGAACGTTCGGGTAGTCTGGCGTGTATTTCGGCTCTGGAGGCAATTCCCCTCCCAAAGCGACTTCCACCCGCAACTGTACTTTGATCTGAGCCCGACGCGCATCGATCGAGTGCTTGCGCAAGCGGACTTCCCCGATCTCCGAAACTGGCACCGACAAAATTCCAGCCGCTTTCGATTTCCACAACGACTCGTCGTCCGACTGCTCAAGCGGGAGCGTGATTGAAACGGTGTGGCGATTGGAGTCGGACATGGTTAAAACGCCCACCCATGGCCGACCGAAGCACGCTCGTCGAGCCCAAAGCCGCTAAACGACTGACTCAGAATAGCCCAAGAGTTAAATTCGCGGTCTTTTTGTTTAACAGTCGCCTTGCGGCGAAATGGCGCTTCGCGCCACCAGGATCCCGCCCCTAATGGCGGGCGGGACAAGGATCTGACGATGACATCCCCGGTTAATGACCGCTACTACTATAACCACTAGATCCTGTTCGCGAAGCGATCCTTGTGCCGCAAAGCGGCATTTGATCTCGAAGAGATCACTGTTGATCCCAATACGCTGCTATAAGAAAATGCATGTTTCTTTAGCAGATCAATGAGCGCCTTTTTCCAACAGTTTATCACCGTCTTCCAAGGCGTTGGACAAATCGGCCTGATCATTGTCGTCGCCGGCTGGCTCACTCGACGCGGAATCATCCCCAAAGCAGGCGTCAAACTCCTTTCCGACAGTGTCATCGCCCTCTTCCTTCCCTGCCTCATTTTCTCCAACATCGTCGAACGCTTCCAGCCCGCCCAAACGCCCGGCTGGTGGGTCATGCCCCTCGCCGCCGCGCTTCTTATTTTCTCCGGCTGGGCGTTGGCCACTCTCGTCTTCGCCCGCGCGAGAGACGCCAAACGCGAGCTCATGCCTATGGGCTTCCTGCAAAACGCGGCCTACTTCGTGCTCCCCGTCGCCAACGCGATCTTAGACGAGGGCTTCGAAACGTTCTCCGTCTACATATTTCTCTTCCTGCTCGGCAACAACCCGCTGCTATGGCTGATAGGAAAACACTTCTTCTATAAACGCGAAAGCGGCGAACCCTTCCGCTGGCGACAAATCCTGAGCCCGCCCATCTACGCCAACATCGTCGCCCTCGCGATCGTCGCCGCCCAAATCCAATCCTGGGTGCCGCCCTTCGTATTGAAAACAACGTCGTTTATCGGCGACGCCGCCGTCCCCATGGCCACTCTCGCCCTCGGAGCGACGCTCGGAAGCCTCACCCTCAACTTCCATCGCCACCTCAGGCGAGGCAGTCTGGTGATTCTACAAAAAATGTTCCTCATGCCGATTCTCGTTCTCGGAGCGATGGCCTTGATCCCCTGGCTTCGTTCCAGCGAGCTTCTCATTCTGTTTTTCATCCTGCAAGGCGCCTCGCCCCCCGCGACCTCGATTGTCCTGCAAAGCAAGAGTTACTCCGACGACTCTGAACGCGTAGGCACTACGATGATTCTCTGCTACATCGTATGCATTTTTTCGATACCAATTTGGGTTTCAATCGCGCAAGCACTCTTTCGCTAAGAGACTATCGAATAATTCGGATATTCCATGACAATGGCCGCTCGGAGATCGGCCGCTACCTGACAGATCATTTTGGTAGCGGCCGATCTCCGAGCGGCCACTTAGAGCGCTTTATACAATCCCGATCTACTGAAACGCATCAAATGCCTATCACCCGACTCAACGATTGACTACGAAACCGGTTGTTGCAGAATATCAATCGCATCCCATTCGAAAAGATGAGACCCCCCACCCCATTCCTTCTCGCGCTCCTCCTCCTTTTTACTTCCGGCTGTACCCACACCTTCGTGGTGGAATCAAATCCGGTCACCGGCACCGAATTGGTTGAAGACGAAAACGGACGCATGCGCCTAGTGACCTATGTCACGAACGAAGAATATGAACGCATGACCCCCGAAGAGCGCCGCCGGGGAAACTACGCAATCGGAGTCAGCAGCTCGGTAAAACTCAAAAAGAAAAGCAAAAAAGCGCCCGTATACACTCCTCCCGAGCCAGAGTTGCCTCCGAGATCACCGGCACAATCCGGTTCGTGATCTCGCTCAAGGCCAAAAACGAAGGAACGTTTGAGATACCCGAAGCCCATAACATAGGGGCGTTGCTTGCGACGCCCGCACAAGCGGCATGACCTCTACTAACGCGGGCGTCGCAAGCAACGCCCCTACGTTTGTTTTACTACACGACCTGGAAGCCTTCTTTGGAAATCGGCATGGTTCGTATCCGTTTTCCGGTGGCGTCGTGGATCGCGTTGGTGACTGCGGCCGCAAGCGGCGGGAACGCCGGCTCGCCCAGTCCCGTCGGGGAATGGTCGGTAGTCATCCAATGCATCTCGATCTTCGGGGTCGAAGGCATGCGCAGGAGCGGATAGTCGTCGAAATTCGACTGGCGCACCGCGCCTTCCTCGAAGGAGATTTCCTGCCCGGCGAGCGTGCTCAGACCGTCGACGACGGAGCCTTCCACTTGATTCTCGCCTCCGGCCGGATTCAATAGCATACCCACGTCGGCCGCCACGACCACGCGGTCCACCGTGACGCGATTCGAATCGTCCACGGTCACTTCCGCGACTTCCGCGAAGTAGCCTAGGTGGCTAAAGTAAAACGAAAGTCCGCGCCCTTGGCCCTTCTTCATCCGCTTGCCCCAGTCGCCTTTCTCGGCCGCGAGCTTGGTCACGTTGATCGCTCGCTCCGTGTTAAACGCGCGGGCGTCGCCCTCCTTCATCCAGCGCGGCTCGCCGAACTGCTCAAGCAAGAACTCCAAGTGGTCCCGGTCCGCGGCCACCGCCATCTCGTGTATGAAACTTTGGAATACCCAGCCCAAGGCGCACGATCCGGGAGCGCGCCACCAGCCGCAAGGCACTTGCAGCGGAATTTGATGCGTTTCGATTCGCACGTTCGGAATCTCTGGACACTGAACATTGGCAGCGCGAACATTCCCGCCGCGTACAGGGCGCTTGGGGTTGCTGGGCTGCGTGAACACAATCGTTCGGTCCTGGAAACCCGTCAGTTTGCCTTTGCTGTCGAGCGTTCCCTTGAGATTGTGAAATCCACCCACTCGGTAGAAGTCGTGAGCCATGTCCGCCTCGCGGTTCCACATGAGCTTGACGGGATAGTCGACGCGTTTGGCGATGGCGGCCGCTTCGCATACGAAATCGTTTATGAGACGACGCCCGAAGCCACCGCCAATTCGAAGCTGTGTGATTTCCACATCGTCTTGTTCGATATCGAGCAGGTTCGCGAGCATGCCCGCGATTGCTTGCGGGGTTTGCGAAGGCGCCCAGAGCTGCATCTTTCCGTCGCGATACCAAGCGGTGCAATTCTGCGGCTCCAAATTCGAGTGTGAAAGAAATGGATACGTGTAGAACGCGTCCACGGTTTTGTCCGCTCCTGAGATCGCGGCATCCATGTCTCCTTGCGACTCAGTGACCGGACCGGGTTTGGAAGTCAGCTCGCGGGCTTGTTCTTTGAAATCAATCCACGACTCACTGGAAGCGGGTCCCTTGTCCCAGGAGACTTGCAGCGCTTTCTCCGCTTGGAAGGCTTCATAGGTGGAGCGGGCCAGGATCGCGACTCCCGGCATCAGTTGCCCGTCGACGCTGTTTCCTTTCAGGATGAAGGCGTCGACGACTCCTGGGAGCCCTTTCAGTTCCTCCAGGTTCGCTCGTTTGACCGCGCCGCCAAAACTGGGGCACTTGACATAGACCGCGTAGCGCATGCCGGGAAGGTTTTGGTCGATTCCAAACAGGGGCTGCCCCGTGACGAGATCGCGATTGTCCACGCCGGCGACGAATTTGCCAAGCAGCTTGAATTCGCTGCGCTCTTTCAGGGTCACCGATTTCGCGTCTGGGACCGGCAGTTTCGCCGCTGCGGTCGCCAACTCCCCGTAGCTGAGCTTGGCGCCGGTCGATTCATTAACTACAAAACCTTGGTCCGCTTTGCATTTTGACGCGTCGACGCCCCAAGATTGAGCCGCCGCCGTTACCAGCATTGTCCGGGCAACCGCGCCGGCTTCGCGCAGAAGATTCCAATTGCGCGGGGTCGATTGGGAGCCGCCCGCCGACTGGATGCCGAATCGATCGCGGTCGATATCCGATTGCTCGATCATCACCGACTCCCAAGGCGCTTCCAGTTCCTCCGCGAGAATCATGGGAAGGAAGGTCTTTACTCCTTGGCCCACTTCCGGGTTTTTCGCAGCGAGCACGATCGAGCCGTCCGGCTTGATTTGGATAAAGGAGTTCGGCGCGAATGGCGCGTGGCCGCCGCCATGATGGGCTCCGTGGACACGTTGACTCCGCCCGATGGCGAACGCGAGGGCCAAACCCCCACCGGCGATGCCCGTCAGTTTCAAGAAGCGGCGGCGCGGGATGGAAGCGTCGGTTTCTTCGGCAGCGGCTGCGCTGCGGGCGTTTTCCCGGGCGACGAATTCCGCGGGCATATCCACATCGGGAATCAGTTCGTAGTCGTAAAGGTCCTTGTTCATGCGGCCCCTCCTTTCGCGGCGGCGGAGTGAATCGCCTTTCGAATTCGCGTGTACGTGCCGCAGCGGCACAGATTGCCGGCCATCGCATTGTCGATGTCCGCGTCCGACGGTTTCGGGTTCGATTTCAATAGGGCGGCGGCATTCATGAGTTGGCCCGCCTGGCAATAGCCGCATTGCGGGACGTCCTCTTCCATCCACGCTTCCTGGAGCGGATGCAGATCCGAGTTCCCCTCGGCCAGCCCTTCGATCGTTGTGATCGATTGCCCGACGGCCGCCGAGACCGGCGTGCTGCAGGATCGGATGGCCACGCCATTCATGTGGACGGTACAGGCGCCGCATAGGCCCTTTCCACAGCCGAATTTTGTACCGACCATCCCGAGATGGTCGCGCAATGCCCACAGGAGCGGGGTATTCGGGTCGATGTCGCTTATCGAGCGGTCCGATCCGTTAACGGTGACTTGCAAGGTTGCCATGAGGGGAACAAACGAAACTAAGACGATTCGTAGCGCCTTTAGAAAAATTGTCAAAATAGGAAGCCGCGAAACGGGCGGAAACTGCTACGCGCGACCTGTCCGCATGGCCGTGGAAGCGCATTTTTCTTTAAATCGCGCCTCGTTTAGGTACGTTATAGAACAAGTGACCTTTCTGAAATCCATCACGGTTCTGCTCGTTGCCGCCATCGCCAGCCCGATGTGCTGCTGCGTAACGCTGGCCCAAGCGGATCTCGAAACAGTCACAGATTACGCGACGGACGCGCACAAATGTTGCACAGTCACCGACGTTCCCAGTGAACCCGATTCCGCTCAACCAGACGGAAATCACGACTGTCTGCACGAAGAACTCAAGGTATCGCAGCACGTCGATTCCGCATCCAGCGTGTTGTCCGCCGCAAGCAATGGAGGGTTGCTACTGGCGCCCTTTCAGAGCGAAACGCTATTCGCCCGCTCGCCCCAATCGCTTCGATTTGATTCAACGCGAGACGCCAGGGCAATCCGTTCCGGCCCGACGTATTCCCAGCAGTACTGCGTCTACCTCCTTTGATGCCTTAAATGATCGCCTCGCCTCTCGGCTCGAGAGGATGAGCTCGCATTGAAATAACCCGGCCCATTGACCGGTCGGTCCTCAACTCCCGAGCGGAGTTATTTACGCATCAAAATCTTCGTACGCTTCGGATCTCGTATCCAGCGAACCAAATGAATTCACAATACTGCTTAAACGCGCGTCTCTACGCGTCCCTCGCCGTCGTCATCATCGCCGGCAACAGCGCTCTCGTGGCTCAAGAGGCTTCCTCGGAAAATACGCGCTCGCTCTCCAGCGCGCCGCTCGTCGGCCCGTACCTTATCGAGAGCCTGGAGAACAATCCGATTCTCCAAGCCTACGAGCGGCGGTATCAGGCCGGAAGGGAGTCAATCGAGTCCGCTCGAGCCCTCCCCAATCCACGTATCCAGATTTCCCATTTCGTGGAGTCGATCCAGACTCGAACCGGTCCGCAGCGACAAGCCATTCAACTGCAACAACCGCTCCCCCCCATCGGCGCCCGCAGCCGCCGCCAGGAGATCGCCTCCGCTCACGCCGAATCGCTTTGGCACGCATTCGCAATCAAGCAATTCGAAATCGTCGACCAGCTCGCCGGACAGTTCTTCGAAATTGCCTACCTCAGCAAAGCGGTCGCCCTCGCCCACGAAAACACTACGCTGCTGCGACAACTAGAGTCCCTCGCCGAAGAACGCGTCGGCTCGGGGGGCTCCCTCAACGATCTGCTTCGTCTCCAACTGGAAATCCAGCGCCTCGAGGATCGAATCGCCGAGCTCGAAACAGGAAAAACACTGGCGGCGCTGGAACTCAGCGTTCTCCTCGGACGAACCGGGCCCATCGCCATCTCGGACATTTCGTGGAGTCCGCCCGAACCGCTCGAAGCCAACGCCAATCGCTGGCTCGAAGCTGCCGAAACACGCAATCCGCAAATTGCGTTGCTTTCCGCCCTGCGACAAAGCCAGGAAGCTCGCGCCCGTCTCGCCAAACTCGCCGCCCGCCCCGACTTCAATGTAGGCGTAAACTACATACGAACAGGCGACGCCGTAAACCCGTCCACTCAAGGCAGTGGTCAAGACCCTTGGGCGGTTTTCGTCGGCGTGTCCTTGCCTATCTGGAAGTCGGCAAACAACGCCGTGGCGCGAGCCGCTCTTCTGGAGGCCGAAGCCCTCGACGCGGAGATCGACGCCCTTTCCTTGCAAATCGATTCCAACACGCGCAAATGGACCGCGAAATTGAACGATTCGATGAATCGTATCCAGAGATTCAATTCACAGCTCATTCCACTTGCGCGTCAGTCCCTCGATATCACCGAGGCGAATTACCGCGCCCGAAAAAGCGACATTCTCGACATAATCGAAGCCGAACGGACCCTAATTCAGCTCGAAACAAACTATTGGCGGGCCGCCGCGGACGCGTGGCTGGCTCGCTGGAAATTGGCCACTCTATCCGGAGGCCTCTGGCTAAATTGAAATGAAACACACAATGAAATTCACCCGCCACGTAACGACTGCGTCGGCACTCGCAATCGCCCTTGCGCTACTGATCGCCTGCAGCAAGAACCAGACGCCTGCGCATGACCACTCCGCCCATGGCCATAGTCCTAGCGCGCATGCTTCCCCGAGTCAGGATTCGAGCGGCAAGCATCAATGCTCGATGCATCCCAACATCGTATCCGATTCCGCGGGAACCTGCCCCATTTGCGGCATGGATCTGCAGCCCGTGCAAGCGCTTGACCTGCCCTCGATTCCGGGCCGAGCAAGCGTCGCCCTCAACCCCGAACAAGAACGACTTATCAATTTGCGCGTCGCCGAAACGGAGAGCAAACCGGTCTCCGCGACTATCGAAACGCAAGGCGTCCTGCAACACGATCCCTCGAACGTCTACACGATATCGGCGTGGACCTCCGGGCGCATCGAGCAACTCATCGTCAATCAAGAAGAAACCGTAGTCGAAAAAGGCGACCCGCTTTTCCGCATATACAGTCCCGATCTGTATTCAGCTCTTCAGGACTACTTCAATCTAGACAAGAGCTCCGCCCTCCACGCGGAACTGCTCGACTCGGCCCGGTTCCGCCTCATGCAGCTCGGCTTGCAAGCCGACCAAATCGCTTCGCTCGATTCGCTTCCCGAAGCGCCCCGATCCATCGAAATCCACTCTCCGGCTAGCGGCACCGTGATGATGAAAAACGTCAACGAAGGACAGTACGTCAAAGAAGGCGACGCGCTCTACACCGTTGTCGACCTGTCCGAACTCTGGCTCATCGCCGACATCTACGAATCCGATCTCCCTTTCGCCACGCCCGGACTCCGTGTCACGGCCACAACACCCGCCATACCGGAAACCGTATTCGAAGGAGAACTCACGCTCATCAACCACCATGTCGACCCGAAAACGCGAGCGGCCAAGGCGCGTATAGAACTAGACACGCCCGAGGATCCGCAATCTGGAAGCGCCCTGTCAGCCCGCGATCGCGGACTTTTGCCCGACTTGTGGATGACCGTTCAAATCGAAAAACCGCTGGGCGAAAAACAAGTCATTCCTCGCGCCGCCCTCTTCGATACAGGTCGACGCCAGTACGTCTTTGTCCAGAGCGCTCCCGGAACCTACACGCCACGAGAGGTCCGTGCAGGCGCGCGGCTGAGAGAGGAAGTCGTAATCGAATACGGACTCGAACCCGGGGAGCGCGTGGTAACCGACGGATTGTTCCTCCTCGATAGTGAAAGCCTACTCCGCGCTGCCGCATCCGGAAACAGCGACGACCATGAATCACCACTTTCAAGCGGACTCCCCTCAAGCGCGAGTCCGCCGATCGCCGAGTTTTGGAAAACCTATCACGCTCTCAGCGATGCCCTGGAAACTGACAATCTGGATACGACGCAATCCCTCTTCCGAGAAATCGCCGAAAACGTCCACGCATTGCGTCAGCCGTCTCTCCAGCCGCAAGTAAATCCAACACAGTACCTTACTACCCTCAACCGTATTCACGAAAACGCTACGGGGCCAGTCTTCACCGATCTGCAAACCGCCCGCACCGTTTTCGGACACCTCAGTGAAGCCATTATCGCGTGGTCTCAAGGCGCTCCCGAAACACTCCCATCGGAACTCCGCGTTGCGAGTTGCCCCATGTGGACCGACTCGCCCAATCGGTGGATCCAAGAAACAGACCCGATTGAAAACCCATTCATGGGATCCGCCATGCTCCAATGCGGCTCAATTGACCGCGTGCTCCTACCCGCCATCAAGCCATGATCTCCCGCATTATAGACTGGAGTCTCCACAATCGACTCCTGGTAATTCTGGGATCGTTCGCAGCTCTTGGCGCGGGCGTTTTCGCTCTCAAGAACGTCGCCCTCGACGCCATACCGGACCTATCCGACACGCAAGTGATCGTATTTACCGAATGGCCCGGGAGAGCGCCTACCCTAGTCGAAGACCAAGTCACTTACCCGCTAGTCAGCGCTCTCGCCGCAGGCCCGAAAGTCAAATACGCCCGCGGCCAGAGCTTTTTCGGACTGTCCTTCGTTAATATCGTTTTTGAAGATGGCGTCGACATTTACTGGGCGCGGTCGCGCGTTCTTGAATACATGAACCAAGCGAAAGACCAGTTGCCCGAAGGCGTAAATCCGTCCCTCGGGCCGGACGCGACCGGCGTTGGATGGGTGTATCAGTACGCCCTCGTGGACAGGAGCGGAACTCACTCCCTGGCGGATCTCCGCTCCTACCAAGACTGGACCTTGCGGTACTATTTGCAAAACACACCCGGAGTGGCCGAAGTCGCCACCATCGGCGGCCACGTGAAGCAATACCAAGTCGTCATCGACCCGCGAAAACTAGAATCCCATTCGCTCGGAGTAAACGAGGTGATCCAAGCCATACGGCGTTCGAACAACGATGTGGGCGGGCGGCTGCTCGAATTGGGCGAAACGGAATACATGGTTCGGGGTCGTGGGTACTTTGAAACCCTCGAGGACATTGAAAACGCAGTCGTGAGGGCCAAAGACGACGGAGTCGCGATCACCATTAGCGACGTCGCCGAAGTGAGACTCGGCCCCGACATTCGCAGGGGTCTCCTCGAGGTCGACGGCGAAGGCGAAGCAGTCGGCGGCATCGTCGTCATGCGCTACGGGGAGAACGCCCTCGATACGATCAACGCGGTGAAGGCCAAGCTAGAAGCGATCAAACCATCCCTGCCCAGCGGGGTCGAAATCGTCGTCGGCTACGATCGGTCGGACCTCATACTCCGGGCGATCGACAACCTTAAAGAAACGCTTATCGAGGAAATCGCCATCGTCAGCGTCGTAATATTCATCTTTCTCCTCCACGTTCGCAGCGCTCTGGTGGCCGTCGTCGCGCTTCCATTAGGTGTATTGCTTTCCTTCATACCCATGCAGCTGCTCGGCGTTTCCAGCAACATCATGTCGCTTGGCGGAATCGCCATCGCCATCGGCGCCATGGTGGACGCATCCATCGCCTTGATCGAAAATACGCACAAGTGGCTGAACCGATGGGAGGAGGCGAAGGAAAAGGACGGCGAAGATCCCGACGGGCTCGCTCGACTGAGTCGCGTGCAAGTCGTTTCCCGAGCGGCCCGCCAAATCGGGAGGCCTCTCTTCTTTTCACTCCTGATCATCGCCGTCTCGTTTCTGCCTGTATTCGCCCTGGAAGGACAGTCGGGTCGCCTCTTCAAACCACTGGCCTTCAGCAAAACGTTCTCGATGCTCTTCGCCGCCCTCTTGGCCGTGAGCCTCGTGCCCGTGCTAATCACTCTATTCACTCGCGGTAAAATTCCGCAGGAGTCTCGGAATTGGATCAGCCAAGCGCTCATACGCATTTATTCGCCCATAGTCGTCGCCGCCATGCGTTTTCGTTGGGGTGTTCTCGCCCTCGCCCTTGCGATTGTCGCCGCAACTGCAATACCGCTGGGCAAAGTCGGATCCGAATTCATGCCGCCCCTGAACGAAGGCTCGCTGCTCTACATGCCAAGCAGTCCGCCCGGGATGGCGATCAGCGAGGCGAAAGAGGTTTTGCAAACCCAAAACCGGATCATCAAGGCCTTTCCTGAAGTCGAGCGAGTCTATGGCAAAGTCGGCCGCGCCCGCACCGCGACCGACCCCGCTCCTCTTTCGATGGTTGAAACCACTATCACGCTTAAACCCAAAAGCGAATGGCGACCGGGAATGACCTTCGAGTCGATCAAGCAGGAGCTCGGCGCCCAGCTTCCCTATCCCGGAATGCCCGCGATTTGGTGGATGCCAATCCAGACACGTATTGAAATGCTGGCGACCGGGATTCGCAGCGAAATCGGCATAAAAATCATGGGGCCCGATTTGAGCGTTATTGAAAATCTGGGAATGCAGATCGAAGGACTGCTGAAAAACGCCCCCAACACCGCGAGCGCATTCTCGGAAAGGATAACGGGCGGCTACTACGTCGATTTCGAGATCGACCGAAGCGCGCTTGTTCGATACGGCCTCGTCGCCGCCGACGTTCAAGACGTCATCGAAACGGCGATCGGTGGCAAAAATGTGGATACATTCGTCGACGGTCAGGCTCGCTACCCGATCAACACGCGCTACGGACGCGATTTTCGCGACGGCATCGAGGACTTGCGCCGCATCCTCCTGACAGCGCCGTCCGGAGAAAAACTGCTTCTGGGTCAAGTCGCCGACATTCGCCCCTCCTCGGGGCCGCCCATGGTCCGCAACGAGAACGGCCAGCTTGCCGGTTTTGTGTTCGTGGATACCTACGACACCGACCTCGGAAGCTACGTTGCCGCGGCCAAGACACTCATCGCTGAGAACATTCAAATTCCTCCCGGCTACTACATCGAGTGGGGCGGCCAATTCCAGCGCATGCTCAGCGCGAAAGAACGCCTTTCCTGGATCGCACCGCTCACCGCAGCCCTTATCTTCCTACTCCTCTACCTCAATTTCAACAGTCTCGCCAAATCAGGGATCGTCCTCCTCAGCATCCCGTTCGCTCTAGTCGGAGGCGTCTGGCTGATATGGGCCCTCGACTACAACTTCAGCGTCGCGGTCGCCGTGGGGTTTATCGCTCTCGCCGGGGTCGCCGCTGAAACCGGCGTCGTCATGATCGTCTACCTCGACGAATCTTGGAACGACCTGAAACAGCGATACCAGAACCCGAGCGCGAGCCAATTGCGAGAAGCCGTTCTAGAAGGCGCCGCCCAGCGGGTCCGGCCAAAGATCATGACGGTCTCAACCACAATCGCCGGTCTGCTTCCCATACTTTGGGGAGCCGGGACCGGCGCCGACACCATGAAACGCATCGCCGCCCCCATGGTGGGCGGCATGGTCACTTCATCCTTGCTGACACTTTTGATAATCCCCGCAGTCTATTACATCTGGAGGAAACGCCAAATAAACGCGACACCCGATTGACACGCTCCCGAATCAAGAAACACTCGTCTCAACAACAACATGCCATGAAACCATTCGCTCTCATCATCGCTCTTGCATCAGTCACGCTCGGATTCGCCGAAAACGCCTGCGAGCATTGCGCCGTATCCGAAACGTCCGGAAAGTCCTGCGCTCTGACTCAATCTCTGCCCACCTACTTCTCCATTCAAAAAGCGCTGGCGAACGACGATTTCGAAGGCGCGCGAATCGCCGCTCGGAAGTCTGAAATGTCCTGCTCAGACGACGACAAAGAATGCTGCGCGTCGATGGCCCAGAACCTCGCCGACATCGCTGCGTCTGAATCGATCGAATCCGCCCGCAAGACATTCAAGTCGCTTTCCGACGCGCTCATCGCTGAACTCGAAGCGAACACCGCGGAATCAGACGACCTCGTATACAAGATGTTCTGCCCAATGGCCTTCGCCAATACCGGCGGCGCATGGCTGCAAGACTCCGACGATCTTCGCAATCCCTACTATGGAGCGACCATGCTCAAGTGCGGAATGCCGCAAGCGGTTTTCGGTAAGACCGAATAGTAGCAATCGCTCTATTGCATGACATCCCCCTCGAGTTCGCCTCCCGAATCCGTCGTTCTCCTCGATCCTGAGGGAAACCCCACGGGCACCCTGGCAAAGGATCGCGTCCACACTGCGAATACACCGCTGCACAGCGCGTTCTCAGTATTCCTATTCGACGGCAAGGGACTCATGCTCGCCCAACAACGCGCTCATTCCAAAAAAACGTGGCCCGGAGTGTGGTCCAACGCGTGCTGCGGACACCCGGGACTTGGCGAGTCGCCGATAGCCGCCGCCCACCGGCGCCTCCAACAAGAACTCGGACTCACATCCATCGAACTGACCTGCATCCTCCCGGATTTCCGCTACCGAGCGGAACTCGACGGCATCGTCGAGAACGAGATCTGTCCGGTATTCATCGGTCAATGTCATGACGATCCGACACCCAATAGAGATGAAGTTGCTGCTGTCGAATGGGTCCCCTGGAAAGACTTCGCGGAATCCTGCAACCGGAAAACGAATACGCGCTACGACGACTTCTCTCCTTGGTCACACCTCGAAGGCGCGCTCCTCCTCAAAGAACCGACGCTCACACAATACACAGGATAGCGCTTATCGTCTTGAACAAGTCTTGATTAACAGGATGCGCTCCTGCGTCGCTCGCTTGATCCCGCTGACGCGGGAACTTGATGATTTCAATGACTATCAAGCTCCCGCGCTAGCGGGATCAAGTCAGTTAGCCCACAAAATGGGCGAACGCATCCTGTAAAAAAAAAAAAACGCCTCTAGTCTTCCCGGGCGGGTCGGCGTTTCGACTCGTCGAGGGCCACTTTGATGAATGGCAAATCCATGCGGCGAATGTAGAGTATCACTGCGCAGAATACAAATACGAGCACTGCGAGGAGTCCCAGTTGGCCCCGCTCGCCGGTCCAACCGATTTGCGTGAAATGCCCCACGATCGCGCCGCCCATCGTACAAGCGCCAAGCAAAGCGCCATAGTGAGCGCTCGCCGGGCGCAGCAACAGCAAACAGGCGATGAGTTCGACGACGCCGATCAGGATTCGCCCGTTCGGCTCCATGCCAATGTCGGTGAATATCGCTACCGATTCGGGATGAGCCGTGAACTTGAAAAACAGCGATTGACCCATGATTACGACCGCCCCGATTTGAGCGATCCAGGAAATAGTGGAAGAAGTGGCTTTGTTCATGCGTTTATTGGAATTAACGGGTTACGTAGGGAGCCAATGTAGACTCGGAAGGAATGTAAAGGTGATCGAAGGAGAGTTCCTGCACCGACCGGCATCCCGCCGCGGACAAGAGCTCCTCCAGGTCGTGCTGCAAATTGTGCACGTAGTTGCTCACGCGATCCGACTTGACGTCGATGTCAATTCCCCGTTGCAACTCGGGATCGTGCGTCGTAATCCCCACTGGGCACGTATTGTTGCCGCACTGCAGCGCTTGTATGCACCCCAATGCCAGCATGAATCCACGCGCCGAATACACTGCGTCCGCTCCCAGGCAGAACGCGACCATCTGGCGCTCGGGCGAAACGAGTTTCCCCGCGGCGAGCAATTTTAGTTTGTCACGAGCTCCATGCTTCGAAAGCAGATCGTTCACGGTCTTCAATGCTGGATACAAAGGCATGCCCACACTGTCTATAAACGCCTTGGGCGCGGCTCCGGTTCCGCCTTCCGATCCGTCCACCGATATCCAATCCGGAAACGTGTTCTGGGCTACCATTTCAACAATGAGCTCTTCGAGCTGAGCGGGACGGCCGACGCATAGCTTTATCCCAACGGGCAATCCCGAAACTTGCTGCACATGAGCGATGAATTGAACCGTGTTCTGGGCGCCGACACACTCAGGATGAAACGGGGGCGAGATCACGTCTTTCCCCTTCGGCACGCCGCGTAGCTCCGCGATCTCGTCAGTAATCTTCTCCTTTGGCAGCAGTCCTCCTTTGCCGGGCTTCGCGCCCTGCGACAGCTTGATCTCGATCATCTTTATCGAGTCCTTGTTCACCAATTCACTCAACTTCGCGTCGTTGAGCGTGCCGTCGTCATTGCGCACGCCGAACTTCGCAGTGCCCATCTGGAAAATTAAGTCGCAGCCTTCGTCCAAATGGTACTTCGGATAGCCGCCTTCCCCCGTGTTCATGGGGATCCCCGCTTTCTTCGCCCCGCGGGCCAGCGACCGCACCGCTTTCTCGCCAAGGGCGCCGTAACTCATGGCGCTTATAATAAAAGGCTTGTCGATCGTATACGTGTTTTCAATACCGCGCTCAGAACCGAAAGTCAGACTATAGGGAATCTGCTGATCTTTCAAAATTGGATACATCGAGTGACGCACCTTAACCTCGCGGGCGTCGAACTCGTGCTGCGAACCGAAAGAAGTCGCCGAGTCGACTCCTTTCGCTTTGCGATAAACTTCCGATCGTTCGGTTCGATTAAAGGGCTTCTCTTCCGTGTCATTGGCGAAGAAATACTGTCGCAACTCGGGCCCGATGCTCTCCATCATGTAACGCGCCTGACCCATCAAACCGAAATTTCGCAACAAGGCGTGACCGGTTTGCACTCTCATGTAGAAGAAATTGATCAATGTAAGCAGAGCGAACGCGATCGTGCCGAAATGGAAGTAGTAAGAGAGCTTCCAGCCAGCGAGGAAAAACAGGATCGCTAGCGTGGGAATGGCTAGATTGACGGTCTTCGAAACCTTGTGCAGGTCGATGGATATTTTTCCAATCATAGTGGGGGGGTGTTGAGGGTTCAAATCAAGAATAGAGCCACTTCGAGTCAGCAAACTCTGGATCTTGACTCCAGAAATATCTATGAGGCGTTGCTCTTTCTATACGTTCCGAATGTCCGTCTGATTTCAATCGGACGCAATTCGATCGCGTAACACCTATAATACTACACGCTGGCGAAGCCCAATCATAATCTTAATCCTACTCCTAATCCTAATTCTAATCACCCTCCACTCTCTAATTGATTAAGATTATGAGTAGGATTAGGATTATGAGTGCGAAGACAGATTTCTCGCTAACCAAATTTAAAACTTGAGTCGAAGTGCAGTCTATCGCATTTCAATGTCGTAGGATATGAACGTGACACGCGTTATTTCAACCCTGGCGCTCGCCTCCATGCTTTGCAGCATTCTCGCTGCGAACTCGGGCGTGCAGATCCTGTGCTCCCACGATGGGGGCTATGGGCACCTGGTTGAACTCGACGATCACACAACCGAATCGAGCAGCGCCTGCGGCCACAAGCATGCCCACGAAGACGACCACCACGTAGACCATCCGAGCTGCGTGGACGTCGAAGTGCCCGATTCAGAGCTGGAGGATCTATCCTCGAACAGCGACCGTTCCGTCGTCAAGGCGCCCGAACTCTACTTGGATCTCTTCGAGTCCGTCGGGTCCTTATCTGATCCGAGGGTCGACGCTGCCGATCTCCGGCCTAAAGACACCCCTACGCTCGAAAGCGAGAGCCGTCAGTTCGCCAAGACGGTTCAGATTCGCTGCTGAGACTCCTAATTCTACCGGATAGCCCACGCCCGCAGGGCGGTGGGAAAACACCGACGCGTACCCGAACGGTTCGAGTCGTTGATCCCAATCGAATTAGGAATTTCAATGAAAAGACACCCGTTAGCCCTGGCGGCTTTCACACTCAGCGCGTTCAGCGCAACCCAGACACCAGCATCCTCGCCAAACGAGAAGTCGTGGAACACCGAAACCGCGATCGCCTACGCTTTGGAAAACAACGCCGACCTGAAAGCGGCTCAGTTTTCCATTCAAATCGCGGAGGCGCGTTTGGAACAAACTGGCATCCGACCCAACCCGCGAATCGAAGCCGAATATTCCGACGACTTCGCGTTCAACGACGAAGGAGAACGCAATGTTCGTTTGGGAATCTCCCAGTCCTTTCCGATGGCCAATCGACTTCAAAAGGAGAAAGCGGTTTCCCGCGTGGATATCGCCAAAGCCAAACTAGAGGTCAAGGAACGCGCGCTCTCAATCGCCCGTTCCATCCGAGAGATCGCTCTGGAGGTAGAGGTTGCGGATACACGGATCGCTTCTCTCAAACGCTTGCGAGACCAGTCGAAGGAGCTATTCGAGTTCATCCAGTCGCGCGTCGAGAAAGGAGAATTTTCCTCCCTCGAAGCCAATCAAGCCTTGCTCGAAACACGCGCCCTCGAACAGGAGATCATACGAAACACGGACGAGCGGAACCATCTCACCCACTCCCTCGCTCCCTATCTCGGATTGCCCGCGAACCAAGAAGTCGAGTTCCTCTCTTCGCGCCTGATCGACCCCCGCGCCGCGCTCCCGCCGTTCGATCAAAACATCTTCGAACGGCATCCCGAATTTCAATTGGCAATCCTCAATGCCCATTCGGCCGAAGCGGAGATTGCCCTGGCCGAATCTGAAAACTGGGAGGACATCACCGCGGGTCTCTACTGGAGAAACGAACGGAGCGTCGATCAACCCATCGGCATCGAGTCCGATCGCTCTCTCGGCGTAGGCGTCTCCATACCGCTTCCATTGCGCAAGAAAGGAACGCTTCGCGCCCGCGAGCAACGGGTCGCCCGCGACCAAGCCTATCAACACGCCGCGGCTGCCAAACTGCGCATTCTACACGAAGCGGAGCACGCCCGACACGAAGCGGAGGACTTGAAAAAAAGCGCCCGCGTCTTCGAGGAGAATGTCATTCGCCTCGCCAAGGCTCAAATGACGGAGATGCAGTCGGCATACCGCGATGGACAAATCAGCTTCGTCGCTCTCATGCGATCCCAGTCCCAACTCCTCGAGCTCGAGCACGATTATTTGGATACAATCGAATCCTTCGCGCGAGCGCGACTCAAACTGGAGTTCGCCCTCCTGTTCGGTCCCGGACTCGAACCATAAACCGCATTTTCAGCCATGAAACACATATTTTCAACAACCACCCGATTCGTCACTCTGACGCTAGTATTCGCCGTCACGCTTGCCTCAGCCCAAAGCGGTAAACCCGGTCTCGTCATTCTCGACGAAATCTCTGTCGCCAACCTGGGGATCGAATTCGAAGAGGCGGACTATCATGATTTCGAGGAGACCTTGTTCGTCATCGGCCGCATCGAGAATATTCCAGCCCGCAAGAGCGTACTGAGTAGTCGAATACAAGGTCGCGCTCTCGCGGTTCACGCCTTCGAAGGCGATATCGTGGAGGCCGGCGCGACCCTCGTTGAGATGGAGAGCCTACAACCCGGAAACCCGCCTCCGGTCATCCGGCTGTCCGCGCCTCAGTCGGGCATGGTCATGAACTGCTATACGCACGTCGGCAAGCCGGTCCTCCCCGAGACCGAACTGTTCGAGATCATCGATCTCACCCAAGTCTACGCCGTCGCCCATATACCTGAAGACCGAGCGGGCCTCCTCCCCCTCGGCGCGTCCGCCCGTATTCAAGTCGCCGCTCTCCCCGGCCAGACCTTCGAAGGCGTTCTCGCTCGATACGGCACAACCGCCAATGCCGAAAACGGCACTGTCGACGCCTATTTCACCATCGACAATCCAGACTACAAGGTCCGCCCCAATATGCGGGCCGAGTTCTCGATAGTCGTGAACGAGCGAAGGGAAACACTCTCCCTGCCCAGAAGCGCGCTGCTCGACGACGGCGTGAACCAAGTCGTATTCGTCAGCGACTTCGACCTCCCCAACGCCTTCCAAAAAGTCCCCGTGCAAACCGGTGTTCAAAACGAAACGCGCGTTGAAATTCTCGGAGGCTTGTTTCCTGGAGATCAAGTCGTAGTCCGCGGCGCCTACCCGCTCCTATTCGCCGGCGGCGGTGGAATCTCGCTCAAAGAAGCCCTGGACGCCGCCCACGGACACGAACACAACGAAGACGGTTCAGAAATGACCGCCGCGGACCGAGCCGCCCACGCCCAACGCGACACGGGAAACTCCCCTAGCGGGGCGAGCAGCCAACGCCTGCTGTTTTTAACTCTTCTCTCCGGCTTCCTCTTCGCGCTCCTGATTCTCAGCGTAGTGGTTCAGAGACGAACGGCTCGGAAAACGAGCGAAAACGGAAAGTGACGCCATGTTAAACGCCCTCATTCGCTTTTCGCTCGCCCACCGAACCCTCGTCATTTGCGGCGCAGTCATCATACTCGCGCTCGGCATTCAAACCGGACGCGAGCTCCCCGTGGAAGTGTTGCCGGACTTGACGAAACCCACCGTCACGCTTTTGACCGAGGCCCCCGGACTCGCCCCCGAAGAAGTCGAAACGCTCGTCACCCTCCCGATCGAAGCCGCCCTCATGGGCGTCTCCGGACTGACTCGCCTTCGCTCCACCTCCGACGTTTCCCTCTCGTTGGTGTTCGTCGAGTTCGAATGGGGAACAGACATTTATAAAGCGCGCCAGTTCGTCCAAGAGCGCCTGCAGTCCGCCCGTGAAAACCTGCCCGAAGGTATTTCGCCCTACATGACTCCCGTCGCGTCGCTCATGGGCGAAATCATGCTAGTGGGACTCAGCAGTGAAAACGAGACGATCGAGCCAAGCGAACTCCGCGTCCTCGCCGACTGGACCGTTCGCCGACGCCTGCAAAGCATCCCGGGTGTCGCAGAAGTTCTCTCCATGGGAGGAGGTGTCAGGCAAATCCAAATACAGCCCGACCCCAACCGCATGCGGTCACTCAACATCAGCTTCGACGAACTTCAGTCGGCCGCGTCCCGAGCCGCCGGCAATTCCACCGGAGGGTTTCTCTCCGCCAGCGCCCAGGAAATCATGGTCCGCAATCTAGCCATGACCACCGATCTCGAAGCGTTGGGGTCGACTGTCATTAAACAAATCGACGGGCGACCCATTCTCATCACGGACGTCGCCGACGTCCTCTGGGGAATTGAGCCCATGCGCGGCGACGCCGCAGTAAACGGCATCCCCGGGGTCATCATGAGCGTTACGAAAACGCCCGGATTCGACACCTTGGCCGTCACGCAGAACGTGGAAGCGGCGCTTGAAGATCTGCAAACGACCATCCCCAGCGACGCCACGCTCACTCCGCTTTTCCGGCAAGCCGACTTTATCGAGAACGCCATCGGCAATCTCGAGGAAGCGATCCGCGACGGCGCCATCATGGTCTCGCTCGTCCTGCTACTCTTCCTGCTAAACGTCCGAACCACATTCATAACGCTCACCGCCATTCCTCTCTCCTTCGCTAGCGCGCTTCTCGTTTTTCGGGCGTTCGATATCAGCGTCAACGCGATGACTCTTGGCGGACTCGCGGTCGCTATCGGAATGGTCGTCGACGACGCTATTGTCGACGTAGAAAACGTGTTCCGGAGACTGAAAGAAAATGCCCGCTCCGACCAACCGATATCCCGGCTAGAAGTCATCGCTCGAGCGTCCGCCGAAGTGCGCAACTCAATCCTCTACGCCACTGTATTCATAATTCTCGTATTCATACCTATCCTGATGCTCACCGGCGTCGAAGGGCGCCTCTTCACCCCGATCGCCATCGCCACCATCACGAGCATGGCCGCGTCGTTCTTGGTTTCACTCACGGTCATCCCAGTTTTGTGCTCAATCCTGCTCGACCCGAAATCGGGGAACGAACACAAAGACGGATTCGCAAATCGATCCATAAAGTGGATACTGGAGCGATCCTGGCTCAAACTCGCTCTCGACTACCCGTTCATCGTTCTCGCCCTGTCTGCCGCTCTCCTCGCGGGCGCCTTGAGTCTCTACCCTAGGATGGGGAAGGACTTTTTGCCGTCGTTCAAGGAGGAGACGGTCCTGGTCGCTCTCACCGCCGCTCCCGGAACATCGCTCACCCAAATGAACGAGATTTCCGACGTCGCGGATCGGCTTCTCCTGAAAATCCCCGAAATACGAAAAGTCGGGCGACGCATCGGGCGGGCCGAGCGGGGCGACCACGTAGTCCCCGTCTCCACTGTCGAATTCGACATCGATTTCAAGCCCGACGGTCGCCCCCGAGAGGTAGTGCTCGAGGACATACGCGCCACCATGCGAACGATTCCCGGGACATTCAGCGCCTTGAGCGGGCCGCTCGCGGACCGGATCGGCCATATGCTGAGCGGCGTTTCCGCCAAAGTCGCCATAAAAATATTCGGTCCCGACTTGGACGAGATTCGAAGGATCGGCGAGTCGATAAAAACCCTCGCTCGAAACATTCCCGGGCTCGAGGACGCCCGCGTGGAGCAACAAGCTCCCATCCCGCAGCTCAGAATCGAAATCGACCGCGAGCGCGCCCAAACGTACGGCATCACGCCCGGAGCCCTCAACGAACAACTGTCGACCCTCATTGGAGGGGAACATGTCGGAGTCCTTTACGAAAACCAACGGGCTCTCGACCTCGTCATCCGCCTCCCCGAAAAATGGCGGGAATCAACGAGTCGACTTCAGGAACTGTACATCGATGCGGAAAGCGGGCGGAGTATTCCACTTTCGCTCGTCGCCGACATTCGCGACGCCAAAGGACCTAATATCATCCAACGCGAGAATATGATGCGGCGTTTTGTCGTGAGCATCAATCCGACCGAGCGGGATATGGCTTCGCTCGTCTCCCGCCTGCAGGCGGAAGTCTCCGAAAATCTCTCGTGGAAAGCGGGCTACTTCGTCAGTTTCGAAGGCGAGTTCCAAGCTCAGCAAGAAGCAACCAAACGCATCGCCTTCTACAGTGTGGCGATTCTACTCGTCATGGCTCTGTTGCTGTACACCTACTTCTCGTCGCCTGTATTCGCTCTACAAGTACTGTGCGACATTCCACTCGCGCTGATTGGAGGGCTCGTTTTAACCTGGTTAGTTGTCGACAATATCAGCATCGCCACTCTGGTCGGGTTTATCGCGATCACCGGAATCGCGGCTCGCAACAGCGTGATGCTCCTCTCCCACTACCTGCATCTCATGAAACACGAGGGCGAGTCGTTCTCGAGAGCGATGATTCTTCGTGGCACCTTGGAACGCGTACCGCCTGTCCTCATGACCGCTCTCTCGGCCGGGATCGCCCTCATTCCATTGGCGCTAGCCGCAGAGGCTCCCGGCAAAGAGATTCTCCATCCCGTCGCGGTGGTCATCGTCGGCGGCCTCGTCACATCCACCGCGCTCGGCCTCGGCGTCACGCCCGCCGTCTTTTATCTCTTCGGCCGCAAAGCGGCGGAAAACGCTGTCGCTCGCAACGCAGCCGCCACCGCCTAGCGCCTCGAACCAATTGAAAACATAAACCACTAACAACATGAAAACAAAAATATATCGACCCACCGCCCTAATTGGAATCCTCAGCCTGTTCGTCGCAAGCTGCGCCGATACGAACAGCGACAAACATGCGGAGCACGACCACTCCCACGAGGGCGCCGCGCATTCCGACCACGACGACCATTCCGAAAGCGAATCGGAGAAAAGAGAAGGAGGCCCCAACGGAGGCCGGCTCGTCACTTCAAGCGACACGGATTACGAGCTGCGGATCAATCCCGACCGCACCGTATCCATCACGCTTCTCGACCAGGCCCGCAAACCGGTCGCTCCCGCAGACCAATCCGTGACAATTGTCGGCGGAGACCGATCCAGTCCGACCACGCTTTCCTTCAATGTCATTTCGGGAGTTTTCCAGTCCGACAAACCGCTTCCCGACGGCAACATTCCAGTCATCGCCCAGTTCAAGGAGTCGGAATCCGCCTCCATCGTTCGCGAGCGGTTCACCGTCAACTTGAGTGACTGCCCCAGTTGCGACTACCAGGAATACGCCTGCGTCTGCGGGCACTAAGGCTGGCAGACGCCAAATCTGTAACTCCAATTCGGATACCGAATCTCAGGAAAACCCCTCATGAATCAATCGGGTTCAAGAGCGGAAAGAAACTTGCCTGCCGCCTTCGTTCCCGCATCATACTCGGAAATGCGCATTAGACGAACCCAAATCCTTGTCGCCCTCCTCGGAACGCTGTGCGGCCTGCACTTCTCGCTCGCCGTCGAGAACGAATCCGCCGAAACCTTCGGCCCCTACACGGCGATCACGCGCGAGGCCGAGATCGTCAGAGACGTGAAGATCGAGGAAAACGGCCGAATCTACCTCCTCCTCAATCCCGACTACAAAGAGAAGGAGATCATCCTGAAAAACTCCAACTTCAACAAAGCCGGCTACCGCAACTGGTTCAACGGGGAAAAAGAGCTCGTCTCCCCCGCCAACCAAGGCAAAGCCCCCAACCAGTTCACCGACTGGGTCGTGACCTCGGCGAATTTCGTCGAGTACTACATGGACGGCAAATTGATCCTCCACCTGGCGAAGACCGACGCTCTACAAAAAAAGTAGCATTGCTCTAGAGGATACCGCTTCCGTTTCAACAGTTCGATTTCGAACGAATGCACGAACACTCGATCCTCACCGATCTCGGATGGATTCTCCTCTCGGCAGCAGCGGCGGCGCTGATCTTCCAGCGCCTGAAAATGCCGCTTCTGATCGGCTACATCGCGGCAGGGTTTCTCGTCGGACCGCACCTCGGGCTCTGGCCCGCCCTGGTCGAAATTGAAAACGTCCAAGAGCTTAGCGAGCTCGGCGTCATATTTCTGCTGTTCTACATTGGGCTTGAGTTCGATTTCGGCCGATTGCGACGCGTTTTCGCGCCCGCGTTCATCGCGCTCAGCCTCCAGACAATGCTCATGCTGCTCCTAGGAATGGAGGCCAGTCGCTGGCTGGGCATGTCGACCATGGATGGCTGGTTTTTCGGAGGGCTGCTCTCAATCAGCTCGTCCATGGTATCCGTAAAGCTGATTCGGGAACGCGGCCTCATCCACCAGCCCTACGCCAATCTCACGATCGGCGTCCTCGTGCTCGAGGACATCCTCGCTATCCTTTTGCTCGTCCTCCTCAGCGGAATGGCAGCAGAAGGCACCATGAATCTCGAGGCGATCGGTCGGTCCACCTTGTTCATCGGCATCTTCACGGTTTGCGTCTTCCTGATTGGAAAGCTCGGAGCCGCCCGACTGATTCGCGAGCTCATCGCTCGCGGATCCACGGAGATGATCACCATGACCGCGCTCGGTCTGATATTCACCATCGGCCTGCTCGCGCACCAGTTCAACTTCTCCTGGGCGCTGGGCGGCTTTTTGGCCGGCGCCATCCTTTCGGGTTCGCAGCTCGCCGACGAAATCGAACAGCTCACCGAACCTCTGCGGGACATGTTCAGCGCCCTCTTCTTCGTGACAGTTGGCATGCTCATCGACCCGAAATCCCTACTGTCGAACGCAGCGGTCATTGTCGGGCTGTCACTCGTCGTCATCCTGTGCAAATTCGCCTCCTGCTGGCTCGGCTTCTTCCTCTCCGGCAACCGGCCCAACGACTCCACCCGGGCCGCTCTGATAAAGTCGCAAATCGGGGAATTCAGCTTCGTCATTGTCGCCATCGGCGCCAGCTATCAAGCCACCAGTTCCGAGTTGCAGTCGATCGTTTCCGGCGTCGCCTTCATCACGATTCTCGCCACGCCCACGCTCGCTCAAAACGAGCAGCGCATTATTCGCCTGGGAGAACGCCTCTCGCCCAAAGCCATCAAGGAATTCTGCTCCCTCTACTCCCAGTGGATCGGCACGGTGAGCTTGTCGCTCGGCCGCAGCTCGATTCTCGCCCTCGCCAAAAAGCCCGTTACTTTAATTTGTATTCACTTTTTGATTATTGTAGCGATCATTATCGCCGCCGGCGTCGTATCGAAATACGTGCCCGCTCCCGAATTTCTGCCCCTTTCTCCCGAGTTGTTTCAACAGTCGGTATTCCTCCTTTCCGTCCTCTTCAGCCTTCCCTTCTTCGTCGACACCATGCGCAACCTCAATGTGCTGGTCTGGATCTTTTCAGATACAGCCTTGAGCCGACCCGCGTTTCAACAGTTCTCCCAAGGCATCTACCGTTCCACATTCAACGGTCTGATTCTACTCCTGCTCCTCTTCGTCTACGGCACCGCTTTCATCCTCGTCGCCGCTAACTACTTTCCCGACGGCTCCGTCTTCGTCGCCTTCCTCGTCACCACCGGAATAGTCGGATGGATCTTCTGGAAGAAGCTCGTCCACATGCACCACAACTGGGAAACCGCCGTCATCAGGTCGATGGCCAGCGAGGCGAAAGAGCGCATTTCCCAAAAAATCTCCACGAACCTGAAAGCGCTGGAGTCCCGCACTCCCTGGGAAGTAAACGTCCATCCCATATCCCTTTCGCCCGACTCGAAGTGGATCGGTATGCAGGTGAAGGAGATCGACCTGCGAGGGGCCACCGGAGCCCTGATCGCGGGAATCGAACGAAGCGGATACGAACTCGTGAGCATCGACCCGGACACGCGCCTCTATCCCAACGATCACGTGTTCGCCCTGGGGGAGCCCAGTCAGATCACACAAGCGGAAACCTACCTCAATCAAAAAGGCGAGCGCTCCAACGCCCGTGTCGAGCCATTCGTATTCACCCGAGCTGTCATCCCGCCCCGGTGCGACTGGGCCGGCATGCGAATTCATGACACGCAAATCCGATCCCGATTTCATGTCACCATAGTGGGAATACAAAAAGGAGGCGATCGAATTATTGGGCCGTCGCCACACGAAATTCTCGACGAAGGCGATCTCATTCTGGTGATGGGTTCCCAGGAGAATCTGAATATTTTTGAAGCCGAACTGAACCGTCAAGACGATCTCCCCGAGTCGGAGTCGGACGAATGAGCGTCAACACTCCTCTCTTGCAACGCCACGCTTGTTCCCGTTTTCTGGACTCGTGAAGAAGTCGTTCCTCAGTCGCATCGGCAGCGTCCTCGCTCGGCATCTTTCCCAGCCGAGCCAGCGGGCCGTGCGCAAAGCGACAAGCCCGCCAGAAAAACTCAAAGCCGCTCTCAAAAAAGGGGATGTTCTCCTCGTAGAAGGCGCCAGCCGCTTCAGCGTCGCGATCAAGTATCTCACCCAGTCGACTTGGTCGCATGCCGCCCTCTACATCGGCGACGCGGTCGACTCGAGCGACAAAGGGGAAGACGCTCGCGTCATCGTCGAAGCGGACATCCAAGAAGGCATTCGCCTGATGCCGCTTTCCATCTACTACGAGCGGCACACCCGGATATGCCGTCCCGTGGGACTTTCAGTCGAGGAGATCGACCAGCTGATCGACTACGCCGTTTCTCGGCAAGGCGATCAGTACGATTTGAAGAACATCTTCGATCTCGCCCGCTACCTTATCCAGAAGCCACCTGTACCCAATCATTGGAGACGCCGTCTACTTTCGATCGGGAGCAGCGATCCCACCCGCGCGATTTGCTCGTCGCTCATCGCCCAGGCGTTCCACTCCGTGAGCTACCCGATACTCCCGGAGTTTTCACCCGGCGATCCCCGAAAACCAAATGCGCCCGACAAAGAAAAGGAGTACGCCCGCATTCGCCATCACAGTTTGTTCGCTCCTGGCGACTTCGATCTCTCCCCCTATTTCGACGTGATCAAGCCCACCATCGAGTCCGGATTCGATCCGAAGGCGATTCGATGGATTGACCCCGAAGAAGTAATCGCCGATTCTAAAGAGTAGATTCCGATGAGACCCATACGATACAATGTGGCCGCGAGCCTGGATGGATACATCGCCGGCCCCAACGGCGAATTCGACTGGATCATCATGGATCCCTCGATCGACTTTGCTGCCCTCTTCAAGGACTTCGACACGCTTCTAATGGGACGTCATTCCTTCGAGGTCACGCATAAGGGATCCGAGCCGATGTTTCCCCACATGAAAACAGTCGTTTGCTCGCGCTCGCTTTCTGGCGACGACTTGCCCGACGTCGATATAGCGAACGACGCTGTCGCCCGAGCCCGCGAATTGAAATCCGAAAGCGGCGGCGATATTTGGCTCTTCGGAGGCGGGGCTCTTTTTCGCTCGCTACTCGACGCTCGTCTTGTCGACTCCGTGGAGGTCAGCGTCATCCCGATCATTCTCGGAGGCGGAATCCCGTTGGCAGCCCCGGGTCCGAAATCACCGCCATTGTCTTTGCGCGAATCGAAATCACTTCCATCCGGAATCGTTATGCTGAAGTATTCAGTTGAGTACACGTAAGCCTGCGACAAACATGACAAAAACCGAGATTCTCGCCTGGCTCCGCGCCAACCGCAACGCACGCGGGGTCGCCCATTGGAAAGCCATGGAAGCCGACAACGGCGGTCTTGCGAGCGACGGGATCGGTTTGACGCAACTACGGAAATTCGCGAAGACGATCCAGCGCGACCACCGCTTAGCCCAGTCGCTCTGGAAAACCAACCACCACGAAGCGAAAGTGCTCGGACTTCTCCTCGACGAACCGAAGCGAATCACTCAAGAACAAGCGGAAGCGCAAGTGGGCGCAGTCGAACCCGGCTACCTGGCCCACGTATTCAGTTCCTGCGACGCGACGCTTGCCAAAACCGACTTCGCGTTCCAGCTCGCGAAAAAATGGGTGGACCAAAGCGATTCTCTCAAAAAACGGTGCGGCTACGGTCTCGTTTATGAACTCTCCAAATCGAAGCGTGACGCCGCAAACCGCGACCCATTTTATCACGTGCGCATCGACCGGATACGGAAGGAAATCGAAAATGCCGATCCCTGTCTCAAAGTCGCCATGGGCGGCGCGCTCATCGGGATTGGAAAACGCAGCCCTTCGCTAAACGCCGCCGCTATCGTCGCGGCCAAAGAGATTGGCCCGATCGATTTCAACGACGGCGATTCCAAATGCGAACCGATGGACGTAGTGAAGCACCTCACTTCCGACGGTCTGAAGAAACGACTCGGAATCTCCTAAGCAACACACCGCGAATGCGTCTGCGCAATTCGCGAGCGCTCCCGCTCGTTGACCGTTCACTCCAAATGAAAGGCAACCCAAGCGACGATCCCGAGAGCTCACAACTGGTTGAAGACATACGAGCCTGTACCCTCTGTCGCGAGAATCTCCCGCTGAACCCGCGCCCGATCCTCCAACTCGACCCTCGAGCGAAGATACTCGTCGCCGGACAAGCTCCGGGAAGAAAGACCCACCAATCAGGAATCCCTTTCGACGACCCGAGCGGTGATCGTCTGCGCGATTGGATGGGAATCGATCGGAGCGTGTTCTACGATCCCGTTCGGATCGCCATTCTTCCAATGGGATTCTGCTATCCAGGAACGGGAAAATCAGGCGACCTTCCTCCGCGGAAAGAATGTGCCGACACTTGGAGAACTCGAGCGCTTAGTTCCCTCCCGAATATCCAACTCACATTGGTGATCGGCAAGTACGCGCTCGACTACCACTTGCCCGAGGCCGCCGGAACGCTCACCCATATCGTACAGGATTGGGAACGCTATTGGCCCAAGATACTGCCACTGCCCCACCCAAGCCCACGCAACAATATTTGGATCAAACGCAATCCCTGGTTCCCATCGGAAGTACTGCCCGTTCTCAGGGATAGAGTCCAAGCGTGTCTTTAAAAACGCCTCGCGCGAATCCCCTTGCAATACAGCCGTCAATGAGCGACAGGCAAAAGGACCATGAGCGCCATTGAATACAAAATCGGCAACAATCTCGAACTGGAAACCGTCATCGAACTCTATCGCAAGTCAACGTTGGGCGAACGGCGTCCCGTCGACAATCGAAGCGTCATGGAATCAATGATACGCAATGCAAATCTCGTCGTGACCGCTTGGAGCGAGGGCACCCTCGTCGGAATCGCCCGTTCCGTAACGGACTTCGCCTACGTCGCCTATCTGGCGGATCTCGCAGTGCACCAAGATTACCAACACCGCGGAATCGGAACCGAATTGATCGCTCAGACCCGCGACGCGCTCAAATCCACCTGCTTCCTCACCCTCCTCTCCGCTCCCAAAGCAAACGAGTTCTATCCGAAGATTGGGTTCGACAGTCATCCCCGCGCTTGGGTAATGGAACCGCGGCAAGACCCGAAGGTCCACGAATCGCAATCATGACACTCTCCGAGATCGTTAAACGCGCCGAAACAATAGCGACCGACGCCCACAACGGGCAGTTTCGTCGCGACGGCGTCGTCCCCTACATTGAGCATCCGCGAACCGTAGTCTCTCGAGTCGGTGACAACCTCGACGCTCAAATCGTCGCCTGGCTTCACGACGTTCTCGAGGATTGCGACGTCTCGGAAGACGAACTACTCAAGCAAGGCATCCCAGAGAAGCACGTAACCGCCGTCCGGATACTCACAAAGACGCCAGGAGTCTCCTACGACGACTATCTAGAATGCGTGGCATCGTCCGAGCTGGCAACTCAAGTCAAGATCGCCGACATGATTTCCAACCTCGCCGACAATCCCAGCGCCAAGCAGCTGAAAAAGTACGGAAAAGGACTCGAACGCCTCACTCGAGAACTGTAGCTCGAACAACTCTCGATTATAGGACCTATTGGTCTTATAAGACTTATAGGTCCTATAAACCGCAACAAACTCCAATCCGCTCCCTACCGCTCGCGGTACGCCTTCGCAAGCGTGTCGCGCCGCGCTCGCATTCGCTCGAATCGCTCAGGCTCTCTGTCTTTGAGATTGGTCTGCTCGAACGGGTCCGTTTTGAGATCAAACAAAAACTCCTCGCCCGTATTCGACTGCACGTACTTCCAGCCTCTCGAGCGAACGGCGCTCCAAGGCTTGCGCCCCAGCTCTTCATGCGCGCCCAATTCCCAAAACAACTCCCGGTCGTCGCCCGCCTCAGAACCGCCGTTCGCGATCTGATCGGCTAAACTCCTCCCGTCGACCCCAGCTCGATCGTAATCCACACCCGCTAGTTCGCAAAAGGTCGGGAACAGGTCCAACGAACTGCAAACGGACGCGTCGACCGTTTTCTCCGCAATTCTCCCCGGCCAGCGCATAATACATGGCACGCGTAGTCCACCTTCGAACAAGGTCGCCTTGTCTCCTCGGTAAGGCAAGTTGCTCCCGCCGTAAACCGGGTCGCCCCCATGGTCCGTCAAGAAGATGACGAGCGTGTTTTCGGAATGGCCAGCGCTGTCCAAAACGGACATCACTTTTCCCACTCCATCGTCCAGCGACACCGTCATCGCGGCGAACTCGCGCCTCACTTTGTCCTCGATCCAGTCCACGCGCTTCAAATCAGCCGCTTGCGGCTGCATGATATTGACCGGAGCCTGATCACCCGGGCTCCAGCCTTTTCCGAAATGAGGCGCGTTGTAGGCAAGGTAGAGAAAGAAGGGATCGCCCGCCGGGTCACGGGCCTCTAAAAACGCAATCGCCTCCTCTGTGATCAGCTCCGTAGCGTATCCGTTTTCCGACACCAGAGACTCCTGGTGATACCAATCGGGAATCACTCCATAGGTCATAGTGAAAAAATCGATACAACCTGCTGTATGCCCGATAAACGAATCGAATCCGTGACGCGTGGGCAACAACTCGTTTCGCCCGTGCCCCAAGTGCCATTTGCCTATGAGGGCCGAATCGTATCCCGATTCGCCCAGCACGGACGCGATCGTCGTCTCCCCAGGTTGAATCCCGATCGTCTTGTGTTCCTCCGCCATGAACATCAACGCCCCCAGCAACTGGTCCCGAGAGCGACTCGGATTGCGCCCCGTCAGCAAACCGTAGCGCGATGGCGTGCAGATCGAAGACGCCGAATACCAGTTCTCGAACAAAACCCCTTCCCGCGCAAGTCGATCGATGTTCGGAGTGGGAATCTCGCTACCGTAACAGCCTACATCGTTGATTCCTTGGTCGTCGGTAAAAATGAGCAGGATGTTTGGACGCTCTCGAGCCAGAACCATTCCGCTCGCCAGCAACACTCCGATTAAAACACTAACAGGAAAACGCATTATTCACTCTACCACGCTGCAACAACGAAACGCAAGCGAGCGACTTGAAACTCTTCGCTTGCCCCGCCATCGCTCGCCGTTAGTTCTTCCTCATACCTCTATGAAACATCGCTATTTAGGGAATTCCGGCCTGGCCGTATCGCGCGTCTGTCTCGGTACCATGACATTCGGCAATCAAAGCTGGGGCTGCAACGAGAAAGCCAGTCAAGAACTGTTGGATGCCTACATCGACGCGGGAGGCAATTTCATCGATACCGCTGACCTCTACGCCGAAACCGAGTCGGAGTCGATTCTCGGGAACATATTGAAAGGTAAACGTCGCGACGAACTCGTCATCGCTTCGAAATGCTGGTTCCCCATGAACGAGACTCCCAACGCCCGCGGCCTCTCCCGCAAGCACATCGTCGAGGCCTGCGAAGCGTCCCTCAAGCGCATGAAGCTCGACTACATGGACCTCTACCAAATTCACGGTCCCGATCCCTACACCCCGATCGAAGAGACCATGAGCGCCTTGAACGATTTGGTAACGTCCGGAAAAGTCAGATACATTGGCTGTTCAAATCTCTACGCGTGGCAACTCGTTAAAGCAAACGCGGTCGCCCAACAACGCAACTACGCGCCGTTCGTCTCCGGCCAGTACCTCTACAACTTGATTCGTCGCGACATCGAAACCGAGATTGTACCGGCCTGCGTCGATCAAGGCATGGGCGTGCTCTGCTGGAGCCCGCTCGCCAGTGGACTCCTCACAGGCAAGTATCGCGGAGTCGAGGTCCCCGTCCCCGGATTGAGATTCAAAGAAGTCGGTCACATCCTTAACGATCGCTTGATATGGAAAGAAGCGCTCGAGCTTGTCGACTTGGTTTGCGAAATCGCCGATCAAGTGGGGAAAAGCCCGGTGACCGTCGCTCTGTCTTGGATTCTCAAGGACTATGCGATTACCTCCGTTCTGGCTGGAGCCCGTTCTGTGGAGCAACTCGCGCCGTCACTGGAGGCGGGTGAATGGGACTTGCCCGATGACTTGCATGCCCAACTTACGGCCAAACTCCCTCGCGAGCACGGCTACCCTTGCGACTGGATGAAGGTCGCCCTCGTCTCCAATTTCACGAAAACCGAGCTCGAGCCCAACCGAGCCCAGAGGTTTCCGCCCCTGAGCTAGTCGATTCGCTCTCGAATCGACTAACCGCGACTGTTGTAATTGATCGAGTCCAGTCGACTCGGCAACTCGTATTTCTCCCGCAACCGACTGAGTTCGCCTTTCATTCGCCTGAGAACTGGCGCGTATTCAGGGTTTTCAGACACGTCGAGCAATTCGTTGGGATCGGTCTTTAGATCGATCAATTCGTACCCGTCATCCGAGTAAAAATTGATCAACTTGTATCGCTCGCCCCGAACACCTTCATGACGCGGAACGCCATGTTCGGTCATATGCTCGTAGTAGTGATAGTAAACGAACTTCCGCCAATCGTCCGTACCGGGATCCTCCAGGACTCGGAGAATACTCTCCCCCTGGACCCCTTTAGGAATCGGCAACCCCGCTGCTTCTAGAAACGTAGGCGCATAGTCGATGTTCTGCAAAAGCTGATGGAAGCGCGTGCCGGGCCGAATTTTTTCAGGCCAGCGAATCAAGAAAGGCATTCGCAAGGATTCCTCGTACATCCAGCGCTTGTCGTACCAGCCGTGCTCGCCCAAATAGAAGCCCTGGTCGGAACTGTAGATCACGATCGTATTTTCCGCCAGTCCGTTTTCATCCAAATAATCGAGTACTCGTCCCACGTTTTCATCCACGGAGTCAATACAGCGCAGATAGTTTTTAATGTACCTTTGGTACTTCCAACGCACCAAGTCTTTGCCTGTCGGAGGCGACGCCAGAAAGGCTGCGTTGCGTGGCTCGTAGTAAGCGTCCCAGACCGCCTGTTGCTCGGGCGTCATCCGAGGGCGCTCCGGCTCGTTTAAACGACTTTCGAAATCGTTGGCGAAAGGCACGCGCTCCTGGAACTTCATGTCCCACTGGTATATAAAATGATCCCGGATCGACATTTCGTTTGTCGCCAGAGTTTCCGTACGGCCTTCCCAATCATCGAAAAGCGTTTCAGGCTCCGGAATATCGATGTCCGCGTAGTTGTTGAGGTGTTTCAAATTCGGCGCCCACGTGCGGTGCGGCGCCTTCTGCTGGCACATCAAGAGAAAGGGCTTGTCCTTGTCGCGCTCGTCCAGCCACTTGAGACCCAAATCAGTCGTGATATCCGTCACGTAACCCGTATAGCGCTTCATATTGTCGCGCCCTTCGCTCGTGTAGAAATCGGGGTTGTAGTAGCTCCCTTGGCCCGGAACAATCTCCCAGTAGTCGAAACCAGTGGGATCGGATCTCAGATGCCATTTGCCGACCAACGCAGTCGTGTAGCCGCTTTCCTGAAGCAACTTCGCGAAGGTCATCTGCGACCCATCGAATTCCGCGCCCCCACTGTTCGTGTAAAACCCGTTTTTGTGGCTGTGCTTGCCGGTGAGTACCGATGCTCGAGACGGGCCGCAAATGGAGTTGGCGCAAAACGAGTTTAGAAAAATGCCGCCTTCCCGCGCCAGTCGGTCGATGTGCGGCGTCTCGTTGATCGTCGAGCCATAGGCGCCGATCGATTGAACTGCATGGTCGTCAGAGAATATGAATACAATATTTGGCCGCTGGCCCTCCTCGGCAAAGAGAGGACTACATGCAAACGCGGCGAGAATCGCCAGTCGACCAGCAGAAACTGGCCTGGCCACTGAATGGATTAGTTTCGATACAAGGGATTTCATCATAGTTTCTATTTACTTAGCGATCGTTCGATACGCTTTATCTCTTTAACAATCAACGGGTAGGCCGCTTCTCTTGGAGCATGCCCGTAGCCATCGAGCTCCAAGATTCGAGCATCCGAATGGCCAGCCACCCGCAGCATCCTCATCATATAGGCATTCTCCTCGTAGCGTCCCAGCATTTCGAGTTCGCGATCGCCCGTAATACTCAAAAAAGGCGGAGCGTCCCCGCGAACGTGATACAAGGGAGCCATGTCGTCGATAATGGGGCGAGTTCCTTCAATTCCGCGCTCCGCTCGAACAGTAAAGTGGGTAATCGTGTGACCCGCCAAAGGGATCAGCCCAGCAATCCTGTTCGCGTCTAGCCCATGAGCCCCGAGCCAACGCTTGTCCAAGCCAACCATGCTCGCCAAGTACCCGCCCGCGGAGCTGCCTGAAACGAAAACTCGGTCGGGATCGCCACCATACCGCTGGATATTCTTAAATACCCAAGACACCGAAGCCGCCGCATCCTCAATGTAAACCGGAGCCGTCACCTTCGGGTGAAGTCGATAGTTCACTGCGACGACGCCAATACCCTTGTCCTTGAATCCATCGGGAATCGATTTCGAGCCGTTCTTCAAACCGCCACCATGAAACCAGATCACCGTCGAGAAACCGTCTTTGTTTTCAGGCCAGTAAACATCGAGTAGACAACGTTCTTCAATATAAGCGTCGGACGAGCGAGTGGCGCTGTCGTAATAGGGAATCTCGGATTGGATCGCGTACCCGTCCTCCGCTCTCGCCCATCCGAAAAGCGCCAGGCTGGTCCAGAATAAAGCGAAAACTGAGAATCTCGAAATCGACATCCTTTCCGTGCTAATCGTGATTGCAGGAATGGCAACCCCATAGAGTTCGAGCATTCCGGCCTTCCCAAGTCCCGCCCATTCCCCGAGAGTTCACCCGTGAGTTTTCTATTGAAAACAGCCGACCGAAGCGTCATCACGCTAATTCAAATATGTCACGCAACTACTCCTCCAGAGGCAAATCCCGCCCTCGCCCACCTGCGGACCTCAAACCGTCGATCATTGTCGCCTCCATCGCGACCGTCGTATTGCTCTGCCTCGCCATGTTTACCGACGACATGGAAAGCGCCCCGGACTGGGCCCTCTTCCTCGGCCGGTTTCATCCTGCTCTCCTTCACTTGCCCATCGGATTCTACGCGGTCCTCGGCCTTCTCGAATACCTCGACAGCTCGAAGAGCGGTCCCCGGATCGGGCGAGCCTGCGAAATCGTGCTCAACTACACCGCCATCGTCTCCGCCCTCGCCGCCGTTCTCGGCATCCTTCTCGCCCTCCCTGGCGGCTACAATGAAGTCCTTCTCGATCGGCACCGCTGGCTCGGCACTCTGGCAGCGGTCTTCGCGTTCTGGCTCATCGTACTGCGCCTGCACGCCCGCTCCAAACGGAGAAACGGTTTCAGTAAACCTTACCACGGCGCCCTCGCCGCCACGCTCGTTCTTCTCGTCGTCGTGGGTCACGACGGCGGAACTCTCACCCACGGGTCCGGCTACCTGACCCGGTATCTTCCCAATCCAATCAAAAGCGTCTTCGGGATGGAAGTCGCCGACGCAGGCCCCAAACCTGTATCCGTCGAGGAAGCAGACATCTACCAGGATTTCGTCCACCCCATTTTCGAGGAAACCTGCATCGAATGCCACGGTCCCGACAAATCGAAAGGCGATCTGAGACTCGATACCTACGAATTGGCCATGCAAGGCGGAGAGCTTGGAGACACCATCATTCCGGGTGACGTGGAATACAGCGAACTCATCTTCCGCATGCACCTCGATATCGACGACGACGAGCGCATGCCGCCGGAAGGAAAACCACAGCCCACCGAAGGCCAAATCGCCATACTTGAATGGTGGATACAAGAAGGCGCCCCTGAAGCTGGCGCAATCGCCGAGTTCGAAGTCCCAAGCGAAATCAAACCGGCGCTCCTCGCGCAACTCGAGGGGCCAGACGCGGTAATTGCCGAGGTCGTTGTCGACGACGAGCCCGCCATCCCCTTCCTCCCATGGGAGGAAATCGCTTCAGACGTCGAAGCGCTCGAGTCCGAACCCAACATCAATATTCTCCGCGTTGCTCTCGACTCCCCGGCGATCCGCGTCAAAGGCCCCTTTGGAGACCACAAATTCGACGATGGAGCGCTCGCAAAACTCGCCCCAGTCGCGACAAATATCGTGGAGCTGGAAATCGGTTTCAGCGCAATCACCGACGATGGGCTCGCGCCGATCGCCGACATGCCCAATCTCGAAAAACTCTACCTGCAGAAAACCGGGATCACCGACGAAGGGTTGTCGCGCTTGTCGAACGCCACGAAGCTGCGCTACCTAAACCTCTACGGGACGCAAATCACCGACGACGGCCTCGAATATCTGGAAGGGCTCGATTCGCTTAGGAGCCTGTTTCTTTGGGAAACGGAAGTGAGTAATGAAGCCGCAACCGCATTTCAGGAACGAAAGTCCGAATCGAGCGGCGTCGCTGCCCTTCGAGCGGAAATTGAAGCCCTGGAAGCGCAGATACGCGAATCGCAAATTCAAGTCGATACCGGAGCGACAACCGCCGAGTAACCAAGCAACCACTACACTCTAAATTGCTTGACCGCCGCGACGTTCGCGGCGAGCCCAAACAAGGTGAGCAGACCGATCGAGCCCAAGACGCTTGAGAAGTCGCTGCCAAAGGTGATCAACTGGTGCAGAGCATCTAGAGCGATGCCCGTCGGCAGCATTAGCGCGACCCGCTGCAGTATCTCCGACGACACAATTTCCAGCGGCCACCAACAACCGCCAAGCGCCGCCATCGGCAGTCCGATAATGAGGCTCAAACCCACGACCTTCTCCTCGGCCGTGATCATAAACCCAATCAGCAGACCGATCGAACCCCCTACCCAGCTAAGGACAAGAAGCGTTAACAAAATCCCCGTTAAGTTGCTTCCCATATTCACCCCGAACGCAAATTGCCCCAGGAGTACGAAGACAACGATTTGAACGCTCGCTAGGAACATCAGCCCCAGCAGCTTGCCAGTCAGCAACTCCCCTTTTGTCAATGGGAACACACTCAGGCGGCGCAGCGCTCCCGACCGCCGTTCAGACGCGATTCCAGCCCCTCCAAAAATCATCAGATTGATCATTAGGTACATGACCAGGATTCCAGGCAGCGATTGATTGTATCCAACCGGGATCGGTTTGCGACCCGCGAAGCGCGCATCCAAGGCGATCGGATTGCCCTTCTCCATGACCGATCGAATTGCCGCCTCCGTCAAAGGACCGTCCACGCCCGAATCGGTCGCCGCCTCCAGCAGGTACGCATTAAAGGCGACCACCGCCCTGGCGAGCACTACTTGAGAAAGAAACGCTCTTTGATCATCGTCGCTCCCCACTTTGAAAAAACCCATTGAAACCTCTTCTTTCGACAGGATCTTCTCCGTGAACCCCTCCGGAATTTCCAGTCCTCGCTTGGCGGATTCCGTCGAGTCGCTCGAAACAGGATTAAGACCTTCACTACCCAATGTATCCAAAAATAACTGACTCATGAATCCCGAGTCGTTGTTGATGATCGCGATCTCCGGTCGAGCGTTCTTCGGATCGCCCGGGCCGCCCGCCGAAACGAAGCCCATAAAATACGCGAACGCTAGCGGGATGACAAACAGCCAAATATAGGACGACTTGTCGCGGAGAAAAACCCTCAGATCGTTGGTGGCAATGGCCAGAATCGCTTTCACGCCGCAGCTCCTTTCAACATGCGTCTATGGAAAATAAACGATGAAATCGCGACAAGGCCCAGACCAGTTAATACGAGCCGAAGCGCAACTCCCGCCCAATCAACGGTCTCCCCCGCTACTTGCAGCTCGCGCACAGTACCGATAAACCAGGCGGGTGGAAGATTCGGCGAAACCAAGTCGCGAATCAGAGCGGGCATTTGATCGACCGGAACCATCGTCCCGCTCAGAATCGCCAATCCCATTATCACAATCGTGTTGATCGAATCCGCTCGTCGCTCCTTGCCCGACAGGCTCGCTATGAAACACGTGATACCCGCCCCGCAGACGCAATAGGCCGCCGTCAACGCCGCAACAGCGACCGGATTGAGCCAAGAGAAACCGAACGCTAGCGAGCCCCCAAGAAACATCACCACCGCCGAGATCGACGTGATCACAATCACAAGCAACATTTTCTCAACTACAAGAACGTGAAGTTTTCCGTGGATCGCGCTGAATCGCTTCAACGTCCCGAATCGAGCCTCTCGATAGATATCGCTAGTCGCGCTATTGGCGATCATGAGAAGAAACATGCCTGCCATTCCCGCAAACAGAAACGCGTACACATTGAAAGACGCCGATTCCTCCTCCTCGTTCCGCCCATCGTCGCGCGTCGTCGACTCAAACGAAACCAGCGGTGGCGACAGATAGCTACGCACGCCTTCCAACTGCTCTCGCGCCTCTTGAATGGCGCTGGATACCAGAAACACCGTGGAGAAAAAGTCCGTTTCCTCTTCCGCCTCCAGTATGCTGCGCCATTGCCTCAAACCCTCGCCAAAATTCCGCGCCAAGGCGTTCAGCAAAGTGACCAGCACGTTCATCCCCTCCTCCACGATCGCCGGATACAGCGACTGGGCCGGGTTCTTTATCAATTCGAACGGCGGCGCGTTTTCCCCTCCGTCTAAAAACGCGTCGGTGAACCCTTCCGGGATCACTACCACGGCGCTCAGTTCATTTTCATTGATGAGCGCGACCGCTTCCTCGCGTTCCAAAAACTGGGTGTCGAAATACTCGGCGAACTCCTTGCTCGTAACCGCGTTTTGCAACAGTTCCGCGAATACCGATTTGTCCTCGTCGACAATCGACAGTTTGATCGGGGCGAACCCGCTGCCCGACCGAGCTTGTTTTCCAAACGTCAGTCCAATTACAAGCACCAGCAACATCGCTATGCCAATCTGAACCAGCACGGGAATCGGGTTGCGCCGCACTCGTTTCAAGTCCTTCGCCAGAAGCGTCCTTAAAAGATCCATACCGATGCCCGCCTCAATCCTCGCGAAGGTCGCGCCCTGTCAGCGCGAGAAACGCGTCGTTGAGACTCGGGCGCTTCAACGTTACATTTTCCAGCTGCACGGGCAAAGCGAGCAGTTGCTTGAGACAATCCGCGGGGTCACGCTTTTCCGACGCCGCGACCACCAGTTGCGTATCCGTTTCCTGAATCACTCGAAACGAATCATTGAAATCACTCCAACCTGATCGTTCCACATCCTTGAATGCCCCTTCGATAACAAAAAGCTGGTCGTGCCCGATTTGAGAACGCAAGTCCGCCAGCGTCCCCTCCGCCAGAAGTTTGCCATGATCGATGATCCCAATCCGATCGCAGAGACTTTCCGCCTCCTCGAGGTAGTGAGTCGTGTAGAGAATCCCCACCCCTTCGTTCACCCGTTCTCGAATGAACTCCAGAATGTTCACTCGCGCCTGCGGGTCGATACCAACCGTAGGCTCGTCCAGCAATAGCAACTTGGGACGATGCATCAGGGCGCAGCCCAAATTGATCCGACGCTTCATTCCTCCCGAATATTTGGATACGGCGTCATTCGCCCGGTCCGACAAAGTCAACGATTCCAACAGCTCCGTCGCGCGACTCTTGGCGTCCTTCGGACTCAGTCCCGCGACCTTCCCCCAAAACTCCAGGTTTTCCCGGCCCGTCAACTCCTCGTACAAAGCCAAGTCCTGGGGCACGACTCCCATGAGTTGCCGGGCCGATTTCGGGTCCGACCAAAACGCTTTCCCGCCAACCGAGATGTCCCCGCCGTCCGGTTTCAAAAGTCCGCAAATCAGGGATATCGAGGTCGTCTTGCCCGCGCCGTTCGGCCCGAGGAGCCCGTAGAATTCACCCGGCTCAATCTGAAAAGAAACACCGTCCACGGCGGTCGTTTCGCCGAAACGCTTATGCAAACCATCGACTTCAAGCAGAGCCATAGCGCCTTTCATTGAAGTCCGAAAAGCGCTCTAGAGACGAAAATCCACCGCTATTCCAGCGCGTAAGGTGAGTATGTTGGCGAATCAAGGAGGGAACGAGTCGCATACAGCCCTATACACAGGTTGAACCCCGCCGCGTTACAAGAAAATGCTCAATTCTGTCGGTTTTTCTTACACAACAATTGATACATTTTAAGTGGTTGATATTCAAAAGTATACGAAGTCTATCGGTCCAAACTCAATTAAGCTGTATACTTTCCTTACAGATTTCCGAGCAATTGTAAAAACCGCAACATTTGCCTATTTTTCATAAGACACTCTTCATTAACAATTTATGAATAGAACCTGAATTCAAACGTCTCCGCTGGCATTCGCTATGCTACAAAAGAAGGTACGATTACCCCGTTTCACCCTCAACCCCACGTAATCATGATTGAAACTATCGTTTCCCTTCTCGCTTCCGCCGACCCGACTTGCCAGGTCCCCCACGACGCGCCCGACTCCGGAGCAACCGCGCTTCTTCTAGGCATCGGTATCGTCGCTCTGGGAGCGATCGCTCGATTTGTAAAAAACAAACGCGATTAAGAGCGGTTTGCGCGAATCGGAAAGACGTTTCCCTCTCGCAATCCCTGTTAACGCGGTCCCGTCATAATCGGCAATTCTTAGAGTTTCCGAGATCGATAGACCCGCTATTCCCCAATTTCTGCGACAACTAAAACCCCAACCCCTGAAACCATGATCGAAACTATCATCTCTGTTATGGCCTCCACTGGCAGCCAACCGCCGATTACACCGCAGGGAAACGCCCCTGATTCGGGCGCCACGGCCCTCCTTCTCAGCATCGGAATTGTTGCCCTCGGAGCGATCGCCCGATTCGTGAAAAACAAGCGCGGGTAAACGCGAGACCACAATCTGATTGAAAAACCGCGCCTTCCCCAAGGCGCGGTTTTTTTGGATTTGAGGCGACGCTGCTACTTTTTGAATTTGATTATTGGATACAGCAGCCTGCCAAGTACGCTTTGTGGATACCGGTTCATTCCTTGGAAGCCGAGCTTGTCCGGTTGCTCTTTCGAGTCTGGCCAATACCAAGTACCGAAAATCCAATCCCAAATCGCCAGATTAACGGCAAAATTCTGCCCCCCCTTGCCGTACATTTTCACGTCATGATGCCAAACATGGAAGCGTGGAGAAATAAGCACATATCTCAATATGCCGAAGTCCCATTTCAAATTCGAGTGCGACACTTCTTGCCCGACGAGGGCAACGATGGAAATGATGAGAATTCCTACGGGGTCCACACCCAGCAGTATCAAAGGAATGAATCCTACAACGCGATGGATTAGAATGTCTCCCCAATGAGTCCGAAATGCGGCCAGCCAATCCAAGTTTTCAATACTGTGGTGCAGTTTATGGAAATTCCACATCCAAGGCACAATGTGGAGCATTCGATGCACGTTCCATTCGATGAAATCCTTGATAATGAACGCCACGATCACTTGGGCGTACAATGGCCAGCCGGATACGAGCTTCAACTCGCTTAGTCCCGGAATCCCCATCCCGATGAAGGCCGCATCGATCGCCACGAGCAAATGGTAGGCGCCCAACGCGATCACCCATCCCACGTATTGCTGATTAAACACCAGCCAAAACAGGTCTTGCACGAGCCCATCTCGAATCACCTTCTGCTTGGGCCGCCAAGGCCTGATCCGCTCGAGCGCGAAAAACACAGCGGATACAGCAACAAGCCAAAAATAGTATTCGAGATACAGGGGCATTAATTTGGGGGTAGAACCGAATTCAAAGAATGCTCCAACAACGAAAAGTGGCAATCCCCAGCGCGAATTCGCTTCGCGTTTCGCATTTTCTTCGCAAAGTAGGCCGGAAACCCAAAACCATTGAAACCAAGAATCCAGCTCGCCACAGCCCAAACGCCCGACGGTCAAACGCTGCGCCTCTTCGAACACGACGGCGACTACGTCATCAGCTGCAACGGACAAGAACTGATGCACTCCCGCCTCAACGCGTCCGAAACCCTTTTAGGGACGCTTGGGGCCAAAATCCCCGCAACCGAAACCGCCCCGCGTACGCTCATTGGCGGACTCGGGCTCGGGTTCACGCTCCGGAGCGTTCTAGAAAACGCGCCGGGAAACGCCCGCATTGACGTCGCCGAACTCATTCCCGAAATCCTCGACTGGAACCGCAACCAGCTCGCGTCTCTCAACGGAAAACTCCTCGGCGATCCCCGCGTGCGGACGCAGGCCACCGACGTTTTGCGCGTCGCGCAAGACGCCCCGCCGGGAGCGTTCAATTCCATCCTTCTGGACATCGACAACGGCCCCACCGCCTTAGTGTCGTCGGGAAACTCCGCAATTTACTCCCCAAACGGCCTCGACACCTTTTTTCGAGCCCTCAAACCCGGCGGTCGGCTGGCTATCTGGTCTGCGGCCCCCGACACGAAATTCGAGCGTCGACTCGCAAACACCGGATTTACCCCCACCGCAGTTCCCGCAAAAGCCAGCGCCAACGCGAAACGAGCCGCCTATCTCATCTACGTAGCCGACAAACCCCGCTAGCCGAATTGTATTGTCCGCCAGCGGAGATGCGCTTCCATTCAGTTCGGGCCAGTTCAGAGCCGCACCCCCGCGCGAAGCGCACATTCCAATGCCAGACCGGATTCTACAACAGCTAAAAACTCGATTCAGTCGCGACCAATCGAATACGACAACAACCGACTCGAACGGCGTCCCGATTCCTCCACCATCCCTCATTTTCGACGTCGCCGGTAGCGACGATATCGACTGGTTTCTCGAAGGCGGTCGACTCGGCGCGGAAACAGTCGTCGCGACACTCGCGAAACAAGGCGTCTCCTTCAGTTCGCTCGACTCCGTATTGGACTTCGGTTGCGGATGCGGACGCGTGCTACGGCACCTGCGCGACTACGAAACCGTCCGCCTGCACGGAACCGACATCAGCGCCTCGAGTATCGCATGGAGTGATCAACATCTGAATTTCGCCCAGTTCGGCACAAATCGAATCGAACCCGCCACGCGCTACCGTGCGGAATCCTTCGACTACATTTACGCGTTTTCCGTATTCACTCACTTGACACACGATCTCCAGTTCAAGTGGATGAAAGAACTAAAACGAATTCTCCGACCCGAAGGCAAGCTACTCGTCACCACGCACGGCGACCACTACATTGACCACATACCCGA
>JANQSC010000007.1 GCA_028284235.1 Opitutaceae bacterium
CCACCGTCGCCGACGAGGAAGGGAAAGTCGCCGGCGCCAACATCGTCTCCGGCAACCACCGGACTCCCGACCTCGACGTGGTACCCACCGCCGTATTCACCATTCCCAATCTCGCCGCGGTCGGTCTGACAGAGGCCCAAGCCATCGAGCAGGGCATTCCCTATCGCGTCAACAAAGGTTCGACCACCGGCTGGCCCTCGTCGAAACGCATCGGCGAGAAACATTCCGCCTACAAAGTCCTCATCAATACCGACGACAATACCATTGTCGGCGCCCACCTCGCCCGCCACAATGCCTCCGAAGTGATCAACCTTTTCGCACTGGCCATAAAACACGGAATCAAAGCCGCCCAGCTCGCCGAATTTCCCTGGGCCTACCCAACCTACTCCTCCGACCTAAAATACATGGTGAAGTAGCTCCCATCCTCCAATCTCCCCATCTCTCAATCCCTCCGTCCCTCCGTCCCATGAAACTCCTCCGACTCCTGCCTCTCTTCGCTCTTTGCACTCCCACCTTCGCTCAGCCGACGACGCAAGAGTCGCTTCACGAAACCATCGCCGCCTACGCGACCGTCATTCAAGCTCAGGAAAATGTCATAATTTTTGAATACGAAGGCAGCCAGCTCGTTTGCATCTCCGACGTCGCCGCGGACCGAATGCGCATCGTCAGCGAAATCGTCGACGCGGAAAAGCTCCCGCTCGAGCAACTCGTCATCTGCATGCACGCCAACTTCCACTCCGCCCTCGACGCCCGCTACGCCGTCGGCAACGGCTATCTTTACTCGGCGTTCATCCATCCCCTCTCCCCGCTGACGACAGAACAAATCGAATCCGCGATTCGACAAGTCGCCCATTTAAAGTTGACCTTCGGCACCGAATACTCCTCCGGCGAACTCGTCTTCCCCGGTGGAGCCGACGAAGAGGAAGACTCGACACGCGATATATAGCGACAGCGTAACAACTCATAATCTTAATCCTACTCTTGATCATGATCAAATCAGGAGAGTCTTGAGGATGATTATGAGTAGGATTAAGAGTATGATTAGGATTATGAGATGAAGCGAGGGTGTGGACTTGTTAGACAGTCTCTAAGTCGGGCGCCTCTTTTTCGAATATATATAAAGTCCTGTTCCCAAACTGAGCATAACCGCAGCGATACCGCCAATCGCGACGCGCCCTTCGACGGGGTTGGGGATCAGCAGTAGCAACGACACGAACGCTCCGTAGACAAGCGCCATAACGCCGATGGTCTTCGCCTGGAAAACCGTGTTGTCGTCACCCACTTCTCGCTCGAAATCGACCTCTCTGCGGGAATCCTCGAAAAACTGGCGCACCTGCTTCTCGTAGTCTTCATCTCTAATCGGGAACAGCCAACCGACCGAAAAGAAAAACAGGGACGAAAGCGGAATATTCACGAGAAAGGACCAGGTCACCGGATGATTCACAATGTAGTCGACGGAAGACTCGCTGAAGAACACGTTCAAGATGCGGCGGCCCGTCTCCGTTCCGATTCCATCGAATATCAGAAAGGAAACGAGAAGCCCAAAACCGAGCGTCGCCAACGGGGCCCATTTTGGCGAGCGACTCGTGAAGATTCCCCAGAATACGGGAATCGCTAGAGGAACGGTCAACCTGCCATTTAATTGTTGATACATGTCAAACAACGAAATGCGTCCTCTTTCCGCAATGAGAACCGACAACCCAACCACTACGATTGACAATACAACCGTTACCGCTTTACCCGCGGTGAGAAGTTCCGCCTGGGAAGCCTGGCCCTTGCGTATCCGCGGTTCATAGACACTTTTCACAAAGTAGCCCGCATTTCGGTTCAAAGCGCTGTCCATCGACGACATCGTCGACGCGATAATGGCCGCCACCAGCAATCCCAGCAACCCATTCGGCAATACCTGTATCGCCACCGCGATGTAGCTGCCTTCCGCCGGGATATCCAATGAAGAGAACTCTTGTTCAATGTTGGGGGAGAACGAGCCAGCCACCATTGGAACCGTGAACCAGCAGATTGGAAGCGACAAATAGCCAATGATCGGGACTATAGTAGACAATCGGGCGTGCTTCGAGTCTTTAGCCGAAATGTAGCGGTGGGCCGTCGTCAGGTTGTTCCGTGAAACCAAGCTCGACAAGACAAACCCAGCGATCCAAATCATATCGTAGGACGTATCGTGGGGTAGAATGGGGTTCAGCAACCGATCGGGAATCGCATCAAAATACTCGCCGAATCCTCCCAATTGGTACACCGCCAGAAGGAATACGGAAACGCTGACCGACATAAGCAGACCCAGCTGAATAAAGTCGCTGGCGATCACCGCCCAACGCCCTCCGTAAAGGGACATGATGGTGACGCTCGCCCCCGTCGCAAATATCGTAGCGGACTGCGGCACGTCGAAGACGCTGGAGATGATTACAGAGACGGCGACCATCCAAACTGTCGCAGTCACGAGACTCCCCACAATCATAAGCCAGGAATAGACCTGCTCCGTAGCCACTGAAAATCGCTTGCGAACCGCGCGCATCGCTGTGACGGCCCGGACTTGACGCAGACGAGGGGCGAACCAGGAAAACCCAAGAACGTAGCCCATAATATCGGTGATTGTTACCACGAAGATCACTACGCCATAGGTGTACGCTATGTGCGCGGCTCCGGTAAACGCCCAGGCACTGACGTTGGACGCGAATACACTCGCCCCCAAAAGCCACCACGTGCAGCGAAATCCTCCCGCAAAATAGTCGACCGAGTTTCGGTTGAGTTTTTTGAATACGAGACCGACCGACGCAACGAAACCGAAGTAAAAGACAATCGCGAAGTAGTCGTAGGGGCTCATTGCTCGCAAACACGCTCGATTTTCGAAATCCCAGGAGCTGATATCGAGCTCCTCAGGCTAATTCCCTGTCACATCAGTTTCCCGGGAGCGATGCTCCTTCGACCCAACGCCCTGCGACTTTCAATACATGGGGCTCTTCTGGCAAGCCCCTTTCATTGCGATTAATCTGCCCCGCCACGAGATCAACCGCAGCCGCCCCCACCGATTCAAACCGCTGGTCGATTCCCGCCAAGCCAGCGCTGTCCGGCTGGCCAGGAAGCAAGTCCATCTGGGCGAAACTCACGTCGCCCGGAATTGAAATCCCGCATTCCTGCAACAATCTATAAAAGTAGCCCACTCCCAAAATGACCTCCGGCTTGTGCGTGGCGAACCAGTCTCGCAAGCGACGCTTTTCGCTGCCGTCAAATTCAAACTCGAAGAAGGGAAGCCGATCCAACTCGGGGTGGTTCGTCTGGAAAAGCAGAAACGCCGCAAGCCACCGACCCTGAGTTCGCTCGTTGACCCAAGACCGCGTGGCAAACGCGATTCTCCGATAGCCTTTTTCAAGAATGCACTCGAGCGCGATCATAGCGGAGCCAAAATGGGACATCACCGCTCGGTTCAACCGTTTCGGCTTTGTCACCGAAAACCCAATACCCGCGGCTGAAAAGCGTCGCCAATCGAGCGAGTAGTCGTATTCCCCCGGATGGTCTTTCACGTCCACGCTGGGCACCAGCACGGCCTGAATCCCTCTCTGGTAGAGCACCTGCGAAATCCGGTTGAACGAATTGTCGTACTCGCTGGGCATAAAGTCCTCGACTTTGAACCCCAGCTCCTCCGCTCGTTCTTCAACCCCTTTGCGGTAGAGTTGGTGCGTGACGTTTCCCGTTCCCCATTTGCGCGTCTGGAATTCGGGGGGCACGATCGCCAGAATCGACTTGTTCGCCCAAACCCGCCTGCGCCTCACATCCGACATTAGCGTGGTGACCATCGGATTCGCCCGGTATTCCAGCTTTTTGGCCAGATCGACGATTCGCTTGCGGGTTTTTTCCGATACGTCGGGCGCGTTGTTCAACGCTCTCGACACCGTCGTTCTGGAAACGCCGGCCAAGCGGGCTAACTCGCGAATCGTCATATTCATCGAATTGATACCCCTCGATCAAAACGAGACAAGAAACAAAGCGGATTCCATCCGGAAGGGGCAATAGGAAGCGGCGATCCACACACAGTAGACCGCCGCTGGTAACAACTAATTACAACTGGATTTTCAGTAGACAGCTGCAGCACCTAGAAACGCACCGTTGTACTCAACTCGTAGGTCGTCGGGGGCTCGTTACGAAACTCCCAAACCGGCAAGTCGGAGTAATCATCTACACGTCCGCCCCAGACTTTGACGTCCCCGTTCTCAAAGTCGTGAAGGTTGCGAACTCTGAATCGAAAATCGACCGGATTCTCGCGAAACTGCGTCCGATACAAAAACGACAACGTCACCGGATGGCGCGAGCCGTCGACCCATTCGCGCCCATCGCGAAGCGAGAGCAGATAGTTGTCGGAGTAGCGGCCTTGCAAGAGGACGCGCATCTCCGGCAGAAAGAAGTTCTCCCCGAACTGATAGTCCAAGATCCAGCTGGCCATGTAGGGACGCGCTCGCGAACCGATGATATTCCCCACGCCCGCGTTGTCGACGAGCACTTTCTCCGCGAACTCCAGCGATTCGCGCAGATCCTCCTCCTCGTCGGGCAAGGTGCCCTCCTCGTACCTCGGATCGTTCGGCCAGTTCTCGTCGAGGAAGGCCTGGCGCACCGGCACGCGAGCCCGCGCGAGTTCGACTTGCGCCGTGTAGTCCGTCAAGTCGCGCTCGCTGACGATGTCGTTGTGGGACACGGCTAGCCTCGCCTGCAGCCCTGCCGTGCGACGCATCATGAGATTGAGCTCCCATCCCTCCACCGTTTCCGAGGCGAGAATCTGGCGGTGCTCCTGGTTCAAGCCCATACCGGTGGGCTGGTATCCCGGCTGCTCCGGATCGGGCTCCAAGTAGATGATCGTGCCGTCTTCCTCGATCTCGAAAAACTGATCGTTGAACAAGCGCTCGACCTCGCCCTGGTTGTTGTCGCTCGAGACGCGGAACGCCACATTTTCGCGATCAATCTCGAACAATGCCGCGGTAACCGTGAACCTGTCCTCCATGAACGTGCCTTTGAAGCCGATCTCGTTCGTCTTGCCCTCCTGGGCGCCGATGATGCGGCCGAGGAAATCCTCCGTGCCCTGCCAGCGGAAAGACGTCGACTGGTTCGCGTAGACATTGAACGTGTTGGTCAACGAATAGACGAGACCCGCGTTGTACGTCGTCGCCGACTGTATCAGCTCGGGTGGATACGCGTAGAACTCTGGAGCGTCGTCCGGCGAGCCCACGTATACATCTTGACCCCAGTAGGCGATCTCGCCGAACTCCGCGACGCGCTCGGCACGCGTGCCACCCGGCAATTGGTAGCGCTTGAGCGAGAATTCGTCCTCGCGAACGCCAAAGAGCGATCTCAGCCTTCCATTGAAATAAGTGCCGTTGGAAGAGAGCGAGGCCGACTTTTGATAGCGCTTGTCCGTGTACGGCTTGTTCGCAGTCGTATAGTCCACCCAAATTGGCTCGAATATCCCGGGAACGTTGGGCAGATTCTCGGGAAGCAGACTATCCCAGGTATTCGGGTTGCGCAATTCAGGGATCGGATCGGTTCCCGAGAATTCCGCGAACGCGCGGATACGCTCCCGCCCTTCCAAGTCGACAGTCGGATCGTAGGTCTGCGTCTCCGGATCCCAGGCTTTCGCTTTGTTCACCAGTCGCTGGCGAAACGAGTACGCTTCGTCGTCGAGATAGGTGACGTTGGCGACGAGGAACTGGGAGAAATTCTCTCCAATCTCGAGCGGGTAGGACGCCGTCGCTCGAACCGTGTTCACGTCGTTGCCGAACCACTTCTGGTCGAGGTCTCCGAAGTTGTAGAGAGTCCCGTCGCCGGCAACGTTGATCGCGTCGTCGAAATCGCTGTCATTGCGGAACTGATACTGCTCCTGCAGGTTAGCCGCGAACTCGACATTCAAATCGCCCAACCGTTGCTCGGCGATAATCGTGTAGTTGTAAACCTCGCGATCCTGAAAACTCCGCGATCCGTAGGCGTTGACCTCGGGAGGGATCGGCCCAAGCGTTAGCAGCGGGTCGCCATCGCGATCGAACACCGTCTCCGTGTTTCCCTCGTACAGGGCGATTTCATCCCCTCCCGATCCATTCCTGCGATCCGCATCCGCGATCGTGAACGGCTCCAGAAATCCGCCATTCCCGTCGGACGGGTAGTAGAGCCTCGTCCTGCCGTCGTAGTAGTCGCCGTCCGCGGTGATGAACTGGCGGCTCGACGAACTCAGCCCCCGGCCTTCGGCGGCTCGCTGCTGCACCCTCAGGTCGGACTTCGCTCGCGAGCGATCGAAATCGAGGTGTTCGAACTCAAATCGGAATATCGTGTTCTCAGTCGCCTTGAATGTACTCGCTAGGTGGATACCTTTGAGGGCGTCGTCACCCCAGTCGATATACGAACGGTCCGACTTGTCGACATAGTTGAGACGAAACGCGAGCTTCTCCGACAGCTGCCGGTTCAAGTCCAACTGGACTCGATAGGAATCGTGGCTTCCATACTGCCCGTAAATCGAGCCGAAGTTGCGGAACTGGGCGCGCTTCGTATAGATCGACGCTTGCCCGCCCGGGGAAGTGTCCCCAAACATCAGCGAGTTCGACCCCTTGTTGAAGTCGAGCCGCTCCACATTGTACATGTCGGAACGCGAGTACCAAATGAAGTTGTTGCGGGCCGACTGAGCGTTCTCGCGTCCTCCGGTCACCATTCCGCGGAACGACGACAAATTCTGGTCGTTGCGCGTTTCATCCTGTCGAAACGCGTCCATTCCAGCAATGTAGAAAGCGGCGTCCTCCAGAGTATTGATGCCGAGATCCTCCATGAATTCGGTAGTCAACGCGTCGACGCTTATCGGTATGTTCTTCAGTTCCTGATTCGTCCGGCTTCCGGTGAGGGTGGTGGACGCGCGCCATCCTTCGTCTCCGGAGGTGTCGACAGTGAACGGGGAAAGCTCGAACACTTCCTCCGCCGTTTGATCGTCCTGGGCGGACGCTCGATGTGTGATTATAAAAACCAGGCAGACGCAAATACAGGCGACTGCTCGAATGCCAATAGAGACATGAGTATTCATTCGTAGTGGTAGGGTTGGTTATTGTAGTCGGGTGTGAAAACGAGTCGACGCGAACGCCCTCCCGCGGCTGAAATCAACCTTGCGGACGGAGCCTCGAATCCTCGTCGACCTCTATCCCTACACGTGTGGCATTCCAGTTCAATCCACACGTTCCGTGACACGTCACGGAAATCCAGGGAAAACGGGTTCAATCCGTCGTGAGCGGCTCTGGAACCGTATTGCCGAAATACCGGTTGTCCGACAGGCGGTTGTCTCGGCTTTCCCCGAAGTCGAACCCCGTTCCGGAACCCAAGTTCACAATCACGTTTCGCTCGTACCTCGTCCCAGCCGGCCAAGTCTTCCATCGCTTGTGATAGGCGATCTTCAATCCCGACTGTTCCTCGTCCACGATGATCGTGTTTCCCACGAAAAGCGTATTGGTCGCCGAGCCGGAGACTCTTATGGCGTATTTGCCGTCGTCTTTCCACCCGTCCACTCGCCCGTCGCCGACGATTAAATTGCCTCGGACGATCGTGCCGTCGTTAAACCGGTCAGGGCCGCCCGTCACCAGCATCCCAAAGTCGTTGTCGTGAAGATGATTGTACTGGATGACGGTTCGCTTGCTACGAAAGTCGCTGTCCACGCCGCCCGCGTCGACATCACCCCGGTTCGCTTTCGTATAGCGGAACTCGTTGAACTGCCAAAGCGCATCGTCCGTATTGAAGTTGAACGCGGCGTTGCCCGACCCCTTGATCGCGCACGTGTCGAACACGTTGCCCTCCATCAGCGGCGCTTCCGCTACGCGCACGATCAACGCGTTCGCGCCGGTTCGTCGGAAGAGATTGCCCCGGAAAACCCAATTCCGGTTCGGAGTCCAGTTCACGTTCTTGTCGATCTCGCGATCGTCGAAATCAGATTGGTTGGAAACCCCCGTCCGGTCCACGTCCGAAATCACGTTTTCCTCGAAGAAAACATCGTCAAATCGCACAGGAATTCCACTACCGTCGTCATAGGCTTTAAAGTACACTCCCCCGTTGTCCTTAGTATCCATATCCCCGTTTATTCCATGGATAACCAACCTCGAAAACCGAAAACCCTTGAGAACGCCGCCCCCGACAGGTCCTCTCGCTTGCACGAGTATTCCGACTTTTCGAAGTTTTCCGCCCTTGTCCGGCTCAGGATACGCGACATCCGCAAACTCAGTCTGATTCCGCCTCTCCCATTCCTCTAACGAACGCCCAGACTCCTCCTCCGAATTGTAGTTTGTGATCTCCAAATCCTGGATACTCCAGTATTGCTGATTATAAAGCCTTATTGCGCAACTGATCGGAGGTCCGCCCGCCGCGTTGCCATTAGTTTTCCCATCCCCGTCGATTCTTGGGAGCGGGCCGGCTCCATAGCGACCGACCACGATTGGCGAACCCTCTTTTCCTGAGCCCTTCAGCAACAACGAACCGCGCCACGAGCTTCCCGACCGGAACAAGAGTCGATCTCCGCCTTCATACCGATGGGCGCTGGCCCGAGAAAGCGACCTCCACGCCGCCGCCTCGCTCGTTCCCGCCGCGCCGTCATCCCCGTCAATGGAGTCTACAAAGTAGGACCTGGACCCAATCACTTCCGTGGCAAAGCAAACTATGAAAACAAAACGAACAACTAACGGGGCTCTAAGCCGCGACTTCATGAGTTTGACCAATGTCAGCTTCCCAATTCCCGGTCAAAAGCTCTAGACCGTGACGCGTCACAGGGACGGCGCAAAGCGCAAGCGAGGCGGACTCTAGTGCCAAAGCCGAAATCACCGTCTACGATTGTCTTGCCTCATGATTTCGTGAAGCATTTGATGAAGGAAACCGCTAATCACACCCTCCCAAATGCTCCCTAGATTCCGTCTCGTTCTTTCGCTCGCTTCCCTATTCGGTCTACTCTCAGTAGATGCATCCGAACAACCCAACGTCATCGTCATCATGGCCGACGACATCGGGTTCGAATGCTACAGCGGATACGGCAGCGAGTACTACTCCACTCCGCGCATCGACCAGCTCGCTTCCACCGGAGCCCAATTCACGCAAGCCTACTCCCAGCCCATTTGCACGCCCTCGCGCGTGAAGATCATGACTGGAAAGTATAATTTCCGCAACTACACGCGCTTTCGAAATCTCGACCTGTCCCAGCCCACCTTTGCAAAAATGGTCAAGGTCAACGGCTACGCCACCGCCATCGCCGGCAAATGGCAGCTCTCCGAAGAAAACCTGGACGGCCCCTACCAAGCCGGATTCGACGAGTACCTCCTCTGGCACTTCACGCGCGGAAACGGCAACGACTCCGAAAACCCGCTCTTCCAGAACAAGGGCTCCCGCTACAAGTCGCCAAGGCTTTTCCTCAACACCAACCTGGTCGAGTACACGGGAGGGAAGTACGGGCCGGACTTGGTCGTCGACTACATCGTCGACTATATCGAGCGAAAAAAGGACGACCCCTTCCTCCTCTACTTTCCGATGATTCTCGTTCACAACCCCTTCGACCCCACCCCGCTCAGCCCGGATTGGGAATCCGCCGACGAGCGTCGCTCCCAACGCGAGAGGTTCAAGGAAATGGTCAACTACATGGACCGCGTAATCGGGCGCATCGTCGACAAACTGGACGAGACCGGACTGCGCGAAGAGACACTCATAATCGTCACCGGAGATAACGGGACCAACAAGGCCATCGATTCCCCGTTCCCCCATCGCGGCGCCATTCAAGGAGGGAAAGGCATGATGACCGACGCCGGCACGCGCGTCGCCTTCGTCGCCAACTGGAAAGGTCAAATCAAGCCCGGATCAATTATCGACAAGCCGATCTGCTTCGCCGACGTTCTTCCCACGATTGCCGACGTCACCAATTCTCAACTACCCAAAGGAATCGATGGTCGCAGCCTCATGCCCTTGTTGCGAGGCGAAACTGAAAGCGCCCGCGACTGGATATTCATGTCCTACTCCCACAGCGGGATCGAACAGAGCCCCTTTCGCTGCTTCGTGCGCGACCAGCGTTGGAAACTCTACGCCACCGGCGAACTTTACGACGTCCCCAACGACTGGCTGGAAGAGCGCCCCGCCACCGGGCTCGACGCCCATGCCGCCCGCCAGCGCCTCCAGCCCATCCTCGACCGCATCACAAGCCAAGCCCCCAACGGATATATCAAACAATAGAGCCAGGCGATACGCTTATTTTTAAACAGGATGCGTTCGTCCCGACGAGCGAGACTCTCTTACTTGATCCCGTTTCACGGGAACTTGATGCAATTGAAAATTCGACAACATCAAGCTGGCTCGCCAGAGCCATCAAACGAGCGAACGACAGAGAGCGCATCCAGTTTAAAGTCAGTCCATCCCTCAATCCAACGGCGCCGGCTCGTAGTCCGAATCGTTGACCCAGCCCGTCAGTTCCTTCGTGACCTCGCCCCTCATGTACTTCTCATAAAAGTCCCAGGCGTACGGCCGCGAGTATCCATAATTGTCGAACACGTCGCCCTCGCCCAAAAATCTTGGATCCTGCTGCTCCTCCAAGACCTTGTCCAAGCGCTCTTTCATCCTCCGCTTCACGTCCGACAAGCGCTCGTCGTTCGCCAAGTTGTTCAAGCAGTCCGGGTCGTTGACGAGATCGAAGAACTCCTCGTTCGTGGTCCGCTTCCCGAAAGAAAGATCCCAGTACGACCGATCCTTCCCCGAGCGAAACAACTCCAGAATCTCCGTTTTGGTCGGAGAACCGTCCACATCCAGATAACCCAGCTCCGGATTGCCGGCCGGCCAAAGATCAATCTTGTAGTTGTACAGATAAAGATAGTCGTTCCCGACGATTCCCCGGATCGGATAGCCCTGGTTCCCCGGTCGACTGAAATCGTGGCGCTCCTTGCCAATGACAACGTATTCACGCTTTGGATTCACTTGACCGGACTTTCTCGACTTGAAAATATCCGTCAAACTACGCCCCGGCGACGGCTTCATTCCCGAATCCTCAAACCGAATACCCGCAATCTCTAGAAACGTCGGCGCGAAATCGATGAAACTGACCATGTCCGTCACCACCCGCCCCGGATTGCGAATCCCCGCCGGCCACATCATCGCCAACGGCATGTGGTTCGAATACTCGTACTCCTGAGCCTTCCCGCGCGGAAACGGCATGCCATTGTCCGAGGTCATCACAATCAAAGTGTTCTCCAACAATCCTCGGCGCTCAAGCGAATCGATCATCCGTCCGAGATGGCTGTCCGCATGCTCGATCTCCAATCCATAGTCGAGCATGTCGTTGCGGATAACTTCGCTGTCTGGCCAGAATCCCGGGACCTCCTTGATATCGTCGACACTCTTGCCTCCCAACCTCTGACCCGATCCGTATTCATAACGTCGATGCGGCTCGCGCGAACCGTACCAGAAAAACCAAGGCTTGCCCACGTCGATATCGTCCAGGAACACTTCGAAATTTCCCGCATAGTCCTCTTGCGACATTCCCGTCGACGGCCGCTTCGGCAAGGACTCCGTTCCATAGTCCCTAGCGATGAGCACTCGTGGCTTCCCGTCGATCTCCCCCGGCAATCCCGGCCCCCAGCCCTTGCCCGTTTTCCCCGCCTGGTAGCCACTTTCGCGGAGCGCCTCAGGGAAGGTCCGGAACTTGGCGGGGAAATTCACGATATGATTGGCCGCCTCCTCCAACTGCCAGGAGTTGCGCCCCGTGAGAATGCTCGACCGCGACGGCGCGCATTTCGCATTGGGCGTGTAAGCGTTTTGAAAAAGAATCCCCTCCTCCGCCAATCGGTCGAAAGCCGGCGTATCCGTCCATTCGCACCCGTAAGCGCTCATGTGCATGTAGGACGCGTCGTCCATGATGCAAAAGAGAATATTCGGACGCGGCTGCTCCGCCGCGCTCGCCAAAGAAATCAAGCCGCCAGAAATACCCAGCAACCAAACAAAGGACCGTATCAGGGGTAATCGCATCCGAGAATCTTCACGCGCCCCCAACATCAAGCGCAACAGGCAAATCTACCTCCAAGCAAATTCACTTCCTCCAACACCATTCAACAACAACCAAGAGCCTGTCCAACAATTCGCTTTCGAGCCATCGAAGTAATATTTGAGAATCAGAGTTTAGGCTGCGACGTGAGGAATACCCGTAGGGTATTGCGACCGGAGCAAATAAATTCTGAACTCAAATAGGACGAGAGGGCGACGAAATGGAATTGTTGGACAGGCTCTACACTAAATCGCAAGCTTCTCCCGGCATCCAATGAGCGTCCTTGCCGTCCCATTTCACATTGCAGCCGATCGGATTGGTCAAAGGAACACTCACTGCCCGCCCCGAAGTCACCTCCTCCAGGGCTCGATCCAAATCAAACTCCGTCGACGCCTCGTGGTCGCGCGGATTGTCAATCGCGCGACCCGTGTAAAGCAACCTCCGATCCGGGCCGAAGAGAAAGAAGTGCGGCGTGCGCAAGGCCCCGTAGGCGCGGGCCACGTCCTGCAACTCGTCATGCAAGTAGGCCCAGGGAAACTCGTGGACGTCCATCCGTTCGACCATGTGCGGAAAGTCGTCCTCCGGATACGTGTTGGCGCTGTTGGAATTGATGCCGACAAAAGCCACGCCCTCGTCCCGATAGCGCTCCGCCGACTTCCGAGTCGCCTCGTCGGAACCGGTGACATACGGGCAGTGATTGCAGGTGAAGAACACCACCAAGTAAGGCGCGTCGGCGAAGTCTCCGAGCGTGTAACGCAAGCCGTCGGTGCCGGGCAATTCGAATTCGGGCGCAGCGGCCCCCAACTCAAGTGTAAATGACATCCCGCGATCATGAGGCCCCCATTTTGAATCTGGCAACGAATTACGATAAAAACCGCGCCGCAACCTCTCCAAAACAATGCCAACAACCTCAGGGTTAAAGTCACCCTCTGCACATTTAGACAAAAACGTTTTTGTCTAAATGTGCAGAGGGCAGTCGCTCTCGGGACTGCATGCGACTACCGCCGCGCTCGTTTCCGTTCGTGCAGCGAGCTTATCCAGTCGATAGCGGCCGGGGCAACCAGTTCGTGGTCGCCATCGAAAACAGTGAGCGTCGCGTTTCCCGAGCTCCGCCGAAACAGGGGCTGCTTGTCTCCGTAGCTCGCATCAAAATAGTCACTACGCAGCGCCTCGGGAATGCGGGCCGATTCGGTCATCTGCCGAATATGCCGCTTGCTCAATCGATCGCTTCGGTCCGCAACCGCGTTGAACGCCAGCAGCGAATGGCTGATCGGCACGCTCCCGTCGTGGCCGTCGCGAATGCCCGTGTGGATGTGCAAAACGACCCCCTTGGCGTTCTCCATGTAAGTAATCGGCGAACGCTTGCGATACTCCGCGTCCACCGCCTCGCTCGCGCCGGGAACGCCTCCGCAGGACGCCACAATCTCGCCCGCATAACGTAGTTCGCGCTCCTTGGTCTCGTAGTACCACGCTCTCAAATCGAATATTGGAACCCACGCGGAGACGCCCGCCCACAACTTTGGATGACGCCCCGCCATGAGCAAACACGCATAGCCGCCACCCGACGTGCCGACCAGGTAGATTTCAGACCCATCCACTCGGGCCGTTCGTTGCGCGTACTCGACGGCGCTCACGATGTCCTGCACCGCCAGCTCGGAACCGGTCGCCTCCGGTCGCCGGTTTCGTCCGCGAAAATCTGGATGCAAAAACGCCCAGCCGCGCTCCACGCACCAATCCTCGATTTCCTGGTGAATCTGCTGCGTGTAGTCGCTCGACCAGGAATGCAAGGCCACCACCATGGGAACGGCCTCGGTCGACCGGGGATCGAAGAAACGAGCCTTCTGCATCGTATCGTCGGCATCGCTCAGATACTCGATCTCGATCGCGCCCGCGGCCCACGCCAGCGAGCTCGTCGAAAGTAAGCTCCACACCAACAGCAGTATATTCAATACCCGGATACAGCAAATCATTCGAAACGAATTCCTTTACCAATCCAGCTTCAATCGCGTCAGCCGTTCCTGCGACGGCTTGTGCTCTTTTCGAGCCGCTTTTCGATAGAAATCAATAGCCAAATCCCGATCGCGTTCCACTCCGGACCCTCTCTCCAAAAGAACAGCGTAGTTGTACTGGGAAGCCGTGTGCCCCAACTCGGCGCCACGACCGAAGTAATGGGCGGCCACATCGTAGTCACGCTTGAACCCTTCCCCTTCCAAATGCATCAAACCCAGCTTTGCAATCGATTTGGCGAAGTCGCTTTCGGCCGACATTTCGAGCCACTTGATTCCCTCCGACATATTCGGTTTCACCAACACGCCCGCGATATAGACGAGAGCCAGCTCGTATTGAGCTTCTGGATCGCCCGCTTCCGCTGCCCGTTTGAACCAATCCACTGCGGTGTCAGGATTCTCGGATACGCCCATTCCGTTTTTAAACGCGCGGCCGATATTTCGCATCGCCGAAGAAAATCCCTGTTCCGCTGCGCTCCGATACCAAAGAAGGGCCATCGACGGGTTTCGCTCCACGCCCCATCCATTCTCGTAGCATTCACCGAACGCGTTCTGCGAATACGGGTCGTCCTCCTCCGCGGCGAGCTCGAACCACTTCGCCGCCGCGTCGTAGTCAACCTCCCCGCCAAGCCCCTCGCGGCACATCGTCGCGTAGATGGGATACGTGGGCAAATGCCCGAGATCGGCAGCAGCCGCGAACCGCTTGCGCGCTTCCTTGTGGTTTTGCAGCTCCTCCGGACCGAAACGGTAAATAGACGCCAGACTGTGGAGCGCGGACGGATAGTCCGAGCGAAGGGCCAGCGCACGCTCGAAGGTGAGAACCGCTCTCGCGGGTTGCTCCGCCGCCAAGTAGCTGTAGGCAAGCTGGGCCTGGAAGCGGGCTTCCTCGGGAAATTCCTTCGTCGCTGCGCGGCACGCCTTGATCGCGGTCAACGCGTCCAACTCCTCAAGGCTCACTCCATCCGAAACCGCGAACAGGTCGCCCGGGATCGACGCCAGCGCATCGCATTCGTTCAACACCGCTTTCAGTGTCACGAGGGCGGACATCCCCAAATTCACGCGGCCCGTATCGACCGACGCTTCGACGGAACCGCCGGAAATGCTCACTACTGACCCGCGACCCGCATCCAAAGTCCGGCCAGCCACTTCTGTTACAAACCGAACCGTATCTCCTTCTTGAATACCGTTCGTATCGGAAAACTCAATCGTCGCTCGATCCGGCTGCGAAGCGACCACGTTTCCTTTCCGTTCGATCGCGTCAGCGCCTAGCGCCAATCCAAACGCGACGCACAGCGCCAAGAGCAGTCGAGGAAGCGAGTTTCGAGTCATTGCAGGGAATAATGTCTTCATACTAATTCGTATTCAATTCTCTAGTTTTAAAAGTTCCAATCAAGGGCACGAGCGAGCGAATTGCTCCGCCTGTCTCAGAAAACTGGCGAGCTGGGCTTTGCACGCGTTCGCTTTGGGAGTGGGAGCGATGAAAAACGCGGTGGCCCGTTTCGACGCGCTGTTCATGCGCCCCATCGTCCAGTCTTCGTCGTCCCAGAAAAAACCGGTTTCGTAGGGCCCGCCGCACACGATTTCGTCCGAGCGAACATCGCCCGCCTCCTCCCAGTAACAGGCGAACACGATCGAACCCTCCTCGCCCGGTTTTCCGTACAAGACCGACACCGCGCGGATCGGATCCTTGTCGTTGGCGAGATACGCCCATCCATCCGCAGGGCGAGAAGTTCGCTCAGCTACAAGCGGGTTCGCAATTCCATTCCGTTCACCCAACGAACCCGTCCACAAGCGAATGCCAGCAACGCTCGGCGGAACCGTGATCGCCGCGCCCGCGGAAGGAGTTTCATTTTCAACGGGCGTCGGCTTCGGCGGCGCAAAGAGCCCCGGATTCGACGCAGGAGGCGTAGCGGCCGGAGGCGGTTCCAGCTCCGATTCCCCGCCTGTCGACGCCTCTGGCGTTCGAGTCGAATCCGATACCGGCTGCTCGTAGACCGTCACCTCGATTGCGTCCAAAATCTCTGCTTCGGAGCCGGCCGCGGGCGACTGCGAGGCAACCGTGAACGCCAACTCTCTCGACGGAGCGGAGGGACCGCTCAGCGTCCGGAGAATAAGGCCGTTTTCGAGCGCCAAGAGCTCCGCCTCGTTCGCTTGCATGCCGACGAGATTGGGAATCACCACGGGTTCAATGTAGTCGGAATAGTAGACGACCTCTACTTTGCCCGCTTCATCGATCTCGACGCCGGGATCCGGCGCCTGACGGTAGATTTTTCCGGACAAAGCCCGGCTCGGCGCCGCTTCGCCCGAGATCGCATCTAAATCAACAGCAATCGCCTCCAATTGCGACCGAGCGGCTACGACGTCCTGATTCGAGAGATCCGGAACCAATGTCGGCGCGATATAAACCGAGTATATCCAAACATCCACGACGGCATCGCTCTCAACGGACGTCCCCGCTTCCGGCATCTGACGCATCACCTGGTTTTCCTCCGACGCCGAACGAGCGGACGGGCCCATCGACAGATTCATCGACAAACCGGCTCGCTCCAAAGCCGCCTCCGCGTCCGCTAGCGCAACGCCAAGCAAATCCGGGACAACGATTTCGGGAGCGACCGGTTCCGGCTCCACGAGCGACTCGTCGAAGGCGTCGTATACCCAAAGCGTAACCGATCCCTCTGACTCGAGACGCGCATCCGCCACTGGATCCTGTTTTTGAATACGATTTTCCATGCCCGTCGTGGGAGCCGGATCGCCGAGGGCCAGGTCGGCGCTAAACCCGAGGTCCTCCAAAACCCTCTCGGCTTCGTCAATGGTAAGACCTTCCAAATCGGGCACTGCGGCGCTGCCGATGTAAAGCGTGAAAATCTCGATCGCAACCGGATCGCCGGACGAGATGCGCGAACCCAGCGGAGGATCCTGGGCGGAAATCGTCCCTTCGTCGTCCGGTCGATTCGCAGGCGGACCTATCTCGATGATTGGCACGAGACCCGCATCGGCGATCTCCGCTTCCGCATCGTCGATCGACATTCCAACTACATCCGGAACCGCGATCGGTCCCGTATTCGTAAACCGGTTACCGCAATCAGTCAATAATTCGCCTTTCAGCGTCGCCATGACCCACTCCTCCAATTGGCAATGGTTGAGCGAGTCCAATCCGCGACGGAAGCCCCACAAGTACTCGGTCGATTCCAACCCCCGAGCCTCGTCGGGTTTGGCGTTCTGCGTGATGATCCCGCCTTTCGCCTTGCCTACCAGCGTTCCCCATTCGGTGTAGCGCAAGTCGACTTCCGGATCCGCGTTGGCGGGAGGTTCCGCCAGGCCGATCCACTCGGCGACCGCAGCCATCACCCGAGGATGGTCCGGGGGCAGTCGATTCGGGTCGTCGGAGGCGAGCGCCTCCTCCAGTTGCTCATTCTGCTCCGGCGTCCCTCCTTGCGATCGGGCGGGAACCGGATTGGATGCAATGGGACCCGCGCGACCTTGGGAACCATCGCGCGAGACTCCTCCTCTGCCACCGGCGGGAGCCGGACCAATTCCAGAACCGCCGCGTCCCCCAGTCGTGGATACACTCGGCCCACCCGGGCGAGAGGGTTCCGATCCGCCGTCCGCGAGCGTCTCTGTTCCCTCCGCGTTGGCATCGGGATCCGCTTCGTCCGGCTCCTCCGGCTCATTGCTCGCCACTTCTTCGGGATCGCGCATTTCATCCTCGGGCTCGGGCGGCAACGCCGCCACGCCTTCCGGATCGGGTCCGTAAATAACGTAGATCTCCGCCCCGCCGGACGCCCCGATCGCGTTTCTCAACTGCACGCTCTGCACGAGCGCCCAATGCGCGCTCGGATCGCGCAAATGCCAGCCCATGAGACGAAACGGATAACCGTACTTCCCGTGAAAGGTAGGAGATTTCAGTTCGAACTTGAGGTGAGTTGGCGTCGAGGAACGATCCCGCACCGACGAGCTGGTGTTGCTCTCTCCCATCGGGGCCGAAAGAAACCGGTGGCGACTCGCGGCGGTCGGGCTCTCCTTGTCCAGCAGCTCCTCGACGTTTCTTCGAATCTTGAATCCATTCTGAAACGCGATCGCAAACTCGCCCTTCTGTCGCTCCCCCTCCTGGCCGAAGGTTGTATTGGATACACGCACGGAACCCGCAAACGAAAGGGACTCTCGATCCCACACGAGTTCGTCCGGCAGATCGATGGAGACGCTGCCAGTTGCCCCCATCGTTCGCGTCTCTCCATTGACCGTTCGCTCCCATTGAGCCTCAACCGACGCGGAAGAGCCACCTCCGGAAGCATTAATTCGAGTCGTCGCTCCCGTTCCGGACGTGGGTTTCGGCGACCGTCTCACGATCGTGCCTTTCCGGTAGAGCCGCGGCTTCATCAACTCGAACGTGCCGATCTCCACGAAGTCGCCGTAAAACGACATTTGGCCAGTCACCTGATCGAATTCCATTTGTGGATACGCGACCTCCACTGTGTACACGCCCGCTTTCATGGGAAGATCGTAGCCGCCTTCGTGCTCGTATTCGTCGAATGCCTTGTACATCGGGGAAATGGCTCCATCCATCGCGGCCAGCACGCCGCTGCCGAAGTCCTCGCCGGGAATGTATGGAAAAGTCCCCATTTCCTCCCCGTCGGGATCAGTGATCTTGGCGTAGAAACGCTCTTCAACCGGGAACCCTCTGAAAAACAAGAAAACCGGATCCGTTGTAAACAAAGTCAGCTCCTCATCCACGCATTCCAGGTGGCTTTCCTCCACGCTTACTGTCCCGGTAAAATCCTCGCGCAGCGTGGTGGCCAGAACCGATCGTCCGTCCGTGTCGAGAGGAACCTCCGGCGTGTAGCGCAAGGGGATGACAAAACGGCGCTCCTTCGGCTGCACCGACGCGTCCTCCGATGTAACGACGAGGACAATCTCGTCCTCCTGCAGCTCCGCTTCGCCTTCCTCTGGATCCTTGATATCGAATCGGAGTTGAAGGTCCTCCACCCAGTCGTCTTGGCCAAACGAGACCGACGTTTTCCCGAGCTCGAGATTCTCGACGAACTCGGGCTGGCTCGCGATCGCCAGACTGAACCGCTGCGTCGTCGCTTCCGTCTTTCCCCATCGGTGTACCTCGATTTCAACTACAAGCGCTTTCAAAGCCTCTTCGAGAAGGATTGGGCGAGTTCTCAACTCCGAACCGGAAAACGCGGGCGGGGCCGGTTCGCTCGTTTCTTCCGGCAGGCCCAGTTCCTGACTCCAAAGGGCGGAACTCGCGATCGCCAACAAAACAATCGCCCACTTGGGCAGCGACCGATGAAAACGACTCTGGCGCATCCCGAACCGCATTCCTAATTCGCTCCCGTACCGGCGCTAAGCATCGAACCGAGCCAATCGCGAAACAAGTCGTCCAAATCCATCACGTCCACGCCCGCCGCGGGAGCCTTGGCCAGCGCTTTCGCCTCGGCGACCGCCCCTTCCATATCGGAACGATCGCGGTCGATTTCGGCGATGCTCCCCTCGCCGGCTCGCGACGCCCGGTCGATCGGTTGGTTGATCGGGGTGACGCCCGAAGCGACTCCGATGCGCCGCTGGATCTCCGCCGCATGCTCCGCCTCGGTGAGCGGTTTTCCAGCCAGCATCCGCGGCACTAGAAACACGATACTCCAAGGCCCGTCGTTTTGCATGATGGCCTTCACTACCGACATCTTGCGGTGTTTCTCCGCTCGGAGATTGGCCCGCACTTGCGGGTTGGAGCTGCGGGCCCGCTCGTTCGCGGACGCGTGCCAACGCGTATCCAAATACGAGAATATCGCCGGCGCCTTCGTCCGCATCCAGTCGATTGTCCCTTGCGCTTTGTCCATCTGCTCGGCCTCCGAGAGATTCGGATATTTCTTCCGAATCGCCTCCCACGGAGAGGCGAAGTCCCCCTTCATCTTCATCATGGCGATAACTTCTATGTGATCGAGGTCAGTCTGTTTGAACACCGGATTGGGGTCGTTCGGATCCGGATTCTCCACGATCTTCTTGGCGTCTTCGTAGATCTGCCAATGATAGCTTTTGTCCTTGCGATCGTTCGAATTGATGTCCTTGCGCTTGTTGTATTCAATATTTCCTGTCGGATGACCGATTTCATAGGCATCGATCAGTCGCAGGAAATATTTACTCTTTCCAAGAGCTGTCTCCAAATACTCGCGACGATCGGCTGGGTGCTCGTCGAGGTACTTTTTGGTGTATTTCGGACTGGCCAAAAAGCCGAGATAGCGAGCCATGTCTATCGCCAGCCCGTGCCCGCGGGTCGGGTCCACGTCGACCCATTTCACGCGCTGGTTGCCTCGTGGCCAGAGTAGCATGCCGCTGTACGCCGCGTTATTGATAAACCACTCGGTTCCGCCTTCGGAATAAAAGCGGGTCGGGTCGCGGTTCTTCTCGACGATGTCCGCGACCGCGTCTTTCAGATCGGCCTGGGCGGTATCGAACCGGTCGAACGGCTGCACAAAGGCTTCGGAATCCATCGAGCTGGGATCTTCCTTCGAGCGCGCAAGGGGATAGCCCGCTTTCTCGAAAAACTCCAGCAAGTCCGCCTTGATCTGATCCGATTCCGCCACGGCGTGGCCTTTAAGCATGAGGGTAAAATCGATGTCCCCGAAAATCCCCTGGTATTCAGGATTCCCCTTCGCTGCGCCGCCTTGGATCACCATCTCCACTTTCTCGCCATGGCCGGAGCTTTGCATAAACTGAGCGAGGAGCCCGTTGATTTTCCCGATTCGAATCTCGTCGATCGCCTCCGCCACTCGCATCACCCGGTCGTAGTCGGGATTGTTCTCCCGCGGGGTCGAGCCGCCTTTCTTGGCGACCGCCTCTTCGAGGCTCCGGTTAAGCGTGCGTCGCAGAGCGTCGATATCGTCGCTCCGTCGCAAGAGCAAGTTCGGCATGTTCAAGTTGATATCCGGATCGTCGCTGACCATCGCCTCCAAATCTTCGATGGTGTGGCTGCCCAGAAGTATCCGCGTTCTCAATTCAGCTCGCGCGTTCTCGTAAAAGAGGTCCCGCGTCCCCGCCAGCGCACGCCTCACCCCCGACGCTTGAGACCGCGAATCGCTGATGGATTGGTACGCCTTCCACTGCATTTTCTCCAGTTCACCGACCGCGTTTTCCACGGACTTCGAAATCTTGGCGCCGTAAAAAAGAACGCTATTGATCGTTTTGATCCGGTCCTCGTACGCCGCGTGCTGCGTCTCCAATTCAACCAATGCCAGGCGGTATTTCTCAAAGGCCTCCTGGGTCACGTCCATGCGGATATTGCCGCCTTCGTTGTCAACTGTGTCTTGGATAAATCGCTGCTTTTCCTCGGATGACAACGCATCGTAGTCCACATCGAATAGCTCATCGAGCGTATTCCGCACGTTCTCGGAATCCGTGACCTCAAACTCGTCCAAGTTAGGGCGCAAGAACGCGCCTTTCATTCCCTCGCGGGCCTCGTCCGCCGTTTGCAGGGCGTTCTCGTAGGCCTCCGTCGCCGCGTAGGTTTCCACTCGGCGCATGACAAAATTAGTGAGAGCGATTTCCTGCAACTGGCCTCTCAAGTCATTGCCGAGATCGAACAGCTCCCCGACGATTGGCTCCAAGTCAGCCCCTTCCAAATTCCCCCGCTTTCCCGTGTAGGCATTGGCCGCCTCCGCGATTTCCTCGGCAATCTGGGATTTCACCAAATCCATTCCCGTTCCCGTAACCAGATTCAGCATACCGGTTTTCCCGTACACTTTTGTCCAGGGCACGAAGGTGTTCAGCATTTCCGATCCGACGTTGACGCTACTGGAGCTGGCTTGGTAGGCTTTCAACCACTTGTCGTCGAAGTGGGATAGCACCCGTTCGTGCATGTATGTGGAGAACTTCGAGGTAATGACCGTGGTGATCGCCTGGTTGAGCAGACCTTCCCACGCAACCACCGCCTGATTCGAGACCGCCATCAAGTGAAGCTCCGCGGCGAGGGCACGGTAGTCCGCCTTGGCCGTGATCCCCTTGACCCGCCTTCGAATATTTTCGAGCTCCTCGAGTTTCTTCGTCTGCAACACCGCGGCACTGTAGTTCGCGGTGTGTATCATGTATTTGAGTTTCAAATACCCTTGCCTCACTGCTTTGACCGCGAATCGCTCCTCCTCCTGCCGCTGTAGCTCGGTCAAGGTGAGTTCGCCCTCGAAACGCTCGTTTCGGTTGCGGAGCTTCTCCACGACCGAGTTGTATCGCTTGGCCCGATTCCATTCGTCCTGCCGGATATTGTAGTCCGCCACATTCCATTCCAGACAGGTTTGGGCGAGACCGATATAGGTTTCGTAGGCGGACTGGTCCATCCTGCGCAACGCCGGAAGCGAGTAGCGGACCCGGGAATCCTGGAGCTTGCCCAGGAGGGTCCCCATTTCCTTCCGCTGCGACTCCATTTCCTCCATCAGCTCGACTTGGCTCTGGTAGGCCGAAGTGAACTGGCCGACGAAGTTCCGCCACATGGATGGGATCTTGAAGAGAACGTCGGAATTCTCGTTGAGCACGGAGGTCGCCCCGAGTCGGATATCGGACACCGCCGCCTCCCGCAAAGGGTTTTCGATTTCGATGCCGCGAGCCGCCGCTATCCGATCGCGGGCCGTTTGGAACGCGCCCGCAAGAGCTGGCTCCGCGCAGTGTAGCCACAACGCCTTGAACTCCGCGGGGCGATCGAAAAACGGCTCCAGTATGTAGGCCATCCCGCCTTGGGTCGCGGAATTGAACGTATGGTCTGAGAGCAAATCGTAGAGCACTCCGCTGCGGCTGTTCACTATTTCTCCCAGCAATTGGGACGCTCGATACGGGGAGAGGTTTTTCTCCAAGTTTTCGAGAAACTTCATCCTCGGTGAAAACAAACCCGCCGCCTGGAGGTAGCGTTCGTAGTTGTCCTGTGTGGACGTTTTCCAGCCATCGACAAGATTGGTGCCGCGCGCCCCTTTGATCATCGTGTCTTTCAAAGGGGTCATGAGAATCGCGTTGAAACTATTGCTCGCGAATTGATAGGAAATCCCCACGAACGCCGCGAGGCCGGTCCAGCCCGTTTCCCTGATCGGATCGTTTCGCGCCGCTTTCTTGTCGCGCAGCCAAGTGGCGAGACTCTTCATGCCTTCAAACCACTTGCCCGCCTCGCCTTGAAGCGTATCCAAAAAGTAACGCACCGAACTGGCGTTGGCGACGCTCGCCGCTTCCAGCTTCGCCTCGTCTTCCATCGAGGTTACCAAAGCGATTTGCAGTCGAACACGGGAAACCTGCGTTTGCGCCTCCGCCAAGCCGGGGTAGTTTTGCGGGAGATCGCTGTTCGGGCCGAGGAACGGGTGCGCTTCCTGCCGGGCTTGCAGGATCGTGAACAGCGAGGTGTTCCGCAGTTTGCGCTCGTGGGCGAACAGAAGCACCTTGTAGATGGCGCTGTGCGTCGCGAACTCCTCCATCAGCCAAAGGTACTTTTGCTGGAGCACAGCCCGCTCGATCTGGGCGTTGGCTTCGTCGACGCGAGTCGTATCGTCGATTTTCACCTTCTCGTTGCGCGTCGCTTCGATGTATTTGGATACGCTGATTTCGAGTTCGATCGTGTTCTTGGAAAGCGCGTGAAAGGCCTTCAACCGCTCCTCCCGCAAACATTTCAAGCGCTCGCGAAACGCGTCGAGAAATCGGCGTTGCTTGGCGATCGTCAGCCCGTCGAATGGACTCGGCTTCGGCGGCTGGTTCGCCGCTTCCCGCTTTCGGGCGACCTCGGGATCCTCGTCGTCGAAGAAAGTGATTCTAAACGGTCGCGGCGTCGCGGGCGGTTGAGAAATGCGCGTGTAGTAGTCTTTGACGATGCTGCGCAACTCCGACTCGGCGAAGTAGAGATCGACCAGCCCTTGCAGATGGAACAGGTAGTTCTCCAGCACAGTCCGCTGCAAAACCGCTTCCCGATCTTGCCATTCGCGGTCGAACAAGAAGTAGGACTGGTCCGAGTTTTCGTACGCTCTGAGCTCCGCGTGGTAGTCGAGCGCCGCGAAAAGCCAGTCCTCGTGAAGCGGGATCACAGCCTTGCGGAGCTTCTCCACCTCTTCGAGCTGGGCGTCCCGCTTGCGTCGGACCGACTGGAACGCGAATCGGTCCGCCTCGGGGATCGCCGCCAAGAGAGCGGGATCGTAGATCAACTCAGGATCGTCGCACGGCGGCGCGTAGTCGGGGATGTTGGCGAAATAAGCGTTGATCCGCACCGACGACTGCGGCGTTTCGTCCTCGCCCACCACCGGCGCGTCCACTCCCCAGGAGCGAAAGCTGGAAATCAACGCGACAAAGCAAGTCGCGCAAAGCGAGAGGGCAAAACGGAGGGACATTTTGGAGGGGTAGAACGAGGGGCGTGTAAAAGAACACAATAATGGCGAAACCTGCCGATTTGTCCATCGCTAAGCCGTTCCATCCCTACGCCTTAGAAAGAATAGTCTGGCAATGAACTCGATATTCAGTAATGTGCAACCGACTTCGATTACCCCATGCGCCTTCTCCCACCCATCTTGATGGCCGCGCTCCTTGTCTTCCTCCCCGCAGAGGGGGAAAGCCGGCTGACTGACGCTCAAGCGGAAACGCTTCTCGAGCGATACGAGGCGGGCGTGCGCGAAGGGAAGTTCGAATATCGACCGGGAAAGTCGCGGTCGGATTTGGAGTCCTATTTGAGAAACGGAAATTTGCCCGGTATTCGCCGCGAGATTCTCCTAGGGGTCGAACAGCGGCTGCCCGAGGATGCGCCGCAATCGGAACCCGGCTGGAGAGAAGGGGGATTCGGCAGCGACGACACTAATCGCGATTCCTGGGCTTCGGACGCCGGTTGGGGAGACGATCCGGCAGGATCCTCGGCGGAAGTGACTGGCTGGATACAGGCCGTCGCCGAAGCAGCCCAAATCTGCAACTACGCAGAAGCGAAACGACTCGCCGACCTCATTTTGAAAAACGATCCGACCAACGATTGGATCAACGCCAACTACAGCGAAATCGAAGTTTGGGCCGCCCGCTCCGCCGACTACTTCGCCGCCCTTCAAGAAGCGTACACCGCGCTTGAAGTCGACGACTTCGACTCTCTCGTCACGCACCTGCGAACCGCCCTGGAAAACGCCGCCTCCAATTGCGGCCAGGACGAGGTCGCTCGCTCGCTACTTAGCCAAGCGCTGGAAACCTCGCAAAACGAGCGAGCCACCGCCATCGCCCAAGCCAGACAGGAAGGTCTCATCCACCAGCAAACCTTCGCCCAAACGCTCACCAACGCGCCTTCCATCGCGAATACAACTCCCGACAAAGGGAAAGACGGTGGAAAACGCGGCCTGATGGGATTGCTCAACACTGCTATTCGCGTCAGCGCTCTAAGAAGAAGCGGCAATCTCAGCAGCGAAGACGCCCTCGTCCAAGTGCTGCAGCAGCAAGCCATGCAAGCGAATCCCGAAATCGGACAGCTTGTCTCACAGGCCCAACAGCTCCAAAGCGGCGGAACCGGGACCGACCCGAACGCTTTGATCCAGACCCTCCAGCAACAGGCGGCTCAATCCAATCCCCAACTCGCCCAGACGCTGAGCCAATTGCAGCAACTGCAGCAACCCGGCCAAAACGGCTTTCCCGCCGGCATCAACTCCACTCCAACACCCGTCGCTACCCCCGCCAATGCCAACGTCACAGTCAGTCCCGCCTGTCAGAAAATAATGGATCGACTCGAAGTGATCGGCAAAGAGATTACCGCGACCTCGCAGATTCTCGTCAACTACCAGAGCAACCCCAAAAGCGTATCCCAATCTCAATTACAAAGCATCGCCGCCCGCATGGACATGCTTCGCCAAGAGTCGAGCGCCCTGATCAAGCAGCTTAAAGCGAATAACTGCCCCGGAGCCAACGCAATCCCAGACGTTCCCGGATTCTGAGAAAACGCTGATCACGCACGGCACTAAGGACAAGAAGGTCGTTAACACGCGGCGGGCCGAAGCGACTCCCAGAGATCCCGCGAAACGTTTCCCGCAAAAATCCTCGCCCGAATCTCAAACTCCTGCCTGACCCGCTTGAGCAGTTTTCATGGTAACGTTACCATGAAAACTGTCATGGCGTGGGGTTGCTCGCGTTCACTCAGGGGAAGTTCAGGGCGCTCGGAATTGAATCGGGACGAGTTGTTGGGGCATCGTCAGTCGGCGACCGTAAACTGGACGATTCTCGAAATACTCTCCCCATTGACGACCACTTCGCCTTTGAACGTGTAACTACCTGAACGAGCCGAAGAGGGAATGCGCTGCCGATAAACCGATTCATTCGGCCCGATCGATCGCTCGAACGCCTTGACGACCGGATAGCCCGGCAAAGAGTTGTCGTTGAAACTCAAATACCGAGACTCGATTGCCTCTACACCGCCATTCCCTTCGCCGGCGATTTCATAGTCGATGATCAATCTGACGTACTGCCCCTTTTGCACGCGGGGCGGTTCCACCCGCACGCTCAACGCGTCCAAATACAATGGGAACTGGGACACCCTGCGGATCTCGGGCTCAGAAGCCGTAGTTCCGCCAAATGGATTGCTCGAAAGCCGCAACCCCGACTGCGCCTGGGGTAGCGTCGCGGCGACTGCCTGCGTATTCAGCGGCTTCGACGCCTTCAAAAAACGTAGCGACTGATTCGTCAATTGAGCTTCCAGCCATTGCGGGGTCAACAGATTGTCCTCCCATTTTTTAAATGTCGACTTGCCTCGAATCTCGGACCGCACCACGAGACTTCCGATCGATCCACGACTCGTGCGAAAGTGCAGATAAACGTCGTGAGGGTGCATGAAGTTCATCCCCGTAATGGTGGAAACCTCCCCTGCCGGGCTCACCAACGCTCCGTATTCGATTCCGCGTTTTGACGCCTTGCGTTGGGCCGAAGCGCTCGCGTAGGTCTCGGATTCGTGCTTCACCTGCCCGTCGTGGACAATGTGGTTGGCGCTCCAGTTGATCCGAATGACAAACTCCCGTCCTAGAAACGCTGCCCGCAACGAATGGATCGCCTCGCGCGACAGCCCGTTCTTTCTCGACTGGCTGCCATCGTCGTCCAATCGATAGTCCGGCGTTTTCGCCAAACCGGAAACCGAAAGCCAAAAAAGGGTAATTACGCAAATCGCCAACCGCTTTCGCAAGCTGCTGTGGGGGAACATGATGCCATTTCGGCGCAAATGCCTGCCAATTTCAACTCTTGGTTTCAAACCCACGGGCAGAATAAAATTGCCCGACGCAATCGGGTTCGCTTTCCTTACGGTAAATCAACCCCACACGATTGCCATGCCCGCGTTTTCCTTAAGCCGTTCCATCACAATCAACGCATCGCCCGAAGCCGTCTATGCGGTCGTGCGCGACTTCAGACGATGGCCCGAATGGTCGCCCTGGCTAATCGCGGAGCCCGATTGCTCCGTCGATGTCGCCGCGGATGGAAACAGCTACACTTGGGACGGAACGATCGTGGGAAGTGGCGCGATGCGGATCGAGCGCGAAGAGACGAATCAACGAATCGAATACGAGCTGACATTCCTCAAGCCATGGAAATCTGTTTCCTCCGTGTCCTTCTCGTTTGAAGCGAATGGAAGCGGGACCCAAGCCACTTGGACCATGGACGGATCTCTTCCATTCTTCCTTTTCTGGATGAAGAAGATGATGACCGCGATGATTCGAATGGACTACGACCGCGGACTGAACATGCTCAAAGATCTGGTTGAATCCGGCGGCGTGCCGTCGAAACTGGACTTCCCCAGCGCGGAAAATCAACCCGAAATTCAATACATCGGCGTACGAACCAATTGCACGCTCGCCGATATCGGTCCGAGCATGGGAGCCGACTTCACCACACTGAAAGACGCGCTTTCCGACGCCGGAGTGAAACCTTCCGGCCACCCGTTTTCCATCTACCACAAGTTCGATATGGTGAAAGGGTTTACTGAATACACCGCCGCCGTACCGGTCGCCGAAGTCCCTTCGAGCTTGCCCGCAAACGTGACCGCGGGCGCTCTCGAATCGCACTCCACCTATCGCGTCGCCCACACCGGCCCTTATCGTCACATCGGCAACGCCTGGGCCGCGGGAATGATGCGCGAGCGAGCCAAAGTGTTTAAGAAAAACAAACGCCTGCACCCCTACGAAGTGTACGAGAACGAGCCCGGCTCCGCACCCGAAAACGAGCTCGAAACGACGATCCACTTCCCCATCGCCTGAGAGGCGGCAATCCCCGCTCAAGCCGCATGCGTGCAGACAAACCCGCCGGGACGGCGGGTTCCACCTAATCCAATTACGAAAGAAGGTGGAACGCGCCGTCCCGGCGCGTTTGCCTGGATGAAAAACGCACGCAAACGGTTCAGTTGCGCCGCCCTGTCAGTCGACAACCAATCCTCGTTCCTCCCTCCGCTGCCTGACGACTCCTAAAAAGTAAACCAACGCTCCCACCAGCGAAGCGGCCGCCATCACGCGAAACATGGTCACGTAGCCCGATTGCTCCGCAACGTATCCGCAAAGACTCGCGCCGATAAAACCGCCCAGCATTCGGTCCGCCATGTAGAACGAAAGCACCGTAGCCTTCTGCCCCTCCTCGACGCGGCGCGACAGGTAAACGATCGCCGCCACCTCGATGCCGCCCCAGCAAACGCCATGAAACAAGATGGGGATCCAGAGCATCTCCGGATCGTTCAACAGAGAAGTCACCCACACGCGCAGCGGCTGGGCGACAAACGAGACAATCAAGACCGAGCTCGGCCTAAACCGGTCGATCGCTTTGCCCATTAGCGGAAGAAAGAAAAACGCGACCAACCCGAACATGCCCGATAGAAGCCCGAGCAAACGCGTGCTTCCTCCCAATTCGCGAGCGTACGCGTTAAAAAAACCGTGTACCGCCGGGTCCGCCATGGAGATAAAAAACATGGATACAAAAAATAGCTTTACCTGCGAATCCAAATTACGAATACGCAGAGGCGCGCGACGCTCCACATGAGCCTCCGGCGGAGGCAATCGACCGAGCAGAAACAGCGATCCCGCCAAAAACGCGGTCGACGCCTGGGCGACGACCCCGATGTCGTTGAAAACAAGAGGCAGACCCATCGTGCCGAGAATGAAGCCAATCGAGCCAAACGCGCGGTAGACCCCAAACTTGCTCCCCTGGTTTTCCGTCCCGTGCGCCTTCACCGCGATGGCGGGCATGATTCCCGCGATCATCGGCATGAAAACCGACCGCAACACCCCGTAGATGTAAAACTGCCACGGCTCCGCGCAATAGGCGAAATAGAAGCACAAGGCAGCGAACCCCACCGTCCCCCAAACGACGATCCGCTTGTGCCAGCCATGCCGGTCCGCCAGCCGGCCCCAGAACAAAGAACTCGCGATAAAGACAATGCTGCTAATCCCGAGGATCAGACCGATGTCGAACTCGGAAACGCCCTGGTCCTTCATCCGCACCGCTTCGAAAACGAACAACACCCCCATTGACGCGATCTGAAAAAGGCAAGTGATTCGAAGTATCCAAATGATGTTCATCTACGGGCGTCTACCGGGAGCCGACCTTCCAAATTTCCGCTCCTAGATCGAATTGCACTAGGGCCGAATTCAATCGCCCGCGATCAAAATCGTTCGCCAGTCGTTTCCAATTCCATCGGCCGCCAGTCCCAGCCATCCCAGTCGCCCCGAATAGCAAACCGGTCGCGGTCCCGAATTAATTGCGAAAACCGGGAATAAACCCGCCCAGACAAAGCTCTCTCTAATAGCAAACTATGAAAACCGAAAAACGAATTGCGACAATCGCCACGATCACGATCGCCGCTCTAGCGATCTCCGGCTGCGCCACCTTGCCCGTCTACGAGCAAGGCCTGGTATCGCAAAACGGAATGACCTTCTCGGACAATCCCGTTCAAAACGAGCAAATCAACCTGCTCTCCCAAATCGAGCCCGGCAGCGCCGTTTCCGGAGGCGGGCAAGCCGCTGGATGCACCGCGTGTCGCTAACGCTATGAACCGGAACCCATTTCAGACCATCGGCGCCCCGATCGCCGCTCTCTGGTCGCTCGCGATCGCCGCTGCCGCCCCCTTCGAACGACTCGACTTCTCCGTCGAACTCGTCGACTCCGACGACGTATCACTCTTTCAAGGCAACGCGCTCACCAGCGCCCAAATCGGGAATTGGGACACCCAGTTCAGCTTCTCCGCCAGCGAGTTCTCCTTCGACTACGTCCCTGTTCCATTCGACCTCAACGGAGCCGCCCTTTCACGCTCCGAATCAAACAACGCCCTCCAAATCAACGGGCGTAACGAGCTCTCCGAGAAATGGACTGTACTACTTGGAGGCGGCGCCTACGACGGATACAACAACTTCCGCTCCGCCTGGCTCGACGAATACTACCGCCAGCAATTCAGTGAACTCGGCGAAGTGCCCGGGGCCGAACTCTATCGAACCGCAGCGCCCAAAGGCTACAACGCCAACGCTGGACTGCGCTGGATGTACCTCCCCAATTCGGGCTACCTCCAATTGACTGTTTCCCAACTGCAAGACGAAATCGCTCCCGGCTATGAAATCGACTTCGACGGCCTCAGCCGCGGCCAAACCGTTCTCGCCACCAGCGCTGTCAGCCTGTCCACGGAAAACGTACTTTCCAAACGACTACGCGGGCTATTCACCCTCCGCGCTTCCGAGACGAGCGAGCGTTCCACTCGCTACGGGGCGGAATACGCTCTCAATGCCGCGCTCGGCGATCGCTGGATCGCTCGGGCCCAAGTCGGCGGCTCGACCGAGAACCCTCAGTTCGACGCCCACTACGCCAACCTGGCAGTCGAGTACGCATTCAACGAATCGATCTCCTTGTATCTAGACGGTCGATACTACAAAGACACCGGGGAAATCGAAAACTCGCTATTCACTGCCGCCGCGCCGGGCGTCACCAGCCGCAAGTTCGGACTCGGGCTCAAATGGGTCGGCGAGGAATGGTCCGGACGGGCCTACGTCGCTCCGATCAGCTCCAGCTACGAACCCGCGCTGGGCAACGTGGATTTCTTTCAAAACCTCTACCAAGATCGAGACTGGACCGTGTTCCAGCTCGCTTTCAGCCGGGGATACTAATGCGAATACCCAGAATTTCAATACAAATTATACCGCTTCTTGCGGCCTGTGTCATTCAATTTTCCGCTTCCGCCCAGCGCTACGAAGTGGGCGACATCGTCGAGAATTTCACCCTCGTCAACCGGGCCAACGGCGAGGAAGTCAGCCTCTACGACATGGAGGGCAAAATCGTCTTCCTCGAATGGTTCGCCTACTGGTGCCCGTTCTGCCAGGCCGCCGCTGGAGACATCGGCCCGGGCATCGTGGACTACTATGCCACCCGAGGCGGAAACCCGAATAATCTGGAAGTCATGCACGTCTCGCTCAATCTGCAAGGCGGCGCCGAGACGCAGACGCAGAATTTCGTCAACTTCTTCAACCTCGGCCTCGTGCTGAACGACTTCGACCGAGCCGTCGCCAGCCGTTTCCAGCCGTCAAATCAGCCCATCTTCGCGATCATCAACGGCGTGGCCAACTCGTCCAGTCACCAGCAATGGGAGCTCCTGTACTCAGAAACAGGATACCAGAGCCTAAGCGCCCCAATCGAAACATTCAGATCCGTCATCGACTCCGTCGGAGCCGCAGCGGGCGACGCCCCCACGATCACCGTTCAACCCGCCAGCCAAACAGTTGAATCGGGAACGGAGCTCAGCCTGTCAGTCACCTTCGTCAGCGATTCGGAGACCACTTTTCAGTGGAGACGAGACGGCGAGGACATCGCCGGGGCGACCAGCAATCCGTACGTTCTGCCAAATGCCCAGGCAGCCAACGCAGGCGAGTACACCGTGGCCGTGACCAACGCGAGCGGAACGACACTCTCGGAAGCCGCGACAATCGACCTGATTCTCGGATTCACCGACTCGCTCATCGCCCAAGGCGTCCCCGCCGACCAGCGCGGTTTCGACGACGACCCCGACCGCGACGGCATCATCAACGCCTACGAATTCCTTTCCCGCTCGAACGCCAACGATCCCAGCTCCGGCGCCCCGCCCGCCGTATTCACGCAGACCATCGACGGCGACGCGTACCTAATGTTCTCGTTCTACGTCGATCCGTCCATCCAGTCGATCGTGCCCCGAGTGCAATTTAGCGTTACACCGGCATTCACTACCGACTTCCTCAGTCCGATGCTCGAAGAAGAGACGACCGTAGACGGACTCACCCGTTTCACATTCCGGTCGACGACCCGCTTGCAGGACGCGTCTCAGTTCGCCCGGCTGCAAATGTCGGTCAACTAAGCGGCGACTCAGGCCGGAGGAGTCGGAAGCAGCGACGAATGGTGGTGGACGATGGGGTTCGCCTCCTCAAGCTCGACGCAAAACGTGAACCGCGCCGGGATGCGTTCCTTGCCCTCGAAATCCCAGTCGTACATCCCCGCGATCGAAAACGAGCTCGCGCCAAGTTTCTGGACCTTCACCGATTCCGGAATCAAAACCACCTCGACGAGAGACTCGCCCGAAAGGCGCTCGAAATAGGTCCGGAGAGAAGTCCAGCCCTCGAGAAACTTGTCAGAAAACGTCGGAAGAAGCGTCGCCTCCTCGCTGTAGAGACCGAGCACGCGATCGACGTCCCCAGCGTTCACACCGTCGAGCCAAGCTCGTAATACCTGCGTTGCGTCGTTGTACATAGGAAGAAAAACCGGGCTTTCTAGCGGGAGACGCCGAAGAATCAAACACTTTAGCTCGATCCCGCCCCGCGCCCGGAACGGAATATCCCGCTTGCCCACCGAGAATACATTTCGTTACACACTTTTACACCGACGTGACGACATTCCAGCGCTTATCCCCTACAGTCCTTGCCGTGCGGAACTATTGCATACTCATCGCGGCGATCGCCGTCGCTCTCGCTCGGCCCGTTTTGGCAGACGTCGAACTCCACTTCGAACTCGATCGGGAATTCTACCCCTACCTGACCGAAAGCCAGTTCTACACCCAAGCACGAATCCAAACCCGCCAACAAAACGACGGCACACCGCGCCCGACCGTCAACCTCTCCATCCTCATCGACCGTTCCGGCAGCATGGGCGGCGACCGAATCCTCAATGTCAAAGCCGCCGCCATCGCCAGTCGAGAGGCCCTTTCCGACGACGACATTCTCTCCCTTGTCACATTCGGCTCGCAGGCTGAGACGCCAATTCCCGCCCAGCGCGCCGATCGCCTGGAAACCCTCGCTTTCAAGGTCGAGTCTATCAAAGCGTCAGGGGGGGCCGCCCTCTACGACGGGCTTAATCAGGCGGCGGCCCAACTGCGCCGCTACCAAACCGAAACGAGCGTCAACCGCATCCTCCTCGTCACCGACGGCCCGCCGACGCGCGGACCGCGCGAGACCAGCGACTTCGCCGCCCTCGCCCGCTCATTCGCCAATGAGCGCATCACGATCGACGCGATTGGAATTGGAAACGACTCCCCTGAGAAACTCCTCGAGACGCTGACTCGAGAAACTGGAGGTGGATTCGAAATCGTCGCGGACGAATCCACCCTCACAACCGCCTCCCAACAAGCGATTCACGCCCTCAAAACCCCGATCGCTCGCGACGTCCACCTCGATGTCGTCTACCGCTCGCGTCTGGAGATCGACGAACAATACGCCAGTCGAGCCACCATCGATGGCCGACGACTCCGCTTCCAGTGGGACTACCTCTACGAGAACCAAACGATCTCCGCCATCGTTTCGGGATTGATCCGAGCGAGCGAAGCCGATGATCCGTTCGGAAAGCTCGCGGAAGCGACATTGACTTACACGCCCATGGGAACAGAGCGTTCGGAGCCCGTCACCCTAACCCAGTCCGTGAAAGCCCAGTTCATCGACTCGCGCTCCACCTCGTTCGAAACCATAAACCGGCCCGTCTTGCGCGCCGCCCTCGCCCAGGAGATCGCGGTCAGCGTCCAGGACGCCATCGCCTTCTCCAACCAAGGAAGAAACAACCGCGCCGTCCGGGAAATCCGAAGCTCCCTAAACGCGCTCAAGTCGATCAACCTGGATCTCGAAGACGATCTGCTGATCGATCAGATCCAAGACCTCCAACAGGTGTACGACCGGTTCAATTCACCCGAAACGAGCCAGATCGAAGAAAGCGTCCTCAGCGACATCATCCCCGCCGCGCCGCAATGAAATCCAAAGGATCGCTCATCGCGGGACTGTCTCTCGCCGCTTCCAGCCTCTTCCTCGCCGGTCTGGCCTGGAACTACACCAGCAGCGACGCCCAACTCAGAAAGTCCGCCATCGAAACGGAGCGCGACGCGCTTCATCGGCAAATCGTGGATCGCGTAGACGCGGCCTTCGCGGCGATCCAGCGCCAGTCCGCCCAGCAGTTGCTCTCCTTCCACCAAGAAGGACTGGGCTTTCAGCTCACGCGCTGGGCAGAGAGCAACTCGATCATCGAGACCCCATTCCAATGGACGCCGAACGACGGCTTCACGCGAAATTCCCTCGCGCCGACAACCGCTCGCTCCCTGGAGAACCGCTTTCGGAACGATCCCGCCGACAGCGGCGACGAAGCGCGCGTGATCCGTCACGGCAGTGCGACCGAACTCGACTGGAATACCGGATATTTCGAGGAAAACCTGGAAGACGCCCGCTACCGCGGAGTACGGCCCGAACCAATCGTAGTTTGGCTGCGAACCGGCAACGACGAAACGGGTCAATGGATTTGCTGGCATAGAATCGCTTCCGACGAACCGGTGAGAGGATTCGCGCTCGTGGAATCCCGCCTCGTCGACGCCCTCAATCAAGTCGCCCGCAGCGTCGCCTCCGAACGAGTATCCACTCGTCTGTTACATTTCGATTCCATCCCAAGCAACGACGAGAAAAACAAACACTCGCCCCTGGCAAACTGGGACGGGCGATATGTTCAGCTCAGCATTCCAGACGAAGCGGGCGAACCAACCCGCGCGTCACTCCTATCCTACACCCTCATTATCGTCTGCGCCACACTCGCCATTCTATGCGGCGTCCTCATCGCCGTTCAAAGCGATCGCAAATACCGCGAAGCTCTCCGCAAAACGAGCTTCGTATCCAGTGTTTCACACGAATTCAAAACGCCAATCACCTCCATCGGAATTCACGCCGACCTGCTTACTCGCTCCCACATCGAGCCAGGCAAACGTCTGCGATTCGCGACTACGATTGCCCAACAGTGCGAGCGACTCTCCCGCATGGTCGACAATCTGCTCGCCCTTAATTCCCTCGAGTCCGGAAAACCGTGCTACGCCAGCGAGACGATAAACCTCGCGGCCATCACCCGAGAGGCGATCGAAGAATGCCAGCCCATATTGCGTCAAGCGGAACTCGACGCCCGACTTCAATCGCGCAATAGTCCCGCAACTCTTCAGTCCGATCCCGACGCTCTCAAACGCGTCCTCGTCAACCTCCTCGAAAACGCGGCCAAATACGCCGCCAGCGGAACCCGCGTCGATCTGGAGATCAAGGAATCAGAAAAAAACACGACTCTCGTCGTCACCGACGACGGCCCCGGGATCCCGAAGAAGCACGCCCAACGTGTTTTCGAGCCATTCACTCAGCTAGACAACTCGCTCTCGCGCAAAACCGGCGGCTCCGGAATCGGGCTCGCCATCGCTCGCGGTGTCGTGCGCGACCTAGGCGGAGAATTGTCATTAAACACAAACTACACACAAGGAGCCTCCTTCATCATCGAATTCAAAAAATGAACCCCGCCCGCCCGAAACGCATTCTCATCGTCGAAGACGAACCCACCATTAGCGAGGGAATCGCCGAAGCCCTCTCGGCCGACGGAATGGAGTCGACGCCCGCCTTCGACGGTATCCAAGCATTGGAGTTGTTTTCCAGCGAGCCGTTCGATCTCGTCCTTCTCGACATCATGATCCCCAATCTCAACGGCTACGACGTTTGCCGCAAAATTCGCGAGCAAGACAAGCGCGTGCCCATTCTCATTCTCTCCGCCAAAACCGAGGAAATCGACCAAGTACTCGGCCTCGAACTCGGGGCCGACGACTACATCGCCAAACCCTTCCGCATTCGCGAGTTGATCGCCCGTATCCACACGTCATTACGGCGACTCGAATACATGGCGTCCACCGAAAAGAAACCGCGCTCGAACGAGACGTTCCACTTCGGCGACGCCGTTATCGACCGGAAACAATTTACCGCCACTCTTGGCGAAGGCGCCGTCGACCTGACCGAGCGCGAGCTCACTCTGATCGAACTGTTCCTCGCCCACCCCAACGAGGCCCTCGATCGCGACTTCCTCCTCAATCGCGCCTGGAGCATCGACTACGCCGGCACCACCCGCACCCTCGATCAGCACATCGCCAAACTCCGTCCGAAAGTAAATGCGGCGGGGGGTCAGGGTTGTATCAAAACGGTTCACGGCGTCGGCTACAAGTACATCGCTTGATCAAGCGACCCCGTCCCTATCCAAGACGCTTGGATACACACTGGCGCAAGCCTTTACAACTCGTTACATCGGAGTGACGACATTTACACGGCTAAGCGATATTCTCAGCGGGTCAACCAACCGTGAACCCAAAACCGAATACCGCTATGAATCAATGGATCCAAAAAACCCTCGCCGCCACACTGTCACTCTCCCTGCCGTTGGCGACTTTCCCTCCCGCCCTCGGGCAGGACGATGACGAAGACGACGAACTCTTCGAGCTCTCCCCTTTCACAGTCGACGCCTCCGGCGACATTGGCTACGGCGCCAGCGCCGGCGGGGCCCAAGACATCAACTACGCTCGAGCTCAAATCAACCTCGGCAACATTCCCCATCCAAGTACCTTCAGCGCCGAGGGCCTCTTCAGCGAACACGACCTCCCGCTGAAACGAAACTCCGACTGCGACAGCCTCCTTTGCGTATTCGGCGAAGCCATGCCCGCGCAACTCCTCGAATTGCCGGAAGCAGTCGCCATCGGTCAGATCGGATTCAATTCCGGACTCAAGCCGGACACATGGTCCCCGCCTCCCCTCAACCTAGTCGCCGTCGTCGACAAATCCGGCTCCATGAGCGGGCAACCCTTGGAACTCGTCAAAAAAAGCCTCCTCAAAGTCCTCAAGCAAATGGACGCCGAAGACCAGCTTTCAATCGTCCTTTACGGCGATCGCAGCCACCTCTTCCTCGCCCCGACTCGAACCAACGCGTACAACCAGGCCTACATCAAAGACGCGATCAAATCGATCGAGTCCGCCGGGTCCACTAACATGGAAGCCGGGCTCGAGGTTGGCTACGAGATCGCGGAATCCAGTTCCGAAACCTTCGACGGAGTCACACGGCTCATGCTCTTCACAGACGAGCGACCCAATGTCGGCAACACGAGCGCTCGCGGATTCATGAGTATCATGAAAGCCGGGTCGAGAAAGGGAATTGGCCTGACCACCATCGGAGTCGGCGTGCAATTCGGGGCCGAACTGGCTACGAAAGTCAGCAGCGTGCGCGGGGGCAACCTCTTCTATTTCCCCGACCGGGCAACGATGGTCGAGAAATTCGAGAACGAATTCGCCACCATGGTGACCGAACTCGCCTACGACATGAAACTTCGGATCTCCCCGCATTCTGGATACAAAATCGCAGGCGTGTATGGAGTCCCCGCCGACTTGTTCGAATGGGGCGAAAACGGCAGCGTCGAACTGAAAGTTCAGACGTTGTTTCTGAGCCTGCGCCAAGGGGCCATGTACTTCGCGCTCGCTAAAAAAGGGCCGAACGATCTCCCCGGACCCGATCTACGGAGCCGGACACCCGTATCGACCGTTGAGTTACAGTACAAGGAAGCCGGATCGAAACGACCCACGCGACAGGCCTTCGATTTCAAGATTCGAAGTCGCAACAACGCCAGCCTCGGTCTGAGCCGAGGCGAGAACCTCATCAACCAGTACCTCTCTCTCAAAGCCGCGACCGAGGCCCACCACACCCGCAACGATCAAGAGTCCGCATACCAAAAACTGAGACAACTCTCTTCCCAACTGCGCGGAGCTGGGGACCCCGAACTGGACAAGGAAATCGAACTCGTCACGCAACTTCAGAACAAGCTCGCCCTAATGTCCGGCCACCGCGGCGAACCACTCATGAGAGGAATCTTCTCCTCGCCACTGACCGGAAACTGGCTGGCCGATCCGGACGACAACGAGTCGATCGAATACAAGACTATTCTCAACATTCATCCGCGCGGATACGTCGAATTCTACGAACTCGATCACAAAGGCAACGTCGTCTCGATGAACAAAGGCGTCCTCGACGGAGGGCTTTCGAAGAAACGCAAAGGGCTAGCTCGCCTTCTCGACGAACGCGAATTCGACGCCAAGTACGCCGAGCGCTCAGACCTGCCCAACTCGTTCGCAGGCTGTTACTATACCGATGTCATAGAAATCGAATACAAAGTAAAAGGATCCAAACTCGTCGCCGAATTCACGATTGAGGGCCGAACAAAACCCTTGAAAATCGAGTTCAAACGCGCCCGCAATCGAATCTCGGTTTAGCTAAAGCCCCGCGATTCTTAATCCTAATCATACTCCTAATCCTAATCAACCAACCGAGCGAGCGACTCTACGGAGAACTATTGAGATTAAGATTATGAGTAGGATTAGGACTATGAGCTGAAGAATTCAAAAAAAGCGCAACCACCTTCCACTGCCCTGTGTATAGATCAACGTACACAACTTAACTGGGAGGAAAATCAATGAGCACACTATTCATTTACGCTACCATGACCGTCGCCGGACTCGCCTACATGGGCTTTCTCGAAGCGACCCGGAAGTAGCAAACGAATTCAAGGGAAACCTTGAGGAGGGAATAATACACGCTTCGACGCGTTGCGTCGAAGCGTTTTCCTCGTTTTTTGGATACAAATCAAGCTATTCAATACGGTATGCAAGGAACCTGTTGCAAAAGAGGAATTTCGTAGGGCCTTCGCTTGCGAAGCGCCGCGTGTGTCGAGCGAGAAACCCCATCCGCGGCATGGCGCAAGCGCCAGCCCTACATCTATTGTCTGCCGGACACCACTTACCCCAACTGCCCGCCGATCGGCAGCTGGCGAATCCGTTTGCCCGTCGCCGCGTAAATCGCGTTGCACAAGGCTGGCGCGATCGGCGGCACGCCCGGCTCGCCCACGCCGCCGAGCTCCTCGTTCCGTCCCGGATCTACCAAGTGAACCGAGATCGACTTGGGCGCCGACGAAATTCGCGGTACCGTGTAGTCGTGGAAATTGCTCTGCTGGGCAGTTCCGTCTGCAAAGCTCACTTCGCCGGTAGTGGCGAGCCCGATACCCATGACGCACGATCCTTCCATCTGGGAACGAATCCGATCCGGATTGATCTGAGGACCGCAGTCCACCGCCATAGTCGCTTTATGGACAACTAAATTGCCGCCCTCTTCAACTTCGACTTCCAATACGGCCGCCACGTAGGTGACGAAACTGTAGTGAACCGCGAGGCCCATGCCACGCCGTTTCGGCAAGCGCTTTCCCCAGCCGGCTTCCTTGGCCGCGGTTTCCAGGACTTTGCGCAAGCGCCCCGTATCGACCGGGTACTTTTCCGGGTTCTCGCCGTGATTCCAGCCGTCGCCGATGTCGCCCGGGTCGATCTTCCTGTCCTCTCCCAACAATTCCAAATAAAACTTGAGCGGATCCTTGCGAGCCTTCTCAGCCAGCTCGGAAATAAAGCACTGAACCGCGAACGCTCGTGGAATATTGGATACGGAGCGAAACCAGCCGATGCGCGTATGGGCGGCTGCCTCCGGATTCTCGATACGAACGTTCGGCACTGCAAACGGGATGTTGTTGTGCCCCATGTTCGACTCGAACTCCGCCTGGGTTTTCGGGTCTTCGCTGAAGATCGACACGATCGTCGGCGCTACCGAGCGGTGCAGCCATCCTGTCGGTTTTCCTCTTCGATCTAAACTCGCTTCGAGATGCTCGGCGGAAACCGTATGGAAATAGTCATGACGTATATCGTCTTCCCGCGTCCACTGCACACGAGCCGCCCGACCCGGAAAGGCTTTGGCAATTTCCACCGCCTCATTGACGAAGTCCGCTTTCGACTTGCGTCCAAATCCACCGCCCAGAAGCGTTACATTGACGCGCGTCTTCTCCAACGGCAGTCCGACCCGCTCCGCCGCATGGGTACGCGCCGCCTCAGGCGCCTGAGTCGGGGCCCAAACTTCAAGGAAATTCGTCTTCAACAGCGCCGTGGCCACCGGCGGCTCCATCGGGGCGTGGGCAATGTGCGGCAGGTAGTAGGTCGCCGCGTGCGTCTTGCTGGCGGAGGCGAACGCCTCGTCGAAATCGCCCTCCGACCGGATCGCTTTGCCCGGTTTCGTCGCAGCGTCTTCGATCGCCGCCCGGTAGCTTTGCGAATCATAGTGATCGTTCGGACTCCCGCTCCATTTGATTTTTAGAGCTTCGCGCCCTTTGATCGCCGCCCAGGTATTCTCGGCCACAACCGCAACGCCGCCGATCGGCTTGAAATTCGAAGGCGCCATGGTTCCTTCAATCGGCATCACCTTGAGAACGCCATCCACCTTCAGCGCTTCGGAATCATCGCAAGACTCCATTTTGCTACCGAAAACAGGCGGACGGGCCACAACGGCATAGACCATCCCGACCTTTTGGATATCCGCCCCGTAGGTCGCTGTTCCGGAAACAATGTCATCCGCGTCGCAACTGAGCGTCTGGTCCTTTCCAATGTAGCGAAACTCCGAGGGTCGCTTGAGCCGAATTGCCGCGCCCGGGGCCAGTTCCATTTCATCCACCCGCGACGCCAATTCTCCAAAATCGAATTTCTGCCGCGCCTGAGGGAAAATCACGCTGTGCTTGCTCGCTCTCACTTCGATCAACTGAGTTCCCCATCGATCCGCCGCCGCTTGCTCGAGCATCAGGCGCGCCGCCGCCCCGCAATAGCGCATCGGCATGTACCAGTGACGCATGCTTCGCGAACCGTCGGTGTTCTGATTCCCGTAAAGCGCCTCGTCGCCTGGCGCCTGGACAACCCGGCAACGGTCCCAGTCCGCTTCCATTTCGTCGGCAACTACCAACGCAAGACTCGAGCGGATTCCTTGACCCATCTCCGAGCGGGCGCAGGTGATGTCCACCGTGCCGTCCGGATTGATGGCGATGAACACTTTCGGGTCGCGCTTGGTGCCGCCGGGCATGGCGTCTCCGCCGTACTTTTTCCGTTCGCTCTGGGCCCAATTCCAATTCGCCGTGAAGAGCAACGCCCCGGACGCTCCCACACCCTTGAGAAAGCCGCGACGATCCATCCCGTGGCTCGTCATCGTGAAGTCGCGAAACGATCGGTTCATTGCGCGCCCCCCTTCAACGAAGAAGACGCGGTGTGAATCGCGGTCTTGATTCGGTTGTACGTCCCGCAACGGCAAATGTTGCCCGCCATCGAGCTCTCGATCTCCGCGTCGTCCGGCGACGGATTCCGCGCCAGCAACGCCGCAGCGCTCATTACCTGCCCGCACTGGCAATAGCCGCATTGCGGCACGCCCACTTTCACCCACGCGCTTTGGACCGCCTTCCCGACCTCGTCCCTGCCGACCGCCTCGACGGTCGTTATTTTTTTCCCCACAGCGGCGCTCAGTGGAGTGACGCAGGAGCGAATTGGCGCCCCGTCCATATGCATTGTACAGGCGCCGCACAAGCCCATGCCGCATCCAAACTTTGTGCCGGTGAACCCGAGCACGTCTCGGACCGCCCACAGAAGAGGCATGTCCGCAGGGGCATCGACCTCAACATCGCGGCCGTTTAAGTGAATCGATATCATAGTGTCGCTCCGATTTTAGGGGTAATAGTGTAGAAGGTATCTCATATACGAATACACGAGAACTCTTATATTCATAATTAGCCGAGCTAAGATCGCAACTTCAAACTCCCAACCGCCCGGAAAAAGATTGCGAATTCAAGGGTCCGCCCCAGTCGTTGAGACCGAAAACTCCCATGACGGAAGAAGAAAGGAAACGAAAGGTCAGGAAGTCCCTGATCGCGTCCGTGATCACGTCCTCAGCTTTAGCGCTGCTGACCTACCTTACCATGCCGGACATGAAACCGGCGTTCTACGTCCTAATGTGGTTCGGCACGTTCTTCGTCTGGTGGATCTGGACGATGATGGACGCCCTCCACTAGGCGGCAGACACGGCGTTTTTACAAAGCGACTTCGACCGCTGCAGATGCGTTCCGCGCCTTTTCGCGCGCCTCCTCGATATCGGCGCCACGGGCAAGAGCAACTCCCATGCGGCGCTTGCCGGCAACCTTGGGCTTGCCAAACAGCCGAAGCTGCGTGTCGGGCGCGCTGAGCGCTTCGTTGAGATTGCCGAAGGACACTTGCTCCGAATGCCCTTCAACCAGAATCACCGCCGACGCGCTCGGCCCAAACTGGCGAATCTCTGGAACGGGCAATCCGAGTATTGCCCGAGCATGCAAAGAAAACTGGGGCAAGTCCTGCGATATCATCGTCACCATACCCGTGTCATGCGGGCGCGGGGACACCTCGCTAAAATAAACTAAGTCCCCTTTCACGAAAAGCTCCACGCCGAAAATGCCCAAACCGCCCAAACTGCCTGTAACCGCTGCAGCAATACGCTTGGCGTTATCGAGCGCTGCGTCGCTCATTTGCTGCGGCTGCCAGGACTCTCGATAGTCGCCGTCGACTTGAATGTGGCCGATGGGGTCGCAAAAACTCGTTCCATCCACGTGCCGTACCGTTAGAAGCGTGATCTCGTAATCGAAGTCGACGAAGCCCTCGATGATTACCTTTCCTTTACCCGCACGCCCGCCTTCTTGCGCGTAGTTCCAGGACGACTCGATGTCGTCCGCGGACTTTACCACACTCTGGCCTTTGCCCGAAGAGCTCATGATCGGCTTGATCACGCACGGCATGCCAATCACTTCGATTGCCTCGCAGTAGTCCTCGTAGGTATCCGCAAATCGATACGGCGACGTCGCCAAACCCAACTCCTCGGCGGCCAAACGACGGATCCCTTCCCGGTTCATAGTAAGCTGAGTCGCCCGGGCCGTCGGAATAATAGTCGCCACGCCTTCAGCTTCCAACTCGGCCAGCGTATCCGTGGCAATCGCCTCGACCTCGGGAATGACCAAGTCCGGATTCTCCTGCTCGATAATCGCTCTCAGCGCCGGGCCGTCCAGCATCGACACC
>JANQSC010000015.1 GCA_028284235.1 Opitutaceae bacterium
GTTCCAGTGTGGCTGATCATCCTCTCAGACCAGCTACCCGTCTTAGCCTTGGTGAGCCGTTACCTCACCAACAAGCTGATAGGCCGCAAAGCCCTCCTTATGCGCCAGGCCCGAAGGTCCCCAGCTTTAATCCCTTCTCCATGCGGAGAAAAATCACATGCGGTATTAATTCATCTTTCGATGAGCTATCCCCCACATAAGGGTAGGTTCTTTACGTGTTACGCACCCGTTCGCCACTCTCACGTTCAAATAGCAAGCTATTTGAACGATCCCGTTCGACTTGCATGTCTGAACCACGCCGCCAGCGTTCATTCTGAGCCAGGATCAAACTCTCCGAAAAATAGAGAGTTCAGAAATCCGTGGATTCTTGAACTACGCTGACAAACAAAGTGTTTGTTTATCAGATACTTAAATAATTGATTGGGGTTGCAATCAATCGTACAAAATAAATTTCAAAGAACGGGAAATCCCATTTGGGAAAGCCTCCATCCATTTCAAACCCGCGACGTCTCGTCAAGCGATTTCAAACGAAAATCAGCCGAAAGAAACGGAGGCGCGAACGCCTCGAGGAACTGGAAAGAGCAAGGAGGACGAAAACTGTAAATTGCCCAACCGAAATCAAGCACTTTCTCAAAAAAATTTCGTCCGCGAATTCCTCGCAAATCTAGCCGACCGCAAGCGGTCTCGAAAAGAACAGGAGGGAACGGAAGCTGCCACATCGAAAACCGAAAGCAAGCGTTTTTTGAAAAAACTTTTTGGCCCCCGAAAAACAGTCGATTCCGCCCGGAATCGGGCTCGTGAAAAGAACAAGGAACGACGCAAACTGCCTATTCGACTCGCGCATTCAAGACCTAACTGGAAATTCTCGAAAATTCCGCGCCGGGAGAGGCTATCGCCCTATGCCTGGCAATCCCGCAGCGCCGATTCTCCCCGCGCTCCTCGTTATAATAGTGAAGCAAACGCGTCCTTTTCGCTCAAACGCGCTCGTTTTAGGGTGGAAATTAGGAAAATTCGGCCCAATCTCGGCCAAATAGAACATTGCGTCCCCGCGAAAACACGTTCACCAACATCCCTTCCCACCAACCGTAGACCCTCAACGCCCGTAGAGATTTGGAAATTAAGGAAATAAAGCAGATCGTCGATCTCATGCGAAAGTCCGACCTTTCGGAATTCGCGATCGAAGAAGAGAATTTCAAGCTGAAGATCAAGCGCGACACCGGCTCGGAATCCCCGCCGCAAATCGTCAGCTACGCCCCGGCCGCTCCCGCGGCCCCCGCAGCGCCAGCCAGCCCCGCTCCCGCGCCTGCGGCCACCCCCGCGAGCCCCGCGGCCGCCCCGGCCGACGCGGACTCCGGCACCTACATCACCTCACCCATGGTCGGCACTTTCTACGCGTCGTCGTCGCCCGAAAACCCAGCGTATGTAAATTCTGGAGACAAAGTATCTACCGACACGATCGTCTGCATTATTGAAGCCATGAAAATCATGAACGAGATCCAGGCGGAGCAAAGCGGCACCATCGCCGAAATCCTCGTCGAGAACGGACAGCCCGTAGAATACGGCCAGCGACTCTTTCGCATTAGTTGATCGGCGAGGCGCCGACCCTCCGCATTAACGCAGGCAGCCCGATTCCCATTCGGCTGCCGCTTCACTTTTAAAGACTCTCACACATGCAGAAAGTACTCATCGCCAATCGAGGCGAAATCGCCCTGCGCATCGTCCGCGCCTGCCGCGAACTCGGAATCAAAACCCTCGCCGTCTATTCAGAAGCGGACGTCGAGTCGCTCCACGTCCAACTCGCGGACGAGGCGATTTGCATCGGCGGTCCCCAGGGCTTCGAGAGCTACCTCAGGGCCGACCGCATTATCAGCGCCGCTGAAATCGCCGACGTCGACGCCATCCATCCCGGATACGGCTTCCTCGCCGAGAACGCCGACTTCGCCGAGCAGTGCGAATCCTGCAACATAAAGTTCATCGGCCCGTCCGCCGCGTCCATCCATAAAATGGGCGACAAGGCAGTCGCAAAGGAGACGGTTAAACAAGTGGGCGTTCCCGTCTGCGGTGGCAGCGACGGCACTGTCGACAGCGAAGACGAAGCGGTTCGCATCGCCAGCGAGGTCGGCTACCCAGTGATGATTAAGGCAGTCGCTGGTGGAGGCGGCAAAGGTCTGCGCATTGCTCGCAACGACATTTCTCTCCGCAAGGAATTCGTCATGGCGCGCAGCGAAGCAGAGAAGGCGTTCGGCAATGCTGAAGTACTCATCGAAAAGTACATCGAAAACCCACGCCACATCGAGTTTCAAGTCCTCGCCGACCAGCACGGCAACGTAGTGCACCTGGGCGAACGCGACTGCTCGATTCAACGCCGGCATCAGAAGCTCATTGAAGAAGCGCCGTCTCCATTCGTTAATGACGACCTGCGAAAACGCATGGGCGAAGCCGCAGTCAACGCAGCGGCGGCAGCCGACTATGAAGGAGCCGGCACGATCGAATTCCTCGTAGACAGCAAGGGCGACTTCTACTTCCTCGAGATGAACACTCGGATCCAAGTCGAGCACCCCGTCACGGAGGAAGTCACCGGCATCGATCTCATCAAGCAGCAAATCCTCATCGCCAGAGGCGAACCCCTCGGGTTCACCCAAGACGAGGTCCAGTACAACTACCACGCCATCGAGTGCCGCATCAACGCCGAGGACCCCACCCGCAATTTCATCCCGAGCCCCGGCTGCATCGACCTCTACTACGCGCCCGGCGGACACGGCGTCCGCGTCGACTCCCATGCCTACGGCGGCTACATAATCCCGCCCTACTACGACAGCATGATAGGCAAGCTGATCACCTATGGCCGGACCCGCGAAGTCGCCGTTGAACGCATGTATCGAGCCCTGAGCGAGTACATCGTCCGCGGGATCAAAACCACGATCCCTCTCCAAAAGGCGATCATCAGCGACCCCAAATTCCAAGCCGGGGAAGCAACCACCGCATTCATGGAGGATTTCATGGACCGAACGCCCAATTTCGACTAAAATGGAAAAGTAGAGGCGCAAAACGCAGAATTCGCGTCGATTATATGCAACAAGACCCCGCCCGACGGGTTCACACTATAAACAACACATACACATTCACATTTCTTAACTCCTAATTCTCTCGTTAAAAATGGACTCGCAAGAAAGCACTATCGAAACCGGTGAAGAATCCGAAGGATCGCTCGGCCAAATCAAAGTCAACCACACCGTCGTCTCCACGATCGTGAAAATGGCTGCCATCAACGTCGCCGGCGTGCTCGCCGTAGGCGGCAACTTCGTCGAGAACTTCATCGCCCAAATCTCCAGCAAGGAATCCGACAAAGGCGTCCGCGTCTCCGAAGACGAAGCCGGCAACTACACGATCGAAATCCGCGTCCTCATGGAGTACGGAGTGGAACTCGCGAAAACCGCGGAAACCCTGCAAATGATCGTCGCCAAGCAAGTCACCAACATGACCGGCAAGCCCGTCGCCAGCGTAGACGTCATCATCGAAGGCGTGAAAATGGCCGACGACGAGTCGCTCACCCTCGAAGAAGGCGACAACGCATAGCCCCCGCGACGACCGACTCACGGAATGCCGCCGTTTATTGAACAAGCGATCGAATTCATCGAAGGGCTCTCCGTCTACACGGTCGCCGGCATCTTCGTCGTATTCATCCTTGTAATTCTCGGCCTCGGGCGACTCCTGAAAAAGCCGTCCGCCCGGCTCACCGCGTTCTCGAGCGAAACCGGAACCGTTCTGGTATCCCGCAAAGCCCTGCAGGACCTGATCCGCCAAGCCTGCCTTCGGGACAATTCAGTCGAGGCCGCCCGACCCGTCGTCAAGATCGCTGGAGAGAAAATCAACACCACGGTTACGCTTCGACTCGCTTCCCCGGAAAACCTGAAGGAGACCAGCGAACGGCTCCAAGGCCGCATCACCGAACTCCTCCAAAAGTCCCTGAGCTTCGACCAAATCGGCCCCATCGAAATCATGGTCACCAGCTTCGGCAAAAACGACGTCGACGAAGCCGCCCCCGTGGAGATCGTCCCCGAAGTCGAACTACCCGAGCCGCCTCGCTCCGAATTGAAGCCGCCTCCGCCTGGCAATAATCCAGAGCGATCAAAGGAAGACTAGGTCGCGTTAGTCCAATTTGACCATTTGCTCGATCGTCGCGGACGTGTCCAATCGATAGAGGTGGCAATCATTGAACGTCTCCTCCAAAACCCAAACGCCTGGGATCTTCCTCTCAAGCGCCTCGTTTTCCTTCCATTCAAACAGGAATAAAGGAGCGTACACCTCGAGATCCAGTCGTTCCGCCTCCTGAATGATCACTTCCCATTGATCCCGCTTCAGCAAATCGTATCGAACGATCGGATTGGGAAGATAATAATATACATTACCGCTCAACTGAAAACAGATCATCAATGCGTCCGGAGCCGCATTCACTTTCGCCCAATTCGCGAACTTCACATATACTTCGTTCTCCTTCGGTAGGTAGCGAACGAGTTTCTTCGTCCAATGCCATTCCCAGGCAAAACTGAAAATAACTGCCGCCGCGACCAATGCAGTCACAAGAAAATAACTTTTCCTGCAGCGTGAAACGCTCCTAGCAATCCCTTGGAGGGCCAATGAACCGCCAATCACGATAGCCGGGTATACTGGAAGGAGAAAACGCAAGAACCACCAAGCTTCGCTCGAATAACGATAAAACGAGTATAGCAGCGTCGTAGGAACCGCCCACGTCCACAGCAACAGAATGAGACCGGTTTGTTGGCGTATCCATACAAGAGATACTAAAAACCCGCAAATTGCCAGTGGTCCAAGCGTTATCCACAACCAATTGCCGAAGTGCCACGCTGTTTTCCAGAAGTATTCCAATCTAAATAGCTCGAAATGGCCCGCGTATCCCGTACTGAAGGGGCTGCCGTAAAGCGACTTGTTGACGCTCACTAGAAACACAAGCCCCGGTAATCCGCCGAGTCCTATGAGCAACCATTGTTTGGCCGTTGCCGATTTCCAAATCAGAGTAACGCAAAGGGCCAGCGCGAATAGGGAGTTCGATAAACGTGTAATAACTAGCAGCGCGAACAACGCTCCGACCAAGAGTGCGAAATAGTGAGCTCGCTCAGCCTCTCTTCCGAGCTTCAGGGCAAAATAGATGCAATAGACTCCAAGACAGGCTGAATACGCATCCGTCATCGGTTGCAATGCCATGAATACGTAAACAGGAGACATTCCAATGGCCAGCGCAGCCGCCAATGACCACCAACGAGTCAATCCAATCGCTCGCCCGCAAAGAAAGACCCCCAGCGGGGTCGCTACGGCGATCAGCGCAATCCCGATCAACACCGACAACTCTTCGCTCAGAATCAGATCGAGGAAAGCGAACAACAGGGGCAGTCCGAATGGGTAAGTCGGACGCTGCCTCTGGGATTTCGGTTCAATCTGGAAGCCCAGAGGTTGGTAAACGTGTGAATGCAGCGCATCAAAGGGCAATTCACCTACGAGCCTGACTTCGCCATACAGCTCGCCCTCGACCAGCATTCGAGCGTTGTGAAGGTATCCACTCGAATCGGAGCCTCCAGCAAAGGCGAGGGCATTGCGTTGAATGTGCCAGCCACCGACTACCAGAAAAATGATCAGTAGACCCAAGGGAACCGATTCAGTCCAGAAATCGGAATTGGATATCAGATTCTTCACAAGCGGCATACAACTCCGCCGGCGAGAACGCAGCTTTTCAGAATTAGATCCCATGCCTGTACGGCAGAATCCAATGCAACCTGTTTAAAATCAAGCTTGCCGCATCCCATTCTCCAGGAAATCTGTTCTCCATCCCCTGCACTGAATGGACGCCCAAACGGAAATAACCAAAGACACCCAGTTCTACGGAATTCTCGATACGGGATACGTTAGCCAAACTGATTGGATTCAGAAATACAATGCCCTCGTAAACGGTGGCGCGGGTCTAATCCAAATTCGGGCAAAGCGAGAGTCCCGTCCGCTACGCGAGTCACTTTTAAACCAGATTCTAGAAGTTCGCGACAAGAATGCAGAAAACCACCCTCCTCTCATCGTCAACGACGACCTCGAGCTCGCCGCGCGCTATCCCGATGTCGGTCTACACATCGGCCAAGACGATACGCCACCCAAGATTGCTCGCGCCCGCCTCGGACCCGATCGAATCATCGGGCTCTCTACCCATTGCGTCGATCAGGCGACTGCCGCCATGGAGCTTCCAGAAGACACCATCGACTACTTCGCCGTGGGACCTGTATTCGCGACCCAAACCAAGCCCGACTACGCCCCAGTAGGATTGGAGCTTGTCAAATGGGTCGCTAGCCAATCCCCCCGCGTCCCGTTTTTCTGCATCGGCGGCATCAATCGAGAAAATGCCGCGCTCGTGGCCGAGGCTGGAGGCAATCGAGTGGTGACAGTATCCGACGTCCTACAGGCGGAAGACACCGCTGCCGCCGTAATCGACACCATTCGAGCCTTGGGTTCCTAGGAAATCCTCGGCGAACACCGAATCTCGCGCGACTCGCCCCCCAACACGGTTTGGCGAAATCGCCCAGAGGTCGAATCGAGACGCGCCTGAACGCCAGCGCTTCAAGCACCTCCAACTCGCCCCGTCGACATGTCCAAAAACTGTCCATTAAAACCCTGTGTTACGTTTCAAAAATCACTGTTTAGTTGTGTGTTTTATGACCGATTTATTGCTGGGAGTAACACGATCCACCGACAATGCAATGAACTCGATATTTAGCAGTCTGAGCTTCTCCAAGAAGCTTCTGATGATCACGCTCGTGCCTCTTGGTGGCCTTGTCGGGTTCTTGACTCTCACGGTTCTGGATCACCTATCGGAAACGCGCCAGATAGAGAGAGAAGTCCAATCCGTCGCCGAGCTTTCGCAGCTTAGCGCCCACCTGGCGAACAACATTCACGAATGGCAAAAAGAGCGAGGTCGATCCGCAGGCTACATCGGCAGCGGGGGCAAGAACTTCGTGACAGAAATCCAACAACAATACCGAAGTACCGACTCGCTCACCAACCGCCTGGAGCAAGTCGTCGACCAATACGACTTCTCGAAATACGGCGGGAGTTTCCAAGCGCGCGTAGAACGCGGGCGCGACTTAATCGAACAGACCGAGAAATGGCGTAGAAAAGTCATCGCCCTCGAAACCTCCGCCGCCGAAGCAGTCGCGTACTACACATCGCTGATCAACAACTACCTAGACCTCATTGAGAGTGTCTCGCACTTGACCGAACAATCGGAGATCACCCTCTTGATCATCGCCTACGTGGACTTCTTGCGAGCCAAGGAAAACATGGGCATCGAGAGAGCGGTCCTAAGCAACGCGTTCGGATCCGGCGCGTTCAAAGACGACTTCTTCGTTCGATACTGCACGGTAATCGCCAATCAGAAAACCTACCTCTCCGCGTTTAGGGCCCTCGGCCGTCCCGAGCATGTGGCGTTCTATGAGCGAACTGTGAGGGGAAACGCAGTCGATCAAGTAGCCGCTTGGCGGCGCGTCGCGTTCGAAAAAGCGCTGGAAGGCGGATTTGGTGTCGATCCAGATGATTGGTTCGATCGGATCACGCAGAAAATCGACTTAATGAAACAGGTCGAAGACCAAATCTCCGATTCGATCATCGCCAGCGCCAGCAGCATTCGAGCCGCGAACAAAGCCCGCTTCGCTTGGCTCGTAAGCCTGTCTACCTCGGTTATCGCAATCACGCTCCTGTTATCGTTCCTTCTCGCAAAAGCGACCACCCGGACACTCGTGAACGCAGTGAAGACGCTTCAATCAAGCTCGCGCGAAACGCTGTCCGCGGCGGACCAGGTTGCGGAAGCCAGCAGCCAAATGGCCCGCGAAGCCCACAATCACTCGAATCACTTGAATAAGACGAGCGATCGATTGGAGGAACTCACCGAATCAACCACCGGAAACACCAAGCTCGCGGAAGACGCCAACCAAATTACGGAAGACGCGCGCAATACGGCAGAATGCTGTCTCCAAGAAATGGATGCACTGAGAGCCGCCATGACGGACATTCAATCGTCAGGCGACGAAATCTCCGCCATCATCAAGACGATCGACGAGATCGCGTTTCAAACCAATATTCTTGCGCTAAACGCCGCTGTCGAAGCTGCTCGAGCCGGCGATAGCGGAGTAGGTTTCGCCGTCGTTGCCGACGAGGTCAGGATCCTCGCCCAACGCTGCGCCCAAGCGGCAAGCGAAACCGCGCAAAAAATTGAGGACTCGATTCAACGCTCCTCGCGCGGCTCAGGCATTAGCGACACCGCAGGAGCCTCTCTCGAGCAAATCGTCGGGAAAGTGCGCGACGTAGACGACGTGGTGTCCAAAATCGCAGCCGCTTCCGAGCAGCAATTGGGAAACATAACCTCGATCCAGTCCGCCGCTAAAACTCAAGAGAACAGCCTGGCCCGCTCCTCTTCTTCCACCGAGGAAACATCGACCGCCGCCCGGCAACTGCAGCATTCCGTCTCGTCCATGCAAGCCTGCATCGCCGATCTCGCTCGCCAAGCAGGTAAAGAAACGGAATCGATGACCTTGGACCTGGAACCCGCGCCCGATCGCCTCGCATCCGCGTCCTCCGGATTCAAAACTGAGGAAGCAGGTCTGAAAGTCGCGTCGCGCCATTGGAATTGAAAAACACGCCTCGACCGTGAAGTCCTTTCGGGCACGGGCGCCCAATGCGCCAGCTTCAATCGGCTTTTACCAGTCTCACGCTCGCCCATTCTTCAAGCTTGTCGGTCTGTATGCTATTCCAAACAGAAGCGTTCGCGAAGTGAGCTGCTACATCGTCGGCCTCTTTGCTCAGGATGCCACTGAGAATCAGCCACCCGCGAGGAGCGACCGCATCGACAAGCAACCTGGAGTTGTCCACAAGAACGTTCGCCAGAATATTCGCTATCAGACAGTCAATGCGACCCCCTTCAAGACCCTCGTCGAGACCCGAATTTCTAAAGCGATCCCCCTCCACTCCGTTTACCGCCGCGTTTTCGTCTGCAATCCGAATCGCGTCTTCATCAATATCGAATCCGCAAGCCCTTTCGAAACCTAACTTAACCGCCGAAATCGCCAATATGCCCGACCCGCAACCCGCATCCACTACGCGAGCGACTTTTGCGTCCGCCGCGCTTCCCCGATACGCGATCAACTGCTCCACGCAAAGCCGCGTCGTGGCGTGATTGCCCGTCCCGAACGCCATGCCCGGGTCCAGCCAAACGACCTCGTCACCATCTGGAAGTGAGTATTCGCCCTTCAACCACAAGGGAACCCAGTGCAAGCCGCCAATCGACCAAGGATGGAAGTGGTCCCTGTAGCTGTCTTTCCAATCAGCGTCCGCGAGCTCCATAATTGAAAACTCCACCTCGAAGTCGATTTCGGAAATCAGCCGATCCTTTCCGGCAGCCGCTTCTCGCTCGGTCTCGAACACACCCTGCACCCAGTAGCCCTTGTCATCGAAATTTTCATACAAATTCCAATTCTCCATCCCTTCCGATTCAAAAATGAGAGTCTCGATCGACGCGAACTCGGATTGAGAGAGTTTAGCCCTTACCTCGAACATGAAACGGATTAAGCGCCAAGCGCTTGGAAGGAAAAAGCAGAAAATCCACAAAAGGGCGTAAAACTCGCCCTAAACCCGTCGCTTGAAAGTCATCGGCATTCCCAAATGCGGACGAAGTGTCATCCGGCCCAATGGCTCGACCGGATGCCCCGGCCGCAGCGTAAAATCGTAGCGCTGAGCGAACAACGCCAACAGCAGCACCGCTTCCATCAAACCGAAATGCTTGCCCATGCATATGCGAGGCCCCGCACCGAATGGGATATAGGAAAAGGGGCGAACCGAGCTCGAACGGTCCGGCATGAACCGGTCCGGATCAAACACCTCTGGATTCTCCCAAAGCAACTTGTGACGATGCAGCACCCACGTAGAAATCGTCATGAAGGACCCTTTCGGAATTCGGTTCCCCGAAAGCGCGTCCTCCCCCAACGCCTGGCGCGAAAACACGTGGACCGGCGGATAAAGCCGCAAGGTCTCGTCCACGATCGCCCGCGTGAACGCCAAGCGAGGAATCGCGTCGTAGCTCGGAGCCTCCCCGCCCAGCTCCGTCTCGATCTCGCTCCACAGCCGCTCCTTTATCTCCGGATGTTCATGGAGCAAGTAAAAGGCCCAAGTCAAGGTGATGGCCGTCGTCTCGTGCCCCGCTAAGTAAATCGAGGCGACTTCGTCCCGCAAAAGAGAGAACGTCATCGGCTCGCCTTTCTGATCCCTAAACTCCAGAAGCATCTCGAGAAGGTCGTCATGCGCGTCGTTCGACTGTCTCCGTTCTTCCAGGACGCTCACAATCACTTCGTCAAACGAGCGAACCGCGGATCGGCCTTTCCACTGGCCCGGCCGCGGCAACCACGACGGCAGTCCGATCAATTCGCTTATGTGAATCCGACCATGCGAAGCGAGATAGTCCTGAAATGCCTGATACAGCTGCGCGTTCCGTTCCCGCAAGTAAACGCTGAACATCGTTCGTGTGATAATGTCGGACGTAAGCAGCGTCATCTCCTCGGTGAGATCGATCTCGGCGTTCTCCTCCATCGCGTCCCACTTCTCGATCATCTCCTGCCCCGCCTCGATCATCGTGCGGGCGTAACCGCCCAACCGACTCCGATGCGTCGCCGGCGACATGATCTTGCGTTGCCGCTCCCACAACTTCCCTTCGCTTACGAAAACGCCCTTCCCCAAAATCGGCTTGAGCGCTTGGCGATTGGCCAGACTTTTCCGGTAGTTCGACGCGTTCGACACCATGACGCGCTGCACATCCTCCGGCCGGTTGAGCACGAAGAGATTCTTGTGAGCGAACTTGAGATGGATGAACTCCCTCCGGTAATAGGAGTGTGGCCACGCCGCCACCATATTCGAGCGGGCCAGATCGAGATACTTAATCGTATCGAAAAAGTCATGAACAAAGCGAATCATGCAAACGCAGCACTAGGGAACTCATTCATCCGATAAACTTGACCCCCGCAAATACGAGCCTAATTTGCCAAATGCCGCTGATCAGCGCCGAATCCGGACACCCTTAACTTGTGCCGACGCTTCCGTTAACCGTCTTTGAAGAGTACCTGTTCCACGAAAACAGCGACGAGTTCCCCTGCAACACGTGGCTCAAGGCCGATTTCGACGGGCGCGTCAACCCAGCGTCCCTGGAAAAAGCCGTCAGCATCGCGAGCAAACGGCACCCACTTCTCACGGCCAGGCTCGTGAACACCCGATTGGGACGGCCCGCGTGGGAACTGGATCCAGAGCGCTCCCTCCCCATCGTCTTCCGCAAGCAAGACGACTCCGCGCCTCACACCGGATTCGAATCGATCGACCCAAAGACCGATCCGCCCTTCTCAATCCTCATTTCATACGGCCCCGAACGTTGGCGCTTCTTCGTCCTGCAGCACCACGCAGTTTCCGACGGAGCCGGATCGCTCGCATTCTTTCACGAAGTCCTCATCGCCTACGACGCCATCGAAAACAACCAAGCCGTCGAACTCCCGCCCCTCGAAACAGAGAGACTCGCCAGTCGAAACCGCTACGGACTCACGCTTGGAAAACGCCTCGCACTCATCCCCGCCCAAATCGCCGGCCTGCTGATCTCCACGACCCTTTTCCGCCGCCGCGTCTCGCCCATCACGCCCTCTCAAACGCCCGCGCCACGACTCCTGAAACTCCCCCAAGACGCTCCGCGCTACCGAACCAAAACCCTATCAAAAACGCAGTACATCGCTTTCAGGCGGGCCGCGAAAACAATGGGCTACAGCGTCAACGACCTCCTCCTCGCCTACTTCCACTTCGCGATCGGCGCGTTTAGAGAAGAACGAGGTTTCGGGTCGCCCTCGGATTGGATCCGCGTAAGCGTCCCCGTGAACCTCCGAAGCAAAGCGGACAAGCGCCTGTCCGCCTGCAACGCGATCAGCATCGTGTCGATCGACCGAGAAGCAAAAGGACTGTCCAACAAAAAACGCCTCATCCGCAGAGCCAAAGAAGACATGCAGCTCATCAAGAAAGGGAATCTCGGACTGACCTTTCTCATTGTTTTATGGATACGCAGACATCTTCCCGGCGGGATCAGGAGTTTTTGCAAGCGCGACACGCCACGCACCACCAGCGTATACACCAACGTAGGGCAGCAGTTCGCCCACAGCCGACTCAGGCAAAGCGATGGAAAACTCGCGTGCGGCGGCTCCCGGCTCGAAACGTTTACGTCGATCGCTCCATTCCGGCCCTACTCTCACGCCACCCTGCAAACCTCCGTATATGCGGGGGAATTGAGGATGACTCTTCACTACGATTCGCGCGAAATGCCCGCCGCCCACGCCGATCGGCTACTCGAACTGTTCGAGCAAGAGATTCTCCAAATCGCCACAGGCTAAGACGTCGACCTAAGGACAAAAAGGAGATGGCTCGATCGACCCTCGTTCAAGCTGCGATACAGCGAGCTCTCCTGCGTCACCGCGAAATCGCGAGCGATTCCGCGCAACGGTTTCCAAACCGATTTTTCCACATGCGCCTCTCGCGAAGCCGAGACTCGATCGAGCGCCGCCACAACCGCCGCCGTGTGGTCGATCTTCGACTCGACCGTCCAGCCCGTCGATTCGATCGCCTCTTCGCATCGAGCAATCGAGTGCGAAGCCGTCTCGCGCTTGTAGAAGAAATCCGACCAAATAAGCCGCCCGTCCGGCTTTAATACGCGTTTCGCCTCTTCGAGAAAGCGAATCTTGTCCGTCATGCAACACGACGCCTCGATCGTCAGAGCCAAGTCGAACGACTCGTCGCTATAAGGCAAGTCGTAGGCGTTCCCCGCCGTATAGCAGATCGGCGTATCACGATGTCGCCTACGCGCCAGCCTAATCAACTTCCGAGCGAAGTCTATTCCTTCCGCACGTATGAGCGACCTCCAATTCGCCAAAAACGCGATCCCGTCGCCCGCGCCGCAACCAATCTCAAGCAACGAGTCGCCATCCTTCAAAATTCCGTCGCAAACCTTCCAATACAGCTGAAGGCCCAACGCCTCGTCTCCCTCAGGCGCCAAATGATGCGGAAACGCGTTCGGCTCATCCAGCGCGATGCCGCAGTTCAACACCGCGTCGCTCTTGCGGGCCAAATTCCGAGCCAGGACATTGTACACGACTTTCTTCGTCGACTCCTTTTTCCAGAGCCCGCGCCATCTCTCCAGAACGCTCATCCGAAAACCGTCGCGACGACCTCCTCAAATCGGAGTGTCCTAACCGGGCCAGTACTTCTCCTGTAAAAAATCGCGTGCAATAAACTCCTCACTCGAAACTGGGCAACATACGGCGCGGTAGCCACGCTACAAGCTAAAGGACGTAACCAAGGTCTCCCTACGCCCTCTCTCGAATACGAACAAGCTGTCCCGGGCGTGATCGATCAAAAAACGGGAATCGACGCTCCTGAAATCGTGGCGAGACAGGATTTTCCCGGACCGCTTGCTCACGCCCAGCATCACGAACGCCTGGCGCTGGCGGCCGCCCTTGCCCACATACAGCTTCGTCAGATAATAAGCCAAGTCCTTGCCGCTGAAAACTGGCATGTCGCCCGTGCGGCGCAAGTCCCGGTCCATCCGTTTCGTGTCGCTGAAAATCGCCGCCCACTGCGGCACCCTCACCGACGGAGCAAACGAAACGATATAGTGTGGGCCGCGAATGATAATCTCGTCCCGCCAGGGCTCCGCCGCGATCGGGTCCGCCCCTAAATCGAGCTTGCGCGAGCCCATTCCCAAACCGCCCGCTCCGCCCGTCGGCGCCGCGCCTCCAACCGATTCGGAAAAACCGCCGCCGATCGAGAATCCGCTCTGCTTCTCGTCGAACAATCCGTAAAGCCGCCAGTAAACCAACGGCGTCTCGTATTCAATTTCCCCATCTTCCAGGTTCAAACCCACAATCGCCTCGCTGTCGGCGAACACCACGTCGCTCCGCGCTTCGTCGATATGCAACTCGCTCAGGCTCCCTTTCGCGTCCGAATACCGCCAGAGCGCTTTGCCATTCGAATCGTCGAGCGCCTGGATCGAGATCGAAGACTCCGAGTCCAGCTTGGACCCGTCCGAAAACAGCCCGCCCGTCCGCGCCAGCGTCACGTTCATACTCGGTACCGGGAGAATCTCTTTTATCGGAGACGAACCTCTCAATTTCGACTTCCAAATCTCGTTTCCACTCGCCAAGTCGAACGCGTACACGTAGCCCTCGCCCGCGGCGTAGATACGATCGCCGACAATCACCGGAGACGCGTATCCAAAACGGTACTTCAAATCCGTCACGCTAAACGAATGCCCCCATTTCATTTCCCCCGTTTTCAAGTCGATCGCGTGCAGACCTCGGAACGGCAGATAAATCCAGTCGCCGTCTACGGTCGGGCGGGCGTAGTTCATCATCCGCGCCTCGCCCTTCTCCCGCGTCGAGCCCAGCCGAGCCCTCGAGTCGCCGTACTTCAACTTCCAGAGCATCGATCCGTTCGCCGCATTGAAGGCCGAAATAAACAACCCGCTATCGTCCCGGCTTCGAAGCTTGACCAACTCAAACGCGAGAAGAACGCTCGTTCCTTCGACAGCTTGGAAACCCACCACGTCGCCAGTCAAACTGTCGATCTTCCAGTCCGCCTCCCCGGTGGCGAGATTGATCGTCTCGAACACGCGCACCTTCGACTTGCTGCGCGACTTTCGAGACGGGCGAACTTCCATAAAGAGATGCGTGTCCCCAGGAAACGGATATACATCGTACGAATACGGTTCGCCGATCTCTTCGCGCTTCCAACGCAGGCTGCCGTCTTCCGACGAATAGTTGGAAAGGCTATCCCTGCCCGCAATCAACAAAGACCCATCCGCGACGATCCGGTACCATTCCGGACTCTCCTTCATCTCGATTTTCCAACGCTCTTCCGAAGCGAAGATCGTCGGATGAACTGAAAACAGCCAAGCGACGCCAAAGGCGAGCGCCCAAGAACGCAATACGGGCATTAGGGGTATCATGGGATCGAAGCGTGAGGGGTGAGAAAACCGAGAACGCAAATGCTAGCGCATCCCGCCCAAATGCGAAGAACTAAAGTCGCTTGGCCGCTCGGAGATCGGCCACTACCCATGAAATCCCCAACGGTAGCGTCCGATCTCCGAGCGGACACCTCCTCATTCGCTAGTCGAAGAACTTCTTCGCCTTGTCGAAAAAGGTCTTTCCCACCGGCTCGTCCGCATCGCCACAGGCGAGAGCGAACTCCTCCAGCTTCTGGCGCTGCTCGCTGGAGAGCGAAGTCGGCACTTCGATATCCACGCGTATCATTTGGTCGCCGTAGTAGCCGCCGCGCAAGCTGGGCAGTCCTTTGCCTTTAAGACGAAATGTAGTACCCGACTGGGTACCCGCCGGAATCTTGAGACTGGCCTTGCCCGTCAATGTCGGCACCTCGATCGTTCCACCGAGCGACGCCAGCGTGAATTTGATCGGAATCTGGCAGAACAGATTCTCGTCCTGGCGCTCGAAAATATCGTGGTCCGCAATATGGATCACGATATAAAGATCCCCGGACGGACCGCCCCCAATCCCAGCCTCGCCGTTATTGGCGGAGCGGAGTTTCGAGCCCGTATCCACTCCCGGAGGCACTTTGACTTTGATCTTCGTCGTCTCGTTGACGCGTCCCTCGCCCCCGCAAGTCGTGCATACTTTCTCGATTTTCTGGCCCGTCCCGTTACAGGTCGAGCAGGTTTGGCGCACCGAGAAAAAGCCTTTCGAAGCGGTCACTTGGCCCGTTCCGCCGCACGTCGGACAGGTTACGACCCCACTTCCGGGCTCCGCCCCGCTGCCGTTGCAGCGAGCGCATTGAACAGGCTTGCGAAACGAAATCTCCTTCTCGACGCCCTTGGCCGCTTCTTCGAGCTCGATCTCCAAATCGTAGCGCAAGTCCGACCCGCGCTGCGCGCCACCGCGTCCCGAACCTCCGCGAGTGCCGCCACCAAAAAACTCCTCGAAAATACTGCCGCCGCCACCGCCGCCGCCGAATACTTCGCTGAAAATATCGAAGGGGTCGTGGAACGGACCGCCAGCGCCTCCGGCTCCGCCAGCGCCGCCCGCGCCGAACGCAGCGTGCCCATAGCGATCGTAGGCCGCCCGTTTCTGGTCGTCCTTGAGCACTTCGTAGGCCTCGGAAACCTTCTTGAACTTCTCTTCCGCCTCCTTGTTGCCCGGGTTCTTGTCCGGGTGGAATTTGACCGCCATCTTCCGGTAGGCCTTTTTCAGCTCGTCTTGCGACGCCTGGCGGCTGACTCCTAGCAATTCGTAATAGTCCTCTTTCACGGTATCGTCTCCAGTGTTCCCTCGCTCGCTGCGGCTACGCTCCCCTTATTCGGCCGCCTCTCCCGCGACGATAACCGTCGCCGGGCGGACCAGTCGCCCGTTGAGAGAAAAGCCCTTGCGGATCAACTGCACGATCGCTCCCGCTTCCACTTCGTCGCTGGGCTGGGTTTGGACTGCTTCATGGAGATTGTGGTCAAAGGCGTCGCCCGGACCCGGATCGATTTCCTCGACACCGTTCTCCCCGAGAACGCTCTTGAATTGAGCCAACACCATGCGAATCCCTTCCACCACGACCTTCGGGTCCGAGTCCTTCTCGGCCGAGACGAGCCCGAGGCCCATATTGTCGTAAATCGGCAGAACCGACTCGATCAGGCCCGAAACCGCGTACTGTCGCAGGTCGTCCTTCTCGCGAATCACGCGACGCTTGTAGGTATCCAGGTCCGCCACTGCCCGTAGATAGTTTTTGAAATTCTCGTCCGCCAAGCGCTTGGCCTCTTCCAACTGCTCCTCGATCGTAAGCTCCTTCTCCGGCTCCTCCTCGCTGGACTCCAATGCTTCCCCTTCCGATTCCGGAGAATCCTCGCCCGTCTCCGCCGCCGAAGGCGCGTCTACCGCGTCGGCCACCTCTTCCGCAGCCAATTCGTCGTTTTTTTCCAGTTCCTCTTTTTCCTCCGCTCTATTCATCGCGTAGCCTCTTAGTATACTATCCAGATCTATTCTTTCGGTTTGAACCCTCTGGAATCAAAAAGTTTTTCGAGAAGGTCCAGCCCCATTTGTTCCCTGATCAAAGGTTTTACCCACTATTCGCCAGTCAACCCCAACCCGAGCCTACCGATGGGACCAAAACCCTTAGAGGCTTTCTAACGGGCAAATTCTCCGTACGAGAGAGAATCCGGAAAACCGGCTCGAACAGCCCGACGACTCCCTTCGCCTCGTAATCATCCACGTTCACCCCGAGCCGCAACGACTTCGAAACGACCTTCGGCCCCGAATAGTCCACGATATCCACCACGTCCACCTTCAAGCGGCAACGCAGGATTTTGCCCGACTTGCCCAGCCCCAGCTCCTCCCCAAACAGGTCGCGAGCGAATTCGTCCAAATTCAAGCGACCGCGCTCGTCGATCACCAGCGTCAAACGCGACAAGTCCAGATCCACCCAGTCAATGTCGCCTTCCCCCGAAACCGCCGCCCTGAATGAACACCGCGCTTCCAGCGAGCGAATCGCCAGCAATGGGCGTTCAGAATCAAAGTCCGGAGCGTTCCACAAAATCGCGTCCTCCACGCGTAAACTCACGCCAAGCGGATTGCACGAAATCCGCGACGCCTCCCAGGCGCAGCCGGTTTTGCGCTCGATTCGACCCTCCAAAACGGTGGGCAGGGCAATCATCCAGCCGAGCGCCGACAAAGCCGAGAGAAACAAGGCCAAAAACAAAGCCGAGCGCAGCACGCCGCCGCGCCATTCCTGTTGCGCGTCCCTCAAACGAACCGGTCCGTGATGAGAACAATTGCCCCTGCATCGGAGCGCAGGGCGAACGAGTCGCTCGCCGGGAGCAGCACCGTGTCGCCCTTGCCGACTTGCGAATCCCCGATCCAAGCCGAGCCTTCCACGACGCTCGCCAATCGAGCTTCGCCCGCTTCGAGAACCCGCGCTTCCCCGCCCGCCTCCAAGACATGCTTCACCAGCCGAAATTCCGAGCAGTCCGCCAAAACCGACCCGTCGCCCGACTGCTGGACGGTCGACGGCTCGAAATCCTCCCAGTCGATGCACTGCAGCGACTCTTCCACATGCAACTGCCGCGGCGCTCCGTCCAGCCCCACTCTGCCCCAATCGTACACTCGATAGGTTGTGTCCGAGTTCTGCTGAATCTCCAAAATCAGATTGCCCGCGTCAATCGCGTGAATCCGGCCGCTCTCGACCAGAATCGACTCCCCCGTCTTAACCGAGAACCGATGCACGCACTCCTCCAAAGTCCCCGCCGCCAGCCTCTCCTCGAACTCGACCCGAGTCACCCCGGCCCTAAGCCCTACGATCAGCGACGCGTCGTCCGCGCAATCAGCGATATACCAATTTTCCGTCTTCGGCTCTCCACCCAACGCCCCTGCGATGGACGCCGGGGGGTGCACCTGTAAACTCAGCCGGTCCGAGCAGTCGAGCCACTTGACCAGTATCGGGAAGGGACGCTTCGGATCGTAACCTTCCCCCATAATCGCTGTCGGATTCTCTTCCACGACCTCACGCAAACTTCTTCCATCATGCGCTCCGCCCACAACTACCGACATCGCTTCCGGACGGTCCACAACATCCCAGCTCTCGCCAATCACCTTCCCTTCCGGGAGGCTCCTACCTAAGGAGTGAGCCAAATTGCGACCGCCCCAAACGCGTTCTTGATAAATAGCTTTAAAGTAAATCGGAATGCTCATCGAGTCCTTGCAGTTTCTCCGGAAAACGGTCTTTTGATCTCTTACCACGGGAAATCGCGCGTATCGACACCGCCTTACTGCTCCCCGAATTCTCATCAACACATATGCCAAGGAAGCGCAGTTCCAATCCAAAAGTATCGTCCGATATCAAAGCCCCCCGACTCTTGAGCCGGTGGATCTGGGTAATCGCGTGCGCCGCCCTCGCCGCTCTCCTCATTATCTCCTTGGCCGACTACGCTCCCAACCAGAATCCAGACAACCAGACCTTCGCCCCCGAGCCCAACGCTATCGGACTCCTCGGATCCAATTTCTCGATCTACAGCTTCTACCTTCTCGGCGGCGGCGCCTGGCTCATCCCCCTCCTGCTCCTCTGGCGCGCCTGGCTCTTCGTCCAGAAAGTCCGCAAAGGCAACTGGGGCATCGCCGCTGCCATGGTTCTCGGAGTCGTGAGCTTCTCAGGCCTCCTCGCCATTCAAAACCTTTTCTTTCTCAACTCCGAAATCTACGCCACCGGGCCGGGCGGATCGCTCGGCGAAGTCCTCTACTCCCGATTCCTCCGCGTCGTCATCGGCGATATCGGCACCACCATCATACTCGGCGCTCTCTTCGTCGCCTCCCTCGCCTGGTTCGTCGCCCCGGGACTCGCCCAAAACGAAAACGACGGCGAAACCGGCTTCCAAGCCTGGTTCGCCCGTTGGAAGTCCGCCCGAGAAGAGAGGCGCGAAGCCCGCCAACTCGCCAAACTCGCCCGCCAGGAGGAGAAGGAACGCCTCCGCGAACAACGCCTGGAAGCCAAACGCGTCGCCCAGGAAGAACGCGACGCCGCCAAAGCGCTCGTCGCTGAAGGAAAAGCCGCCGCCAAAGGAAAAAAACGACGACTCGAACCGGAGATCGACCCCGAGCCGGAACCCGTTGCCAAACCAGCCAAAAAAGCCGCTCCAGACACGGACGAAGACGATTCGAAAAAGAAGCCGCTCCTCAAGGACGTCCTCAAATTCGTCAACCCCGAGGAAACCAAGAAGGCCCGCGTCAAGCTGCCGCAGTCGCACGGAGACTACATCTTCCCGACGCTTGACGTCCTTGCTCCCCAAGCCGTTCCCCATCATTCCAATACGCAGGACGAGCACGCCGGCAATGCCGAACGTCTGCAGCAGACTCTCAAGGAATTTGGCGTGGAAGTATCCATGGGCGAAATACACATCGGCCCAGTCATCACCCGCTACGAGGTGTATCCGGCTCCCGGAGTCCGCGTAGAAAAAATCTCCAACCTCGACAAGAATATCGCCCTCGGCATGCGGGCCCAGTCGGTCCGCATCCTCGCCCCCGTTCCCGGCAAAGGCTGCGTCGGCATCGAAGTCCCCAACCAAAACCCGACCCCCGTCGGCATTCGAGAGATTCTCGAGTCCGAAGACTGGGCCAAGTCGAAAGCCGAAATCCCTATCGCCCTGGGAAAAGACGTCAGCGGCAAGCCCATCATTTCCGATCTCACCAAAATGCCCCACTTGCTCATCGCTGGAGCGACCGGCGCGGGCAAGACCGTTTGTATCAACTCGATCATTACGTCGCTGCTGTTCCACTCCAGCCCCGACAATCTACGCTTCATCATGGTCGACCCGAAGATCGTGGAGATGAAGGTGTTCAACTCCCTTCCTCACATGCTCATCCCCGTAGTCACCGACCCGAAAAAAGTTCCGGGGGCTCTCAAGTGGCTGCTCAACGAAATGGAGCACCGCTACGAAACCTTCGCCAAAGTGGGCGTGCGCAACATCGCTGGATTCAACGGACGCACGAAGCCCGAGAAAGAGAAAACCGAAGCGGAAAAAACCGAGAGCGAACAAATGGAGATCTCCGTCCCGCGGGACGAGGGCGTTCTCGACGAAATCCCCGACAAGCTCCCCTACATCGTCTGCATCGTCGACGAGCTCGCCGATCTCATGATGGTCGCCCCGGCCGACGTCGAAACCGGCATCGCCCGACTCGCCCAGCTCGCCCGCGCCGCCGGAATCCATCTCGTCATCGCCACCCAGCGGCCCTCCGTAAACGTCATCACCGGCGTCATCAAAGCCAACCTTCCCTGCCGCATCTCCTTCCAAGTCTCCTCCAAAATCGACAGTCGCACCATCCTCGACGGCCCTGGCGCCGAGCAGCTCATCGGACGCGGCGACATGCTTTTCTCCCCGCCCGGAAGCTCGAAAATTATCCGCTCCCAAGGCGCCTTCGTCTCCGACGAGGAAATCGCCGAAATCGTGAACAATCTAAAATCGAACGGACCGCCCAAATTCGCGGAAGAAGTGCAGAAGCAAATCGAGGCCCCGGAAGAACTGTCCCTCGGAGGGAGCGAGGACGAAGGCGACGACATGCTGCCCCAAGCCCTGGAAGTCCTGCGCTCCACTAAACGAGCCTCCACCTCCATGCTACAACGGCGCTTGCGAATTGGATACAACCGAGCTGCCCGCCTCATGGAAGTGCTCGAAGACCGCGGCATCGTCGGACCCGAAAACGGCTCCAGCCCCCGCGAAATCCTCGTCGACCTCGACTCGATGTAGAGCACCGCCCACGAATCACGAGAATCTTCACAAATCCGGGGCAAGTCACAGTGGCCACTAAGGTAGGGACGGACCGCCGGGCCGTCCGAACGCTAGAATCTGTCCAGCCTCATAATCCTACTCTTAATCCCGACCGATTCTAGATTAGGATTATGAGTAAGATTAGGATTAAGATTGGAATCCAAGGCATCGAAGTTATCAGACCGAGTCCCGTGTCTTCGTGTACCTCCGTGTCCTTCGTGGGCAGTCACACTCTTCGCCCCTCGTAACCCCTTCCCTTCTTGCCTCGTTTGCTCATTCGAAATACGCCTCAACTATGTCTCGAAAACGCACCTTCCTCGCCTCCGCCGTCGTAGTCGCCGCCGCGGCACTACTCGCCGCCCAAACCTTCAACTCGCGCTTCGAGCAACGCTCGCGTCAATCCGAAGAGCGCGGTCTCGCCCAGCCCTTCAAAGGCATCACCACCGACGGCGAAGTCCAGAAAGACCTCTACCATGTCAAATCCACCGGCGTCTCCACCGAACCCGTCCGACAAGCCGCCTTGAAATTTCTCGACGGACTCACCGACGCCCAGCGCTCCAAAACGACCTTCCCCATAGACGACGACGAATGGCGCAAGTGGATGAACCAGCATTTCTACATTCGCCAGGGAGTGAGCTTCGAGGAAATGAGCGAAGCCCAGCGAGTCGACGCCTTCGGCCTCATGAAAGCCGCCCTCAGCGCCAAGGGTCTCACGCTCTCCCGCGACATCATGAACCTAAACCGGACCCTCGGCGAACTCAACAACGACGATTTCGCCCAGTACAACGAGCACCTCTACTGGATCACCGTCATGGGCGAACCCTCCGCCACAGAGCCCTGGGGATGGCAGATCGACGGGCACCACCTCATCATCAACTACTTCGTCCTCGGCGACCAAGTGGTCATGTCGCCCGTTTTCGTCGGCTCCGAACCGGTCATCGCGGAGATCGGCAAGTACAAAGGCACCGCCATCATGCAGGCCGAGCAAGACCAAGCCCTCGCCCTGGCCCAGTCCCTAAGCGACGCACAAAAAGCGAAAGCCGTCGTCCAGTCCGAAAAAACCCGCAACAACAACCAAACCGAAGCCTTCAAGGACAACGTCGTACTCGAGTATACAGGAATCAAAGCAACCGAGCTGAACGACGGCCAGCGGTCCAAACTCCTCGACCTCATCGGCCTCTACGTGGGCAACCTCAAAGAAGGGCACGCCCAAGTCCGCATGGACGAAGTCGAAGCCCACCTCGACGCCACTCACTTCGCCTGGGTCGGCGGCATAGCCGACGACGCCGTCTTCTACTACCGCATCCACAGCCCCGTCATTCTCATCGAGTTCGACCACCAAGGCCCCATCGCCATGCGCCAGTACTTCCCCGACCGCCGCCCCAACCGGCAGCACATCCACGCCGTCGTCCGCACCCCCAACGGCAACGACTACGGTAAAGACCTTCTCCGGCAGCATCTGGAGAAACACCATCACTAGTATAATTTTCCAAAGCCCGCAGTCGACTGCGGGCTTTTTTTGCGCCTGCATGGAAGGATGAAACGTCTTCTTCCATTCGCCCTCGCTTTTCTCGCGCTCGCCGCTCGCGCCGACGACGCGCTCGTAAGCGTCGAGATTATCTCCTACAAAGCCGTCACCCCAACCGAGAGTCTCGTCCTCAAACGCTACGGCCCCTCGGGCCAAATGGAAGACGACGCCTTGCCCGCAGCGCTGTTCTTCTTCGGCGGCGGTTGGAACGGCGGCGACATCGGCCACTTC
>JANQSC010000023.1 GCA_028284235.1 Opitutaceae bacterium
CTCGTCGGCGACGGTGGCGAGCTGGAAGGAACTGTCGGCGCAGTCGCCGATGGCGTAGACGTTCGGGTTGGAGACGCTTTGCAGGAACTCGTTTACTTCGACGCCGCGGCTCGAGTGTTTCACCTTTCCGTGGTCGCCTGCCAGTACGGACAAGTTGGGAAGGCGCCCGGAAGCTTCGATGACGAGATCGGCTTCGTACTGCGCGCCCGTTTCTCCGGATACGCGGTAGGATTCGCCGATCGCTTCGATTTGGGTGGGCGATTCGTTGAGAACGATGTTGATGCCGCTGGCTTTGGATGCTTCGAGCAGCGTATCCACATTGTCGGGATCGAAGGTTTTGAGCGGGCGTTCGGAGCGGTGGAGAATCGTCACTTCGGCGCCGGCTTGGTTGGCGACATGGGCGAATTCGAATGAGATGTATCCACCGCCGACGAAGAGGATGCGTTTGGGCAAGGCGGGTAGATTGAGAAAATGCTCACTGTCGCGCGCGTTTTCGGCGCCGGGGATGTCGGATTTTCGCGGAGTGGCTCCGGTAGCGAGGACAATGTGTTTGGCTTCAAGTCGCTCGCCGTTGACGTCGACCGAGTTGAGTCCGCTCAAAGTGGCTTTGCCAAAGAAGTTGGCGATGCCGGCCTTCTCAAAGTCTTCGACTTCGCCTTCGGAAATCCCGTCGAGAAACTCGTTCTTGAGCGCTTGGAGCGCGGGCCAGTCGGTTTGGGGCGCGGCGGTGAGGCCGGTGTTTTCGAGGTGCCCAGCCATGGCCCGGGCTTCGGCATTGGCGACGAGGTATTTCTTGGGTTGGCAGCCTCGGAGAGCACAGGTGCCCCCGTAGGGGCGTTCGTCGACGACTGCGATTTTCTGGCCTGCTTCTTTGAGAGCGTTGATGCAGTAGTAGGCGGAGGTTCCGGACCCGATTACGATGGTGTCGAAGGATTGCGTGGCCATACGTGGAGATAGGTTTTTAGGGGGTAGGGGTTTAGGTGTTTAGGTTCTGAAAGAACGGTTCGATTGGGGAGGCGCATGCGCATCCTGTTGGCTCGGCAGAGCCATCCTGTAGCGATCCCGCTGAGCGGGAGAGCGTATCCTGTTAAAAATGAGCTCTTCGAAGGTCCTTGCTTACGCGGCGCGGCGCTAGCGCCGGCCCTACATGTCGAAGGCGTCGTGGATCGCGTCGACCCATCCGAGCGGGCCAATCGCGGGGACTCGGTTGAGTCCGGGAAGTTCCATGGGGTGCCAAGTCGCGTCGGGGCGCTGGACGAGGTAAGGCAGATCGACAGATTTAAGGAGTTCGAGGTCGTTGGCGCTGTCGCCAATGCCGATGGAGCGGCAGTCGGCGCCGGTATCCTCGTTGAACGTCTTCACGAACTGAGCGAGCGCCTTGCCTTTGTCGCGGTTGGCGGCGCTGACGGTGTAGAAGCGACCGCCGCACAGGCACTGGAGTCCCGTTTTGGCGAGACGCCGGTTGACTTCCGCCCAGGTAGCGTCGTCGAGAGAGGCGGTGAGCGTTTCGCTGAAGTCGCGATTGCGGGCTCGGAGCGCTGCGTCGGCGTCGAGCCCCGTGGCTTTCTCCATTTGCAATGGGCTGAGTTGCGAGTAAGGCTGGAAATCGATACCCATCTGGGTGGAGAGCTTGGCAACCTCTTTGCGTATCCTGATCGAGGATACTCCCAGTGAAACGAGGCGACCGAAGCCGGGAACTCTCGTTGAGTTGAAATCACTGAATCCGTTGAACGAGTCGGGCAGGAATATCCCGGATCCGTTCTCGACGATTCCCGGCGTGACCAGGCCAATCGTCTGCATGAGGGCGAGCTGTTCCTCGAGGGTTTTGGACGAGCAGAATACTACCGGGACCCCTCGTTGCGAAAGCGACTGGGCGAGTGTTCCAGCGACGCCGGGCGAATAGGTTTCGAAGTCGATGAGCGTGCCGTCGAGGTCGGTGAAGACGATCGACTGTTTGGTCGAGGCGCGGCGTTGACGATTGACGTACATGCCCGTTTTCGAATGAGGGGAGCGGCGGCGCGGATCGCGATTCCCTCAGACGCTGGCGGTTGTGGAATTGAAGTTGAGGGCTTCGTCGCAACCGGCGAGGAAGGTGTCCAGGTCCAGTTTCCCGAGCGACGGGTATTTGCGAACCGGCGGGATGACCTCCGGACACTCGTCGCCTCGCCGTTGGCGACAGTTTTCCATGATCTCCCGTTTGATCAGTTCCGGGCAGAGGGGCGAATGGTAGATGACGGAGAGCGACGCGTCGATCATGTCCTCTACGTGGTCGTCGCCTTTGGACTCGTGCATGTGTGGGTTGCGCGACTCGATCTGGCAAATGGTCACTTTCTCCTGCAGCGCTTTGGGATCGTCGGGCTCGACGATGCCTCCGTACTTTTCCAGCAGATTGATGAAGTGGTGGGTTTCGACTGCGTAGCCGGCGGCGTATTCGAGTTTCAATGCCAGGTCGACCGAGAGCGCGTGTTCTCCGGCGTTGCCGGTTTTGACGATTTCCGTTTCGAAGCCGCTAAACTGGGTGAGCAGCCGATTGAGCATCTTGTTGGAGTTGACCGAGCTGCGTCCCCATTTGGCGAAGAAGAGGCTGCTTTCCATGATCTTCGGCTTCGAGTGCCAGGAGATGCGGACGAAGGTGTTGGACGCGTCGTTCATGGCGAAGCCGGCGGCGTATTCATAAACGTATTCCAGGACGGCTCCGGGGAAGTAGTTGTCGCTGTCGACGAAGCCGACGAATTTTTTGCCGAGCCACTTAGCGACGAGCGTGCCGACGATCATGCCCTCGGCTTTGCCGGAGCGAACGAGGCCTTCCTCGTCGATTAGATCGGAATAGCCGGCGTCGACGAAGGCCTTGGCGAGGCCTGGATCCTTCTGGTGGACGACCATGATTTTCTTGCCGGTGAACTTCCCGTAGTTTTCGAGGGCCTCTTTTTCCAGGTTGAATCGGTCGACCGGCCCGCGAGGGCTATTGGAGACCACGATGACTTGGCAAGGGCTCGGGATTCCGACGAGGACGCCCTCAATGAGCTTGAGGCGCTCGTTTTTGACCGGCACAACGACGGCCATCTCTCGCATTCGGTCGTAGAGGACTTCGGAAGGAATCCGTTCGATAACCGTGTCCTGGCCGTGCATGCCTTCCCCTGCGTCGAGTTCGTAAACCTTCTGCAGGCCATAGATTTGCAAGGATCCGATGCGTTCGCATTCTCTTGGTATTTCGATTCTCATAGGGTTTGTGGTTTATTTTGAGCGCGTGACGGGGCGCAGTGGTCTCTAGCAGATCGAGTGCCAACGGATTGCGCGTTTCTGCGCCATTCGGCGCGGTACGTGCTAAACGCGGGTTGGATTCAGATGGGCTGACCCCGCGCTCCTGGGGGTCGCGTCTGGCGTGAATTTTTACGTATCGATGGCTTTGCAAGAACTGGAAAAACCCTACTCGGACGCCGATCTCGACCAGCGGGCGATTGCGATTTTGCGCGAAAACGAATGGGGCGACTACACGTTGCCCACCCGCGGGCTCTACCCTTACCAATGGAATTGGGACAGCATGTTCGTCGCTTTGGGGTTCTCGGAATTCGACTTGAATCGGGCTTGGACGGAAGTGGAGACGCTGTTCGAGGGACAGTGGAACAACGGGATGGCGGCCCACATCGTTTTTCGCAAAGACGACCCCAACTACTTTCCGGGGCCCATGGTCTGGGGGTCGGGACAGAATCCGCCAACGTCCGGCTGCTCCCAGCCTCCGGTGGCGGCGACGGTCGTGCGCGACTTGTACGAGAAGGACCCGGAGAATGGACGGGACCGATTGAAGGCGCTTTTTCCCAAGCTCATGGCGTGGCACCGCTGGTTTCACACGAAGCGGGTCATCAGCGGCGGCGCGGCGATCGCGGTGACGCACCCTTGGGAGTCCGGCAGGGACAATTCTCCGGACTGGGACGCGGCCCTGGAGAACGTCGACCCGAGCGGGGTGACGCCGTACACGCGTCGGGACACGGGTCACGTCGATGCGTCCATGCGTCCGACGAACGAGGAGTACGATCGCTATTTGAAACTGGTGGAGTACGGTCGCGACACGGGTTGGGACCACGCCCAGATTACGCGGGAAGGCCCGTTCGCGGTGGCAGATCCGGGAGTGACGTTTATTCTGATGCGGGCGGATCGGGATCTCAAAGCCTTGGCCAAGGCGATTGGGGCGGAGGACTCGGCCCACGAAATCGATACCTGGCTTTACCACGCAGAGGAGTCGGCCGACTTTCTCTGGTCGGAAGCGCTCGGCGCTTACGCGGCTCGGGATTTGCGGACAGGAGCCCACGCCGTTGGCGTGTCGAGTGTCGCTTTTCTTTCCTACTACGCGGGAATTGCGGTCCCGCGACGGGACGCCAAATTGCAGGCGACTTTGCGTCGTATTCTTGATTCAAGTACGTACAGCATTCCCAGCTTTGATCCGGAGCACCCTCGATTCGATTCGAAACGGTATTGGCGCGGTCCCGTGTGGGCGATTATCAACTACATCGTCGCTCGTGGATTGGCGGAGTATGGATTCGAACGAGAGGCGACGCGCATCCGAATGGACACGCGGAGCGTGATTCGCGAGTCGGGATTCTACGAGTACTTCGACCCGATCGTCGGGACGGGCGCAGGAGGCAACCAGTTCGCCTGGACTGCGGCGATCTGGCTCGCGTGGGCGTCGCCGATGACGGATTGAAGTGTGAATGGTGAATCGTGAATGGTGAACCTAGGTTTTGATTGGACTTGCGGCGGGGTGGGGGCATTGTCGCGGGTGACATGAAGTTCGCTACCCCTGCTGTCGTATCCGCGTTTTCACTTTTTCTGGTCGCTTGTGGGCCGTCTGGTCCTTCGGGGGATCTTGAGTGGCCAACGTACCAGGGGGACGAGGGGCGGAATCAGTATTCGTTCGCGAGCGAGATTACTCCTGAAAACGTGGCAGAGCTGGAAGTCGCTTGGACCTTCTCCACAGGGGATGTCGAACCGGGCGATCGAGCCCAGATGCAGTGCAATCCGATTGTGGTGGGCGGTGTTTTGTATGCGACCTCGCCCAAATTGAAGGTCGTGGCGCTGGAAGCGGGAACGGGGGCTCTGGTTTGGGAGTTCGACCCGAAAACGGTATTGGAAAAAGAGGGCGTTCCCTTTGGTTTGGGGGCGAATCGCGGGGTCGTGTATTGGGAAAATGGGGAAGATAGGCGTGTATTGACTACGCTGGGGAACTGGCTTTTCTGTATCAACGCGGATACGGGCGAGCCGGTTGACTCGTTCGGGCAGAGTGGCCGGACTTCGTTGAAGAGCGGCTTGGGCGAGCGAGCGGCGGACTTGCATGTCGATTCGCGTACGCCGGGAGCGGTCTTTGAGAATTTGCTGGTCGTGTGTACGCGGGTGTCGGAGAATGCGGACGCGGCGCCGGGACACGTGCAGGCGTTTGACATCCTTACCGGGGAGATTGCCTGGGTGTTCAACACGATTCCCCAGCCGGGAGAGTTTGGAGTGGAAACGTGGCCGGAGGGAGCGCATGAATACGCAGGCGGGGCGAATGTCTGGGCAGGCATCAGTGTCGATGCCGATCGAGGCATGGTCTACGTGCCCACGGGCTCGGCGTCGTTCGACTTTTACGGGGGCAATCGACTGGGCGAGAATCTCTTTGCGAATTGTATCATCGCTTTGGATGCGCGAACGGGCGAGCGGAAATGGCATTATCAGACGGTGCGTCACGATATTTGGGACCGGGATTTGCCGGCCCCGCCCAATCTGGTGACGGTGGAGATCGACGGGAAGCGGCGCGACGCGGTGGCTCAGATTACCAAAGCGGGCTACGTGTTTGTTTTGGATCGGGATACGGGCGAGCCACTGCACCCGGTAGAGGAGCGCCCGTTTCCGGCGTCGGACTTGGAGGGCGAGGTGGCTTGGCCGACGCAGCCGGTTCCGGCGAGACCGGAGCCGTTTTCGCGTCAGCGATTCGATCTGGATGACGCCACGGATATCAGCCCGGAGGCGAATGCCTACGTCAAGGGGATCTTGGCGAATGTGCGGTCGGACGGGCAGTTTGTTCCCCCGAGCAAGGAGGGGACGATTATCTTCCCTGGATTCGATGGCGGGGGCGAATGGGGCGGCGCTTCGGTGGATCCGGATACGAGTATCCTGTACGTGAACGGGAACGAGATGCCCTGGATCTTGACGATGGTGGAGACGAATCGGGCGACCGCTCGAGCGGGGGAACGCGCTCGCTTGTCGGACTTGGGAGAGGAAATCTACCAGAATCGGTGCGCGTTTTGCCACGGTTTGGAGCGTCAGGGCGATCCCACCGGAACGTTTCCGAATATCCAGACCGTGAGCGAGCGGCTCACTAAAGAAGAGGTGATGGCGATGTTGGAGAACGGCAAAGGATTCATGCCGTCGTTTCGCCAGTTGAGGAAAGGGCGTCTGGAGGCGGTCGTGGCGTTCCTCTTCGGCGAGGAGCGCGAAGTAGATCCGCACGAAATGGGACTGGCCTCGAACGAGGCAGCCCTTCCGTATTCGCACACCGGTTACAATCGTTTTTTCGATCAGGAAGGCTATCCCGCGGTTAAGCCGCCTTGGGGAACGCTGAACGCGATCGACTTGAATAAAGGCGAGATTCTCTGGCAAGTTCCGCTTGGCGAGTTTGATGAGTTGACAGAGCGTGGTATAGAAAAAACGGGTACAGAGAACTACGGCGGTCCTGTCGCGACCGCAGGTGGGGTGATCTTTATCGCTGCGTCCAAGGACGAGCGTATCAGGGCCTTCGACAAGACCACCGGCAAGGAGCTCTGGAAGCACGACTTGCCTGCGGGTGGATACGCGACGCCGTCGGTTTATGAAGTGGACGGTCGCCAGTTTGTGGTGATCGCCTGCGGGGGCGGGAAAATGGGAACCAAGCCGGGCGACACGTACGTTGCGTTCGCTTTGCCCGAGTGATGTTGCTTTTGGGGGACTGTGTCGCCCGATCGAATCGCGCGATTGCAATTTGCTGGCGAATTGCTAGTTTCGAGGGATGCTCCTTTTTAAGCGATTAACGTTGGTTGTCTTTTTTGGTCTCGCCATGGTCAATTCGTGCGGGGCGGCTCCAATCGTTGCCGAGACTGAGACAACGATAGAGATCAAGATCGGAGGGATAGCGATGCTCGTTTACCAAAAGGCGGACGTTCCGCCGCCCGATGGGGTCGATCCAATTTATACGCGTAGCGGGTTTATTCACCCGGCGCGTTCACCGAGCGGCGCTGTAGTGACGGGTATCCATCCCGAGGATCACTACCATCACCTGGGCTTGTGGCATGCGTGGGTAGAGTGCGAAGTCGAAGGCGAGAACGTGGATTTCTGGAATCTGAAAGAGGGAACGGGACGGATTCGATATGGAAGGACCGTTTCGCTATTGAGCGGAAGCGACGAAGCCGGTTTTACGGTGGAGCAGGAGCACGTAATTTATCCGGGGGATCCAAGCAGGGAATTGGTGCTGCTGCGGGAGATGTTTACGGTGGTGGCTCGCGAGAGGGACGGCGCTTACGAGATCGACTACGACACGAAGCAAACTAATGTATCGGCACTCTCGTTGAAGTTGCCGGCGTATCGTTATGGCGGGCCTATCGCCTATCGCGGTCCGCATCACTGGAATAAAACCAATAGCGACTATTTGAGTTCGGAGGGGAAGACTCGTATTGACGGTCACACTACACGATCGAGATGGATTGCGATGTGGGGTCAGCGATTGGATAGTGAAGAGTCGGATACGCTTGCGATATTGAACCACCCTGGCAATCATGACTTCCCCCAGCGAATGCGAGTGTGGCCGCCAACATCGAACAACGGGGCGATTTTCTTTAACTACGTACCCATTCAGGAATTTGAATGGGAGATTGAGCCGGGGCAAACTTCTACGATGCGCTATCGACTGGTGACGCAAGACGGGAAGCCGGATCCGTCGGATCTCGATCGACGTTGGGAGCGGTACGTGAACGAATAGCTAGCGCCCGTCGCCGGTGTAGGTGATTTTCCCGTCGACAGGAGCCTGGGGCCAAGGAGTGGTTCCAGGAGCCCATTCTTTGGGTTGCGTGGCTCGGATTTTCTCGACCGCCGCTTTGACCCATTCCGGGGCGTTGGCGTTTTCCTCCTGTCCGTAGACCCAGGGAAGCGCGGGGGTCATGAGGCGGGACATGTCGGGCATGGGCGGGCGCTCCTCGCCGGCTTCCGCTACGCGTCGGGCGAGTTTGGCGACGATTTGCGGGTGTTTCGCGGCGATGTCCTCGGTTTCGCCCGGATCGACGGCGACGTTGTAGAGTTCTTCGCCGACGAGCTTGTAGTCGCCCATTCGTATGGCCGGAAAGCGAACGCTTCCGGACACTTCGTAAATGACTTCGTCGCGGGGACCGGGGGCTCCGTTGAAAATCGTATCGGTCATGTCGATACTGTCGACTGCGCGCTTCTGCTTGTGGCTGCCGCCGCCGAGAGTGATGAAAGTGCTGTAGAGGTCGACGATATGCATGAGGGAGTCGTTGCTGGAGCCCGGCTCGATTTTCCCGGGCCAACGCAGAATACAGGGAACGCGCACGCCGCCTTCGTAGTTAGTGTTCTTGGTCCCGCGGTAGGGGGCGTTCATTTCGTCGCGGAGCCCGCCATTGTCGTTGGAGAAAATCACGAGTGTATTTTCGCCGTAGCCGTACTGGTCGACGGCTCCGACGATGCGGCCGACGGCGTCGTCGAGGCACTTGAGGGCGGCGTAGCGCTTTTCGTATTGGTCGGTGTATCGGGGGATTTCCTCGAGCGGCCCGTGCACGGCGTTGAAGGGGACGTAGAAAAAGAAGGGATCCGCTTTTTTGCGTTTGCCGGCGTTTTTCTTATACTGGGCGATGAGCCGCACGGTTTCGTTGGCGAAGAGGTCGGTGGCGTAGCCTTGCTCGTTGAGAGGCTCTTGGTCGCGATGCCAGTCGTAGACGGCGAAGCGGGCGGGGGCGTTGTGGGGGATAGTGTAGTTGTTGTAGTCGATGCCCCAGGCGTAGTGGCCGTACTGATGCATGAAGCCTTGCCCCATGGGAAGGTGCTCCGGGAGCCATTCCCCGCAGTGCCATTTGCCGATGAGCCCAGTGACGTATCCGGCGTCGCGCAGCGCTTCTGCGATGGTTCGTTCATTTGTATCCAACGCGTGGATTCTTCGGGTTTCGTCGCCTTCCTCGTTGGTGGCTAAGGTGAGACCGAGCTTCTCGAGATAGCTGGGCTTGCCGAAGTCCTCGGAGCGCCAGTCGCTCCAAGTGCGGAAGGCGTAGCGGCCGGTGAGAAACGCTGCTCGCGTGGGGGCGCAGACGGCGTGGGTGTAGAATTGGGTGAGCGAAAGACCTTGGCGGCGCAACGCGTCGATGTGAGGCGTGAGTTCCGGGTCGCCTCCGTTGAAGCCCACTTCGTTCCACCCCATGTCGTCGGCGAGCATGAAGACGATGTTGGGGCGGGTGTTTTCGACCGCGGTTGCGGGGGTCGCGAGCAAGCCGCCAAGGAGGGCGACGAGGACAAGTACGAAGGGGGCTGAGTGAACGAAGGGGAGGCGCATATTCCGGCTAGTTGGCATCTTCCTCGTACAATAATGCGACTTTGTAAAATCCGAATTGGCGAAAACGCCAGATCGACGGGTGCTACGAGCCGTTCCGCGCCTGCGAATACGAGGCGACCGAGTGGCGGCTACACGTTGGGATTGACCCATGACAAAGCTCTACGACGATAATCATTCGTTCATCTTAAGGTAATTAAATAATGGTAAATACCTATTATGGATTAGGGTATTACTAACAGTAAAGCAGTGGGTTGTCGATTTGAGGGGGAGTTCAGAAACACTAGTTCTGCACAAGGCATCTTTATAGTTACCTAATCGATGAAGGATAGACACCCCAGGAGGAGATGGAATCTCGCGCTGATCTTCTTGCCGTTGACTTGCGGGGTACGCTTGTTCGGTGAGGTCGAGGCCCTTTCTCGAGAGGAAGTTCGAGAGTATTTTTCCACGCCGGATCCGTTTGACATCGAGTACCCGGAAGACGTTGAGCCAGATGGCGCGGTCGTTTCGCTGGGCAAGGAGCTCTTCTTTGATAAGCTCCTGTCGTACAACGAGACTCAGTCCTGCGCGACCTGCCACAATCCGGACCACGGTTTTAGCGATGGGCTGCGGTTCAGTTTAGGGGCGAATGGGGAGGCGCTTTCGCGCAACACGCCGCACCTCTACAATCTCGCATGGAACGTGACGTACTTTTGGGATGGTCGATCTGAAAGTTTGGAGGCCCAAGCCTTGGAGCCTATTCGGGCCGAAGGGGAAATGAACCTTCCTTTGGATACGCTGCTGGAACGGCTGAGGGGAGAGACGCGCTACGCGGCGCTGTTCAAAGAGGCGTTTGGAGATTCGAGTGTGACGCTCGATCGCGTGGGGGAAGCGATTGCTTCGTTCGAACGCTCTATCGTGGTCGATGACACTCCCTTTGATCGTTATTTGAGGGGAGACGAGAATGCGATTAGCGCGGCGTCCAAACGAGGGATGGCTTTGTTCGTAGGCAAGGCGGCCTGTATCAAGTGCCACGACGGCCCGAACTTCACTGACAACAGCTACCACAATATCGGAGTGACGTTGACGGACGGAGGCCGGGGGAGCGTAGTCGGGGATGACACCTTGACGGGGGCGTTCAAGGTTCCGGGCCTGCGAAACATCCTGTATTCGTCTCCTTACATGCATGACGGATCGCTCGGAACGCTGGAGGAAGTCGTTCGATTCTACAATCAAGGGGGACGCCACAAAGAGGTCGCCAACGAGCTAATACACCCGCTGAAGCTGACGGAGGACGAGATTCGCGACTTGGTGTCGTTCCTCGGCTCGCTAAACCAGCCCTATCTGGTGGACCGTCCCGATCACCGCCACTCGAACTCTCTAGTAAACTCCACCCACTTGAAATGAAGAAAACGTACTCAGCTCTATTGTTTTGCTTGGCGATGCCCAACCTGCTCTATCCCGGCGATGTGACGGGTGTATTCACTTTCCCGGAACGCAAGCCTTTCGTAGCGCTTGTCTATTTCGCGGACGATCCCGGATCTGGTCCGGAGATGTGCGGTTCGCTTGACCAGAAGAACAAGGCGTTTTCAAAGCGCATTGTCACCGCAAAGACGGGCTGCGAAGTTACCTTCCTCAATTCGGACGAGATGCAGCACAACATTTTCGCTCTGAGCTCGGTTTCCGACGCGGCATTCGACGTGGGCCTGCTCCCTCCGGGCAAGACCAGTTCGGCCATCGTCGAGTGGGCGGAGGGCGAAGTCGTTCGGCTCGGGTGCAAGATCCATCCGAAGATGCGGAGCTACATTGCGAACGTGCCTTCCCGGTATTTCGCGGTGGTTTCATTCGAGGATGCGGACGGACCCTTCTCCTTTACGATATCCGACGTTCCGGACGAGTTGGATCAGGTGAAAGTGTGGTTTCCAAAGATGGACCCGATCGAATTGACGCTCGAGATGAATCGAGACCAGTCGATCGATGTTACGCGGAGGGACCAGTCGTACGGAACGCTTGAAATAAAACGATAGAACGAAAACGACTGATGGATACGAAGCGATTTAGTTTAGGCGGAAAAGCGACTCTCCTCGGCCGGAGCCGTTCGCTGGGCGCCGCGTTTCTCGGGCTCTTTGTGTGGTTCGCGAGCGCATCGTCGCTTAGCCTGAACGCTCCCGATTCCGAGTTTCCGTATCCAGCCCAATACGACAATCTTCTGAGGAACTACAAGTCAGGCTGGACCCAGTTGACGGAGTATCACCTATCCGGTCTGCATTGGGACCAGTTTATTGTGGTATATATAAACAAAGATCCCATGACTTACTTTCACAACTACTTCGAGTTTCTCAAACAGCAGACGGACGGGTTCGACGACGATTGGGACGATGAAGCCGATGCCAGCGATTTTCGCGCCTACGCGGAAGGCACGATTGTCTTGAAGGAGCACTACACCCCGCTGGACGGAAAGCCGGGTCCGCGGGAGCGACTGACCGCGATGGTGAAACGCGAGCCGGGCTACGATTCGAAGTTCGGCGACTGGCAGTACCTTTGGTTCGAGCCCGAAACGGGGGCGATCGTAGCGGATGGGAACAGTTCGGATCCGCTTATTTTTAAAAGTTGCGTGGATTGCCACAGCGGGATTGCCGAGCGTGACTACATTTTCTCCACCGTGCCGGGAATTCCCGTGGAATAGACCCCTCCCGTAGTCCAGCAACGCTCATGAACAAACTTCTCCGACTCAGTCTCGCAGCGAAAATCGTCCTCTTGTCGATCCTCGCGATATTCATCGCGGTTTCGAGCAGTTTGACGCTTTCGTTGAGAGAGGTGGGAGTCGCGAGCGACCGGGACATTAGTCGCAGTTTGAGTCGCTCGCAAAATCACGCCTTATTGTATCTAGAAAATCTTTACAAAGACGCGGGGGCGAAAGCGGCACTTGTAGGGGAGCTGCCGATTATATCGACCGTGGTCGAGAGCGAGGACCGAGCGACGATTGTCGACGCGGTTAGCGAGTACGTGGAGGCGTTGCGAGCGGACGAGGTTGCTGTTTACGATTCGTTTGGACACCGGCTCGCCGTGGTGGGCGCTTCTGGAGACCGCTCGGACTGGGAGGGGCAGGAGTCGCTGGGCGAGACTTTGCCGCGCTTGCTGGAGTCGAGCCTGGAAAGGATTGGCGATAAGATCGCCGCGGTCGGGGTCGCTCCGATTGGCAATCCGGAAGCGCCGGAAGGGACGATCGTTTCTTTGCGATATGTCGACGAGGAAATCATCGTCGCTTTGGAAACTCAGACTGGAACGCGGATCGACATCGAGTTGCAGTCTTCGGGCGCCGGGAGAGGTGGCTGGAACGAAACGCATTTTCGCGAATCGAGCGCGGCCCTGAGGGATCATTCCGGATTACCCATCGGCACGTTGACGGTGCGTGTATCCACGGAAGAAGCGCGCCAGGTGGCGAACCATATCATTTTCGATTTGCTTATTTCCGGCACGATCGCGGTAGTGTTTTCCGTCGTCCTGACCCTCTTCGGTTCGCGCCGGCTTTTGGATCCGATAATCCAGTCGGTCGATTCGATAAAAAAAACCTCATCCCAGTTGAGAACGTCGGGAGAGAATTTGAGCGGTTCGATTTCGGAGATCATGGACGCGACCCAGTCGCAAACGAGGGAGTTGCGTCTCGCGACCCAGTTCTTGAGCGATGTCTCGGCGTCGAGCGAACAAAGTATGGATGTCGCGAAACGGACCACCGAAATATCGGACGAAGCGAATCAACTGTCTCACAGCGGCGCGGAGGCGATGCGTGAAATGAACACGGCCATGGAGGAGATTTACAACAGCAACAAGCAGGTGGCCTCCATCACCGGAGTGATCAACGAGATCGCGTTCCAGACGAATATACTCGCCCTCAACGCTGCGGTTGAAGCGACTCGAGCGGGAGAGGCGGGGTCTGGATTCGCGGTTGTCGCTGAGGAAGTGAGAGCGCTTGCCCACAAGTCCGCGAACGCCGCGGAAGAAATCACAACGATTGTGGAAAAGGGTTACAAGCGGGCCGAAGAAGGCAAAGTGATTTCGGAAAACGTGGACGCTGCGTTCGTGTCTATAGCGGAGATCGTGGAGACGATCAACGAGCAGATTGCTCAGGTCTCGCGGGCGAGCGTGACGCAAACCGCGGAAATAAAGAACCTCTATAAGAAAGTTGAATACACGGAGCAGGCTGCGAAAACGGTCGAATGTTTGGCGAATCGAGAGCTCAGCGCGAGCGACGCTCTCATTGGCAATGCTCAGGATTTGGACGAGCGCATGGCCCGGATCTCAAGCCTCATTCTGGGCGATCGGAAAGCGAAGCGGGTGGGGCGCCCAGTCTCTGAACCCGAGTTGCCGAAGCCGGCAGCTCCGGTCGAGGTTCGCTCGGATTCTCGTCCCTTTGTGGGGGACTCGGTTTCGTCGAACCGGATCCTGTGGAGCTAGCTTCAAGCTGAATTGGTTCCGATCGCGTACAGTTCCTCTGCGCAGCGTCGCAGGGTGGATCGCAGTGTCGAGTAGGGTTCCCCGTAGCTGTCGAGGAGGCCCGAATGTTGTCGGGCCTGTTTACGGGCGATTTGGTTGGTGGCGTCGATGAGGCCGCAGTAGTGCCAGCCCACGAATTCCGGGCGGGCGAAGGCATTTCGAAAAAACTCCTCGGTCCAGACGGTTCGCTGCTCCAGCGTGTCGGCGACTGGACCGAACGGGCGCGGCATGGTGTCGGTGATCATGGTGAAGGCGGAGTCGCCGTTGATGAAGGGGGTATCCACGATTTTCGACCAGCGATCGAGGCCCGGCTTTTGCACTTCGTAGCGGGCGTACATTTGGTAGAGGACCAAATCGGTGTATCGAGTGGTGGTCCGCAGGACGGTGTCGAGGGAGTCGGTGTTGGCGTTGAGCTTGTCGCCGATGAACATATGGTTCGGGTCGTGGCGTCGAATCGCGTCGCGGGCCGACTTGTAGTACTGGGCGACTACTGTCTGTAGAAACGCGGTGTTGTCGCGCGTCTCGTTGGCGTTGGACAAATCGGTATAAGGGCGCCAGTCGACGGCGGTTGCGAGCGCGTTGAACGATTGGAACCGGGTGTCGTAGGTCGTATTGAAATCGGCAATACGATCGTTGTACAATGTTCGCATGACCCGAATGTAGGCTTGTTTACCTGGGGCGTTCGATCCGAGATTGCGGAGGCGACGCGGCCAGCCGATACGCGAAGGGCGCCGGGCGCCGCCGATGACGTCGGGCCGTTCGCGGCAGTCCTCCTCGGTGAGTAAAGGGCAGTCGGTCATTGTGTATCCGATGAGGTAGGAGTCTTCCTTCAGCGGCGCGGCGATGTCGCTGGCCAGCTTCTCGCAGCGGCTTTCGAATTCGGGCGCGAACACGTCGAGAAAGTTCTCGTCCGGGATGTCCGTCTGCCAATGGGGGATGTCGACGAACTGGATCGGCTGCATGTAGGGGACTTCGGGCCAGGGCCGATTGACGATGGGGAGGGCGTTGTGGACGCCAACGGTGTTGAACCCGTAGTCCTCGCAGGTTTGCAGAAACCACTTTCTCAGTGCCGGGGCGAATTGCGAATAATCGTCGATATTCTCGAGGCCGAGCCGCTTTTGCCAGGCGGACCGATTGTGCGCTTGCCGAAAGAGGTCGGAGTGCAGGTGATTGATTCCGAAGCTGAGGAAGGCGTGGCCGTCGGGAGTGACGAGCCACCAGCGCTGGTCTTTCGCGACGCGAAAGAAGCCGGTCGGCCGAAACCGCTTTCCCTTCCAGCCGCCGTACCGGTCCAGGCCGGTTGAACTCTTCCGCTGTCCGTGGGACAAGAAGCGACTACCAGCGGCGGTGGCCAGGAGCGCTTTGATGGATTCACGACGGTTCATTGCCCGTTAATATGCGTGCGAACGGACGATTGTCGAAAGATTACGGCTTTGAATGTCTGAATTGCGTTCCCGGAAACGACTTGCGCCACCTTTGACTTGTCGTTCCCGGGGGCTTGAGGCAGGTTCCTGTCGTGCCCCATAAAATCAAGTACGCCGTTTGTTCGCTCTTTGCCGCCATCGCGGCGAATCTCAATCTCAACGCGGAGGATACGCTCCCCAACCTGGTTGTTTTTCTTACCGACGACATGGGCCGGGCGGAGAGCTCGGTCTACGGGTCGGACGAAGTCGCGACTCCGACCATGGACATGCTCGCGGGGAAAGGGATGGTGTTCGACGAGGCCTACGTGGCGTCGCCCTCCTGCTGCCCGAACCGTTATTCGTTGTTGACGGGTTTGATGCCCGCCCGCCACGGAGCGCACCCGAATCACAGCCAGGTCAAGTCGGGGACGGAGTTTCTGCTGCCGATTCTGCAGGAACGCGGCTACGAAGTCGCCTCCTTTGGAAAAGTGGCCCACGGGCGGAGGGAAACTCCGGGAATCGACTTCATTTCGAATCCCCCGGTGGAAATGTCCAAGAATGTGGATACATGGTTTGCCGCGCGCGAACGCGAAGGCCCGGTTTGTCTGCTCGTCGGCGATCGGCGCCCGCATGTAGCCTGGTCGCAGGAATCGACCTACGACCCCGGCGAAGTGACCTTGCCGGCTTACCTGGTCGATACGCCGGAAACGCGCTCGCACTGGGCCCGGTATCTGACGGATATCACGGGGATGGACGAGGAAATGGGGCGGATCTACACCATCGCGGAGCGTGAGTTCGGCGAGAATTTCCTCTTTCTCTTCACGAGCGACCACGGTGGCCAATGGGCGCGGGGCAAGTGGAACCTATACGAGACGGGAACGCGTATCCCTTTGATTGTTACGTGGGCTGGCCAGATTGAGGGCGGAACGCGGACCAACGCCTGGGTGAGCTGGGTGGATATGATTCCGACCCTGATTGACGCCGCCGGCGCGAAGGTCCCCAGTGGGATCGACGGGAAATCGTTTCTTCCAGTTCTGAGGGGGCAGAGGGAAACGCACCGCGACAAGCTGTTCACGACGCATACCGGCGATGGGGTGATGAATATTTTCCCCATTCGCAGCGTGCGGATCGGGAAGTACAAGTTTATCCACAATTTGCGTTCCGACGCGTATTTCACGAACCATTCCGATCGCCTGCGAAAAGACGGGGCGGGCGCGTATTGGGATTCTTGGGACGAGGCTGCGAAGTCGGATCCGGCCGCGGCCGCCTTGATCCGAAGCTACTATACACGTGAGGAGTTCGAGCTCTTCGATTTGGATGCGGATCCGATGGAGTACGACAACTTGGCCCGCAACCCCGAGTACCGGGATGTCATGACGCGTTTGCAGGGTGAGTTGGCAGCGTGGGCGGAGTCGCAGGGCGATACGCTGCTCCCGCACCGCGACCCGTACCTGACCAACGAGCCGATTCCCGATCTAAGACCGTAGGCGATATTTTTTAACAGGATGCGTTCACCCGTAAAACGGGTTCACTTGCTTGATCCCGTCCCGTCAGACGGGTCGGGAACTTGATGTTCTCGAACTTTGAAGATCATCAAGCTCCCGCCTTGGCGGGATCAAGTAGCCCCGATTGCGTCGGGGCGTATCCTGTTAAAAATAACTAATCCCGCTAGATTCTCATGTTTTGAGCTCTACTTTAAGTCATCCTGTTTTCGAGATTGATTGATCCCTCGCGCGCGTCTGTAGTGTCGTCCTGGCTTCAAAGCCGTTGATATCCCGATTGTCCCGATGAGATTCCGTTTCTTGCTCTCCGTTCTCCTGTTTCCTGTGTTTCTTTTCAGCGTCTCCGCCCGCGCCGCTGATTCGCGTCCCAATATTGTCCTGGTTTTAGTCGACGACATGGGCTGGTCGAATATCGGCTGCTACGGCGGAATGGTGGAAACGCCGACGATCGATCGCCTGGCCGAGAACGGACTGCGATTCAACCAGTTCTACAACGCGGCCCGATGCTGTCCGACCCGGGCGACCTTGATGACCGGGCTGCATCCGCACGAGACGGGAATAGGGCATATGACCCTGCCGAATCGCCCCGTGGCGGATCCCGAGCCAGGAGAGGCGACTTCCTATTTCGCGCTGGTGGAAGCGGATCGCTTTCGCATTCCCACCGCTTATCAAGGCTGGTTGAAAAACTGGATACCGACTTTGCCGGAGATGCTAAAGGAGGCCGGCTACGGGACCTACATGACCGGAAAGTGGCACTTGGGCAGCGAGAAAAAATCCACTTGGCCGCTACAGCGGGGCTTCGACAAGTTTTACGGCCATCTGGCCGGCACCTCGGACTTCTTCGTCCCGGCCAACTTGTATCGCGGCAATCAGCCGATCCAAGCCGAAGGGGAACGCTACTACATCACCGACGCCATTACGGACGAGGCGATCAAGTATTTGAATAATCACGACAGGCGGAAAGACGACGAGCCGTTCTTTTTGTACCTCGCCTACAACGCTCCCCATTTTCCGCTGCAATGCATGCCTGAAGACTATGAGCGGTACGTGGGCAAGTTCATGGAAGGCTGGGACGCGTTGCGAGCGAAGCGGCTGGAGAAGCAAAAACGGATGGGCCTGGTGCCGGAGAATACGACCTTGGCCCCGCGACCCGAGATCGTGCCGGCTTGGAACACTTTGGACGAACAGAAGAAAGTCGAGATGGACGCGATCATGGCGACCTACGCGGCCATGATCGACCGCGTGGACCAGAACCTGGGCAAGCTGGTCGAGAACCTGGAAGATTCCGGGGAGTTCGACAATACGCTCATCGTCTTTCTCTCGGACAACGGGGGCGAAGCGGAGTCGGGCCCGTTCGGGCGCTTTGAATACGAAAATCTCGGCCAATACGGCAAGGGGGGCAACAAGTATGGTCGCGGCTGGGCGACACTTTCCAATACTCCGTTTCGTGAATACAAGCACTACGCCCATCAGGGCGGCGTGCAAACGCCATTGGTGGTGAGCTGGCCGGATGGAATCGACGCCGCGCTGAACAGCTCGATCGTCGAGCAACCGAGCTATTTGCCCGATTTGGTGGAAACGTTTTTAGAGCTGGGCGGCGCTTCTCGGCCGGCCATGAACGGCGGGAAGCCGATTCCGGCCGGACAAGGAATCAGTCTTTTGGATACGCTTCGCGGCAGTAAGGAGCCGGTGCACACCGCCCCGTTTTTCATCGAGCACGAAGGGAATCGGATCGCTCGCGACGGCAAGTGGAAGCTGGTTTCCTACTTCGACACGCCCTGGGAGCTTTACGATCTCGATGCGGACCGAAGCGAGAGCAATGATCTGGCGGGCCAGCATCCGGAAATCGTGAGCCGGCTGGACGAGGCCTACCAGAACTGGGCCCACCGCTCGAACGTGATCGACTGGAAGTACGCCAAAGAGTTCAACGTCTATAGGAGGTAGCCGCTCAGTTCAGCATTCCGCCACCCCAGAGGACGGCGTATTTTTCGCAGTGCACGAGCACGCTCCTATAGTTCGAAAGATCGATGTCGCCAGGAATCGGATACTTTTGCCCGCCCTTGACGCTTTTCAGTTTGGCGACGAGGACGCTGCCTTTCGTCGCGGTTTTCCCGTTTACTTTGGACAGCTCCATTGGCGAGAGGAAGATTTTCAGGTCGGGGCCGTTTTTGGCTTTGAAATTGTCTTTGAAGACGACGTAGTTCCGATCCCCTTCGGCGACGATTTCCCAGTCGCCGGCGATCGACTTTTGTTTTTGGACGAGGTCGCCCGCGTGCAGGGTTTCGCCTGCGAAGGCGCTGTTGAAGGCGGCGAAGGCCAGTGTGGCGATCGCGAGAAAAAAGGTCTGTCTTAGCTTCATGGTGATTTCGTTTTGTGGCTTGGTGGAGTGAACGAACGGCAGTATGTCAGGATTGCGTTTTTACGCTTGGCTAAGCGCGCATGAACATTCATATGAATGAGCCAGTCGACTATTGCCCGCGCGTCTTCACGGGGCAGGGTGCGTAGTCGGCTGGGAAGGCGTTTCTCTGGGAGGAGGAATGTGTCAGACGCTATTTTAGGGTTGTTCAAATTATCTGTCGTACCATGTGGAAAACATTCGTTGTCGTCTTCGTAGTCATCATTGGGATTCTCGCGGGGATTGTATTTGTAAAGGGGCCGCAACTGTTCGGGCCGCCTCCGCCATTCGTGTTGCCCCCGGAGTCAGTCACTTCGGGAGTTGCCGAGGAGATGGTTTGGGAGAACGCGGTGCGAGCGGTCGGGACTTTGCGGGCGTCGCAGGGCGTCACGGTTTCGGCTGAAGTTTCGGGCACGATATCCAAGATCCATTTCGAGTCCGGGCAATCGGTTTCCAAAGGCGACTTGCTCTTCGAGCTGGATACGTCCGCGGAGCGGGCCCAGCTGGAGTCAGCCGAAGCGACGGCGGCCCTGGCCGAGGTGAACCTGAGACGTTCGCGGGAGCTGCGGGAGAGCCGTTCGATCGCCCAGTCGGAGTTGGATACCGCGGAAGCGCGGGAAAAGGAGGCGCGGGCGGCCCTGGCCCAGATTCAGGCAATCATGGACAAGCGGGTCGTTCGCGCGCCGTTCAGTGGTCGGCTCGGCATCCGGGAAGTGGACGTGGGCGAGTATTTGAATCCAGGATCGCCGGTGGTGTCGCTGCAAGCGGTCGATCCGATCTACGTGGATTTCTCGCTGCCCCAGCAGCAGTTGAGCAAGGTTTCCACGGGATTTGAATTGCGCGTGGAGCTGGACACGTATCCGGGCGACTCGTTCATGGGCGCCGTGGAGGCGGTGGATCCGGACTTGGATCTGAACAACCGGATGTTCCGGGCTCGAGGCGAACTCGCCAACGCGGACGGCCGGTTGCGCCCGGGGATGTTCGCCAACGTGAGCGTCTTGCAGCCGGAGCCTTTGAAGGTAGTGGCGATCCCGGGAACGGCGGTTTACTACCAGGCGTACGGGAATTCGATCTTCGTCATCAAAGACTCGGAAGAAGGAAAAGTCGTTGAACAGCGCTTCGTTCAACTCGGGCGCACGCAGGGGGACTTCGTCTCTATACTAGAAGGGCTCGAGGCGGGCGAGGAGGTCGTCACGACCGGAGTCTTCAAACTCTTCAATGGCCGCTCCGTCTTTGTCGACAATTCGAAAGCCCTGGCGGTTTCGCTTAACCCGGATCTGGCCGACTCCTAGTCGTCGCCCAACCAATACGCTATGAGCGAAACGACTAAAGCAATTACGGACATCTTTGTCCGGAGGCCGGTCCTGGCGATCGTCGTCAATCTGGTTATCATCATCGCAGGGGGACAGGCGATTTACAATGCCACCAGCGGGTCCGGCGGATTCACGGTGCGACAGTATCCAAAAAGCGAGAACGCGTTGGTGACCGTGACCACTCCCTACATCGGAGCGGACGCCGAGCTGGTGAAGGGGTTCGTAACGACTCCCCTGGAGCGGGCCATCGCCGCGGCGGACGGGATCGACTACATTGAGTCCAGCAGTATCCAAGGCCTTTCGACGATATCGATTCGATTGAAGTTGAATGTAGACGCGACCAAGGCGTTGGCGGAAATCTCTTCGAAGGTTGACCAAGTCCGCGGGGATTTGCCTCCGGAGTCGGAAGTGCCGATCATCAATATCGAAACGGCGGATACGCAGTTCGCCTCGATGTACTTGAGTTTCCGTTCGTCTAATCTCGCCCGCAATGAGGTCACCGACTACCTGACGCGCGTAGTTCAACCCGCCTTGACCGCGGTGAAAGGCGTCCAGCGAGCCGACATCCTGGGAGCGCGGACCTTCGCCATCCGCGTCTGGCTCAAGCCGGAGCGACTCGCGGCGATGAACATCAGCGCTACGGAGATTCGAGCCGCCTTGGCGGCCAACAACGCCCTGTCGGCGGTCGGCCGGACTAAAGGCAGCTACGAGCAAATCAATTTGAGCTCCAATACCAACCTCACTTCGCTCAAGGAGTTCCAGGAACTAGTGCTGCGCGAGGATGAAAACCGCATCATTCGTTTGTCCGACGTGGCGGATGTCGAGTTGGGGGCGGAGAGCTACGACGCGGACGTTCGCTTCGGCGGCGAACAAGCGGTGTTCATGGGCGTGTGGACCATGCCCTCGGCAAACTCCCTCGACGTCATCAAGCGGGTTCGCGAGGAAGTCGAAGCGATGCAGTCGCGGTTTCCCGTCGGATTCGAGGGAGGCGTCGCGTATGACGCGACTGAATACATCGATACGGCATTGAACGAAGTCGTCGTCACTTTGACGGAGACCCTGATGATTGTCGTCGTGGTGATTTTCCTGTTCCTGGGATCGATCCGATCCGTGTTGGTGCCAGTGGTGGCGATACCGGTTTCGCTCATTGGCGGTGTGTTTCTGATGCAGGTGTTCGGCTTCAGTATCAACTTGCTCACCCTGCTGGCTATCGTGCTCGCGGTGGGTCTGGTCGTGGACGACGCCATTGTCGTCGTGGAAAACGTCGAGCGTCACTTGCGCGAGGGATACTCGCCCTTCGACGCGGCCTTGCACGGCGCCCGCGAACTGGTGGGGCCGATTATCGCCACGACCATTACCTTGGCGGCGGTCTACGCCCCGATCGCGTTTCAGGGCGGTTTGACCGGATCGCTTTTCCGCGAGTTTACCATAACGCTCGCGGGGGCGGTGATCGTATCCAGCGTCGTGGCGCTCACCTTGTCGCCGATGATGTCTTCCAAAGTGCTCAAGCCGAAAGGAGTCGAAAAGGGATTGCCGGGATTGATCAATCGGATCTTCGATCGCCTGCGCGAGCGTTACCGGAAAATTGTGGGCGGAACCTTGAAAGCCCGTCCTGCGATTTACGTCCTGTGGGGGTTTCTGACCTTTCTCGTGCTACCGCTATACGTGATGTCCTCGATGTCGACCGAGCTGGCGCCGACGGAGGACCAAGGCATCATTTTTGGAATTCTAAGCACGCCCTCGAACTCGACGATCGACCAGACCAGCCACTTTGCCGGGCAGGTACAAGAAGTGTTTCAGTCGACTCCAGAATACGACTACTCGTTTCAAATCACCTTTCCGACCGGCGGTTTTGGCGGTATGATCGTGCAGCCTTGGGACCAACGCGAACGGCATATCATCGACATTCGGCAGAGCGTCATCCCCCAGCTCGCGGCGGTGCCGGGGATTCAATTGTTTCCGGTGCTTCCGCCGTCCTTGCCGGGAGGCAGCAACTTTCCGGTGGAGTACGTGATCTCGTCTACCGCGGACCCGGAGCAGATCGCTGCCCTGGCTCAGGAAGTGGCTCAAAACGCGGCGGCGTCGGGCCTCTTTGCGTTCCCGCCCGAGCTCGATGTAAAGATCGACGAGCCGCAGTCGAAGATCATTTTCGACCGCGACAAAGTGGCGGCGCTCGGATTGAACCTGTCGGACGTCGGCAATGATCTCAGCGTGTTGCTGGGAGGCAACTTCGTGAACCGCTTCTCTATCGACGGCCGCAGCTACAAGGTGATTCCACAAGTGAAGCGGTCGGGCCGTCTCGCCCCGGAAGACTTGGTAGAGATGTACGTGCGTGGCCCGGAAGGGAACCTCGTTCCGCTGTCGAGTTTCGCCACGATCGAAAACCGGGTGCGGCCACGCAGCTTGAACCGGTTCAATCAGCTCAATTCCGTCAAAATCTCGGGAATCGCCATGGCTCCCTTGGACACGGCCTTGAAAACCCTCGAGGAGGAGTCGGCGAAAATTCTGCCCAACGGTTACGTTATCGACTACGCGGGCGAGTCGCGCCAGTTGCGGGAAGAGGGGAGCCGTTTCTTGCCGATGCTGCTACTCGCTCTTGTATTGGTTTTTCTCGTACTTGCAGCGCAATTCAACTCGTTTCGCGATCCGCTGATCATTTTGCTGGGGTCGGTCCCGCTCGGCATGTTCGGAGCGCTGATCTTTACGGGCATGCGAGCTCCGGGGGATCCCTGGACGCCGCATTGGTCCTGGGGCTGGACGACGTCCTGGAATATCTATTCGCAAGTCGGAATGATCACGCTTCTGGGCTTGGTTACGAAGAACAGCATTCTCATCGTGGAGTTCGCCAATGTGCTGCAGCGTCGGGGGCTGCCGAAATTGCAAGCGGCCCGAGACGCGGCGGCGACGCGCCTGCGGCCGATTTTGATGACCTCCGCGGCGACGGTGTTCGGCCACATGATGCTGGTGTTCGTTTCGGGCGCAGGCGCGGCGGCGCGGAATTCGATCGGACTTGTGCTCGTGGGAGGCATGGCCATTGGAACGCTGTTCACGCTGTTTATCGTTCCTTCGCTCTATATGTTGCTAGCGAAAGACCGTGGAAACGGAAACACGGAGGTGACGGTATGAATCGGGTGATGCGAATTTACTCACGTAGGGCCGGCGCTTGCGCCGTGCCGCAATGTGGTAGTCGGATTTGGATACGCGGCGCGGCGCAAGCGCTGGCCCTACGTTTAATGGCAACCTTCTCGGCGTGGACTCTTCTGTTTTTCACCCTTCCTCTCGCGGCCCAAGACGCCGCGGATTTGCCGCCGCCGGTACCGGACACCTTCGACCTGCAAACGGCCTTGAACTACGCCTTGGAAAACAACTTCGCCATTCGGCAGGCGGTCGAGCAGATTGAGGAACAGGAAGGGATCATCGTCGAAGTGAAAGCGCGGACCCGTCCGACTCTCACTTTGGATACGGACTACCAGCGCTTGGACGAGGGGCTGAGCGAAGTCGTTGAAGGATTCGGGATCGCTCAAAAGGAAACCTGGGGGATCACGCTCAATTTGCGTCAAGCCTTGTATCAGGGCGGTGGGATCAAGGCCGCTTTGAAGGCGCAGGACCTCACCCGTCAATCGGTACGACTCTTCCTGGAGTCGACGATCATGGACGCCATGCTGGAAGTGCGGACCCGCTACTACGCGACTTTGCTCGCCCGTGATCAAATCGAAGTGGAAGAGCAGAATATCGAACTGCTGGAAGAGGCCTTGGAGGACGCTCGCAACCGCCTCAAGGCCGGATCGGTGTCGGACTTCGAAGTGCTCCGGGCGGAAGTGTTGCTCGCCAACGCCAAACCGGCCTTGATTCGCCGTCGCAGCGCCTTTCGCGTAGCGATCGACCAGCTGCGCCAAAGTATTGGATACGGGAACTATCGAAGGGATTCGGACAACTTGGAGAAAATCCCAGAGTTTCTCGGCGAGCTGGAATATCAGCCGGTCTCGTTCGACTTGGCCCATAGTTTGGATACCGCTTTGGAGTCGCGTTCCGAGTTGGAACGCTTGCGGCTAATCGAAGAGGCTCGCGACGCGGGGCTGGAAATCGCTCGAGCCGACTACCGTCCGAGCGTCGACTTGATCGGAAGCTACGGGAAGCGAAACAGCAATTTTTCCCGCGACTTCGATTCCGGTCCGGAAGGTTGGACCGTTGGCGTGGTCGCCAGCTGGGACATTTTCGATGGAGCGGCGCGCAAAGGCCGCGTCCGCCAGGCGCGCTCGCAGTTGGAACAGTCGCGGATCGAGCGCGAGTCGCTGCGCTTGGCGATTGAAGTCGAAGTGCGCCAGGCGATGTCGGAATTCCAGGAAGCCGAGGAGCTGGTCAACGCGGCGGGCAAGGCGGTGGAGCAAGCGGCGGAGGCGTTGCGGCTCGCGGACAGCCGATACGCAGCGGGCGCGATTAATCAGCTGGACGTCCTGGAGGCTCGGGTATCGCTGACGGAGTCGCGAACCAACCGATTGGAGGCGAACTACCGTCACTTGGTGGCGGTGGCTAATCTGCGCCGGGCCATCGGGGAAGGAAAGCCGGTAGACCCGTTCGAGGAGTAGGCGCGGGAGCTGGACGGGTTTTGAATCGCTCGAAGGTTCCTGCCCGCTGTAACATCCGGTTTGGCCGCTCGTCTAACGGATAACAGACGTTTCCCCATTTTGGAGGCGATCGCCCGTTTAGACCGTAGCCATAGCAAACCATGAACACAGCTGATCCTGATCGTTTTTCGAGTTTTCCAGTCCGTTTACCCCGCGGAGTTCGATCCGCATGGATCGCCCTGGGATACGCGGGAGCGATTGTTGTTCATGCGGGTCTGGACCAATCAGTGATCGCTTCCGGGGGGGACGTCGCGTCGGAGGAATGGTCGCAATGGCGCGGACCGAGCCGCGACGGAACTGCGCCTTCGGGCGATTGGCCGAACACTTTGGGAGAGTCGGCGTTGCGGTCCGAGTGGTCCGTCCCGCTGGCGGAAGGCTACGCCAGCCCGGTGTTGGCGGACGACAAAGTGTTTTCCGTAGAAACGCGGGACAAGACGGAAGAAGTGGTTCGCGCCTTCGATCGGCGCGACGGGTCTCCGCTTTGGGAATACGTCGTCCCGGGGGCGATGAAGGTTCCGTTCTACGCGGCGAAAAACGGGAGCTGGGCGCGTTCGACGCCCGCGACGGACGGGAGCCATTTGTACGTGTTGAGCATGGTCGACGTCTTGACCTGTCTCGACGCGCAAACGGGGAAACCGGTCTGGCAGGTTGATTTCAAAGAGCGGGTCGGCGAACGCGTTCCCGCGTTTGGAGGGGTGTCGTCGCCGCTAATCGACGGAGATGCGCTGTTTATCCAGGGAGGATTTGCGGTGACTCAGGTGGACCGAAAATCTTCGGAAAGTCGTTGGCGCGTCCTGGAGGATCGCGGGGGCGTGTTTGGAGGGGCGTTCTCGTCGCCGATCATCGCGACGCTGGCGGGAAAGTCCCAACTGGTGGCCCAGACGCGAAGCACGCTTGCGGGCATTGATCGCGAAAGCGGAGAGGTGCTCTGGTCGACACCCGTCAAAGCGTTTCGGGGGATGAACATCCTGACGCCTGCGGTCGCCGGGAATCGCGTGTTTACCGCGACCTATGGGGGCGGTTCGTTTTGCTTCGAAGTCAGCCGCGGACCGGAAGGGTTTTCGGTCGAGCCGGTTTGGCAACGGGAACAGGTTGAAGGCTACATGTCTTCGCCTGTAATTATCGATGGATACATATACCATCACGGACGCGACAAACGGCTCCACTGCCTGAGCCTCGAAACAGGGGAGACTCGGTGGGTTACGGACGAGAAATTCGGAGACTATTGGTCGATGGTCGCGAACGGGTCGCGCGTGCTTGCGTTGGACGAAGACGGGACGCTGCGGCTGTTTGAAGCTTCGCCCGAGTCGTTTCGTCTCTTGGACGAGCGCCCGATCAGCGACGAGCCGACTTGGGCTCATTTGGCCGTATCGCAGGGGCAGTTGTTCGTTCGCGGTTTGCGCAGCATGACTGCGTATCGGTGGGGCGATTGACGGGTTGGATCCGCTAGGCTGACGCTCAAACCCGCCGGGACGGCGGGTTCCACCTTACTCGGCTAGCGCGATGGGTGGAACGCGCCGTCCCGGCGCGTTTGTCCTGTCGAAAAATCGTAATCTCTGAATTGCGAGATGGATTCTAATCTTATTGATTCCGCTGTTCTGGCTTGGCAGGTTCTCAATCTACCCCGAGGCGACTATGCGGAGGGCTTTGAACCTATTTTACTAGCTATGGCGCTTTTTACTGGGAATCGTGTTGTGAGTCTGTTCGCTATTGCCGCGACGGTTGCGTTCGCTCGTGGCGAAAACTGGCCGGAGTGGCGGGGTCCCCTCGGCGATGGCGTGATCGCGGAGCGACTCGGCCCGCAGTCGTGGTCGGCGGATTCGAACGTGCTTTGGAAGTCGCCGCTCCCGGACGCGGGTAACGCGTCGCCGGTCGTGTGGGGCGATCGCGTATTCGTCGCTTGCGCCGAGGAGGGCGGGGTTTTGCGCTCGCTGCTCTGCTTCGATCGTTCGACGGGCGAGCAGTTGTGGAAGCGTTCGACCCGCCACGAGGAGCCGGACCCGACTCACGCGACCAACCCGTGGTGCGCCGCCACGCCGGCGACGGATGGCGAGGCGGTTTACGTCTGGAATGGCTCGGCGGGGGCGAAGGCTTACGACTTCGAAGGCAACCTGCTTTGGCATCGCGATTTGGGGGATTTCGTCCATCGCTGGGGGCATGCGTCGAGTCCGAGGATTTACAAGGACACGGTGATTTTCTTTGGCAGTCCTGGGCCGCGGGTCGTTCTCGCGGCGCTCGACAAGCGAACAGGCGAGACCGTTTGGGAACGCAGCCTGGACGCGGTCGCCTCGCCTCCAGAAGAGCTGCACGGCTCGTTTGTCACGCCCTATCTCTTCCGCAATGAAGGCCGGTCCGAGTTGTTGGTTCCACTGCCGGGCTACTTGGCGAGTTTCGATCCGGACACGGGCGCGGAGTGGTGGCGGTGCGATGGGCTCGGCCGACTGGTCTACACGGACGCGATGGTCGGCGAGGGCATGATCCTCGCGTTTAGCGGACTGCGCGGGCCGGCGATCGGCATGCGTATTCCCGGGCCGGACGAAACTGGGAATTTGACTGAAAGCCACCGTATTTGGAAAAACGATACAGTGATTCAACGGGTGGGTTCCGGCGTGATCGTGGGGGAACGTTTTTTCCTCTGCGGACGACGGGGCGAGCTGCATTGCGGCGACATCCGAACGGGCGAGACATTGTGGACCGAGAATATAAGTGAACAAGCCTGGAGCGCGATCAGCCGGGTGGGCGACTACCTTTACCTCACCGACCAGTCGTCCACGACCTGGATCTTCAAGCCGTCCGACTCCTTCGAGCTCGTCCGGAAAAACCAGATGGAGGAGAAGGAGCGCGGCAACGCGACACTGGCGTTTTATCGGGACCAGTTGTTTCTCCGCACGCATCAGCGTCTCTACGCGTTAGGCGAAGAGTAAGCGAAGTCCCGTCCATCTCATAATCCTAATCCTACTCATAATCCTAATCACCCCTAAGGCCCTCCTGATTTGATTATGATTAAGAGTAGGATTAAGATTATGATTTTTTAAGGGAGTTGGCGCGGTTTGCTATTTATGTCCATTCGGTGTAGGGATCCAGGAAACTACTTTACCGCCCCTTCTTACCCTATGTTCCCCCGCTGGTTTAGATCCTTGTCGTTCCTTGAGACGTTCAGTCGGCTTTGGATACGCTACAAACCCGCTCGGAGATCGGGTTCGCCCTTTCTTGGGTGGAACGCGCCGTCCCGGCGCGTTTTATTCGCCGTTGGTTTCCTCGCGGCGACATCGGCAAGTGCCGTCGATTTCGAAACGGAAGTCGCTCCCATTCTGGAAGCGAAATGCCTGAGTTGCCACAATCAGAATATTCTCAAGGGCGAGTTTTCCATGGAGACGCAGGAGGCGATGCTGTCGGCCGGGCAGGACATTCTGATTCCAGGCAACGCCGCTGACAGCGTGCTGCATTGGATTACCTTGCCTATCAGCGCGGACGAACCTCCGGAAATGCCGGAAAAAGGCGAGCCGCTGACCGAGTCGGAGGCGGACGCGCTCGCTGCATGGATCGACGCAGGAGCGGAATGGCCCGAAGAGCTCGTCCTGCGGGAGGCGTCGAAGGCGGACAAATCCTGGTGGGCCTACCAGCCGTTGACCACGCCGCGTCTCGACTCGATCGACGCCTACATCGGCGAGGCGCTCGCTTCATCGGGTCTGGTACGAAGCCCCGAAGCGGATCGGCGGACGCTGATCCGCCGCGCGACTTACGACCTGACGGGACTGCCGCCGGAACCGGAAGCGGTCGCTGCATTTGTTGCCGACAAGGACCCGCGGGCGTACGAGCGCCTGATCGATCGCTTGCTGGCGTCGCCGCGATACGGCGAGCGCTGGGGGCGGCATTGGCTCGACGTGGCGCGATTCGGCGAAAGCGTCGGTTTCGAGCAAAATTGGATCATCGATAACTTGTGGCCGTTTCGCGACTACGTCATCCAGTCGATCAACGACGACAAGCCATTCGACCGTTTCATCCTGGAGCACCTGGCCGGGGATGTGATCGCGAACGGGGATCCGAACGTCGAGATTGGCAGCGCGTTTTTGGTCGCCGGGCCCTACGACAGCGTCAACAACCAGGACGCCGCCCAAGCGGCCCAGATTCGAGCGAATACCTTGGACGAGATTATCAACGCGTCGAGCAGTGCCTTTCTAGGCATGACGGTCAGCTGCGCCCGCTGCCACGATCACAAATTCGACCCGATCAGCCAGGCCGACTACTATCGGCTCTACGCGACCTTCTCCGGAATCGAACACGGAGAGGCGACCTGGGCGAGCCCTGCGGACAAGAAAACTCGGGCCGCGACGCTGAGGCCGTTGAGCGAATCGAAACGGGCCCTGGAGTCGGAGATTGAGGCGCTCGACGCTCGTGTTCTGGAGCGCTCGATGGAGCGTTTGCCGGACTTTCAGTCGCGGTGGACTCGTCCACCGGTGAGTCGTATTGGAATGGCGGAGACATTCGATCCGGTCGAAGCGAAGTTCGTGCGACTGGTTTGCGAAGCTCAGGACCTGGATTTGGAGTCGAATCGACTCTGGCGCGTCGACGAATTTGAGATCTGGTCGGCTGAAGCGAATCCCCGCAATGTAGCCCTTGCCGTGAACGGCGGCATCGCTCGTGGCGAAGCGCGTCGTATCGAGGATTTTCCAAACGCCTACGGCGCTCAGCACGTCAACGACGGGAAGGTGGGGATCCGCTTCATCGCAGCGTCTGATCGACTGACGATCGAGTTGGCGGAGCCAACGCGAATCGATCGCGTATTCATTTCTTCCGCGCAGGATGAGCAAGCGCCGGAACTCTTCAAATTCGCCTTTGTTGCCGACTATCGGATCGAGACTTCGCTCGACGGGAAGACGTGGACGGAAGTCGCCCATGGGCGGGACCGGAAACCAGTCGACCGGAAACCCATCAATCCCGCTCGAGGACGCGAGTCTCCTTACATCACTCACTTGGAGTATCGGCTTTTGCATTTGGGAGCGACCGATGCGGAACACGTTCGCAAAACATCGCTCCGCCAGGAACTCGCAAGTGTAAAGCGAGAGCTCGCCCGCGTACCCGCGCTGCCAACCGCGTGGTTGGGAAAGCGCGACCCGGAAAAGGCGGCGGGACCGTTTTCCGTGTTCATCGGCGGGAATCCGCAGCGCTCCGGGGACGAGGTTGCCCCGTCGAGTTTATCTACCTTGAGTGAAGTAGTTGAAGCCTACGCGCTCGAACCGGATTCGAACGAATCGCAGCGTCGGCGGGCTTTGGCCGAATGGATTACCGACGCGGACAATCCCCTAACGCCGCGTGTGCTGGCCAATCGCATTTGGCACTACCATTTCGGTACGGGAATCGTTAATACGCCCAATGATTTTGGATACATGGGCGGCCGGCCGAGCCATCCGGAGTTGCTAGATTTTCTCGCGGCGGAACTGAAGGAAAATGACTGGAAGTTGAAGGCGCTTCACAAACAGATCATGCTTTCCCAAACCTATCGGCAGTCCGCCGACTGGCGAGAGGACGGGGGACTCGTGGACGCCGACAGCCGCTTGCTGTGGCGATTCCCGCCGCGTCGACTGTCGGCGGAGGAAATTCGAGATACCTTTCTCGCTCTATCCGACGACTTGAATCTCGAAATAGGCGGCCCTGGATTTCGTCTCTACCATTTTATGCGAGACAACGTTTCCACTTACGAGCCGTTGGATACGCACGGTCCGGAAACGTATCGGCGAGCGGTCTATCATCAAAACGCCCGGGCGTCGGTGGTCGATCTGATGACGGAATTCGACCAGGCGGACTGCACGTTGTCGACTCCGCGTCGTTCGCAAACCACTACACCGCTGCAGGCCCTGACGCTCATGAACCACTCGTTTACGCTCGACCGGGCGGAGCGAATGGCGGACCGAATCGAAGAGGCGGCGCCATCGGATCAGGAAGCCCAGATTCGTTCCGCCTACCGTCTCGCGTACCAACGACTTCCGGAGCCGGATGAAATACAAGTCGCGTCGGCCCTTGTGGCCGACCACGGATTGCGAGCCCTGTGTCGGGCGATACTGAACTCGAGTGAATTGATTTACCTGGATTAGGCGATGTTTACCAAAAATTTGGATACGAGTAGAAACGAATTAGGACGGAGGGACGCTCGATGAACGGCTCGCTTGACGACTATTCGCGGCGTCGATTCCTGGGCGACGTCACCACCGGGCTGATGGGCGTTGGCTTGAGCCACTTGCTGGGCGGAGAGGCGCTTTTCGCCGCGAATGCCGGAAGGCTCGACTGGAAACCCGGCTCGGGAATGACGCATTTGCAACCGCGAGCGAAGCGGGTATTGCAAATCTTCTGTCCCGGAGCCGCGTCGCACATGGACCTGTGGGAGCACAAACCAATGCTGGATAAATACGACGGGAAGCCGTTGCCGGGCGAAGAGAACTTCGTGTCGTTCCAGGGCAAGAACGGGCCGCTAATGCGGAGTCCTTGGAAGTTCGCTCCGGCGGGACAGAGCGGCAAGATGATTTCGTCCATGATGCCGCATATGGCGGCCCATGTGGACGACATCGCGTTTTTCCACGGAATGCAGTCCAAGACAAATACCCACGGCCCCGGTTGCGTATTCGTAAATACAGGACACGAGACCGAAGGATTTCCCAGCGCGGGCGCGTGGATCAGCTACGCTTTGGGAAGCTTGTCGGACAATCTGCCGACCTACGTGGCGATACCGGATATTCGCGGCGAGCCGCCCAACGGGAAAGCCAATTGGAGCAATGGATTCCTGCCGGCCAAGTACCAGGCGATTACGATGGCGGCTCACCGGCCGATTCGGAATTTGCGTCCGCCGAAAACGGTGGGGAGCGACGAGGAGCGCGACACGCGCGCGATGCTCCGTCGAATGAACGAGCGACATGCTGAGCTGCGTCCGCAGGAAAGCGAGCTGCAGGCCCGCATGGGGGCTTACGAGCTCGCGGCGAAGATGCAGCTGTCGGCCCCGGAGGTGAGCGATTTCGAGAGCGAGCCGGAGCACATTCACCGTTTGTACGGCACGGATTCGCAGAACAGCTTGAAGGCGGCGTACGCACGCAACTGCCTCCTCTCGCGACGGCTCTTGGAGCGCGGCGTCCGCTACGTGAACCTCTATTGTTCGTCGCGGGCGAGCGGCGTCGACGGACTCTTGAATTGGGACGCCCACAAGACGCTGAAGGACGACTACGAGCGGCACCTGCCCATATTCGACCAGCCAACCGCGGCGCTTTTGTCGGATCTGAAGCAGCGCGGGATGATGGACGACACGCTCGTCTTGTGGACGACGGAGTTCGGCCGCATGCCCACCCGCCAGAACGGCACGGTTGGACGCGACCACAATCCGGACGGATTCACGCTTTGGATGATGGGGGGCGGCGTGAAGGGTGGCGCGAGCTACGGGGCGACCGACGACTTCGGACGTCGAGCCGAGGAGAACCCGACCACGATCTGGGAGTTTTACTCGACCGTGCTGCACATCCTCGGTCTCGACTACAATCAGCTCTCCTGGTACCACAACGGCCTCGACCGCCGCCTCACCGACGTGCACGGACACGTGATCAAAGACGTCCTGGCGTAGGGGAGGGTTAACAGGATGCGTTCACCCCGCTCGGCGGGACTCACTTATTTGATCCCGCTCACGCGGGAACTTGATGATTTGTTTTTTTGATATCAAGTTGGTCACGCGAAGCGGGACCATCAAGCGAGTGAGCCCCGACTCGGTCGGGGTGAACGCATCCTGTTAAACCCCCGATTCGAAAACCTCCTGTTAAACACGTCCCATGTCCAGATTCGTGGTCGGGGCGACAATACCATTGGAAATATCCGCTCGCTCATTGAATTGCCTTGAAGGACTGCGCTTGGAAACGCTACATCCTCAGGCGTCGAGCGCGTACGGTGCGATTTGTTTTACCCCATCCCAATTTATGAAACGGCTTCTTATCCTGTTTTCTTTCTGCGCCGCCTTCGCCCAGGCGGCCGAACGCCCCAATATCGTCTTCTTTTTCGCCGACGACCAGACCACCGACACGCTCGGCTGCTATGGCAACGACGTCATTCAAACCCCGAACATCGACTCGCTCGCGGCCGAGGGGACCTTGTTCCGCAACGCCTTTGTCAGCCACTCGATTTGCTGGGTGAGCCGCACCACGATTCTGACCGGCCTCACCGGACGCAGTTACGGCGAACCGGGCAATCCCGATCTCGCTCGCGCCGACGCGGTGGAAACGCTCGTTTCGGACCGGCTGCGCGACGCAGGCTACCGCACCGGCTACTTCGGCAAGTGGCACGCCAAGATGCCCCAAGGCTACAAGCCGGAGGACCACTTCGACGAGATGGAGATCATCTTTCGCAATCCCTTCTACAAGAAGATGCCCGACGGCAGTTTGCGCCACGAGACCGAGTTGATCGTCGACCGCGGCATCGATTTTATCAAAAGCCAGCCGAAGGACAAACCTTTCGCCTTGAATCTCTGGTTCAGCGCGGCCCACGCCGAGGACAGCGATCGCCGTCCCGGAATCGGGCAATTCCCCTGGCCGCGAGCCATGGACGGGATGTATGAGGACGTCGCTTTCGACGCCCCGCGCTTGAGCGACCCGGCCATTTTCGAGTCGCAGCCGGAGTTCCTCAAGACGACCATCAATCGCGAGCGCTATTTCTGGCGCTGGAATACGCCGGACAAGTACGAGGTGAACATGCGGGCCTACTATCGCATGATCAGCGGGATCGACGGCGCCCTGGGCCGCTTCATGGACGCGTTGGAAGAAGCCGGTTTGGCGGACAACACCATTATCGTGTACTCAGCGGACAATGGCTACCACATGGGCAATCGCGGTTTCGCGGGAAAATGGTCCCACTACGAAGAGTCCTTGCGCGTTCCGCTCATCGTATTCGATCCGCGGGCGCCGAAAAATCGCCGCGGCGTCGAGACCGATGCCCAGGCGTTGAATCTCGATCTGCCGTCGACCTTTCTCGACTGGGCCGGCGCGGAGATTCCGGACAGTTACCAAGGACGCAGCCTCGTGCCGGTGCTCGAGAGAGGCAAAAAACCCGCCAACTGGCGCAAGGAGACCTTTCATGAGCACTTCGCCGTGCGGCAGCGGATTCCGTCGTTCGAAGGATTGCGCAACGACCGCTACAAGTACGTGCGCTACTTCGATCACGGGAACTACGAGTTCCTGCACGACCTGAAGGCCGATCCCGACGAACTCGAGAATCTAGCGGGAAATCCTGAATACGCGAATGTTCTGTCGGCGATGCGGAAACGGACCGATCAGCGCGTCGAAGAGCTGGGCGGGCCGCTGCCGGCGCCGAAGACCGAGTTCACGCGCTCAACGCCTCCTTATCCCTACGCCTCGGCGGCGGTGACTAAGAAACCCGGCAAGGACGGCTATGTGGATCTCTTGAGCGGACCGCTGAACCGAAACTGGGAAGGCGACATGGATCTTTGGACGCTCAAGGACGGTATTCTCAAGGCCACTACAGATGGCAGTTTGAAACACAACAGCTTCCTGAGTTGGAAGGGGTCGACAATTCGGAATTTCGAGCTGCTGGTGAAAGTGCGGATCAGCTCGCGCGGCAACAGCGGTATCCAGTACCGGAGCCGGCCGCGGCCGGAAATCGGATTGGACGTGGTGTCCGGCTACCAGTGCGACATCGTTCCCAACAACATCAAGTACGATGGTATGCTCTACGAAGAGCGCGGCCGCCGTATCCTCGCTCATGCCAGCGAGAAAGTCGTCGTCGATACGGACGGGAGCTCCTGGGTGGTCGAGCCGATGCCCATCAAAGCCTTCGAGCCGAATCAGTGGCATCAGTACCGCATCATCGTTCGCGGTAACCATCACCGCCATTGGATCGACGGCGTGAAGACTGCGGATGTGATCGATCTCGATCCGGAGGGGCGTTCATTGGACGGCGTCCTCGCGGTCCAAGCCCACACGGGCCCGCCCATGACGGTCGAGTTCAAGGATTTCAAAATCAAGCACTACCCGGACAACCTGGCCTTGATCGAGGCGTCGGCGAGCCCGATACCGGCGAGCGCTCATGGCGTGCGTCCGCAAGGACGGCTGCCCGCCGACTGGAAGGCGCCGATTTACGGAGAAATTCAGCGCAATTAATTTATGAATACAATGAACGATAAACGACTTCAATCGGTTTCATGCGGGCTGCTTTTATTGCTCGTCCTTTCCGGCTGCGGGCCCTCCGCGACCTCGCTCTTCGATGGGGAGACCTTGAATGGCTGGCGTAATCCCTACGAATGGGGAGAGGCTTGGGTGGAGGACGGGGCGATCGCTCTGAAAGCCGACAAGAAGTTCTTTCTCGCTACGGAGAAGAAGTACAAGGACTTCACTTTTGAAGCGGAAGTCATGCTGCCGCCCGAAGGGAAGAGCAACTCCGGCATCATGTTCCGCTGCCATGTCGAACCGAACAAGGTGTACGGCTATCAAGCCGAGTGCGATCCGACCGACCGGGCCTGGACGGGCGGCCTCTACGACGAAGGACGCCGCAAGTGGCTGCACCCCAAAGACGAGGAACGCGGGATCAAAAAACTGGTCCAAGCCCCTCTGGGCGAGTGGATCCAGTACAAGATCGTAGCCATCGGCGACCACCTTCAAATCTACATCAACGGCGAAAAAACGACGGACTACCACGACGACATGGACGCGGAAGGCTACATCGCCGTACAGCATCACGGTGAAGACGGACAGATCTATCGATTTCGAAATATACGGATTACGGAGCATTGAGCGTGTGATCAAATTGAATCCGTAGGGCCGGCGCTTGCGCCGTGCCGCGTTGTTAGAGCGAGATCTTCATACGCGGCGTGGCGCGAGCGCCAGCCCTACGAAAAGTAACTTTAGATTATGAATACAAAAACTTTTCGAATCCTCGTCACGTTGATTGCTCTGTTCACCCTAGAGTCTAGCCTCACTCACGCCAGCCAGGTCGATTGGACCAAATTCCGCGGTCCGACCGAACAGGGCGTTTCTCACGCGATAAACGTCCCGACGGAATGGTCGACGGAGGAGAACGTCGCCTGGAAAACGGAGATTCCGGGGCGCGGGTGGTCGTCGCCGCTGCTGATCGACGGCAAGATCGTGCTCACCACCGCGATGGAGGAAACCGTCAACGATCTCCACGACCTGAAGGTACTCCAGTTGGATGCGGAGACCGGCGAGATCTTGTGGATCAAGACCGTCCTGCACGCCACGATTGCGGAGGGCGAGGACCGCCACCCGAAGAACAGCCTGGCCAGTCCCACGCCAGCGATCGAAGACGGCGTCATCTACGCCCATTTCGGTCACATGGGCACCGTGGCCCTCGACTTCGACACGGGGGAGACGCTTTGGAGGTACAAAAAATCCTACACTTCGAAAAACGGCGCGGGCGGATCGCCGATCGTACTGGGTGACCTGCTGGTATTCACCACCGACAGTTTCGAAGAGCCGTCCATTACGGCGCTTGACAAACGGACAGGCGAGGTAGTCTGGAAGACCGTGCGTAGCCACAAGGTGAAGAATCACTTCTCCTTCGGCACTCCGCTCGTCATCGACAACAACGGCCGTCAGGAAATCATCAGCCCGGGCAGCGGCATGGTGGGCGCCTACCGTCCGGAGGATGGAAAAGAGCTTTGGATTGTGCGCTACCCGATGGGATTCTCCATGGCGACGCGGCCGATCTTTGCAGATGGAGTATTGTACATGGGAACGGGATTCGCGCGTCCGAGCGTATACGCTATACGGGTTGACGGGGCGATGGGTGATTTGACCGATACGCACGTCAAGTGGATGTACCACAAAAGCATGCCGAAAACGCCGTCTCCAAATTTTGTAGACGGAAACGTAATCACGCTCGAAGACGACGGACGCCTGCAAAGCCTCGATGCGGAGACGGGCGAACGGCGTTGGATGGAGCCCTTGCGGGGCAAGTTCTCGGCATCGCCGGTGCAGGTGGGGAACCTGCTGTACGTGGTCAGCGAAGAAGGGCTGTTTTATATTCTCCGCGTAAGCGACGAGCGTTGTGAGATCTTGGCGGAAGTTGAAATGGGCGAGGAAACGCTCGCTATGCCCGCGATTGTGGACAACACGATCTACCTGCGCACCCTCCCGCACCTCTGGAAAATCACTGCAGACGGGTGATGGGGACAGGATTCTTTGTTTAATAGGATGCGTTCGCCCCGACCGAGTCGGGGCTCACTTGCAGGATTCCGTCCCGCTAAGCGGGACGGAAGCAGGATGATTCTGGATGAAGTGTAGGGATTTATCCTGTTGGCTCGAACGAGCCATCCTGTAGCCCCGGCTGAGTCGGGGCGTATCCTGTTAAATCGCTTCCGGTCTAGTCCGTCTTCGCTACGAGCGGGTTTGCTTGGTCGACTTGGAGTTCGCCGTGCTCGGGCTGATACGTTTGGGTTTGGCCGTTGCGGGTGACGGTGAAGGTGAGGAGTTTGGGCGCGACTGGATTGTAGGCGTCGGGTGTGAGGGTCCAGGTGTTCGATGTGCGATCGATTCGGCCTTCGAAGGGCGCGTCGAACTCGATGGCGATGGTTTCCCCGTTCGACTCGACGTGGATTGTTCGTTTGTTGGAGACGATGATCCGGTTGAGCGTTCCTTCTACCGATCGGGACCACCAGCCGGAGTCGTCGGGGATTTTCTGGCTGTGGTCGGGCCAGTCGGCGAGCCGCCAGTAGAATTGGTCGACGTGGTCGGAGTCTGTAGTGATTTCGAGACGGAATTGGTTGCCGTTGTCCTCGACGATTCGGATTTGGGCGTCGCGGGCTTGTTTGCGTATCGATGGAGTGAGGACTGTGACGGACTTGAACGGGAGTTCTACGATTCCGGATTTCAGCAGGGCGGGAGCGGGGTAGTTTCTGACGGGGTCGAGTGGGGTGAGATTGCCGAAGGTGCCTACCCATCCACGGCCGCTGGGCTTCCAGTCGACGAAGGTGGGATACTGGACGAGGAAGGTGGTACCGGGATGATGGGTGTCGCCGATGAGAACGTCCGCTTGTAGGCCTTCGCCGAATACTTGGGCGATGTCGAGGGTCGCCCCGTTGGGGGCGGTGGCGCGGGCGTGGAGGCCGTTGATTTGGATCTCGTTCTCCACCATGAACTGGAGATTGCTTTCGACGCGGTGTTCGCCATCGCCGTAGAGGGCGTCGAGAACGATCCAGTAGTTGTCTTTGATGAAGAGGACGCTGCGGCGCCAGAGGGCGTCGAGCAGGTTGTTGCGGTATTCGTAGGTGCCTTCGAGGAAGTCGTAGACGGGATTGGTCACCCATCGGTTTTCGAGGACGTCGAAGGCGTAGTGGCGATCCCAGCCAGTGTTGGGATCGATTCCGTTGACAGTGATAACGTTGTGGAGAAAACCGTGTCGCAGGTCGTTGCGGGGGCCGGGTTCGGCGGAGGTGTAAAGGGATGTGCCGGGGTCGACGATGAAGGCGGCGCCGTCGGCGGATACGGTAATGCTCAGTTTGTCGCCGTGCTGGTGGTTGGTGCCGAAGGGGCCGGCGTCAATGGACAAGTACTGGGCGTCGGTGTCCCATCCGTTGCGCATGGCGTAGTATCCGCTCAGGTAGTACGGATTGGACTCGAAGGGGAAGGAGAGCTTCTGGTCGGGTCGCTGGCTCGCCTCGGGTTGGTTGGCAATGCGGGCGAGGTCAGGGCGGTCGAAGAGCTGGTCTGCTTTGCGGAGGACGCGATCGGTGATGTCGTAGATGCCGTGGTCCCCGTATCGGGGGATGCTGCGGTCGGGTTTCATCATGCCGACGTGGGCGTCGAAGAGGGCTTCGAGTTTCGGGGCGATTCGCTCTTTGGCGGGCGAGTCGGGGAGGGCTTCGAACATGGAGGTGCAGAGCTGGAGCGTGCCTTCCGAGTAGCCGAGGGTGAGTTCGATGAGGAACTCGCGCGGGTAGAAGGCGGTTTCGAGGAAGGAGTCGAGGAGGGCGGTGGCGTCGGCTTGCCAGAACGCGGCGGACTGCGCTTCCGGGTATTGGAGAGAGGCGTAGAGGATGGTGGACGCGTTGCCGACGGTTCCGTTGTGGAGACCGAGGATTTTATTAGGGACGAGCCAGTCGACTTCGTCCCACATATACTGCAGGATGCGAAGGTAGTTTTCGTTCGAGAGGGAAGGCGACTCTATGAGGTGGGCGAGGGTGTCGATCCAGCGTTTGACGCGCCACTGGAGGAGGACCCAATTCCAGGGGTTCACGTTCGGGGCGACTTGGACGTGGTACTCTGCGGATCGCTCGAGCGGGACGTTTTCCACGAAGTCGAGCATGTCGCGGACCATGGCTCGAGCGTATTTCTCGTCGCCAGATGATGAATACGCGCGGGATAGGTAGTCGAAGTGGGGAAAACGGGAAAGGGTGGGCAATTTTTCGGGAGCGCTGAACCAGGGGAGCTTGTCGGGAAGCGGGAACTCGCCGGAGCGATCGGTGATGATGTGCCGGATGGCTTTGTCGGAGCGTTCGACGTCTAGCGGCGAGGCGGGCGTGGACAGGGGGTTGACCCAGAGTTTTGTCAGAGGCGGGCGGGAGCGGAAGTAGCGTCCGGCGGTGTCGATGATTGCCGATCGTTCGGGGCGGGGGCCGAGGGCGTCGATCGTGCGGGCGACGGGGCTGTCGGGGTCGAGCTGGGAGAGGAATCGGTTGAGCCAGTCGGCGTCGGATTCTTGACCGAACGAGATTGCGGGGAGGATTCCCAGGCTGAAGATTCCGAGCGACGCGAGCAGTTTTAATTTCATAGACGGACTTATTGTACAGTTTCTTAGCGGAGATCGCGGCGATGGGGAACGGCCGTTGTGGTTTCCGGTAAACGGTGGCGGGCGCGCGTTTTTTCGCCTTTACACCATGCGAGGCGACGATGGGGTGAGAGGATGTCCGATGTCGAACTGCCTCAGTCGTTGCCGTTGGAAGGAGAATACGACTGCACGGATTGCGGGGCGTGTTGCCAGTGCTATCCGATTTTCGCCAGCGAGTTCGATGCCGCGCGGGAGCCGAAGATTGCGGAGGAGGGGATTCGGCTGGACGATTTTCTGCGCAAGAAGCGGGTGGCGTATCGGCTGTATCCGCTTCCGTTTTTGGACGCGTGCGCGTTTTTAAAATCCGACAAGCTGTGCCGCATCTACGAGACGCGTCCCGATGTGTGTCGCGCGTTTCAACCGGGGAGCGAACAGTGTGTCGAAGCGCGGCGTCGCACGGGGATTGGGTGATCGATTTGTAGTATTTTTGTAAATACGATTGGGCTTGCAGGGGAGTTGGGGTTGTGGATCAACATATGCGATTGACCCGTTGCTGGGATCCGGTTGAGTTTTTCGGTTGGTTTCGATCCATGAAAAACGCCTTTGTAGTGTGTATTCTCGCGTTCATCGCTTTGGGGATGGGCCGCGAACTGGCGGTTGCGAAGCAGTTGTCTCCGCGAAAGAACGGGGAGTGGCTGGACTTGCAGTCGAGGGGGATTGTGTTCGGGACGATCGCGGAGACCTCGGACGCGTCGAAGGCCAAGGTGACTTACTTTATTCGACGCAAAGACGGAAAAGGGGAGACGCAGACGCTCGTATCCAAAAAAGGGTTGTTCGCCTTCAACTTGAAGCCGGGCGAGTATGAGATTTACGATTGGACGGTTTCGGGTTCGAAGGGAAGCGCTTCGCAGGATCGCTTCACTTTCGAGGTTCGGGCTGGGTTTTTGACCTACATAGGCCGGATCGTTACCAATATGGAGCGCGTTGATGGCGAAAAGGGGCGAAAGGCGTTTCAGAATCGTCCTTACTTGCTGGACGAGAAAGTCTACGATGCGGGCTTGTTCGCGCAGGTGTATCCGGTGCTGGCCAAGTTGGACGTGATCTTGGCGGCGCGACAGGGATTCGAGTGGCGGTAGGGTGCGGGTTGTCTGACGGGGATTTTTGTCAGCGCTCTCCCGTCTTTGACGGGATCGCTAGGAGTCCAAGCGGCGCATGGACAATAGGATTCCGTCGTAGCCCCCGACACGGTCGGTGGCGGCGCGGAAAATAAGGTGATGCGTCTTGCGCGAGGGGGTCTTTGTTGAAGAACTTGATGTGATCCGCGTGGGTCGCTTTTAAACCCGCCGGGACGGCGGGTTCCACCTGGCTTCGGATATAGGTGGAACGCGACGTCCCGGCGCGTTTTTCCGATGGAACAGTCGGCGGCTGCGCTTTAGAATCCTTCGAGGAGGCCGCCTTTTTGGAAGAACTCGGGGCGTTCGCGGGCGATGCGGGCGCGGAGCTCGGGGCGGTTTTTGAGGACGCGTCCGAGTCGTTTCACTTTGGCGGGGTCGTTGAGTCCACCGATGTCGGCGTCGGTCGGCATGATGCGGCTGTCCCAGCCGGCGAGTTCGGCGGGTTTAACGCCGGAAATTCCGACGCCGTTGTTGTAGGCGCTGGGGGCGAATTCGCCGACTACGTCGACGTTCAAGTTCGGTTTGATGTTCTTTTCCCAGCCTCCGGCCCAGAGGCAGGCGTTGACGAGAAAGCGCCGGCCGTCTTCGCTGAGAAGATCCTCGGAGGCGCCGTAGGAGGCGTAGACGACGCGGGCGTTTTTCGTTGCTCCGGAGGGGGCGACATAGGAGTCGCGGGTCCAGCCCGCGTTGACGACGGGTTTATCCAGGTTGAGATCGTCGCTGGCGTGGAAGGTGTTGAGCACTTGCACCTCCAGGAGCGGGACCGCGTCCGCGGGCGGCTGCGACTTGTAGGCGCCGGAGTAGGCGTGGATGCTCTCGACGCCCTTTAGAATAGGATGTCCGGCGGCGGAGGCGTCGGGCGTAATGCGGCAGCCCATGACGTGGTTCGAGCCGTAGTGGGACTGGCCGCGCTCTTTGTGCCAGGTGTTGCCGAAGATCTGTTCGCCGAGACCGCCCATGTAGTCTTGGCCGGTGTAGTTGAAATTCAACTTCTCCCATTTCCCTTTTTGGCCATTGAAGCAATGGGTCGAGGTGCGGACGCCGACGACGGGGCCGCCGCGCTCGAAGTAGTCGACGAGAAGGTCGACTTGCTCGTCCGGCAAATCCATGAACCGGGTGTAGAAGAAGAGGAGGTCCGCGTCTTCGAGCGCCTCCATTCCCGGCATGTTTTTTCCGCCGCCTTTGATTGCTCCGTCTTCATCGAGCCCGAAGATGACGGTGCAGCGGAATCCGTGGCGCTGGGCGAGGATCTTGGCCAGGGCCGGGCAGACTTCCTCGGAGCGATATTCATGGTCGTTGGCGATGAACACAATGTGCTTGCCTTTGCCGATACCGTTTTTGCCTTCGTAGACGAGGCTTTCGGCGGCGAGGGGCGTGGCGATTGCGGCGAGGCTTGCGAAGAGGGTGGCGATGGTGCGGAGTATCATGTTTTGGAGTGAGTGGTTAGTGGAATATTGGGAAAAGCTCTAGCGAAAAAGAGAGGCCGGGGTGGAACCTGGGCGGCTGCAGTCGGCCTTAACGTCATACTCTTAATCCTAGTCATACTCTTAATCAAAGTTGGAGGGAGTTGGGGGTGATTATGATTAGGATTAAGATTAGGATTAAGATTAGGATTAGGATTAGGAATTGATGAGGGAGGGGGCGTCGATCCCTTCTGTTGACATCTTTTGGGATGGGACCATTGACTAGGCAATGACCGATGCCCCGTATGCGAAGCGAACGACGAATCCGGCGCGGGGCTGTCTGGTCGCCTTGGGGGCGTTTCTGGTGGTTTTCTTTTTGCCGAATCCGGACGGGTTGAGCGTCGAAGGGCAGCGTTTGATGGCCTTGATGGTGGCGTGTCTCGTCTTGTGGGTGAGCGAGGCTTTGCCGCTTCCGGTCACGTCGGTGCTGGCGGTGGCGGGCCAGGCGTTGATCGGCACGGCCACGATTCGCGAGGCGTCGATCAATTTTATCGGGCCGGTGTTCTTCTTCGTGCTGGCGATGTTCTTGTTCGCGGCGGTGGTGCGGCAGACGGGCTTGGACGAGCGCTTTGCCCGGTGGCTTTTGTCCAAGTCGGGTCGAGGGACGCGATCGATTATTCTGGCGTTCATGGTGGGGACGGCGGCGCTTTCCTCGATCATGTCCGACGTGCCTGCCTGCGCGCTTTGGATGGCGCTCGGGCTGGGCTTGTTGGAACGTGAAAACGCGAAGCCGGGGGAGTCCAATTTCGGCAAGGCCTTGATGCTGGGGATCACCATCGCGGCGTTCATTGGCGGCATTGCGACTCCGGCGGGCAGCTCGATCAACATCATGGGGCTGGTGATGTTGTCGGATTTGGGCGGCGGCTCGGTTCCGTTTCTCAAGTGGATGGCGATTGGCGTGCCGATGGTGGTGGCGCTCGTTCCGATCTCCTGGGTTGTCTTGCTCAAGTTCTACCCTCCGGAAATCGACGAGGTTTCCGAGAACCCGGAGGTAGAGAAACTTGAGAAGCGGCCATTTTCCGCGGCTGAAATTAAGGTGGCTTTGATCTTTGGTATTGTAATCACGATTTGGATACTGAGCAATTGGTTTCCTCAACGTCTCGACGTGACTATGGTCGCTCTTATCGGCGCGGTCGTGTTGTTTCTTCCGGGGATTCGGGTTATTAGCTGGGGCGAGGCGTCCAAGGCGATTGGCTGGGACATTCTGCTCATGATTGGCGGGGTGACCTCGATCGGGTTGGCAAGCCGCGATACAGGTCTGGCCGCCTGGATGGTATCTTCCATTTTCGACGGGGCGGACGGGTTGAGCGTTCTATGGCTGGTTGTTGGGATCGGCGTATTCACGGTGCTGATTCACTTCGTAGTGCCGATCGGGCCGGTGGTGAACGCGGTGATGATTCCGCCTATCGTGGCCTTGGCGATGGCGATCGGGCAGCCGCCGATGTTGCTGGCGTTGCCGGTGATATTCACGGCGTCTTGCGCGTTCTTGCTCCCATTGGACCCGGTGGCATTGATTACGTATTCGAAAGGCTATTACCGAATGACGGATATGCTCTGGCCGGGGCTGGTGATCAGCGTGTTCTGGGTGGCAATTCTCACGGGTTTGATGCTGTTGGTGGCTCCGATGATTGGGTTAGGCGCGTGAGGCGCGATTGCGGGGGGCTGGAATGGGCAATTTCTATTGATTCCGCCGCGAGGACGGTCAGTCTTGAGGGCGAATCCAACTGTTAACCTGATTACCCTATGAAATTTCGACCTTCTTCCTCCCATTCGTCGCGTCGCGGCTTTATCAAGAAAGCGGCTTCGGCTGGCTTCGGTTTTACTTTGTTGCCCGCCTATTTGACTAGCGCCCGAGCGGCGGACAATCCGCGACTGCCGCCGAGCCGTCGTGTCAATTTGGGCTGCGTGGGAGTCGGGGGTCGAGCGACGGGTGTCATCCCGAGCCTTTGTCGCAAAGGAATGGCGACCCCGGTTGCGTTTGTGGATGTGGATTTCGTTGCCGCCCGGAATGTCGGAAAAACTCTCGAGGCGTTTCCGGACGTGAAGCGGTTCGCCGACTTTCGCGTGATGCTGGACGAAATGGGGGAGGACATCGACGCGGTGAGCGTGGTGACTCCGGACCACACGCATTTCACGGTGGCGATTCATGCCATGTCGCTCGGCAAGCACGTCTATGTGGAGAAGCCGTTGACGCACACGTTCGAGGAGGCGGAGATGCTGATGCGGGCGGAGAGGCGTTTTGGCGTGGTTACGCAGATGGGGAACCAGGGGCACACGTCGGCGGGGTCCGAGCAATTCGAGCAGATGCTCGCCGCGGGTGTTTTGGAAGACATCGTCAAAATCGAGGCGTGGAAATCGCCAGGTCTATGGTTCATGGACGCCGACCAGCGCATCCAAGGCTGGCCTAAAGCCGAGCCGATGCCGCCCTCGCTCGACAGCTGGGACCTCTGGTGCGGGCCACAGGCGGTAAAGCCGTTTAGCTCGATGTACTGCCCATTCAACTGGCGCGGGTTCCATCTTTACGGAGGCGGGATGTTTGGCGACTGGGGCGCTCATATTATCGATTATCCGCATCACTATCTCAAACTGGGATTGCCCACGAAGATTCGGCCGATCGCGTTGGCGGATCACAATCAGGTGAGCTTCCCGTTGAGTTCCGACATTCATTTCGAGTTCCCCGAGCGCGGGAAAACGCTCCCCGCGGTCGAATTGCGCTGGAAAGCGGGGGGGAACAACATTCCGAGAATCGATCCCAAGTACGGGGATCCGGGCAAGGGAGGCGACATCGCGATTCCGAATCCGGGCAAGACGGGCACCTTGCTCCATCGAAAGCAAGGAGACTACCTGGTGCAGCGGGCCCATCACGGCCAGTCGTCCCGGCTCTATCCGCGCGCGAAGATGTACGACTTCAAGGACGCGATGAAAGCGCGGGCGCCGGAGCGCGACCATCTTGAAAGCTTTGTCCAAGCGTGTATGGGAAATGGCGATACGAACTCCCCGTTCAGCGTTGGCGGCGAGTTGACTCAAGTCCTATGTCTGGGAACGATCGCCGAGTTCTTGAACGTCGACCTGACCTTCGACCCTGAGAAGAAACGGTTCATTGGAAACGACGAGGCAAATGCCCTGCTTGCGGGACCGGCTCCTCGCTCGGAGTGGGCTCACTACTACAAAATCGTCTAACCCTGCGGCCGAATCATGTACAAGACTATCAGTTCACTGGGGCTCCTGGCGACGTTCACGCTTTTATCCGCTAGCGGCGATACCGGCCGCCCCAACTTTATTTGCATTTTGGTCGACGATCTAGGCTACGCGGACGTGGGCTTCCAGGAAGTCGTTACGGACGACGTGGATACGCCGCACATCGATCGGCTCGCGAAATCGGGAATTGTATTCAAAGAAGCGTACGCGTCCTCGCCGATTTGCAGCACGTCGCGGCTCGGGTTTTCGACTGGCCGTTATCAGACGCGCTGGGGCGGCTACTGGTACGGCCAAGGCGGGCTTCCCTACGGCGAACAGACGATCGCGGAGATGCTGCGGGAAGCGGGCTACCGTACGATGAAAGTGGGCAAGACGCATCTGAACGGGGGCGACAAGCCGTTCCCGTTGGATCACGGGTTCGACGAGTACCTCGGCTTCGAGCACCATTCATGGGATTTCTTTCTGCTCAGCGAGAAAGACAAGGCGGCGTACGAGCAGCGCTCGCCGGGTAGCACCGGGAAAGGGAAGTTCTTTTGGATGGGACCGCTCACGCGCAATCGTGAGAAAGTGTCGTATGAGAACACGACAACGACGGAAATCTTCGCGGACGAATCGGTCGCCTTTATCGAGCGCAACGCGAAAAATCCCTTCTACCTCCAGCTCGAGCTCAACGCGGTGCATACGCTCTTAACCGCGGTTCCGGAGGAGTACGCGAAAGCGGAGGGAATTCCGGAGTACACATTCAATCGCGATCCCAAGGCGGAAACGTGGGACTACCCGTTCTGGGACCCGTTGCGGCAGGACTACAAGGAGTGGTACAGCGACGTGGCTCACTTAAAGCGCGTCGATGCGTATGGGCGAAAGAAATACTTGGCTCATTTGAAGATGGTCGACGAGACCATCGCTCGTATCACACAAGCCTTGGAGTTGCGAGGGCTCTTGGAGAACACCTTTATTTTCTTTTCCTCGGACAATGGCGGCTCGCATCAATCCTACGCGAACAACGGCCCGCTCAATGTATTCAAATACTCGATCGCCGATGGCGGGATTAAGGTGCCAATGTTTGTCGCTTGGCCGGAGGGGATTCCGGGTGGCATTCGATCGGACGTAGTGGTGACGCACCGGGACATTTTCGCGACGATCGCCGAGATTACGGGGGCGAAACCGAAAAGCTCGCTCGACGCTGTGAGCCTGATGCCGATCGCGCGCGGAGCTGACGAGCAGTTGCACGAAACTCTGGTGTGGGATACGGGAAAAGACTCCTGGGCGATTCGAGTGGGGGATTGGAAGTTGGCTCGGTTGCCCGATTACGATTACGAAACTTACGAGTTGGATGCGAAGGGTTTGGTGAAAGACGATCTGAAACAACTTGCCTTAAGAAAGGGAATGGCCCTCTACAATCTCAAGGAAGACGTGGGCGAAACGAACAACGTGATCGAACAACATCCGGAGAAAGTGGCGGCCATGAGACGTATTTACAACGAATGGCGGGCGGAGATGGCCGAGCCCGTTCGAGCTAAGCGTATTCGATGAGCTCGGTTGGGAATCTGTTTTCGCTCGAGGGGAAAACCGCGCTCGTCACCGGAAGCTATCGTGGCCTCGGGCTCTCCATGGCGACCGGTCTTGCGGAGGCGGGGGCGCGGGTAGCGATCAATGGCCGCTCAGAAGAAGGCGTGGCGACGGCGGTGGAGGCGTTGGCGAATGCCGGCTTTGCCGCGAGCGGCTATGCGTTCGACATAACCGATGCCCAGGCAGTCAATGAATCCGTGGATCGGATACAAAGTGAGTTGGGGTCGATCGACATTCTCGTGAACAATGCGGGTATCCAGCGCCGAAACGAACTGCTAGAAATGCCGCTGGAGGATTTCAAAGAGGTGCTGGACGTGAATCTCACCTCCGCGTTTATCGTGTCCAAAGCGGTGGCGCCAGGCATGATTTCCAATCGAGGCGGAAAGATCATCAATATTTGCTCGCTCATGAGCCATTTGGCGCGCCCCAGCATCGCGAACTACTCGGCGTCGAAAGGCGGTTTGCTGATGCTCACGAAATCGATGGCCGGCGAGTGGGCGAATGCAAACATCCAAGTTAACGGAATCGGACCGGGCTATTTCGAGACAGATTTGACGCGCCCGCTAAAGGACGACCCGAATTTCAACGCGTGGATCTGCGGTCGGACGCCCGCGGGCCGCTGGGGCAATCCCGACGAGTTGAAAGGCGCGGTGGTTTTCCTCGCGTCGGAGGCTTCGTCCTACGTCAACGGTCAACTCCTGATGGTTGATGGCGGTCTCACCGCTGTGGTGTAAGCGCTTTCTGGTGACGCGTCTATTCGCTGTAGCCGAGAGGCGGCCATTGAGGCAAGCGTAGCCCTCCGTAGAGGGCCCAGCCGATCTCGGTTTCCTCAGTCAAGGGAAGCAGAGTGAGGCTCCATACCAGACGCGCGGGCTGGGTCTTGGAGTATTCGCGAATCTGTGTCCAAGTGGGATGGGCGAGGCGGTTGTTCCAAGTGAGCGACTCGACTCCCTCGGGGCGAAAGAGCATGCCGTATCCAACCAGAACGTTCTTGTTGGGGAGGGGCTGCACGCTGCCCATCGCCCAGCTTCGCAGCGGGATTTCTCCGGGGAAGCGCGACTCCCAAACTTTGGTCATCGAACGGGTTTCCGGGTCGAAGGCGTACTCCTCGGCGCGGCTGCGAATCGCGGCGGGAGGAAGGGCGGGGTCGAAGGGTCGGGCTCCGAAGTTGTCGTTGTTGAAAATGAGAAGCGTACCGTCCTCAGTGATCCACGGGGCATGGGGCATCCAGAACCAGTCGCCGTCCCCTTTGAGGGAAAACGTCTTCCGCGAAAGATCGCCTTCTATATCCTGAGGGTCGGTGATGACCATCCATTCGATTTCCTGCGAGGCGACGTCCACTTTAGCGATCCCGGAGATGAGGCGAAAGTTCACCAGAAAGGAATCGCCGTCGTCTACGATCCTCACGGCGTTGGCGTGGCTCCAGTCTACGGTATTCGGAAAACCGCGACGCGTCCAATAATTGGAGAATGTCAGGTAGCCGATTTGATAGGGGTCCAGGTGGTCGAACGCGTTCCATCTCCAGAGAATTTCCCCTTCTCGGGTCATGCGAACCACGACGTCTCCGACCACCTGCTGCGTTTTTCGGGGCGCGTCGACATCCGTCTCGCTTGTGAAATAGTCGGGCAGTTCGCGAATCTCGGTGCTGAGGATGAGGAAGTCGCCATTTTCGTACTCCTGGAAAGAGTGGTGAATCGTGGGCAAGTCTACGGGTATCGATCCCTCGGGGCACTCGCCATCCGTTGCGGGTCGATTTGCGGCGCACCAGCTGGCGACCGTATTCCCGAGCATATCGATTTCGATCAGCCGGTTGTCGGCGGTGATGAACACGATGTTGCCATTGGAGATGGGCCGGTAGTCGGTGATGCGCGAGTCGCCATGGTAGTACCAGATCACTTCTCCTTCCGAGTCGACTACGGCGAGCATGCCGAGATTGGCGTTGAATTCGGATTCAGCGGAAATGGAATCGGCGACTGCGATGGGAATTCGTCGGCGTGGATTGAAGAGAGTTGGGCCGGGCGAAACGGAATCGGATTCGTTGGACTCGACTACGATTCGAGGCATCAAATCGGGCCGGTCGGGAAGATCAGGCGATTGAATTTCCAGAGGCTTTGGATACGTCGTCTTTCCGCTGGAGTCGCTGATTGCAACCGTGATCGTGTAGCGCTTCCCCGCCCGCATTCCGACTACGGGAAGACCATTGGAGGGGTTTTGCTCGATGCCGTATTCGATGGCGAACCGATGTCCCTCGGTCTCGCCGACGATCGACGTGGATACCTCGGACGACGCTTGGAATTTGAGCGCGCCCGCCAGAGGCGCTGCTGGATTGGGATTGAGCTCCAGCGTGGGAGCGACGGTAAACTTTGGAGCAGCGAAGAGAGGCGATGCGATCGAGAGCAGGACGAACAGGGCCTGAGCGGCGCGTATCTGGAAATTCATGCGCCGATTGTCGGGAATCCGGTTGATCGTGTCGAGAGTTTGGCGACCACTCATCTAGCGCCGGCGGAGGGCGTTCTGGGCGGCTTCACGTTCTTCCGCGCTCAGTTTGCCATCTTTGTCAGTGTCGAACCGGGTGATTAGCTGTTCACGAATTCGCGGAGCGATGGTGTTGGAAAGCCGATTTTGTCGTCCACGGGCGTTGCGGGCGTTTTTACGGGCTTCGGAAACGTGGCTTCGAATCGACTGGGCGAGCGTTCCGAACTCCGCGGGATCGGCGGCGACCATTTGCAAGGTGATGCTTCCCATTTCGTCGCCGGACTCCCGTCCCCAGCGAACGCGTTGAGGCGGGTCGTTGGGGTTGTTGGGATTGTTTACGGAGTTGTCCCAGACGACCTCGGCGTCCAGTCGTGTGCCGGCGGGGAGCGCGACGTAGTCCTTGTACTGATACTGCTCCTGCCAGGAGAAGTCCCAATCGTCGATGGTGAGGAGCTCCTTCGCTGTTCCGTCGGGCAAGGTGGCGGATAGATTCATTCGTTTTCCCAGGTAATGGGCGTGGGAGCTGATCCCGAAGGCCTTGACATCGACCGGGAGAACGAACGAGTCGGTCTTGGTATAGTTGGGGTCGCCTGCGGGGATGTTGACCCTGGCCAAGGCGCCGAAGGCGGGAGGGAGCTGTACGGCGGTGAATCGTTGCGTGGGTGGTTTTTCGGAGAAGTAGAAGCCGACGGTGGAGACTTCGGTTTCCTCTTTTCCCGAAGGGTGGAAATGGGTGGAGAGGATCAGGTCGGAGCCTTTGGGGAGCCGATAGGCGAGCCCTTCGGGCAGTTTTTTGGCGATGCCGCCCACGGCCCATCCTCCGATTGCTCCTCCTCGTTCGACGCCGTTGCCCATGGTTTTGTATCCAGGAATTGGATCGGATCGGTCTTTGGCAAGCGCCTCTCCGGTGGTGTCGTAGTAGAAAAGGGAGTGGTGGACGATGGCTCGATTGCCGGGGCGAAACTCGATGGCTTGTATCCACTTGTCCTCGTCGAGATTGAGCGGAATAGCGAAATTGCGGTAGATGTCGGGGCCTTCGGCGTAGAGAGTGTAGCCGTCGCTCATTGAGACGACGAGATCGGGTTCTCCCAGTTGCCATCCGCTGGTGAACTGCGGCAGGTCGGGCAGTTTGGCGGGATCGCCTTCGAGGCGGCCCCCGTCGACCCAGGCGACCAGGGTTTCGATTTCCTCGGGGTCGAGACCGCGTCGCCCGTGAAACTCGAAGTCTTTGGACTGGGCGTGCCACGGCGGCATGTATCCGTCGTCGATTACAGTGAGAATGAGTTCCGCTCGCTTTTGCACGTCCCGATAGCTGAGCAAGGGGAAGGGAGCTGCTTCGTCGGGCCGGTGGCAGGACGCGCAATTCTCGAACACGATGGGGGCGACATGTTCGGTGAAGGTGATTGGCGCCGCGGCTGGGGAGTTGGAGGCGTGGAGGAAATGGCTGGCGACGAGCGTGGTCGCGGCGACGATGTATTTGAATGTTCGGGGCATGGCTTGAGGGCCGTGGAAATTGTATTTAAAGACTGGGTACGTAGCAGCCGACTGCTTGCGTTCGGGGGACGGGAACTGGTTTGTGGTCGGCGATGGCGTCGAGGGCGTTGCGGAGGTCTCTTTGGCTGATATTGTGTCGCCGCTGGCCGAGGGAAGGGAATCCGTTGTCGATGCGGCCGCGATAGGCGATGGTTCCGTCGGGGAGAGCAACGACTGCCTCGGGCGTGATGGTCGCTCCGGCTTGAGTGACGAGGGCGTGGGTCCGGTCGGCGATGGCCGGAATTTCCGCGAGGCTGTATTCGCTTCGGTGTTTGCGAATTGCTTCGTCGCTCACGTCGGGGTCGACGTACACCAAGGCGATGTCGAAGCCTTGTTGGGAGTACTCTTTGTGGATGCGGGCGAGTTCGGGAGCGTAGGCGTTGGAGATGGGGCAGTCCTGGGTGACGAACAGGAGGGCCACGGCTTTGGCCTTTTCGGTTTGGAATGGGGAGCGTTCGACGCCGTCGATGTATTTTATAGCGATTTCGGCATTCTGAATCGAGTCGGGCGGAGTGGATTCGCTGCCGCAGATCGGGGCGCAGCTTAGGGCCGCGACCAATAGTAGGGGCAAGAATCGAATTCTGTGGGGACGTCGCATTTAGAATGGGGCGAGAGGAAATTGCGACGAAACGGCTCGAATTGCGAGCAAAACGATGGGCTGGCGGGTCGGTGGAGGTGGTTAAAGAGTGTCGAGGAACTCGAAATCGTAGGGCTGGCGCTTGCGCCAAGCCGCGAATGCCACTCAAAATCTAACCTACGCGGCGCTTCGCAAGCGAAGGCCCTACGAAAGAGCGGTTTTCCAGCCAATCCATCAGATGGTCTCCCTTAGAGACCGTCTAATAAATCTGAAGATGAGCCGATTGCGTCCAACTCGTCCAGTTGTTATTGCTCGTTGTAGGGGCGTCGCTCGCGACGCCCCTACATTGGGATTTCCGACTTATTAGACAGTCTCTTAGAGCGCTTTTGAGTATTTGGCTTGGTCTTTACCGTAGTAGCGGTCGAACACGGCGGCGATAGGGCGGATGAGAATGCGGCCTAAGTCGGTAACCACAAGGCGGTTGTCGTCCAGGGTGATGAGGCCGTCTCTGGAGAGCCGATTTAGTTCGTTTCTCTCCGAGGCGAAATAGCTGTCGAAGTCGATATCCAAGGCGCGGCCCATTTCGCGGAAATCGAGCTCCATGTCGCACATGAGCCGCATGATCACTTGGCGCCGTATCCGGTCGTCGTTGGATAGGAGGTACCCGCGGTCGACCGGGCGTTTGCCGGCGTCGAGAAACGCGTAGTAGGTTTCGAGGTCCTTGAAGTTTTGGCGATAAGATTTTGGGGACTGGCTGATGGCGGAGATGCCGAACCCGCAAATCTCGGCGTCCTTGAAGAGGCTGTATCCTTGGAAGTTGCGCTGCAGCGTTTTGGAACGCTGGGCGACGGCGAGCGAGTCGTCGGCTTTGGTGAAGTGGTCCATGCCGATATGGGCGTAGCCCGCCTGTTTGAGTCGCTCGACGGATTGGGCGTGCATGGCGATCTTTGCTTCGGGGCTGGGAAGCTCTGCTTGCTCGAGGATTTTCTGGGCGGGCTTGCTCCAAGGGACGTGGGCGTAGCTGAAGAGGGCGAATCGATCGGGGTCGTAGCTCAACACTTCGTCGAGAGTGTCGGCGAAGCTTTCGGGGGTTTGACGGGGTAGGCCGTAGATAAGGTCGATGTTGAAATTCTGGATGCCTGACTGTCGCAACCAGTCAATCGCCCGCCGGTTCATATCCGATGGCTGGATACGGTGAATGGCTTTTTGCACGGCGGGATTGACGTCCTGCACGCCCATGGAGGCTCGGTTGACGCCGAGCGCCCGGAAGGCTTGGACTTTGTCCTCGGTCAGTGTTCGCGGGTCGATTTCGACGCTTATTTCGGCGTCGGGGTCGAATTCGAAGCGGGCGTGAATAATCTGGGAAAGCCGCTGGATTTGCTCGGGCGTTAGGAAATTCGGCGTGCCGCCGCCGAAGTGGAGCTGGGCGACGGTTCGGTCGGCGCCGAGGCCGGGTCGAACGAGATCGACTTCGAGTTCGAGGTAGTCGAGGTAGGTGTCGGCGAGGCCGGACTGGGTGGAGATGATCTTGGTGCAGCCGCAGAACCAGCAGAGGCGAGCGCAGAACGGAAGGTGAAAGTACAGGGAGAGCGGGGCGTGGTCGTCGGTCTCGCGGCAGAGGGCGTCGCGGCTGGCGGTGTCGTCTACGATGCAGAATTTCAGGGCCGTCGGGTAGGAGGTGTACCGCGGCACTGGCTGGTTGTATTTGGCGATGAGCCGGGTCGCGAGCGACGAGGCGGGTTCGCTGTTGTTCATTTGGACCATGCGTTGGTCAAGAATGCCGGAATCGGGGCGGAATGGCTACGCATATCGAGTGTTCCGCTAGGCGGATTTTGCCGGGGAATCAGGCAGATTTGTCAAAAAGACCTTTGACCTGCCCACGCAGACTGGGCTGTCATCGGGGATCGATGGAACTTGTTGAGACTCAGGATGAGCTGTCGGATCTGAAGACGAGCCGGGCTTTGGCCCAGAAGCTGTCGGAGACCCGCATGTTCCGGGACTACGAAAAGGCGTTTTCTTCCGCCAGCGGCTTGCCCATGGCGATCCGCCCGATCCAGTCGTTCCAAATCGCCATGCAGGGGAAGGAGAAGCAGAATCCGTTTTGCGCCCTCATGGCCAAATCCAACAAGAGCTGCGTGGCCTGCTTGGAAATCCAGGCGAAACTGGAGCGGGAGGCTCGGCTGGAGCCCAAGTCGTTGAGCTGTTTCGCCGGGCTGTGCGACACGATGATTCCGATTCGAGTGGGGGAGCGGATTATCGCCTTTCTGCAAACCGGGCAGGTGCTGCTGGAAGATCCTTCCGACGAGGCGTTTAGCCGCATCGCGAAGAAGTTCTTGAAGTGGAGCATGGATACCGACTTGAAGCGCTTGGAGGAGGCTTATTTTCAAACCCGAGTGCTGACTCCCGAGCAGTACCAAGGATTCGTGCGCATGTTGGAGACCTTTGCCGGGCATCTGGCCTTGATCGGGAATTCCATCGCGGTGAGCGAGACGAAGGTGGAGCCGGAGGCGATCCGGAAGGCCCGGGCGTTCATCGACGAGAATTACGACCGGCCCATTTCGCTGAAAGAGGCGTCGGCCGCGGTGAACACCAGTGTTCGGTATTTCTGCAAGGTATTCAAAAACTACACCGGAATCACCTTTGTCGAGTACCTGACTCGACTGCGTATCGAGAAAAGCAAGTCGCTCTTGCAGAACCCGCATCGTCGCATCAGCGAGATCGCCTTCGAAGTCGGATTCGAGTCGCTGACTCAGTTCAATCGCTCTTTCAAGAAGCACGTGGGAATGACGCCTACCCGATTTCGGGAAGAGGCGATCTAGCGATTCCGCGGGAGACTGGAGTGAGTTGAGAGAAGGAACATCGTTCCTTGTTCGCTTCGCTCTCTCGTCACTAGCGCTCCCGCCCCGGCGGGATCGATAGGTATCCGCTTCCGTCTTCGTCCCACTTGTGGGACTACGCCGAGACAAGTCGCGGATAAATGGTTCGATGAAGAAAGCGGGCTAGCTGGGCGTTTATATAGAGTGATCAGGATTTCTGTGACGCCACATTAGCGCCGCGACCGCAGCATCGACCAGACGATGGCTAGGCTCGCGACGGAGCTCAGGGGCATGAGAATGGCGGCCAGGAGCGGGGTGACGAGGCCCGCGAGGGCCAGCGACAGAGTTACAGCATTGTAAGAGATTGCGAATACAAGCAGTGACCGGATGGCGCGTTTGCGCTGGACCGCGGTTTCGAGGAGGCGGCGTATCCCGAATATCCCGGCTCCGAGGTAGTAGAAGTCGGACTTGCCGGCCAGGGTGGATTTCTCCGCGGCGGGGGAACCGCAGCAAAGGGCGGCGTCGAAAGCGAGGCTGTCATTGGCTCCGTCACCGAGGATGAGAGTGGTGTCGCCGCCGTTTTGGACCAGCCACTGTTGCTTGTCGCGGGGGCTCTGCTCGCCGATGGCCTGGCTGGCGTCGATGCCCAGGGCCTGGGCGGCTTGGGCGACTTTCGTTTTCAGGTCGCCACTGAGGATGGAGATATCGAGGCCTCGGCCGTGCAGGGATTCGATCTCGTGGGCAGCGTCGGACCATGGGCGATCTTCGAATTGGAACGTAGCCACGCATTCGCCGTCACGTGTGAGAACAGTCGCGTTCGATTGGTCGCCGTTGGCCCAGCTGGACTTGCCGAATCGCCATTCGACGCCGTTGTTGATTCCCCGCATCCCTTGTCCCAAAACTTCGGATACGTCCCAGTCGTTCGATAGCGCGAGCAGCCCTTTGGCGAACATGGCTTCGCGCACGGTCGAGGACGCGGGATGGCGGGATTGCGAGACAAGCGCGCCGAGGGCTTCGATCGACTTCGGGTCGAGCGACTCGAGAATCTCCGGATTGGTCCAATCCATGGTGGAGCGGGTGAGCGTTCCGGTTTTGTCGAACACGATGCGCGTGACCCGGGCCAGGCGTTCCCACAGCGACGGGACGCGCACGAATACGCCGTCGCCTTTGAGTTGGCTGACGGCGAGCTCGTTAGCGAGCGGGAGAGCGATTCCCAGGGCGCAGGGGCAGGAAACGACGAGGGAGGAAACGAAGACGATCAAGGCGGGAACGGGACCGGCGGCGATGGCCCAGGTGAGGGCGCCGACGGAGGCGATGGCGATCACCGCGAGGAGGTAACGGGCGATCCATTTTTGGGCCACTTGTTCTTCCTCGGACTTGCCGGCCGGGTTTTCGAGGAGGTCGGCCATGAGGGAGTCGCTCCAGGACTCGCGGGCGACGAGTTCGACGGCGGAACCGTTTTGATTCGTCGATCCGGAGGGGATGGTTGTTCCTCGAGTGAAGACGCGCGACTCGGTTTCGCCGTTGATCCAGTCCATGCCTTGGCAGCTGTGGGCGGATTCGAGCGTGGAGTCGACGGGAGTCCAGGCGCCGGGGGCGAGGCGGTACCGGTCGCCGGGTTGGATTCGGGTTGAATCGAAGTTCTGGATACTTCCCCCCTTTTCGATTTTCTCCACGTTCGGAGGCTTGACTTCGATCTCGGAGAGGCGGTTTCGGTTTCGTTCGATGGCGAATATTTGCAGCCACTTCCCGCACAGCATGAGGAAGATGAACGTGGTGATGAAGTCGAAGTAGAGCAGGGAGGGGTTGCCGTCGACCGCGTAGGCGAAGACGGAAGCGAGAAAGGCCACGACGAGTCCGATGGAGATGGGCAGGTCCATGTGGACGACGCCTCGACGGGCGGCGGTATAGGCTCGTTTGATGAAGTAGCTGCCGCCGACGAGCATGCTGAGCGTGGCGAACAGGCCGGACAGGCTTTGGAAGTGGGGATAGAAGGCGAATTGGGCTTCCATCCCGAGGTAGTTGGGAAGCGTGTAGAGCATCCCGTTGAGGGCGAAGGCGCCGCAGAGGGCGATTTTCCCCGCGAGGGATCGGTGCTCGCCTGGAGGGGTGTCGCGTTTTTCGGCAAGGTCGTATCCAAATCGATGGAGTGTTTCGGCGAAGGCGACGATATCGAATTGGCCGTGTATCCATTCAACTTGAACTTCGCTCCGATGGACGTCGATGTGGCAGTTGCGGCCACCGGGTTGTTTTTGGAAGAGCTGTTCGACCAGCCATACGCAGCCGATGCAGGAGATTCCGGTAAGGGAAAGCGTGAGTCGCGGGTGCTTTTTGGATACGGATTCGGTTTCGCGCTGCAAGTCGACGAGCCATTGGTAGTCGTCGTTCTGGAAAACGCGGAATCCAACCGGGGTGGAGCCTTTTCCTTGCAGATCGTAGAATTTGTCCAGGCGCTCGTCGCGAATGAGCCGGTAGACGTATTCGCAACCGGAGCAGCAGAACGCGTCGTTCGGATTGCGCGGATGGAAGGGGGTACCGCAGTGGCTGCAGGTTTTCTGGTCCGGGGGAGCGGCTACGGCGGTGTTGCTCATGGGCGGTTAGAAGCAGATTCCGCCGGAAGCGGTGAGGGCTTCGAGGGAGATGTCGGCGACTGAGCGCAGAGCCAGGAGTAGGCTGGCGGCGACGAGGATGCCTCGCTTCCAAAGGGCGAGCTGTCGTGGCGCGACTTTCTGTACGAGGACGTTCCAGCCGATCTGAGCGACGACGAGGCCGGGGATGGCGCCGAGTCCGAAACAGGCGAGCATGAGGCCTCCGCCTTGGGCGCTACCGGCGAGGGCGGCGACCCAGACGATCAAGTAGAGCGGGCCGCAGGGAATGAGCGGGGTGGCGAGGCCGAGGGAGACCCCGCGGGCGCCGCCGTTGAGTTTCAGGGCTTGGCGGGTGACGGCGCGGCCGAGCGATTGAAGGGCGGGAAACTTGAGGGCGAATCGGTCGAGTCCCAATGCCATGGCGAGAAAGAACGCGGCCATGGCCCAGGTGATCAGTTGTGTGGGCGAATCGGTGAGGGTGGAAACGAATCGGGCTCCGAGGGCGCCCGATATGGCCCCGAGGGCGGTGTAGGAAACGAGTCTTCCGATATGGTAGCCGCCGATGGCCCAGCGCTTGGACTTCGCTTCGCCGAATAGCAACGAACAGGAAAGGGGCCCGCACATGCCCATGCAATGCAAGCTCGTGGCGAAGCCGGCCACGAGCGCGGTGAGCGGGTTTATGAGGGCGAGCGGGTTATCCATCGCGGTTTTGCGTGACGGTCTCGATGGGTATGGGTTCGAGAGCGTTGTCGGCGGCGATTTGGATGAGCCACACCCACGCGGCGATCACGGCGGCGAAGACGGCGATCACCCAGGGCCAAAGCGTGTTCCAGCCGGTTGGTTTGCGGTTACGGCTCATCGGAACTGGCGGTGGGGAGGTTGGGGCCGATGACTTCGAGCGGGCGTGTGGCGAGGATGTTTCCGGCTTCGTCGCGAACGTTCAAGTCGAGGTGGATGGGTCCGTTGAAATCGTCCTTGGGGGCGAGCACGACGAGGGCTTTGACCACGTCGCCGTTGCCGTCGATTAGCATGGGGTCGTCGATCCCGTTGACGATGATGTCGGGGTCGACTTCGCCCGCGTCGAGCTGGAAGTAGGACGGCTCGTTTTTGCGATTGGTCAGGCGGAACATGTATTGATTTCGTATATACGCGTCGTCGATGTAGTAGGGCGGGCCACCGAGTCGCCAGACGGTGATGGACGCGGAGGAAAGATTGTTGATGGAAAGGGAAAGGACGAGGACGCCGACGAGCATGAGGGCGGTGTAGGCGATGGTTCGCGGGCGAATCCAGCGGGTGCGCTTGCCTTCCAGGTTTTGCATGGATCCGTAGCGGATGAGCCCTTTGGGGCGTCCGACTTTCTCCATGATCGTATCGCAGGCGTCGATACAGTTGGCGCAGCCGACGCACTCCATTTGCAGTCCTTGGCGGATGTCGATTCCGGTGGGGCAAACTTGCACGCAACGATCGCAGTCGATGCAGTCGCCGATGCCGGTTTGGGTCGCTTTGCCGCGCGGTTCGCCCCGTTTCTCGTCATAGCCGATGACCACGGAATGCTCGTCGATGAGAGCGGACTGCAGACGGCCGTAGGGGCAGATGACGATACAGAGTTGTTCGCGAAACCAGGCGTAGTTGAAGTAGAGGAGTCCTGAGTAGACGAATACGAAGATGAAGACGCCCCAGTTTTGCGAGGGGCTTTGGCCCATCATGTCCCACAGTTTGGGAATCGATACGAAGTAGGCCATGAAGAGGTGGGCGATGGCGATCGAGATGAGGAAGAAGAGGAGGTGCTTCAGTCCGCGTTTGACCAGTTTGGGGCCGCCCCAAGGGGCGTTGTCGAGCTGGCGGCGTTTGGGGGCGTCGCCTTCGATCCAGCGTTCGATGCGCCGATAGACGTGCTCGAGAAAAACGGTTTGAGGGCAGGCCCAGCCGCACCAGAGGCGTCCGAACAACGCGGTGGCGTAGAAGAGCCCAAAGCCGAGGCCGGTGATGAGGAAGAACCCGAGCCAGATGTCGTGGGAAAGGAAAGTGAGCCCCAGGAAGTGGAAGCGCATGGCGTCCGTGTCGAGGTACACGGCGGGGTAGCCGCCCACTTGTATCCAAGGGAGGAGGGCGTAGACGGCGATGAGCAGGACGGCGACGATCCGCCTCCAATTGGTGAATGGGCCGTGGGTGTCGGACGGGTGGATGATGTAGCGCGACCCGTCCTCGTTTACGGAGCTGAGTTGAGTCCGCCTGGGCTTGTGCAACGATCTGGATTGAGCGCTCATCGAAGGGAGGGCCGCGTATCCGGAAATCCGGACACGCGGCGTAGCTAGTTACGGTTGCTTACTGAGAATGAAGGCGGTCAGCTCGTTGGCTCCGTCCTCGCCCACGACGGCGAGCCAGGGGACCATTCCTTTTTCGATAATGCCGTTGACGATGGTGCCGCGGATTTGGAGCGGCTCGTTGCCGTGCAGCCATTCGGCGTCGACGAGGCTGACGCCGGGAAGGCCGGGAGCGGGTGGGCCTTCGAGGTTCACGCCGTGGCAGGCGACGCAGAGCGTCTGGTAGCGCGTTTGTCCGGCGGCGACGACGGCGGGATCCTGGCTCAGGGCGACGAGCTCGTCGTTGGTTATGTTGGATTGAGAGGCGACCGGGGCGGTCGCCGGCGGGACAGCGGTGGCGGCATTCGTCGCTGGAGCGGCTGCGTTTGCAGCGGGCGTTTCGGATGGGCCGGTCGGAGTGATATTGGGATCCTGTTTGCTGAGGATGAAAGCGGTCAACTCGTTGGCCCGCTTGGGTCCGAGTACGGGTCCCCATGCGGGCATGCCTTTTTCTAAAACGCCATCGGTAATGGTGGCGAGGATACGCGTGGGTTGGTGGCCGTGGAGCCATTCCGCGTCGACGAGGCTGACTCCGGGCAGTCCGGGAGCGGGCGGCCCTTGCAATTCGGCGCCGTGGCAGGGGAAGCAGTTGCTCATGTAATGCTGCTGGCCGGCGGCGACCGCTTCCGGATCCTGGCTGAGGGCGAGCAACGACTCGTCGTTGACCTCCGCGGCTCCCTTGTTGAATTCGGCCGCGGCGGCTTCGACTCGGGCGAGATTGGCTTCGTATTCGCCGATTTGGTCGACTCCCATGTCGGTTTTATGGTAGTAGATCCAGTATCCGATCGAGAAAACGAAGGTGATGTAGAAGGTGAAGAGCCACCAGTTGGGGAGGGCTTTGTCGTACTCCTGGATCCCGTCGAAGGAATGCGGGCGGATCGGATCTTCGATTGGCTGCGTTTTGTCTGTATCCATTTTAGTATGCAATCGGGTTGAGAGTTGCTATTCGTCTTCGAGCGGCAGGCGGCTGGCGCGTTCCAGTTCGGACGGGCTCATTTTGAAGGTCCTCCAGATCGCCAGGACGAATGCCAGGGCGAACAAGGCGAATCCGATTTGCGGCAAAAGCGTTTGCCATTCCATATAGGCTATTCGGCTCCACATAATTTGTATCCTCTATTGAGTGGTTGCGGCTAAAGATTCGTTGTCGGCGCTTTCGGTTTTGCCGAGCTGCTGCAAGTAGGCGATTAGGGCGATGATTTGCCGGTCGGCTTCGACGGCGATTTGGCGCTCGGCGAGGCCGGAGGCGATTTGCTGGGCCTGTGCTTTGGCGGCGTCGACAATCTCCTGGTCTGTGGCTTCCGGGAAGGGGACTCCGAGGGAGCGGAGGGCGCCGATCTTGGAGGGGAGGGCGTCGAAGTCGGTTTTCTTTTTGGCGAGCCACGGGTAGTTCGGCATGTTCGATCCCGGAGAGAGGGCGTTGGTATCCATCATGTGGGTATAGTGCCAGTCGTCGCCGTATTTACCGCCGACGCGGGCCAAGTCGGGACCGGCCCGGCGGGATCCCCATTGGTAGGGGTGATCGTAGACGGAGTCTCCCAGGGTGCTGTACTCGCCATAGCGTTTCACTTCGGAGACGAAGGGGCGGATCATCTGAGAGTGGCAGTTGTAGCAGCCTTCGCTCACGTAGAGATCGCGTCCGGCCAGCTCGAGCGGCGTGTAGATTTTCTGTATGGTCCCTTCGGTGACGCTTTCGCGATCGATAGTGACGAGCGGGACGATTTGGACGACGCCTCCGATGGCCGCGGCGATGAGGACGAGCGCGGTGAAGGGCATGGAGCTGCGGAGGAAGGACTCGTGCCAGTTTTCGAGGGCGGCGCTTTTCTTCTTGAAGTGGATGATGGCGGCAACGCAGGTGGCGATGAAGAGGAGTCCGCCGACAAGGCCGACTGCGCCCTCCACGAACATCCAGACGCAAGAGGTGACGATTACCGCGGCGGAGTAGAGGAAGGAGGGGCTGGCGATGGCGCCGACGAGTCCGACGGAGTCATCGCTGGAATCGTCGGTTTCGACTTCGAAGGAGCCGTTGGTGGCTTGGCCGGACTGGATCGTTTTCCAGAGATTGTAGATCATGATGCCGAAGCCGACCAGGTAGAGTCCGCCGCCGAAGACGCGGAAGAGCATGGGGAGGCGGATGGATTGGACGGTTTCCAGGAAATTTGGATACGTGAGCGCGCCGCTGGCGTCCAGGCTGTTGAGCATGAGCCCTTGGGTGATGCCGGATACCCACATGGCGGCGACGTAGAGGAGGATGCCCACGGTGCCGAGCCAGAAGTGCATGTTCGCGAGCGGCACGGAGTAGAGCTTGGTTTTCCAGAGTTTGGGGGCGAGGAAGTAGAACATGCCCGCGGCCATGAATCCGTTCCATCCGAGAGTGCCGGAATGGACGTGCCCGACGATCCAGTCGGTGTAGTGGGCGAGGGCGTTGACGGATTTGATGGAGAGGAGCGGGCCCTCGAAGGTGGCCATTCCGTAGAAAGTGACGCCGGCGGCGAAGAACTTCAGGACGGGATCGGTCCGCAGTTTGTGCCAGGCGCCGCGCAGGGTGAGAAGCCCGTTGAGCATGCCGCCCCACGAGGGGGCCCAGAGCATGAGGCTGAAGATCATGCCGAGGTTTTGTAGCCAGCCGGGAAGGGCGGTGTAAAGCAGGTGGTGAGGGCCGGCCCATATGTATATGAATACGAGCGACCAGAAGTGGACGATGGAAAGCCGGTAGGAGTAGACGGGCCGGTCGGCCGCCTTGGGCACGTAGTAGTACATGATGCCCAGGATTGGGGTAGTGAGGAAGAAGGCGACGGCGTTGTGGCCGTACCACCACTGGACGAGCGCGTCTTGAACGCCTCCAAATATCGGATACGAGTGGGTGAAGCTGGTCGGCAGGGAAAGGTGATTGACGATGTAGAGCATGGCCACGGTGACGATCGTGGCGATGTAGAACCAGATGGCGACGTAGAGGGATTTCTCTTGGCGTTTGCCGAGGGTCCAGAAGAAGTTGATGGCGAAGACGACCCAGATGACGGCGACGGCGATGTTGATGGGCCAGATGAGTTCGGCGTACTCCTTGCCTCGGCTGAATCCGAATGGGAGGGTGACGGCGGCGGCGACGATGATTCCTTGCCAGCCCCAGAAGTGGAGGTTGGAGAGGAAGTTGGAGGCGAGGCGCGCTTTGACCAGTCGCTGGGTGGAGTGGTAGACTCCGGCAAACATCATGTTGCCGACGAAGGCGAAGATGGCGGCGTTGGTGTGGAGCGGACGGAGTCGTCCGAAGGTGAGCCACTCCATATTGAAATTGAGGAACTTGAAGTTCAGCTGGGACGCGATGAGCACGCCGACGCTCATGCCGACGAATCCCCAGATGATGGAGGCCAGCATGAATTGGCGTACGATCTTATCGTTGTATTCGATTGTCTGCGTATTGGGAGTCATGAGTTGCTATCGTTTGAAAGTGGTTTGCGCGTCCAGTTCGCGGAGGCAGCGTTGGCAGGATTGAGGGGCGCTGGGGAACTCGTCTTCGAGCGGCATGAGGCTGTCTTGCTCGGGGCTGCGGCCGCGCGAAGTGGCGCTGGTGTAGAAGAACAAGGCCACTGCCAAAGCGACCAGTATCAGTCCGACGAATACTGTTAATAAGATTACGTTCATGGTGTTCTCAGGTGGGAAATCACGCGGGTACTATCGGGCAATTCGCGACACCGGTCTCATCTTATCTGGTCCAAATGTGGGCCGATATTGCATCAAGCAGACGACGAGGCCGGAGCGGTGTCCGAGCCTCGTCGCGGGATGTGGGTTGCGCTAGAACAAGGGCGCTGCGGGGGTGTCCCGGTGGCGCGGCTTGCCGTAGTAGTCGTAGAGGCGGTCTTCTTCGTCCTTGTTGACGGGATCGCGGGGATCGAATTTCGGGGCGATCTCGATCTGTTTTTTGGTGAGGTCGACCCGGGCGGTCCGCTCGTTCCAATTGAATGAGTCGACCCAGCCGATATCGATCAGCGAGGGTTTTCCTGGGAGCCAGTTTTTGGTGTCGATAATGAGGTACTGGATGCGCCAGGTTTCGTCGTCGATGATGAAGTCTTCGACATGGCCGAAGGAGCAGTCTTTGGCTTCGATGCGGTAGCCGATGATCTCGTGGGCGGAGCGCAGGTGGTTGCCGGCGATTTGGCGCATGCGGAATTCGTGCGCTTGTCGATTGGCTTCGCTCTTCTCGCCATCGTGGGCGGGAACGGCGGGCGTTCCGGAGCCGATGGCGTAGAAGTTGGGTTCCACCCAGTAGAGCGGAAGGTTGTAGTACTTGGCGTACTCTTCCTCGTACTGCATGGCGACGGGCGCGTCTTTGCGCAGCTCGGGCGAGGCTTCGATCTGGGCTTTCGTCAAGGTGACGGGGAATCCGTTGCCGATCCAGCCCGTTTCGGGCGACTCCAGATGCTGGGGTCCGATGAGGACTTTATTTTTCGGGAGCCAGGTGCCGGTGTCTGCGACGATGTAGCGGAGCCGCCAGTGTCGGTCGTCGAAGAGGGCGTCTTTGACTTTACCGACGCGGCCGTCGGTGGCGTCGATTGGATATCCTAGTAGGTCTTTGATGCTGCGTAACATTGTGATTTTCCTCCTTTTTTTGCGTGTGGTTGCGGGGTTGGTTCTGAGGGCCGGGAGCCGGTGAGGTCTCTAGGCTGTTTTCAGAAAGTTGGCGCATTGTCTTGGAGGATGGGATACAGCCCGTTCGGCGTTCGCCCGGAATCTGGGAGTGGACGGAGCGCCGCGGGCCGGGCCGCGACTGGGCGGCGGGGAATTCCATCGGTCTGGGGGCTGCGTTCATGGTCTTGGTTCCTTCGTTTTTCGATTGGCGAAACGTCGTTCTTTGCGAGAAACGCTATTCTATAACGGAGGGGGGAAACCGGCTAGTCGGATTGGGTCCGACAGTGTGCGGATTTGGGGCTTTCCGCGAATGGATTGACTCGTCGAAACAGATGGGGATGATACGCGTAACAAACCCGATGAGTCGCATACAAAAAGTCAGTGTTCGCGATATCGCTGAGCGGGCGGGTTGTTCCGCCATGACGGTTTCGCGGGCGTTGCGGAACAGTTCCGAGGTGAACGCGAAGACGAAGGCGCGCATTCGGGGTTTGGCGGAGTCGATGGGCTATCGAACCAGCCCGCTTGTCTCGGCGAACATGGCGGGGATTCGGGCGAGCAAGCGTGTTGTCTACCGTGCGACGATTGGCATCATCACCGAGACTCCAAAGGGTGGCGAGTGGGTTGGGACTCAGAAGCTGATCGACGCGGTGGTCAAGGAGTGTGACGCGATTGGGTTCAAGGCGGACGTATTCGACTTGTCGAAGCCGGCGATCGCGAAGGGAGATCTGGGGAGGGTGTTGCGGAGTCGCGGCATACAGGGGATCATTCAAGTTCCAATGGTTCGGGACCCGAGCGACATCCCGATAGACTTCTCGGAATTCACGGCGGTGGTTTGCAATGCGGGCAGCTTGCCTCAGAAGTTCCATCGCGTCTGTCCTGATCACTATGGCAACATGGATATGCTGCTCAAACGAATCCGGGCGCTCGGGTATCGTAGAATCGGGCTGATGATCGCCCGGGATTTGGACGCCTTGTTGAACCATCTGTCCAGTTCGCGTTTCCTTGCGTTCCAGCAGACGGAGCGGATTCCGAAGATTCCGATTTTCATGCCGGCAGGCCGTGAGGACTACCATGCGAGCACGTTTCGGGAGTGGTTCGACAAGCATCGTCCTGAAATTTCAATTACGACTTGCGAGACCATTTTCAGGGATCACTTTTTCGAGAATGCGGGCTTGAGCATCCCGGAAGACCTGGCGGTCGTGAAAGCGAACATCAATCGGAGCCGCAAATACCTGAGCGGAATCAGCGAGGAGTCGGCGGAGGTGGGCTCGACGGCGGTTCACACTCTGGCCCAACTGCTATTCCAAAACGAGCGGGGGCTTCCGGACAAACCCATGTCGGTGCTCGTGCCTGGGAAATGGGTGGAGGCGGGCACGGTGCCCGGCGTGAAAACCGCCTAGGTGTGGCGCAGAGATTTGGATACGCCGGTTGGGGAAAATCTCGAGCGGGGGTTGGGTGGCCCGCTTGTGAGCTCAGGGAAACTGGACGCGCGACGCTCGAATTTTTCTGGAAAAGGGGGTGGATTCGATTGGGTCAATTTGTTGACTGGGGTCAGGCAGGTTGCGCAACGGCTTGCGTTAGCAAATTATGGTAGTCGTAATGCGAGGCTGTCTTTATTGGCTGGCCGCAAGGTATTCACTGTTTTGAACTTATAGAAATGTCGTTTAAAGTTACATTCGTTGGGGCGGGGAGTATTGGGTTTACCCGCAAATTGGTACAGGATTTACTGGGGGTTCCTGAGTTTAGGGACATCGAGATCGCGTTTACGGACATCAATGAAGCGAATTTGTCGATGGTGACGGAGCTGTGCCAGCGCGACATCGATTCGAATGGTTTGAACATTCGGATCGCGAGCACTACGGATCGTCGCGAGGCGATCCGGGGCGCCCGCTACGTGTTGGTGGTGGTTCGGGTGGGCGGATTGGACGCGTTTCGCCACGACGTGGACATTCCCATGAAGTACGGGGTCGACCAGTGCGTGGGCGACACGCTTTGCGCCGGTGGTCTGATGTACGCTCAACGCGGGATTCCGGTGATGCTGGATTTTTGCAAGGACGTGAAGGAGGTGGCGGAGCCGGGGGCGATGATTCTCAACTACGCCAATCCGATGGCCATGCTGACTTGGGCGGCGAACAAATACGGCGGCGTGAAGACGATCGGGCTTTGCCATGGCGTGCAGAACGGTCATCGCTTGATCGCCGAGGCGTTTGGAATTCCTCAAGACGAGATCGACATTATTTGCGCCGGGATCAACCACCAGACTTGGTATTTGCGGCTCGATCACAACGGGCGCGATTTGAATTCTGATTTGATTGAAACGCTCGAAAAACACCCTGAGTTCGGGCCGTCGGAAAAAGTGCGGATCGACGTGATGCGGCGCTTCGGCTACTTCTCGACGGAGTCGAACGGTCATTTGAGCGAGTACTTGGCTTGGTACCGGAAACGCCCGGAGTTAATCAAGGACTGGATTAGTCTGGAAAAGTGGATACACGGGGAGTCGGGCGGCTACCTGCGGGTGTGCACGGAGGGGCGTCGCTGGTTTGAGACGGACTTTCCGAATTGGCTGAAGGAGCCCGCGTTCGAATACGGCGCCGACAAGCGCGGCCATGAGCATGGGTCCTACATTATCGAAGGCCTGGAGACGGGGCGCCCGTATCGGGGCCATTTCAATACGGTGAACAACGGAGTGATCTCCAATTTGGCGGACGATTGTATTATTGAGGCGCCGGGCAATGTGGACGCGAACGGGATCACGATGCCGCCGGTGGGAGACTTGCCGCTCGGGTGCGCCGCGATTTGCGAGCAGAGTGTCAACGTGCAGCGGATGGGCATGGAGGCTGCGGTCAACGGAGACTACGACCTGTTGCGTCAGGCCTTGCTGCTGGACCCGCTCGTGGGGGCGGTGTGCACGCCGCCGGAAGTCTGGCAGATGGCGGACGAGATGATCGTGGCCCTAGCGGATTGGCTTCCGCAGTACAGCGTTCAAATCGAGGAGGCGAAGGCGCGCTTGTCGGACGCATCCAAGCGGCTTCCCACGAAGGACGGCTATGCGGGCGCGGCTCGATTGAAGGTCAAAAGCGTTGAGGAAATCGCCATCGACAAGGAAGCGATAGCGATGGCGGCCGCTCACGACAAAGGATGAGGCAAGAGTTTGAATACACGTAGAGCAATCCTAGTTGCATGGCTGACGTTCGGGCTTGGCTGGGCCCCGAACGTGTTTTCGGAGCGGCCGAATGTCCTGGTGATCATCGTGGACGATATGAACGGCTACGGTTTCCACGGCGAGTTTCCCCCGGCGGTAACGCCGGAGCTGGACCGTTTTAAGGAGAGCGCGATCGTGTTTCGCAACGCGTGTACGGCGGCCCCGGTTTGCGGCCCGTCGCGAGCGGCGTTTTTCAGCGGCTTGTATCCACATACGACGGGTTCCTATCTGAATGGGAGCGATCCGTGGCGAACGGGTGTACTGCCGGAGACGGAGAACCTGGTGGAGTTGTTTAAGCGGAGCGGATACACGACGTTCGGAATGGGGAAGTTGTTTCACGCGCAACTCGCGGACGGGAGAGAGGCGGCGTCTTGGGACAACGAGGTCAATTATGGCGGATTCGGACCTTTTCCTCCCGTGGAGGATGTCATTCATGGGAAGGGCGAGGATCCCGTTGCGGGCGGAGCGAAGTTTTGGGGAGTGACGGAATGGACGGGTCCGGATTCGGATTTTCCGGACGTGGTAAACGCGGACGCGACGATCGCGTTTTTGGAGGAAGAGCACGAAGCCCCGTTTTTCGCTGTATACGGATTGTGGAGACCTCATACGCCATTGACCGCGCCCGCCCGGTTTTTCGATCCGTACGATCCCGAGGAGATCACATTGCCTCCCGGGTACGCGCCGGACGATTTGTCGGACGTTCCGGAATACGGGCGTCAGCTTTCCAGGATCTGGGGGCAGCGCTGGGTGAACTCTGGCGCGGGCGAGGAGGAGAACTGGAAGCGCATATTGTACGGCTACTTTGCGTGTACCAGCTTTGCTGACTGGAGTTGCGGGCGCGTGTTGCGTGCCTTGGAGAAAAGCCGTTACGCGGATAACACGCTGGTGGTTTTTTGGTCGGACAATGGTTACCATTTGGGCGAAAAGAACCACTACGAGAAGGCGACGCTTTGGGACATGTCGGCCTTAATCCCGGCGGCAATTCGACTGCCGGGCGGCGCGAACGGGGGAACGGTGTGCCGCCAGCCGATCAGCACCGTCGACTTCTTTCCAACCTTGGTAGACTACTGCGAGCTCGAACCGACGCGGCATCGACTGGAGGGCCGATCGCTGCGGCATCTGCTGGAGAATGTCGACCACAGCTGGGACCGGCCGGCGATTACGACTTACGGAGAGGGCGTATTTTCCGCTCGTTCGGAGCGCTTCCGCTACATTTCGTATCCGGATGGGGGAGAAGAACTATACGACCATTCGAAGGACCCGCATGAACTGAAGAATTTGTCGGCGAATCCTGAATACGAAGAAGTCAAGCAGTCGCTGCGGAAGTGGGCTCCACAAACTTGGGCGCCTTCATTGGGCGGCCGCAAGGGTTAGTCGATTCCGTTTGTATTTACTTCTGCTTGGCCTTGCGGACGCGGTCGGGCGATCGTCCGTCGAGATCCGCTACCCAATGGGGGTGGGGATTGTGATTGGCCTGCATAAGGGCGTCGGCTCGGGCGACGATGTCGGGATGGAGGGCGGCAATGTCTTGGGTTTCCCCGATGTCGTTCTCCAGATCGTAGAGCTCGATTGGCCCGTTGAGCATGGGGATGCGGATCGCTTTCCATTTGCCGATGCGCACGGCTTGCGATGATCCGTTTGTATAGAATTCCCAATACAGAAATTCGTGAGCTTCTTGGGCGTCGTCGTTCCCGGTCAGGGCGGGGACGAAACTGAGGGAGTCGTTGTTGTCTGGGATTGCGCCGCGGGCGAGTTCGGCGAACGTCGCCATCAGATCGCCAAAGTAGGCGACGTGGCGGCTCGTTGTCCCCGCGGGGATCTGCTCGAGGCCCCATGCGATGGTTGGCATGCGGATTCCGCCTTCGTAGAGATCGCGCTTGATGCCGCGGAGCGGGCCGTTGGAGTTGTGAAAGTCGGGGTCGTTTCCGGCTTCCGCGTGCGGGCCGTTGTCGGAGCTGAAAAGGACGAGCGTGTTGCGGTCGAGGCCGAGGGATTCGAGTTTCGCCCGGATGGCGCCGAGTGTGTTGTCGATATGCTGGACCATGGCGGCGTAGCCTTTGGCGGTGTCGGGCCAGTCTTTGGACGCGTACTCGCCGTAGGAAGGGACTTCCATTCCGTGGGCCCAGTCGACTTGGTCGGCTTCGTTGTTGGCGTGCGGGGAGATGAGCGGGAGGTAGAGGAAGAAGGGGGTGTCTTGGTTCCGTTCAATGAACGCGAGGGATTCGTCTCGAAGGAGATCGTTTGCGTAGACGATCCGTTCCGTGGATACACCGCCTTCGAAACCAAAGCGGTAGCAATAGGAGCAATCGACGTCCTGGACTACGTTGGGGAGAGATTCGCGCGTCCGGTTGCGCCAGAGGAAGTCGGGGAAGTGGTTGTGGGCGTGGATGTGGTTGAGGTATCCGTAGAAGAAGTCGAAGCCTTGGTCGTTGGGATGGCCGGTGTCGTCGATTTCGCCGAGTCCCCATTTTCCAATGACGCCGGTTTGGTATCCGGCCTCTTTGAGGACTTCCCCGAGGGTGATTTCTTCGGGCAGGAGGCTGCGGCCTTGGCGGGCCGTGGAGCCGTCGGGCCGAGTGACTTGCATGAGATTGGCCCGGATGGGGGTGTTGCCTTGGTGGAGTCCGGTGAGGAGGACGCTGCGTGATGGAGCGCAAACGGCGGCGCCGGCGTAGAAGTCGGTGAAGCGCATGCCGTCGTCGGCCATTTGGTCGAGGTGGGGCGTGGTGAAGTTTTGTTGTCCGAAGCAGCTGAGGTCCCCGTAGCCGAGGTCGTCGGCGAGGACGAAGATGATATTCGGCCGATCGGCGGGAAGGGACTTTGAATGGGTGTTTTCCTGGGAGCAGCTAGTGGCGATGAGGGCGGTGGCGATGCCGAGGGCGGCGATCGCGGTGGCTCGAGCGGAGGACGTTTTCATGGCTGGTTTGAGGTCGCCGGATGGAGATTAGTCCAGGGGCTTTATTTTGATGTCGCGGTAGAGCACTTCGGCCCCTTCGGCTTGCAGGAGGATGGGGCCTTCGGTGAGCGGCGTCCATTTTTGCGTCTCGGCGTTCCACTGGCGCATTTCGATGACTTCGTTGACGACGCGGCCGTTCACTTTGAATACGGCGTGGTCGCCATCGACGATCAAGTCGAGCCGATTCCAGCCGGGCTTCTCCCAATTGTAGGAGCGGTGGAACCGGTGGAATCTCTGGTTGGGGTTGCCGCGCGTGACGAGGTCGCCATTCGGCGAGTAGTTTCGGATGACGGATTGCACGCGGGAGGTGACCTTGGTGCCGATCACCCAGATGTCTCCGGTGTCGCCTTCTTGGATTTGGCATTCGACTCCGTTGGGCCAGAGCGTGTCGGGGAGCAGCATGTGGACGATTACGCCGGCGTCGCGCACGAAGTCGTGCCGGGGGATGAATTTTTTTTCGCCCCACTTGTATTCGAGGGATAGATGGTAGCGGGAGAAGCTTTCCTTTGTGATGAGTCCGCCGTAGGGTTGCTCGCTTCCGTGGGCGTGTGACGCGTAGGCGTGTATCACACCGTTGGAGACAGTGAAGATGTCCTGCGGCCCTTTTTTGCCGTCGCGGTCGATGGAGGTGTACCAGCCGTCCAAGTTGCGGCCGTTGAATAGTGGTTTGAAGTCGGAATCGGCGGCTGCGGTGGTTGCCGCGGTGACGAGGGTGCAGGTTAAGGCGAGGAAGGCAATGACGGATTTCATGGGTAAATGGGTTCGCCTAGAAGACGAGGTAGAAGCTGATGAAGATGGCGATGTAGACGCCCCACCAGAATCCAAATGTTCGATACCAGGGCCGGGCGGGACCGTCTTCGCGTGTGTCGACGGGCGTTTGGAGGCACTCCAGTTTTTCGGCGGGAGGCGGCGGAGTGAGGTAGCTAACGGTGAAGAGGACGACGGTGAGCAGGATGAAAACGAGCGGGAAAACGTGGTAGAAATGCATGCCTTGCAGAACGGGGAGCATGAATCCGTGCAGGGCGGGGAAGTTCTTGGTGGCGACGTAGTAGGTGCCGATCAGCATCCCGAGAAACAACGTGGCGACGGCTCCGGGGGCGTTGAGTCGCCGGTTGAGGCGTCCGAAGAGGAACACCGTTCCGGAAGGGATGACCATGAATCCGACGACGGTCATGACCAGGTCGAAGAGGGCGCTGTCCATGGTCATGAAGATCGGCGCGGCGAGAATGCCCCAGGCGAGATTGCAGGTGGCGAAAAGGCGTCCGACGAAGATGGCTTCGCCCTGCGGCGCTTTGGGTCGGACGACGGGGTAGATGTCGAGGGCGACGACGCTGGAGAGGGCGTTGATGTTGGAGTCCTCGCTCGACATCATGGCGGCGACCATTCCGGCGAGAACGAGTCCGGAGAGGCCGACGGGCAGGAACTCGCGGACCATGGTGGAGTAGAGGGTGTCGGTGTTGGCAACGTCCTTGTAGAGGACGGCGGCGACGAGGCCGGGGATGAGGAAGAGGACGATCCCGAACAGTTTCAAGTACGCCCCAAGGAGCATGCCGCACTGGGCGTTGTGGCGGTCTTTGGCGGCGAGCACGCGCTGGAGAATGTGGATGGAGGTGAAGGCGAAGAAGGCGGAGTGGAGGAGCTGGCCGGACAGCACGGCGGTCCAGGGGAATTCCTTGTCGTCGCTGGGGCGGAGGAGTTCGAAGTTTTCGGGCATGACTCCGTAGAGCTCGCCGATTCCGCCCACTTTCCAAAGGCCGATAATCGCGATCGAGCAGCCGCCGACGATCATGATGACGACTTGGGCGACGTCGGTGATGACGACTGACTTGAGTCCTCCAAAAATTGAATACACGCCGACGGTGAGGGCGATACAGAGGCCGCAGACGATGACGTTGCTGGCGTTGACTTCCCATCCGAACAGGCTGAGCACTCCGAGGGCGGCGGTGTAGATGGCGACTGGGTTGACGAGCACTCTTTGGATGACGTAGATGCCGCCGAAGATGAGTTTGGCGGCGCGGTTGAAGCGCAGCTCGAGAAACTGGGGGATGGTGTAGATTTGGGTCCGGAGGTAGAGCGGGACGAAGACGATGGCGGAGATGGTCAGCATGAGTCCGCCGAGGAGCTCGGGGTTGAACGCGGCGAATCCGGCTCGGGCGGCTTTTCCGGTCCATCCCACGAAGAAGGACATATTGATATTGGTGGCGAAGAGGGAGAACCCGATGGTGATCCACGTGAAGGTGCGGCCGCCCAGGAAGTAGTCCTCTTTGGATTTGGACTGGTTTCGCCCGACCCAGATTCCCAGGCAGGTGATGGCCAATAGGTAGGCGGCGACGACGAAGAGGTCGATGGCTTGTTCGGTGGTCACGTAGTGTCGGAGGGATTTTTCAGGTCGGGCGGGGTGTCGGGGAGCCCGGCATGGTAGGAGAGCGCACTCTTAGGATTGACGCTAGTCTATGCGTAGCGCGAAAATGCGCAAGTCGTTGCGCTGGGCGTGATTTCCTTTGCCTCGGAAGGATTGAAACGCCGATTATGAAAACCGTTGCGCGGACTATTCCCGTCGCGGCGAATCCCCGACGCTCTAATGAACTCTAGCGAAAAAACGAACCCGATTCAGCCGACGATGAAGTCGATCGCTTTGGCGGCGGGGGTTTCGGAGAGCACGGTGAGCCGGGCGTTGAACAATCATCCGAAGCTAAAGGACGAGACGAAGCGCCGCGTCAACGAAGTGGCGGAGTCTCTTGGGTATCGACGAAACCCCTACGTGACGGCGTTGATGTCGCAGGTGCGGCTGGGTCGCCCGGTGTTGGACAAGCCGGCGATCGCTTTGATTCACTGTATGGATTTGAAGCGCTACGACCCGATTCACCCGGTGTTGGTCGATTTCGAAAAGGGGGCTTCGGAGCAAGCGGAGCGGTTGGGCTATCGCTTGGAAGCCCACTATTTGAAGAAGCGGGGCGGGAGTCCGGAGCGTCTTTTGAACGTGCTTTTGAATCGGGGGATCAAGGGGGTGATTTTCGAGCATCCGAGCGCGAGTGACTTTCCCGAGGCGATCGACTTGAGTCCGTTCGCGAGCGTCAGCACGGAGTTTATGGACGGGCTTCCGTATATACACAAGGTGTCGGTCGACGTGTACGAGAATGTGCTGAAGGCGGTGGCTCGGTGTTCGGAGGAGGGCTACCGCCGGTTCGGCCTGCTGCTGTCGGGCTATCAAGACGAGCGCAACCACTATCGTCGCCGGGCGGCGTTTCGGATGGCTTCCGAGAAAATTGTACCGGACGGGCACTTCAGCATTCTCGAGGGAGAGGATTCGTGGGTGGAGCCGAGCGCATTGAATCGGTGGATACGCGAAAACGAGTTGGAAGTCGTGATTACGCCGATGAATCGCGATGGCAATCCGGTGCTGGAGAGCGGGTTGACAGTGCCGGACGATGTGGCCTTTGTCGGGCTGGATTTGTGGGAGGGGAACGCGAACGGATTCGCCGGGATCGAGCCGGGGTGGCTTGAGATGGGCAAGATCGCGGTGAACTTGGTGGTGGACGAGATTGGCCGCAACGAGTTCGGCATTCCGAAAACGCCGATTCGGTCGGTCATTAGCGGGAACTGGGTGGACGGAAGGTCCTTGCCGTCGCGGGCGGTTGTTGGGATGGATGGATTGAGAGACGGAGAGACTTAGGGATTTTTGATGTGGCCGCTCTGCTCGCGTCGGCGTAGCCAGGCGAAGACGCGAGATCGGCCACTACCATTTGGTCGCTAGTAGTTGGCTTGCGTGGAGGGGTGTTTAAGGCAGGGTAGGATCTTGGTTATGGCGAGTCGTTTTGTTATTTGTTTTCTTTTCGTTTTAGGGGTCTTGTCGGGTTCGTTCGCGATTGGAGCCACGGTGCCGGCGGGGTTTCGGACGGAGACGTTCGCGGAGGGGATTAATGCGGGAACGGCGTTGACATCGACACCGGACGGGAGGGTTTTTTATGCGGAGCAGACGGGTCATGTTCGGGTGCTGGAAAATGGCGTTGTTCGGGCCCAGCCAGTGCTGGATTTGTCGGCGCGGGTGAACACGTATTGGGAGCGCGGATTAGTGGGGATCCAGTTTGATCCGGAGTATCCAGAAAAGCCGTTTCTGTACGTCGTTTATGTGACGAACGATCCTTACGTGCATCACGTCGTTAGCCGATTCACGATTGTCGATGGGGCAGCGGATATGGCGAGTGAGTTGATATTGCTTGAGGGGGACGACCAGGCGACTTTGGGAGGTGGGCAATCTGGCTCTCATCAGGGGGGACCGATACGATTCGGGCTGGATGGGATGCTTTATATTGGTCTGGGCGAGCAATCTGAGGATGAGGCGTCTCAGTCTCTGGACACCTTGCAAGGGAAGATTTTGCGGATCGCTCCGGACGGCTCGATACCGGTGGACAATCCGTTTTACTCGAAGTTGGAAGGCAAGTATCGGTCGATCTACGCTTTGGGGATTCGCAACCCCTTCGGGCTCGCCGTTCAGCCGGTTACGGGGCGGATTTTCGAGGCGGATATCGGGAAGAGCTCGTTCGACGAGATTAACGAGATTCAGGCGGGGCGAAACTATGGCTGGCCGCTGGCGGAGGGGTTTTCGGATCAACCTGGGCTGGTGAACCCTATTCACGCCTATCCGCCGGCAATTGGACGGAGTATCTGCGGGTCGGTGTTTTATCCGAGCGGGGGGGCGTTTCCGCAGCGGTGGGAGGGAAAGCTCTTTTTCGCGGACTGGGCGAGCAATTGGGTGAAGGCGATCGATGTGGATGATCCGGATACGGCCTTGGATTTCGGAGAGGATTTTAGTCGACCGGTGGCGATCGAAGTTACGCCGGATGGCGCCTTGTGGGTGTTGAATCGCGGAACGCGTTGGCGGGACAATAATAAGTTCGAGAACAATTCGGGGAGTTTGACACGGATCAGCTATGTGGGTGGCGACTATACGGAAAACGAAGCGGTCGTGTTTCCGCAATCATTGGCGGAGGCGGGCGTGTTGCGCAGTGGTGGCGCGTTTCGGTTGGCGAAGGGGTTTACTCGGTTTAAGTCGAAACAATCGGTCTGGCGGCCGGGAACGCGTTCCAAGAGCTGGCTGAAGATGCCGAAAGACGGGAAGATCAATATCGTCCAGGACGGGCACTGGGTGTTCCCCGAAGGGGCGATGGTCGTGGAGCATTTCGAGGATGCGCGGGGGACGCCTCACGAGACGCATTTGTATCAGTCGAATGGTGACGGAACGTATCGGGCGTCGGCGTATCGCTGGAGTGCGGAAACGGGTGACGCGAGGTTGGTGGAGCGGTCGGAGTTTCAGCCGCTTCGATCGGACGCGGCAACGATGTGGCTGTCGCCTGGGCCGGTGGCGCGGCTCGACCCGACGACAGCGATATTCGGGTTTCAGCCGCAGTTCAATACACGGCGGTTGAATGTGGGCGGGCAACTGTCGAATTGGAGTCGCAAGGGTTGGTTTTCCCAAAAGGTGACGCGGCGGGCGGCGAGGCAGCTTCCGCAAATGCCCGCTTTGGATGAGGTGGATGCGCCGGCGCTAGAACGGATTCGAGCGTATTTGGATACCAATTGCGCTTCCTGCCATCAGCCGGGCGGGGCGTCGCGCGGGTTTTTCGACGCGCGGTACTTGACGCCGTTCGAGGAGCAAGGGCTGATTTCGGACGCCTTGATGGCCGGGGACTTGGGTGTCCCGGGCGCGAAACTGGTAACTCCGGGCAGTCCCGAGACCTCAGTGCTCTATTTACGCTTGGCTCGCAAGGATGGCTTTCGGATGCCGCCCGGAACGATGAGCGCGGAGGATCCGCCGATTCTGCCTCTGTTGGAGCAGTGGATTCGGAGTTTGGATTGAGCGATCGAGGGAGGGGGTGAACGAGGGAGGGCGACCGTATTCCTACGGATAAACTCCTTGCCAGAGAGGGTTTTGTGGGGTTTGTTGTAGTTCGTTAAGTGGTTACCCGATTCCTGTTCCCCAGCGAATCCTCCTTTCGGATGTGGATCAGCGTTCGAGCGGCCTCTTGACGCGGACAACTATCTTCGTCGCTGAACAAGGCATTACCCCCGCATCCCCGGGCCTTGGAATTGCGACGCGATGCGATCTCGCCGGGGTTCCGCGCGTGAATGGCGGCAGCGTGCCGGAGGGGTGAAGTTGCGTTTGGGAAATTCTGGGACGAGAGCGCTGCTGGGGGCGCTGCTCGTTTGTCGGGAAACCACGCGGAAGAAACAGAGAACGAAGTTCGCCATCTTGATTTCTTGAATGCTCGTTAAGTACATCCTTGTTTGGTTCCTATTGGCAATAGTCGCTATTCTAAATGGAATCGTTCGGCAAGGCACGTATGGCAAAGCGATGCATGAGCTTCGCGCCCACCAAATCTCAACGGTAACGGCGATTCTGGCTACGGGCGTAGTCGTTTGGGCGGTCAATCGGTTTTGGCCGATCGAGTCGCTTCGTCAAGCTTGGGTGATTGGCATATCTTGGTTCGTTCTTATGTTAGCATTCGAATTTGTATTTGGGCGCTACGTGGCCGGTCACTCGTGGGCTCGACTGATGGCGGATTACAATATCCTAGCGGGCCGCCTCTGGGTGTTTTTCCTGCTTTGGATGCTCGTGATGCCGTTTGTGATATTTAAACTCGGTTAGGCCTGTTTGTTTTTGCTGATTCGCGATTGCGGAAAGCAGTTGGAGCGATAAAGCAGTTTTATCCGTTAGCGAGTTCAGGGGTTACTGTTTGCTGCGTGAAATAGCCCGAGGGATTCGCGGCCCTCTGGAGTCATCTCGACGTTTTACATGAAGATACCAAATTCAGATATGAGGCTTGAATTTCATCCTGTGACCTCGGAACGATGGAGCGATTTCGAAGGTCTTTTTGAATGCAAGGGCAGTCCGCACTACTGCTGGTGCATGCTGTGGCGAACAAACGAAAACAAAGAAGCTCTTCCCGGCAAGGCAGGCAAGAAGGCCTCAATGAAGAGCCGCGTGGCCAATGGAACTCCCATTGGCCTGCTCGCGTATTCAGATCATGATCCGGTAGCCTGGTGTTCTGTCGCCCCGCGCAATACTTACAAGCCGTTGGACGGTGATGAGCTTGAAGGCAAAGTCTGGTCGATCACCTGTTTCTTCATCAAGCGACCCTTCAGGAAGATGGGGGTCACGTCAGAGCTGATTGCCGCTGCTATAGATTATGCCAAGGCAAATGGCGCGCAATACGTCGAATCGTATCCGGTTGAAACGGACTCGCCGACGTATCGCTACATGGGGTTAATGCCAAACTTTGAGCAGGTCGGATTCCAATTTGCGAAGAAGGCTGGCTCGCGGAGAAATGTAATGACACTCAAACTGAAATGAATACCGCACAACGAGTCGTCGCAAACAACTCCGGCCATGGTTCCGCGATGACTTCCGTGTCTGCGTTCCGCTCCGAGCGCTCTTGTGTCGTCTCAGCGTTGCCCCACTAGGACTTGGACACACATTGATTGAATCAATAATGCCACAATACGTTGACGGATTTGTCTTTCCGATTTCTCGAGATCGCTTGGCTGAATACAAGCGTGTTGCTGAAGCGGTTGCTGAAATCTACCGCGAACACGGCGCGACGGACTACCGTGAGTTTGTTGGCGACGATCTGAATCGAGAGGGAACGCTCCCGTTTCCTGGACTCCTCAATGCGGCGGACAGTGAAACGGTCGTATTCGGATGGGTCGTTTTTGAATCTCGCGAGGCGCGCGACGAAGTGAACGAACGGGTCGAAGCGGATCCGAGAATGGCGGATTTGGTCGCCCCCTTGTTGGATCCTTCAAATCCTGTCTTTGTCCCGAAGCGTATGGCTTATGGCGGATTTAAACCGCTGGTCCGAATTGATAGAAGAGATGATGGATGACGAGTTGGGGCGTAAGCTGTTTGAACGTTTGCGGAACTATAGTGTACGCTTCATTCGGTCTACTGGTCTTGAGCCCGCGCCAAGTAACGGTCGACTCGGTAAACTCGACCATTAGCAATTTATACCAATGAAAATACCAATCGCGCTTATCGTTAGCATTTTCATTTCCTACGCTGCCCAGGCTCTGGAAGAGGCCGAGGTCCAGCGGTTTTTTGAACGCTATCAGCGGCTTTCAGAGGAGTTCAGCGTCCAAGTCGCAGATTTGTATTTGGATAACGCGACTATTTCCACGTTGCGGCACTCTGCGGATGGGAGCGCCCAGAAGATGTCGATCGGTGGCAAGCAGTTTAAGGAACTGCTCGTTCAGGTAATGGCGGCGGCAAAAGAAACGGGCGATATCAGCCGTTTCTCCAATATTGAAGTTTCTATTGAAGGCGAGACCGCGACGATCACTGCGCATCGCTATTCCGTTTTGAAGGAGTCTACGGACGAAGGCTATTTTATGGTGGTCACGAAAACTGATGGCGGCGAGTTGCGGATCAGCGCAGAGCACACGGAAACGCGAGCGCCGGATCCAGTGGCAGACGGAGGGGCTACGGACTTGCAATCGCTGCTGAAGGTCCAAGTCGATCGGCTGAAGGAGCATCTGCCGCTCATGGCGGACTCGGACACTCGATTGGATTCGGTGGTGAGCGAAGGTGGCAGGCTAAGCTACCACTACACCTTGATTTCAGTGTCGATAGCGGAGCTAGATCTGGGCGTATTCGAAGCGACGATACGAAATGCTGTTGCGGGTCAATCCTGTTCCAATCCGGAGTTCAGGCAGATATTCAGCTTGGGCGGGAGCGTTGCATTTGTCTACTCGGACAAAGAGGGAGCGCGTGTTGCCGAGGTCGTGGTTGCTCAAGCCGATTGCGAGTGAGGGGCGCGTGGACAAGAGCGACTGTTCGGACGGCCCGGCGGTCCGTCCCTACCCAATATTCTATTCGTCGGTAGTTGAGGCGTGTGGAATATGTAGACAGGGGGGCGGTTGATTTTATGAAACACGTAACGATAATTGGAACGAGTTTGAACGGAGAGTCGCGGTCGCAGCGGCTGGCGGAAATGTTCGAGGCGGCGCTGAAGTCGAATGAGATACCCTGTGATCGAGTGGATCTGAGGACACTCGAATTGCCCTTCGCGGGAAGCGCTGCGGGCTGGTCTTCGGCGAATGCGGAATCTCTAAGAGAAAAGGTAGTGAGTAGCAGCCACGTGGTTTTCGCGGTTCCGATATACTGCTACGATGTGAATGCGGCGGCGAAGAACGTGATCGAGCTTTTGGGCAAGGCGTTCACGAAGAAAATTGTAAGTTTCATTTGCTCCGCGGGCGGGAGCTCGAGCTACATGTCGGTGATGGGTTTGGCGAACCATTTGATGCTCGATTTTCGGAGCGTGATCGTCCCTCGGTTTCTCTATGTATCCAGTTCGGACTGGGACGAGGACGGGAATTTGGCTCCTGAGATTGAGAACCGCATGGCGGTTCTGCTGGAGGATATGAAAGAGATTCGAGTGGTTGAATAGCGCGTTCAATCAGGTGGGGAGTGTGTCTGGCTACGACGCTCGTGAATTACTAGTTTTTCCATATTTCGAAGCGCCATGATTTATCTAATCGCGATCGTTTTTGTCCTCGCTTTGTTCACGGGTCCGTTCGCATACAAATCGTTGGGTGCGAAACGAAGGAAGATTGAACGCTATGAAAAACGGACTGGGACCAAGCTCAGCGCGAAGGAAAAGATTAGAATGATGCGGTGAGGGGTGGTTAAGAGTGAAATTATGGATACGAATGGAAGCAAATCAAGTAGTCGACGCAACTGGGCCCGTAAATTGACCGGGAAGAACGATAGGTCGAAGATTATTTTCGCTTCAATGCTCGTCCTCGCAGCCTTTGTGTCTGGCTGCGCATCGGTGCGAGAGTCGGCGGGAATTCCGCAGGTCGCGGTTGAGGAGGAAGAACGGCTGGAGGTTTTTGAAGCCGAGGTGTTGAAGGTGGTGACGGCGAAACACGATGACGCCTTGTTTCGCGCCTACGTTGTGGAGTGGGAGAATCAACGGGTGGTCGTTAGCGACAAGCTTGCGCTTTCAAACTGCGAGGAAGGCGAAACCCTGCTCTTTCGGAAGTCCATGGAGTGGAAAAGTCCAAATATAGTGCATTCTTCTTTCAGATTCGATGTTCATCCCAAGATGCGTCAATACACCAGCACGGGACCAAGGAGACTTTCGGATCGGTCGAAAGCTAGCGATTCTCACTATCGCCGGTTCCAGTCAGAAGTGCTCAAAGTCTATTCAGCCCGAGACGGCCAGGCAGTGTTTCGTGCCTACTTGACGGTATGGAATGGGCAGGAGGTGATCGTTAGCGACGACAGCGCAATTTCAAACTACACGGAAGGTGATGTGATTGAGTTCCTGGTTTTTAACCAGCGATTTCCTTACGGTTGGGAATCGCACCGGTTGATGAGTTTCGGCATCGCTCCGAGGTCGCTACCCCCTAGTGGAATTGGAACACAAAAAAAGTCCACGACGCTTGCGTGTAGCGTTGATATGGAGGAGGAAACTGATAAAGTCTGATCGCTTGAGTGGCAGGTGTCTCTTGTGTGAAGTGATTGAAGCGAATACAGGGATCGTGGAAGATGTTGCGAGGTAGTGAGTATATTTTCAGTGACCATTTCTTCCAATCTCTTAAACCAACCCAAACCCCATGAATAGAAACTACCACCCCACCATCATACTCGCCGCTGTTATTATTGCCTTAGGGATTTATTTTCAGGGGCACGAGTCGAGGCCTTCGTTTGACGAGAAAAGCGCCCGGGCGCAATTGATAGAGCAATTAAACGACCTTTCCTTCGAAGAAGAGGACGGGGTCACGGTGGTCACGGTCGTCGATATTGTGGATGTCGCAATGAGCCGGAACGGCGACCTTATTCGAGCGACCATAGATTTTGAGTACGAATCGCCGAAGGAGTCGGGGAGTACTCGCAGGGAGGTTTTTTTAAAGGACGATGGATTTGGTGGTTATCAATCGGATAGGTTCCCGGAGGAGCCGATCGTTCTTAGGTTTTAGGATGGGCGACTTTGGAGGTGCAACTGTGCGGACGGCCCGGCGGTCCGTCCCTACCTGATTTTCGATATGTTTGTTGTTCGCTGTATTTCTTTGGCGTTGGTGATTGCCATCGTGTCTTTTCCTTTTGGGTGGAGAAGTTGGGCTGTGGTGACTTCGGATGGCTACGGTACGCACGTTGTCAATCCGGGGGAGGAGGCGTTTGGGATTGACCACGATGGGGTCGCCCAAATTTTGATGAACGGGAACTTCGGCTGCACGGGCGCTCTTCTTGAAGGAGGAATGCACGTACTCACCGCCGGCCATTGTCTGAACAATCCGAATACGGCGTTGATAACCGTGCGATTTACATTGGAAGAGGGAGTGGTCGATATCCAAGCGCACTCGTGGAGCCCTCATCCTGAGTTTCCTCAAATATCGGGCACCGATGTCGGGATCATTACCTTGTCGGAGCGGGCTCCGCCCGAGATTCCCCGCTACAGCCCGTTGCGAGCGCTCGGGCTGGATATCGACAGTCCAAATACGTTGTTCGGCTACGGAGTGACCGGCTACGCGGGGACGGGCAGGGATGCCCGCGACGGAAACAAGAGAGGAGGTCGAAACCGGTACGAGGCGACCAGTAGTACGATGTCTATCAACGCAGCAACGGTAGGTGGGAGTGACGATGAATCTTGGCTGTTTTCCGATTTCGATAGTGGATTGGCGGAGAACGACGCGTTCGGGTTTCACTTTGGGAAGGTCGATCTCGGGTTCGGCGTCGATGAAGTGTACGCGTCGAGCGGCGATTCCGGGGCTCCCATTTTCGTGCACAACCGCTACAGCAATGTGATCGCCGGCGTCGTCAGCGGGGGGACGCGTTACAGCGGAACTCCGAATGCGGATTTAGACGAAACCGTGAACGCGACCTGGGGGCAGTTCTCTCGGGACACGCGGGTGGCGGCTCCATGGAATCTGGAGTTTATCGAGTCGTATACGTCGACGGCGCTCGAGCCGCAACCGTTGACGCCGGTTCGGTCGGCTTTCGGACTCGATGTAGAAGTCGAGACCGACGCCGGGCAGATTGTGTATATCCGCGCTTCGGACGACTTCGTTCAGTGGGGGAATTTGCTGGTTCATCGAACCACGCAATCGATCGAGCAGTTCAATGTGGTTTCGCAGGAGCAGATGGCGGGCCTTGGCGCCGTTTTTCTCGTTGCGGTTCGCGAGCCGACCACGGAGCCGGAGTTGCCCGATTTGCCGGATCCTCCGGAACCGTCTCTGCAGCCATTGCCTCCGACTGGGTTGATTGGTTCAAATGCGCCGACTGGGGAATTGGTATCGGTCGACACGGATACAGCAGTTGCAAGCGGTTTGGGAGAGACCATTCTTTTTGGTCTCCATGGCCTTGCGTTCGATGTGAATACTAAAACGCTTTATGGAGTTGCTGCCGCAACAGATTCATTACATACCGTAGAAGCCTCCACGGGTCATCTGGAGCGGGTGGGCTCACTGGGCGTGAATTTTCCGAGCACTGCGGGGCTCGCTTTTGATCCGGACAACAACATTCTCTACGCGACCAGTAACGGTAGCGCGGCGAACTTGTATATTATCAATACGACTACGGGAGTTGCCTCGGAAGTTGGGCCTCTCGGCGTGAACGTTCCAGGACTCGCCTACGTGCCGAGCGTGTCTACCTTGTATGGGGTAAGCGGGCAGACGGATTCGCTTTACACGATTGATGTTTCAACAGGATTCGCTACCTTGGTGGGCGAGCTAGGCATCAATACATCGTTCTGTGGCCTGGCCTACGATGCGGATTCTGGCGGGTTGTACCTTTCGGATAGCTTGTCGGATTCATTGTATTCAATTAATCGAAACAGCGGAGCGGCGACCTTGGTGGGAGAATTGGGTTTCCCTCAAGTAACTGGATTATCGGGCAGGAATAAAGCGGTTGCGAGTCCTTAACTTTAGTCGAGAGGACTGGAGAGGCAGGCCAATAAATCGCGAATCGTAGGGCTGGCGCTTGCGCCACGCCGCGAATTCAACCAGAAACGCAATTGATCTCAAGATTTTGAACACACAAACAAGTAATGAAGGACACTTTACCAGATTTCGAAGATAAGATTCTCTCGGTTCTTTGCGTCGGTGAGAGCACAGGCCAGTTGATCTCGAATCCTCGGTTTGAGCTGCAAGTGGGGCGGGTTTTTCTCGTTGGCGTCGTTCCGGAAGATGACTCCCGTGGCAATTGGATGGCGGGTCTTCAGATGTCCATCGCGTGGGACCGGGTCCAGGACTACGTCGTGTTCGATTCGATTGACGACTATCTGGACAGGTTGATCGAAAAAGAGGACGAGATGGATGCGAACTAGTTTTGGCGGTGTGGTTTAAACATCGTCCCGCTTGGCGGAGTGTTTTTTGTCACCGGCCTGCGGCTTAGGAGCCCCCGTCGAGGACGGGGTCAATAGGATCCTCGTCCCGCTGAGCGGGACGAGGAAATAAGGTTTTTGATTCGGGGTGATTTGGGTCTTGGGTGAGAGTCGCTTGTCGTGATGAAAATAGCTGTCCGAATTCACTCCATTCTTGAAATCTCAATGGTACGTGGGACGTTTAGCATTAAACAGGCGCGGTTCGAAACAATCGACCTGAGAAAGAAGTTTCTAGAAGGAGTTTTATCATGAGTCAGAATAGCATAGCAGAAGCGTTGCGTTTGGTGGTTGCCGACACCTACGCGATTATTGGTCAAACCCACATGTGTCACTGGAACGTCCGTGGCCCGTCGTTCTTTTCGCTGCACACTGCTTTTGAAGAGCAGTACAACGAGCTTTTCGTCGCGGTCGATGAAATTGCGGAACGGATACGGGCGATTGGCGAGCTCGCTCCGGGCGGATTGTCGAAATTGGCGGCGATGTCAGGAATCGAGGAGATCGCGGAAGATTCCTCCGCCACCGACATGGTGGGTCATTTGATTAACGCCAACGAGAAGCTTCTCGCCGATCTCAAGGCGGCCCGGGACATTGCCGGCGAGGCGAACGACTCCGAGTCGGAAGATCTAATGATCGCTCGCATTCAAATCCACGAGAAAACGCTTTGGATGCTGCGGAGCTATCTGGATTAATCACCATCGTAACCAGTGAACGAATACTTGGAGTCAAGCGAATATATCGACTGGGAGACGCCGGAGGTTCGGGCGAAGGCGGACGAGCTGGCGAGCGGTTGCGGTAGCGATGTAGAGGTCGCGCGGCGCTGTTTCGAGTTTGTCCGGGACGAGATCAAGCACAGCGGGGACTTCGGACTGAACCCGGTGACGCTTAAAGCGTCGGAGGTCTTGAGACATCGCACTGGTTTTTGCTATGCCAAGAGCCACTTGCTGGCGGCCTTGGCGCGAGCCAACGGGATTCCGGCGGCGTTGCGCTATCAGCGTCTTACCTACGAGGATGATCGGCCTCCATTTTGCCTGCACGGCCTGAACTCGGTTCATTTGCGGGATTTCGGATGGTATCGGATCGACGCTCGGGGCAACAAGGAGGGTGTTGACGCAGCGTTCGATCCGCCGCGCGAGCAGCTCGCCTATGCGATTCGAAACGAGGGGGAACGGGATATTGAAGGACTGTTTTCGGAACCGCTTCCGGAGGTAGTGGAGGCGCTGACTTCGTGCGACGATGTGACGCGGGTCGGACTGCCGGATTGGGCGAGCGGGTAGAGTTTTGACGGTCGGGATTTTTGTCACCGGCCTGCGGCCTAGGAGTCCCCGCGAAGCGGGGCCAATAGGATCCCCGGCGAGGCCGGGGAAATAAGGTATCTTCGGATTCGTTCTTGTGGGGTGTTGGATGCTGATTAGTATGGGAGTGATTAGATTATGTTAGAGATTATATTGATCGTTTTCCTGTGCAAAAAGATGGGGTCTATCCTGCGAGACAAAGGATGGGAGAAGACGTTTTGGATGCAGTTCCTAGTGGTCTTTGTTTATCTGGGCTCGTTGGTCGCGGGGGCGTTTACGTACGGGATCTATATCGGCGTTACTCAAGGGGAAGCGGGACTGGAGAGTCTTGGGATAGAACTGTATTTGGCGGCCTATGTCGGCGCATTGATAGGTGTGGGCGGGCTGTTCCTTTCCACGAAACTCATAAAGGACGAGGATGCTCGGTCGAGCGGCTCTCCGTTTACGGTCAATCAATGATCTAGGAAAAACTGGATACGTGTGAGCGAGAAAGTGACTTTGATGGTGAGGCATCGCGCCAAGCCGGGCGAGCGAGAGAAGCTGCGTTCGGTTTGGGAGCGGTTTGTTAAGGTGAACGCGTTGCGGAATCCGGGGCACTTGGCGTACTTTTTCAACTACGATCAAGATGATGCGGATGGAGTGGTCGCGTTTCAGGTGTTCGCGGATGCGGAGGCGAAGGATACGTTTCTCGCTAGCGAATGGTATCCCGAGTATCTGAGGGAAGTTTCCGAATTCGTTGCGGAACCGCCGCAGATCACGACTGCTTCGCTGGTATGGTCCAAAGAGGATGAGCTGGCGGGGTGATCGGCAGGCAAATTCTCGTCACCGGCCTTCGGCCTAGGAGTCCCCGCGAAGCGGGGCCAATAGGATCCCCGTCCCTCTGAGCGGGGCGGGGAAATAAGGGTTTTGTGTTAGCGTGTTTGTGGTTTTGTAGGGCCAGCGCTTGCGCTGCGCCGCGTTGGTTGTGTAGGTTCTGTTTAAACGTGCCGGGACGGCCCGTTCCACCTGGTTTTATTTATGTGTATAGCTCGTTGTAACGCCATTGTCGCGATTGCTGTGGGTTGCTTGTGCCTTGCGCAAGGCGAAGATGCGACGGACCGGGAAAACGACGTTCGTCGCATCGACGGCTATCGGGGGATTTGGTTCGATCTGGGCCAGCGGTCAGAGTTCGGGTCGAAGTATTCGGGCGGGTTGGGGACGTATACAGCGAAGCACCATCCGCTGGCGATCTACGTTGCCGACGTCGACCGGACGTTTTTCGTTTATGGTGGGACGACGGAACGGGACGAAGACCATTTGCTGGCAATGGTCTCCTACTACGATCACGCGTCCGGAGCAGTGCCCAAGCCGGTTGTCGTGCACGACAAGGAAGGAGTTAACGATCCGCATGACAATCCGAGTATCCAAATCGATGACACAGGACGGATTTGGGTGTTTGTGAGCGGCCGGGGACAGCGTCGGCCGGGGTATGTTTATCGTTCGCGAATTCCCTATGATATCGCTTCGTTCGAGCGTCTGGCCGAGGACGAGTTTACCTATCCGCAACCCTGGTGGCGCGAGGATCGCGGCGGTTTGCTGTTGTTCACGAAGTACACGAATGGGCGGGAGTTGTATTGGCGGACGAGCGATGCGACGGGGGGTTCCTGGAGCGAGGATCGAAAGCTGGCGGGTATGGGCGGCCACTATCAGGTGAGCAATGAGCGTGGAGGGCGAGTCGTTACGGCGTTCAATCGTCACCCGGGTGGGACGGTGGATTTGCGCACGGATTTGTATTTCGCTCAGACGAGCGATGGAGGAGCGACTTGGCGAACGGCGAGTGGTTTGATTTTGGATACACCGCTGGTGGATCCGAATTCGCCTGCGCTCGTGCGCGGGTATGAGGCGGAGGGTCGATTGGTTTATCTCAAAGACATTGGGTTCGATGCGGCGGGACACCCCGTGATTTTATATATCACGAGCGGCTACCACGAGCCTGGGCCGGGGAGCGATCCGCGGATCTGGACGATCGCCCACTGGAAGGGCGACGCGTGGGTGTTTCACGAGGTCACGCGTTCGACGCACAACTACGACATGGGTTCGCTTTATATCGAACCGGACGGACGCTGGCGGATTATCGGGCCTACGGAAGCGGGTCCGCAGTTGCACGGTACGGGAGGCGAGATCGCTATTTGGCTTAGCGACAACCAAGGTCGATCCTGGGAGCGTTCGCGAGTAATTACGAGCGATAGTCCACGCAATCACGGCTATGCGCGTCGGCCGGTTGATGCGCATCCGGAATTCTACGCGTTCTGGGCGGACGGGGATCCCGATGCGATGTCGGAGTCGCGATTGTATTTTTCAGACCAGGACGGCGCTCGCGTGTGGGAATTGCCGTATGCGATGGAGGAGAAAATGACTAAGCCGACGCTCGTTTCTCCGAGGCGATGATGTCGCTATAAACTAGATTCTGGACGAGGAAGGAAGACCGCCGAGGGCGGTCTTTTTTTGTGTTCAGGCCGTGTCCTTGGATCCTGCGGCAAAGGAGAAGATTGTGCGGCTCGCGGATTCTTCCCGTCGAAAAAATACTATTTTCTGTCTATGTCGCCCTAGAATGCAGAATTGGGATGAGGTAGTCTTTGGACTCGAGTATTTAATCCGTAGTCTGGAATCCGTTTTCCTCCAGACCCCTAATATGAAGGCTACCCTACCAATGTTCGCGATTTTCATTTATTCGTTTCTCGCGGCAGCCGATCCACATGCCGAGTGGAAGGTGTATCGAGGGGACGCCAAGGCGAATCAATACTCTACACTCGCCCAGATTCACGCGGCCAACGTGCATCATCTGGAGAAAGTCTGGGAGTATCGGACAGGCGACGGCACGCCGCGTTCGTCGATGTACGCCAATTCGATCATGGTCGACGGGCTTTTGTATTTCTCAACCTACGCGCTCAATGCGGTCGCGTTGAATGCGGCGACTGGCGAGGAGGCGTGGGTGTTTAAGTCGGCTGAATACAACGAGGGCAATCGATCGCTGCAGGGCCGCACGCGCGGCGTCACCTATTGGACGGACGGGACCCGTCCTCGGGTCTTCCATTTCGTCAAGAATCGGGTCTACGCGTTGGACGCGAAAACCGGGGTTCCGATCGAGAGTTTTGGGGAAGGGGGCTACATCGATCTCCGGAAGAATCTCCGCGTCGATTATCGGGAGGCTTCAATCGAAGTGACGAGTCCGGGGATCGTTTACAAAGACACGCTCGTTGTCGGTTCCCGCGTTCCGGAAGGCTACTTGTCGACGCCCGGAGACATTCGCGCCTACGATGCGGCAACCGGCGAATTCAAATGGATCTTCCACACGATTCCGGAGGAGGGGGAATTTGGATACGATACCTGGGAATGGGTTGACGGGGTTGCCTACGGTGGCGCTAATCCGTGGGGCGGATTCTCCTTGGACGAGGAGCGTGGCTGGGTGTTTTGCGCGACCGGATCACCGTCGTTTGATTTCTACGGGGGCAATCGGGTCGGCATGAACTTGTTTGGGAATTGCGTCTTGGCCCTCGATGCGGAGACCGGCGAGCGCCAGTGGCACTACCAAACGATTCATCACGATATCTGGGACTATGACAATCCTTCGGCGCCGGTTCTCGCAACGGTGAGCGACAAGGGAAAAAAGAAAGACGTTGTCGTGCAATTTACCAAGATGGGTCTGACGTTTGTCCTCGATCGCGATACGGGCGAACCTGTGTTCCCGGTAGTCGAGATGCCGGTTCCTCCATCGGATATCGCGGGGGAAGTGGCGTATCCAACCCAGCCGATACCGCTCAAGCCGCCGCCCTTGAATCGATTGGAGATCACGGAAGCCGACTTGCTGGACATCACTCCCGAGTACAAAGCGAAGGCTCTGGAGATGTTTCGTCCGTTGCGAGCGGGTTCTTTATATACGCCGCCAAGCAAGCAAGGCACGCTCAACATGCCGGGAACTTTGGGCGGAACGCAGTGGCACGGGGGATCGTTTGATGCGGTTACGAATACGATATTTGTCAACACCCACGAGCTACCGGGGATCAATCGCTTGAAGGAGGCGCTGCAACCGAAGGAAGGCGTGGAGTTGAATGCCGCTCAACGGGGCATGCTTCTCTATCAGAAGAACTGTACTAACTGCCACGGCGTGGGCCGGAACGGAGTGCCTCCGGTTTTCCCGCCATTAAGGAGCCTAGGCAAGCCCGTGGAGGAGTTGCGGGCGGCGATCCGCGACGGGCGCGGGCTCATGCCGCCGTTCCCTCAGTATTCCGATCGCGAGCTCGAGGACTTGGTCGCGTACATAGTGAGCCCGGAGGGGTCGGAGGAATCGCTGGATCCGGGCGGCGTCGAGTCGGTATTTCTGGCGGATGGGTATTTGATGTTTCGAGACGAGGAGAACACGCCGTTGATCAAGCCGCCGTGGGGAACGCTCAACGCGATTGACCTCGGTACCGGCGAGATTCGCTGGCGAGTGCCCTTGGGCGAGTATCCACATCTTGTCAAAAAAGGTATCCGTAAAACGGGTACAGTTAATTTTGGCGGAGCGGTGGCGACCGCCGGCGGACTCGTGTTCATTGCGGCTACGCCGGACGAGAAAATTCGCGCGTTCGGCAAGAATCGAGGGGAGATTCTGTGGGAGCATGCGCTTCCAGCTGGCGGCTACGCGACTCCTTCAATCTATCAAGTCGATGGTAGGCAGTATGTGGTGATCGTTGCCGGTGGCGGCGGGAAGAATAGGACGCCTTCTGCGGATTCAATCGTTGCATTCGCCTTGCCGGACGACTTCGAAACGCTTGATCTCGTCAGCGCGAAAGACGAGAACGAGGAGTGGATTGAGTTGTTCGACGGAAAGTCGCTCGAAGGGTGGGTGCATATGAATGGCTCTCATGAATATTCGGTCGAAGATGGGGTGATCATTGGGCGGACGTATCCGTGGAGCTTCAACTCGTTTCTCTGTACGCAGCGACAATTCGACGACTTCGAACTCGAGGTGGAAGTGTTTGTGGACGACACGACGAACCAGGGGATCCAGTTCCGTTCGCGGGTGAAGCCGGAGTCGCATGGAACGAGAAACACACAGCTCGCGGGTCGCGTTTGGGGGCCGCAGTTGGAGATTCGCCAATTCCAAGGTATGGACAAACCGACTACAGGCTTTATTTATGGGGAGGCGATGGGGACGAATTACCTGTCGGGCAATATCTTCCCGAAAGGGCACCGCCACTATGTCGACAAGTCCTGGAATCGACTTCGAATCGTGGCGGAAGGCCCGCGACTACGCACGTGGGTGAATGGGACGCTGATCGACGACGTGGCCCACGATGGCGCCTACGAGACCCATCCGCATGGATTTGTAGCGCTGCAAATTCACGGGATGAACGACAATCGGACCTATGAGATGGGCTGGAGGAACATTCGGATTCGACCCCTTCCAAAACGCTGAAGACGGGTCGATTGCCGCAGCTGCCATGAGTGTGTCGTATCCATTTGTTGCCGTCGCTTTTCACGACCTCCCTAACCGTGGGCGGCGGCATTTGTACGACGACATCCGACTCCAGAAAGTAGATTGAAATGAAAGCGAGGGTGATTATGAAAAGTCGACTTATTCAACGGGTGATTGCGTTGTGGGGGTTCGCGGCGGCCGGTGTCGGTATGTGGGCCGAGGAACCGTTGAGAATTCTCAGTTTCAATGGCGACACGGGATTCGTTCACGATTCGAAGGCGTTGGCGGAGCAGATGATCGTCGAGTTGGGCGAGAAGAACGGCTGGGTTGTCTCGACCGACGCCGACCCGAACGTATTTCTGGAGCCGGGGATCGAGTCGGTCGACGTGGTTGTGTTTAGCAACAACTGCGGAACGGAATCGGCGATATTCAACGAGCGTCAACAAGCGGCCTTTCAGAAATACATACGCGATGGGGGCGGCTACGTCGGTATTCATTGCGCGGGCGCGATCTGGCACGAGACGGGGGAGTTCCGAGGATGGTACGAGCGCCTTGTCGGGACCAAGCTGATCGCCCATCCGCACGTGCAGCCGGCTCGACTGCATGTCGAGCGGAGGGACCATGTCAGCACGCTCCATTTGCCCAATCGGTGGGATCTCACCGACGAGTGGCATCAGTTTAACGAGAACCCGCGACGGAATGTGAACGTACTGATTTCTCTGGACGAGAGTTCCTACAAGGGGAAAGAAAAGATGAACGGCGACCATCCGGTGAGCTGGTTTCAGCATTTCGATGGCGGGCGCTCCTTTTTCACGACCTTGGGGCACACGCGCGAGATGTATGGAAACGCGGACTACAGAACGCACATTGAAGGGGCGATCCGCTGGGCGGCGGGCGCGGCGGATTCGCTTTCGTTCGAGCCGATTCAGAGCAGTTTGCAGATCGACTTGAATGCGGATTTCGGAGTTGCGCTGGAGGATGGCAATCGGGTCGCGAAGTGGAGCAACCAAGTCGCGTCCAGCGCGGCACGGGATTTCGTGAAGCGCGACGCGGGTCGGCTTGTTCCTGGATCGGGCCGACCACGTTTGAGACTTGATGCGCCCGAGATACGCGGGCACAACGCTTTGGTTTTCAATCGCCAGGAACTGGTGAACCACGAGGAGGACGCGTTCGACCATTTGTTGACCGGATCCGGATACACTTGGTTCGCGGTGATGGCGGTCTATACGCAAGTTCCGGGATTGAAGGACGTCAGCTCGTTTTTTGGAAACCTCAAGAATGGCGGGAATTTCGAGGGAATCTGGGGGTGTTTAACGGACGACAATCGTCCCTGGATGGGCTCGCGGAGCGGCAAGACGTTCGGTCGCTGGGACGAGAACAATCCGATGGTTGTTGCCAGCGACCCGCTGGAGGAAGGGCGCTTCTATCTGCTCATGGGACGGATGGCGCACGGAACGGGTGAAGTGCCGATCGAGTTGTTTGTCAACGATCCGACGAGTCCGGTTGCCACTGGCGTGTATCCGGTTCACTGGGCCAGTAACGCGTCCAAGTTTGTCATTGGCCAGGAGCGCGATGCCACCAACCATCCGGGCGAGGAGTCGTTTGATGGCGAGATTTCCCGTTTCCTGCTTTACGATCGCCCGCTTTCGGACGCGGAAATGGGCGAGATGGCGGAACGGCTGCGGACCGACTACGCCATCCAGCCGTAGAGACTGTCAAGTTGATCGAAAACGTAGGGCTGGCGCTTGCGCCATGCCGCGAATGCGGCCAGTAAGCTAACATACGCGGCGCTTCGCAACCGTCTTCGTCCCGCTTAGCGCATTGGCGTCAACTTAAACCCGCCGAGACGGCGGGTTCCACCTTTATCTTCCTGAATCAAAGGGTGGAACGCGACGTCCCGGCGCGTTCTCTCACGCAAGAAATTCGATAAGTTGACGCCAATGCGCTTAGCCACCGACTAGGTCGGGGTCCTTGACGGGACTACGCCGCGTCAAGAGCGAAGGCCCTACGGACAATATTGTATGAAGCCGTCTTACACGACCGGTTAATTGAGGCGGACTTGCAAGGCGACGCGTTCGCCTTCGATCCCGTTGACGTTGATGGCGCTTACCTCGTAGGTGTGGGACCCGTCGACCGCTTCGTAGTCGAAGAACTGCGTGCCGCTGGCGCGACCGATCTGGTGGCCGTTGCGATAGACATTGTATCCAGAAACCCAACTGCCAGGCGTATCGTCGCGGGCGGGCTTCCAGGTCAGGTCGACTCTCGAATCGCGAACAGCGCTTGCTAATTGACCGGGCGCGCTCGGAGGGGATCGGTCGGGAGCCATGGGGGGAAGGAGCATCAAGTCCTCGATGACTTTGGCCAGTTGCTGGTCGGGCATGCGTTTCGCGATGTAGCCTTGATTGCCGCCGGAGGTTCGCGTCCACTGGCAGGCGCCTTCCTTGGTGAGCTCAATTTCCCCGTCGATGTATTCGGTATAGTAGGACGTAGCGCCTTTGACCGCGTAGAGGAGGGCGCATTGGTCGTTGCTGTGACGCTCGATGCGATCGGATCCCCCTCGGCTGGCGAAATGCATTTCGTAGGAGCGCCGCACGATGTGGTCGCTCTCGAGTTCCTTGAGACGCTGCCCGGAAATCACGTTGCCCTGCTGGGCTCCATTGAAGTTGCCGTTTCCGTTTTCCCAGCCGGACGCGATGAATGGGGCGCGGCAGTGTTCGATAACGTAGCGGGTGAGGGCGTTGCGTTGTTCGTTGAGGCACGCCCAGGTCCGCGAGTCGTCGCAGAGTTCGTTCGAGCCACCCCAGTTGGTTCGGTCGAAACCGGAGTGGTTGATGAAGTTTCCGCCCATGGTGACGACTTGAGCGACTTTGCGTTCTACGAGGCTCTTGCCGTCGAGGGGACTGTATGAGTCGCCCGCGGACTGGAGTAGCTCTTCGAGGTTGTGCAGCGTTCCGATGGCGATGATGGTGACGCTTTTGTCGGGTTGGCTGGCGAGGATTTCCCGGTAGAGCCGGTAGGCTTCGGGAACGTCTTCGCTACGCGAATACGGACCGGGATAGTCGTTGGCGATTCCGTAGTCGTAGTTCGTTTCGGGAGACGGCTTTTTGCCGTAGCGTTTGTAGTCGCCTACTGGAATCGCTTTCCGGTGGTAGAATTGATTGATGGCGCCGATGCTTATTGGGGACTCGTGGAAATCGGTGCAGTTCATCACGGCGAGGATTTCGATTTCGTCGTTGGTGGCGATGGCGTGGAGCATAGCCATGCATCCCGCGTCGTCGGGGTCGAAGCTGGGGTCTGTATCCAGGATGACCTTCTTTTGGGCGAAAAGCGGGGTCAGCGATAGACCGGCGGTGAGAAGCGTGGCGAGTACAGGGAGGCGCATAGTCAATTGGGTTGCGAATGCCCTTGGGGCGATGGGAAAACGATAGAGGAGGGGCGCTTGTTCGCAAGCGCTCACCCGCTTGAATAGGCGGTTGCGTCGCGCTTCCAAATGAGTGATTGAGGCCTCTTTACGAAGGTGACGGCGTGGCCTGGTTGTTATGCCTTGACATTCGACATATCATATGTCGAATGGCAAGGTATGCCACGAGACAAGCAAGATTTACTGCAAGGCACCCTCGACTTGCTCATTTTGCGTATTCTGTTGTCGGGTCCGCGACACGGCTACGATATTGCGAAGCACATACAATTGGTGTCCAAGGAAGTGATACAAGTGGGTCAGGGTTCGCTTTATCCGTCGCTGCATCGATTGGAGCAGCGCGGTTACATCAAGGCGAAGTGGGATACGTCGGAGACGGGTCGCCGGGCGAAGTTCTATTTGCTCACTGCGGACGGGAAGCGCAAGGCGGCTGAGGAGGAGTCTCGGTGGAAGGAGTTTACGGGAGCGGTGAACTTGATTTTGCAGAAAGGGTGAGTCGGGTATGAAGCGGTGGTTGCGGAATGTGTGTTTTCGGTTGCGGGCGTTGTTTCACAATGGGCGGAAGGAGTCGGAGTTGGGCGAGGAGATCGAGCATCATTTGGGCATTCTCAGGAGGGAGTTCGAGGAGAAGGGGATGTCCGGGGAGGAGGCCCGCAAGGCGGCGTTACGTGAGTTCGGAAACATGGAGGCGATCAAGGAAGGCAGTCGGGAGAATTGGGGGGTGCATACGGCGACGTGCGTGATGAAAGAGTTCCGTTTGGGGCTTCGGTTGCTTTGGAAGAGCAAGGTGTTTACAGCGGCGGTGGTTTTGACCTTGGCGTTGTGCATTGCGGGGAACACGGTGATTTTCACCCTACTGAGCGGCGTGCTCGGGCCACCCGACTACCCGGATCCGGATCGAGTGGTGCAAGTATGGGCGGCGTATCCAGGAATTGGGGGAGAATCCGGTCGAATGGGAGGCGTGAATAGTGCGAGTCGTCTTGTGGACTTCTATAACAATGCCGATCATTTTGAGAGCTTAACTTTGATTCAGAATCGAGACGTAAACATTAGCCTCGAAGGGAGCTCGTTTCGAAGCAGGGGATTGTACGTGACGAAGGGGTTTTTCGAGGTGACTGGTGTCGACCCGTTTTCTGGGCGTTATTTCGCTGAGAGCGATTACTCTGTGGAGGGAGGAGAAGCTCATTTCTATATCGTATTGGCAGAGCCGTTTTGGAGAAACCAGCTCGGGGCGGATCGAGATATCGTCGGCAAAACAGTCTATTTGAACAGTCTGCCGAACAAGGTGATCGGAATAGCGCCGGCCAGAGTGGGCAGTCATTTTGGAAAGCCGGACTTTTATCGGATCTATCCAAACCCATTTAAATTTCCTCAAGATAGGCTCGATCGGAGTCGGCACGGCAACGCGTATCCGATATGGGGGAGATTGAAGCCGGGGGTGACGCAGGCGCAGGCAAAGGCTCAATTGGACAATCTGGACCGGCTGCACTACGAGCGATCGGATTCGGAACTGAAAGGATTTATCGACCGCTCTCAGTACGAGGCCCGTATGGCGACGCATCAGCAGATCTCCGCCAACAACGAGGGGAGGTTGCTGTATTTGCTGCAAGGCTCCGTGTTGATGGTTTTGCTCATCGGCTGCTTGAACGTGGCGAATTTGCTTGTCGCGCGCGGATTTGGGCGCAGGTCGGAGTTCGCGCTGAGGGCGGCGGTGGGGGCGTCGCGTTTGGTATTGATCCGGCAACTACTGATCGAGTGTGTGGTTCTCGCTTTGGCGAGTTCCGTGATCGGCTATGGGCTGGCTTTGGGGGCTATGGGTTTGGTGCGCGAGTATTTGTCAATCGATCTAATCGTCTATTCGCCGGAGGGCGCGTTGAGTTTGGGGAGCTCGTCATTGCTATTTTTGATTGCGGTCTCGTTGGGAGTCGGACTGCTGCTCGGCGTTTTCGCGTCGATCTCACTTCTGTTTTCCAAACAGAACTTGGCGAGTTCCATGCATGGGGAAAGCGGCAAGGCGACTGCGAACAAGTCGATTCGCTATGTGAGGTCTTCGCTGGTTTCCGCTCAAGTGGCGTTAACGGTCTTGTTGCTCGTGGGGGCTGGATTGCTCATCCAGAGTTTTCAAAAAGCCCTCAATACGAATCCGGGCATCGAGACGGAGAATATCTATGTATCCAAACTGGGCTTGGCTTGGGGGAAGTACGAGAAAGGGGAGAATGATGGCGGGGCCCGAAAGATCCGTTTTCGCGATCAGTTTCGAGCGTCCCTGATGGAGATCCCAGGCGTGGAGTCGGTTACGTTCACTCCCTACCTGCCGATGCTCGACGAGATGGGTCACTGGAGTGGAATAGCATTACAGGATTCGCCTCATCGGCCGGAAGACGGTCTGGTTAGCGCCCATGTAACGGTGGTGCCTGAGGATTTTTTCGAGACGTTTGGGATCCCATTGTTGCGGGGGCGCTATTTCGATTTCAGCGATAAAAGCCGGCCTGAGGGCGTTTTCATAGTAGACCGGAGTTTCGCCGAGCGTTACTACAAGGGGGTCGATCCGGTGGGTAAATACGTTGGCTGGGGCGAGTCCTTTAGCTTCGGAGACAACGATCCTTCGGAGGTGCCGATGATTGTCGGCGTCGTTGAGAATATCAAGCACCTGGGGCTCGACCATTGGGAGTCATCTCGTGACGCCCCCTCGTCACCCATGATGTACCGGCTCGAGATTGACCGTGCGCTCAGCACTGATTTTAGCGTTGCTATCAAGGGCTCGAGGCCTTTGGACAACCTCTTCCCGATCGTGCAGCGAAAGGCGCTGGAGATCGACGATCAGCTGCCCTTGTATATGAACGATACTTTGGAGAACCTGATCGAGGGTTCCCTCGACGACCGGCGGACGTTCATGCTGCTGATTACGATCTTGAGCGCGATGGCCCTGATCTTGTCGGCGATCGGAATCTACGGAGTGCTGGCGTACGACGTCATCCAGAGGACTCAAGAAATCGGTTTGCGCCTCGCCTTGGGGTCTACGCGTGACGGGATCTTGAACCTGTTTATGAAACAGGGTTCGATTAAGGTTTTCGCGGGCTTGCTGATCGGGTTGGTCTGCGCGGCGCTGTTGAGCAGCCGCATCTCCGATTTTCTCTATCAAGTTGAGCCGACTGAACCGATGTCGTTCGCAATGGTGGCGGTATTCGTTCTCATCATCGCCGCTCTCGCTACCTATCTCCCCGCCCGCAAGGCGCTGCGAGTCGAGCCGATGCAGGCGCTGCGGGTGGAGTAGGTGTGGTCGAACTCGTGAAACGTTCCAATCTGCGTGCAGTGTTTTTTCCTCTTGACGCTCTAGAAGAGAAGTTATTGCCTTCTAGACAAACTAGAACAAAATGGAACAGCATTGAGACGTCGATCCAGTAGACTCGAACGAAATCAATTCATGCGACGGTTTGAAAGAATGTCTTCAATCGCCAGAACCCGTTTGTTTCCAGTTTTGGCAGTAATCTTGTCTGTTGTAGTGAAATTTCCTATACAGGGGAATGTGGCATCGTGGCGCAACGGAGGAACAGGCGTCTTTCCACGCGCGGGGCCGCCGGTTGAATGGAATTCGGAAGACTCCCAGGTTTGGGCCACCTCATTGGGTGGCAGCAATGGCAGTCCGATCCTCGTGGATGGAAAACTGTTCTGCAACGAAGAGCCGAACGCGCTCGTGTGCGTCGACAGTGAAACGGGCATCGTATTGTGGAAGCGCGAAAACGGCCTGCTCAATTTGCTGGGATTGAGCGACGAGGAGATCGAGGCGGCGAGGGCGACGGTGCAGGAGTCGGAGCGACTGGATGTGGAGATTCGTCGCAATTTGTACCAGATTCGGCGCATTGAGCGGAATCGAGAGAACATATCGGAAGAAGAGTTCGAAAAACGGTATCGAGCCCTTTGGGAACGCTATTTCGAGTTGGGGGAGAAAAAGGAGTCGCTTAGCAAGAACGACCCCTATGGGGAAACGGTCATGCCGGCCATGCACCCAACCAATGGATACACGACATACACGCCGGTTTCGGATGGGGAGCTCGTCTTCGCCTGTTACGGTTTTGGCGCGGTGGTCGCCTACGATTTCGAGGGAAATCGTCGCTGGCACCGAGTACTCGACGACTCCGATCATGTACACGGCGGGACCGTTTCACCGGTCTTGGCAGGCGGTCAGCTGGTCGTTCGCTTTTCCGACTACGTTGCTCTTGATCCGAAAACGGGCGAAGAGCTTTGGCGGGCTCCGAGCGAGGTGACTTTCGGAACGTCCGCCCCGTTCGAACTGGAGGGCGAGTCGTTCCTTTTCACTCCGCGAGGAGAAGTTATCCGGATGTCCGACGGCGCAAAACTAACACAGTCGCTCGTACAAATAACGGGCAAAGACTCGGCTCACACGACCTTCAGCTCGCCCGTTCTCGCGGGGAGGAGCCTCTTCACAGTCAGGGGCGAGGGCGGTCTTGAAGGCCATGCCTACCACTTTCGCATTCCTCGATCCATCGCCGCGCTGGAAGAAAACGGGCTCGAACTCGTTTGGCGAAAAGACGTCCGCAAGCAGCGCTACTACGCCTCTCCCGTAGCGAGCGACGGGCTTCTGTATCTGTTTACCGAAGCTAAATGGCTCATTGTTTTGGAGGTCGATTCGGGCGAACTGGTATATGAAAAACGAATCGAAGGTCTGCGCGGGCCGTCGTACTCCAGCTTGGCGCTGGCGGGGAATCGCCTGTTCGCCGGATCGGAGGTTGGACAGGTGGTAGCGTTCGAAGCCGGTCGCGAATACAAGGAGATTGGACGCAGCGAAGTGGGACCGTTCTTGAGCTCCCCGATTTTCGATGCGGATACCGTCTACCTTAGAGCTTCGGACGGAATTCGCGCCTACCGATGATGCGCGATTTTTCCTCTTGACGCTCTAGAGGAGACCCTCTTTCTTCTAGGTAAACTAGAAGAACGGAGGAGAAACTATGGCGACATCACCGAACGACCTATTGCAAGGCACTTTGAATCTGCTCGTTTTGCGGGCGTTGCGTGACGAGAGCCGTCACGGATGGGGAATCCAGCAGCGTATCAACCAGTTGGCGGAGGACGCGTTGAGCGTGAATCAGGGTTCGCTTTACCCGGCCTTGATTCGTTTGGAGAAGCAAGGGCTCATCAAGTCGAAATGGGGTAAATCGGAGGCGGGACGTCGCGCGAAGTACTATTCGCTTACGGCCCGTGGTCGCCGTCAAATGGATACGGAGACTAAAATCTGGGAGAAGTTCTCCAACACGATCAACTTAATTCTCAAGCTTGCGTAATGGTGAAGTGGGATAGCGTGTGGATCGCCTTGAAGTCCGTGTTTCGGAATGGCAAGGTGGAGGACGAGTTAAACGAGGAGGTTTCTTTTCATTTGGAGATGCAGACGCGTCACAACATCGAGAAGGGGATGGATCCGGAAACCGCCAAGAAGAAGGCGCTCAAGTCGTTTGGCGGCGCGGAGAAGACCAAGGAGGACTGTCGCGACGGCTGGGGGCTTCGGCTTCTTTCCGACACCCGCCGGGATACCGCTTACGGGATTCGCCAGCTGATGAAGGACAAGGGGTTCGCGATTGTCTCTGTGGTCACTTTGGGCATCGGTATTGGGGCCTGCGCGTCGATGTTCAGTCTGGTGAACGCGGTCTTGCTCAAGCCGTTGCCGTTCGAAGATCCGGAGCGACTTGTCTGGATCCAGAGCGCCAAGGCGATGGGGCTTTCCGCCCAGACGCACACGGTCGACAATTTCAAGGAGTTTCGCGACGAGAACAATTCCTTCGAATCGATGGGGGCTTATTTCGCGTTCTTCGACTACGGGGCGTATATCCACGCGGACGAGCGCGGGAATATGATCGCGCGCGTTCGATGCGCCGGGATTACGGAGGGATTTATCGAGACGCTGGGCATCAAACTAGCATTGGGGCGAAACTTCGAAGGAAGTGAATGGGCGTTCAATGGTCCTCCCTCGGTGATATTGAGTCACTCGTATTGGAAAAGCCACTTCAACTCGGATCGCGGAGTAGTGGGGACGAATATCAGTATCAATGGGCGTCCGACGAATGTGGTGGGCGTCTTGCCCGCGTCGTTCGACTTCGATTCGGTGTTCACTCCGGGAACCGAGGTCGAGATGTTGGTTCCCTTTCCGTTGTCGGAGGAAACCAATCGCTACGGGAACACCATTTTCGGTATCGGGCGTCTGAAGGAAGGCGTATCCGTCGAAGCCGGGGGGGCGAACCTGAAGCTGGTTTCAGACCGGATCAAGGAGCGTTTGGGTTCTCAACACCGACGGTTCCATCACCACATGAATACGGAATCTCTGGACGATCGGATCAGAGGACCGTTTCGAACCGCGTTCTACGTGCTTTCTGTGGCGGTGGGGTGCGTGTTGGCGATCGCCTGCGTGAATATCGCGAATTTGCTGATTGCGCGCTCGAACGGACGTAGAAAGGAATTCTCTCTGCGGGCCGCTTTGGGGGCGCAACGTTGGCGGTTGATTCGGCAGACATTGGTGGAGAGCTTGATTCTCTCAGGTTGGGGTTTGGCGCTAGGACTGGGGCTCGCCTATGTCGCTACGAATTGGATCTCGGGTCTGCAAGCATTCAGTATTCCTATGATTCAAAATGTATCCATCGATGGATACGCGATTGGGTTTGTAGTCTTGATTGCTGGGGTTACAGGTCTGGGGTGCGGAATATTTCCGGCGCTGCAGTTTTCGAGAAGCGCCCCGTTTGAGGCGTTGGGGGACGAGTCGCAACGCGGATCTTCGGGAAGGCGTACAGTGTGGCTCCGCAAAGGGCTAGTGGTTACGGAAGTCGCGTTGTCGTGCCTGCTTCTTGTCTGCGCCGGTCTTCTCATCCGCAGCTTTGATCGACTGTTGGATGTCGATCTCGGTTTTGAGCCGAGCAACGCGATCGCCTGGCGCGTGGACGGGGGCAGAGAGTTTGAATCCTACCAGGAGCGGGCGAACTACTACGAAGCCCTATTGGACTCGATCGAGGCCTTGCCGGGAATTGAAGTCGCTGGAATCGCGGATACCTTGCCGCTGGGTCGTAATCGGCAATGGGGGATTGTGCCGCGGATGAACGATGGCGAACGCGGTCCAGGAACGGGTGCGTTTCCGCGCGTGGTCAACCACAGCTATGCGGAAGCGATGGGTATTGAGGTGCTGGCGGGGCGGTTCTTCAACGCGTTCGAAACGTCGGAATCCGAATCCGTTATCGTTCTCAACAAGAATTTGGCCGACCAGCTTTGGAAAGGCGACGATCCGCTGGGCAAGACCGTTTTCGTCAATGGACGGTTCGAGGCCAAGGTGGTCGGGGTAGTCTCGGACGTTAAGCACAATTCCCTGGACGCGGCGCCGAGCAATGAAATGTATCTGAACTTCCATCAGATCGGCGATTTCATGGCGGCGGAAATGGTTGTGCGATCAAAACTCTCGACGGAGCTGCTGATTTCGACCGTTCGCAAGGGTTTACAAGAGTATACCGGAAGGCCGCCGTCGAACGAGTTCAAGACGCTGCAATCGCTGGTGGATCATTCGGTGGCGCCGGAGCGGCTGTTCAAAGATGTGTTGTCCGCGTTCTCGTTGGTCGCATTGGTTTTGGCAGCGGTTGGATTGTACGGGGTGATCGCCTATTCCGTTGGGCAGCGGGTTCGGGAGATTGGTATTCGGCTAGCGATAGGGGCGTCTCCCGGTCGCATCCGCAGCATGATTTTGACCGAAGGCGTATGGATGACTGCGATTGGAATAACGATCGGTTTGCTTGGAGCTTACGGGTTTTCTCGCTATCTGTCGGGCATGCTCTATGAAGTCAGCACGACGGACCCCTTTATATTCGCGCTCAACGCGAGCGTCGTTGCGGGAATCGCAATCCTGGCGGCGTTCCTGCCGGCGCGCCAGGCTTCGAAAGGGGATCCGAACGAAGCGCTTCGGGTGGAGTAGAGTGCTGGCGTTGCCATTGGGATTTATGAAACGCAAGCGACTATACGCGGCGATGGCAGTACTGCTGTTCACTTCAATGGAATCGAGAAGCGAGGCGGTCAGGGAAGATTTTCCCTACGCCTCCAAGTTTGTCGACGTGCTGGGGGCGCGAATGCACTACGCGGATTCCGAGGGCTCGGGCGATCCGATTCTATTCGTGCACGGCATTCCGACTTGGTCGTACCTGTGGCGGGACGTGATGCCGGGATTGGAAGATCGCGGGCGACTGATCGCTGTCGATCTAATCGGCTTTGGAAAGTCCGACAAACCGAACAAGGGAAACACGCTCTCTGTCCAGGTTTCCTATTTCGAGTCGTTTGTAGAGGCAATGGGATTGGATCGAATCACGCTCGTGCTTCATGACATGGGTTCGTATGTAGGTTTGCACTACGCGATGGAGAATCCTGAACGGATCAAGGGAATCGTGTTTATGGAGTCGATGTTGACCTTGGATACCTGGGAAGGGATGGCTCCCGAGTCGGCGGAATACATGCGGGCGATGCGGAACTACGACTTCGCCTATAATGCCACGGTTGTCGAGAATCAGTCGATCGCCATGGTGATACCTTATTCTACGAAGCGAACGCTTTCACCAGACGAGATGGCGGCCTACCAAGAACCATTTTCGACCAAGGAGGAGCGCGAGTCGCTGGTATCGCTTTGGATGGATTTTCCCATTAGCGGGGAGCCGAAGGAATCCCACCAGATTCAAGCAAGCTACATCCAGAGGCTGAAGCGCTCGCGATTGCCGAAATTGATGCTAACGATTAGCGAACCGCTGGTCGGGACGAAAGCCCAGGTTGAATGGGTGAAAGAGGTTGTACCTGAAACGACGATACGTTCGGTTGGAGAAGGTCGCCACTTCATGCAGGAAGACCAGCCGGAGGGCATTAGCCAGGCCATCAGTGAATGGATGGTCGAAAACGGGCTGTGACGAGCGGCCTATTCTCCGCCGACGGCGATCAATTCCGAATAGGTTCGAAGGTAGGCTACATTGTCGTGGAAAATCGGCGTGCTCCGGAATGTATCCATCTTGGTCTTTACGAGTTCCATGTATTCGCGGCCCAACTCAATGGCTACCAAGGTGCCGTCGTCCGAGCCGTAGAACAACGCGTTCCCCGCGAGGCTTAAACTCGGATAGGCGATTCCCCGGAGGCCAGTAATTTTCCGTTCGTATACCCGCGCCCCGGAATCTGCCTCTAATACAGTGAGCACAAAATCTTGGCTTAGCGCGTAGAAGAGTCCTTCGTGTACGATTGGCGACGCGTAGTAACGCTGTTTGTGAATGTTGCGATGCCAGATTTCCGTTAGTCCACTGGCGTACATCTTTTCGAGCGAATCTGGAATTTGAAACGAGTACGCATGCCCGTCCGCGTTGTCATATCCCCTGCCACGAGCGGTGTAGATTGCGTCGCCGTCCACCACCGGAGAGTTGAAAACAGACCAGGGGTGATCTTCGTGGAGCGCCACTAGGTTGGTTTGCAGGGTCGCTCCATCGGTTGCGCGTATTACCTCTCCCCGGGGAGTAAATATAAATTCCTCGTTTTCAACTGAAAACACCGCGGGTGTTCCGTACACAACTTCGCTCGGGATCCGCCAGACTTCTTGGCCGGTCTCTGCATCCAGCGCTGTGTAGTCTGAAAACCGGACTACAAGATTTCCGCCTACAAGAACGGGTGATGTTGAGCCTCCCCATTGGTACCTTCCAAGCGCGTCGTTGGGCCTCTCCATGCGTTTTCCCCAAACTTTGTTTCCTTCGAGGTCGTAGGCTGCCAAGACACCATGCCCGAAAGCAGCGTACACGCGCTTGCCGTCGGATACTGGAGTAAATGAAGTGTATCCGTTGGTCATATGGGTCGGGACAATAGATGATCCAACTTTCGGATCGGACGCCAGCGACGCCCTTTCTTCTCGAATCGACCTCAATTCAGCTTCTTTAACTTCAAGCTGCTTTTTTAGAGACTCGTTGTCCGGATTGTTTTGAAGGCGTCGATTGAGGCGATATCGTTCGCCGCTGACTCGATCTCGCTCATTGACAAGCTCTGCGTCTCGCGCTTGAAGCGCTCTGGTATGAGTTTTTTCCTCTTCGGTTAGTCCAAGAAAATCCAATACGTCATTATCTCTTTCCCAGAGGAGTTTTCCGCTACTCGTGTCGATGCAGATCAATGTGTGGGGTTCCCGACATACGAAGAGCTTGTCTCCAACCAATATTGGGCTTGCGTTGCTGCTTCCCTCGAGCTGCGTTTCCCAGAGTATATTGTCTTCCCAATTGAGCGGAGGATTCGCAGTTAGATATTCCCCATTTCCGCCGTTTCGCCAAGAGAAGACACTCGCATCGAGAGACCAACCGATGCATGCGATAATTGAAACGAACGTTACGAATCTATACATTGAGAGGGTTCCTCCTGTAGCTGGTTTCTTCCGCAACACATTTTTATTCATGTAGTTGAGGTTGGAGGATGAAAAACAGGTGTCAACTACAAATGTAGTTGGATTGCCTTATTTGTATATTGTGACTCTTTATAGGAAATTAAAAGACGCGATATTTATTTTATATAACAGGAGATTTTAGGAGTGATTAGGATTAAGAATATGATTAATATTATGATTGGGGTGAGGAGATTTGATGAGGGTGTGGTATTACTAAACGGTCTCTGATCGACGGTCCAAAAAGTTGCTAAAGGTAGGGCTCGATCGCCGAGCGAGCCGCATAGGTTGAGCTTTGGGTTGCATTCGCGGCGTGGCGCAAGCGCCAGCCCTACCTATTAGATTTACTAGACACTCTCTAACGCGAGACACACGGTTTCGCCTTCTTTGTTGCGGATATAGATGCGACCATTGGAGAACGCGGGGACTGCCCAGATCAACTCGGGCAGGACTTCGATTTGGGAAAGCGTATCGAATCGCTCACTACTCGCGTTTCCGATGATCATCGTTCCCGTTTCGGTGATGGCGATTACCTTGTCGCCCACCGCCAGCAGGTTTCCTCGTTTGCCGGGATAGGGTAGCTTCCAGCGAATTTCCCCGGACAGCATGTCCATGCGAATGAACTGGCTGTCGTATTTGTTGTCCCCAAAAATGCCCAGAATATCCCCGTCGATTTGCAAGCTGTTCTGAAATTGTAGCGGCAGCTCGCGGTCGCGATGCAGCAGCTCGGGCGCCTCGCCGGTCAGATCGAGAACGCCGTATCCTTCACCGTATCCTGAGGAAATGAACACCTTGCCATCCGTGAATTGCGGTTTGCTGGCGTTGAAGGCATTGAAGGTTCGCCAGGTGTATTCATAGAGGACCTCTCCCGGTCGATCCAAGTTGTAGCCGACGAGCTTGTTTCCGTGGAAAAACGCGAGGGTGTTCACACCGTTGTAGCTGTAGACCGTCGGAGTTGCGCAGCCGGCTTTGGCGTCGCCCGCTTTCCAAAGAAGCTCACCAGTACGTTTGTCCAAGGCGGCGATCGCCCCGTCTTGAGCTCCGGGGTCGACGATTAGGAGATTTCCGTAGATAGTCGGGGAGGCGGCCCAGCCGCAGATTGGCTTTCGGCCGTTGAGGTCGTCTGTGTAGTTCTTTTCCCAGAGGAGGGATCCATCATCTAGGCTGAGGCAATAGAGCTTGCCGGTTCCGCTGACGGTGTAGACGCGATCCCCGTCGATGGTGGGAGTTGAGGAGGGTCCGATATTGCCGCAGGCGGTTTCTTGAGGCTCCGAGTATTCATGCGTCCAGAGTGTCGAGCCATCGCTCGCGTCCAGACACCACACGAAGTCGGTGTCGTCGATATTTCCCAGGGTGATGGCTCTTTCGTTGGCGATGGCGAGAGCGGAGTTGCCCACTCCCAGGTTTTTCTTCCAGACGACTTCAGGGGGATTTTGTTTCCAATCGGCGGATACGTTGTAGCCGTCAACTACGCCATCTCCATTGGGACCTAGAAATGTCGGCCAGTCGTCGCCGCGCAAGGCGGAGGTTGTGAACGTTGAAAGCAGGCAGACAAACAGTGGAAAGGAAGTCTTCATAGGGGTAGTCGAACTAGTGGTTGGCGATCGCGTAGAGGCGTTCGTAGGTTCTCAGATAGACAGTGTCGCCATCGAATATCGGCGTGCTGCGAACGAGGTCGAATCGACTTCGAGCAATCTCGGCGTATTCACGTCCTGGTTTCGCCGCTATTATCGTTCCATCGTCGGATCCGAAAAACAAGGTCTCGTTCGCAAGGCTGATGCTCGGGTAGGCAGTTCCTTTCAATCCCTCGACGTCGTGTTGGTATATGATCTCTCCGGTATCCGCTTCCAGAACGGAGAAAACGAAATCCTGGCTGAATATATACATAAGGCCTTCGTTAATGACCGGCGACGCGTAGTAGCGGTTTTTATGGACTTCTGTATGCCAGAGCGGCTCGAGACCATGCGATAGCAAGGTGTCCAAGTCCTTGGGTATTCGATACGCGTGGGCATGTCCATCGGGTCCATCGTAGGCCAATCCACGAACGGTATAGATCACGCCGTTTTCGACGACGGGCGTGCTGAAGGCGGTCCAGGCGTAGGTGTGGTGCAATCGGACGAGCCCCGAATCGATTGTCTCTCCGTCTCTAACCCGAATGACCTTGCCGCGCGGCGTAAAGAGAAAGCTCTGTCCTTCCACTTCGAATACAGCGGACGTCCCGTACTCCGCCTCGTTGGGCCTCCGCCAGAGCTCTTCCCCGGTTTCCGGATCGAGGGCGGTGTAGTCGGAGAAGTGGACGATGAGTTTTCCGTCTACGAGGATCGGCGATGTGGATCCGCCCCATCTGGCGAAGCCGCTGGGGGTGTTGGTGATGTTTGGCTGCTTGGTTTGTTTCCCCCAAATCCGATTTCCCTCGAGGTCGTAGGCGGCGAGCGCCCCTTGGCCAAATGCGACGTAAACGCGTCGACCATCGGACACCGGGGTGAAAGAGGTGTATCCATTGGTTCCATGCGTAGGCACTCGAGCGACTGCGGCGAAATTTGGATCGCTGGTAAGTTCCTGTCGTTCGGCGGCGAGCGCCTCCCCCTCCTCGGTCTTTTTGCGGAAGCTCTCCTTCAGAGCCTCATTGTCGCTCTCATCCTCCAAGCGACTCTTGAGACGGCGCTGTTCGTTGCGAACGCGGTTCAATTCGGGCTGGATGGCGCGGACGCGCGCATGCAAGTCTTGGAGACGGGCTATTTCCCTCTCGGTGAGTCCGAGCAAGTCCACGCGTTCGTTTTCGCGGTTCCAGATGACTTCGCCCGATTGTGAATCGACGCAAACGAGAGTGGAGGGCTCTTGGCACAGGAAGAGCTTGTTTCCTATCAGGATGGGACTTCCATTGCTGGTATTCTCAAGAGGAGTTTCCCAAGCAATATTGTCGCTCCAATTGAGCGGCGGCGTGGCTTCCGGGTACTTTCCTTGGCCGTCGTTACGCCACGAAACGACATCGGCGCAAACGCTCGCTGAAATGCTGAGCGCGAGCAGCGGCGCGATTGCTCGTTCCGAATGGGCGCGCTTTAACAATCTGAATACTCTTCCCTTCATAACACGTTTCCTCCCGGCGCGACGGACCTTGGGAGGGTTCGCCGTTCTTGTCAACTACATATGTAGTTGACAGGTTGATTTTTGTTTGTCTTAGAAGATGAAGAAGGGGCTTGGCCCCGATTGCATGGATATATATAACCAGAAAATGGAAAAGGCGCGAATATCGGAATCTGAGTGGTTCGTCATGGAGCAACTATGGACTCGGCATCCGAAGACGGCAGCAGATGTGGTGGAGGGATTGCAGCGCAATTCGGACTGGAAGGGGCAGACGATACGGACGATGCTCGCCCGTTTGGTGAAGAAGCGATTCGTTCGAATGTATCAAAAGGACGGGCTCTATTTGTACGAGCCGCTTTTCGATCGCGACCAGGTGGTAGAGAAGGAGAGCGAGGGTTTTTTGAATCGTGTATTCGCCGGTTCGCGCCAGCCGTTGCTGTTGCACTTTGTCGAGAAAGGAAAGCTGTCGCGGGCGGAGAAGCAGGAACTCTTGAGAGCCTTGAAGAAGATGGATACGTCCGACTAGGGGTTAGACGCGACGTTAGAAGAGGCTACTATGGTGGATCTGATTGAGTGGATGGAGCGGACGACCTGGCAGGCGGTGATGCTGGTTGGGTCGGTGCTGTTGATAAAGGCCATATTTGGCCGGTGGTTGAACGCGACAGCCCATTATTTTCTCTGGATTCCGGTGCTGATCCACTTGGCAACGCCTATGCTGATTGCGGGTCCGCGAAGCCTGTATTCGACTGTCGAGTACATTCCGGGTGTGATGGACTTTGTTCGATTCTACCATCACGAGAGCCGGGGAGGGGAGCATTTCTTGCACGGTCTCGTGTTCGTATGGGCGATTGGAGTTGTTGTTTACGCCGCTCGATTGATCGGAGGGCATTGGAAGTTCAAGCGATTGATCCGAAACGCGAGGCAGGTGGAAGACGAATCTGTTTTGAGGATGCTCGAGGCCTGTAGGAAAGCGCTTGTAATTACAAAGCCCGCCCGTCTCGTTGAGTCGCGGGCGCTTGCGGTCCCTGCAGTGACGGGCCTGTTCCGTCCTACGCTCGTCCTTCCAGAAGGCTTGATCCGCCGGATCGACTCGAAGCAACTGGAATGCGTTATTCTCCATGAGCTAGCCCACTTTAAGAACGGAGACCTGTGGACCCTTTGGTTAACTCGATTGGTTGACGTCGTCCACTGGTTCAATCCAGTGGCGCGGTTCGCGACTCGTTCCATTGTTCGCGCTTGCGAGCGTGCCTGCGACGCGAGAGTACTGGAGTGCTATGGTAGCGCTAGGGAGCGGCGGCGCTACGGAGAGATGCTTCTCAACCTGTCCGACGCCTTGCCGGCCAATACGCATCGCGTTCCCGCGGCGCTTTTCATGTTTGGTCGAAATGGCGACATTAAGCGGCGGATACGGAGTATCACACGTTTCAAGGCGTCCTGGATGAACAAGCGGAAGTGGGCGTTTCTGCTTCTGTTGCCGCTCGTCATAGGCGCCCAATACAAGCCTGCATACTATTGCGTTTCGAAGTCGCTGGGCGATGTCGTCAATGTGGAAAAAACACCGGAGAGCGATCGTTAATGCACTTTACGGGAAGGTTTTTCGGACGAAGGCGCGACCGAAGGGTGGAGACATGAACCTGACATCGGACGAACTCGACATCGCTCAATCGGCGACTCTGACCGACTTCGCCATGTGTCTGAACCACTATCGGATGTCTACGCCGGGGCTCTACGTTTGCACGCATGTTCCAGTCCAAATCAGCAAGGATGCGCGAGTGGTTCCTGGAGTGGTCGCTCAAGTTAACAGCGGCGCGTTCAAGCAATGCGATCCGGGTGACTACGTTTATTTCTCGGGACCTCCGAATTTCGTCTTCGACGTTTTTCGAGACGATCAACGTGACAGCTACAAGCGTCGTAGAGACCTCTTCGAGGAAAGTGGAGTGATCGAGTACGTGGCCTGGTTCAACTCTAGCAAACTTCCGATTTGGAATCGACTGGAAGACGGAGCTTACAGGGAGATTCGAGAAGATCGGGCCGGGTTGATAAAGAGCGCTGCTCTGCCGGGTTTGTGGATACCGGTTAAAAGTCTAGCCGAACGAGACTGGTGGTCGGTTTTAGGAAAAATATCGCAGGGGATCACGCGGCGCGGCCATCGCGACTTTATGGCTACTATTTGGAAAAAGTAGCGCTTGGAGCTCGCGCATCAGTTGGTTTCGACCGTTTTGCCAGGACGCAGCGAGGGCTGATTTTCACCTTTTCTCTTGACCATCGAGAGAAAGTGTCGATTTGTCTTCTCTCAACGATCGAGAGGAGAATGGGGAAGAAGAAAAACAGTTTGTTGCAGGGGGCGGTGGAGCTGCTCATTTTGCGGGCTTTGCGCGACGAGGACCGGCATGGCTGGGGGATCCAGCAGCGGATCGACCAGATTGGGAGCGAGGCCTTGTCGCTCAAGCAAGGGTCGCTTTACCCGGCCTTGATTCGCTTGGGGGATCAGGACCTGATTCGTTCGGAATGGCGCGTGACGGAGAATGGCCGAAAGGCGAAATACTATATGCTTACCAAGTCAGGTCGGAAGCGATTGGATACGGAAATCGAGCAGTGGCGCGAATTTTCCGCCGCCATGAATTTGGTAATCGAAACGGCGTAGCGGATGATCTTATACACAAAACTAGTAAATCGGCTGCGCTCGGTGTTTTTAAGCGGGAAAGCGGAGGCGGAGCTCGCCGACGAGATGCAATTCCATCTCGACATGGAGATCGAGAAGCACCGGGCTGCGGGTCTGTCGGAGCGGGCGGCGCGACGGAAGGCGCATTTGGCGTTCGGCAGTTTGGAGAAGACGAAGGAGGACTGTCGCGACTCGTGGGGCGTACGTGTCCTGTTCGATCTGATACGCAATGTCCGTTACGGGATGCGTCGGCTTTTCCGCAATTTGGGTTTTTCGACGTCCATCTTGCTGGCGTTGGGGCTGTGCATCGGCGGGAGCGCGGCGGTGTTCACGGTGTTGCATGCGCTCGTGTACAAGGAGTTGCCGTTCGAGTCGGCGGATCGGCTTGTCGAGGTGAACCATGTTCACGCTCGATCGAATCCGGAGGCCCGGCTGTCGAGTAATCCGTCCACCTACCTGCAGTACGCGGAGGAAAGCGAGTCCTTTGACGCGGTAAGTCTGCACACGACGCAGTGGACGAGTCTCGTTTCCCGGGGCCGAGCGTTCCGCGCTCAGGGCGCTCGTGTGACCGGCGGATTTTTCGACGTGGCGCGGGCGGAGGCGAGAATTGGAAGTCTTCGACTGTCGGATTCCGTAGGCGCGGGGTTGCCCGCGGTTGCGCTGACCGAGTCTTTCTGGCTGTCCACGTTTAACGGCGATCGTTCGATTCTGGGCGAGCGGGTTCAAATAGGCGGCGCGGACTACGCGATCTTCGGAGTGGTTTCCGATGACATCCAAATACTGTTTCCCCAGGTTCAGTTTTTCGCTTTTTGGGACACGCGGGATGCGAACGCGGGGGCGTATTCTGAACGTAGGGAGTTTTTCGCTACGTTGTGGGCTCGACTGCGTTCCGGCGTGTCCACCGAGCGAGCGGAGCTGGAGTTGCGGCAGTTGGACGATCGTTTTTACGCGGGAGCCGGTTTGGCGGCGCAAGAGGATCGGAAGGTCGAAGGGTTTGAGACGCGTGTGAGTCCGCTGCGGGATCTGCGCAACGAGTGGGTGCGACCCAAGCTGTTTCTGTTGTTGGGCATGAGTGGCGTTATACTGGTTATCGGGATCGTCAATATCGTGAATCTGCTGCTCGCCTACGCCAACGCCAACGCTCGAGCGATTCAAGTGAGGGAAACCCTGGGAGCGACGCGTCGGCGAATCCACTCGCAGTATTTGACTGAGGTCGCTTTGCTGGCCGCATTGGGCTGGGGGGTGAGCGTGGTCGCGGCGATTCTTGGGATCGGTTTGCTGAAGACGGTTTCCCCGGAGATTGGCCAGTATCAAAACGGAATCCAATTTGGAGGGACGTCGCTGCTTTATTCCGGGGCGCTGTCGCTCGTGTCCTGTCTGGTAATGTACGGAGCGCTGGTGTCGAATTTAATGTCGTCGGGATCGAAGCGAAAGAGCCGGAGTCACCAGCAATCCATGGGCAGAGGCGCACGCAGGGCGGCGTCCGCTCTGGTGGTTGCTCAGATCGTGATGAGCTTCGCGCTGCTCGTCGGGGCGGGATTGTTAGGAAAAAGCTTTTACGCTGCTCTGAATCAAGATACTGGATACAATGCGTCCGGCGTGGTGACGGCGCGGATTGAGTTGCCGGAAGAGCGCTACTCGGATGGCGAGAGCATCTCCAGTTTCCGGGACGGCTTGCTGCGGCGAATCGAGCAACTGTCTGCGGTCGAGTCGGCGGCGGTCGCCACGCAGATTCCGACCTTCGGCTATCCGGACTCCCCGATAACTACGCCGGAAACGAAGGGGCGCAGTTTGTGGAAAAATCCGAAGGCCCAGTTTGCGTTCGTATCGGAGGGCTACTTTGAGACTCTGGGAATGTCGCTTGTAGACGGGCGCGGGTTCGAGCCGACGGACGGGGCTTTTTGGCAGGAGGCGAACGTGGTCGAGGTGTCTGCGGTCGACGCGCTCTTTCCGGGCAAGGCGAGCGCTCTGGGCGCATTTTTCAAGCCCGGGAGGGCTCCGGGAAATCCGAACAACTGGAATCGCGTGGTTGGCGTCGTCGAAAACGCGCGTCACGAACGACTCGATACAGCGGAGAACGCGCCGCTGATTTATCGCCCGATCCGAGGCGCGGGGCATCGGGAGTTCAGCTTGCTGGTCAAGACACCCTTGCCTGAAGACGAGGCGATTTCGCTGGTGCGCAAGACGCTGCTCGATTCGGATCCGCTTCTACCCGTGTTTCGAATGGGCAGTTTGGAGGGATTCATGAGCGAGTCCTTGGCTCCTCGGAAGGGAATTCTGTATTTGGTGGGCGCCTACGCGTTGCTAGCGCTGTTTCTGTCGACGACTGGGATTTTCGGATTGCTGGCCTACGATGTTTCGACGCGCGTCAAGGAGTTCGGGATTCGGATTTCGATTGGGGCGTCGCGACGGCAGGTGCTGTGGCAGGTAATGCAAAAGGGGCTTTGGTTTGCCGCGGTCGGACTCGGTATCGGTTTCTTGGGGGCGCTTGGGGTGTCCGGTGTGATTCGGCAGTTTCTCTACAGCACTTCGCCGATGGATGCGACGGTTTATTTGGGAATCGGCGCGATCTTGTTCGGGACGATTCTCTTGGCCTGTGTTTTGCCTGCGCGTCGGGCAGTCCGGGTGGATCCGCTGGTGGCCTTGCGGCAGGAGTGATTCTGTTAGAGCGATGGGGAGATAGAGCTGGCTTCGGGAGAATAGAATTTGTCATCGCCCTGACTCCGTCGGGCGCAGGCAGGACAAATAGGATCCCCGATCCAGCCTGGCGCGTACACGTGTACTTGTTGATATCTTGTCTGAGAAAACGCGCCGGGACGTCGCGTTCCACCTTACTTCACTTGCGTCTAGGGTGGAACCCGACGTCCCGGCGGGTTTAAGTTGACTTGTATGCGTTCGGCGGGATCGGGGAAATAAGGTTATCTGGACAATCGGACTTTGAATTGATGCCCCGCTAACTACTTCCCCTTGACAATCTAGGAGAAGCTCTCTTTCTTTCCCTAGATTGTCGAAAGGAGAAAGCAATGGCGGATAAAACGAATGACTTGTTGCAGGGGGCGTTGGACCTATTGGTGCTTCGGTCGCTTTACACGGAAAAGCGGCATGGCTGGGGGATATTGAAGCGGATTCAGCAGAGTTCGAACGACGAGCTGATCATCCATCAGGGGTCTTTGTATCCGGCCTTGTATCGACTGGAGCGACAGGGGTTCATCAAGTCGGACTTTGGCTTGTCGGAAAATAATCGAAAGGCGAAGTACTACAGTTTGACGCGGAAAGGGAAGCGCAAGTTGGAGCGCGAGATTGAGAAGTGGAATCGCTTCTCGACCGCGATTGTGAGCGTTCTTCAAAATGCTTAGGGTTTCGGAATACAAAGGGCGAAAAGATGGGTTGGTTTAAAGACATGTGGTTTCGTTTGACCACGATTGTGGGGCGGAATCGGTTCGAATCCGTCATGGATGATGAAATGGAGTTTCATTTGGAGATGGCGGTACAGGAGAAGGTGGACCGGGGCATGGATCCGGTTGCTGCCAAGAAGCAGGCGCTCAAGGAATTTGGCAGCCCGGAAAGCTTCAAGGAGGACTGTCGTGACTCGTGGGGGGCGCGCGTAGTTATGGATTTGATACGCGATCTGAAGTTCGCTATTCGGAAACTAAAGAAGAGTCCTGGTTTCGCGGCGGTGGCCATCGTCTCGCTGGGAATCGCGATTGGAGCGAATACGGCGATCTTCAGCCTGTTGAACACCATCTTGTTCAAGCCATTGCCCGTTCCGAATCCCGCGGATTTGCGGGAAATCACGTTTGTTAGCCCTGTACTGAGCAACTCCCAGATACGGGGAGCTTCGACGACGCTTCCGGACGGGAGGAGAGAGATCAATGCGTTGAACTACTCCGTTTTTCTTCAGTTGCAGGAAAACGCCGAGAGTTACGCTGATGTAGTCGGTTTTTCGGAGGTGCCGGGAATTCAAACGCGGCTTCGCGGCGATTTGTTTACGACCAGCGGCATGCTGGTCTCCGGCAATTTCTGCGAAGGGCTGAGGGTCGGAGCGATTTTGGGCAGGACCATCCAGCCCGAAGATGATCAGGCGGGCGTGGAGCCGGTGGTCATGGTATCGTACGATTATTGGGTGAGGCGTTTCAATGGCGACGCCGATGCGCTTGGCGAGTTGATCACCCTGAACAATGTGGGATTTCGTCTGATTGGAGTTTTGCCGAGAGACTTCAAGGGCCCGCAACACGGGGAGGAGCAGCAGTTTTATATTCCGCTTTCCACTCAGCCGATCGTTCAACCGGAGCTCGAGTTGACCAACGACAATCACTGGTGGATTTGGGTGATGGCTCGGCTCAAGCCCGGTAGCAGCGACGAGCAGTTGAAAGCGTCATTGGACCTGGCATTGGAACGCGCTATTGGCAGTGACCGGTTTGCCACGGGGTCGTCCTCGAGGAACGGCGTTTCCGTGACTTCGGGTCGCCAGGGGAACCCCAGGGAAGGGCGGGTAATCCTGAAAGACGAAACCGATCGCTACAATGACTACATGCGCTCCATTCTGCTGGATGGCCGCGCGGGTTCGAGAAACCAGGGAGGGCGAATGGCGACTCCTTTTTACTTTATGTTGGGCGCTGCCGGGATTGTGTTTTTGGCGGCTTGCGCGAATCTGGCTGGTTTGCTGGTGGCGCGAAGCATTTCGCAGCAGCACGAGACCGCGACTCGGAAGGCGCTCGGAGCTGGATCGCTGCGGCTGGTTCGACAAGGACTGACGGAGAGCCTATTGCTCGCGGTCCTGGGAGCCGTGTTTGGTTGGTTCGTTTCTATAGGGGCCAAGGCGGGAATCATCCAATCGCTCAGTTCGGTTGCGATCGGTGAAGGTATCGATGGCGGGAACGATCATCGGGTATTTCTGTTTGTGACTTCGATCACCTTTGTCGCTGCGATCTTGTTTGGCCTGTTGCCTTCGTTGCGATCGATGAAAATCAATCTCATGGATGCCTTGCGCGACCGCTCGGATAGCCGAGGCGGCTGGCTGACGGGCCGCGTATTCGTTGCCCTGCAAGTCGGTTTGGCGCTGCTTTTAATCGTGGGGGCAGGACTTATGATCCGCTCGTTTTCCAATCTGCAGAAGATCGATCCCGGTTTCAATATGGAGAAGCTGCTGGTCTTTCAGCTCAACGCCCAGAACGGGGGCTACGAGGGGCCACAGAAACTGGAGTTGTATCAAAAAAGTATGGACGTGATCCGTACGATTCCGGGTGTTCAGTCGGTGGCTTGTTCGGAAGTTCTTTTTCTGGCAAATTCAGCCCGGCGAGTGGGCGTCATCACCGCGCCGGACAATCCCGATTTCGAAGGGGAAAACGTGATGGCCATGACTGTGAGCGAGGACTTCTTCCACACCCTGGAAATTCCTCTCTTGAGCGGCCGCGTTTTCGAAGCGACGGACGCGCGGGAGGCCGAGCGCGTGGTGATCGTGAATGAACAGTTCTCGCGACGTTTCTTTGGGGAGCGAAATCCTGTGGGCAAACTCGTGAAACAAGGGAACGACAACCTGTATCGAGTAGTTGGAGTCTGCGCCGACACGAAATACAATCGGATCAAAGCGGATGTGCAGCCGATGTTGTTTTTTCCCATCAAGCAAAGCAGCACGGGACGGTTTGGGCTTCGTCGCGCTTGGATACAGGTGAAGACCGAGATGGATCCATTGGCGCTCGTGCCGACGGTGCGAAAAGCCATGGCGGAAGTGGATCCGAATCTCCCTCTCAATTCGGTCAAGACCCAGGCCATCCAGATGAGCGATTCGATCTTTCGTGAAAAGTTGCAGGCCAGCTTGCTGATGATTTTCGCCGTCCTCGGAGTGTTTTTGTCCTGTATTGGAACGTATGGGCTTATGGCCTACACGGTTTCGCGTCGCACTTCCGAAATTGGGATACGAAAAGCGCTGGGAGCAAGGTCAGACGAGGCGATTCGACCGATTTTGAAATCCTCCCTTGTCGTGGCCGGCGTCGGGCTTGTCCTGGGCGCTGTCTTCGTTTTGCCGCTCGGCAATCTGATTCGAGGACAACTGTATCGGGTGGACCCTCTGGATCCGATGGTCCTGTCGCTAGGCGTGTTGCTTTTGTTTGCGGCCTCCGTCGCCGCCGCTTGGTTCCCGGCCAGAAAAGCCGCCAAAGTAAGCCCGATGGAGGCGTTGCGGGTAGAGTAGTTTTAACCTTGTCGGGAGGGCGGATTTATCGCTGGCGTTAGCTGAGCCTCGTTTCTTTTTCCTGGCGACTTGCATTGATCTGCTTGGAGATCATATCGTCGGATTATTCATGCGACGAAGTCCCCTAAAGTTCGCGCCATTGGTTTTTGCCTGCCTCATTGTCCATGGGTTGATCGCGGCGCAGCCAAATATCATCGTCATCTTCTCGGACGACCAAGGGTATGCGGATGTAGGTCTCCATAGCGTTCGAGCGGACGTTCAGACCCCGCATATCGACGACCTGGCCGATCGAGGAATCCGCATGACTCACGGATTTGTGACCGCTCCGCAATGCATGCCCTCGAGAGTGGGAATCCTGACTGGGCGTTACCAGCAGCATGGAGGAGTCGAAGCGAACACGACCTTTATACAGGGAAATCCGAGCCCGGGTATGCGGCAGAGCGTAGAAACCATCGCGACTGCGCTACAGGAGGCGGGCTACACCACAGGCATGGCTGGAAAGTGGGGGGTCGGCGGCGGTCCGAAATGGACAGACATTCTAAGCGACCGGAAGCCTTCCATCAAGGAGGGCGACTTGCCCTTGTTGCCATCGGCGCGGGGATTCGACGAATACTTCAGTGGAGTCCAAACCCTGTATGTAGCCTCTCATGACCTGAACGGAGACCCAATCCCAAACGCGCCCCAGATCATCAAAGATGAAGGGTACCGAACGGAAGTACAGGGCAAGGCGGCTGTATCCTTTATTGACCGACATGCAAACGACGCCGATCCGTTTTTCCTCTACTACGCTCCTTACTCGCCACACGCTCCTTTCAAGGCGCCTCAGAAATACCTGGATCGGTTCAAGCGCGTCGACGATGAAAAACGCCGCACCTGCCTGGCGATGATAGCGAGTTTGGACGACACGATTGGGGACATGATGAGCGCGCTGCGACGCCACCAGATTCTGGAAGATACTATGATCTGGTATATCAGCGACAACGGAGCGCCCAAAAACGGAGGAGGATTGAACGCGCCGTTTAGTGGTTGGAAAGGCAGTCTTCTGGACGGTGGACTGCGTGTGCCGTTCGTGTTGTCCTGGCCTGGCAGACTACCGGCCGGTAAGGAGTACGCGGAAATGGTCAGCGCGTTGGATGTTTTCCCAACCTGCCTCGCCGCTGCGGGAGCGACGGTGGCCAACACTCATTTGGACGGAACCAACTTGCTTCCCTTCCTTGAAGGAACTGCAAGCGGGCAACCGCATGAATACTTGTTTTTCCGTTGGCTGGGAAATACCGCCATTCGATCGGACCAATGGAAACTGTTGAAGCAGTCCCAACAAGTCCGCCTTTTTTCTTTGTCCGAAGATCCTGCCGAGACTGTGGATCTCTCCAGCCAGTATCCGCAAGTTCGCGACGACTTGGAGCAAAAGCTAAGCGCGTGGCTGAGCGCGCTTCCAGCAGCTCAGGCGAAGGTAGACCGCAAAGCGGGCAGGGGTCGGAGCCAAGCGTCAATGCCTCCTACGCCGGCCCCAACCGGGACGCGGTGACGCGCTCCGAGAGTCGAACCATTCATCCAACCCGTTGAACTCGCCCGTTTCGCCAGCGGATCTTTGTTGTTGACTATCGACATCAAGAGCGGTTTGTTGTCGATTATCGATAACAAGGAAAAATGAAGGACTCGAACAACGAACTCATCCATGGAACGCTTGACTTGCTGATCCTGAAAGTTCTGTCCACGGGCAAGATGCATGGCTGGGACATCGCCAAGCGGATTTTCGTGGTTTCGGAGGACCGGCTGATGATCAAGCAGGGGTCGCTTTATCCGGCGGTGCATCGCTTGGAGCAAAAGCGGCTCATCAAAGCCGAGTGGGGCGTTTCCGAACTGGGGCGCAGAGCCAAGTTCTACAAGCTGACCCGGAAAGGCCGCAAGCGGCTTGACCAGGAGCGATCCCGTTGGAGCGACTTTGTGGATTCCGTTTCCATGGTGTTAAACCTGGAGGAGTCGAAGGGATGATCGATTGGATCGACGAGCTTTGGTTCAAGGTTCGGTCGTTGTTTCGTCGCGGCGGCGCCCAGAATGACCTGGATGACGAATTGGCCTTCCACTTAGAGTTGCTTGAGCGCGAACACATGCGAAATGGCTTTAGCAAGGAGGCGGCGCGCAAGGCGGCGTTGAGAGAGTTTGGCGAGGTGGAATCGCTGAAGGATGCCTGCCGCGACTCCTGGGGGATGCGGCTCTGGAACGACTTTTTACGGGATCTTCGACTGGCGAGTCGGCAGGCTCGAAACAATAGGGGGTTTACCTTTGTTGTCTTGTTGACTCTTGGACTCTGCATCGGGGCGAATACGGCGATATTCAGTATGTTGAACAACGCCCTGCTGAAACCGTATCCGTATCCGCATTCGGAGCAACTGGTGGACCTAGTGACCGATATGAATGAGAAGGGGCACATTCGAACCATCTCGGACAGTTCGCCTGAAAGCTATACTTGGTATCGCGAGGCAGCTTCGGTCGCGGAAATGGGCTACTATCGGAATATTAGCAATACCGTGATTTTAGACGGGATCGCGTCAAACGTGACCTCGGTTGATATCTCGCCGTCTTTTTTTCGGGTGTTACAAGTTCAGCCTATTCATGGCCGTTGGTTTTACGAGGAGGAGGGAACGAGAGGAAAGAACCGCGTAACGATTCTGAGCTACGATTTTTGGCAGAGCGCTTTTAATGGCGATGCCGGAGTTCTTGGCCAATTGCTTGAGGTAGATGGAGGACGTTTTGAGATCGTCGGGGTCATGCCCGAGGGTTTCTACTTTAATGGCAGGGAAGTCAGCTTCTGGCTTCCGTCTCCAATCGCCGAAGATAGCAAGACCAGGAATCCATGGAGATCGAGTTACCTCAACATCGTTGCTCGCCTAAAATCAGGCGTATCCATTCAATCGGCACAACTGGAATTAGATGCTGTTCTTTCCAGAATGGTTGAAACATTTCCTGAATCGCGCTCCTACGTGGAAAGTAATAACTGGCGTCCACGATTCGTTGACTATCACAGCGGTCAAATCAGCAATTCGAAAGGGCCATTGTTGATGCTTCAAGGTGGAGCCTTGCTAGTGCTGATTATTGGATGCGTAAACGTCGCCAATCTGAGTCTTACGCGGGCCATTTCACGTACGCGCGAGTTGCTACTGCGGAGCATGCTTGGAGCTGGCTTGGGCCGGATTGCGCGAATGCTCATGACGGAAAGTTTCTTTTACGCGTCCCTGGGTGGTATTTGCGGCATTTTGTTCGGCTGGGGAGCAATGGAACTTATCAAGGTAGTCGGACTGTATCGCTACCCTCGAGCGGAGTCCTTTGGCTTGGATCTGTCCGTGCTTATTTTCACCCTGGCGGTTTCTGTTTTGGTCGCTCTGATTGTGGGGATGATCCCCCTCTATACAGTATTGCGCGACAACTTATTGGCCGGGACCCGTCAATCGGACCGGACTGTCAGCTCAGGGATTGCGTCACAGAGAGCGCGCGCCTGGTTGGTAGTGACCCAAGTGTCGATGACGTTCATTCTCTTAATTTGCTCTGGGTTGCTGGTGAAGAGCTTCACTAAGTTGCTCACTGTGGACCCCGGCTTTAATCCCGAGCGGGTGATCTTCGCTCGAATTGACAGCCCCCGCCAATTGGACGATCTTCAGAGGAAACAATTTTTTTCCAACTTGGTGAAGCGAGTAGAGGAGTTGCCTGGAGTGGTCGCCGCGGGTACGAATGTGACCTCTCCGTTCTCCAATAATTGGTGGTCCCGGTCATTTGATGTGGAAGATTATGAATACGGTCCGGGTGAACCGAATCACAACTTCGCGGTAAGTCAGGTCGACGGGTCCTATTTTGATGCCTTGGGGCTCGAGGCTCTGGAAGGCCGAACGATGGTATCAACCGATTTTACTCCCACCTCTCAGCTGGTGGCGGTTGTGGACAAGAATTTCGCCGACTATATATTGCCCGGGAAGGAGTTGATTGGGAGGCGAATCACTTACGGAATTAACCGGGAAGCCCCGGGCGACACCAGGTGGTTTACCATTGTGGGCGTAGTCAACGTTGTGAAGCACTTCAGTTTGGAAGAAACGGATGCGATTCCGAAGCCAAGGGTCTATGTGCCCGCTCGCGATAACAACAGCCGCTCTCAACAATTGATTGTGCGTTTTCAACCGAGCAGCGACGAGGGGATTGCCACCTCCGATGGAGTGATGATGGCTCGATTGAGAGCGGCGGTATCCGAATTTGAAACCCGCAGCCCAATCTACGACATTGAGATGCTCGAAACGCGGATCGATAGTACTCTGGGTCAACGAAAAGCGAGTATGCGTTTGGTGATGGGCTTTACAGTTCTCGCGGTGTTTCTTTCTTCGGTAGGTCTGTATGGAGTGATTTCGAACTCCTTTCGGCAAAGGCGAAAAGACCTTGGGATTCGTTTAGCGATCGGGGCGCCCAAGTCGTCGCTCTTGAACATGATGCTGCAGATTGGTATTCGCATGACGGGTACCGGGATTCTGGTCGGATTCCTGGGCTCCGTGGGGATTGCCTATGTGATTCGAAGCCAGTTCTTCCAGGTGCAAGCCGTGGATCCCGTAGTTTATTTACTCGTTTCCGTGTTGATGGCGTCGGTTTCCTTTATCGCGGTCTATATCCCTTCGCGCCAAGCCTTGAAGCTGGATCCCATGGAAACTCTGCGGGTGGAGTAACCAAGAAGAAGGAAGCCAGTGGCGAGGAGAGGGAATTAAAAATCTAGAGACCATGTGTTGGCTGGATAAAGGCTGCACCGTAACAATAAAATGCTCTAAAAACTAATTTTTTAGTAGACAGATGTCACGCGCTGCTCTTATCGTCTCCTAATTCTTTAGTATTTGACGGTGGCTCGCAAGAAATCCAAACAATTAACCGAGGTTGAACAGACGATCATGGACGTGCTTTGGCGGTGTGGACCGTCATCGGTACGGCAGATTGCGGATGAGGTGAAAGCTGACAAACCGATGGCCTACACCACGGTGCAGACGATGTGTAAGATCCTTACCGACAAGGGCTACACCAGTTTTGTCAAAGAGGGACGGGCCTTTATCTATAACGCCGATATTTCCCGGGCCGAGGTTCGCCGCGGAGCGTTGAGCTCGATGATCGATCAATTTTTTGGCGGATCTCCGAAGGTTCTTGCCCAGCATTTAATGGAGGAGAGCGACCTGAAATCTAGCGATATGCAGGAACTGCAGGAGCTCATTGACAAGGCATCCAGAAAAGAAGGTAAAAAGTGAATTGGGAATCAGCAGTACTCAATTTGATTCTCCTTCACTTGGTGGTAGGGACGCTTGTTTGTAGTGCCCTGATGGTTCTGAACTTGCTCAAGCGTTGGATGCGGTTGGGTGAAGGGGCTCTGTCTTGGTTGTGGTATTTAGGGTATATTGCCATCTTCGTAATTCCGTTTGTAATTTCTACTAAGCAAGTTTCTGATGCAGTGCCCTCGCCACCGATCCTCACCTCTGATCAATTCCATCCTGTATCTCATTTTTCTTCTTCTGGAACAGATCCCGTATCGAATTCGCCACTACAGGAAGATGTTTCGCTTCTCCACGTTGAGGTATCCGAGTCCGCTGCTACGACCGTTGCGATCACAATACGAATCCTGGTTTTGGTTTGGGTTCTTGGCTCTTTGTGGCGTGGGGTCGTTTTAGTCAGGAGAATTGTAGCCACAACTAAACTTTCGCTGAGTACGCTTGAAGTCGCAGACTTCGAAAAAACGTTTGGGTTCTCCCGACCCGTCTTCGTCTCTGACCAAGTCGCAAGTCCGATGGCGCTTGGACTTTGGGCGCCAAGGGTCCTTCTGCCGAAGACCTTGTTGAGAGACCTTTCCGAAGAAGAACTGCGGCACGTCCTACTCCATGAGGAAGCCCATATAAGGAGGAGGGACCTGTGGGCAGGCGCTTTCCAGGAAATTTTGGCACTGCTTTTTTGGATAAGTCCTATCCAGTGGGTGTTTCATCGCCAAGTCTCTCTTAGCCGTGAATTCGCCTGTGACAGTTTCGTCGCGCGTCAAGTGGAGGACCGCAACCGTTATGCTCAGACGTTACTCAATTGCGCAGAGCGAGTCCTGTGTCGAAGAAACCCTATCTTGGCGATGGGTATGTACCACCGCCGGAACGATATTAAAAAACGAATACGTGAGATTGTTACTATGAAATCAAAAAAATCATCTGCCATCGCGGCTTGTTTGGTCGCTTTGTGTGCCTTGGTTGCTAGCGCCGCGCTTGCTCAAACGTCCGTGCCCAAGATCACCCTTTCAGCCGACAAAGCTCAGAAACCCTCCATTGAAACATCAGAGCTTAATCGGGCCTATGCCGAAATGATGGTCTACGCGACCAATAACAATCAGCTGTCTGTGATTAAACACATGATCCGGGAGAATGGATTCGATATTGATACTCCGGCCGAGGCGGACGGTACCGCTTTGATCATCGCCGTACAAAGAGGTAACGAAGAGTTGGTTGAGGAGCTTCTTAAACTCGGAGCGGATGTGAACGCGCCTTCGCCGAGAGATGGCAATCCGCTGATCAACGCTGCCCTGAGAGGGAATCTTTCGATTGCCAAACGCCTTGTAGCAGCCGGTGCCGATGTGAATGCCTACGTCTACCGCGACGAGACGCCCCTTATAGGCGCTTCTCAACAAGGCCATTTAGAGATGGTCAAGTACCTGGTTGAAAATGGTGCCAATGTGAACTTGGAAGTTGAAACTCCTCACGGTGATGCGCCGAACAATTTTAGAAGCCCGCTTAGTGTGGCTCGCGATCGGGACGTTCGTGACTACCTGAAGAGTCAAGGAGCGAAGTAGAGCTTTCAGGTTTCAAAATTCTTTCCCCTTGACTAACTAGGGAAGTTGTGGTTCCCCTAATGCAACTAGGGTAGAGAATCATGACGAAACACATATTTCCGCAAGGGGCGTTGGAGCTGGTGATATTGCGAATCCTGCAGCAGGACGCGAATCACGGCTGGGGGATCGCCCAGAAGATTCACTTGATCTCGAACGACGTGCTAAAGGTCGAGGAGGGTTCGCTCTATCCCGCCTTGGCGCGGATGGTACAGAAGGGCTGGATACAGTCGGAATGGGGGACGTCGGAGAATAACCGGCGGGCCAAGTACTATAGTCTGACAAAACTGGGCCAGAAGCGTTTGAACTCTGAAAAGAAGAACTGGGAGGCGATGGCCGCGGCCATCGCGACAATATTGGGAACGGAATCGTGATGAGGGTGGCGGTCCATGACGGGATTTGCGAAGGAGTCGCGACAATGAATTTAACAGGATACGCTTCCTACTTCGCTTTTCAAGCTACGAAGGACAGGTCGCTACGTGATGGCTCCGCCAATATGATAGCACAATTTTGGGATCCATCAAGTTGGAGCGCAGCGACATCAAGTAAGCGAGGAACGAGCGCATCCTGTTTTAAAACACATTCTCGAAGGGTGATTTTGTAGATTTTCGATAAATGGAAGTGATTCACTGGATGCGTAGTTGGTTCGCCAATCTCTTTCGACCGAAGGGGATGCACGACGACTTGGCGGAGGAGATGGAGCATCATCTTTCCATGGCCATAGGGAAGAAGGTTGCGGAGGGGTTGAGTCCCAAGGAAGCGAGGCGTGAGGCGTTGAAAGAATTCGGGGCAGTGGAACGCATTAAGGAGGAGTGTCATGATGCCTGGGGGACGCGATTGGTTATGGACTTGTGGCGCGACCTACTCCTAAGTCTGCGATTGCTAAAGAAGAACAAGGGGTTCGCGCTTGCTGTTTTGCTCACCCTCGGTCTCTGCATTTCGGGAAACACGATCGTATTCAGTATCTTGGATGAAGTCCTCGGACCGCCGTCCTATCCGGAGCCGAATCGGGTAGTGGAGATTTATCATAGTATGCCCGGGATGGGCATAGAGCGTTCGAATTCTAGCATTGGCCTTTATCTCGACTATTCGGAAAATACTACTGCTTTTGAGCAACTGGCGCTGGTTGACGATACAGGATTGAACATCTCCACTGATGATGGGGCTACCATGCGAGGACTAGGACTTCGAGTGAGTCAGGATTTCTTCGAGATGATTCGCGTTCGCCCTTTAATTGGCCAGTTTTTTGAAGCAGAGCATTTCGTACATTCGAATAATCGGCACGTTATTTTGACAGAGTCCTTTTGGCGAACTCAGTTTGCTTCTGATACTGATGTGATTGGGCAAACGATAAAGCTGCACAGCCGACCGTTTAAGGTCATTGGAGTCGCTCCCAGGCAGGCGAGCATACACTTTCCGGAGCTGCGTTTCTTTCAAGCCTGGACCTGGAATCCCAATACTGTCGATTTGTTAAAGAGTCGCAGATATCAAAATTACACGCAGATATGGGGGAGATTGAAGCCTGGTATATCTGTAGAGCAGGCCCGCGCTCAGATTAGCGCTTTGGACCGTCGCTTCTACAATGAGGCCCCCCAGACTAAGAAAGACAGGTTGGACCGATCTCGGCCAACGGCCAAGCTGGAGACGTTTCAAGAGTCTAGAGTGAAGAGTATTGGGAGTCGGCTCTACTTGTTGCAAGCCAGTGTATTGCTCGTGCTTTTAATTGGGTGTATCAACGTCCTCAATTTGCAGCTGACGCGAAGCTTGGTTCGTATTGGCGAATACGCGATGAGGAGGTCTCTGGGCGCTTCTCGTATATCCCTATTGCGCCAGGTATTCACGGAAAATCTCATTCTATGCATGGGGAGTTGCGCGATTGGAATTGTTGGAGCTTGGATTGGACTGGAAGCTATCAATCAATTTGTGGCGCAAGATCTTTTGCCTAATGTATCTCGTATCGAAATAAGCAGTACAACGATTGCTCATACGATTTTCCTCACCATATGTGTTGCGATCGTTTTAGGGTTCTTTTCCGCGCTCCCTGTTCTTAAGGATAACCAGTCGGCCTTGGTGCAGGGGGCCAGTCGAAAAACGACCGCGAGTAAGCCTCTGAAGCTTTTTAGATCGATTCTGGTTTCGATGCAGGTTGCTGTCAGTTTGATACTGTTGGTGGGGGCTGGGCTGCTCTTGCAAAGTTTTTTTAATGCATTGCGGACGGATACGGGGTTCGATCCACGTAGTGTAAAAACCTTTGGTCTTGAACTTTCGTGGGACTACGGATCGGAGGAGGCCGTTACCAGTTTCTATGATCGGTTGAAGGAGTCCTTTTCAGAAATAGCGGGGGTGGAGGCCATTGCCCTAACCGAATTCCTCCCCACTGTATCGGAATTTTATAATTGGGACGTCTTGCTGGCGAGTCCGTCCGATGAATCTTCCTTGGGTAAAGTGAGCTCAAATTACTGCGGCGTTTCGGACGGCTTTTTTGAGCTTTTGGGGATTCCGTTGGTTGAAGGGCGAACGTTTAGGCCGAGTGACATGCTGGATGGAGTTAGGAACGTTGTTGTAGATAGAAGGTTTGCCGACCACTATTTTCCTGGTAGAAACGCGGTTGGGCAACAGATCACCAATGATGCTGCACGGACTCCGGAGTCCATGTGGACGATTGTCGGCGTAGTTGAAGACATAACGCACAACGGACTGGATAGGCGGGACATTGCCTCGTCAGCCCGTGGTTGGTGTCCCTTGGTGTACCTTCCTCTGAATTCAACGAACACTCTTCGCGAATTCCATGTTCTGATAGAAACTGATCGTAGCTTCGAAGACTTAATGCCCGTTGCGCGTGCACACCTACGCGGATTGGATCCCCTCTTACCTATTTACATGCCCGGAGAGCTGGAAAACATGATTGTCGGTTCCGTGGATGGTCGTCGCGCATTTGTGTTTCTCCTAGGTATTCTGGGTTTCATGGCATTGCTCTTATCTGCGGTAGGGATCTATGGCGTACTTTCCTATGATGTATCTCAATATACCCGTGAGATTGGCCTTCGCATTGCCATCGGGTCTCCCAAAAATCTGGTTCTCGGACAGGTCTTGAATCAAGGATTGGCTAAGGCAGCCTTCGGTTCGGGTCTGGGTTTGGTGGGAGCGTGGGCGCTTAGCAAGTACCTTACGGATTACCTGTATCAAGTGAATCCGATCGACCCGATCGCCTATTTTTTCGTTACGACTTTTCTTCTGGTTGTTGTTTTAATTGCTAGTTACCTGCCCGCCCGACAAGCGACGCGTATCTGTCCGATGGAGGCGTTGCGGGTAGATTGATATAAAAAGAATGGAACCTATTTATTGGATACGCAATTGGTTCGCCAATCTCTTTCGACCGAAGGGGATGCACGACGACCTGGCGGAGGAAATGGAGCATCATTTGTCGATGAGCGTCGAGAAGAAGGTAGCGGAGGGGCTCAGTCCCGAGGAAGCGAGGCGAGAGGCGTTGAAGGAATTCGGAGCGGTCGAGCGAATAAAGGAAGAGTGTCACGACGCGTGGGGGACGCGTATGATCATGGATACGGTGGCCGATCTTAGATTTGCTTTCCGACAATTGAGAAAGAGCAAGGGCTTTCTTGCTGTGGTGCTTCTTACGATCGCGATTTGCTCGGGGCTGAACGTGGCCGTTTACAGTTATGCGCATTCTCTGATCATTAAACCGTTCGACTATCCGAATGGCGACGAAGTGGTAGCGGTCGGAAAGATCTGGAGGAAACAAAGCGATAAAGTTGGCTACGTTTCGCCGTTGAGCTTTGTTGAGATCGAACGGGAAGCGAAGTCATTCAAAGCGATTGGATTAATCGATAGCGATGATTCGGTGGATGTATCGATCGATGGAGGGGCTGCGTTTGCAACCGACATTATGTTGGTGAGCGGAGGAGTCTGGGAGGCGGTCGGAGTTAGGCCTATTCTTGGTCGGACCTTTTCACCGGAATCAGTGGAGGACGGCCATGACAAGGTTGTGGTATTGAGCTTCGCGCTTTGGCAGTCTCGGTTTGAGGGTGGAGCGGATGTAGTTGGCAGGAAGATACGTTTGAATGGCGCGGAGCATACCATCTTGGGGGTGATGCCTGAACGGTTCAACATTCTCTATCCCAATCAAATGATGTGGGCCCCACGCATAATTAGATCGCACGAATTAAAGGAAGCCAATCGCGAGTCCAATGGCAACAGGGTCGTGGCCCGGCTAAAAAGCGGGGTCAGCCTTTCGCAAGCGCAGGTAGAGCTCGACCAGTTGTTTGATCGGACATTCGACAGTCATCCTGAACAGCAAGCTGCGTGGGCTCGATCCGGATTGAGTTATACAGCGTTGCCGCTCAAGGAGTTTGTTACTAAAAACGAAGCGGAGATGATGGTTCCGGCGACGACGGTTTTGCAGGTGGTCGTGCTGTGTGTCTTAGCAATCGGATGCCTCAATGTGGCCGGGCTCACTTTGGTTCGTGGAATGACCCGCTTGAAAGAAATATCCATGCGCGCGAGTCTGGGAGCCAATCGCGGGCGCATTGTTCGGCAGTTACTTACAGAGTCGTTACTGCTATTTATTCTGGGGGGTATGGCTAGCATTCCCTTTGCGTTTTTGGCCATTGAATGGCTGCATAATATCATCTTTCAGGACCTTCATATACCGAAGGCAAGTATGAATCTGTCCGTATTTGTCTTTGCCGGATTAGTCTTGCTGAGCTTTGGCTTGTTGTTCGGGTGGCTTCCCGCTCGATCCACTATCCAGTCAGGCCTGAGCCACACTATTTCTGAATCCGACGGAAGAGCTTCCGCGGGTGCAGGACGAGGTCGATTGCAGCAAGCGTTGATGGTGTGCCAGATTGGGCTGGCGTGTTGTTTGCTTATACTGGCGGTGACTCTAGTAAGAAATGGATTTGCGGTTGTGAAGGAGGATTACGGTTTCATTTCTGAAAACCGGACGCTCGTTAAAGTGGGACTGCCTTCTTATCTTTATCCTGACACGCCAAGCAGGCGGAGTTTTTTCTCGGAAGCCAGAGATCGACTCGCCCAATTGCCAGGAGTTCACAATGTGGCTTACACGAACCGCGTGCCGCTTACCAGCTACAACATGTGGTATACCGAATTCTCGATCGTTGGAAAGCCGTTAGCGCCGGATGAATCTGCCCGGCAGACGACGATGTTTCGGGTGAGTCCCGACTTCTTTTCCACTATGGGAATCACTCTTTTGAAAGGTCGCTTGTTTAACGAAAGCGACCACCAGGATAGTCAACCCGTTGTAATAATTGACGAGCAAAATGCTCAGGACTACTTCGAGGATCGGGATCCGATAGGGTCGACGATCCGTTTTTGGAACAAGGAATGTCGTGTGGTAGGGGTAGTTTCCAAAACAATCAACATGCCTTACTTTCTCGAATCGCCATTAGATCGCGCACTGTACTTTCCACATGCTCAATGGTCGCCGATGCGACCGGCCTCCTTTGTGGTGCATAGTTCGCTCGATAAGGGTAGTTTGGAGCGGGCAATTCAGAAGCTGGTAAGGGAAATCAACCCTCAATTGCTGCAGATACAAATAGACACACTGCAGGAGATCATTGCCGATTCCGCTAAAGCGGAAATTACATTCGCCAAACTTACTGCGTTGTTTTCGGCCCTCGCCTATGCGTTGACCCTGATTGGTATTTACGGAGTGGTGTCGAACACCGTTACGCAAAAAATTAAGGAGATTGGAATTCGTATCGCGATTGGGGCGCGCGTGTATGCCATTCTTCTGCTTTTTCTAAGAAGCGCTTCGCTCTGTACTATACTCGGATTGATGCTTGGCCTGGTTCCCGCCTATTTCGCATTGAAAATTCTCGAACCGTATTTGAATGGCGTAGGCGCCTTGGATCCATGGATCTTCCTGGGGGTTGCTTTTTCAATACTGGTCTGCTCGCTCATCGCGTCCTTGGCGCCTGTATATCGCGCGGCTACTATTCTCCCGACCGAGACGCTGAGATACGAGTAGTTTAGAAACGCAGAATTCTACTCCGCCCTCAGCGTGTCGCTGGGATTGACGAGCGACGCTTTTCGGGCGGGGAGCCAGCAGGCGAGGAGGCCGATAGCGAGCAGGAGCGTGATCACTCCGTATAGGAGAATTGCGTTGTAAGGCATCAACTTGCCGAGGGCGTCTTGAGAAAATTGGGCGATGGCAAAAACGATTGAACCACCGATAGTCAATCCGATTGCTAGTTGGAAAAATCCGGTCGACAAGGCCTGGCCTTGGATATTGCGAGTGGTGGCTCCGAGCGCTTTTCGAATTCCGAGTTCTCGAGTCTTATTGGCCGCGGATTGGGCCACCACGGAATAGACGCCGAGCGATGCCATGGCGAGAGCCGCTGCAGCGAACGAGACGAATAGCGTAGAGGAAACGACCCATGGCCAGTTGTTCTGGGCCTTCCCTTCCGCGACGGTTTCAATGCTGTAGAGGATCAAATCCTGATCGAGATCTTTGACGATCTCTCTGAGGCTTTGCGTATATGAATGAGGATCGTTGGTGGAGCGAATGTGTATCATCGTATGCCGCCTGACTTCCTCGTTTTGAGCCGTGAAGGCCATTGGCAAGGTGGACTCTCCGCGCATCTTTACGCTGAAGGGAAATGTGACGCCGACGATCGTTCGCCAGGGGCCAGGACCGGATTGGGCTAGAAAGCGAAACCGTTTTCCCACGGCGGATTGTTCGGGCCAGAACCGTTCGGCGAATTGCTTCGATACGACAGATACGGGCTCGCCAGTGAGACCGTCAGTATCCAGGAAACCGCGACCTTTCCAAATTGGGAGCTCAATGGCCGAAAGAAAGTTACTTGACTGAGCGCAGGTGTAGACAAGGTCCGCTTCGCGGGGATCCGAGATAGGGCGGTCTTCGATTTCGATTCGATTCGTTTCCGAATCGGTCATTCCGGCGAATGAGGAAGAGAACGCGACGTGGGTGACGCCGGGCAGTTGGTAGACGCGACGGGAGAGTTCGTCGAAAAACTGGCGCCGTTCGCTGGGAGTCGAGTAGCGGTTCGAGCCTCGAACTCTGAGGTCTATTTGGGAAGTGAGTATCTCGTCTTCCGGGATGAAGTCGTTTATTTTACGGGCTTCGAGAGTGCCGTGAATCATGAAACTTGCGCTGGCGAGAAGAACGACGGTTAGGGCAAATTGAAACACGACCAGCGTCCCCATGAGTTTGGAGCCGCGGGCGCTGCCTCCGGATTGGGCGGACTCTTTAATGCCGGAGTTCAGTTCGGTTTTCGAAATGCGAATGGCGGGAGCCAGACCGAAGAGCGCGGTGCTGAGAAAAGTGACGGCAACGAGGAAAGCGAAATCCCGGTAGTCCAGAGTGAAATGCATCCAATAGGGAATCTGATCGCGGATCGATCGTTCAAAAAAATGGACACCAATTTTCGATACAATTAGCGAGAATGACCCCGCGAGAAGGCTGAGTAGAAAGCTCTCGGTCAATAGCTGCCGGATGAGCTGCGGTCGCGACGCGCCTATGGCGGTCCGAACGTTCATCTCGAATTTTCGTTTGATCGCCCTGCCGAGCTGGAGATTGGCGACGTTGGAACAGGCGATGAGAAGTACGAGCCCGACGCACAATTGCATGACTACGAGCATGTAGAAGGACTCGTCGTCGTTGAACTGGTCCTGGAAGGGTTTTACGACCGCGCCGATGTCGCTGTTGGCGTCGGGCTTGCTTGCGATGCGGTGGGCAATGGTCGCTATGTCTGCATTAGCTTTCGAGAGACTTTCGCTACGTTTCATCACTCCGTAGAGTCGGAGCGTCCGATTGTCTCTCGATTGCAAGGATTCGACTGGAACCAGGGGCATCCAGATCTCTTGCCCGTTAGGGAAGCGAAAGTCCTCAGGCATGACACCAATGATCTGCGCAGGTTTACCGTTGAGGCGTATCGACAAGTCGATGACGTTGGGATCTTCATTGAAGCGGTTTCGCCAGAGTTCGTATCCAATAAGCAATACAGGAGTCGCGCCAACCTGGTAGTCTTCGGGGCTGAATGGGCGTCCGACAATTGGCGCGCTCTCCAGCATGCGAATCAAACCAGGGGAGACGAGAGCCATACTATACCCGGAAGCGGGTCGTTCCGCGTCGCTGATGACAGCGAAACTGTAGTCGACGGCTTCGAGGAACTCGAAGGTGCTGTTCTGGTCTCGGAAGTCGATGAAGTCGGGATAGGAGCTCCCCAGTAGCCGGTTGTTTCGTTTGAAATCCTGTCCGTTGATTGCGCACAATCGGTCTCCATTTGGAAAGGAGGGCGGCTTGAATTTAAGGCCGTTTGCGAACGCGAATATCATCGTGTTCATCCCTATTCCGATTCCCAAGGTGAGAACGACAACGGCGGTGTAGCTCTTATTTTCTCTCATCTGCCTGCCAGCGTAGTGAACGTGGCGAATCGCAGTATCAATGAAACGCATCCCCCACGAGTCCTGGCATTCTTCTTTCAACGCTTCGACATTGCCGAATTCCCGCAATGCCATTTTGCGCGCTTCTCGTGGATCCATTCCACTCGAGACCAGATTTGCGACGGACAGCTCGATGTGCTGCTCTATTTCGGCGGCAAGCTCGTCATGTTGCTTGTTGAATCGCAGCCAATTTTTGAGCCGCGTCCTCCATTTGTAATACCACCTCATGTCGGTTCTTTATTAGTCCGCTCTTAGCGCTTGCGTTGGAGAGATCCGGGTTGCGCGGCGCGCGGGCAGCCAACAAGCAATTAGACCGATTAGGCCTAGCAAAACTGCCGCTGCGGCAAAGGAAGCCATGTCGAAAACGGAGACTCCGTAGAGCATCCCGCTGAGGTATCGAGAGAGCCCGAGCGAAACGAGAATTCCGATCGTCAATCCGAGCCCCGCTAGTTTGGCCCCGCTGGAAAGCACAAGATTGCGGATCGACTTTCGGTCTGCTCCGATGGCTATTCTGATACCGAATTCCCGAGTTTGCTGACGGACCATGTAGCTGACCACGCCGTAGAGACCCACCGCGGCCAGAATCAAAGCCAGCGCCGCTAGGGAGCCGAGCAATTTCATGATCAATCGCTCCCGAGCGAAATTGCCAACAAAAAGGGACTCGAGCCTATTGAGGCCTCGCACGGGCAGAGTGTGGTCGATTTGTGACATCACCTCGCGAATTTCGTTTCCGATTGGAATAGCGTTTTCTTGAGGATCTATGACGAAAACCAAATCCCTGACAGGATATTGATTGAGTGGGCGATACACTTGTTCGCGTGATTCTCTGGCTGCGCTATGATGCTCTACATGTTCAACAACACCGACAATTTGTATCCAACCATTGGGATCGCTAGGTGGATTGCTTCCCTCGGCAATACGTTTGCCGATCGGGTCCGAATCGGGAAAATTAATTTCCACAAATTTCGTATCCACGATTGCGACACGAGGTTTTCCATATGTATCGAATTCGTTGAAGAGCCGACCGGATAGAAGCCGAATTCCCATGGCGTTAAAGTAGGTTTCGTTGATGCTTATATATTCTGCGGATCGGCCTCGACTGTTTGTAGGGATGGGATGTCCTTCAACGTATAAATACTGTCCCCATCCGGTACCCGTAAGCGGTAGGGGAAAGGCGACTCCAACTTCTCGAACGCCAGGGATGTTCTTAAGTGACTTCCGAGCCTGTTCGGTTGTTTGCAGTCTCTTGACTCCTTTGTCGTAGTTGGCGCCGTCTAGCGACCAGTGGAAAACGAGCTTTTGCTCTGTGGAGAATCCGGGGTTCGATTGATAGAGATTCACGGTCGTGCGAATCATCAGTCCTGCCCCGATCAATAGGGTGCTGGCGAGGGCAAACTGAACGATGACGAACGTGGATTTCCAGCGCTTGCCGCGCGGGGTTTCGCTCGATCTTGAACCTTCATTTAAGGCGTCGGTCGGAGAGAGTCTCAGAGATTGGCGCAAGGGAGCGATGGCGAAGAGGAGGCTCGACAAGAGGGTAGCGGCGAGGGCGTAAGCGAGCGTTGCGAAATCAAGTTCGGCTTCAGAAATCCTCAAGACTGAGCCTTCGAGGATGGATTTGAGCCATTCAGTCACTCCGTACGCAAGCGCGATCCCGATTAGTCCACCTGTGAGTCCTAAGGCTAGATTTTCGACTAAGAACTGTCCGATGACCTGCCGCCGGTTGGCGCCGAGAGACACTCTTAACCCGAATTCGTGACGGCGACCGAACGAACGCACGAGCTGCATACTGGCGACATTGGAGCAGGCAATGAGGAGAAGGAATATCGACGCTCCTAGTAAGGTGAAGACCGTTGAGCTGGAACTGCCGAAATAGATATCGTCTAGGTATCTTACTCGGGCGGTGTGCCCGGCATTCGACCCAGGGTATTCGGAGGCGAGATCGGACGCGATGCGCTCCATCTCGTTCCGGGCGCGTTCGATGCTCATTCCCGGCTTCAGTCGAGCGAGGACGCGGGTTCCGATCCGGCTGCCTCGGTTCGGAAGCAACCCGTCCTGCGACACGAGTCCGAAAGGAGTCCAGGCGTCTACGTCGCCGAAATCGAAGTCGTAGGGCCAGATGCCGATTACTTTATGGTGCAGCCCGTTGAGGTTGATGAGCTCCCCGATGATTGAACGTTTCGCTCCGAATTGATTTCTCCAAAAACGTTCTCCGAGTATTACGGTGCGTTCGGCAGTTGGGTGGTCGTCTTCTTTGGTGAAAGATCTGCCTAGGATCGGAGTGACCCCCAGCACTTGAAGGCAGTCGTAAGTAGATTGCAATCCGACGATGCGGAAGGAGCGATCGCTTTCAACTAGATTGTATCCTTGCCCTCTAAAAAGGCCGATGGACGTAAAGCTGGTTTGTCTATCCCGCCAGTCTTTGAAATTTGGATACGACACTGATTGACCTCCCAATTGATCTGAGTATTCGTCTATTTTGACGAGTTGATCAGGCTCTGGGAATGGCAAGGTCTTGAATAGGACGGTATTCGCGACCGAATAGATGGCAGTGTTGATACCGATCCCGAGGGCGAGCGTGATGAGGATGGTAGCCGTGTAGCCCTTGTTCTTGAGCATCTGCCTACTGGCGAGGCGAAGATGACGAATGAGGGCGTCGATCAATCGCATGCCCCACGAGTCTTGGCACTCCTCCTTGAGCGATTCGACATTGCCGAATTCGCGTAAAACCAGTTTGCGCGCTTCTCGTGGATCCATTCCATTGGAAACGAGATCCGCCACCGACATCTCGATGTGCAGCTCTATTTCGGCAGCAAGCTCGTCATGTTGTTTGTTGAATCGCAGCAAATTTTTGAGCTGCGTTCTCCATTTGTAGAAGTGTCTCACGGTGTTGATCGACTGGCTATGTGTTCTTGATGACGATGTTCACCGCATTAGTGACCAGTTCCCAGTGGCTGATCTCTTCTTCCATGTGCGTTCTCCCGGCGGGAGTGAGCGCGTAGACTTTCATCGGTTTGTCGGAGTCGCCCGTCTTCCACTCAGACTTGATGTAGCCTTCGTTCTCCAATCGATGGAGGGCGGGATAGAGCGACCCTTTCTGCACGCTGAGCGCGTCGCTACTGAGCAATTCGATGCTCTTGCCGATGGCGTAGCCGTATTTCTCTCCGCTATTGAGGACTCTCAGGATCAACAGATCCAAAGTCCCTAACAGCATGTCTTTTTTGCGTGGTGGTGACATAGGTAAGCTATCTAACCAGTAAGATAGCTTACCATTTGAGATGTCAAATAGTTTTTTTGACTGGGCCCCGATGGGCCGACTATTCGGCTCGTAGCGCCTGGGAAGCTGCCGTTCGGGTGGCGCGGTAGGCTGGGGCCCAGCAGGCGAGCAAGCCAACGACGCCGAGTATCAAGGCGACGAGGGAGAACGAGACCCAGTCAAAACGGGAAACTCCGTACAGCATGTTGGATATGAAGTGGGACAATCCGAGCGAGGCGCCGAGCCCGATGAGAAGCCCGATACCCGAAACTTTCACGCCATCCAGCAGGAATAGGTTTCGGATTGCGCCGGGGTGCGCTCCGATGGCCAGTCGTACTCCGATTTCGCGCGTCCGTTGGCTGACGGAGTAGCTGAGCACGCCGTAGAGTCCAACTGCGGCCAGGACCAACGCCAACGCGGAAAGCACGGCCAGCAATTTCATCAGCAGTTGTTCGGTGGAAATCGTTTGTTCGAACAGTTCATCGTATTCCTGCAGCGCTTGAACGGGTAAATTGGGATCGATGCCCTGGAGGATTTTCTGTATCGATTGGGACAGCGCCATGGGCTGGCCTTCCGTCTGCACGATGAATGAAAAGCCGCGAAACGTTTCCTGGGCGACAGGCACGTAGAGTCTCTTCTGCGGTTCGGTGGTTGCTCCCATAACGGCTGTGTTTTCAACCACGCCGACGATGGTTCTCCACATTGCTGGATCTTCGGGAGGGCGTTTTCCGATGACCAGTCGTTTGCCAATCGGGTCTTCCGTGCCGAACACCTGTTCGGCAAACAGGCGGTCGATAATCGCGACGGGCTTATTGTCGCGGGTATCGAATTGATTGAAGACGCGGCCCGCCAGCAGTCTGAGCCCCATTACCTCGGCCGCATTGGGTCCCAGCCAGTACCGTGAAACGCCCACCGCTTCGCCCTCGTCCGGGATGCGCGTGCCTTCCACGTAGTAGGGATTATTGCTATCGTCTCCTGATAGTGGAAGCGGAGTGAGGAAGCCGACGTCCTTAACCCCGGGTAGTTGTCTCAGTTGCTCCTGGGCTTTATACAGCGTCTGCATTCGCTTTTCGGGTTCCGCATAGTTGGGCCCGGAGAGGTTCCATCGAAAAGTCAGGCGCTGGTCGGTCTCGAATCCGAGGTCGGAATCGTACAGGTTTGCGGCGGATTTGAGCATGAGCCCTGCTCCTACTAACAGCGCTGCGGTGAGGGCGAATTCGCCAATGATGAGCCGGGATTTCCATTTGCGCGCCTGGAGGGATTCGCCGCTTCGTCCTCCGGAGTTCAAGGCTTCTCGGTGGGAGCTCTTGAAGGCCTGACGCAGTGGAGCCATCCCAAAGAGGAAGCTGGCCAGGAAGCAAAGAATGAGCAGGTAGAAGAAGGCGGCACCATCCAGCTGGACTTCGCTGATTCGCGGCAAGGACTGAGCAAACAGATTTTTGAGCCAGTAGATGGAAACGTACGCCAAGGCAATGCCGGCGATACCGCCGAGGAGTCCGAGCGCCAGGTTTTCCACGCTTAATTGGGTGGCAAACTGGCGTTTGCTGGCCCCGAGGGACGCGCGGATACCAAACTCTTGCTTGCGGCCGTGGGATCGAACGAGCTGCATGTTGGCCACATTGACGCAGGCAATGAGCAGGAGAAATCCCGAGGCCGCGAGCAGCGCTTTGAGCGCTGGGCGGGAGCCGCTCAGCAACCGTTCTTCTAGAAGCTGTGCGCGTGCGGACCAATCCGTATTGCTGGCTGGGTAAAGCGGTTGAAGACTAGCGGCGATCGTCTCCAGGTCCAGTCGAGCCTGATCCAGAGTCACTCCCGGTTTTAGGCGGGCAAAGGCAGCCAGCCCGGGGTGGCTGCCGCGATTGGAGAAGTTGCCCTGGCCGACATAGCGTTCCAGCGAAGTGTAGACGTCGCGGTTTTCCAACGGGTAGACCGAAGGCAGTATTCCGATGACCGTGTAGAGCTCTCCGGTGAGGTTGATTGGAGTCCCAATAATTGACGGGTCTGCCTGGAATCGAGCGCGCCAGAGCCGCTCGCTTATAATCGCGGTGGCCGCGGCATCGGCTCGGTCTTCCTCGGGTCCGAAGAAGCGGCCCATCAATGGTTGAACGCCAAAGGCTTTGAAGTAGCCGGCGCTTGCCAGGCCGCCTCTCAATCGAAAGGCCTCGCCATCGCGAATCAGATCGTAGCCCATGCCGGTTATGGCGCCCATGGACTCGAAGCTGCTTTGCTGGTTTCTCCAGTCATTGAAATTTGGGTACGACAGGGAAAATTCTCCAAAATGTGGGTGCCACTCCCTGGCTGTCACGATTCGATGGGAATCCGGAAAGGACAAGGGGCGGAACAGCACTGCGTTGGCCAGGGAGAACAGAGCCGTGTTCGCGCCGATCCCCAGGGCCAGGGTAAGGATCGCGACGGCGGTGAAGCCCTTGTGCTTCTTCATTTGCCGTCCGGTCAACTGGAGGTGGCGAATCATGTTGTCGACAAAGCGCATCCCCCAGGAGTCGCGGCATTCCTCTTTGAGGAACTCCACGTTTCCGAATTCGCGCAGAGCCGCTTGACGGGCTTGTTCGGGCGGCACGCCCTCGGCTTGGAGCAGCTCGATGTGCTCCTCGAGGTGAAAGCGCATTTCCTTGTCCATTCGAGACTCCAAATCCCAAGGGCGGAGTCGTTTGAAGAGGCGTCGGATCATCGTTGTGTTTTGGGCACGACGAGGGCGCGTCTAGCTGTCGGAAAGAAGGACGGCTTCAACCGCTAGGGAAAACTCACGCCAGTCGGCGGTGTGTTCCTCCAGTTGTTGTTTGCCCTTCGGCAGGATTTTGTAGAAGCGGGCTTCCCGGCCTTTCTCGGAGGTGGCGGCGTAGCTTTCGACCAGGCCTTTCTTCTCGAGACGGTAGAGGGCCGGGTAGAGCGAGCCGACGTTGAGGGTGAAGGCGCCGCTGGAGATTTGCTTGAGGCGCTTGGAGATTCCCCAGCCGTGGCGGTCCTCCGTGAGCAAGGATTTCAAGACCAGCATCTCCAAGGCGCCGAGAAGTAGATTGTTCGATTTGTTGCCCATAATATTTCGATATTAGATATTTCGAATATCGAAATATAAGTGTCAAGATACAAATTTATCATCGCCCCGACCGCGTCGGGGCTAGGAGTCTTGCTTCGCAAGCCAATAGGTTCCCCGATTGGCCGCCGACTGCGTCGGGGTCCCTAAAGGGATCGGGGAAATAAGGTCATTTGAATGACGGGTTATGACTTTATTTCCCGCGTTAGCGGGATCCTTAATTGTCCCGGATACCACCGACGAAGTCGGGGTCTTCGACGGGACATCCTAGCCCCGACGGCGTCGGGGCGATGACAAATTCTTTGAGTCGAAAAAAACGCAGCGAGTTGCCTCGCTGCATTGAAGTGCTTGTTGTAGATGTAGAGAGCTGGCTCAGCGTCGGTAGCTTCGGCGGTTGTAGGTTTTCGCTTCGGCTTGTGGTTGAGGGTGTAGCCGACTGCGAGACCCTGTATCCCTTCTCCGGGGTCGATTGGCTCTTTTTCAAGAGCGCAGGGGTCGCCATTAGTCGTGCGCGATTGTGTTGTTGCGGCTGGTGATCGACTGCCCCAAAGGGGGCGTTTTTCCCGGGGTGCACAATTTTCCTGAAAAGCGCCACAAATTTACAAACTGATTGGCCGGATGGGTTGCTATTTTAGGAGTTCATTACGTCGGTCCGGGCGTTTCACGTGGCTCGCGACGTAAATTGTAAACCCCGATAACTATGGAAATACTGAGATTTAATATTAATAGGAGAGCAATTTCTAGAGCGGTCAGGGGAATCGCGTTTCCGATTTCGGCTCTTGGTCTAGCAAGCGGAGTGTTTGGCGAAGATTGGCAGAGAATCACCTTTCCCAGCGAGAAGCACGCGAACAACGACGCTTTCCCGGAATACGCGGGGGAGATGAGAGGACAGGCTCCCAATTTCTTTGGAGTGTCGCCCGCGAATCCACTCTTCATGATACAGGCCTGTAATATGAAGGGGCAAACGCTCGTGTCTAACAATGGAATGGATTTTCGCCCTTCGGGAAACAAGTCTGGCCGTATCGGCACAACATTTGGATTTTCCCGGCATGATGGAGATCTGGCTTTCGGATTGATGGGGCCCACTAGACGTCCAAAAGATGAAGCAGACGAGGAGCACCCGCATGGCATCTATCGCACGACTGATGCTGGAGCGACTTGGGAGCAGGTGCTGCAATTGCCCGAAGCCCGGGCTCTCGAGAAGTTCGACAGGGCCGATAACGGCTACGGTACAGGCGCTGGCGATTGGGGAGAGAAGGTATCAAACCAGACACTCGCGAAGCGTCTGCTGCTCGTCGATCCGGCATCGGAACGGAGCGATCACATCTATTATGCGGACACCCACCGGGGCCTTCTTAGATCGACGGACAATGGCGATACATGGGACTATCTATTCGCCGATTACTCCGATGCGGAAACGGCAGACAGATTCAAAGACAAATATGTAAAGACGCTCGCTGCCGGTGTGTCTTCGGATGGCGAGACTAAGCTCTATGCGATCATAGAGCCGGATCCAGATACCCATGCCCAAACCGGCTGGACAATGGAAGACACGGAAGGCGAACTGTGGCGGATAGAGTTAGTTGGCGCGGATGGAGTCGTCGAATCAGTCGAAGGGTCGCTTTGCAACGAGAGAACGGACATTGCAGACGTTGAGGTCTTCAGCGACGGTGCAAGCGGTTTCGTGCTGATACAAGCTCAGACCAGTTCAGGAGGAAGTGAACTTTACCCTTTCTCTAACGAAGGGAGAACGTTTACCCACAACGATGACGATTCGAACGTAAGCCCATTGTTGGACAACTTCGACGAGGAGGTTGATTCTCTGGTCGGCGTGTACGTGAATCCGCACAACGACAGCCATGTGGTAGTCCCGAGAGGGGTAAAGGCTGCTCTGTCCAAGTCTTTCGTTTGGAGCAACGACGCAGGAGAAACCTGGAACGATACGGAGCGTAGTACTTTTGTCTCCAGCGACGGGATAGAATTGGTGATCGACTTCGTTTCAGGCAGTCCGGAGGAGCATCACACAGCGAGTGGTGGTTGGAGGATGATGGAGGAAGCTGGAGTCCTCAACGGAGGTCCAATAGTGGGTTTTGTGGATTCCAGTACGGTGGTCTGGTGGTCCAACTCGAAAAATAGGCCGCTCTTGATCAGTTACGACTACGGCGATACCGCCAGTCACTTCGCTACAGGTACGGATACAAAAGGTCCGGGGCAGATCAACTCTGGATATGGCGGAGATGTCCTAGCGGTTGCGTTTGGCGAATACGGATTCTCTTTTACGATCGATGGAGGCCTTTCCTGGAGAGGATACACTCTCTATAATACGCGTGCGCTGCAACAAATTGGGCGTGCTGCTCAAAACTCAGGGTCGAATTCCGGCGGAGCGGCGAATAGAGGCGTGGCGATCGCATTTAATGAAGATACCGCATCGGGCCTCTTCGAGGCCTATGGATTACACTCTTCAATGGGATACCTTGCTAAGTTCGAGCAAACTACGTCTGGAGAAAATGACTGGGATATTTCGAAGGTTAACGATTCGGGTGGAAACAATTTTGGGACGACACACATGCTTTACGAGAACGGGATGAAAGGTGGAGCAATTGGCGACGGGTTTCATGTGGGCGACCACATTTACATGGGAAACCTCTTCAGCAGCGATGGCGGTAGTACCTGGTCCAACGCCTTTCTCGACCCTGGGGTTACCGACGACGATCCGATGGTGGTTTTAGCAGTGTCCTCTCGCAATGGGAGAATCGCAGTGGCGACTACCCATCGCGTTGGCGCGGGTAATGCGGATTGGGCGCTCTACGTTACTATTGATGGAGGAAGTAACTGGGAGCGGTTGCCAGATCCTCCTACCCACGAGGCCCTTGCAGAGGACGGGAGTGGGAGTGGCAATTACTATTTCCCTATCGCGTTTGCGGGATACAATGAAATGGAAGTCATGTTGGATATCGATCCGAGGGCTCAGCACGACCCGACCGTCGATAGCGCCAACAGGCTGAGAATTCTATTGCCTGGGCGGATGGGTGTATATGAATTTAACGCGACCAGCATGGATGGGTCTGCCGGGACGTGGTCAATTCACAATAGCGGGATTGATCCTGACGTTGGCCAATTCGACATATACGAATCGGTATACTGGATACATGGTATCCAGTTTGATCCGACTGAAAGTGGTATAGTCTATGCATCCAAGGGTCGAGTGGGGACCGATGGATGGTTACCTCATAAAAATGGTAACGCTCGCTATTCGTTTGGAACTGCGGAGCAACCGTTGTACATTTCATATGATTGGGGAGAAACTTGGACTAACTTGCATGATTCCGATTCTGATGTGCTCCCCGATTTTATTACAGTAAGCACGATGCATGTGACGAAGCCAAACCAAGGTAGTGGAACCCTCTACGTCGGCTCCATGAACCATGGCTTGTACCGCTACGAGCCCGAATGGGCTTACGATCCGTTCGAGAGCGGCATTCTCTCTGGAGGCATTGGATGGTATGACGAATGGACTCTCGATGGCGCGGGAAGCGGGGTAAACCCAAAGGTCGAAATCATTACGTACCAGGGGAATTCAGTCTGCCAGCTCTATGATAGGACCAACCGCTCGACGACAAATATACTGGGGCGTGTTTTGCGCAGTCGGTCTGACGATACGGTGCTTTCGTTCGAGTACGACTTGGACCGAGGTTCGGGTAATTCGGGCTTCGAGGTTGAGATTCTTGAGGTAGATTTTAATCCGTTGCCCGAAATACGTCGCCGTACCGTTTGGGACTCGAGCTCTGTAGGGACTGACGTGGATGGCGAGCCAGACGCGCTGCAACGCGTGAACGTCGATTTGAGAGGCTATGAGCCGTGGAAGGTTGTATTCAAAAATCCGACACAAGGCAATCACGCGAGCGATTCCCAGTACCTCTTCCTCGACAACGTCAAGGTCTTCCGCCTTGAGGAGGAGTTCGATGGGATAGCGCTGGTTGAACGCCTGCCTGTGGCGACAGCGGCGGCATACGCTGGGGACATTCGAGACTATCTTTCAAGCACCGCGCTGAATCTGACATTCACCAAGGTATCGGGCCCGGCGTGGCTGACTATCGGAAGCGACGGTTCTCTTTCCGGGACGCCGACGATTGCCGATCATGGGATCCATGATGTGGTCGTACGACTGACCAGCGAGTTCGGCAATGTTCGTGAGATCGTTTTTAGCGTTGAGGTCGACGGCGCGGGCCCCGTTGACTTCGCTTCGAATTCAATCGTGAAAACCACTTGGGCGGACACTCCCCTCGTCGACAGTCTATTCGGGGACATCGCTGTGGAGGCGAGCGTCGCCAGCGTGGAGTTCTCGAAGTTGTCCGGTCCCGACACCGGGACCGATTGGTTGACGGTTGGGTTGGACGGCGGGCTGTCAGGTTCGCCTGAGTCTGCGGGCTCGCAGTTCTGGGAGATCTTGGTGACGGCCAAGGACGGCGCCGGAGACGTGCTGGGTTGGAGTATAGCGGATCTGGTGATCGAGGTTATCCAGCCGGCGTTCGACGATTTCGAAAGCGGGGACTTTTCCGGGGGCGACAGATGGATAGGAGACTGGGAGGTGAATGGTGGGGTCGACACCCACGGTGAGATCGTCGTGTACGAGGGTAATTCGGTGGTGAAAATCTACGATACCTACAATGATACGGATGTCGCAGCGAGGAACTGGTTCTCTCGCGAATTGGTCTCGTTGGATAACTTGTGGCTGACGTTCGACTACGACCTGGACGGTCTCGCTGGCAACTCCGAGCTCAAGGTCCGTATATCTGGTACCGATGACGGTGGCATCGACATCGGACCGCTTGTGGTTTGGAGCAGCTCAAACTACGGGTCGGACAACGCAGACATGCCTGATGGTCTGACGCGTGCGGCCGTGGACTTGAGCTCCTACGTCGTTGAGAAGATCCAGTTTCTCCATACTACCCAGAGTGTCGACGGCGATTCGGAGCTTCTGTTCATTGACAATGTGGAATTCGCTTCGCTGGATTCGATCGTATCTCGCCTCGTCTTCGAGGAAGAGGTCGCGCCGGCCACCAACAGCTTGTCCTACTCGGGAAGCCTTGAAGACTATGTCACTAACCCGGGCGTACCCCTGACCTACTCGAAAATTAGCGGGCCTTCGTGGCTGACCGTTGCCAGCGACGGGACGCTTTCAGGCGTCCCCGACATGGCAGGAGAATACGCGTTCGCAGTGGAGGTTTGCTCCGGCTCGGCGTGCGTGACCGCCGATTTCACGGGATACGTATTGGGGTATGCTTACGACCCAATCGCCTACGCAGACGCTCCCACCGGATTAGGATACGATACCGGCGAGGGCTGGAGCGGGGCGTGGGAGAGGGCGCATGGATTGGGAGGAAATGCCTCGCTCCCGAGACACACGAATCGGCTTATCAGTCTGGATCCGCTCGTATCGGATTCTAGCGATAGATGTTTTGTAATGTACGCTGCTAGAGGCGATTCCTTTACGCGTACGCTTGCGTCTCCTATGACCGACGGCACTCTGTCTTTCGAGTGCTTTATCAGGGTCGATTCCGACTATTTTTTGCAAGTTGAAGTCTATGATGGCGCGCAATGGCGTGTGGCCGAGCAGGTTTCCTACGATTCCTGCCCAGATACATGGGAGAGTCTATCGGTTAGCTTGCAAGGCCTGGGCGCGATCTCGAGGATCCGTTTCGCTACCCCATACGTCCAGTCGGGTGGATCTTATGATTTTCAGGCAATCATGTATGTAGACAACATCTCTCTAAGAGAGTAAGTAGGCCGAATACCTCCTTCTGAAGAATGTGAACCGTATTACTGAATGGAAAGTGGTTTGACCGAGACTTGTGTTCGCGTCGTTTTCGAGTGTATTCGAATACAGCCCTGAAACGAACTGTCTTTCTATTGAAAACGTTAAGGTAACAGACAACCGATTTTGCTCTATGTATCTATAACCGAAAAATGGATACGAGTACACATGGTTTCCCTCTCCGTCGGATTCGGATCCCCGGCCCGACCCCTTCGTCGGTGGCAAGCAGGACAATTAGGATCCCCGACTAACCGCCGACTGGGTCGGGGTCCCTAATGGGATTGGGGAAATAATGTTATTTGACCGATGGGTTTTGACTTTATTTCCCGCGCTAGCGGGATCCTTAATTGTCCCGCAGGCCGCCGACGAAGTCGGGGTCTTCGACGGGACATCCTAGCCCCGACGGCGTCGGGGCGATGACAAATTCTTTGAGTCGCAAAAAAACGCAGCGAGTTGCCTCGCTGCGTTGAAGTGTTCTAAAGTAGGTGTAGAGAGCTGACTTAGCGTCGATAGCCTCGGCGGTTGTAGGTTTTGCGCTTCGGCTTATGGTTGAAGTAGTAGCAGTGCCATTTTCCGTTTGTTTCGGTCGATACGACGTCGATCAACGGTTGGGCGAGTTCCTCGGTCAAGATTCTCCAGCGAACGAGGATATTCACTTTCCAGAGGAAGATCCGAGGGCAGTTGCGTCGAAGAGAGTAGAGCAATGATCGAGCGTACCATTTTTTGAGTACGCCTTGTTCAACGAGACCTTGTATCCACTCTTCGGGGTCGATTGGCTCTTCCTCTTCGGGTTCCTCTTCTTCGAGTACGCAGGGATCCCCGATCAAGCTCCGGATGCCGCCGTCGAATTCGGGGCCGTAGAGGGCGCTGCCGGTATCGACGATGTAGTTCCAGTCGGTTCCTTGAGCCTCAAACAGCATGTAGAGCCCGCAATAGCGTTCGAGGGCGGTGTTCTGGGTGATGAGGAGCTCGCCGTCGACGACCACCAGATTGGAGAGGCCGTCGAGATTGGTCAGGGCGGTATTTGCTTGTATGAGCATTCCACTTACATCGGTTAGCTTTAAGAGGCCGAGCGTGTCGACGAGCGAATCATTGAAGCTAATAGAGAGAATGCCGCCGACGGTTTGGAGATTCCCCAGTCCGTCTAGGTTGACGATCGGGTCCCCGGGACTGGGGTCGGTTTCAATGAGGAGGTCATTTGTGACTTCAGTGACGTTGGACGCGGCGTCGACGTCGGCTTGGGTTGAAAGCGTTAGACTGGCCACGGTCTCCGCTTGGATCGCGGGCGCAAGGGCTGCAAACAGGGAGGCCGAGAGCCAACGCCACATCAGTGATTGAATTCGATTTTTCATAGTTTCAGATTGAAACCATTTTCGCGCAAACCGGCGGTTTTCGTCTACGGGTTGGGTCCATTCATAAGTTAATAGACCGTGAATTGTAGAGTCGAATTCGAGGCGGTAGGGAGCGACACTTAACACCCAGTGGGTAGTGTGCGGCTAATTGATTATGGGACGCCCGCGTTCCGGTTTGCCAATTGGAGCGCGTGGCTAGGTAGCGACTTTGAATGTGTCCTTTGAACGAACGGAATCAAACCGCAGAGGACGCGGAGATCGCAGAGGGGTGGAGCTGTGTTTGGTGGATGCTTGGGTTTGGTTGCTTCCTGAGCTTTTCGTCATCGCCATTCCGACAATGACGGAATCAGCTAGGATTCGCGGAGCGTTGTTTGGGCTTCGTATAGGACCTATAGGACTTATGAGACCTATAGGTCCTATTGCTTTAGGTAGAGAATTGTTCGGAAAGGAGCGAGTGCAGTTGCGAACTCCGCGTCCTCTGCGGTTTGAAAATTGCAGGATTAGTCCTGGACGTTCGAAATTCTCGCTTGACTAGTAAGATATCTATGTATGTAGACATCTTACTAAGATGCCGAGAGAAGGAAAGAAGGACGTTTTATTGGGCACGCTGGATCTGCTGATTTTGCGGGTGGTCTCCAGCGGGCCGATACATGGGTATGCCATTGCCCGGAGGATTGAGCAAATTAGCGAGGACGTGTTGACGGTGCAGCAGGGTTCGCTGTATCCGGCCCTGCACCGCTTGGAGAAGAAGGCGTTCATCACTTCGGATTGGCAAACGGGGGAGACGAGCAAACCAGTGAAGATGTACACGCTTACCGTCGACGGTAACCGGCAGCTCGAAGAGGAGAAGAAGCATTGGCAGGATGTTTCGAACGCGGTGAATCTTGTTCTTAGGCAAGCCTGAGAAAGGTAGTTAGGCGGTAGGTATCTAGGACTTTAGGTTTGAGGTGAATGGAGATCAATTTCTGGAGGCGTTAGGAAAAGCGAGGAAAGCAACCTCCCTAAATTCCTAAACAACTAATCCCTAAACCCCTTAAAATAGAATGAGTGTTCGTTGGATAAATGAGTTCCGAAACTGGGTGACGGCCTTGTTTCGCAAGGATACGCTTCACGACGAGTTTCATGCGGAGATGGAGCAGCATCTCGATTTTATGATCGACGATTTGACGCGGCAGGGGATGTCGCGGGAGGAGGCTCGCAAGGAGGCGTTGAAGCAGTTCGGCAACGTGGAGTTTTTAAAGGAGGACTGCCAGGCGAGCTGGGGGATCCGCATTTGGGACGACTTTGTAAACGACTTTCGTTTTGCGATTCGACAGCTTTTTAAGCACAAAGTTCATACCGCGATTATCGTGCTGACTTTGGCCATTTGCATGGGTTCAAATACGACTGCGTACAATCTGGTCGTAAAACTCGTGTCCAAGCCCTACGACTACGCGGACGCGGATCAAGTTGTTCTGGTGGGAAAGAAATGGCCAAAACTGCAAGGCGATTCAATCGGGCAGGTGTCCATCCCGCACTATGCATTTCTGGAGGAGAATACGGAGTCGTTTTCGAGTATCGGATTTGTCGCGGATGGGAATTTCTTCGATCTGGATTTGAATAACAGTACACGAAGAGTGGCGACAGACAAAATCACTGCAGGCGTCTGGGATGTGACGGGGGTACGACCTGTCGCGGGACGGTTTTTCTCCCAAGAGGATGTGGAACAAAGTTCTGGGAAGGTCGCTGTTTTGAGCGAAGCACTTTGGCGGGAACTGGGTGGCGAGGACGCTCAAATCGTGGGGGAGCAACTGCGTTTGGATGGAGAATCCTATCAGGTAATCGGCATTGCGCCGGAGAGTTTTTACCTTCGGTATGAGCGAGCGGACGTTTGGGTTCCACGCGTGTTTAAACCGTGGGAGTTTCAGCCTGATCAGCGCAACAACCATAGTTTCTCGGTGGTAGCGAAATTGAAGTCGGGGGTCTCTCACGATCAGGCAAATCAACGTCTTCGCTCGCTCTACGAGTCGTTTTTGGAGATTCACCCTGGCGATCGCTTGGAACAGGAGCGAACGGGGGCAACTTTCGGCTCGGTAGACATAAATGTCTCGCTGACTCAAGGCCTTGAGCAAATCGGAATGGCCTTCCGTTCCATACAGTTCGTAACACTGGTCGTTCTGGTAATTGGCTGCTTGAATGTGGGAGGGATGATCCTCTTGAAAGGATATGCTCGTATTCAAGAGCTCGCGATGAGAAAGGCGATGGGTGCGTCCGTATTCAGATTGGCAAGACAAGTCTATGTCGAGATCGTCGTCTATTTCCTGTTGGGTGGAGCGTTCAGTATACTGGTTCTCAAGGCTGCGTTCCAAGGAAGCCAATTGGTTCAAATCGACGATATTCCCTGGGCGGGAGAATGGGCGATCGACGCGAATTCGCTCCTCGTGACCGCGGCGATCGCCCTGGGCGCGGCGTTGCTGACGGGTGTGATGCCCTTGGTATCGCTCTTGCGACGCGAACTCATGGAGTTCATCAAATCGGGGAATCGCTCAATGACGGGATCGAAATCGAAGCACCGACTTCAATCCGCGTTTGTGATTTCGCAGGTCTCCTTGTCGGTGATACTCTTGATCATGGCGGGCGTACTTATCCGCAATTTGAACGCGGTGCTGCAGAAAGATGTCGGATTCGACCGTGAAGGGCGGATTGCCTTCGAAGTGCCTCATCCGAAATACCGGTTTGGTGAAGGCGAAGAAGACTATCGAGCCAAAGTGCTGACGTTTCAGGAACGGGCTCTCCTAAGCATTTGTTCCATACCGGGTGTAATAAACGCGTCCACAACTAATCGCATACCTATAGATGTTAGGCACATGAATCACAGCAGTTTTAGTATGAGCCACTACGAGTACGAAGAAGGTGAACCAGAAGCGACTGCTCTTAGATTGGTTACGCGTCCTGGCTATTTCGATACAGTGGGCACGCGCCTTATACTCGGTCGGGACTTCCAAGAGACGGACACGCACCAGACTGAACGAGTTGTTATTATCAGCCAGAACACCATGGAGAGGTATTATCAGGGCATGGATCCGGTTGGTCTGAGTATCAGCATTTGGGGGAAGGATATGAAGATCGTCGGTGTGGCGGAACAAGTCCAGGACAAGCCCTTCTTCATGGAGTTCGATCAGTATACGATCTATTTTCCGGCTAAGCAGTGGCACGACCTAAGCAATGGGCAAACGACTTTCGTCGTTCATACCCAGGGTGATTCGGAGCAGCAGCTGGCGTCGATCGAAAAGGCGATTCTGGAGGTCGACCCGAAAGTCACGATCGATTCGATTACCTTCGATGACGTTTACAAAGGAGCGACGTTCACACAGCGATTGCCCATGATTATGACAGCCTTGTTCGCGGGATTGGCCTTGCTCCTTTCAAGTCTGGGTTTGTATGGGCTGATCAGCTTTACGGTAACCGAGCGGACAAAGGAGTTCGGCATTCGTATGGCGTTGGGCGCCGGTCGTCGCAACATCCTTAAACGCGTGATGGGTGGAAGCAGCTGGCTCATCGGCTGTGGGCTTACGGTGGGGCTAGTGGTCTCCTTCTTGGTTTGCTCGCAATTGAATCCGGTGTTTTCGGACGTGAATACTACCAATCCCGTTACCTTTGTTGGCGTAATTGTGTTTGTCTTGGCCATTTGTCTCTTCGCGACCGTGTTCCCGGCCCACCGGGCGACGCGTATCAATATTACGCGGACGCTTCAGTATTAGGGGTTCTGCAATTGTAGACTTTTATCTTCATACGCGGCATGGCGCGAGCGCCAGCCCTACATCGAGCATCGACCGCTATCTCGGAGCTGCTTGGGCGTTTTCTTGAAATTGGCGTCCACTTGTTCTTTACCCTTGACGAGCTAGGGGAGGGAGATCTATTACCCTAGTTCGAATAGGTGAAGACATGAAGAAGATCGATTTCCCCCAAGGCACGCTCGAGATGTTGACGCTCCGCGTTTTGTTCAGTGGCGCTAATCATGGGTTTGGTATTGCCCAGCAAATTCACGTCCTTTCGAAGGAGGTGCTTACCGTCGAGGAGGGATCTTTGTATCCAGCCCTCCATCGCATGCAAGAGCGGGGGTGGATCAAGTCGGAGTGGGGCAGGACGGAGAACAATCGTCGCGCGAAGTATTATCAGCTGACGACCATCGGTAGAAAGCGATTGGGGACGGAGCAGGAATCCTGGGAGACTCTAGCGACGGCGATTAGCGATGTTCTTGGGAGTCGTCCTTAATTTTTAGATTTTCTCGTCTTTCGATTTTCAAATCGCCAGCAATGGAAACGTTTCATCGTATAAAGAACTGGATCGCTGCTCTCTTCGGTCATCTGCGGAAGAACTCTGACTTGGAGGACGAGATCATGAGTCACATAGAAATGCGTACCGAGCTTAATATCGAAGCGGGAATGGCTCCGGATCTTGCCCGTAAGGAAGCGATGAGGGGGTTCGGGAACGCTGAAGCTCTTAAAGAAGATTGTCGCGATTCATGGGGGACGCGTGTCGTTATGGATTTGATACGCGATATCGGCTACTCGTTGAGAAATATGCGCGCGACGCCGGGATCGAGTATTTTGGTGGTCCTCATCATGGCTTTTGGCATTGGTATCAGCATGACGATGTTCACGTTTGTGAAGGGCATGCTGTGGAGCAATATGGGGTTTCCCGATGAGGATCGGCTTATTGACGTGAAATGGGGCATCAATTTGAAAGCTGATAGAACGGGACCGCATCCGATTCGCGTGGACGATTATCTCGAGTTTGAAAAGTATCATCGGACACTTGAGTACCTAGTCGGATTTTCGAGCTATACTCCTGGATTCAGATTGGCTGAAAATAGCGACTATCCGGAGAAGATAAGGGGATCCGCAGTGGCTTCCAATTTCTTCAATCTACTTGGCGTATCCGCGTTGTATGGACGAACCTTTGGGCCCGAAGATGTGGTGCCGGGCGGCGAGAGGCTCATCGTCCTCTCCTATGAATTCTGGCAGAGCAAATTCGGAGGCGAATTGGACGCTCTCAATGCTACGGTGTATATCGGGGCAGCCCCATGCCGCGTTATCGGTGTAATGCCGCCGGAGTTTTCGACGTTTCCACTCAACTCCAACTATTGGAGGGGAGTCGACATCGATACCGAATGGGGCGTTGGGCAACCTCGTCAACGGCGGGCGATGCTGTCTATTTTAGGCCTCAAAAAAGAGGGCGTTTCCGACGAGCAAGTCGAAGCGGATTTAGAAGCGATCGCGGAGCGGCTTGCCGAGGAATATCCCGAGAGCAACGAGTATCTCCGAGATGTGCAGGCCCAAAATCATGGGAAGGGCCAGTTGCATGGGGAGGAGAGAAACCTGCTCTACGCTCTCCTGTTCTGCGGGGTGTTGGTGCTTTTGGTCGCTTGCGCCAACGTCTCCAACTTGATGCTGGTTCGAGCGGCGCGGCGTAGTTTCGAGCTAGCGACTCGCAATGCGCTGGGCGCTTCGCGAGCCCACATTATGTATCAGGTTATTTTGGACAGTTTCCTTTTGACGGCTATTGGAGGCATAGTCGGGCTTTTCGTCGCTTCATACGGAAGCGACTATATTTGGAGCATCTATGCGCCGCTGGATGCCGATCTGCCGTTTTGGTGGGACGTTGAAATCGACGTAGCCACGATCTGCGTGGCGATTGGGGCGATGATCATCGCAGCGCTTGGGGGCTCTTTTGTTCCGGCGCTCCGTGGGGCTCGTCGGAATAGTTTCGCATTGCTGCGCGACGATTCGAGGACCTCTTCTTCTCTCTATATGGGCAAGCTCTCGAAGGTTCTGGTCGGTTTGCAGATCACGTTTGCATTATCTTTGACGATTGTGGCGACCGTTATGGTTTTGGTTCAATATGCGGCCGTGTCTCAAGAAAAAATCTACGATAGAGATAAGATAGCTCTGGGATTCCTATGGTTGAGCGGACCTCTATATAAGGAAAAAGAAAGCTACCTTAGCTATCAGCGCAATCTCAGGGAAAGAATGATCGAAAAAGGCGCCGAGAATGTATGCTTCCTTGCCGCTGGTAGCAAAAGCCTGGGAGAAGTATGGTGGTGGAATCGTTTCGAAAAGGCGGGAGAATCCTACGGCGACCCCACGGCAATGCCGGAGGCGAGCGTTCTAGATGTTAGTCCGGAATACTTCGACGTATTTGGTTTTAAAAGGGCGTTTGCGGGGCGTTTATTCAGTCACGCGGACACAGAGGGTTCGGAGACGGTGGTGATTGTGAATCGAGCCTTCGTTGAAACTCACTTCCCTCATCGGACTAGTCCCATCGGAGAGCAAATACGCGTCCAGCCTATAGAGGGGCGGGAATCCGGATGGGCCAGAATTGTTGGTATCGTGGAGAACTACGTCGATAAGCCTTTGCCTGAGGAGTCGTGGAGCGACTACGCGGTGATCTATCGCCCCTTTGCTCAGAACCTTGTTCCTTGGGTGACCGCCGCGGCGAAATTTGGCGAGGACGCTCGTCCGTGGACAACTACGCTCCATCGCGAAATGGGCAAACTCGCTCCTGACAACGCTTTCAATCAGGTAAGGAGCGTACGAGACGAGATGGCGTTTGAGGAGAGTTTCAATCGGTTGATTGTCAAGCTGTATGCTTTTTTTGGAGTCATTACTTTTTTAGTCGCGAGTATCGGGCTCTATGCGGTGGTCTCATTTTCAGCGGGGCAGCGTGTACGGGAATTCGGAGTACGCATGGCTCTGGGCGCTCATTCCAAAGATATCATTTATTCTGTAGCTAAAACCGGAGTCGTTCAAGCGTTAGCGGGTCTTGTCTTAGGCGTCTTAGTTGGGCAGATGCTCGCCCAACACCTTTCCAAATCCATGAATCTGGTGGGCCTTCCACCTGTCTGGATAACATCCGCTATCGCAGTCATTTTGATTTTGACGACCACAGCGATTTCGATGCTTGCGCCATCTGTCAAAGCGGCAAGGCTTGATCCGGTTAAGGCGCTTCGTTCGTAGTTGAGAGTTCTTCGAGGTGAGCTTTAGATTTCGTCAGATGAAACTCGTTTTTCGCGTAATTAAATGGATCTTATTCAGCGCCTTCGGATTGGTATTCTCGTTTTTCTTATTATTGGCGCTGAATCGCGATCACAGAGTGGTCGAGCTAAGCGATAAGGACAGGCAGTCAATTGTCGCTCGAAAGGAATACAGTCGAGAGGCGGACTCCAATCGTTATGCGTCTCTTTTAGAGGAATTCGGAAGAAACAAAAACCTGGCCGAGGGTTTTGAGCTTCAGTGCCTGCTGGCCTTGTCCCACTACCCGGAGCTCAAAGACGCGCACATCGATTTTGTAGTGGGCGATAGCTATTGGCCGCTCTCGTCGCGCCCGGAAATAACGAGCACGATTTTGCCAGGGGTGCAACGTAGACTCTTGGTGTTGATAAGCAGCGGGTCCGCCGATTTCTGGGAGCCTATACTCTTAAAAAATGTACCGTTTAACGCTCAGGTCGGGTTCATCGGCCACGAGCTCGCTCACAGTGTATACTACCAGGACAAGACGGCGCTCGCGTTGATCGGCGTCGCTTATCGCTATGAGTATGATAGAGCGTTCTACACGGAGTTCGAGCGCGACGCGGACAAATTGGCGGTTGAGCGCGGCCTAGGCTACCAGCTCTACGATCTCGCCTGGTTCATTCGAAAAGCGTTTGGGAAGTCCCAAGAGGAGATCGAAGCGGAGGAAGATGGCGGGACATACCTGCATCCGGGCGAAATTGCCCGAGAGATGAAGAAGTACGACTTTTATAAGGAACCGTTGGATACGGCGGAATCCTACTTTTCGAACTGAGTTAGAATGGACGTCCTGCCCGTTTGAATAGGGCGTATCGACGAAAGACGCTGGCGGGATGCTCGCCCAGTTTTGTTGAATGGAAGCGATCGAGCGTTGCCTGACTTTGTTGTTGACCTTCTACAATAAAGAGCCTTGTTGTAGAAGTATGACAATAAAAAGACTATGGGCAAAGTGAGGAAGGAGCTGTTGCAGGGGACCTTGGACCTGCTGATACTGAAGGCATTGGCTACTGGGCGTATGCATGGCTGGGACATTTCCAAACGCATCCAAGTGGTTTCGAAAGATCGTCTCAAATTGAAGCAGGGATCGCTTTACCCGGCGTTGCATCGACTGGAGGGTCGCGACTGGATTATCGCGGAGTGGGGAGTTTCCGATGCGGGCCGGAGCGCGAAGTTCTACAGTCTCACTAAAAAGGGGAAAGCTCAGCTAGAGGAAGAGAAGGAGCATTGGCTCAGTTTCGCGGAGGCGATGAAGAGCGTGCTGAAGATGGAGGAGCAATCCTAGTAGAAGTGGATTCCTGGTATCGCATACTCCGTTTGAGGCTACGCGCGCTGTTCAGGTCGGGTGAAAAAGAATCTGAGCTTGAACGCGAGATACAGTTTCATCTTGAAAACCAAGTCGAGGAGAACTTGCGGGAAGGGATGGATCCAGAAACGGCTCGAAAGGAGGCGCTCAAGGAGTTTGGCGGGATGGAGAAATACATGGAAGACACGCGTGATTCTTGGGGTGTGCGTGTAATTAGCGATCTGATACGAGATATTCGATATTCGATGCGATCCCTTTGGAAAAGCAAAGGGTTCAGTTTCGCGGTGGTCGCAACATTGGCCCTTTGCGTTGGAGGAAACACGACGATTCTTTCAGTGCTGTATGATCTGGTTTTAAAGCCGCTGCCCTTCGAGAATCCTGATCGCATCGTTAAGATTCACAATGTCGACAATGCGGGACTGAAGGAGAACAGTCATGTCGGTTGGGGTCAGTATTTGGATTTTGCGGACCAAGCGACGCGGTTCGAGGGATTTGCTTTGGTGAGTCTCGCCAACAGGAGTTTGGATGATGTTCCCGTCGAGGTTTCGCGTGTAACGTCCAACTTCCTAGATCTTATGGGGGAGCGGCCCATCATGGGTCGGTTTTTCACGGAAGAGGAGGTGGCTGCTGGACCTCGCAACGTTGTAGTTCTTACTCAGTCGACTTGGGAAAACGACTATTCTGCAGCTCGGGATATCATCGGTAAAGAAATCGCGTTTAATAATGCCCCCCCTGCCACGATAGTTGGCGTAGCTCCAAAGGAGGTTGAAGTATTTGATCCTTACGCTAAGTACTTCTTGCCGTTCGTCCCCAATTATATTCCGGGAAGAGGGTTCGCTCGAGGGCATCCTAATTCAGATTTGTGGGCCAGACTGAAGCCGGGGGTTAGCCGGGACATGGCCTACGATGAATTGGTGGCCATCGAGCGGCGGCACATGGAGGAAAGGACCAACTACGACTACAACAATCGTTGGTTTCAGTATCCGAAGCCCATCGAAGTGGATCCTCCGCACCCTCTAAAAGGGAGCTTGGGGCTTCTGCAATTTGGAACGCTGTTTCTTGTGGCGGTTGGGTGCGTCAATATACTAAACCTGCTTGTTTCCAGAACGCTGCGCAGACAGGCTGAATTGTCCGTACGACGATCTTTGGGGGCCAAGTCGCTCACATTGATTCGGTTGATGGTGATCGAGAGTGTTTTGCTTTCAGGAGTTGGCGTTGCGCTCGGATGCTCGTTGGCTTGGATCGGGCTCACGGCTGTCAACCGCTATCTGTTGATCCTATTTCCAAAGGTGGCCCCTGTTTCGCTGAGTGGAGCCGTGTTGTTGTGGACGCTTCTATTCGCGCTGGTCGTAGCTCTGGTCATGGGATTGGTTCCAATCGGCATGCTTCTTAGATCGAGGCGAATACAAAAAATGGATACGAGTATGCGAAGCGCTTCGGCGAGCGCCCAGTCAAGGATGTTGGGAAGTGGATTGGTAGTTCTTCAAGTGGCGATAACCTTTACCTTGATTATTGGCGCCGGTTTGATCGTTAAGAGCTTTAAAAACGTATTGGAAGTCGATCCTGGATTTGATGCAGCTCAAGTGGTTAGTGGCGGCATCAACCTGAGATCGGTCTACAGAGATGAAGGGAGCTGGCTGGGAGTTCGAAAGCGTATTCTCGAAGAAGTGCGGAAGGTCGCCGGTATAGAGTCTGTGAGCTACGATTACAATCGTTCCGTCGTTCAGTCATCCATTCCCAAGCATCGGGTGACGGCTCGGGCGGGACTTTCAAATGGAGAACATCAGGTGAATCCAGTGATCATGCATGTGGGGTTGGATTTTTTCAAAACGATGGGTATTGCCCTATTGGACGGGCGAACCTTCCAGTCCGGCGACCACATTTACCAGAAGGGGTATCGGATTAGCGGAACACTTCGAACGACCTATGTTGTGGATCAGAATTTTGCGGATCAATACTTGGTCGATCAATTGGTGGTCGGCGCTCAGATGGTAGAGGGCGACCCTCCTCCGACTGAAGAGGGATGGGGCCGGATCGTTGGACTCGCCGAACGAGCCAATCTGGAAGGCCTGGAAAACCGCGATGCGACCCCGGTGTTTTACAACTTCGATGAAACTCGGCCTATGTGGTCGTTTTCGTTGCTCGCTCGAACGAAACGTTCTCCTGAGAGCGTGATTCTGGCGATCCAAGAGCAGATTCGGAAAGTGCATCCGGATCTCCAATTGCGTAATCCGACTCTTCTGTCAGAACCGCTTGGGAGGTTGCACCTGGATCGCCAAGGTTTCACGCTTTTGATTTCAATTTTCGCCTGTCTCGCGTTGTTTCTGTCTACGCTTGGGATCTATGGCGTTATTTCCTACGATGTGCAGCAACGTTGGCGAGAAATTGGTATTAGAACCGCGGTGGGCGCAAGTCGTATGCGGGTGATGACTTTGGTTTTAAGGCAAGGCATCGGGAAAGCTGGAATCGGTCTTGGTATTGGCTTTTTGATCTCTCTCTATTTGTCCCGTTTTTTAGAGAGCAGTCTTTTTGATGTTACCTCCTTGGACACGGTTACCTACATTTCTGGCACGGCTCTTGTTGTAGGTGTCGCCTTGATCGCCAGTTACATTCCAGCGCGACGAGCCGTACGAATCGATCCGATACAGTCGATTCAGGTGGAGTAGATCATTCGCTTCATCAAGTAGGGAGAACGTTTCGCGTAAATTCCGGGCGAATGTTCTCGTTTTTTCTACCTATTGCCTTCGGGTGTGTTCTATCATTGTCTAAGAGACTGTCTAATAAATCGGAATATGTGTCGTTCGCTACCAGATAGGCCTGCCGCAAGGCGGGCGCATTGCGGGGTATCCATGGAATGGCTATCCCTAATGCGCGCAACGCCGCGCCAGGCCTATCTGGGGGCGAACCCTTCGGGGCAGCGTCCTTTTTCGCGTTTGGCGGCGTTGCAGCCGAGGGCCAAGGCCCTACGGGCATTGGCGCCGCGCCTGCGCCTTGCCACACGCGAAAAATGCCAGCTGCGACGCATATTCGGATTTATTAGACAGTCTCTAAAAACTGCGGATGGGTAGTCACATTCATATCTGGTGGAGCCGGTTGGCGATTGTCGCTTGGTGGTTTCTGTTCGTGGGGATCGTGGCGAGTGTGACCACGCTGCCGCGCGTGTTTACGGGGCGCCCGCCTGATTTTTGGGGCAATCTCGCGTGGCACAGTGGCTGGCTAACCTGGTGCGGCTTGACGTTTTTCGCGATCTGGCTGGCACGGAGGTTTCCCCTTGAACGGAAGCGATTGAAACGGAATGGGATCATCCAATTCTTCCTGGGCTTCGCGGTGGTCGCTTTGAACGTGGGAATCGAGTTCGGCCTATTTTACTCACTTCCCTTGTTGAACGAAGATCGGTTGAAGAATCCGCTTAACTTTCTAGGGTCGCTCGTCGCCTACAAGTTTCATATCAATCTCGTCATATACTGGGCGATTGTAGGAGCGACCAATGCCTACGATTACTACGTGAAGTTCAGAAATAGCGAGGTGGCGTCTTCTCAACTGGAGGCGAAGTTGGCTCAGTCGGAATTGCAGGCGTTGAAGATGCAGTTGCATCCGCATTTCTTGTTTAATACGCATCACTCGATTATTTCGTTGATGCTCAAGGAGAAGAACGAAGAAGCGATCCGTATGCTGACGCAGTTGAGCGACTTGCTTCGCGCGACGTTAGAAAAGTCAAACCAGCAGCTGTCGTCGCTTAAAGACGAATTGGAAACGTTGGATTTGTATCTCGACATACAGAAAGTTCGCTTTGAAGAGCGATTGAGGGTGAGTAAGAACATCGATTCGAATTTGCTGAGCGCCGAAGTGCCTTTTCTGATTTTGCAGCCGCTCGTTGAAAACGCGCTACAGTATGGCGTCGACCCACTACAAAAAGGCGGGCAACTAGGCATCAGCGCGACACGGGAGGGTGACCGGCTCGTTCTTTCGGTCGTCGACAATGGTCCGGGTTTCAGTAGTGAGAATGCAAATACAAAGCGAGGCGGGGTCGGGATTGCCACCACGCGTTCTCGACTTGAGCAGCTCTACGGGGCGAATCATTCCTTTTCGATCGAGTCGACTCAAGGCAAGGGCGCCTCGGTCGTAATTTCGCTTCCTTTCAAGGTGGCATCTCCGCAATCATGACGAGTCCGAAAGAGAACGCAATCCGAGCTCTTGTCGTCGACGACGAGCGATTGGGGCGAGATGTGGTCGTTCATATGCTGCAGGAGCACGAAGACATTGAATTGATCGGTGTCTGTTCGACCGGGAAGGAAGCGTTGACGATCGTGGGTGAACAGAGCCCCGACTTGATCTTTCTCGATATAAAGATGCCTGGCATGAGTGGGCTGGAATTAGCTAATTGCCTGAAGGACGATGCCCGGCCCGCAATCGTGTTCATAACGGCGTACAACGAGTTTGCGGTCGAAGCGTTCGATCGAAACGCGATGGACTATCTCCTGAAGCCCTTTGATCAGGAGAGGTTCGACCAGATGGTCGACCGCGTCCGCTGCAGATTCAAGCAGGAAGAGGACGCGTTATTCGCCAGGCGTTTGAAGGGATTTCTTTCCTCTAGTCCAAATTTGAATAGCGACGCGAATCGCCCCATTGACCGGATCGTTGTGAAGGAAAGCGGGCGGGTCTTTTTTGTGAATCCGAACGATGTGGACTTCTTTGAAGCGTCTGGGAACTACGTTGCTCTAAATGTATCGGGAAAAGTCCATCTCGTTTACGATACGCTCTCCAGGATGGAGGAGCGACTCGATTCGACGAAGTTCCTGCGTATCCATCGTTCCACGATCGTCAATTTGGACCGGATTAAAGAGCTGCAGCCCCATTTCAATGGGGAGTACGTAGTGATATTGGATTCCGGCACACGGTTGAAATTGAGCCGAAGTTACAAGGTCGAGGCGCGGAGTCGACTGGGGTTGGACTAAAGAGAACGGCTCGCCCTCGGATTGGCACGCTTCGTCACATAGCGTCTGACACGGAAAGTTGGTATGTGTGTGTTGAGTCGTCGCGAATGGTTCGCGTCGCCGATAACGAGGTTGCAATCATGAAAACGAGTACGATCAATCATTCTCGCCGGGCATTCTTGAAATGGGGGTCCGTGCCTGTGTTGGCTCTGTCAACGAAATCGCTTTTGGGTCAGACTTCTCCCGAGGAACCGAGCGGGCGGCCTCCGCCTCGAGATCCTGAGTTGATTCGCTCCTTTGTTGGCGTTTGTCATGGAGATTTGGAAACGGTGGCGTCAATGCTCAAGCGGGAGCCCGGACTGGTGAACGCGTCCGCTAATAGGTTCGGGGACGACTGGGAGAGAGGCATGGAGGCGGCTGCCCACATGGGTCGTAGAGACATCGCGGATACGCTCATCGACTACAGGGCGCGGAGGTGTATATTTTGGGCAGCAATGTCGGGCGAGGAAGGAGTTGTGCGAGCCTTCGTCGCAGCTGACCCCGAATCCGTTCATACCGGAGGCGCTCACAACATTTCTCTCATGGCCCACGTCGCGAATAGCGGTCAGGTTCCCTTGGCGCAGTTTATTCGACAAGAAGGCGCGGCGGTGGATCGAAAGAGCCTGGAGCACGCGGTCCGGGGCAATCATATCGAGATGGTTGAGTGGCTGGTCGAGGAGGGCGTCGATCCCGCGTCGCGGGATTTTCGAAACCGGCTCCTCTACGAGTTGGCCGAGAGTCAAGGGAAGGATCGAATCGCGAGGTTTCTAAAGTCCAAGGCTGGGATCTAAGGGGCAAAATAGCGCGAACAGATCTCCATTCTTGAGTATGTCGAGGGGAGGTTGCAGATTCGAGCGATGGATCTCCCCACCAAAGCGCTTCTTTACCTTTTACTGATTACCGCGGGCCAGGGGTTGGCGTTGGCGGTGGTAACGGGAATGCAGAAACCGCGTCACGTGTCGTTCTTGTTTCTGTCGCTCTTCTTTTTGCTGATGTCGTTGGGCTGCGTGGAGAAGTCGATCGAAGGGATCTTCTATCCGGTTCGAGGGGAGGAGTTGCCTTTGCCCTTGTCGATGCCATTGGCGTATTTTCCGGCGATTTACCTGCATCTGAAATTTCTGATGTATCCGGAATCGACATTCAGGCCGTGGCAGCTCGTCCATTTTCTGCCGTCGTTCGTCATGGATTTCAGCTCGTTTTATCTGCTCCCTTGGTCAGGCAACCCGACCGGACTGGCCCTAACCTCAAACATGACCTATACCTTGGTCTTCGAACGGTTTTACGATGTCTACTTTCTGGGCCACTTCCTTGCGTACACGGTAGCCATTGTGAGGTTTAAAAACGGAGACGCGATTCGTCCGGAGGACGCGTTGAAGCGACAGTGGCTGGAACGCATGATCCCGGTTTTGGTAGTTTTTTGGGCGAGCTGGGCGGTGGTCAACTTCATCGGGAAGGCGAATGCCTTCGGTTACCTAACTTCGTTTTTCATCCATGCCGCCGTCATGGTGAGCATCTATTGGTTCGGCTACTCGTTTTTGCTAAAAATGAAACGACCGTTCGGCGCGCAACTGAGTCGGAGCCGATCTCTTGGCCGAGCCGCGGCGCTGGCCATTGTCGAGACGATCAAGGCGAGCGGTGTGTACAAGAATAGAAAAGTGACTCTGTCGGAGGTTTCCGAGCGGGTGGGATACAGCCAAAAGGCGATCTCCAACGCGATCAATGCGGCGCATCGATCTAATTTCAACGAGTTCATCAACTACCTGCGCGTGGAAGCGTTCAAACAGCTCGCGACGGATCCGAACAATCGCCGGCTCTCGCTGTTCGGGATCGCCCAGGAGGCGGGATTCTCGTCCAAGGCTTCGTTCCACCGGGCGTTCAAGCGCGAGTGCGGCCAGACTCCGGGCGAGTATCTCGGGGCGCAGGCGAAGTGACGGCGTCGCCTCGACCGGGTTTCAAATCGCGATTTGAAACCTTCCGGACCTTTGCATCGCGGGGGAGCGGAGCATGATTTGGGAGTGTTTATGAAAGAAACTACAAATCTCACTCCGCGCGTTCAGCCGATTCAAAATCGCATCGCCACTTTGGATACGCTCCGAGGCTTCGCCATGCTCGGCATATTCCTGTCCATTATACATAGTTTCAATGGATCGATCCTCTACGGCAGCGCCGCCCCGTCCGGTCCGCTGGACCAAGTAATCGGATTTCTCGAGTCCCTCTTCATCAGCAAGCGCTTCATCGGCTTGTTGTCCCTGCTCTTTGGTCTGGGCATCGCCATTCAGCAGCTGAACTTTCAAAGCAAAGGCGTTCCATTCACGGGTTATTTCGTCCGTCGTATGCTCCTCTTGGGGGTGTTTGGGCTGGTCAATACGACCTTCTACTTCAACGGCGAGATCCTGCTGGTCTACGCGGTTTTCGGGTTGGTCGTCATTGGACTGTCGCGGTTGCCGCGCGGTTTTTTGATCAGTATCGCCGTGTTCTTCTTCCTGGTTTGGGGGCAGCTGTTCGAGGCTCTGGTTCGCGACGATTTCATCGAGTGGTTCTCATGGTTGAAGGAAGAATACCCCGCCCGCCGCGTGAAGGCAATCTACACCTCCAGCGCGTTCGGGGAGATGGCCCGCCTGCGCTGGCTCGAGTACGCCTATATCTATACGGACAACAATTTTCATATGGGAATGTCGCTGTCGATGATTCTTGCCGGCTACCTGATCGGTATCGAAGGCTGGCATACGCGGTTCCTTGACGGATTGAACGCGTTTAGGCGACCATTTGGCTTGGCCGTCAGCTACACGGCTGTTTTTGGCGTGTTCGGGTTGGCGACCGGGCAGTCGGACTTTATTTTTGTCTACAATCCAATCGGCTATCTGTTTTATGCCGTCTTCCTTTTGAGCTCGCTCTTCGCCTACGTATACATGGTCGTTTGGTGGGGCACGCAGTTCGGCGGAACGGATCCCGTGTCGAAGACCTTCGCCATCATCGGACGAATCCCGCTGACGGCCTACATGGGCGGCGCCTTGATCTTCTCGCTCGTCTTCTACGGTCACGGTCTCGGGCTCTTTATGCAACATGGGACGACCGCGATCTCGGGAATCGCTCTGCTCGTGTACGCGTTCTTCGCGCTCTTCGGCGCTTTATGGCTGAAGAGATTTCGGCGAGGCCCCATGGAATGGCTATTTCGAAAACTCGCTTACGCAGGCAAGTAGGTTTGCTCGTACGTCTGAACCAATCTTAGCGCCTGTTGTCTCGCGGAGACACCCATTCCCGACGGAGGAGGGACTAGCGATCCCGTCCCGCTTAGCGTAGACGCGTCAAACCATCGAATTTCTTGCTTGGGAAAACGCGCCGGGACGTCGCGTTCCACCCTAGACGCAAGCGGGGTAAGGTGGAACCCGACGTCCCGTCGGGTTTAAGTCGACGCGTATGCGCTAAGCGGGAGGGATGGGTTTTCGCGGAGCGAAAAATAGGCGCGATTGTGACCTTCGCGTTGAGCTTTCTGGTAGCGGCCGATCTCCGAGCGGCCACTTTTCCCGTTTCATTTGGCCGCTCGGGGGTCGGCCGCTACCTAGTAATAGCAAGCCACTTCTTGCCCTGCACTCAGAAAAGAGGTTGACATCTCAGTCATTATGTCTGAGTTTATCCATGTCTCAGACAGGTTGACTGACATCATGCCGAGAAAACCCATCAATGTTACGGAAGCCGAACTGGCGGTTCTAGAGGTACTTTGGAGCGCTCCGGCTTCGACGATCCGCCAGATTACGGATTCGATTTACGAGGAGGGGACCACGAGCGAGTACGCGACGACGCAGAAGTTGTTGGACCGTCTTCTTGCCAAGAAGTGCGTAGCTAAAAGCAAGCGCTCCCATGCTCATACTTTTTCCCCGAAAGTCAGCCGGGAGGATCTCATCAGCACGGGTCTGGAGACGCTGGCGGATAAACTATGCAGCGGCTCGCTCACGCCGCTGCTGATACACCTGACCGAGAAGACGAAGTTGTCGCATGAGGATCGGGCAGCCTTGCAGAAACTCATCGACGAATCTTAACCCTGTTTGTATCTATGCACTCACTACTCGAATGGATTGTCGCCAATAGCGTTTTGTCGCTTGGAATCGCAGCGCTGGCGATCGTCTCGTCGCGCGTGTTCAACGCCCCGGCGTTGAGCCACTTCTTTTGGCTTATAGCGCTGGTCAAATTGGTAACGCCTCCGCTGGTCAAGATTCCGTTCGAGCTTTCGCAAGAGGTCGCGGTGTCGCCGACTGCGGTGGTCCAAGCGGTGGTGAGCGAGAATGTCCTGCATCCTTACCAAGTGGAGCGGGCGGAAGCGTTGGTACGGTCCGCGTCGATTCCCTACCTACAAATTCTGTTGGGGATCTGGGCGACTGGCTCGCTCGGCTGGCTCTGCCTGGCGGGATACCGGAGCTACCGCTTTAATCAGGAATTGAAGAACGCGTCCGTAGCGGACGACGAACTACAGGGCGTCGCCGCGCGCAATGCCGAGCGGCTGAAGTTGAAACGCGTTCCGGAGATCGTCCAGGTCTAAGGCAATATTTCCCCCTTGCTTTGGGCGTTTGGCCGGAAGGCGACAATCGTCATTCCGACTAAACTGTGGGATCAGCTCTCGGTTGAAGAGCGCGATACATTGATGACTCACGAATTGGCCCACGCGCGTCGCAAGGATCATTGGTTCCGATGGATTGAGTGGACGATCATCGGACTACTTTGGTGGAATCCGCTCGTCTGGTGGGCTCGCGGCGGCCTGCGCAAGGCGGAAGAGGATAGCTGCGACGCGTGGGTGCTGTGGGCCCATCCCTCCTCGGCGAAGCACTACGCGCAGGCACTGGTAAAAACCTTCGATTTTCTTTCCGGCAAGTCCGCCCCCTTTCCAATCGCCGCTTGCGGCGTGGGCGAGCGGCGCCATCTCAACACGATAAAAAGACGATTCATCATGATATTGAAAACGAAACCAACCCATCGCATGACTCAAATTCAAAAACAACTCGCCGCGCTGCTGGCATTACTGATGCTACCGCTTTCTGGATACATTCTCCATGCTCGTGAAACCGCTGATTCGGACGCGTACGCCGAACGGCCTGAAGTGGTTGAGCGTGCCGAAAAGGTCGTGGATATCGACATCCACGATGACGACGACGCACGGCGTGACGCCCGAGCGGAATCGATTGACGCCCGCATCGCCCGGTTGGAGCGCATGCTCGAAGAACTGATCGGGGAAAAGATTCGAACCGTGCACCACGCTGAGGATCGTCGCCGTCAAATCGAAGTCGAAGTCGAGCGACAGGCGCTTCAATCGGTCCGTCTGGAGAAGCAGATTGAATTGGCGATGAAGGAGGCCCAACTGGATCTGGAGCAGGCGGAGTTGGAGTTGGGATTCGCCCGAAAGCAGCTCGACCAGGCGCAACAACGATTTGAAAACGGGCTGATTGACGACGAGAAGCTCGAGTCCGCTAAGCGCGCTGCTAAGCTCACGGAGTTGGAGTTGGAAAAACGAGGTCTGCGGTCGCAGGCGCGTATCGCCGACATGAAAGCCGAACTCCACAATCAGCAACTCCGGAAAAATCAGCTCGAAGAGGAAATCGAGGAATAGCGAGACCACATTTTCGATCTGCGATTGGGAAACGCGTCGACGCTGTATCGCGTCGATTCGTCTCCGACCAGTGAGGGTGGGGGTCGAGTTCATCGATTCCGCAGTTCGTTTCTCGCTGACGAAGCGATGGCCCATTGCCGGGTGGGGGGGATTCCGGGTTGTAGAGGATAGTTGTCTCTTCGAAAACTGAAGAAATACCCGCTCTTCCCCTTGACATTCTATGGGAAGCGCGTTCCCATAGACAAGCTATAGGAAGGTTCCTGTAGACAGCAATGTGAGGTGTTTGGGTGGAGACGGTTGAAGGACCGGCTGTATTCGGATGCTGGATAAGGTGAAAGGAATACAGAAATGAAAATAGGAAAAGCGGCGCTAGCCGCTGGCATGTCGATGGCGTTTTCGTTGTCGAATCTCGTAAGTGGAGCCAATCGAGTGGCAATCCAGGCGGATGCGGACCTTGACTATCTCTCAGCCCGATCCGTGGGCGGGGGATCCGCATCTCAAAGGTATCGGGTGATCGAAGGCCAATTCAATCGGGGAGGGATTGCGGACGCGTCTTTGGACGCGATTTCCTTTTCCGAGATTGCCGACGGGATGGCGAGCGGTATGGCGCAACGGGGTTTCTCCCCAAGTCGACTCGAGGAGGACAACGAGCTGTTGGTCGTGCTTCACTACGGCCGAATGCCGGCGAGCGTGTCCGGTGAAGAGTTGTTGGGTATAAACTCATTGGATACGCTGACTGACAATGCTCATGTTCTGGACGGAGCGAGCTATGGAGGTATTGATGACGACATAAACGCTCTCGCGTCGTTGGATCACAACCTTCAAGCGGCGAGAAAATTCACATCTGCGAATGCTCAAACCGCCTACTATCATGCTCAGGTGATTGGCTTGGAGGGAGCGTACTCGAGCGAGGCCTCCCCTTCGGAGGAGCGCCGACTCAAGCGGATGCTGAGCGAAGATCGCTATTATATGTCGCTGATGGCCTACGACTTTCAGCGCATGCAGCGAGGAGAGCTCGAGTTGCTCTGGACGACGCGGTGCAGCATTCGAGCGGCGGGACAGGACTTCCCCAACGCGATTCGAAAGATGCAGTCGGTTGCCGGCGACTACTACGGCAGGAAATTCAAAGGCGTTAAGTCGAGGCGGGTGTCGGTGAAGTAAGTGGGAAGGGCCCGGCTGCTCGCGCAGCCGGGCTCGAATTTAATCGGGCTTGCTCGCCTCGCCATCGCGCTTACGATTCGAAAGCGATGACTGGAATCCCGAGGTGTCGCTTCGCGCGAGGTATCGTTGTATTTGGTTTATTGTGTAATCTGTTCGGTTGCGCCGTTCGCAACTACGAGTATTCGCCCGAGTTGAGAGAGGTCGCGATGAGGGGCTACCTTGACAAGGAAATGCGCTACGAGTCGGCAATCCTCCATCCGGAATACGGGCTTATGGCCCAGCGCGGTAGCCTGAGCAGTTTTTTGCAAGCCCATAGCGGCTTGGTATTCAGCGCGGCGGGTCACTCGATTGAGGAGATTCAATCCGCCCTTTTTGCGGAGAATGAGGTTCTCGAACGCCGAGAGGAAGAAAGTGGGGTGAGCGTGGTGACATCGACAACGACTGTGCATTTCGACGGATCAAAGTTGGGAAATGAAGTTGCGCATTCGGCGGGCCACTGCGTGGCCGTGGCTACGGACGGCTACTTTATATCGGCGGAGCACGTTGTCGATGTTCCCGAGGCGGTGATGGTGTATTCGGAATATGACTTCGTGAACGATATGGAAGCGATGCGAGTCGTCCCGTTTCGCTTGGTTTTTTCCGATCCCGATATTGATTTTGCCATTATAAAGGCCGAGTTGAGTTGCGCGTTCATTCTGAAGATGGCCGATCAAACGCCGGAATGGGGGACGAATCTGTTCGGTGGCGGGTGGCTGAATGACATTCCAGCCGCCGGAAAAATGTTTCAAAGCAGGGAGATCGAAGACGCGGTCCTGCCCGACGGTTCGAAAGCGCGTGAAGTTATCTCGGTGGTGCCGGTTCTTCGAGGCGACAGCGGATCGCCGCTGATTGACGAAGAAGGTCGTATGCACGGAGTGATCAGTTCGATTGTAGCCTACAAGCAGTATCGAAATCGAGACTTCACAAGAGCCGTAAACGTGCCCCAAGAGTTTATAGAATCGATCATAGAGGGCGATCGAGCGGCGGCGCGGGATGGGAACTAGTTTTCTGTCATAGAAATACTGCGCCTTTAACAGAAGCAGTCTATGGGAAGGCGCCAATCAGCTTGAAGAAGAAATCGAGTAGTGTAGGCGCGTCTGCGCCTACTCCATCCGGATAACTTCCATGGGCTGGATCTTGATTGCCCGCCAAGCGGGCAGGGCCATGGAGAAGAGGCTGGCGACGATAACAATGCCAATAACAGGAATGACCAACGGGAGAACTGACTGGAGATTCTCCTGCACGGACACGTCGGTGGTTGAGAAGAGAAGGTACTGTAGGGAAGATAGGGCGTAGTAGGCGATGGCTGCGAGGCTGAGTCCCGCCGCGATCGCTGCGAACCACGGTTTGAGAACGGACTTGGCGATTCCCCAAGCGTTTGAGCCGACAGCCATGCGAATTCCGATTTCCTTGCGACGCTGAGATGTGGTGAATGCGATTATTGAATACAGTCCAATGATAGACATTGCGAGAATGGCGCCGCCGAAATACTGCCCGACTCGGGAAACCGACTGGATGAAATTGCTGACGATGTCGAGCCGTTCCCCCATCGTAAGGATGGACCCTTGTATTTGGGATTTTGGGGCAATTTTTTGGAGAGCCTCTCGAACAGCGGTTCGATATCGGGAGTGCGATGCGTTGTCGGCTTTGATGAGCAGAGTGGGGCTTTCCGCTTTTCGTTGCGTGAAGGGAAGAATGACCACGGTCGTTACCTCTTCCAACATTCTGGCTTCCGCTTGACTGGTAGTGGGAATCTCGGGACTCATTTCAGGAACGACACCCACGATCGTAATCCACTCGTCGTGTCCCGGCTTGATGCGAATGCGCTTCCCGATCGCTTCTTCGCCAGGGAAGTGGAAATTGGCGAAGGCGGGATTGACCATGCACACTTTCAACGAGTCTTTGGTGTCGAAGGGAGTGAGGGCGCGTCCTGAGATCGGCCGGGCGCCGAACGCGTCCAAGTAGTCGGGCGATGCGACTACGAGCTGCGTCGACAGACGGGCGTCGGCGTCGTCTGTTCGCCCCTCGACTTCGAGCCGTTTATTCTCGCCGATGAGCCCCCATTGGGCGGTGGTTAACCCGGTGGCTTGGACGCCTGGAATTTCCATGAAGGCGTTCTTCAGGTCGGTGTAGAGGCCTTCGACATCGGTGTTCTCACCTGAGTACTCACCTAATCCGAGCCCGACTCGGACGGTTAGAAGCGAGTCCTTGTCGAACGGCAGTTTCACGGAGTCGACATAGAACGAAGGAAAGAGCAGAGACATGCTGAAAAAGAGCAAGAGCGTGGAGAACATGACTTGGGAAACCACCAACGTCTTGGCGATCCAGCCGATATAGATGCTGCCACTGCTTTTGGTGTCGTCTTTGAGAATGTCGAAGGCCTGGATTTTCGACGCGCGCCACGCAGGAATTATGCTGGAGACGACGCCCGAAAGCGTTGCCGCGATGAGTACGAACGCTATGGCGCTGGGTGTGAGTTGAAAGGTGTGCAGGCCGGGCATCTCGAAGAGAACGAGTTGGTCCGAAAGGAAATCCAATCCGACCGCCGCGATGCCGAGTCCCACGAGGGCGCCGGCGCTGGAGAGGGTGAGCCCGTCCACGATGACCTGCCAGATGACGTTGCCGCGTCTGGCGCCGAGGCTGCGTCGGACGGCCAGCTCATGGCTTCGAACGGCGGTCCGGGCGATGACTATTTGAAATACGTTGGCGCAGGCTACGGCTAATACGAGGGCGGACCCGAAGAGGGCGAGACCTATGATGACCCCTGCGTCGTCGTCGATAAACTGGTCTTTGTATCGGGACAGGCGGATACGCGTATAGTTCTCGTTGGTATCCGGGTATTCCGTGGCGAGATTGGCAGCGATAGTGTCGAGCTCGGCTTGAGCTTGAGGCTGGATGAATCCGGGTTTTAGCCGTCCGGTCACGCGAACGCGGGGTGATTCGCTGCGGAGGGCGCCGTCGAACTCGCTCCAGTCGGTGGGCATCCAGATGTTCTGGAATTCAGGAAAGGCGAAGCCTTTGGGCATGGCGCCGATGATGACGCAGGGTTGATCTCCGAGAACGACTTCCGTTCCCACGGCGTCTTTCGCCGAATCGAAAAACTGGGAAACGACTGAGTACGAAACGACAATCGGCCGAACGTCGGCGTCATCCGCATCCTGGGCATTGAACAGCCGGCCGTATTCGGGCTGTTCTTGCGTGAGGTCGAAGAAATTCGGGGAGGTCCGGGCCATTCTGTAGACTTTCCCGTCTTCTTTCTGCGAGGGAAGATGGAAGAACGTCTTGGCGCCCTGGATTCCGATGAAATTCTCGATTGAATCGACTTCGTTCCGCAAGTGCAGGAAGTCGTGAATGGAAATGGGCTCGCCGCGCGTTTTTCCCACTTCCCATTCAACGAGGAACTGGCGATCGTCCAAGTCACCTCCACCGCTGGTGTCGCGCAGTTTGCTGGCGGTGGTAAAGAGAATAGTCGAGATTCCGATGCCGAGGGCGAGTACGACGACGGCGAGTACGCTCGAAGTGGAGTGTTTGACGGTAAGTCGAAGGCCAAACTTGAAATCGCGCAGCGTATCCAAAAATCGCTGCATGCCCCACGATTCGCGCGTGTCGTCCTTAATCCACTCCACGCTTCCGAAGCGTTTGAGGGCGGCTTTGCGCGCGTCGGCGGGCGACAGGCCGTCGGCGATATACTCCTCGGTCAGCTCGTCAATGTGGAGTTGAATTTCCTCGTCGAGATCCGACTGCTTCGTAGGTCGTCGGAAGAGCGACTGAAAATACGCGGCGAGGCGTCGGGCTAGGGATCGTCCCATCTTAGATTAAGTCGGCGGTTTGCAAAACGGCGGTCACTCCTTGGGAAAACTGGACCCAGGAAGAGGCTTCTTCTTTGATTTGAGCGCGACCCGTTTCCGTGAGTGTGTAAATGCGGGCCTTGCGTTTGGTCTCGGTCAGGCCCCACTCGGCCGTTATCCAGCCTTTGGTTACGAGTCGGTGGAGGGCGGGGTAGAGCGAACCTTGGTTCACTTTCAACGCGTCCTGGGAAACGAGCTCGATGCGACGAGCGATGCGGTAGCCGTGATTCGGGCCGGTGGAAAGAACGGAAAGCACGAGGAGGTCCAGCGTGCCTTGAAGGAGGTCTTTTTTCTGATTGGGCATTTTCCGATAGGTAACTACGAGTCGATGGGTTGAGTGAGGTAACGCTTTATATAATGAGGAGTGAATTGAGCGAGGCTGAGTAGGCTCAGCATAAATACAAACGGTTGCGCGTTCGGGTAGGGTTCGCCGATCGCGAATAGTTGCAGATAGGTTGCCGCTTCCGAGAGGGCGATCCCCAAAAGAGCGAGGATGAGAATTCCGCCTGCCCGCTTCGCCCGCGGGATTACGAGCCAGCGAACCACCGCTGCTCCTATCAAGAGAAGGTAGGGCAGTTCAGCGGTTGCGACACCCAGCCCGCCCTTTCCGGACGTTCCGCCCGCAAACGCGAAATAGATGACGACTAAGCCCGCGAAGACAGCTCCCCAGATAGCCCAGAGGATGGGATCCATCTTCGGATAGTTTGCGATTTCAGACTTCATACATCTACAGGTAGAATATCTACCTGTAGGTTGTCAACTCGGAATTTCAGAGATTGGTGAAGGTGTTTGCGATTAGGGAGGTTCCAAGGTCGAGGAAGGGCGTGCAACATATCGAAGCTTGACATATAAATTTATATATCGAAGCTTGATACATGGACTTGCTGCAAGGGACTTTGGACATGCTGATTTTGAAGATCTTGGCTTCCGGGAGGCGGCATGGGTACGACATTTCGAAACGGATACTCCTTCTTTCCGATTCGCGGATGAAGGTGGGGCACGGCTCGATGTATCCGGCGTTGCATCGGTTGGAGAAGAAAGGGCTGATCCGTTCGAGCTTGGGCGAGACAAAACGGGGGAGAGAAGCGAAGTTCTACGAACTCACTGCCCACGGACATACTCAGATTGAAGTGGAGAAGCAGCAGTGGCGGGAGTTTGTAGGTGTCATCGAGTCCATTCTCGAGAAGGGCTAGTTCATGGCGCGCTGGTTGGTGGAAACGTGGAACGCGGTTCGATTCACTTTCGGCGTTGGCCGGAAGCAAAACGAACTCGAGTCGGAAATGGACTGCCACATTGGCGAGGCGGTCGACGACCTTGTGGAGCAAGGAGTTCGCCGGGAGGAGGCGCGCAAGAGGGTGTTGCGGGAGTTTGGCGGTGTGGAGCAAATTAAAGAGGACTGCCGGGATTCGTGGGGAACGCGGATGGTTAGCGACTTTAAAAGAGACTTAACGTTCGGATTGGGGCAGTTGCGAAAGCACAAGGGGTTTACCGTGGTTGCGGTGGCCACGCTTTCTCTGGGCATCGGGGCGAATTTGACGATTTTCAATTTCGTCAATGCCATGCTGCTGAAGCCGCTCCCGTATCCTGAGTCGGAGCAGTTTGCCGAGTTTCAACCGGTTCATCCCTCGTTTGGACCGATGTCGATTGCGTATCAGAATTTCCTGGACTGGAAAGAAATGAACGAGTCGTTCGACGAGTTTCATTGCTATCGTTTTCAAGGATTCACGTTAACCGGTGTGGATCGACCGGAGAGAATCCTCGGGATGGAAGCGAGCGCTGATCTGCTGTCTATGTTGGGAGCGACACCCCATATCGGTCGTTTTTTTGGACCAAGCGATGATAGAGCGGAGTCGGAACGGACAGTGGTGCTTAGTTTCGCTTTTTGGCAGCAAATGTATGGGGCAGATCCGGGCATCGTAGGTGAAACGGTGATACTAAACAATAATCCGTATATCGTGATTGGCGTATTGCCGTCTGGATTTAATTTTCCCACTCGGGCGAGCAATCCTGCGGTGGTCTGGACTCCAATTGGCCTGAATGCTCGAAATAGCGGTTTTCTGAATCGGAGGAACCACCCGGGTATCAATGGAATTGGCCGGCTGAAAGAGGGGATGAGTGTCGATCAGGCCTATCGTGATTTGAATCGGATTACCGCTCTACTTGGCGAAGAGTATCCTGACAGCAATTTGGGAGTCACGATGCTGGTGGACGATTACCACAAAGAGATTGTTGAAGATGTCCGACCTGGACTGGTGTTGCTGTCCTGCGCGGTGGGCTGCTTGCTTTTGATCGTCTGCGTGAATATTGCAGGTCTTTTGGTGGTGCGGGCTGCCAGTCGATCGGCTGAATTCTCGTTTCGCGCATCTCTTGGCGCGGGTCGTCCGAGGATCATTCGTCAACTTATGAGCGAGAACTTCATCCTGGCGGTTGCAGGTGGCGCTATCGGATTGGTTCTTGCGCGCTGGGGAGTTCGGTTTCTAGCGGATTTTGCGGAAACCGAGATGCGTTTTAGCGAGGTTGACTTTACGCTTTTCGATACTAGCGGAATTCTGTTTTTCGCAGGGATTGTATTCATGACGTGCCTACTATTCGGATTGTTTCCGGCTATACAGGCTTCGCTGTCTACGTCTGTGTTGATTCTCAGTGGATCTCGAACCGCTACGGCGGGACGCCAGTTTCGGCGTTTGAAGGACGCGCTTGTCGTTGGCGAAGTCGCCCTCGCGCTCGTTCTCTTGTCGGGAGCTGGGCTGCTTGTGAGAAGCTACCAGGAATATGTAGTGGCGGGTCCGGGATACAATCCCGACAATACGTTGATCCTCAATGTCTCCCTGCAGGGCGAGACCTATGCATCGGATGAAGCGAAGTTGGCGTTTTATCGGAAGCTATTGCTACAAACACGGGCGTTGCCTGAGCTAAAGTATGCGGGGTTGTGCTCAAACTTGTTGGGTGGCCATCAGGACAACTACCGAATTGAGGGACAGCCGGAATTTACGGCAGGAGGGACGGAAGAGCCTTTCGCGGAGTATTCTAGAATCACGCCCGGCGCGATTGAAGCGATGGGCATACGACTTTTGGCCGGCAGGACCTTTACCGAGTTTGACACCGCTGAGGTGGGGCGTGTCGCGTTGGTGGATCAGCAACTGGCGCGCCGATGGTGGTCTAGTAGCGAAGAGGCCCTGGGGAAGCGTTTCTTTGACGATGGGGAGCTACATGAGATTGTCGGCGTGGTCAGTCATGTGAAGCACCATGGAGTGGATCAAAACTCGCTCGACTCAATCTATCGCCCCGCGGCGCAAATGCCATTTGGGTTCATCAGACTCGTGGCCCGAACGCATGGGGATCCAATGGGATTAGTGGAATCGATACGCGACATTATAGCGGGGATCGATTCGAATCTCGCTGTATCGAACGTGACAACGTTGCAGTCGATAGTGGACAGTCAGTCTTTTTTTCGCCGACTAACAATGACGATGTTGATTGTCTTCGCGGCGGCGGCGCTCGTGCTCTCGTCGATAGGGCTCTACGGAGTGGCCTCTTTTGCGGCAAGTCAACGGACTCAGGAGTTTGGGATTCGTATTGCGTTGGGGGCCTCGTTGCAAGACATCCGGGCGCTGGTGATCAAAGGGGGTGGAAAGTTGGCCTTGGTCGGAGTTGGGATCGGATTGTTGGGCGCGTTTGGCGCGGGTTGGCTCATTCGCGGATTGCTTTTCGGAATTGCTCCCGCGGATCCTCTGACCTACCTCGCTGTGACGGTTGTCATAGGAGCGGTTGCCATCCTTGCGTCGTACCTGCCATCCCGACAGGCGGGAAAGACGAGTCCGATAGAAGCGTTGCGGGCGGAGTAGGGAGTAGGGTGTGGAAGAGTGAATGATGATATGGGCGAGCTGTTCGGGCGTGGCTGGCTTTAGCGGGATTGCTGGACTCCTTGGAAAGCTGAACGCCCGTCGGAGAATGGCCCGTTTGCGAACGACATGGGGACGAGGGCGTTGTTGGTCGGGTGAGCCGTGCAAATCAGTCCCATGGATGTGATCCGTGAGAATTGAAAATCAATCGAGAAGACTGGCGTGTTCCGGCCAGGTTCGAGCGAGTGCGCGGTCTCTGGTGATTAAGATGTAGCCATTGTCTCGGGCGGTTTGGACCAGCCAGAAATCCATGATCTGTCGGTGCCCGGTTGCTTTATGGAACAGATTGGGATCGGGTCGGCCCAGGGCTATTAGGACTTCGCCTGGGTGAGTCCCCGAAAGTTCCGTATCGACGATTTCGAGAGCCGATTTTCCGTTGAACGCCGACCGTCCGAGGATTGTTGGATTCATCAGGAGTCGCATCGCGGCTAGGTGCGTTTCCAACGCTATGCCCCAGCCTTCCGACTTGATTTGGTCCAGCCAATCGCGGGCTTTTCTGTGAGCGACATGCCCTTCATAGAGCGCAGCGAAAAACACGTCGTTGTCGAGTGCGAATGCCATCAGTCGTCTAGGGCGTCCGCGAGATCTTCGGAGTCGACAACTGGCATTCTGGACTCTCGCTTTACCACCACTCGGCCTGCTTTCAGGTCGACGATCGCCGGTTTATCTGGTTCTCCGGCGTAGACTTCCCGGACGGCCCGGCTTACCAGTCTAGTCAATGACGCTCTCTTCCGACCACCCCGGCGCGCGGATTCCTTGCGGAGTAGCTCCGCCACGTCGTCTGGCAAATCCAATGTCGTTTTCATGGTTTCATGGTTTTACGGTTAACGCCCAGATTGTCAACACGCAAGTCGGGAGTGCGATTGGCGCCTTCGCCAATCGGCGCCGGAACAAATATGTTGACTATCGACACGTAAGATGTCGGTAATCGACATATGAAGAAGAGCAATCGGGAACTCCTGCATGGAACGTTAGAGCTTTTGATCCTGCGCTTGCTTCAGTCGAAGAAGCGGCACGGCTACGAGATCGCCAAGCAGATCCAGGTCTTTTCAAAGGAGAAGCTGAAAGTCGGGCAGGGGTCGCTCTACCCGGCGCTCCACCGTCTGGAGCACAAAGGAATGATCAAATCCAGTTGGGGGCAGTCTGAGTCGGGGAGGAAGGTGAAGTTCTACGAGCCGACGAAGGAGGGCGCCGCCCAGCTCCAAGAGGAAGTTTCGTACTGGCAGGAGTTCAGCCAGACAATCAATCTAATCATTCGCGAGGGGTAGTCATGGCTTGGTTGCGCTCAATTCACCTGCGGCTGCGGGCTCTCTTTCGAAACGGTCGCCATCAAAGCGATCTCGATGAGGAAATGCAGGCGCATTTGGATCAGCTGATCAGTGATTTCAAGGAAGAGGGTCTCACTGAAGAGCAGGCAGAGAAACGAGCGCTAAAGGAGTTCGGCAATATTGAGTCACTCAAGGAGGAGGCTCGTGATTCATGGGGTATGCGTGTCGTGATGGATTTAATAAGCGACATTCGGTATTCTTCACGACTGCTTTGGCAGAGCAAAGGTTTCAGCGTAGCGGTGTTGCTTACGCTGGGGTTGTGTATCGGGGGAAACACAATTGTATTCAGTATACTCAATACAGCGCTTGGACCGCCCGCGTACCCGGAGCCCGACCGAGTGGTCGAGATATATAATAACTACCCGGGAAAAGGAATTGGTCGATCTAGCTCGAACATTCCCCTCTACCTGGACTTTCGGGATAACGCGGACGCGTTCGAGCGCTTGACTTTGGTAGATGAAATTTCGGCAAACATCACGAGTGGCTCCGCGATTTCCCGAGGGGTTGGCCTTTTGGTGACCGCGGACTACTTCAACGTCTTCAAGTTTGACCCCCTTGTGGGTCAGCTTTTTGGCGAGGAGCATTTTATTGAAGGAAGTGGCGACGTAATCGTTTTGACCGAATCTCACTGGAGGACCCACTACGCGTCGGAGGCGAAGGTAGTGGGCAAGACTATAACGGTGGATTCGGAGTTGCTTACGATCATTGGGGTCGCGCCTGAAGCGGCCAGTTGGCAGAATCGAGAGTTGGACTTTTTTCGAGCATGGACTTGGAGCGCCGAGAGGGTCCAATTTGAAACGACAGTCTATTACGGGCGTAACAACAACTATGCCAATCTCTGGGCTCGTCTGAAACCCGGTGCATCGATCTTGGATGCCAAAGCCCAAGTCGACGCCTTGGATCGCCGCTTTGCCGAAACAGCTAGCGAACGGATTACGGACTGGATGCGAACGCATCAACACGAGAGTAAAATAGAGACGTTCCAGCAGTCGAGGCTCGACGAACTGGGCCGACCTCTCAGTCTTTTGCGTGGCGGTCTGTTGCTGGTTTTGTTGATTGGCTGTGTTAACGTCATAAACCTTCAGCTCAATCGAGGGCTGAATCGACTTCCCGAGTTTGCGATGCGCGAGGCGTTGGGCGCGTCGAAGTTCGCTCTGGTTCGCCGGTTGGTCGTTGAGTGCTTCGCGCTGGTTCTATGCGGTTGCTTGGCGGGCATGTTCTTCGCTTGGGGCGGGATCTTTTGGGTGAACCAGATCTTTTTGAAAGACATGCTTCCTGCTGTTGACTGGGTTTCTATTGATAGTTCCGCGGTAGGGTCTGCTCTAGCGCTTTCCGCGGTCGTGGGCGTCGTCATCGGATTGTTCTCGGCGGCGGCAATATGCCGGGAGAACCTAAACGCCGCTATTCGCGAGTACGGAGGAAAGACGACGGCGAGCAAGTGGATGCAGACGCTCAAATCCGGGTTGGTGTCCGGACAGCTGGCGATGACCTTGGTGTTGCTGATTGCGGCCGGCCTTCTTCTGCAGAGCTTCAACAAGGCTTTAAACGGCGATTCTGGTTTCGATGCGCAAGAGGTCGTCACCGCGAGTATCAAGTTACCCGATACGTCCTATGGGGATACCGAGAGCGTGATTGATCTCTATACTCGATTGGAAGAATCCATAAAGGGGATGCCCGGCGTCGAATCCTTTGCTCTTGTAGCCTATCTTCCCGCCTTGTCTCTGCATGGCGATGGTCCGGTTCGTGTACCCGATTACGAGGCGGTACACGGCGAGGATCTTTCCAACGTCAACTACAATATGGTTTCGATCGACTATTTCAAAACGATGGGAATTCCGCTTTTGTCGGGAAGTGGATTTAGCTTTGCGGATGCGGGAGGGGATACCCGGAATGTAATCGTCGATCAGGAATTCGCCGAGCGCTATTTCGAAGGCGACAGTCCGATAGGAAGAAAAATCGTGGCAAATTCCAGTCGAATGCTGCCGGTGGAAAAATGGTCTACGATTGTAGGGGTCGTCGAAAATGTTAAACACAAGGGCTTGGATAGCGTTGGTGGGAATCCAGACACTCGGGACGGCAGGATGCCTCTTGTGTATCTTCCGTTGAATCCGAGAAGCTTCAGTCGGGAATTCAGTGTTCTGGTAAAGAGTGAACGCAGTCACCAGGAGCTGGTTCCCTTGGTGCGCGAAAGCGTCCAGGCAATTGATCTCCATCTTCCGATATTCTTGAGTGGCTCTCTCGATAAACTGATTCGAGGGACCCTCGATGACCGGCAAGCATTCATGCTGCTAATCGTTGTCCTTGGGGGGATCGCTTTGCTCCTCTCGCTTGTCGGCATCTACGGCGTATTGTCATTTGATGTTTCTCAACGCACGCGAGAGATCGGTATTCGTATCGCTATGGGCGCTCCAAAGAGTGTGATACTTCGAAACGTATTGAATCAGGGACTTTTCAGGGCAGGAGTCGGCTTGCTCGTCGGGCTAGTGGTGACTCGGGTTCTGAGCAGTCGATTGGCCGGTCTTTTATACGAAGTCAGTCCCTATGAGCCGGGCGCTTACCTAGTTGTAATGCTCCTACTCCTTATCATCTCCCTGGCCGCCAGTTATTTTCCCGCCAAGCGAGCCACTCGGATTCATCCGATAGAGGCGCTAAGAGTGGATTGAAATCGAAGGATGAAAGTCAAAAGCTGAAGGCTGCAAAAAACGCCTGAGGAGGGTTCTATTTTCGCTTTTATGTGGACATCCCACAGGAAAGCGGTTCTTCATGTGGCTGAACCACAGGAATGATATGGCGAAGAAGAAACTCGATTTACTACAAGGCACTCTCGATTTGATGGTGCTGCAAACACTGGCGACGATGGGGCCGCTGCATGGCTACGGCATAGCGCGGCGGATCGAGCAGGTGGGGGAGGACGTGCTGATCTTGAATCAGGGAACGATCTACGCCTCCTTGGTCCGTTTGCAGCAGGGTCGGTGGATCTCGGCGGAGTGGGGGGCATCCGACAATAACCGAAGGGCCAAGTTTTATGACATCACCCAGTTGGGTGAAAAGCGCCTCGCTCAAGACGTAGCCAATTGGGAGCAGTTGTCCGGAATCATAGACCGCATGCTCAATCCCTCCAGCGGAGATGCGACCTAGTGGCGGGCTGGGTCTACAGGTTCTTTGCCCGTATCCGGGCCCTCTTCGACGACCGTCGATTGGAAGCGGATCTCGATGAGGAATTGAGGCATCACCTCGAATTGCTCACGGAAGAAAATGAAAAGCAGGGTATGTCGGCTAAAGACGCTCGAAAGCGGGCCCATATTACGCTCGGCGGAATGGAACAACTACGTGAAGCGCATCGTGAGTCTAGGTCGGTGCTTTGGATCGAAAATCTATGGCGGGATGTTGTGTATGCCTGTCGTAGAGCGGGGAAGAGCAAGAGATATAGCGCTGTCATCGTTTCAACCTTCGCATTGGCGATCGGGTTGAATGTTATTCTCTTCAACCTTTTCAATTCGCTGTGGCTGAATCCGGAGCTTTTTGCCGAAGAAGATCGTGTGGTTCGTGTGTATGAAAATTTTAACGACGATTGGAAGTTGTCGCCGCCTGAAATGCGTGGCACTAGTGGTCACCTGTATTTGGAACGGCTGGAACAGTCGGAGCTTGTGTCGGAAATGGGGGCGACCTTGCAGGTGAACAGTACGGTAACGGGCGATGGCATGCTTCCCGAGTTCGTTGATTACTTGTATGTCACACCTTCGCTGTTTCGCGTTTTCAATGTCGCTCCATTGATGGGTCGAGTGTTTGACGAGGACTTTGCCAAGTCGCGTAGGGGTGGAATTGCCGTGCTGTTTTACGACTACTGGAAATCTCGATTTGATGGTGACCCCAGCGCGATAGGAACAACGATTTATTTAGATGGCCGAGCGTGCGAGATAATCGGGGTGATGCCTGAGAGCTTTCGAGTTCCAGAAATTTTGCAGGGGGATGTTATTGGCGACGAACGAATGCTCATGACGCCGATATTGCTAAGGAAAGGAGGTTCATTGACTTCGGTAGAGAGGCGGTATTCCACCTCCCTTGGAAATTTTGCTCGTCTAAAACCTGGGGTCACCGCGGAGCGGTTTCGGCAGGAACTAGCTTTGCTTAACGAGCGCAATGGGCCTCTTTATCCTGTGCAGTACGAGAAGGGAAAGCGATTCGAGCATCGCACAGAAGTAGCTACAACCAATCAGGACCTATTGCGCAATACACGTCCCATGCTCATTCTACTGCAAGGCGCGCTTGCGATCATCTTAGTCCTTGGATGCATTAATGTAGTGGGCCTTGTATTGAGCCGGAATAGCGCGAGAAAGCAGGAGTTTGCAATTCGTCTGTCGTTGGGATCGACGAGGCGCCGGTTGGGCCTTCAGATTGTATCTGAAGTGTGGCTGTTTGGGCTGGTTGGTGGAGGGCTTGGTGTTGTATTCGCGGCTGTCGGATTGAGACTTCTAGACGCTGCGGGGTCTTTTAGTATGTTTGTCGTGCCTCCTCGTTTGGATATTGAATGGAGAGTATTCGTATATGCCTTATTGTTGTCTTCAGCTACGGGAGCAGTTACCGGTTTAGTTTCCTTTATTCCAATCCTGCGAGACAAATATTTAGGCGATTCTCTTGAGGAAGACAGTCGTACAGGATCCGCTAGTAGAGGGAGTAAGCGGTTTCGCGCCATGCTGTTGGCTACTCAGATAGCATTTACTTTGGTTCTTATGGTTGGAGGGGCTTTGCTGCTTAGGAGCTTCGCGGAAATTGTTCGGATAGATCCTGGGTTTGATAGCGATAACGTATTAACCGGAGTGATACGATTACCTACAAATCGTTATGATCAAGCGGGTACCAAACAGTTTATTTCTGATTTTGAGGGCCAATTGCAGGAACTTCCAGGAGTGGAGGCCGCAGGAATAACGAATTGGCCTCCTTTGAAAATAAATGCGGTATGGACAATGCATTTTGTTCGGCCTGAGGATGACTACTTGAATGCCTTGTTGCCGTCGTGCGCTGGAGATTCAATAGGGATTCACTATTTTGATGCGTTAAATATAAAATTGCTGAAAGGCAGGAATTTCGTTCCCGAGGATTATAGCGAAGATGCGGCAGTCGCGATTATAGACAGTCGTATTGCAGCTCGTCATTTCTCCAATGAGGATCCTATCGACAAGCTCATCGCTGTTCCCTTTCAGCGCGTTCCGCTTAACGAAAATTCTAATCTACGATGGTTGAAGATAGTGGGTGTTGTCGAACCCATCCGCGGGGACAACTTGCTTGGCTACACGTCTTTGGATGGTATGGTGTATCAGACTTACCAACACCAAGTTCCTTTTTGGATCGGACTAGCGATAAAGGCGAAGGGCGATCCGAAGCAACTGATAGATCCGATCAAAGAGTTGCTCGTGGAAAACGAGTCTAAGGCAGCCTTGGCTCTTATCGAGACGATGGAAGAAACGATTGAGCGGAGGTACAAGAATCAGCAGACTTTTCTGATTGTCGGCCTCGTTGTCGCTTTTGTGGCGTTGGCAATTTCTGTGGTTGGAGTTTACGGGATGCTCGCTCATTCCATTTCCATGCAGAAGAAGGAAATTGCAATCAGACGGGCTCTAGGATCTTCATACTCGAAGCTTTTAACGGGTATTTTGGGCTATTGGTTGAGGGCCTCGTTAGTCGGAGTTGTTATCGGTTTAGTAGTGGCTGTGTTCGCTACTCGATATTTGGAGGAAGTGCTCTATGGCGTGACTCCTTCTGATTTGGTTTCTTTTGTCGTGTCCGTTGCTTTGCTGGGATTGTCGATCGTTGCTTCAACTTACGCTCCGGCCCGAAGCGCTGTTTCAACGGATGTAGTGGCAGATCTACATCGATGATTCTAATGGGTGCTGAAGGTGGAAGAGGAGTCGCTCTATCCGACGCTTTCGCGTATGCAGCAGCGAGGCTGGACTAAGGGGAAGCTGGGCGTATCCGAGAACAACCGACAGGCGAAGCTCTATAAGATGATCGCATTGGGCAGAATGCATCTGCGGAAGGAGCAAAAGCGCTGGGAGTCGATGGCGATCGCCGGTCGCGTATTGATTCAAGGCGTCTTTCGGGCCGTTCAGCTAAGCGGATATCCCATCGGAAGCCCTGCGGGCGGAATAGAGTATGGTTGCAATATTGGCGGCCTCTGGATTCCCTAGTTCTTTACTTTCATCGAAGGAGGCGTCCGTTACGTCAAAAGTAGAATGCAAAGAGAAAACGCTATGATGTGGAGCGATCCTTGCTTGGAGGGTCTTGAGCTTCTTTACGCAAAGTACAGTCGCCATCACTTCTCTTCACACAGTCATGACACGTATTCTATCGCGAGTGTATTGAAAGGTCGTTTTTCCATCCGCCAGGGATCGAGCGCAACTATTGGAGCGCATGACATCCTAATTATACCTCCCGGCGAAACGCACGCAGGTGGGTGCGTAGGCGATGAAGGTTGCACGTATCGCATGTACTATCCAAGCGTCGCCATGATTAGCGAGTTGGTGAGTCAAGTAACGGGTCAAGAAAATCGGATTCCAAATTTCCCTCTGATCATCAAGAATGACAGGCGTTTGGCCGAGGCGCTTTACTCTACCCATAAGACATTGCAGACATCGGATCCCTCTCTTCTGGAGCGAGAAACGATTGTATCGCAGGTGTTTTCCAAACTCATTGTCAGACACGCAGAAGGAGTTGCGTCATCAAAGCGAAATTTTGTGGAATCAAAGCATGTCCACCGTTTGAAGCGGATTCTGGAAGATCGCTATTCTGAGAACTTGAATTTGAAGGACTTAGCGAATGAAGTAGGTTTGAGTCCGTTTCATTTGCTGCGGACCTTTAAAGCTGCGACTGGGAAAACCCCTTATTTCTATCTGACGAATATTCGTCTTGGTAAAGCGAAGTCTTTCTTGAAGAAAGATATGCCTATCGCTCAAGTCGCGTATGAAACCGGTTTTACAGATCAGAGCCAATTTAGTAAGCGATTTAGGGCTATCGTTGGACTAACACCTGGTCAGTACCAACGTAGCAGCAATAATCCACAATACTAGTTCTTGTTTCTTGGTGTAGGGTTGGTTGAACAAGGGCAAGGATGGATTTGGTGAGATAGCTTCAAAACCGATCCTTCGAGTTTTCAGGGCTCTCTCAGTCCATACGGAAGTTCGAGGAAGACAATTCGAAGCTCAGATTGCCGTCATAACCTAAAAGGAAAATGGAAGACCAGGAATCTGCGCACGAGTATTTTGGAGCAATTGCGGAAGAATATAGTTCTCTTGTCGAACGGGCAATGCCGTCCTATCAACGCATGCTCAGCGCGGTGCTGGAATATAATCCCACGGAGTCCCAGTCTGTAGTCGACCTCGGTTGCGGGACTGGAAACTTGACGGTGTTGTTGGCAAATAGCTTTCCCGATGCACGGCTTACGGCGCTAGACGGATCAGCCAAGATGTTGGATCTTACAGAAACTCGATTGGCTCCGAAATCGATTACTAAAGTTGTGGCGCAGTTTGAAAAAACTTCTTTCCCAAAAAACTCCTTCGATCTAGTGACGTCTTGCTTGGCGCTACATCATATAAAAGCGCCTGAGCGCTTCTTCAAGCGGGTAAGCAACTGGTTGAGGCCCGGAGGCACTCTTATTTTTGGTGACCAGTTTCGCTCTGCGAAACCGGAACATGACCGACTCAATTGGAAACGGCTTGTGCAATATTGGAACGAGCCGGGTCACCTTAGCGAACAGGAGCAAGGGAGCTTAGAAAGGCACCGAGAAAAGCATGATCACTATATCGATCTCGATACTCTTTTCCAATATCTACGCTCCGTCGGTTTTTGCGAAATCGATTGTGTCTGGCGAGATGGAATGCTAGGGGTTGTTTCCGCAAAAGTCGCTTAAATCTAAAGCTGTGGGTTTCGCCATCGATGCGCTACTCTGATTCAATATCGATTGATCTGTATGTGGCTTTGAAATTGGAATGGCACTTTCCCCTTGACCAATAAGGGGAAAGTGCTTTCCCTTGTGCAAAAAGGGAAAGAGTATGACGAAACACGTATTTCCGCAGGGGGCGCTTGAGATGCTCATCATGAAGGTGCTTTCGAGCGGTTCACATCACGGTTGGGGGATTGCCCAGAAGATTCACTTGCTCTCGAGCGAGGCGCTGAAGGTGGAGGAGGGCTCGCTTTATCCGACGCTTTCGCGAATGCAGCAACGGGGTTGGATTAAGGGGAAGCTGGGCGTATCCGAGAACAACCGACAGGCGAAATTCTATAAGCTGACGGCACTGGGCAGAATGCATCTGAAGAAGGAGCAAGAGCGCTGGGAGTCGATGGCGGCGGCGATTGCGGAGGTGCTGCAGTCGCAGGGCTAGATTGGGGAATTTTATTTGGGAGGAGGACGTATGCTGACGAAGTTGCTAGAGTGGTACTATCGATGGAAAAACTGGCTCGTCGGGTTGTTCTTTCCGCTTCGTCTGGAAAGGGAGATGGAGATCGAAATGCAGAGTCACCTGCAATTCGCGATGGAGAGCCACGAGCAAACGGGCATGTCGGCGGGTGCAGCCCGCAAGGCGGCGCTCAAGGGCTTCGGGAATGTGGAGTCTTTGAAGGAAGATTGCCGCGATTCGTGGGGCGCGCGTGTGGTGACGGACTTGATACGGGATGGGCGCTACTCGGCCCGGTCCCTTTGGAAGAGCAGAGGGTTCAGTGTGGCGGTCGTTTCCACCCTGGCTCTCTGTATTGGGGCGAATATCGCGATTTTCTCCGCCCTCTATCACTTCGTGCTGAAAGGGTTGCCGTTCGACGATCCGGAACGAATCGCCCGCGTTTTCTACGTGTCTCGGGACACGACGCACAAGAGTTTGGCCATGGGCAGCATATTGGATGGCGCGTCCTATTATCAGTACGACGACTTTAGGAAGGAGACGGACCTTTTCGAGGCGATATCGATTCACTACTACGTTTCCGGTATTTCCGAATCGACCCAATTGAAAGGGGTTCACGCGACCGCTAGTTTCTTCGATGTAATGCGGGTGAAGCCGGTTTTGGGCCGTTTTTATAGCGAAGACGAAACCTATCCGACCGAATCGAATGTGGTTGTGCTCTCTCAATCGCTGTGGGAGAGCCGGTACGATTCCGATCCCAACGTGATCGGGAAGGAGATGGCGTTTTTGAACAAGCCGTCCCGGACGATCATCGGCGTAGCGCCTCGGTCCTTGGAGCTCTTCGACCGGGGAATCCGTTTTTTCTCCCCCTACAGGCACCGCATTGTCGAAGGGAAACGCGTTCCCGACAGCGCTTTGTGGATACGGCTGAAGCCGGGCGTGAGCCATGATCAGGTTGCTCAGCGACTGCTTGCCATCGAAAAGAACTGGAACGAGGAAAACGCGACCGCAGTGGAGCAGCACATATTCGAGCGGGACCAGCGGCGGTTCCTGTTCGATCTTCCTCACCCCTTTGAAAACCAATTAAAATTGCTGCAGGTGGGCGCCTTGTTCGTGCTCTTGATTGGTTGCGTCAACGTGGCGAACTTGTTGCTGAGCCGGGCAAACCGAAGGCAGAACGAGTTGTCGATTCGCTACTCCTGCGGGGCGGGGCGTGTGGCAATTGGGAGGGTGATGCTTTCCGAGAGTCTGCTGCTGGCGTTGTTGGGGGCCATGGTCGGTTCGGTTTTAGCGGTTTTCGGCCTGCATGCTGTCAACCACTACTTGACCGCTTTGGATCCCACAGCGGCGGCGGCCTTGATCGACGGAACGATCATTCTTTGGATATTAGGCGCGGCTTTGGTGATCGCGCTTGTCATGGGGCTGCTGCCGTTCGCGCTACTTTGGAGATCAGGGTGTATAAAAAAACTCGATACGAGTGGCCGAATGAGTTCGTCAAGCCTCAGTTCTCGCGCCTTGAGCAACGGATTGGTGGTTTTGCAAGTTTCGATTACCTGCGCGTTGTTGATCGGGGCGGGGTTGCTCACGCGCAGCCTTTACAAAGTGATGCAGACCGATCCCGGCTTCGATCCGACCCAAGTGATACAAGCTCGCGTAAAATTGAGGGAAGTCTACAAGGACAATACGCATTGGGTGGGCGCCCGGACACGTATTCTGGAGTCCATGCGGGAGATCGCTGGAGTCGAAGCGGTCGGATTTCGCTATGGTATGGACCGGGCGTTCTATCGGACGAAGGGGAGGGGGTCCCAGTACGCGGTGAAAGGGATTCCTGTGCCCGACGGCGAAAATGGGTTTTCGGTTCAGATGAAGTGGGTGGATGGAGAGTTCTTCGATGCCATGGGAGTGGCGTTCTTGAGCGGTCGACCGTTTGTACGAAAGGAAGTGAGGGGACGAGAGTATATCGTCGATCAAGCCTTTGTGGAACGGTACCTGGATGGGAAAGAGGCGATCGGGATGGAACTGGATCGCCGATTCAGCATTCCCAAACCCAATGCGGAGTGGGGCCGCATTGTGGGCGTGGTCAGCCAGATCAACTATGAAGGGCGCGATGCGCCCGACGGGCTTCCATTGGTGTATGAAAACGCCAATGATGGTAGACCCTTGTGGGGATTCCTGATTACCTTGAGAACCCGCCGATCGCTGGAGAGCATCGCTCCGGAAATGCAGACAAAACTGCGTGAGGTACACCCGAACCTCCACTTGTACGATGCAAATACCTTGGATGTTCCCTACGAAGGCCTGAACTTGGAACGTCGCGGAATGGCTTTGCTGATCGGCTTGTTCGCGGGGCTCGCCCTCGTCTTGTCGGCAATCGGCATCTACGGTGTTCTCGCCTACAGCGTGGAGCAGCGCCGTCGTGAGATCGGAATCCGCGCCGCGATTGGGGCGACCCGGTCCGAGGTGCTCGGCATGGTGATGAATCAAGGCTTGCGGAGAACGTTGATTGGATTGGGGCTGGGCTTGCTCGGGTCACTATACCTGAATCGTTTCCTGGAAAGCCAGTTGTTCGATATTTCCCGTCTGGATACAGTGACCTACCTTGCGACGCTTTCCGTTTTAGTAGGCGTCGCTGTGCTCGCCAGCTATCTGCCCGGCCGAAGGGCCGTGAAAATCGACCCGTCGGAAGCGCTGCGGGCGGAGTAGGGTTGAGGAGTGAATTGTGAAGTGTGAGTAGCGAGGCGAGAGTCTGGCTGTATCGGAATTTCATCAAAGTGGCTTTCCTAGAAATTCTAGGAGAAAAGACTTGCCCTCTCTCCTAGAAATCCTAGGAGTAGGGTTTATGGGCAATTCGAAACCGGATTTATTGAAGGGGACCTTGGATCTGTTGATCCTTAAGGCATTGAGGCGGGAGAGCCCGATGCATGGGTATGGCATATCGGTGATGATACGGCAGTGGTCGGACGAGGTCTTGCAGGTGGAGCAAGGCTCGCTTTATCCGGCTCTTTACCGGCTTGAGGAGAAGGGGCTGATCGATTTCGAGTGGGGTGTATCCGAAAACAACCGACGGGGGAAATTCTACAAGTTGACTGCGGAAGGAGAGAGCTTCCTCGACGAGGCGCTGGCCAATTGGAGGAGCGTGTCGAAGGCGATCAATCGAGTGCTGCAGATCGGTTAGCTTTATGGGTTTGTGGAGGACAGCGAAGTATCGCATCCGGGCATTGTTCGGAGCGGAGCGTCTCGATTCGGAGATGGACGGCGAGATGCGTTTCCACATCGAGATGCTCGCGCGCGAATACGAAGCGGACGGCTTGGATCCGAAGGCGGCGAAGAAGAAAGCTCACGTGGATTTTGGCGGTTTGGAGAAGATGAAGGAGGAGACCCGCGACTCTTGGGGCACGCGTGTCGTTGTGGATCTGATACGCGGTTTCCAGTTCGGGCTGCGCCTGTGTCTTCGCTATAAAAGCTCCAGTGTTTTGTCGGTGATCGTGCTTTCTATAGGTATCGGAATTTCCGTTGTCATTTACATCGCGACCGCTCCTTTTTTAGAGTTTAGCAGTGGCGCCGAATTTGATGAACGGCATCTTTTCCTCGAATGGGAAACAGGGAGCTCGAATCGCAAGCTTCTCAATAGCCATGATTTCAAAGTATTCCGAGAGGAGGTAGAATCCCTCGGAGATTTGATTGGCTTCCAAACCTCTTCTGGCTGGATTCATCTTCCAGGCGAAAGGGATGAGGTTGAGCAATTCAATGGTGCATTCGTGACATCCAATTTCTTCAGTCTGACGAATATAACCCCTTTGCTGGGTCGTGTTTTTCTTAGTCGACAGGCGGATTTTGAAAAGACCACTGAGATCGTAATCTCGGATGCGCTATGGAATGAACTCTACTCTCGCGATGAAGCTGCGGTGGGTTCAGTTGTCATCGTCAATGACCAGGAATGTGTTGTTGTAGGGGTTATGCCAAAGGAGTTTGGTTTTCCTTACAGTCAGAAGTTTTGGATTGCGAGTGAATGGAAGCAATTTGACGGAGCTAGGCGAGACAAGATTCCAAATCTTTCCGTCATTGGAAAGCTCACACATGGAGTTTCCATTGATAAAGCTCGGTTGGAATTAAACACCCTCGCGGCCAATTTGGCGGTATCGTATCCAGAGACAAATGAGCAGTTGATACGTGTTCGCTTGAGTCTTTGTAAGGTCATCTACGGAAATGAGGGCGCTGGTTCTATTTTAGTCCTTAGATATGCAGCATCCATTCTTGTGCTGCTTGTGGCTTGCGTGAATGTATTTCAAGTATTGGTCTCTCGAACCGCAGGTCGCAGTCATGAGTTAGCTGTTCGATGCAGCCTTGGAGCTAAGAGAAATCACATAATGTGGCAGGTTGTGGTAGACGGACTCGTGCTCGCGGGTTTGGGCGCGCTCTTGGGGATCGGTTTGGCTGCAGTGGGATTAAAAGTCATATCTGCCTATTTATCGAGGTTCACAACTCTGTCTGGAATGTTCGATCTTAGCTTGGAACCGAGAGTAATCCTATTCGCTGGTGGGGCCGCTGTCTTTTCCGGCTTGGTGGCAAGTCTGCTCCCTGCCTGGCGTGCTTCCAAAGCAAATACGTTTGATGTGCTCAAGGACGATTCGAAGAGTTCTTCCAGTGTCTATATCGGTCGTTTGTCCAAGGCGATTGTCATTTCGCAAGTGGCTTTCTCGTCGCTGGTGATTTTCTTTTGCTTGTCGTTCCTGTTCTTTATTCGAGCTCAAGGAGCCGATCAGTTGGAACTTCCCTATAGTGAGAAAACGGTGCTCACAGCGCTGTTGTGGCTTGGGGCGGATGATCAGTTGCGGAAAGGAGATCCTCAAGATCTGAGGCAGTTCTATAGAGAGTTGGATCAACGATTAACGGGCAACTTGGGAGTGTATGCGGTGGCTCTTACGACGTCGGATTATGGTTTAGGGGCGAATGGAGGACAGTTTCGTTTCGATGACATTGATCAGGACGAGTGGCGTGATGCAGGTCTTGAAGTGGTTACGCCAAATCTACTGAAGGTATACGGGCTGGACATGATATCGGGCGAGATGATTGACGATTTCGATACGTCGGATTCGGTTCCTGTGTGTGTTGTAGATGAGGAGTTTGTTGCAGTTCATTGTAAGGGTGTTGATCCAATTGGATTGCGTGTGAAAGTGAAACGGTGGCAAAAGCCAGAAAGCGCTGACTGGATAACCATTGTGGGTGTTATACCCAACTTGAAACCGAAAACACCGTTCCCTTCATCTGGAAATATTTTGGTTCCTTATACTCAAATGCGGAGTTGGCAACCTTCCTTGCTTGTTGGGGCGATTGATGCTGGAAATTCTGAGCTTCGTCGAGCAGTGAGAGAGAGTTTGAGAAACACGGCTCCATCGGTTCAAATTTTTGGAGGCGTTCAGACGGTAGAGGAACGCCTTGGAGTATTTTTTGGAATTATGGAATCCAGCTTTAAGGCGGGAGGAGTATTCGGCGTTTCAGCGCTCGCGGTCTCACTCATCGGGCTTTATTCGATTGTTGCGTTCACGACCGCCCAACGACGCAAAGAGTTCGGAATTCGCATGGCTGTCGGAGCTGATAAGTGGGGAATTGCTCAGACGATCCTCAAGCCATGGGTAATTACGACTGCGCTCGGATTGGCGTTGGGCGCTCTGCTGATTGCTTTTCTCCCGCATTTGCTTTTGGATTCAGGTGCGGGTGGACCTATGGCATCACTGTTTGATGAGTCGTTTGATTTAATGGGATTGGTAATGAAGTCCTTTCTGTTGACGGTTCTTATAGTTTGCTTCGCAAATCTGATGAGTATGATTGCTCCGACATGGCAAGCGGCGCGGGTCAATCCGATGGATGTGATACGGGACGAATGAAGTGGCCGTGAATATATATGTTGACTATCGACATGTGAGATGTCGTTTATCGACATATGAAGAAGAGCAACGCTGAATTGCTGCATGGGACTTTGGAGCTACTTATCCTGCGGCTGATCCGGTCGAAGAAGCGGCATGGCTACGAGATCGCTAAGCAGATCCAGGCGTTTTCGAAGGACACGCTGGTGGTGGGGCAGGGCTCTTTGTACCCGGCGTTGCACCGCTTGGAACACAAGGGGCTGATCCAGTCCAGTTGGGGAAAGTCGGAGACGGGCCGAAGGGTGAAATTCTACGAGCCTACCGAGAGTGGCGCGGCCCAGTTGAAGGAAGAGGTCTCCTACTGGGAAGAGTTCAGCGGGATTATTAACCTCATTATCCGAGAAGGGTAGCGAAGATGTCGTGGCTGCGTTCCATTAGATTGCAGATTCGGGCTCTTTTTCGCAACGGCCGGCATCAAGACGATCTGGATGAGGAAATGCAGGCGCATTTGGAGCAGCTCGTCGATGATTTCAAAGAGGAAGGGTTGAGCGAAGAGGAGGCTCGGAAACTGGCTTTGCGGGAGTTTGGCGGAGTCGAGAAATTCAAAGAAGAGACCCGCGACTCTTGGGGCACGCGTGTCGTGATGGATCTGATACGGGATCTTCGCTACTCGGCGCGGTCGCTTTGGAAGAGCAAGGGGTTCAGTTTTGCAGTCATTGGAACACTTGCGATCTGTCTGGGAGCGAATACAACGATCTTATCGGTATTGTATGAGTTGGTACTGAGACCTCTGCCTTTTGAAAATCCGGATAGAGTGGTTCATGTCTACAACGAGTTTCGTGAACCGGAGGAGCATTTTAGGGGGAGTGGTACTGGATTGAATCAATATCTCGACTACAGAAATGAGGCTGATCTATTTGAGGATGTTTCGGTTGAGTTACCCATAACTAAGACCTTTCAGGGAAAGGAAATATTTGGGAGGCAGGTGACTTCGGACTATTTTGATGTATTGAAAGTCAAACCGTTACTTGGGCGATTTATAATCGAATCCGAGGTGTTTCCTGAGTCGAGTAATGTCCTGGTTCTTTCCCAAACTGCATGGGAAGACCTGTTCGATTCTGATCCGGGTATAATTGGCAAAGAGGTCGCTTTTCTCGATGAGATAACCCGAACCATTATTGGCGTGGCGCCTCGCAGTTTGGAGGTATTTGATTCTCGGGTACGGTTTTTTGTTCCCTTTGTTTTTCGAAAACAGGATTATGATCCGGTCAGGAGAATTGGATATGTAAGGCGCAATATGTGGGGGCGCTTGAAACAAGGAGTAACCGACGAGCAAGCTAAGCAGCAACTCGAGTCATTGGAGTACCGATGGTATAATACAGTGCTAAGCGCAGAAGATCAGGCCAGGTGGAATCCTGAAAGACGAGTGGGTGTCAGGCGCGATAATCTACTGAAAGGCCGTCTGCTCTTGTTGCAAGTGGGCGCGTTAATGGTGTTGTTGGTGGGATGCGTGAACATTGCGAACCTATTGCTCGGCCGTGCGGGCAAACGGGCTCAGGAGCTCTGTCTACGATTGTCTTTTGGAGCGGGTAAGCTTGCGTTGGGTCGATTGCTGATCACGGAGAGTTTCCTGTTGGCAGGGATTGGAATGACGGTTGGTTGCGTGTTCGCTTGGTCCGTACTTAAATTGATCAGCAACTACCTTGTGGTGCTTCTCCCTCAGGCGCCGGCTATGCACTTAAATTCTCAGGTGTCTCTCGTCACTATGGCGATTGCTGGGATTCTTACACTCATTATGGGTCTGATTCCGATCACAATGATGATGAAATCGGGTGCCCTGACTGCTTTAAGTAGTGGTGGCTCCCGGACCGCCTCAGCCGATCGCAAGACGCGTCGGCTAAGTGGTATGTTGGTCGTAGCGCAAATGGCTCTAGCCTTGATACTCCTTGTCGGTTCCGGACTCATGTTTCGAAGTTTCTATAATGTGCTTCAAGTGGATCCTGGGTTTGATGCCGAAAAGATTGTCCGAGGAGCCGTTAAGCTGCGGCCGCTTTTTAAGACAGATGCAGAACGGAAACAGGTAAAGAGGTTGTTTTTGGAAAAAATGAACGAGATCCCGGGTGTTGAAAGAGTGGCGCTTCAGTTTAGCAACCTGAACATCTTGGGTGAGCACAATCTGGATCCTATCAATTTGCGAGGCGTTGGGCCAGATGGCGAACACCTGGAAGTCGAGGCCATCTTCAAGCGTGTCACTTCCGACTTTTTTGCGACCATGGGGATGACTGTCCTGGATGGGCGGGCATTTGATCCAGTGGAGAAAGACGAGGGCTACATTCTGGATCAGTCTATTCTCAAATACTATCCTGCCGGAGCGAAAGTAGTGGGTTCAGATGTGTGTTGGGGTAGGATTCCCAATGCGGGTGAGGTATGGCCTAAAGCAATTGGCATAGTCAATCGGGCTAATTTTGAGGGACTCGAGAAACGGGATGGAATGCCCATCGTCTACCGGAGTGAAGGGAAATGGGCTGACGATGAATGGGAGGTGTATCTCAGAACTACCCGCGACCCGGAAATGGTAGTGCGGGATATGCAAACCAAAATGCATGAGATTCATCCGGCTTTTTATTTAGGAGATCCGACTACCTTGAAGACGCCTCTCAAGAATCTCTACCTGGACCGACAAGGAATAACGTTGATCATTTGCCTGTTCGCCGGTGTGGCCGTTCTCTTGTCAGCTATTGGAATCTACGGTGTGTTGTCCTACGATGTGCAACAGCGGCAGCGGGAGATGGGTATCCGTTCTGCAATTGGGGCTTCGCGATCGGATGTGTTGAACTTGATCCTGGGCCAGGGAATGAAGAAGGTCGCGGTTGGATTAGCTATCGGATTAGCCGGATCATTGTATCTGACTCGGTTTCTCGAAAGTCGGCTGTTTGATGTGTCGCCTTTAGATGCGACCAGCTTTGGATTGGCCCTGTTGTTTCTCTTGGGGATTTCCTTCTTAGCCAGCTTTGTCCCAGCGCGACGGGCCGTGAGAGTGCAGCCGGTCGAAGCCTTGAGAGTGGAGTAGAGGGGTGGAAGAGTGAAGATTGAATAGTGAGGGGTGAGGGCTGCGGAGCCGCTCCTCGGGGCATATGAGATAGGAATAGCTTGACAGTTGAAATAGTCAGATATCTATATGGATAGATAGCTGACTATGAAAAAGACGCAGAAGAAGGACTTGCTGTTGGGGACGCTGGATTTGCTGATTCTGCGTGTGCTCAACAGCGGGAACAAGCACGGCTACGGGATTGCCCGGCAGATTGAGCTGCTGAGCAAGGATGTGCTGAGCGTGAAAAAGGGGTCGCTTTACCCGGCGTTGCATCGATTGGAAAAGGAGGGGTTTGTGAGGTCTGCTTGGGAGATGGGCGAAGCGAAGAAGCCGATGAAGACTTACTCGCTGACTTCGGTCGGTCGGACGCAGATGGAAGAGGAGCTGGGGAATTGGGAGCTGCTTTCCCAGGCGGTGAACACGGTGATTAAGGGGACGTGATTTTGTGAATACGGTCGCTCGGTTTTTGCTTAAGACCCGCTATCGACTGGCGGCGTTGTTTGGCTTGTCGCGGAAGAACGACGATCTCAGCGAAGAACTGGAGCAACATATCGAGATGGCGATTGCGGATGGCGAGACGCGGGGATTGAGTTCGGAAGAAGCGCGTAAAGAGGCGTTGAGGGAGTTTGGCAGTATCGAGGTTCTGAAGGAAGAGTGTCGCGACTCCTGGGGAACCCGTGTCGTGATGGATCTGATACGGGACTTCCGGTTCACCATCCAATCCTTAAGGCGCACGCCGGTTTTCACGGTTACGGTAGTTGGCGTGATCGCTTTGTGCATCGCGGCAAATACCACGGTTCTTTCAGCCCTTCACCAATTGATCTTAAGACCGCTCCCGTTCAAGGATCCCGAGCGCTTAGTGCAGGTGATCAATGTAGGCATCTATGGTCTCAGGCGAGAAAGTGGCGATGGCATGAAAAAAGGGATGACGCCCAGCAATGCGAGTTGGGTTCAGTATCTCGATTGGAGTGAAAATACCACTTTGTTTGAGGGCTTTGGATTTCGGACGACAACGACTCGTGTTGTCGAGCGTGACGGAGTAGTCGCTCACGTGCCGGTTCACGCTATCAATGCGGGGCTCTTCGACTTGATGGGCGTGACACCGCTCCTGGGTCGTTTTTTTACCGAGCAGGAGGTGGAACCTGGGCCGGGTCCTGGTAATGTGATCATCCTCACTCAATCCACTTGGGAGAACGAATTTCGGTCGGATCCATCGGTGGTAGGCAAGCAAGTAAGACTCGATAACAAAGAGTCCTATACCATTGTAGGCGTGGCGCCTCGGAGTATGGAAATTCTGGATGCGCGGTGTAAATACTTCTTGCCGATTTCAATTCGCTGGAATGATGAGACGATTCAACAAAGAGCCAATGGAGGAGGGGATTTATGGGCGCGATTGAAACCGGGAGTGAGTAGGGAGGCGGCGCTTTCGGAGATAGAGGCGCTGGAGGCAGTTTGGTATCAAGAGGTCGCCCTTCCAGGGTGGCGAAACCATTACGACAAGTTTAGCGACTACCTGACGTTTTCAGTGACTCACCCGATGCAGCAGTCGCTTTCATTACTGCAGGGGGGAGCTCTGTTTGTGTTTTTAGTTGGGTGCCTTAACGTGATGACGCTCCTGGTTGGGAGGGTGAGCCACCGCTGTCAGGAGCTGGGAATTCGCAGGGCGTTAGGAGCGGGAGCATCTGCCCTTCGCAGACTGATGCTCGTGGAGAGTTTCCTGCTGACGCTTTGTTCCGTTGTCGCGGGACTCGGGTTGTCACAGGTAGCCCTTGGAATTGTAAACGCTTACTTGCCAATCGCGGAGCCCAGCCTGATGCCCGTTGCGATCGGAAAAGAAATCTATGGAGTCATAGCTGCCGGCGCTATCGCAGTGTTTTTGTTCATGGGCCTGGCGCCATTGACGCTATTTGGAGCTTCCGGGCGGCTCAGCTCCAAGGTGGAAGGAACACGTGCGGCTTCAGTGGGATCGAGCTCAAGAAAACTGACTCATTGCCTGGTCGTCGGGCAAGTCGCCATCACATTTACGCTCTTAATCGGCGCCGGTTTGCTGCTTCGCAGCTTTCATAAGGTGATGCAGGTGGATCCGGGGGTTCCTGCGAGCCAAGTACTGTATGGTACGGTTGAATGGCAGACGCTGCGCTCGTTCTATGTCCGCAAAGACACGATCCAATTGAAGAACCGAATTGCAGATGAGCTGAATAAGATACCTGGAATGCAACATGTGGCTATATCGAGTTCGGAACCGCTTCGCGCCAGCCACGGTTCACTGTGGATCAAAGGGTTCCCAGGGGATGACAATCTGATGCGGGCCTGGAACGCTGTGTCGCGGAACTATTTCGAAACAATGGGAATGGTGTTTTTGGAAGGAAGAAACTTCGACCCGAATGCTCCGCCGGGTCGCGAGCGAATTGTGGATGAGTCATTCTCGGAGCTCTATTTGGATGGGAAGAGTCCTTTAGGTTTGGATACGCAGGGAGGGACGTACAATGAAAACGGTCCTTGGGGGCGAATTGTGGGGGTCGTTTCTCGCGCCAATCTTCAAGGTCTTGAGCAACGGGACGGCGTGCCTTTCATGTATACGCACAATAAAGAGACTTCTGGAAGCGCTTGGTTTACCGTGATTGCCCGTACTTCGCGAATAGACGAGAACGTGAGTTTGGAGCTGCAGAAGAGCCTGCGCGAGGTGGACCCCCGTTTGCCACCGGTCGAGTTTGTGACGCTGAAGAAGACCCTCGACGACTTGGTCGTCGGACGCAAAGGGATCACCTACTTGCTGATCGTGTTCGCTGCCTTGGCCTTAGTGTTGGCGATCATGGGAATCTACGCGGTGCTATCCTATGATGTACTGCAGCGACGCAAGGAAATGGGAATTCGCAGCGCCTTGGGCGCTGCCAAAGGGTCGTTGCTGGGCATGGTCCTAAAGCAAGGTTTTATAAAGACGGGTCTGGGACTCGTGATCGGAATCGCGGGAGCGATCGCAATTAGCCGCATTCTGGAGAGTCAGCTGTTTGATGTGGCCCCGTTTGATCCGCTGACGTATCTCTTGGTCGCAGTTGGCTTGTTAGCCACTGGAATCGCGGCGAGTTATATCCCCGCCCGTTTCGCCGCCAACCAGGATCCGGCGAAGGTGCTAGCGAGCGAGTGACTGGCTTCAAACCGGGAGTGATCCGCTTTCGCTCAAAGAGCTACGACAGACGCGATGCTGAGACAAGAGCGTGATGGTGAAGATTGAACCGCGAAAACAGGCTTTCGATCTTCATTTCCCATAGTTTATGGATTATCAAGTAGCTCTGTTATCAAGCTTCGACCTATTATTCTTGACTCGAATTTCCAATAGGTCGAAGATTGACAAATGGATTTGCTTCAAGGCACTTTGGACATGCTCATCCTGCGGATTTTGTCTTCGGGCAAGCGACATGGGTACGACATCACGAAACGGATACTTCTTCTTTCGGACTCGAAGCTGAAGGTGGGGCATGGATCGCTTTATCCGGCGCTGCATCGCTTGGAGACGAAAGGCTTTATTACGTCGAGCCGGGGCCATACGGAAAAGGGCCGGGCGGCGAAGTTCTATGAGCTCACGTCTGTGGGCCGTGAGCAAATTTCGTCTGAGAAGCAGCAGTGGGAAGAATTCGCGGCGGTGATCAATCGCATTATGGAAGAGGGCTGATCTGCGGTGAGAAGGCTCCTCCACGAGATACGGAACCGGGTCAGGTTTCTCTTCGGGTTCAATCGCAAACAGCGCGAACTCGACGAGGAAATAGACTTCCATCTCCAAGAAGCCATCGACGAGCTGGTTGAATCCGGAGTCAGTCCAGAAGAAGCTCGGCTTCGGGCGCTTCGAGAATTTGGGCATGCGAACTCAGTTCTCGAAGACTGCCGCGACTCCTGGGGTACACGTGTCGTGATGGATCTGATACGGGATGTTCGGTATTCGGTCCGGTCGCTGTGGAAGAGCAAGGGGTTCAGTTTTGCGGTGGTGGCGACTTTGGCGTTGTGTATAGGGGTCAATACGACCGTCCTCTCTGCATTGTACAGTCTCGTTTTGAAGCCCTTGCCGGTTGAAAATCCGGAGCGACTTGTCCGGTTGTTCAATGTTAAGGAAAACAGGAATTCCAACTTCAAGCACAGTGGATCAAGCAGTGGGCAATACCTCGATCTACGGGAGCGAACCGATCTTTTCGAAGGAAGCGCGTTTACGTGGACGCTCAATAAGTTGGTCGACAGTGGCTCGTCTGTCAGGAGGGTCAAAACCTTGAGTGTGACCGCTGATTATTTTGAATTAATGAACGCGAAACCAGTGCTGGGTCGGTTCTTTTCGCCGGAGGAAATGGATCGAGGCGCTGCTAAGACTGTAGTATTGTCTCAAAGCGTATGGGAAAGTGAATACGAATCGAATCCAAAGGTAATCGGGAAGGAAATTCGTGTTGATGATAATGTTATTCATACCATAATTGGCGTGGCCTCTCGGAGTCTGGGGGCGTTCGACTTTGAAATTAAGTACATTTTCCCGCACGATATCGTCTATGATAGTTCTCGGGATGTTGCGAGCAACCGCTATGCGCGCAATTCGAATGACTTGTGGCTACGGCTGAAGCCAGGTGTCAGTCGAGAAGCAGCACTCGGGCAGATTCGGGCGATCGAACGCCGTTGGTACGAGGAGATCGCCAATAATGAAGGGCGACGGAACTATGAGACCTACGACGGAAACGTTCAATTTGAAATAGCTGATCCACTCGAAGGCTCTTTGTATCTATTGGAGAGCAGCTCGCTCCTTATACTTCTGGTGGGCTGTTTCAATGTTATGACATTGAGTTTGAGCCGTGTTAATCATAAGCGCCATGAGCTTTCTATTCGCAATGCTCTGGGTTCCGGAAAGTCCAGGCTGAGACGGTTGATGCTGGTCGAAAGCGCGTTTCTAATCGGCGCTGCCGCCGCTGCCGGAGTAATCCTGGCATGGGGAGGATTGTATTTGATCAATGGATATCTGAGCGCGATGAGTCCCAGTAGTATGCCTGTTGGGCTCGATCTCAATGTCGTTGCGACTGCGTTTGCCGCTACCGTTGGCATTGTGAGCGTGATAGGGCTTTTCCCTCTAGAGATTCTCTGGAAGACGGGATTGCTCCGGCGTGTCGATGGCAGCCAGCGAAGTTCCTCGGCGGGCGGACTTTCGCGAACGGTAAGCAACTGCATGGTCGTCGGGCAGATTGCCGTCGCGTTTGTCATGCTCATCGGTGGTGGATTGCTTTTCCGCAGTTTCCAAAACGTGTTGAATGTGGATCCGGGATTCGAAGCGACTCAAGTGGTGCAGGGTCGGCTAGATTTTTCCACCGTTTATACTTTTTATAAGAACCGGGCTGATGGCGCAGTCCTGAAGCGACGCATACACGAAGCAATGAAAGGAATCCCGGGAGTGGAGAGCGTGAGTTTTTCCGTGATCCAAATGTTTTCGAATGATCTAAGAGCAGCGGACCAACCATCCATTGTGCGCGGAGAAGAGTTCGATCCCTCACAGGTTTCAATTACTTACCTGGTGTCGCCAGAGTTTTTTACTACCATGGGCATTCCAATACTGGAGGGTCGCAGCTTTAATGCAGGTGATATTCAATACACTGCCATAGTGGATGAACTGTTCGCTCGGCGTTACTTTGGTGATCGCAGTCCAGTTGGCGCCGAGATTCATGGGAGTCATAAGGGACCCGGTCCCAAACAACGTTGGCATCGGATTGTAGGAGTTGCCGGGAGAGCAAATCTCCGAGGGTTGGAGCAATGGGATGGTGTGCCGATCATTTATTCTAATGAACCGATTGAATTTGGAGATTTGGAGTACACGATTCTTCTTCGCGTCTCGCGTCCGGCTGAAGGCGTCGTCCGGGATATGCGGGCGAAAATTCATGAGATCGATCCGCGCTTGCCTTTGAGCTATGCGGGTCCTTTGGACGAGGCTTTGGATGAGATGCTCTTAAGCCGAAAGGGGATCACTTTGCTGCTGGTTTCCTTTGCGGCGCTCGCTTTGTTTTTGTCTTTAACGGGTGTCTATGCGGTACTGGCTTACGACGTATCGCAGCGCGGTCGTGAGATCGGCATCCGCAAAGCACTGGGTTCCTCAAGGCAGCGGATCCATTCAATGATCTTGAAAACTGGGCTGGCGAAGACGTTTACGGGACTTGGTCTCGGTATCGTTGGAGCTCTTTTTTTGAGCCGATTCCTGGAGAGTTTTTTGTTCGGCGTCGCTCGTTTAGATACCGCTACGTATGTAGGGTCGGTCTCGCTATTTGTCTTCGCGGCGTTGCTTGCCTGCTACCTCCCCGCGCGTAGAGCGGCCAATGTCGATCCGCTCGAGACGATGGCGGCGGAGTGAGGCTTTGGGGAGTGAAACCCGCTGCCAGGTCTGAAGGCCGGTCTTTTGTGTGGGCATGGATTCGCACTGTTTTCCTCTTCCGGAGCGATTTCCGGGAATCGAGACTCTTCCGAACTAATATATTGACAATCAATATATGGAAAGGCGTTATATTGACCTTCGTTATGCCAGAGAACAAAAACGAAGTTTTTCAGGGGTCCTTGGAAATGCTGATCCTGAGGGTGCTCCAAACGGGCGATCGCCATGGGTACGGGATCGCCAAGCGGATCGAGCAGGTGTCGCAAAACACTTTCGTAATCAATATGGGCTCGCTTTACACGGCGCTCAATCGGCTATTGTCCAAAGGCCACGTGGAAAACTACTGGGACGAGGCGGACACCGGTCGTCGAGCCAAGTTCTACACGCTCACTTCTAGCGGCAAAGCTCAAGTGGGTGTGGAAATCGAAAACTGGAATGCCAATATTGCCGGTGTGCAGCGTATCATCGACAACGCCTAGCAAAAAGCGCGTTTCCGATTCACTCGACTTAATTGCGACTTGAAGGGCCTATGATTGCCGATTGGTTACGCCGGCTAAAGCTGGTCTTCAAACAAGATCGTTTTTGGGGCGATTTGGATGAGGAGCTCAAGGCCCACGTCTCGCTGATGGCAGAGGATCTGGAAAGGCAGGGATTATCTCCCGACGAAGCGACGAAGCAGGCTCTGCGGAAATTTGGAAACGTGAATCATATCCAAGAGCAGGCATACGACGCTTGGGGAGTTCGAGTCGTGACAGATCTGTATCGGGATATTCGTTACTCGGCGCGATCGCTCTGGAAGAGCAAGGGATTCAGCTTTGCCGTGGTTACTACATTGGCGCTCTGCATGGGCTTAAATACATCGATTCTTTCTGCTCTCTACGGGTTGATACTGAAACCACTTCCCTTTGAAGAACCAGAGCGACTGGTCCAACTGTTTAACGTACCAAAAGATGCTAAATCGGAAGTGCGCTACTCTTCCAGTTGGCCGCAATACGCCGAACTCAGAGAACGGACCGACCTATTCGAAGGATGTGCCTACGTTAACGCAGTCCCTGAGCTGCTCACTATCGATTCAACCAGTCACAAGGTATTGGCTCAGAAGGTGAGCCATGAATTTTTTGATGTGGTGGGAGTGAAACCCATTCTCGGACGTTTTTTTCAAGACGATGAAGCCCGTGTTGGTGCACCGGGGGATCCTTTGGTGTTAACTCAAAGGAGCTGGGAAGTTTATTTCGGCGCGGATCCCAACGTCATTGGAAAGACGATCCCTTATCAGGGATCCTCTCCTTTTGTGGCGTCTAAGGATGGCGTCTACACAATAATCGGAGTTGCTCCCAGAAGCATGGAGGTGTTTAACGCCAAAGCCGAATATTATTCGGCCGTAAAAGCGCTTGGCCGGGAGCAGCGCGATTTGTCAAGACGCTATGGTGGTGGGAGTTTATGGATTCGATTGAAGCAAGGTGTCTCTCGCGATATGGCCATTGATCAGATCCGGTCTATTGAGGATCGGTGGTACAAAGAGCACTCTAATCCGCGCTATCCCAAGCAAGTGGAGCGTCATGAATTTGAGCTGCCACATCCTCTAGAGGGATATTTATTCCTGATAGAAGGAGGCGCACTATTTATCCTGTTGTTGGGTTGTCTGAATGTGATGACGCTCGTACTAAGTAGGGTGACCAATATGAGGCATGAGTTTTCGATTCGTGGAGCCCTGGGTGCGGGAAACAGCTCTTTGCGACGTCTTCTCCTGATTGAGAACTCCATTCTTTTGATTTTCGCTTTGGCAATTGGGTGGTTATTGGCGGGTGTGGGAGTGCACTATGTAAATCGCTATGTTGAGTTTCTCAGCCCGACCACGGCGTTAATTGAATTAGACTGGGCCATCTTTTTTGCTGCCTTAGGAATTGCTGCGATCACATTATTCGCCTTGGGCGTTCTTCCTTTTGAGTTGTTGTTGAAATCGGGATCGTCCCAACTAGTGGATAGCAGGCACAGAACATCAACAGCCGGCTTTCAGGTTAAAAAAGTGCATCAAGGATTGGTAATTGTTCAGGTGGCTCTAGCTTTTGTTATGTTAGTGGGTGCTGGGCTACTGTTCCAAAGTTTTCGCAATGTTATGGATGTGGACCAAGGATTTGATGCGGAGCAGGTGGTACAGGGTAAGCTCGATTTTCTTACAGTCGAATCTGTCTACAATAGCAAGGCGGAGAGAAGCGAATTAGCTATTCAGGTATTTGAAAAGATGCGGCAAATTCCAGGGGTTGAGCAGGTTTGTAGAACCGGAGTTGGCTTGTTGACGGATGACAATAGAACCCGTCCTAATATTTTTTATATTCGTGGCGAATCTGAAGAACAACCACTGCTCGCGTCATGGGTAACTGTTTCGGCAGAATTTATGGAGGCTATGGGTATTTCGTTTGTGGAAGGACGAGATTTTCGTCCGGGAGATCACGAGCAGACCGTAATCGTTGACGAATTATTTGCTAAGCGGTATCTGAAGCATCGCGAAGCTCTTGGTACTGAAATGTGGTTTAAAAAGGGAGGCCCGCCTCAGGGATTCCCATGGTATCGAGTCGTTGGCGTCACATCCAAGGCCAATCTTCGTGGGTTGGAAGAGAGAGATGGCTTGCCGATTGTTTATACTCTTTTTTCGGAATCGAGTGGATCTCACGGATTCTCTTTTTATTTAAGAAGCAATCGTCCGTCTGGCGCACTCATCCGCGATATGCAGGCAAAACTGTATGAAATAGATCCGCGTCTTGTATTGGGTTCAGCAAGGTCGTTGGACCAATCTATTGATGAACTTCTAACGAGCCGGAAGGGAATCACGGCTCTGCTAGTAGCATTTGCAGCGCTTGCTCTGGGTCTTTCCATTATAGGTGTCTATGCTGTGCTGGCTTACGATGTGGCTCAACGTCGACGAGAGATCGGAGTCCGAGGGGCTATAGGGGCCAGCCGGATGGTTGTCATGAAGATGATCCTTCAGCAGGGCCTTTGGAAGGCAGCCATTGGCCTAGGGTTCGGTGTCCTGCTTTCGCTCTATCTGACTCGCTTCCTGGAAAGCATGTTGTTCGATGTGAGCGCCCTGGAGATTTCGGTCTATGTCGTCTCCACGGTGGTATTTCTGTTGATTGCCGTTGCTGCGAGCTATGTGCCCGCGCGAAGAGCGATGCAGGTGGATCCCATGGAAGCGTTGAAAGAAGAGTGAGGGATTGAAGAGTGATCCGTCTTCGCTCAAGAGCTACGCCGCGACGAGAGAGTGAGGTGTGATCCGTCTTCGTCCCGCTTAGCCACCGACATTGTCGGGGTTTCTGGCGGGACTACGCCGTGACAAGAGAGTGAAATGCGAGTGGCGAGTAGTGGCGAAGCGGCTTGGGATGCGGAAAACTAGTTCGCGAGCGGATTTCTCCAGCGGAGGCCTTTGAAGCGGGAGAAGTCGGCATCGGTTGAACACAGTTCGCAATCGTGATCCATGGCGAGCGCGGCTAAGTAGGCATCAGAAGATAGGTTCGCGTTGGCCTGGCTTTCTATTAAGAGCGGTTGGAGGATCGACCAAAATGAAGCGGTCGGGTTCAGAATTTGAACGACCGGTTGGGAAATCCACCGATCGACTGTTGTCGTTGCTTCTTCAATACTGAGCGGAGACTCAACGGCTCTAGGATTTGTGAATATTCGGACATACGCCATGCAGGTGATCCATGCCAAGCCCACTTGCTGATTGCTGGAAAGTGTTTCGTCCCACCAGGCTTTCGCCTCTTTGTGTTTTGTGGATAGGGAATCCTCGGCGTAAAATAGGAGGTTAGCGTCGACGAGGATCACTTGTACTGAGGGCCTTCGACTTGTTCCAGGAGTTCTGCGACATTGTCGTAGCTTAGCCCGGCTTTCAGCCCCACCTTCTTGGCTTTGGTTCTATAGTTCTTCGTCTTTGGTTGACCTTCCACTTGGTTCAATCCTTTGCGCAGAATCTCGTTCAAGGCCTGCTTGAACCTCAAAGAATTGCGGCCGGCATATCGCCGCAGCCGCTTCTCGACGGTGTCATCAATGGTGACGGTGGTTCTCATGAAGAAACAAGATAGCATCATGATGTTTTTTTCAAGACATAAAAATGTAATTTAAGAGTGAAGGAGCGAAGGCGCCTACCCAGTGACTTGCGACGAATGCTGCAGTAGGGTTGCATCAACCGCCTTTGGAGAGTTGATGTGATCGGGATTCGACGTCGTTGACACTATCGTCGGGTGTGTGTTCTGATCACCGGCTATGCCGGAGTTGCCTGATATTACGGTTTACTTGGAGTCACTCGAGGCGCGGGTGGCGGGTCAGGAGATTCGGAAGGTCTCTGTCGCGAGTCCTTTTTTTCTGAGGACCTTCGATCCGCCGGTGAAAGCAATGGAGGGTAGGACGGTTCGACGAGTCAGGCGTATTGGGAAGCGAATCGTTCTCGGGTTGGAAGAGGATCTTTTCGTCGTTTTCCATCTCATGATCGCGGGACGGTTTCGCTGGAAAGAGGAAGCGGACGCGAGGCTGGGCGGCAAGATCGTGCTGGCGTCGTTCGCGTTTCCGAACGGGACCTTGTTCGTAACGGAAGCGAGCAAGAAGAAACGGGCATCGATGCATTTGCTCAAGGGTAAGAGTTCTCTGGATACGGTTGATCCGGGCGGATTGGAAGTGATGGATGCCAGCCTCGAGGAGTTTTCGACGCGCTTGCGTTTGCGAAACCATACCTTGAAGCGAGCCCTCACCAGCCCCAAACTGTTCAGCGGGATTGGCAACGCATACTCGGACGAGATCCTCAACGCGGCGGGGTTGTCGCCGCTGGCGTTGACGCAGAAGTTGAAGGATGAAAAGATTTCGAGGCTCCGAGACGCCGTCATTGACGTTCTGGGCGAATGGACCGGGCGCTTGCGTGAGGAGTTCGACGGACGTTTTCCCGGTCCAGGGGAGATCACCGCCTTTCGGCCCGACTTTTCCGCTCACGGAAAATTCGGCAAGCCCTGCAAGCGCTGCGGGACGACGATCCAGCGTATTCGCTATGCCGAAAACGAGACGAACTACTGTCCTCGCTGCCAAACCGGAGGGAAGATTCTGGCCGACCGATCTCTGTCTCGACTCTTGAAAGACGACTGGCCCAAGACAGTGGAGGAATTGGAAGAGGGGCTTTGAAAGGTAGGGCGGGATCGCCGAGCCCGCCGCGTCGGTTTCGTTGAGGATAGGCCTGTGGCGGGCTCGGCGATCCCGCCCTACCTTTGATTCGCAAAATCCTAAACTCGTTTTCGAAATGGGGCTTTATTGATTGAAACCTGGAGTTAGCCAATTGGATGCTTGGATGTAAGTCCGACTTGACTCGGCGCTCTCTGCTCAGTTTTCTTTATATACGGCTCGAAAGGGAGCCGCCGGGCTCGCGGAAAGGACTTAGTCCGCCTTTGTTTTGATAAGCATTCAATAGTCTCAACTTCTATTGCAGTCTGCTTGCGAGCCGTGGACGCGATAGCAATGGAGGTTTACATGTCAAAGAAGTTTCCGGCTCGTCCGAGCCTAAGAAATCTTAAAATCCAGGCCAAGAGCGTGCTCAAAGCCTGCCGTCGCGGCGATTTGGATGCCTTGCGGCGAATCGCGGACGCCAATCCGAAATACGCGGACCTTGAGAGTCTCAATCGTGGACGGGGTTTACGATTGGCGGATGTCCAATGGGCATTGGCTCGCGAATACGGCTTCGATAGCTGGGCGAAATTAGTAGCGGCTCTACCGCCGGACATTAAGTACTACCGCAAGCGTCGGTTTGAATCCGATCTTTCATTACAAGTCGGGTGGATCGCTCGAAATGGCGCGAACGATCCGTGCGGCGGAGGCGAGCATACGGTGGGAGCGTCGACGGCAGGAAGGGGGCATGCGGATGTGCCCGATTGCCGTGTCTGGTTTGTCGAGCCGGATTCGCTGAGTTCGCATGAGGAATGGGACGCGCTCGTTGAGCAGATCGGGCGGGCGGAAGTGCCGGGGTTGTTTGTCAAATCTCCGATCGATGATGCCGCCGCTACTATCATAAGCGAGCTCGACGATTTGAGATACCTTTCGATTCAGTCAGGAGAACGATTGACTGATAAGGGAATGCGTTCGCTCGGTCGTCTTACTCGATTGGAGTACTTAAATCTGGGAGGCTATGGAGGATTGCCGTCGGTGACCGATGCGGGATTCGAGTGCTTGGAGGCTATGCCTGAGTTAAAAAGCGTCAGATTGAACTGCCTCGACGCGACGGATGAGTCGCTCCGCTATCTGCGGGATCATCAAGCTTTAAGGCTCGTTTCTGTGCCACCAAAGACGGGCGATAAAGCGCTTGAGTATCTCAAGAACAAGCCGGAGCTTTCGCATCTTTTTCTACGTAGCGGCATTACTGACGAGGGGTTGGCGAAGTTGCGCGATTTTCCCGCTCTCGCGGAGTATCGCGAACATGCGGAAGAGTACCGAATTATTGAATACAGTCCGCCTGTTCGTTCGGCCTTGTTCTTTGATTTTCAGAATCCGAATGCGATTAGCGATCGGGGCCTGGAGGTTTTGGCCCGCTTGCAGGGACTCGAAGAGCTTTTGCTTAATGGAGGAGGCCCGGAATCATTCTCTTCGCGGTGCTTGGATTCTGTGGCTCGATTGTCTAAATTGAAGCGCCTCCAAACGGGCGGTCCGATGATCGACGATCATGCCATGGATCGAATTGCGGAACTCCCTCAGTTGGAGTCGGTGTATTTTTTGAGCGGTAGGCCCAGCGACGATGGTTTGGAAAAGCTAAGTCGTTCGCAGTCGATACGGGAGTTGGGTATTAACCACTTTGCCGATATTACTTCTTCGGGAATGAGAAACCTCGGAAGCATGGGGCGTCTTGAAACATTGAATATAGGAATAAGAGGCTTGGCCCTGGAGGCTTTCGTTGGGCTGAAGGAGTTGAGGCATCTCAAGGAATTCAATCCGTTCTTTGTTGGAGATGACGCCTTCGAGTGCGCGAGCCATGTGGAAAGCTTGGAGCGGATCACGATTATGTATTGCGATGAGGTGACGGATGAGGCGGTTCGCCATCTGGAGAGATTACCGAATTTGAAGTCGCTTTCGATTTGGAGCGGCTCAATCACCGATGCGAGCTGCGAGTCGATCTGCCGCATTAAGAACGTCGAGGAATTGCTCTTCTATCGTCGCGGTATTACCGATGCAGGTATCAAGATGCTGGCGACGTTGCCTAGTCTCAAGTCAGTTGATCTGCAGGAGAATCTAGCGGTCTCCTCGTCTGCCCTGAAAGCGTTTCGAAAGGGCGTTCGCGTCAACTATCAGCAACCGCCAGACGGATACATTCGGCAAGACAGGTTGCGTTCAGCGGTTCGTAGCTCTGGCGATATCGACATGGAGCCTATTCCGATCAAGGGCGAAGAGAACGTTGATTTTAAAGTAGTCAATATGAACCCTCGATCCGAATATCGAGGCGACGGTATTCGATTAATGGGTCGCGGTGCCGGGTTGTTTTTCCCGCATGAGGTTAAAGCGCCTTTTCGGTGGAGCGCTGAAGTCATGCCGCTCGGGGGGAGATGGTCTCTTCTATTTGGCAACGGGAAGTTGGAGATGCCCTGCCATCATGACTTTGGTCGGCTGTCTTTCGTGGACCCGATTTCTGGCGAGAGAGAGTCGAAGCCCTACAACTACGCGTCATCGTTTGAGCGATGGGTGACGCATACCGTTGCTGTCGACGTGGATCGTTTGCGAATTGCTATCGGTGATGATGTTATCGTTGATCGCAGCGGCGACTATGAAGGTCTGAGCGTCCGGTTCGGAATCGAATTTAGAGGATCGCTCGAGGTGAGAGGAGTTCGATTCGAGTGAAGCGATTGTTTTTGCCTTGACGATCTAGGCAAGTGCTATTTGCTATGATGATCTAGGTAAGGAGATCGTTATGACGAAACCATTTAACACGGACTTGATGCAGGGGACCTTGGACATGTTGATCCTGCGGGTGCTCCAGGCGGACTCGCTACATGGTTGGGGGATCGCCCAGCGAATACATCTTTTGTCAGATGATGTGCTAAGGTTGAGGAGGGGTCTTTGTATCCGTCGCTATATCGCATGGAGCGGAAAGGGCTTATCAAGGCAGAGTGGGGTATTTCCGAGCTGAATCGGCGAGCGAAGTTCTACGCGGTAACGACGGCTGGGAAAAAGCACTACAATGCGGAACGAAAAAACTGGATACAATTGGCCAATGCGACCGCAGCGGTGCTTGGGCACAGTTTCTCTTAATCGACTCTCGTTGCCATGGCTCGACTAAAGGACCTCTTGCAGCGCGTTCTGAATCTCTTCCGGCCCAATCGCATGGACGATGAAATGCTGGAGGAGATGCAGCATCACATCGATGTGCAGGTGGAGAGGTACAAGGAGCAGGGGATGGGCGAGAAAGAGGCCCGCAGCGCGGCGATGCGGCGCTTCGGAAACGCGTTGAAGATCCAGGATGACGAGCGCGAGAATCGGACAATCGCTTGGGTTGAGAATTTGTACCGAGATATTCGGTACTCAGTCCGCTCGCTTTGGGTGAGCAAAGGGTTCAGCTTCGCGGTGGTGGCGACTTTGAGTCTTTGTATCGGCGGCAACACGGCGGTCTATACCGTTTTGTACGACTTGGTATTCAGACCGCTGCCGGTCGATAGTCCCGACCGTCTGGTCGAGGTATTCAATATTGGATACGACGACCGCCCGGGGTATCAGACTTCGAGTTCCGCCCAGTACCTGGATTTCCAGGAGAATGCAGATCTCTTCGAGGAGTTTGCGTTGGTGAGCGTCTATAGTCGGTTCATTGAGGATGGGGAAGCCTATGTGATGGTCGCGATGCCTCAGTTTTTCGACTTTCTGGGTATAGAACCGGTATTGGGAAGGCTTACACTGTCAGATGACGTTGCAGCGGACGACGCGAAGGTTGTCATTCTCACAGAGACCGAGTGGGAGCATCGGTTTGGCGCCGACCCAAATGTGATCGGTCAAGAGATACCGGTACCCGGCCGCGCGGCGCACACTATTATCGGAGTGGCCCCGAGAAGCTTGGAGCGGATCGACAACCGAGTGTCGTTGGTTTTGCTGCGGAGCGCCCAGGTCTCGATATCCGCGTCGGCGAAAGAGCGGCGACTCGGGGATTCGGGTTTGTGGGGGCGAATAAAGCCGGGTGTTTCCCATGGCCAAGCGCTCGCTCAACTGAACGCTATCGAGCGACGTTTCCAGGAGCAGCGCTTGAGTTTCGAAGCCCTCGCGGCGTGGGATCGAGCGCCCCAGCGATTCGCCTTCGGCCGTCCCAATCCGTACCGCTCAAACTTGTTATTGCTCCAAGCCGGCGCCTTGCTGGTTCTGCTCATCGGGTGTGTGAACGTGGCGAATCTATTTCTAGCGCGCTCGTTTCGGCGAAGCGTTGACTTGTCGATACGAGCGTCGTTTGGGGCGAGCCGATTCTCAATTGCCCGGATGATGCTGAGCGAGAGCGTTTTGCTGACCTTGCTGGGAGCGGCGGGAGGAATCCTGCTGGCGATTGCCAGCATCCATGTCATCAACGATTATTTGATCGTGATAGACCCGAGAATCGTCCCGGTCGAGGTAAGCGCGCTTGCGCTTTCTATAACGGCGGGCGTCGCTTTTGGAATCGCGTTTGTGATGGCAATGGCGCCTTTGCTGTTGTTGTGGAAATCGGGACGCGCGCTCAATCTGGAAGGCGAGACTCGGGCGCAGTCTAGGAGCTCGGGCTCCCGATCGCTGAGTTCGATGCTGGTGGTTTCTCAAGTAGCGCTGACCTTTGTGCTGCTGGTGGGAGCGGGATTACTGTTCAAGAGTTTTCGGAATGTGCTATCGGTTGATCCTGGATTTGACGAAACACGAATCGTACAAGGTTGGATTGGATTGCCGATACCGGATAGCCAGGCCAGTGAACGCATCGCTCTGCGCGAGCATATTCTAGATGCGTTGAGAGAGGTTCCAGGAGTTGAAGACGCATGCTTTATAAAAACAGGAAGCCTCGTGGGCGACAGCCATTATACATACAGTTTTGAATATAAGGGCGAGCGAGAGATTGCCGGAAGGGGCGGGACCGTTAAGGTCATGCTGGTTTCCAGCAATTTTTTCGAATCGATGGGGATCGGATTGCTTGAAGGTCGCGGCTTTCTCAAGGGAGAGAGCAGGGACGCGTCTATTATTGTCGATGAAGCCTTTGCCGATCAATTTGGAGACGGAAGGTCGGTTATCGGCAGAAATATGCGGGTAGTCCGCACTGAGTATCCGAATCTGCCGTTTTCTCAAGTGGTCGGCGTCGTTCAGCGGGCGAACTTCCAGGGCTTGGATAAGAGAGATGGCGAGCCGATAGTCTACGTCTGTATCGACCAAGACTACGGGAATCAGACCTACACGCTCGTGATTCGCTCGGAACGCCCCAAGGATTCCTTGGTGAAAGAGGTGAGGGATAAATTGCTAGAGATTCACCCGCGCCTGAAATTGCAAGCGCCCACGTCGCTTGATGTCGATTTGGGAGAAATGCAATTGTATCGCCAAGGAATCGTGGACCTGGCGGGCACGTTCGCCATCCTCGCGCTTCTGCTTTCCGGCATTGGAATCTATGGCGTGCTTTCCTACGACGTGGTGGAGCGAAAAAAAGAGATTGGGATTCGCGCGGCAATTGGCGCTACGCGGGCCCGAATTTTAAGCCTCGTGCTCAGGCAGGGAATGTTGAAAACCGGAGTCGGTCTCGCATTGGGCCTATTGGGGGCAGCCTACTTTACACACTATTTGGAGTCGCAGCTTTTCGATGTAACGGTATTAGACGTGTGGACCTACGGAACTGTATTCGTCAGTTTGATAGTGATCGCTTTCATAGCGAGTTATCTGCCGGCAAGAAGAGCCGTACGAGTCGACCCGGTAGACGCCCTGCGAGCGGAGTAGGGTTTGGAGGAGTGCATTGTGAATATTGAAGAGTGAAATGAATGATGGGCTGATGCCTGATGGCGTTTAGCGGAGATGTTGGATTCTTTTCGCCGCTATTTGGAAGAGGGGCTTTGAAAGGTAGGGCGGGATCGCCGAGCCCGCCGCGTCGGTTGCGTTGAGGATAGGCCTGCGGCGGGCTCGGAGATCCCGCCCTACCTTTGATTCGAAAAAACGATATTCGTTGTCGAAATGAGGTATTGGGAAACGACATGGGGATGAAAGCGTTGCCATTCGGGCGATCGCTACGAGAATCAATCAACCCTATTGTTATATGAAATACGCTATAATTGTCTATGAATCGGAAAACGACTTCCAACGTCGCGGCGACGAAGACGCGACCGTGAAAGAAGCCTACTGGGGCGCTTTTTCGGCTTACTACGGAGCATTGACCGAAGCGGGAGTCATCGCCGGTGGGCATGGTCTTCAAGGGCCGGATACGGCTACCATTGTCGAGCTGAAGGATGGGGAGCGCTCCGTGCAGGATGGCCCTTACGCGGATAGCAAAGAGCAACTGGGCGGATTTTTCATCGTCGATGTGCCCGACTTGGATACTGCGCTCGATTGGGCGGCCAAGGCTCCGACCGCTTCGACGGGAAAGGTCGAAGTCAGGCCGCTCTTAGAAATGTGATGCGATTGGATCGAGCGCATATGTCGTGACGACCGCGATGCAAGAGGTCGAACGAGTCGCCCGCGAATCATACGGGCGGCTTCTTGCGTTTCTAACGACCCGTACGGGCGATGTGATCGAGGCGGAAGAGGCTCTGAGTGACGCCTTTGCCGCGGCCTTGAAATCCTGGCCAGAAAACGGAACCCCGAGAAATCCGGAGGCTTGGCTGCTGTCGGTCGCTCGCCGAAAGCGCGTCGACGAGATTCGACGTCAGCAAAGACGTAGCGCTTTATTCGATACTCTACCAGTGGAGTTGGATAACGTAGTCGAACTCGAATCGTCGAACGCGTTTCCGGAGCATCGATTAAGTCTAATGTTCGTTTGCGCCCACCCGGCGATTGATCCTGGGCTTCGCGCGCCTTTGATTTTGAATACGATACTGGGGCTTTCGGCAGAGCGAATCGCGTCGGCTTTTCTGGTGAAGCCGAGCGCTATGGGCCAGCGGCTTGTCAGGGGAAAGAGAAAGATACGCGATGCGCGTATTCGTTTTTCGATACCGGAGCCAGAGGAGTTGCCGGAGCGGTTGGACGCAGTTCTCGAGGCGATTTACGCGGGATACGGCGTCGCATGGGAAAACGTATGGGACCAGGATGCCTTCGCCCATTCGCTGGCGGAAGAAGCGATATGGCTTGTCCGAATTCTGGTCGAGCAAATGCCTGAGCAACCGGAGCCGCGGGGATTGCTTGCTCTAATGCTGTATTGCGAATCGAGAAAAGCGGCTCGCCGAGGGAGGGATGGAGAGTTCATTCCCCTTTACGAGCAGGATACCTCGCTCTGGTCGCGCCCGTTGATCGATCAAGCGGAAACGGAACTGGCGACGGCTGCAGAAATGGGGCGACATGGACGATTCCAATTGGAAGCGTCTATTCAATCTGCGCACACGGCGCGGATTCACACGGGACTAGTTGACTGGGAAACGATCGCGACTTTGTACGAAGGGTTGGCGCAAGTCGCTCCGACTATCGGAGTGTTGGTGGGTCGCGCCTCGACGCTCGCGAAAGCGCGCAGTCCGACGTTCGCACTAGAGGAGCTGGATCGCTTACCTTCTCAATCAGTGATAAACTATCAGCCTTATTGGGCGCTGCGGTTTCATTTGCTCAAAGAGCTTGGCCACATAGGGGAGGCGGAAAACGCGAGGCAACGCGCAATCGGATTGACCGAAGACCCAAATATTCGAAGCCACTTACTCCGTTCTTAAGGAGCCACTAGAGCGACTGGCGACACACGCGATTCAAAAAAGTCGCTTGACTCATCATACTAAGATTGTCCATATATAGACAATCTTAGTATTATGAATAAAAACGATCTACTGCAAGGGACGCTGGAGCTTCTAATTCTGAGAGTTCTTGTGACGGGGAGCCGGCATGGGTATGGGATTGCGAAGCGCATTGAACAGGTTTCGGGAGAGGCGTTCATCGTGCAGATGGGCTCGCTGTATCCCGCATTGAACCGTTTGGAAGCCAAGGCCCTGGTGACTGCGGACTGGGGGAAAACGGACACTGGGAGACGAGCCAAGTTCTATACGCTCACAAAAGAAGGGGAGGCGCGGGTCGACGACGAGCGGGATGTCTGGGACCACTATGTTTCCGCCATCAATCTCGTCCTGAAAAACGCGTAGAGCGCGAGTGAGGCGGAGTATGATTTGGTTCAAGCAATGGCTACGCAAGTTCGGCTACCTGAATCGTGGCGGCCGGTTTGACGACGATTTGAGCGAGGAAATGCGACTCCATCTAGATATGATGGTGGATGAGAATATTGCCGCAGGCATGACGAAAGAGGAAGCGCGCAAGGCGGCGTCCAAGCGTTTCGGAAATGTGGAGTACTTTAGAGAGGACTGTCGCGAATCGTGGGGTCTGCGGGTGGTGGAGAGTCTGATGCGGGATATTTGTCTCTCGATTCGGTTGTTGAAGAAGAGTAAGGGGTTCACGCTCGCAGTGGTAGCGACCCTCGCCCTGTGTATCGGCGGCAATGCTTCGATATTCACAATTCTGAACAACGTGCTGCTGCGACCGTTGCCGTTTCCAGAGTCGGAGCGAATCGTGACCATCCACAATTCGTATCCAAAGATTGGTCAGCCAAATGCGGCTAGCAACGTACCGATGTATTTAGACTTTCGTGACGAAACGTCTGCCTTTTCTGGGTTGGCTCTCGTTGACGAATTTGAGGGTAATGTAGGTGGTGATCGCTATCCGGAACGTGTATTTGGTTTTTCGGTCACGCCCGGCTTTTTTTCCACGATTGGCGTCAATCCGCTTGTCGGGACCTTCTTTTCAGAGGAGAATAGCGTGCAGGGCCAGCATCGAGTTGCGGTGTTGAGCCATAAATATTGGGAAAGCAGATACAGTTCGGATCACGGTATTGTGGGGCAGTCGATTCGGATCGATGAGGAGTTGTACGAGGTGCGCGGCGTCGCTCCCCGCTCGCTCGAAGCCTTGTACCCGAGCGCTCAAATTTATGTGGCTTACTCTTGGAATCCGGGCTCGTTCGCGCCGCTCGACCGGCATTCCAACGATCCTCAATTGCTGGGACGCCTGAAGCGGGGTGTTTCCATTGAAGTCGCCAAAGCTCAGGTCGATGTTCGCGACCAGGCGTTTTCGGACAGCATGCCCGAGTTCCGGCAAGATCTGATTAATGCCGGTCATGAGACAATTGTCATTGGACTTCAAGAAAGGCGGACGACCTCGGTTCGGGGTGTCCTGTTCTTGCTTCAAGCCGGTGGAATGTTCGTCTGGCTAATCGGATGTGTCAACGTGTCGAATCTCGCATTGACGCGAGCGAATGCCCGGCAATGGGAATTCGCCTTGCGAACCGTACTTGGCGCGCGACGTCTCGATATCGGTAGGCAGTTGTACGCGGAGAGCGTGCTCTTGTCGATTCTGGGAGCGTTCGTGGGCGTTGCCCTCGGCGTATTGGGAATTGGGCTCATCAATCGATACGCCATGGCGATGCTCCCGCCGATGCCCCCTCTGTCGTTCGATGTAGGATCGACAGTGTTTGCGATCGGGCTTGCTTTGTTGAGCGGGTTGCTTATCGCCACCCTACCTGCAATCCGCTTGTTTTCCCGCAAGCTTGTATCGGCGTTGGGGGAGGGCGCACGCAGCGTATCCACCGGTCGCACTTCCAATCGGATCAGCTCCTCGCTGGTTTGCGGTCAAATTGCCCTTGCCCTCATCCTCCTAGTCGGAGCCGGATTGTTGACGCGTAGTTTCGCTAAATTGGTCGCCCGCGATGTAGGCATCGATCCGGAAAATGTAACGACTCTTCGGATACCATTGACAGGCGCCAGCTATCGGGATAATGCGAATGTAGTCGCATTCAAGCGAGAGATTCTGGAGTCGATTCGAGCGTTGCCAGGAATCGAATCAGTGGGTATCGGGACAAATATTCCGATGAGCTCGGATATCGATAGCGGTGTAATTTCCTATACAGGCTTCGAGAAGAAGCCTGATGATATGCTTCCAGTCACGTTGAATACGCGCGTTTCTCCGGGTTATTTCGAAACGCTAGGGATCGAGCTCCTGAAAGGCGAAACGTTCGGGCCGTTCGACGCTGCGCAATCTCGGAAGGGCGTCGTAATTGACCAGCATCTCGCCGATTTGTATTTCCCTGGAGTGGATCCAATCGGGAAAAAGATGATCAGTCAATACGGTCGGACGGACGAGGAGAATTGGCCAACGATCATTGGAATTGTTGAAAATGCCCAACACGAACGGGTAGACGAGATTTCTGGGTCGCCCACCGCTTACTATAGCCTATTCGATGCGGGTCAAAGGACATTCAGCGTTTTCGTCAAAAGCGAAATGGACCCCGATCAAGTTGTATCCACGATCCGGGGATTGGTGGCGGAGCGAGACAGCGAGATACCTGTCTTCATGAGCGGTAGTCTGTCAGAGTATCTCGATGAGACCTTGAACGGGCGCCGCATGGTAATGCTTCTGATCTCGATCGCTGCGGCGATCGCGTTGCTTCTTTCCTCGATCGGCGTTTACGGAGTCACCGCCTACGGAATCGGATCGCAGCGCAAGGAGATCGGCACGCGGCTCGCCATTGGAGCGAGTCGCGGGGAGATCGTGGTTCACTTTTTGAAACGCGCCTTGGGCAAAACGCTCGTTGGATTGGCTTTGGGCCTGGTAGGAGCTGTCGCCTTGAGCCGGTTCGTGGAGTCGATGCTCTATGGGATTGAAGCGACGGAGCTGAGTGTCTATCTGTCAATCGCGGTGTTGCTGTTCGCAGTTTCCATGCTCGCGAGTTACCTACCCGTCCTGGGAGCGTCTCGGGTTTCGCCCATGACCGCGTTACGGGCGGAGTAAGAGCCGTGAGTGATAATGGGTGACTGACTGGTTTTCTGCGTTTGTCTAGTGCATTTTCAATCTTCCCCTTGACATTCTATGGGAAAGCAGTTCCCATAGAGAAACTATAGGAAACGTCGCATGAAAAAGGACCGGAAAGATTTGCTGCAGGGAACGCTCGACCTCCTCATTTTGAGGACGCTGCAACGGGGGAAGCAGCATGGCTGGGGGATTTCGCAGATTATTGGTCTTCGATCGAAGGAGGCGTTGAATATAAAAGAAGGGTCGCTTTACCCGGCTCTTCACAGGCTGGAGCGGCAGGGGTGGATCGAGTCGGACTGGGGGCTTTCTGAAAACAACCGGAAGGCGAAGTTCTACAAGCTCACGCGAGCGGGTAGCCGCCAATTGGAAGAGGAGACCGCGTACTGGGAGGAGTTTGTTTCCGCGGTTTCCCTGGTTCTCCAGGTGTAGGATTTCGCGCGTATCGGGAAAATGGATGTACAAAGAGAGGACGTTCAGGCGCGCCGTCGCAAGCGCCGGATTAAGATGGTCGTAGGAGCGATCATGATCGTCGCGGTGGCGGGATTCGGCTTCAGCCAGCTGAAGCCGCCGGTATATCGAGTGGACGAAGGCTCGGTTTGGGTGGAGACTGTCAAGCGCGGCGAACTGCTGCGCGAGGTGAGCGGCATCGGAACGCTGGTTCCAGTCAAGAACCGGCTTATCACCGCCAGCAGCGTGGGAATCGTCGAGGAGCTTTTGATCTACCCAGGAACCGAGGTGAAGCCGGATTCGGTGATACTCGAAATGAGCAATCCGCAATTGGTATTGGACGCAGCCAACGCCCAGTTCGACTTGACCGCGGCGGAAGCCGATTTCGAGAGCCTCAAAATTCGTCTCGAGGGCACGCTTTTGCAAATGGAGTCCGCCTTGAGGCAATTGAAAGCTCAATACGAACAGGCCAAGCTGCAGGCAGACGTCGATAAAGAGCTATACGAAGAAGGATTGGTGGCGCGATTGAGGTTCAAGCAGTCTCAGCTCAACGCCAACCAATTCAAGGACCGGCTGAACTTGGAGCAGAAGCGATTCGACTTCCAGTCCACATCAAACGAGTCTGAGCTCGCGACTCAAAAAGCGCAGCTGCAGAGCGTGCGCGGCCGCTATCAGCTCCTCCAGGATCAGGTCGAGCGGCTCAAAGTGAAGGCCGGACTGAAAGGCGTTTTGCAGCAGTTGCTGGTCGAGGAAGGCCAGCAGGTTTCGCCCGGGACCCTACTGGCGGAAGCGGCGGATCCAGCCGAACTCAAAGCGGTTATCCAAATCTCGGAGACGCAAGCCAAGGACATCACCATTGGGCAGCCATCCGTGATCGATACGCGAAATGGTGTGGTGAACGGACGCGTGATGCGCGTCGATCCGTCGGTCCTGAACGGAACTGTCGCCGTGGATGTACAAATTTTGGATGCGCTGCCTCGCGGAGCGCGGCCCGACTTGACAGTCGAAGGTAAAATCGAACTGGAAAACATGGCGGACGTGATCTTCGTGGCCCGCCCCGCATTCGCGCGGGAAAACAGTTCGATGGGTATTTACAAGCTGGAGACGGACGGTTCGTTCGCGGAGCGGACGACGGTGCAGTTCGGAAGGAGTTCGGTGGGAGCCATCGAAGTGATTTCCGGATTGGAGCCCGGGGACAGCATTATCGCCTCTGAAACCTCGAAATTTGAAACCCACGAACGAATAGCAATTCAATAGCGCCTATGTATACGCAATCTCAGACAGTAATCAAGTTAGACAATATCAGCAAGGTCTTCCTGACCGACGAGCTGGAGACTCACGCGCTAAGCGACGTGTCATTGGAAATTGAGGACGGCGAGTTCGTCGCCATCAACGGACCGTCCGGTTGCGGCAAGTCGACCTTGCTGTCGATTCTCGGACTCCTGGACAAGCCGACCAGCGGGAACTACTCGCTCGGCGGTCGAGAGGTGGCCAACCTCTCTCAGGCGGAGATGGCGAAGATTCGCAACCGGGAAGTGGGATTTATCTTTCAAAGCTTCAACCTGATAGGGGATCTCTCCGTTTACGAGAACGTGGAGCTTCCGCTTACCTATCGCGGCATGAAATCGAGTCATCGACGGAATCTTGCCGAAGAAGCTCTGGAAAAAGTGGGAATGGCTCATCGGATGAAACACCTGCCAAGTCAGTTATCGGGTGGGCAGCAGCAACGCGTGGCAGTCGCCAGGGCCCTGGCGGGCAAGCCGCAAATTCTGCTGGCCGATGAGCCAACCGGCAATCTCGACTCCAAGAACGGTGAAGCCGTTATGGACTTGTTAAAGGACTTGAACGACGAAGGCGCGACGATCTGCATGGTGACCCATGACGACCGCTACTCGAATTTCGCATCCAAGACGATCCACTTGTTCGACGGCAAAGTGGTCGAGGAAGCGCCCGTTCATTAGACTGGTCTCTTAGATTCGAAAGAGTGTTCCCGATGAAACGGCTAAGTCTAGCGGCGGCGGCCTTCGCGTGCGCTCTGCCGATGGGCGAATCGGCGGAAACTCTGACCCTGACAAAGCAGGACGCCATGACTTGGGCGATCGAGCGGAATCTGGGTATCGAGCGCGGTCGCTCGCTGGTGGCTATCGCGGGAGAGGGAATTCGAGCGCAGCAAAGCGTCTTTGATCCAACGCTTTCTGGCGCGTTCACAACGACGGATTCCCAAGGGGAATCCTCCGATTCGTTAAACGTCGATATCAATGGAACGCTTTCCACAGGAGCGACTTACAATCTTGGAATCGACGCGAATGAAAATGTGAATACAGGCGGCGGATTCTCCTCATTCGCTGGAGTTAGCTTTACGCAGCCCCTCTTGCGGGATTTCGGCCTTGGACCCAATTTGGCCGCCTTGCGAATTGCCCGGCTTCAGTCGGACCAGAGCGAATGGGAGTTTAAGCAAACCTTGCTGGATACGCTCGCGTCGACGATATTCGCCTTCAACGACCTCTACGAGTCTCAGAAAAATCTGGAGAGTTCCATACGCGTGCGCGATTTGACAGCGCAAACGGTTCGCGACAATAACAAGCGGATTGAGCTGGGCGACATGGCCCGGCTGGATATCGTGGAAGCCCAAGCCCAGCTAGCATCGCGCGAGGAGCGGGTTCTTTCCGCCCAGAACTTCGTGGCCCGGACGCAGAACCGAATCAAGCAGTTGATTTTCAGCAATGCGGAGGACGCTCTGGCGATGGAACTCGTGGCGGAAGACTATATCGAGCCTGCCGTCTCCGGAGACTTCGAATCCTATCTCGCGACCTTGCTAGACAATAGCCCCAGCTATCACGTGGGTCAGATCGCCCTGGAAATCGCCCGAATTCGCCTCGGTCGGGACAAGAACCAGACCTTGCCATCCTTGGACTTGATCGCGCAATTTGGATACAGTGGATTTGGGGATTCCGTCGGTTCGAGCATCGACTCGGCGATCTCCAGCGGGGAAGAGTCGTTCACAGTCGGGGCCGCGTTTCGTTACCCAATCCTTAACCGGTCCGCCAAAGCTCAGGAAGCCATTTCAAAGCAGAGGGAGCGTATTGCCGAGGTCGATTTAGAGGCGGTGAAACAGGCGATTCAACTCGAGTTCCAGTCGTCGTTCCAAATTATGCAGACCAACTATCGGCGCGTGGACGCGACGCGCCTCGCCAAGGAACTCGCGGAGAAGAGTTTGGAAGCCGAAGAGAAGAAGCTGAATGCGGGGACCAGTTCCACATTCTTCGTCCTTCGCCTGCAAAGCGCGTTGGCGACCGCGGATTTGCGAGAGATTTCGGCCATCGCCGACTACAATCGCAGCGTAGCGGACTTCAATCGGCTTCGTGGCGTGCTGGAGTAGCGGGCGAACGCGTGAATCGGCTTACGGCAACAAATACGGCCGTATTCACCGCAGCTCCGACAAAGCCGATATCGAACAGTCGCTTTAGGACGGAGGTGAGCCCGCTGATCGAGTCGACCACGCCATTGCCCAGCAGTACATTGGCGAAGGGCGTAAACAAGAAAACGACGAGAATTCCGCTGGCGATCCCGCAGATTGCTCCGGTTTGCGTTCCCCGCCGAATAAAGAGAGCGTCGATGGCCAGCGGAAGAAGCTGGCAGGAAAAGGCCATGGCGACGAACATCAGCTGGGCGATCAGGCTCAGCGGTTTGAAATCGGGATTCTTTTCGCCCAAGCCGACGAGCCAGAGCGCTAGAAGCGTGGCCACCACGATGACGCCGCGTCCAAACCAGGCCCGCTCCTTCTCGCTCGCTTTCGGACGTATGAAACGATCGTATACATCGCGCGTCAAAACGGCGCTCAGCGCGTGCAAGTTGCTGTCTGCAGTGCTCATGGACGCCGCCATTACCGCGACCAAGATCAACGAAACGACGACCACACCCAGGTTGGCGCCCAGCAACAAGGGAATGTGCTCTTGTATCATCGCGACGACTACTTGATCCACATCGCTGGCACTGGCGCCAATATTGGGGTGCGGCAAAATGGTTCCATCCTCTATCGAAGGCGGATACAATGCTCGGGCTCCCAGGCCGACGAGCAAAACTCCGAAGAGAAAGCAGCAAGGCAGCCCGACCGCGAAAATGAGGGCGCTCTTTTTCAGCGTCTCCACGGATCGAGCCGCGTAGTAGCGCATCCACTGGCCCGGTTGGATCATGGTGGCGAGCGAAGCGAACATGCAAAGCGTCATCAACTTCCACGGGGACCAGGCATTGGACGGGCCCGGAACCGAGAGCGCTTCCGGCGGCATTGTGGTCAGCTGCGAGAAGAAGGAAGAAGGACCACCCATAGCGACTACGGTGGCGATTCCCGAAATGATCATGCCCGTGAACAAGAGCAGTCCCTGCACGACGTCGGTCCAGGCCACCGATCGCATGCCGCCGACGAGCACGTAGAGCATCGTCAATATTGAGAGCGCGATCGTGCCCGCTTCGAAAACGCCGTATTCCAAACCGAAAATCGAGATGCTACTCGTGTCGGGGAACATGCGTTGAGCGAGATAGCCGCCCGCTTTGATCTGCATGACAATGTAGGGAATGACATAGAGAAACCCGACAAGCGCCACGAGGGAGCGGAGGAGCGAGGAATTGCCGTAGTGGTCCGTGATCAGGTCGGCGGGAGTAACGTATCCGCGACTTTTACCCAATTTCCAAATACGCGAGCCGAGTAGGTAGATCGCCGCTCCGGAAAGGGGAAGATTCAGCACGAAGAAAAGAAACCCGACGCCGTCTTTGTAGACGAGTCCCGGAACGCCCAGCATGGCGGAGCTGGAGAAAAAAGTGGCCATGATGGTCAAAGCGGTCACGAGAACGCCTTGCCCGCGACCGGCCAGATAGTAGTCCTCCTCGGAGGTCTTGCTTTTCAAGTAGCCCGCGACGCCGAAGGCGAGGAGCATGACCATGTAGAGAACGAGGACGATTTGCGGGACGGCACCCAAACTCGTTGCAATGAACACTCCGGAAACCGTCATTGCGGATCGTCTTTCCAGATTGTTTTGTAGGCGGTCACCACGATGGCCGCTTCGACCATGAACCAGAAGACCGCCCACGCGTACAATGCGGGCGCGCCCAGAATCGTGCCGGCATTGGCCGCGTAGTCGTTGACGAGATAAAGCCCCGGGCCGGGGCCCATGACGAGCGCGAAGAGGAAGAGGGCGGCGAGCGTCCATGCCCGCTTGCGGACGGACGAGGGTTTATCGGGGTCGGGGGTGTCCATTGCCAAGGTCCACGTTAAAGCGGACTCGCCTGGCGATGACAACCTTTTCTATTGCCCTCTATCGGCCGAGGAAAAGGTCGCGACCTTTGACCAGGGCGTCCATCTTGCGGTCGGCGATGGATCGCTTCAACATCCAGAAGCCGCAATCGGGGTGTACCCAGCCGATGCGGCCAGGGCCAACCGCCGCGGTTGCTTTTTGGATACGAGCGGCGACCTCGTCGGGGGTTTCCACGTGGTTGACTTTGATATCGATGACGCCGATCCCGAGCTTGATTTTCGGGTCGATCTCTTTCAGCGCGTCGAGATCGTCGTCGGGCCGGTGGGCGAGCTCGAGGACGAGGTGGTCGGTGTGGAGTCCGTTGAGAAAATCGATGAGCGGCTGCCATCCTCCGGCCTGAATCGTTTGTCCGCCATAGTTGCCGAAGCAGAAGTGCACGGCTTTTTCGCCGTTCACTTTGTCGAGAATTCGATTGATGGCTTTTTGAGCCAGCGGGGCGTTTTCCGGGCTACCGGGAACGTTGGCCTCGTCGACTTGTACGCAGGCGGCGGGGAGCGCGCTCACCTGGTCCGCCAAGGCGTCAGCGATGGCGAGAGTCAATTCCTCGAGTCCGGCGTAGTGGTTGTCGAGAAGCGTGCGGGCCAGCATGTAGGGGCTGGTGAGGGTGAATTTGAGCGGGCCGTTGGCGACGGCGGCGGAGCGGGCGCAGGCTTCTTGCAGATCGAGTGAACCCTCGCCGATCGGGCCGCGAACCACTCCGGCCGGCTTGCGGCGAAAGCTCATCTCCTGCTTTTCCTGGAAATTGCGAGCGTCGGTGAGGCCGACGTTTGTATCGATTCCGCCAAGACGCGAAATGAAGTACTCGATCATACCGTTCGTATCCGGATGGTTGACGTCGAAGCGATAGAGCTCGCCGTCGGTGGGCAGATCGATTCCGTAGCGTTGCTGGGTGTGGATGACGACGGCGGTGGCGTCTTCGACGGACTGCTCGCTGGGCAAGGCGGCCAGCCAGTCGATGGGGCTGTAGGAACCGACCGTGGTGGTCAGTATTTCCGGATTAGTGGGAAGAGAGGTGTCAAAGCTCATGGTTGGGTGGAGAGTTTATACGCGATTTTGTTCTGCCCGTAATTCGCCGATCGGGCAATAGTGATCTGTTGTTCGGTAAACCAAAGACACGACCGCGACTAGAGATCCTGCTCAATGGTAGGGACCGACGGCCCGTCGGAGACCCCCGAGGTGTCGAAAGTTAAGCGCATTAGCGTCAAAGTAAACCCGCCGGGACGTCGGGTTCCACCTTACTTCACTAGTGACTGGGGTGGAACGCGACGTCCCGGCGCGTTTATTCGTGCAGGAAATTTGATAAGTTCACGCCAATAGGCAAAGCCGGATGGTCCGCACTGTATTCTGGAACTGCCCAACCGATTCGGACGGCCCGGCGGTTCGTCCCTACCTGATTTTTGATCGATTGGAGTAGTGTCCTACTGAAATTGGATTGTATCCACGCCGAAGCCGGCCGCGTTCAGCGACGAGAGATCGAGTTCGCCCTTGCTGACATTGAGTCGTACGAATCCATTGCCGTCGGTGGTGTAGAGGCTGGGAAAGACGGCCTTTGTCGCGTTTTGCAGTTCAGGATCGAACTGCGAGAGTCCATTAAAGTAGTGGTGGCCATTGCGCTCGACGCTCTCGATTCCCAAGGCGGCTTGAACGACGAGATCCTGGTGGTTGGCGATCGGGCCGATATTGGCGAGATCCTCGCCGCTCATCAAGTAGCGCTCCTCGCCGCGCTGGCGATTTTTGAGGGCGAGCGTGGCACGGTTGATAATGCCTTTGAATACGCCTTTGCAGTTTTTGTGGCTGGTGCCTCGGTATCCGAGCGCAAGCGCTTGCGGGAGCGAGTCGAGCGTCGCGTCGGACTCGTCGATGATGATGGGCGGCGCCTCTTCCCAGGATCTCAAATCCGGGCCGATCGCGTCTTCGGACAAGGCGATGTCGCGATGAAAGGGTTGCTCGACGAAGAGGAGGTGGCGGAAAAAGGGGACGAGAGTGTCGTCGTTTTCGAGACGATGCCAGAATTGCTGTAAATCGGCCACGCTCCGAAATTGCTCGTTGCCATCGAGTGAGAACGCGTAGTCCGAATCGCCGATCGATTCGAGCAAAGCCGCGATTTGGGCGAGGCGTTTAACATCGGCGTCGAGTTCGCCGCCTATCTTTATCTTGAAGTGGGTGACGCCGTAAAACGCCATGACCGATTCCAGGGACTGGGGGAGGCCGTCGTCGAGACGTTCGTCATCGGGAATTTCGTCTTCGCGAATGTAGTCTGCCAGTCCGACGGTGTGCCTGACGGTGACTCGCGAGAGTGAGTGCTCGCCGAGCAGATCGCTGGGTCGATGCCCTTCGAGTTCAGGCCGGACGGACCCCCAGGCAAGTTCGAAGGCGTCGCGTTGGAGGAGGGACTTGAACGTTTCGCCGGTGAACTGGCAAAGAGCGTCGATCATCGCTCGCTCGATCAGCGACGTGCCGAAGTGGGCGAGGAGCGGTGGGATGCTCTGCTCGCGCCTCCAGGCGTCCTGCAGTTGATAAAGTTGAAACCAGAAATCGAATACGGAGGTCGCGGTGATCGTTCCGGCGTGATCGCCAGCGGAACGAATCACCCGGAGCATGTCCTCGATTTCGTCGAGCGGGTCCTTTTCAGCATCTTTGGTAAACCACTTCGGAGGAAGGTGGTCGGCGGATACACCTCGGACCGAGCGACCTCCGAAGGACGCTTCGATACGGATGAACACATGTGGAAGATGCGTCATCGTGGCGATGCCGTACTTGAACGGCATGCGCGTGGACAGGTCGTGGCGAACGATGTCGAAGGAGGTTAAACGGATTTCCATTGAGACGTTGAGAGGTCGAGCGCGTCTTACGCGACGCTCAAATCTCCCTAGCGAGCGTCGCGGATGAATTCAATCTTCATTTGTCGTTTCCGCGATTCCGCGCTCGCTGAAAGCGCCTTTACAGTATATCGCTAAAAAAGTGGCGAATGACCGACACTTAGTGAGAAAGTGGCTCTTAAATCGGATTAAAATCTATTTCGTAGGGCCTTCGCTTGCGAAGCGCCGCGTAGGTGATGTCGTTGGCTACATTCGCGGCGTGGCGCAAGCGCCAGCCCTACATTGTCGAATCTCTGGACATTCTATAAAGAACAAGCGGAACACTCCAAATGAGCGCTAAATTCAAAACAGGCCTAGTTTCTATTAGTTTTCGACCTCTTTCTACCAATGAGATCGTCCAACTCGTCGCGGATGCCGGATTGGAAGGAATCGAGTGGGGCGGCGACGTCCACGTTCCGCACGGCGATTTAGAGGTTGCTCGCGCTACGCGGGAACTGACGCGCGACGCGGGTTTGGAAGTGGCGGCCTACGGGTCGTATTACCGGTTTGACGATTGTATTGAGGATTCGGATGAAACGGGACCAAACTTCGATGCTGTTCTCGATACAGCAGAGGCGCTCGGGGCCCCGTCTATCCGCGTCTGGGCGGGTCGAAAGAACGCGAGCGAGTGTTCCGATCTGGAAATTGGCCGCATTGCGGATCGTACGCGGGAAATCGCGGAGCAGGCCGCTCGTCGCGGGATTCGGATCGACTACGAGTTTCACGACAACACCGCAACGCATACCAACGAGTCAACCGTTGATTTGCTCGACCGCGTGGATCACCCCAATGCGTGGACGCTTTGGCAAACAGCCTTGCAGGTGGGACATGCCTACCGTAGTCGTGGGCTGGAGACGCTGCTCGATCGGATCAGCAACATTCACTGTAATTACTTCGGCGAGAACGGTTGGCCGGACCAGTTTGCCTTGTCAGAAGGGACGGAGGAATGGGCCGACTATCTGAAAATTTTGAATCGAAGCGATCGATCGCGATGGATACTGATCGAGCATGTTAAGAACAACGCCGTAGAGAGTTTTCGTGACGACGCGGCGACGCTTCGTCGGTGGCTGGCTGGCGGAGATCGTTAGAGCGGTAGACCGAATCAATGACGGCCCATTCACAGAAATCAGATGAGGGATCGACAGAATTGCCCTGCCGGCCGGATGCGGTGGACGACTTCCTTTCCAATCCGGACGCGAACACCGTAGAAAGCCTGAAAACGAGTGATGGCGACATCCTCGTCTTGGGCGCCGGTGGGAAAATGGGGTTGCATCTTTGCCTGATGCTGCGGCGCGCTTTGGACGAGATCGGAGGCGATCGGCAGGTATACGCGGCCTCGCGTTTCACGAGTCTCAACAGCGCCCGTGCCTACGACGAAGCGGGCGTTCGTACGCTTGCGGGCGACTTTCGCGACGAAGCGTTCGTGGATTCGCTGCCGGATTGCCCGACTGTGTTTTTTCTAGCGGGGGCGAAGTTCGGGACTTCGGACAACCCGCAAATCTTGCAGCAAATGAACGTGGAGGTTCCCGCCCGCATTGCGGAGCGCTTTCGGAGCTCCCGAATCGTCGCGTTCTCCACCGGTTGCGTGTACAGCTATACGACGCCTGAATCGGGCGGTTCCCACGAAGACTCGCCCACGAATCCAGTGGGTGAATACGCTCAGTCCTGCCTGGAGCGAGAGCGACGGTTTCAAGCCGGCTCCGAGCAGTACGGTACAAAAGTCGTTTTGATACGCTTGAACTACTCGTTGGAGTTTCGCTACGGTGTTCTACACGACATCGGCCAAAGCGTCTTGAATGGCGAGCCGGTCGACCTGACCATGAGCCACGTCAATCTGATATGGCAGAACGACGCGCTCAATCAAATCGTTCGCTGCCTCGAGCTCGCTGCCTCTCCCGCTGTACCGATCAACATCACTGGCCCCGACGTGATCGAAGTGACGGACATCGCCCAGCGATTTGGGGAAACGCTTGGGCGGGAACCGCGCTTCACCGGCGTCTCGGCGGACACGATGTGGCTGAGCGACGCCTCCCGTTCACACCGCCTTTTCGGTCCACCGTCAATTTCGTGGCAAACTATGGTGGACTGGGTAGCTGCGTGGCTGCTGGCGGGGGGCGATTCTCACGGGAAACCGACGGGATTCCAGAAGCGTGACGGAAAATTTTGAACGATTGAGACGATATGAATGCAGGCTCCCTACTTGATGAATCCGTTCGTGCCGCGTTGTTCGACGGCGTTGCTATTCCGGCCCATCCTCTGGCCTTGGACAAGGATCGTAAACTTGACGAGCGTCGCCAAAATGCCCTGACGCGCTACTATCTGGACGCCGGAGCGGGCGGAATCGCGGTCGGCGTTCATACGACCCAATTCGAAATTCGCGATCCCAAGATCGGCTTGTACTCGCCCGTTCTGGAGCTCGCAGCCAAGATTGCCCGCGATCATGAAGCGGCGGTAGGAAAACCATTGGTAAAAGTGGCGGGCGTATTGGGAAAAACGGAGCAAGCTCTGGCTGAGGCGGAAACGGCTCGAAATCTTGGATACAATTTGGCTTTGGTCAGTTTGAGCGCGTTTGCCGATGCCGACAACGAAGCGATGGTGGATCACTTGCGAGCCTTGGCGGAAGTGATACCGCTATTCGGATTTTACTTGCAGCCGTCGGTGGGCGGAAGACGCCTCGACTACTCGTTTTGGCGGAGCGCAATGGAGATCGAAAATTTGGTCGCCATTAAAACCGCGCCCTTCAATCGATACGATACCTTGGACGTTTTGCGGGCGGTTGCAGACAGCGGGCGTCATGATAGTCTAGCGCTGTATACAGGCAACGATGACAATATCCTCTTGGATCTGTTGTCGCCCGTGCAGTTCAGCGAAGATGATAGGACTCAGTCTATACGATTTCGAGGCGGGCTTTTGGGGCAATGGGCGGTGTGGACGCAACAGGCGGCGTCGGACCTGGAAGCGATCAAAGCGCGCGCCGCCGATGTCCCGCTCTCGCTGCTCACCCGTGCTCAGCAGCTTACTGACGCCAATGCGGCGATCTTCGATACTGCAAACGGATTTGCCGGGTGTATACCGGGAATTCACGAGATTTTGCGGAGACAAGGTTTATTGGAAGGCACTTGGACCTTGAATCCAAACGAAACGCTATCACCGGGCCAATCCGAGGAACTGGACCGAGTATGCCGCGCGTATCCGAGTTTAAATGACGACGCCTTTGTGAAGGAGAACTTGGATCGTTGGTTGCGGTGATCAATGCTAATGTAATGGTCATCGCTCCCGTCTTCGCTACGCTTCGCCGAGGCAGGGCGCTAGGATGCCTCGGTCGAGACGGAGGCAACTAAGGACGTCGCCTTCGTCGACGAATAAGGTGAGTTTCGAATGTAGGGCCGGCGCTTGCGCCGTGCCGCGATGTTCGATAAAGATTGGCTAACGCGGCGCGGCGCAAGCGCCGGCCCTACGATTTCCTCTCATTGATCAAGAGTTGTCGATTAAAGTGTTCGCTTCACTGATTCTCGCATTTTTTCGAGGGTCTCGTCGATGTCGCTGGGTTGGTGGGCGTAGCTGATCAGCCACTCCTTGTTGGCGAAGATGCCTCGATCGTAAAGATGGTCGAAGAGTCGAGCCCGCAAGGGCGAATGCAGGTCGATTTCATCTTCGAATCGGATGGTGATCGCTGGAGCAAGTCCCACTGTTTCGGCGGGGAATCCTGCCTCCTTGAAAATCGAGTCGAATCCGATTCGCAGTCGATTTCCCATGTCGAAGATATGCTCAATCACGGGTTCGCGATTCAGGATCTCCATCACTTTGATAGCCGCAGCGAGCGAAAGCGTCTCACCCGCGTAGGTAGTGGTTATTGTGGTACGGTCGAGCGTATCCATGAACTCCGCTTTTCCGGCGAACGCGGAGAGCGGGTAGCCATTGGCAATCCCCTTCGCATAGCCCGCGAGATCAGGAGTGACTTCGAAGAATTCCTGAGCGCCTCCGTTGGCGAGGCGGAATCCGGTGAGAACTTCGTCGAAGATGAGCAAGGAGCCATATTCGTCGCACTTTTGTCGCAGTACTTGCAAGTACTCCTTTGAGGGTTCGCGCCACCATTCGACGGGGACGACGACTACGGCTGCCAGTTCGTGTCCGTTTTCGTCGAATACGCGTTCGATCGCTTCAAAGTCCGCGTAGTCAATGGAGTGGACGTATTGATTGAGGCTTTCTGGAATTCCCGGATTGGCCCACCCAAGCGTGAACCAGTCTTGGTATCCATGGTAGCCGCTGGTAAGCAAGTGATCTCTCCCAGTGAAGCTCCGGGCGAGACGCAGACAGCAGGCGTTCACATCCGCTCCCGTTTTCATAAAGCGGATTTTGTCCGCCCAGCCCAGAGTATTCAGAAGAGACTCCGCTGCTTCGTATTCAAGCGGGCTGGACATACTGAAGAGCGTGCCGCGCTCCATCTGCTTGCGGACGGCTTCGTCGACTTCGGGGTGCTGATAGCCGAGAGTGATGGGGCCCAGCGCGGCCCGGAAATCGATATACTCTTTGTCGTCAAGATCCCACATGCGGCATCCTTTGGCTCGTTCGATAAAGGGCGGCCGCCGGGTAACACCGTCCGCGTCGTGTCGCTTGGCATTAGTCTGAGTCGCCCATGGTATTCGCTGGAGGGCTCGGTCAAACGTTTCCTGGTTTTTCGATGTCATTGCGGAGTGGATATCGCTGCGTTGATTCAAACTCATGAGAGAACGACCGCAGGCTGATTGCGGCTCGTATTGATCGTTGCCCGTAGGTCGCCCGCAAGGATTTCCCAGCCGTCGGAGATGGGAGTGACCTTTGTGTTTCGCGTATTGGGGACGCCGCTACGGGAGGTGTCCATGAGAGTGACGATCTCATGGGTGAGAGCGGGGGCCGAGCTGATCTCAACATAAGGAAAGTCCCCGATATCGGCGGGGAGATCGAGCTTGGATTGGGAGAGGGCGAGATCGGATCGAGCGGCGACTTGGGCTCGGAGGCGGGCTCGTGGGCGGTCGATGGTGAACTGTTGGGAATTGGCTTGGATCTCTGCTCGTTTGTCGCGATTGTCGGGAAAGAACCGCAGATCGACGCGCTGGGGCTGATAGCGAAGCCGGACTTGGTCGAGAACGACGATGATGTCGGGTTTCGCGAAGATGACGGTTCGCAACACTTTGAAAATAGGCTCGTTGTCGATGCGGTAGGCAGCGGTGGCGTCGCTGGTCCACCAAACCGTGTCTCCGTAATCTTGATACTCGATTATGTTGGCGTATGAGAGACTGTCGTTGGTCCCTTCGATGCCGTTGTGGTAGTTGCAGCCTTTTCCGTCGACGAGCACGGCGTTGTGGGCTTCGGTCTGGCGGAGAAGCCAGTGGTCGTGTCGCCGGTCGTAGGCGGCCCCGAAGTTGTCGTTGAGCAGCCGCTCGCCGTGAATCTTGTAGGTAATGTGGTTGCGGTCCGCGTGCTCGTGGTTGGCGGGGCCGCCGCTCTTGAAGGCGAGCACGGCGTCGTCGGGGCCCCAGCCGCTGCGGCAGAGCACCCAGTCGAGGTCGTTGTGGACGTTCTTCAATTGAGCCGGCGGAGCCTCGGAGGGTCGGCTGGTTTCGTACCAGAGGAAGTCGAGATAGTAGTAGGGTTTGGACGCGATTTCGGTGGCGAACTGGGCAACCGGATTGTCGGTATGCCGTGCGATCCAGGAAGGGACGCAGGGGTAGACGCTGTTTTTGGCGTCGCTGAAATTGACGATGTCCGGAGAGCCGTCCTCTTGTAGCCCCATTTGCGAGCTGAGAATGAAGTCGATGATGCCAGCGAAGTTCGCTTCGGCGGCCCAGTCGATGCCGCCGACGCAGCGCTGGTGGGCCTCGAAGAAGCCGAGCGATGTGCGCAAGGTGTATCCAGCGTAGCTGACACCTTCGAAGTAACTGCCGTCGGGACTGAAGAGTTTCATGACGCGACGGGAGCTGGCGACCGCGGTCTCGAGCCAATGCTCCGCTCGGTCGTCGCGTCCCCGGAGAGCGATGGCGCCGATGCCGAGGGCCGCGGTCGGAGCGGCTCTCAGGTTGTTGGCCCCGAGGATGGTGGGCCAGCGGGACATGTCGATGTCGTAGTAGTCGGCGTGGAGCGCGTCGAACTGCCAGCCAATGACCGTATCCGGCTCGTCCATTCCGTGGACTGTTCGGAAGCAGGGAAGGCATCCTTTCTCCGCGACGGCGGAGAGGATTTTATTGTCGAGAGCGGGATCGATCGCGCTGCCGAGAACTTCGCGGGTGAACAGTATACGGACGATGGCAGTAGCGGCTCGTTGGATACCAATGGGTTTGTCCGGGCCGTCGAGAAAGTAGTCCCAGTACGGAGCTTCAATCAGACGATCGAGAGCGTTGACAAGCGCGTTTTCCCGTCGGGCGCTGGGTTCGACGATCTGTACCACCGCAAGCTGGGTAAGCGTGTTGAGAACGGCGGCGAAGTCGCGGATGATCTCTCGGGAGGCCTCGAAGGTATCCAGTTTTCTCGACAGCTCGTTGACTGCAATACTCGACCATTGCATGTACAAGGGTCCGAGAAAAGCGCTGCGGGCGTTGGCTTGGATTTTCCCGATGTCGGAAGGATCGAAAAAGAGTCGGTTGCTTAGAGCGTTCGAAGGGCCGGTGGCGGCTCCCTGAGCGAGCGGGCCGAGGCTGGCGAGGACGGAGGCGGACGCGCTGGCGGCGCAGAATTCACGACGATTCATGACAGGTCTTTTGAAGGTTCGGTCGAATGGAGAGTGTTTTGCTCGTAGCGGGAGATCGCTTTTTGGATGGCGACGCCCACCGCGATCGCCACGAGTCCGGCGAGGGCGTTGAGCCAGCCAGCGCGTTCCCAGCTGAGGAAGGTGAAGGGAATGAGGATGAGCCCAATGAGGACGGCTAGTTTCGCCATGAGGCGGTAGGCTTTCAGTCCATCGACGCTGATTTTCGTGTCGGGCTCCGCGTGGGCGGGCGTTTTCAAGTCGCGTTCGAACGACTCGATGGACTGTTTGAAGGCGCCTTCCCGTTTATTGAAGAACGTGGAGCCGAGAAATACGCCGCCGGTGACGAAGATTCCGACGATCGCGTTGAGCTCGTATCGGGTGAGGTCGAATCCGAACCAGTTCACCTTTATGTCGGCGAAGAGGATATTCATGAATCCAACGGGCAAGTCGCTCTGCCGGGCGGCGGCGACTCCGACCGCGAGAGCGGCGATCACTCCAATCGTTACCGAAACGATCGCGGACCACCAGGGTGTCCTTGTAAAGAGGATGCCGATAAAGACAGGGATGAAAAGCGTGATTTTGTAGAGGGACTCGGCTTTCATGTAGACGTCGAAGGCCCCGCCGAATCGCTTGACGTTGAACGCGACCCAAATGGCGATGACCCCGAGCGTGGCGACTACCAGCTTGCCGACCCAAAGTTGCACTTTCTCGCCGGGCGCGGCTCCACGAATGCGGGTCGCGATCGGAACGTAGACGTCTTTGGTGAGGACCGCGGCGAGCCAGTTGAACAAGGTGTCGGTGGAGCTCATGGTAGCGGCGAAGATGGCTGCGGCGAGGAGGCCGAGCATTCCGTGGGGTAGGACGGCGAGAGCGAGCGTGACGAAGGACGCTTCCTCGGGTTTGGAAAGGTCGGGCCAGAGGGCGGCCATGTCGGGGAAGAGAATGGGAGTGGCGAATATGGGGAGGATCCAAAGCATGGGCAACGCGAACGAGAGCCCGCCGCACCAGAGAGCCATCTTCCGTGTGTCGCGCTCGTCCGCCACACAGTAGTAGCGCTGAGCGATATGCCAGTTTACGTTGTAACCAAAAATTATGTACACAAACCAGGTTGGCCAGAAAAGGAATCCCCGGTCTTTGAGATTGAGATCGAAATAGCCCTCCGGCGCTTCGGTGGCGAGTCGGGAGATTCCGTTGACAATGCTTCCGTCGCCGAGCAACGAGAAGGCGATGGGAGTCATAATTAGGGTAACCAGAATTATGATTAAAAACTGGATACCGTCGGTGACCATGACCGCCCAGAGGCCGCCGAGGGTGGTGTAGGTGACGATGACCACGCCGGTGACGAGAAGGATGAATTCGAATCCGTCGAGCTGTACGAAGACGAGATTGAAAGTCATCTCGTTGATCCCGAGCGCGGAGGAGATGAATATACACAGCGTGTAGATCATGATTCCCAAGACGAGCGTGTTGGGAACGACGGCGAGCAGCGTGTAGAAATAGGTGGTGCCTTGGGAAAAGCGGCGGGTGAGGAATTGCAGCGGCGTATCGATTCGGGTACGACGCCAAAGCGGCCCGAAAATGTAGTATCCAAGCAGGTAGGCCGGAAGGGCGAAGCTGAACAGGAGCACGGCCCCGCCGCCGTCGTTGTAGGTGATGCCCGAAGCGCCGACGAACATGAAGGCGGAGAATCCGGAGATGAAGAGAGAGACGGCGGAGAGCCGCCAAGGCACGCGTCCCCCTCCTTTGAAATAGTCGGTGGTTTCCCGATTGAAGCGCGAGACGTAGAACCCGACGACAAGGATGACGAGCATGTAGATGCCGAGAACGGTGTAGTCGAGCCGGTTGAGAAAATGGAGTTCGGGCATTGTGGGGACTCGGGGGAAGCGGGCTGGCGGGTCGCGTGCGGGAGTCGGCGATCCGTTCCTAGTTAAGATGGATTTCGCCGGTCTAGGGATGCGGCGGGGAGTTTATAGTAAACTCGGGCGCGAGCGCTTTCAGCGGAACGCGATAGCGATGTCGAGTCCGCCCTCGATGTCTGCGTCGAATTCGACGTATTGGCTGGATTCGACAGTTCGCGTGTCGAATGGGATGGACTCGTTTCCGGCGGTGACCCGAGCGACGGTCGCCCCCGCGGGAAGCAATTGGGAGACGCGTGCTTGAGATCGATTCGTTTCGACTTGGAGGCGAATGTCGCTCGGGTTCTCTTGGTAGGAGTAGGTCAGAGAGGCGCCCGAGCATTCGTATCCGATGCCGACTTCGGCGGAGTCGATGCCGGCGGCGTTCCAGCGGGGGCTGAGGGATACGCGGTCGAAGGTTTTTCCGTTGTCTTTGACGCCGGCGAGCCCTTCGACGAATCCGCAGAGCATGGAGCTGGATCCCCAGCCATCGGTGGGCGTTGCGTCGGGACTGGTGCTGGTGTCGACGCTGGACTCCGTTCCGTCCGGAAAATACCAGAGGTAGGTTTCACCGTTTTTGGAGATGAGGTCGTAGTAGCGACGGAGGGTTTCGATTCCCTCGGTCTCGAAGCCGGAGGCGAGGTAGGCGTTGGCGAGTTCGCCACCCACGAGGGGCATGATGCCGCCGTTGCAATAGGCGCCGCCCACGATTTTCTCGTCGCCGAAGACTCCGTCGGGGAAGGGAGGGTCGATGGAAAACCATTCGGCGAAAGCTCCGGTGGTCTCGCGCCGGCGCTGGTACTCGCGGAGGATGGAGCTGGCTTGCTCGGGCGAGGCGACGCCGCGGTTGATGTTCATCGGGTTGCTGAAACTCAGTTGCGCCGCTTCGTCGACTCCGAGGATTTCAACGGGCGTTTGCTTGACGAAGTGCGTGTAGAACGTCCCGTTCCAGCAGACTTGGTTCATGCGGGTTTTCAACCCTTCCGCGAACTCGGCCCAATGACGGGAGCGGTCGGGTTGGTCGAGGCGGTGGTAGAGCGTGGCCATTCGTTGGCAGGCTTGGTAGTAGCCGCTGTTGTCGCCGTGGAGAATTCCCCAAAAGGTGTTGTCGTCGATTTGGAACTGGAGCCAGTCGTGCGAGCCGGCGCTGTAGGCGAAGTCCCAGGAGTCGATGGTGTAGGGTCGCTTGACGAGTTGGAGGGCGGGATCCCATCGCCAAGAATGGGTGAACGCGTACTCGAGAGCGCTTTCGAGGTTGGGGAGGATCGAGCGAATCCAGGCGTCGTCGCCGGTGGCCTGCCAGGCGACGAAGGCGGCGTTGACGAAGCGGTACTCGACGTCGGCCTCGACGGGAACGCGCACGTACTTGGACCAGTTTTCCCGTTCGCAGGGGACTTTTTCGGGCTGGACGGTGAAGTAGTCGAAGACGCGGCCGTTCCGGGCTTGGGTGTCGGCAAAATGGGTGACCGCCGAGGTCAGGTCCTGTTCGAAGTGGCGGAACCCGCGCATCATGTCCGAATGGTCGCGCAGCCAGACCGCGGGAGTGTCGGGCGACCGGTAGCCGCGAATACGGTCGCCGTCGATGACCATGTCCATGGTGTCTTGCTCGAGGAAGGCTTTTATACGCGGGTAGAGCTCGTCGAACTCGGGGCGTCCGGTCTTGAAGAAGGTGAGGTCGGGCATGGTTCGGATTTTTGGGAGAGAATTCGAGGGGCGAGGTTGGCGCGTGTCGGCGCGGGACCAATCGAGGCTCCGTTTTACAGTACATCGTTGGGGCCCGTTGTGTTTGGATCCATTGGGAATAGAGGATTGTGTTTCGTCGGGGCAATCCCTATCGAAAATAAAACGTCCGCTTCCCCGAACTACGACGACTTACTCTCACAACGAACCCCCTGCAATCGCATTGCTGATTTGACACGTATGGAATTTTTGGGCCTTCACGTTCTTGATATACTCGTTCTGCTCATCTACTTGGTCGTTATTCTCTGGATCGGCAAGAAGGCGGGGGAAGCCAACGACGATACCGAGGACTTCTTTTTGGCGGGTCGTTCGCTGGGCAAGTTCTACCAGTTTTTCCTGAACTTCGGCACGTCGACGAACGCGGATCAGGCGGTAGCGGTCACGCGGGAAACCTACCGCCAAGGCGTGGGAGGAATGTGGATACAGTTTCTTGTGCTCTTTGTGACGCCGTTCTACTGGATCACCTCGCTTTTGTTCCGGCGCTCGCGACTGACGACGCTCGGCGACTACTTCACCGAGCGTTTTCAGAGTAAGTTCGTTGGCGGAAGTTTCGCGGTGTTCACGCTTATCATGACCTTTGTCGGCGGGGGTATCGGCTACATGGTGGCAGGGAAGACGATGATGGCGATCACGCCCAAATCGGAGGCGGTGCTGACGGTCGAGGAGCGAGCCGTCGTGGCCGAGTTCAAGGAACTTCAGGAATTGGAGGCGCTTTCGGTGAACGAGCGTTCCACGGAGCAGGAAGCGCGATTCCAGACGTTGAACCAGAAGCGCCTGCGCGGGGAGTTGAAGTCGTTTTACTCCTATACGGATCCGGTGACGTTTTACATCATCTACGGTTTGATCGTGGCGGTTTACACGATGATGGGCGGGTTTCGAGCGGCGGCGATTACCGACGCGATTCAAGGGGTCTTGATCATTGTGTTCTCTTTTATTCTCATTCCGCTCGGACTGTCTAAGCTGGGCGGTTTCGAGGGATTGCACGCGTCAGTGCCGGCGTTCAAGTTCGAGCTGTTCGGTTCGGTCACCTTGAGCGACTACGGTTGGTTCACGGTGTTTGCGATGTTTTGCTCGCAACTGGTGGCCATTGTGGCGGTAGCCACGATGATGCAGACGGCGGGCTCGGCGACGAATGAGAATTCGGCCCGGTTCGGCATCATCGGGGGAATGTTCCTTAAACGGTTTTTAATGCTTTTCTGGATACTGGCGGGCCTGATTGCGTTGGGATTGTATCAAGGCGAGATTCACGATCCAGATTTGGCGTGGGGCTACATGAGCGCGGATTTGCTGCTTCCGGGGGCGTTGGGCTTAATGCTGGTGGGGATTCTTGCGGCCAACATGTCTTCGCTCGACGCGATGTCTGTATCCAATTCCGCCCTCTTTATTCGAAACCTCTACCAGCCCATTTTTCCAGACAAGTCGGAGCGCCATTATTTGATCGTGAGCCGGGTGGTCATCGCGGTGAGTTTGCTGGGCGGGATCGGGGCGGCCCTGTACATCGACAACCTGCTGGAGATATTCAAATACTTGATATCGATCCCGGCGATTTTCGGCGCCGCTATCTGGCTCGGCTACACGTGGCGACGTTTGACCAAGATGGCTGTGGCTATCGAAGTGATGGTCTGCTTTCTGCTGTTCGCGATCATCCCGAATTTGTTCGTCAGTCTCGACTGGGCGCGGAAGAACCCGGATTTTCTGGTGCAGACCGAAGCCTACAGCGCCGTCTATAAAACGCCCGCGACTCACGACGACGTGGAAGCGGGTCGGGCTGCGAAAGTGGGCGACACTGTGGAGAAGGAAGTGCGTATCGAGCCGAAGGGGATTTTCTTCGAGCGCGTCGTGCGGCAGAATCCCGAAGACCCCAATTCGCCTTTGATTGGAATGGGCCGATTCGAGGCGGAGATCTGGGTTTTGAGCTGGTTTGGGATCGATTTTACCGGCTTTAAAAAATCTCAGCTGGTGGCGGCTCGGTTTTTCTTTGTCGCGTTCTTTCCGTTCTTCCTGCTGTTCGTCTTGTCCTGGATCACTCGTCCGGCGGACAAGGCCCATCTGGATTACTTTTACGGGAAGATCTACACGCCGATTCGAGCAACCGAGGAAGAGGACAAACAAGCGGTAGCCTATACGGCTGAGAATCCGGACTCGATCCGCGACAAGAAGCTCTTTCCGAACAGCAATTGGGAGTTCGCGAAGCCGGACCGCATGGACTGGATCGGCTTTGGCGGGAGTTGGGCCGTGGTCGGAACGATCATCCTCTTGCTGTGGCTGATGGTGTCGGCGCCGTGATGCTTGAGACAAAATTGTCATCGCCCCGATACAGTCGGGGCTAGGATGCCTCCGTCGAGCCGGAGGCAAATAAGGACGTCGCCTTCGTCGACGAATAAGGCGAGTTTCGAATGTAGGGCCGGCGCTTGCGCCGTGCCGCGATGTTCGATAG
>JANQSC010000044.1 GCA_028284235.1 Opitutaceae bacterium
AGCTACCGCGTCGGTCGCTACGATGAAAGCCGCGGACCCAACGGAATCCTGTTTGGCGTCAGCAATGCCGGTGGATTGACCAACCAGACGTCGATTGCCGCGAATACGCAGCGCGACAGCGGGAAGATCAGCCTCAGCTTCGGATCGAATGATCGAAATCGAGCCACCATCAACCTGAACCGTGTCCTCATCGAGGACAAGCTGGCGATCGCGCTCGCAGGCGTGAATCAGGAGAATGGCGGCTGGCGCACCTACGACTTCAACGACAAAGAGAGAATCTACGGCGCAGTCACCTACAAGGCGAACGATCGTTTGACGCTTCGAGCCAACTACGAGTCGGGCGTCGATACCAGAGCGGTCGTCAAGCCGATCACTTCCAATGACCAAGCCTTGGCTTGGTGGGACAACGGAGCGGCGACGCTTGAGCCGGCGAACCGGAATTCCACCGCGGATGAAAAGGCGGTCGGAATCGCCAATCGATGGGGCAACGACAACGGGAACAACCGTCGCTTTGTTTATATTGAAGATGATGGCGGAACGTTTTTCGACGGCGTAGGCACCTTCCTCACGCACTCGTACAACAATACGGCTGCGATCGCTCCGGACGGAACACCCGGCGGCGGGGGAACCCACTTGATTAACGACACGAGCTTCATGCCCTACGAAGTGAATGCGGCGGGCAGCGCCTCATGGCGGGAAACGAAGTTCTACAACTACTCCGTCTTTGCCGACTTTCGCGTCACGGACAACTTCTTTGTCAACGTTTCCCACAACTACCAAGAAGTCGATATTGACATCCCGTACGTTAACGGAGTGAACCCTACTTTGCGTGGCGATCCGAATACGCTGTTGGGGAACGACGATGGCGACGTGGCGAACCCGTATGCGGGAAGCTTGTATTATGAAGCTCAATACTTGAGGGACTCTCGACTCTCCACTCAGGAAGAAACGCGCTTGTCGCTTTCGTACGATCTCAATTCCGACGGCTGGATGGGCGAGCACCGTTTCGGCGCGATGGTCTCGCAAACCGATCTGTTCGACCGACGCGTCAACCGCGAGCTCGTACTGGGAGGCGATCCCTTCGGAACTAATGGCGACTTCACGCATGGCAACAATGTCGTACGCGTGCGTAAATATGTGGAGGACGTAAACGATCCCTACAGCTTTCGCCTGGGAGACTGGCGCGAGGTTCCCGAAACGCTCACCGTCGACGGAGTCGAGTATCCCGTGGTATGGGGCAATATGGAGCGTCTGACATCGACGGGCGTCTCCAACGTTCGCCAGAATCTCGCGGCGGACACTGTGACCGATACGCGACTCGCGGTGGTCCAAAGCCACTTCCTCAATCGCAAGCTCGTCACCACGATCGGCTATCGCGAGGACGACGCCCGGAACTCGGTTTACGGTCACTACGTGGATCCGCTCTACGGATTGACGCCAGACTTGTCCCTGCCGGACCAGACCGTGCTGGAGTACAGCGGGTCGACCCGCACTGCGGGAGTTGTCTACCATGTGTCGGACAATTTCTATCTCGTCGCAAACGAATCCAGCAACATCGGCATCCCGGAGTTCAATCGGAATATGCTCCCCGATGGCGAGCCGCCCGTGCCCGCGGACGGCGAAGGCGTCGACTACGGAATTGGATTCGATCTCTTCGACCGGAAGGTAACCGGACGGCTGGTCTACTACGAGGCTGCCGAGTACGGGATTTCCAATGGCGGCAATCACCGAGCCTACAACGATCGCATCGGCGTCGCTGTGGGCGACTACTTGGTGAACGATGCGGCCGCGTTCGCCTCGCAAGAGGATTGGGAGTCGTTCCTCGCTGGACAAAACTTGAATCCGTTCTGGAACGGCCGCTATCAGGATACCGTCGCTGAAGGATACGAGCTGACGCTGACCGCGAATCCCACCCAAAATTGGAGTCTCATCCTCAACGCCTCGGAAACGGATCGCACGACTGCCGGATTCTTCGAAGGGGAAGTCGACTACTTTGGATTCCTCCGGGGCGACGACGGGCTTCTGGTGCAGGGCGTGAATCTAGTCGATGGAGAGTACGTCGTCGATCCCGACGCGTTTACTTCCGACGGTGCAGTCGCTCGATGGCTCGACGTCGAGTCGACTTATCTGACGGGCGACGAAAACTTCACCACGATCACGACGACGGCCGATGGCGGTGAACGCAGCGTCGCGCAGGAAGTGTTCGAGCTAATCGACGTAATCAACGACGCCAAGATCGCGAACGAAAAGCGCTGGGGCCTGAGGCCTTACAAAGTGAAGCTCTGGACCAAGTACGACTTCAATGAAGGTCCGATGAAAGGCTTTACGGTTGGCGGCGGCTACCGCTGGACAAGCCCCAACGTAATGGACGAGGACGACGAAGGGAACGAGATCGAAGGCGAAGCGATTATCGCCACCGATTTGATGGCCCGCTACACGCTTGCCAATGGAATTGGCAATCTAGACGGGAAGCTGTCCTTCCAGCTCAACATCTCGAACGTGTTCGATAAGACCGACATCGTTCCGCAGCGGTACAGCGTGGACGGCGATTATCTCTATCCGGGAGGAGACCGCGGAATCGCGTATCGCCGCTACGATTTGGTGCCGCCCAGGGAATTCCGTTTCACGACGACCTATTCCTTTTAGAATCGAAAAGCATGCGATTCATACGGGCGCGGATCCCCTTGGGTTGGGGATCCGCGTTTTTAATAAATCCTAATCCTAATCATACTCATAATCCTAATCAAAAACAGAAATGAGGTGGGTGGGTGAATGTGATGAAGATTATGATTAGGATTAAGATTATGACTTTTTGATTGGTTTGCGATTGGGGTTGACCCGCGGGTTTGGGCCTTCCTGTGTTTCTAGAGCGAAACCAAGATGGACCGGAAACCCAATATACTCTTCATTCTGCTAGACGATTTCGGCTGGACGGACGCGGAGTGCTACGGAAGCAGCTTTTACGAAACGCCTCGCTTGAATCAGCTGGCTGCCGAGGGCATGCGGTTTACCAACGCCTACGCAGCCTGTCCCGTTTGCTCGCCAACACGGGCTAGCATCCTTACCGGAAAGTATCCGGCCCGACTCGGCGCCACGCAATGGTTCGGAGGCTTCTCCGAAGGGAAACTTGCTCACGTTCCCTACGTGGACTATCTTTCGACGGAGGAACGATCGTTGGCGAGCGCCTTGAAGGACGCCGGCTACGCGACCTGGCACGTGGGCAAGTGGCACCTAAGCCAGCATGGGGACGCGCGATTCGAAACGTATCCAGAAAAGCACGGCTTCGACGTAAACCTGGGCGGGTGCGAATGGGGGCAGCCGATGAACGGCTATTTCGCCCCCTACGGGTGCGAAACCTTGCCGGAGGGTCCCGAAGGCGAGTACTTGACGGATCGACTGACTGACGAGGCGATCGGATTGATCGAACAAGCAGATCTGGAAACGCCTTGGTTTATGCACCTGTCCCACTATGCCGTTCATACGCCGATCGAATGCCACGCGGAGCTCGTCGAGAAGTACCGGTGCAAAAGCGAAGCGCTCGGATTGGCGGACGAAGACCCCTTTGTCGAGGGCGATCCCTTTCCGTGCCTGCACAAGCGGGAGCGAAGAATAAAGCGCCGTATTGTGCAAAGCGATCCCGTTTACGCCGCCATGGTGGAGAATATGGATACGAATGTGGGTCGCGTTTTGGACGCTCTTGACGCGTCCGGGCAGGCGGAAAACACAATCGTGTTTTTCTTCAGCGACAACGGCGGATTGGCGACGGCGGAAGGGTCGCCCACATGCAATGCTCCGCTGAACGAGGGCAAAGGATGGATGTACGAAGGCGGAACACGCGAGCCATTGATCGTGCGTTGGCCGGGAAAAGTCGAAGCAGGGGCAGTTTCAGAACAAGTAACGACGTCGACGGATTTCTACCCGACGATTCTGGAGTGTGCAGACTTGCCCTTCGACGAGAAGCAGCATTGCGATGGAACGAGCATCTTGCCGGTGTTGCGCGGCGAGGCGGGCTTCGAGCGTGGACCGGTTTTCTGGCACTATCCGCACTACAGCAATCAAGGAGGCTCGCCGGGCTGCTCGATGCGGGAAGGCGATTGGAAACTGATCGAGTTTTTTGAGGATAGTCGCCTTGAGCTCTACAATCTTCGCGACGACATCAGCGAAGAGTTCGAAATGGGTGACGAGTATCCGGAAGTTCGCGACGCATTGGCGAAAACGTTGGCTGAGTGGAGAGACTCAGTTTCGGCTTCGATTCCTCTTCCGAATCCGGAGTGGGAGTAGGGGGCTGGCGCTTGCGCCACGCCGCGTAGTTGGGAAAATGATCTTCATTTGCGGCGCAGCGCAAGCGTTGGCCCTACGGGAGCGTTATAGAGTTTCTACTTCCCGATCAACCCAATCGCTTTGTCGGCGAGGCGACGGCCGAATTCCTCGTATCCGTCGACCGAATAGTGGAGATCGTCTTTAATGGTTTTGCCGTTTTTGTTAACGCCATCGTTCAAGTCGTCGGTATCCACCCATTCCACACGGCTGTTCTCATCTGCGTAGGACACTTGTAGCTCACGCATCCGAGTCCAGTGCGGATAGGTTTCGTTGTTCATGTCAAAGTCGCTGAGACGCCCGATTACGACATTGATGCGATCGTGTCCGAGGTCGGACTTGAGCTGAGCGACCACGCGATTGAAGCTGTCGACGTACAAGTCGGCCAATTGCTCGCGGGCGTCTCGTTCGCCTTGCATCCAAACAAAGGTGACGGATTGCATTGGTTGATCTCCAATGGCTTCTCTTGTCTTCGTCATCAGTTGATCGTAGAGATCTCCAATCTGCTTCGCGTTTTGACCGTCGGTCGCAACCCATTGTTTGTCCCAGCGCCGTATGGGCTGGCCGCCTTGCGCGTGTTTCACCACGATCACGTTGTCGGCCCCAAAGGCTTCGGTCACCGCGGGCGTAAACGAACTGTTGGGATCGAGTCCGGCCATATTTGATTGTCCAGAAAGGATAAAGAGGTGGGGACCGCTTTTTTGGCACCCTGAAAGGAAAAGGACGGCGAAGAGAAAAGGGATTAGGGCGATGGAGGGTTTCACTTTGGCGGATGGATTTGAGGAATGTCGAGATGCACTAGAGAGCTTATGTACACGCTCATCAACGTTAAAGAGCGCATCAAGGGATTCGCTCGGTTGTGCTCGCGCTTCTCTCGAAGGGAAGGGGGTCGCCTCCAATTCTTGTAACTCTCCATCTTATATAGAGAGCGCGATTCGATTCGCTCGATAGCTCGAACGAGGATTCGATGTCGAAATATCTGCTGGACTCGTCTAATGTTTGCGTCGTCTTTGGGCGAGTTGGGTACCAAGTTTTGAGATCTTGGCTTGTTTCAAAAACGATAGAATACTCGCCGCTGGCAACGAGCTGGTAGTTCATGGATCCCGTTACGTTTCCGTTTTCCGTTTTGAACTCTATTTGCGGAAATTCACTTTCGTTCAAGGGGTCAAGATTGAAGAGGTGCTCGAGGAAATTCGCGATTCCATCACCGTCTGTATCCGCAGTTTCATTGAATAGCGTACCATCGGTGTTAAGCGAGCTGGACACGAATAGATTGTTCGCGATCCACTGCTCATAGCTTTGTTGTGAAAGGGCGGAGAATGACAATCTGTCTAGTCTTAGATACTTCGCTCCGCCATCTTCCGTCGCGGCATCTCGAGAAACGGTGAATACTTCCGAGTACACGTTTTCGCTCCAAGTATTCGACTGAATCTGCCAGGCTTGGAAAGCATCGCCAAATTCTTCGTAGAGGCGATAGACCGAGTAGAATCCGGGGTATTCGAACTCAATTCGAAGCGAGCTAAACTGCCCGGGTTCGAGGTCGCCTGAGCGTATTGAATTGGACCCGTCGATCGATACGGCTCGGTCGATGGTCCAAAGGGCGTCTCCCCAGGTGCTGACCCGGAGTCCTGGCGCTTCAAGAGCGGCCCCCAGGTCTTCGACGATTGCCAGAGTGGCAGGTTCGCTGGTCGCAGTCGTCCCTCCGGAGTTCAAGACCACGTCGTAAGACCCTAGATCGGCAATTGAGACTGCATCGATATCCAACGTTGGGCTGGTCTTCCCTGGGATAGGCACGCCTTCTTTGCGCCATTGATACGAAACCGGTTCGCGAGAAAATGCGTCGACGCTAAACTCGGCTTGCCCACCAATGTAGGTGGCGAAATTTTTTGGTTGGCCGATGATTCGCAGCGTTTCAATGCTCTCAAATGCGTCGAACCAAAGGGTCAGTTCCGACTCGTTCGATTTGTTTACGGCTATGCCGAATACCTCAACACCTTCATCGATGGAGATTGTTTGCCATTCAGTCGTAAGCTCTAGCGATTGTTGGTGGACGTTAACTTCGGTTTGGTTGTCGAATCCGGAAATCCGGACCCTCAGTCGCGTTGTAGGATAGTTGTCTTGGTTGTAGTCTGTCCTGCAGATTTTGATACTCCCGGACTCGATGCCTGCAGGAAAGATGGAATAGGCGGATGCGTCTCCTTCGAATTTGATTTCCGTATCGTATCGGATTGCGTGATCATTCTCGCAGACTTCATACAAATCGCTTCCGATTATTTGTCCAAATGGATAGGTGTCGACGGCGCGTATTACAAAGTCTTTCGAACGGCCGACATTGCCATCCGCGTCTGTAATTACGCAATAGTAGACACCCGCATGCGAGACGTCCCGTGGAACATTGTCGTCAGGAAAAAACGCTGTGTATCCAAGGGTTTCCGACACGTACTCTCTGACGAGCGCGTCGTCTTTGTACCACTTGATAGTCGCGGGCATTGCGCAGGCGAATCGCGCCGCTGTAGTCAAGTAGTAGTTCGAAACGCTGGCTCTAAACGGGTTGATCGGAGCTTCCGTCCAGAAATAGGGAGCCTGCGAAATCTGCAGATTTTCGATGTACCGAAGTTCACTAGCGGTGGAGTCCGGATTTCCTTCGCTCGTCAGCCTGACGAGGTGCTCTCCGGATGGAATAGTCGAAAAATAACCTCGCGGCGCATTCGGAGTGTTCCATTCGATCGTCGGGACTGATTCTTCGTCGATCGTTGCGCTTAGGTTGCTGTTTCGGTGGTGGATGACCGCTGGACCGGTGATTGTTGTCTCGAGCCATGCGGATTGACTGGGCGCGAGGCGCGTTGTCAGAAAATTGCTGGCCGAATCTTCGATTCCTTCCCAGGGCGCGTCTCCTCCGGTTGTGAACGTGTATCCATCGATATCCATCGCATTCGCGATTGAATCGACGGAAAATGCGCCGGAGTCGGTTTGGCCGTGTTCAGAGGTTGCGACGATATTGAATACGTCATTCTCCGAGAGGGTATCCAGATCTAGGACAAGAGTTGAATCAGTCGACCCATCGATTGAGGCGCCGTTCCGGTACCACTGATACGATATCTCTCCGGGTCCCCAGGCGGGCAATGATATGGTTGGGTTTGCCGCTCCTACGGCGAAGGATTCCGGAATGCGATCTATGAAGGCCGGCGCATCGCTAACTTCTAGCTTGTCGAGCCATCCCACGGATTCGGGCGTCTCCCCGATAAATCTCCAGTAGACGAAATGCTCGCCTTCGGGTACATGCACTACCGCTTTTTTCCATTCGTCTGACGCTTCTTCTTTTCCCCAAGTGGAAACGAGATCGGCCGGTCTCGTTTTGTTGGTGAAGGCGCCCACGTACGCTTCGAAGTACCCGGTTTCGTCGAGCTTGTTCCAGTAGATGCTCAGATTCGTTGGACCAGTGAAGAACTTTCCTACGTTGTTGGCGAAACCACCATCATCCCAGTAGGAAGCTTCTCGGAAAGGGTATTGACGGGCGAACTCGAGCGCGTCTTCTCCATCGAAGGTAACTTCTCTTTGGGTTTGGATCCAGCCGTTTCGTTCGTTGCCGATCCCTCCCCATTCCGGATCGGGAAAGTCAAGCGCCTCGCCGGTGCCGAAATCGATGCTGACTTTGAAAACGCTTGTTCTAAACGAGCCGCGTTGGTTTTTAATTTCCAGGAAATACTCTCCCTGGTCCTCGTAGGCGGCATTCTCCTTGCTGAATGCTCTCGATTGTTGACCGTCGACGGGAACGCCATTGTGATACCATTGAAATTCGATTGGCTCGAATTGAATGTTCATCCAATAGTCGAATCCAAAGTCTTCGCCTAATTGTACGACGTGCGTGGTTGGATCTCGCTGGCTTAGTATCGTGTCTGGCGAGAGGTCTTTGTCTATCGCATTGACATAGATGCCATTGCTAAAGTCGCGCTCTCCGTATTGGTTTTGAATCTCCAGGCTATAGAGTCCTCGATGCGCTAATCGCATCGGGTCAAATCGCAGAACCGGTCCCGTTTGCCCCGGCAACTCGATACCGTCTTTCATCCATTTGTATTCGATTGTCGGACTTCCCACGTGTTCAAGGGAAATTTCGAGGGGCTCTCCGACCGTCCCGAGGATATTCTTGCTTCTTTCGATTAAGCGAGCGGGTGTTTGATTTTCGTCGACGAACAAGTTGCCCGGTCGGCTTGTGTCTGCGCCGAAGCTATTGCTCACTTCCAAGTGGTAGGCGCCTTCATCGCCCTTCGATGCGTTTCTGATCGAGAGACGTCGTTCGTCGCTCGTCTGTAGCGACGTCCCATCCCGATGCCAATCGAAATTCAGATCATCTCCAAAGACGCCCGTATTGAAACGCGCGGTGTCGAAGGGCTTAGCCGTAAGGTCTCGCGGATGGGCGTATATAATAGGAGGGATTTGACCGATTGGGAAAACGCTGAGGTAGTCTATTTCTAATTGGATCTCTTCGTTTGGATCTTCGTTACCGCTATGTAGTGACCAAGTGGCGACGTAGTCTCGATCTTCTTCTAACAGGGTTCGCACGACTCGCCATTCGTTGCGGCCGACGAATGAGCTTTCTCTTCTTCCATCGATCGAAAAGACAGGTCGGCTAGGGTAGTTTTCGCCTCCGACGATCCGCCAGAGAAATACGACTTCTCCGGGTCCTTGAACAATGGTTGTCAGAGTGGTCGAATTGTGGCGAGCCGGGTATTTTCCAGCGATATGGTCACCATCGCGGCTGTCGGGATCGGATTTAAACGTCCACTGCGAATCGTCAAGCGTGTATACTATGCTCTCTGGGGGAGAATCGAGCCCTTCAACGAGATCTGGGTTGGAGCTCAGGACGTTGAGGTCGAATTGTACGGACGTTTCGCCATCGGAATTTGTCGCGACAAATGTGTATTTCCCTTGGTCTGACTCTGAAAGCGATTCGATGACGAGGGTGGTCTCGGTTTCGCCGGGCATTTCAATCCCTTGAAAAAGCCATTTAAATGTAACGGGTGAATCGCTTGCGACCGTTACTTCGATAGAGACACTTTCGCCATGCAATTTGTAGATAGTGGTGGGTGTTTGCGATTCTATGGTCGGCGGGTAGGGCACGTTTTGCATTTCCAAGCTTCTGAGCAGATTGACCGTGCCGTTTGCTTTCGATATGCCGGATGAGTGGGCGTTCTCTTTGGATGACCGCGCCAATCGATCTACTTGCGTTTGAAGATCGTCATCGGGTCTTAGGGCGATGTTTAGCGCGAGTATTCCGGATACGAATGGCGCTGCCATGGACGTGCCACTCTGGAGCGAATAGGCGCTTCGGTTTTCGTGCCAAGTGGATAGTATGTCGTCCCCGGGAGCGGCGACATCGACATTAGCGATTCCGTAATTGGAAAATGGTGACTTCTCCCCGTTTTCACTAATGCTCGCTACGGAGATTACATTGGGAAGAGAGCTTGCAGCTGGATAAAACGGAATGTCGTCGATATTTATATTCTCGTTGCCCGCGGCTGCGACAATGAACACGCCAGCTACATAGGCGCGTTGCATAGCGGCTTGTAGCGAGGGTGAGAATTCGGAGGAGCCCCAACTCGCGTTTATTATTTGGGCGCCGTTGGCTATAGAATAGTCAATCGCCCGGATTGCGTCTTCCAAGGTGCCCCTTCCTGAGGCATTCAAGAATTTCACGGACATCAGGTTCACGTTCCACGCGACGCCTGTGACCCCGAGGCTGTTGTTTCCAACGGCTCCCGCTATCCCTGCGACGTGCGTTCCGTGACCGTAGTCGTCCGTCGCGGAGTTGCCTGATTCTATAAAATTGACTCCAAATAGGTCGTCTACAAATCCGTTTTGGTCATCGTCTAAGTTGTTTCCAGCGACTTCATCGGAATTCTCCCATAGGTTGTCGATTAAATCTTCGTGCGTATCCAGGATTCCAGAGTCGGTGATTGCGATCGTGACGTTGGGAGCCTCGCTCAAAATCTCCCATCCTTCAGGCGCGTCGATGTCGTTGTCCAATTCGTTTTGGAGGCCCCAGAGACGATTGTTCGCGAAATTAGGATCGTCTGGGTTTTTAACGGCTGCATAGTAAATCCGGTTTGGCTCCACCGTCAGTCCAATCGATTCGCCAATTGAATCGGAAAGCAGCGACATACCGTTGGCAATGGTGTCGAGGTCGAAGTTGGCGTTCTCAAGGACAATCAGTAGTTGGTTTCTAGATACGAGTTTCACCTTCCAGGCCGTATTTTCGAGAACTGCTTCAATGCGGGTGGCGTCTAACTTGGTATTTGATGAAACAACGAGTTGGTTCGCTACGGCTGCCTTCGTAGCCGCGACGAGGACTTCCCCTGTCGCGGGGTCGGTCACGAGTTGCTCTTCCAACAGAATGGGAGAATCGAAATCGGCCGCGCGGACCACTCGGTTCCGCACCCGATGGAAGGGGTTGTTTTCGATCGGCAAAATCTCGGAGACGAGAGTGACCGAGTCGCTCCAATCGCGAGGGTTCGCTATCGCGGGCGCGCTTGGAACGTGATTGTCGGCTTTGGCGGGAGAGAAGCTCTCGCTAGTTTGGTTTGGTTCGTGCTGGACAGGGGGCAGCGAATCGTTCGTCTGAAGTTGCTTCGATTCCGGAGTATGAACAGCATGCCAAATTGCCAGGTAGCCGCAGGCGCATAGGACAATGACTGCAAGGCAATAGAACGTTCGGGGTTTCACATACACACGTTGGAAGGCAAGTTGATTTGCTTGCGCCTGTCAAGTGGGGTGTCCCGGCTATTGAGTTTGCCCTGCGTAGACGAACAGACGACTCGTCTGCAAAAAGACCACGCTCGATCGCGGCTATACTGGGAGCGTCAAGTCTGCCAGGGCTCACGTACCAACGCCAGGATCAATTCTATTCGAGGAAGAGCGATGCATCGAGTCCGGGGATGATCTTCAGGGCATTTTTGTAGTAGAGTTTCTTGAGGATCTCGTCGGGAAGGTCGAGGCCGTACATTCGCCAGAATGCGTGGTAGCGTTTGTAGTACGGGAAGTACTCGTCGTCCGACTCGAGGACGCGGAAGTAGGTCGGGAATTCTCCGGGGCGATAGGAGTCTTTGCCAAAGAGTACGCGGTCTTGGTGCTTCTCGAAAAAGCGGTTGGCCATGCGCGGCTGGCGTCCGAGTTCGGCGATAATGGCCGCAATGCCGACGTACATGTTGGGAATGTCGTCGAGGACTTCTCCGAGTCGCCCGAGATCGTTGGCCATCCAGCCCATGTGGGCCGCGATAAAGTTGGTATTCGGGTGTTTGCGGAAGACGTCGTGTTGCTCGGCGATAATCTGTTCCCAGGGGGCGGGATCGTCGTCGTCGCGTTTACGCCGCGGGTGGGTTTTGAGCTCGAGCCAGCGCTCGTTTTGGTTGTCGTGCGGCTGCCAAAACGGCTTGGGATCGGCGGAGTGGATGATGACAGGGATGCCAAGCTCGCCGCACTTGGCCCAAACCGGATCGAGGCGCGGGTCGTTGACGGCGACGCGATTTCCGTCGGCGTCCCGATTGGTGAGTCCGAGGCTCTTGTAGACTTTCAGGCCTTTCGCTCCGTTTTTCACGTCTGTCTCGAGTTGGGCGACCGTTCGCTCGGCCCAGGGGCCGTCGTCGACTCCGTTGAAGTTGAGATTCGTGAAGAGGGCGAAGCGGTTTGGGTGATTTTTAGCAATGTTGCTAGCCATCGCTTTGAGTTGCGAGCCGCCGCGGCCGCTCAGGTTGACCATGATCCCCATATTCATCGCGTCCATTTCGACGACCCGGTCGTCCAGATCGGAAGGGCTCATACGGTACTGGTGACTGTGGACGTCAATAAATGGGAATTTGGCGCGAACGATCGGGTTCTCGGGAACGACGAGTGTGGACGGCGGATCGTAGTCTTCCCAATCCAGATTCTGGGCGAAAACGCCGGGCGTCGCGGCAACTAGGGTGAGAGCGAACAGGATTGAGTTTCGGTCCATGGAGCAGGGCAAACTGGGCGCTAATTCTCGAAATCTGGATTCAGTTCGGTCGGAATGACGGCCCGGGTTTCCTTTTGCCAACGTTTGAGTTCCGCGAGCAAGCTGTCCACTTTCTCGGGAAACGCGGCGGATAGCTCGTCTATTTCGCCAATGTCGTCGCGGACGTTGTACAGTTCGACCGAATCGCTCTCGAAGTACTGGATGAGTTTCCAGTCGCCTTTGCGAATCACGCTGCTCGGGGTGGCCCGCCAATACATTTTTTCAGTGCCGTGAATCGGCACGACCAAATTGTATCCATTTCCTTGTAGATAGAGCGGGTAGTGCCAGAAAATGGCGCGGTCTTGCAGCGCGTCTTGACCTTTGAGAAGCGGCAGGAACGAGCGGCCGTCCACGTCCTGCCAGCGCGGTAATGGAGCGCCGGCTACGTCGGCGAATGTGGGAAGGAAGTCCACGCCGGTGATCGGCGTGTGGCAGACGGTTCCCGATTCGACGACATCGGGCCAAACCGCAAAGGTAGGGACGCGGATTCCGCCTTCGTAGAACGCGCCTTTGGCCCCGCGAAGCGGATGGTTAGGAGTCGCGCCGGCGTGACCGCCGTTGTCGGAGCTGAAGACGAAAAGAGTGTTGTCGGCGATCTCGAGGGATTTCAAGGCGTCGTAGAGTCGTCCGACGTTGTGGTCGACGGCTTCGATCATGGCGGCGTAGGTGGCGCGCCATTCGCGGTCCCAGTCGCCGTTTTTCAATTTCCGCTCGTATTTGGCCACGCGATCTTCGCGCGCCTTGTAGGGCGTGTGGACGTCCCAGTAGGCGAGGTAGAGGAAAAAGGGCTGCTCCGCCGCAGTTTGCTTTTCGATGAAGGCGATCGACGCGTCCGTCAATGTATCGCTGGAATTAGGGTCGTTGTAGAATTTCGGGCCGAGGCCCGCTCCAAGTCCATTCCCGTCGTTGATGTCGAATCCATGGCTGTGGGGCCCCAGATGCCACTTTCCAAAATGGGCGGAGGTGTATCCAGAAAGTTGTAGCACTTCGGGGATAGTGACGAAGGCCGGATCGAGAATTTCCTTGGAGGGCATCGTCTCGTCGCCTTTCTTGTCGTCCCGGCGCGGCACGAGGAACTTCATGTATTTGTTTTCCCCTTTGGCTCTCGAGCCGGGAGTCCACATCTGGGTCCGAGTGATGTAGGTGCCCGTCATGAGGATGGCTCGCGACGGCATGCAATTGGAGGCGCCCGGGTAGGCGTCGGAGAATCGCATGCCGAGGTCGCTGATGGAGTCGATATTGGGCGTTTCGTAGAACTTGGCGCCGTTGTAGCCGACGTCGGCCCAACCGAGGTCGTCAGCGAGGACGAAGACGATATTCGGTCGGTTTGCGTGGATTTGGGGCAAAAGGGCGAATGCGAGGATGGGTAGAATACGAGAGGGGTTCATCGAGGCGATTGTTAGGCGCCCCAACGAGGGAATCGAGTTTAATCGACAAGAGTTGGCGTTCGAGTCAACCGGGAGTGATTGCCACCACGATTCCATCTTCAACGGTCGCGTTGGCGCGTTCGGCGATGTAGTCGAGGGTGACCGCGTACGACTTCCCGTCGCGCATGACCACTCGAAATGGGAGACCGACGCTCTGGGCCCGGGTAGCCGCTTCCTCCTCGGAGTATCCGAGCAACGAAAGATGATTGGTGTCGATTACGCCTTCGACGATTCGCTGGGACTGCCCTTCGATCGAGACGGCGATTACGCGGTTGCCTTCGACGTGGGCGTTGATCCGCCCGGGTCGGTAGTCCTTCGTGCGCGGAAGCGGTTTCCCGTCTTTCTGCACGACGCGGAACGGGGTGGACTGGGTCGCCGCTTTCGCCTTGGCTTTTTCAACCGTCAATCCGAACCACTCGAACGAATGTCTCTCCGCGGCGCGGCTGATTGGGTCGGTATTGATTACGACAGCGGCGGAGGCTGAAACGGTTGCGAGGGCGAGGAAAAGGGCGAGCTTCATCGTTTTTTGGATCGGTTTTGAACGGGAAAGTTCCGCGCCGTGGGACGCTCGTTTGCGATCCTGCCATAAGCGTTTCGGGTTTCGATATTTACGCATTTAGCGATTGATTGCCGCGCAAATTGGTGACTGGATTGTGACCTTGAACGACGCTTCCGGAGTGTGATTGCTCGAGGCGTCACCCACGAAAATACCCCCTATGAATATTCAAGGAAAAGGAACGGAGCAGAACACTTACGACGCGATCGTAATCGGTTCTGGAATTAGCGGCGGCTGGGCGGCCAAAGAGCTCAGCGAGAAAGGGCTCAAGACGCTCGTCCTCGAACGCGGCCGGGATGTGAAGCACGGCGAGTACCCGACGGCCCACATGGAGCCCTGGGAGTTCGAGGGCCGCAACAAGATCACCCAAAAAGACCTGTCCCGCCAGTTGAAGCAAAACCGCACGGGTTACACCACCCATCCGGCGTCGCGTCACTGGTTTGTCGACGATGTCGACAACCCGTATTCCGAGGACCAGCCCTTCGACTGGATGCGCGGCTATCACGTGGGTGGTCGTTCGCTGCTATGGGGACGGCAGTCGTACCGATTCAGCGATTTGGACTTCGAGGCGAACGTCAAAGACGGGATGTCCATCGACTGGCCGATTCGATACAAGGACATCGCCTCTTGGTACGATTACGTGGAGCGTTTCGCTGGAATCAGCGGCGAGAAGGAAGGGCTTTCGCAATTGCCTGACGGGGAATTCCTCCCGCCGATGGAAATGAACTGCGTCGAGGAGCATGTGCGCAAGCGGATCACCGAGAATTTCTCCGACCGCATCATGACTATTGGTCGCGCCGCCAACCTCACCGTTCCGCACAACGGGCGCGGCAATTGCCAGTATCGGAACCGTTGTATCCGTGGTTGCCCCTACGGCGCTTACTTCAGTAGCAACGCGTCGACATTGCCGGCTGGATACGCGTCCGGCAATCTGACGCTTCGGCCCTTCTCGATCGTCAATCAGATCATCTACGACAACGAGAAAGGCAAAGCGACCGGCGTGCGCATCATCGATGCGGAAACCAACGAAGTGATCGAGTACTACGCGAAAGTGATTTTCAGTTGCGCCTCGGCAGTCGCCTCGACCTTCATTTTGTTGAACTCGAAGTCCGATCGCTTTCCGAACGGATTTGGAAACGACAGCGGCGAATTGGGCCACAACTTGATGGACCATCACTTCAAGGTCGGCGCGTCGGGCCGCGTCGACGGGTACGACGATAAGTACTACAAGGGACGTCGCCCGAACGGCATCTACGTGCCGCGTTTCCGCAATGTCGACAAAGCGTCCACTCAGAAAGACTACCTACGCGGCTTCGGCTACCAAGGCCGGGCCAGCCGAGAAGACTGGTCGCGCGGCGTGGCCGAGCTCGCTCGTTTTGGCAGCGGCCTCAAAGCCGACCTGCTCGAGCCGGGGCCTTGGCGATTCGGCATCGGCTCCTGGGGGGAATGCCTGCCGTACCATGAGAACCGAATGTACCTCAGCGACAAGGTGCGCGACAAGTGGGGCCAGCCCACGGTGACTTTCGACGCGGGCTGGAAGGAGAACGAGTACAACATGCGCAAGGACATGAAACAGTCCGCCGTCGATATACTCGAAGCGTCCGGTGCCAAGGACATCCGCCCCTTCGACACGCCGGAAAAAAGCGCTCCCGGAAATTGTATCCACGAAATGGGAACAGCGCGCATGGGTCGCGATCCCAAAAGCTCAGTGCTTAACAAGTGGAACCAAGTGCACGCGTCGCCAAATGTATTCGTCACCGATGGAGCGTGCATGACCTCCGCGGCGTGCGTGAATCCATCCCTCACCTACATGGCCCTCACCGCTCGCGCGGCTAACCATGCGGTGGAAGAGCTTAGAAAGGGCAACCTCTCGTAGGAAAGGAGACAAACGATGAGTACGAATGCAGAAGAGAATTTCAATATGAACCGTCGTGACGCAATCAAGCGAGCCGGACTCGTTCTAGGAGCGGCGATTTCCGCGTCGACCCTTTCAGGCGTCGCCTACGCCCAGTCGAATCGAACGGGTGTCAGTTGGAAGCCGGTCAATCTGAGCCGGGCCCGAGCTCTCACGGCAAGCGCGATCGCGGATCGCATTCTACCGAAAACGGATACGCCGGGTGCTTTGGATGTAGGTGTACCTGAATTTATCGATACAATGTATGGCGCGTATATGACGAAGGAGGAAAAGGCGAACTTCACCAAAGGTCTGAATGCGATCAATCGCGCCGCTCGCAGAGAGAAGAAGCAAACGTTCGCGAACCTCGAGGGCGACGACCAGGACGACTTGATTCGCGATTTGGCGACCAGTTCCGACCCAGAAAGGAAGAGCTTCTATCGAAAAGTCCGCGAGCTTACGATCGTTGGCTATTTCACATCGAAAGAGGTGGGGATGAACGTGCTGAAGTACGACCCGATTCCTGGCATGTACAAAGGCTGCATTCCGATTTCGGAAGTAGGCGACACGGCTTGGGCGTATTGAGTTTTCGATCACGCGCAAGCGCGGATCGAAGATCAGGTAGGGACGGACCGCCGGGCCGTCCGACTCATCCGTCAACTCTGCGCGTCCTGTGACGCCCTCAAGGCGCCACCGCCCGAATAATCGCCCGATTAACTGATTGCTGGATTTCACTGGAGTCTTTCGGGTCGGCGAGCGTGTAATAGACGATGGCGTAGCGGCCGGTGTCCATGTGGATGCGAATCGTCGCTCGACTGGACGCGAGAGCCCCGCTGTGGGAAATTTGAACGGGTCGCTTGTTTTCTTGAATCACGCTCCAACCGAGACCGTAGCGTTGTCCGTAAAACGGGAGGGAGAGAAACTTCGTGTGCGTATCCAGATTGAGAACCTCTTTTCGCCCGAAGCGTCCTCTCTGCAGGATCATGCGGGCGAATCGGGCAGAGTCTCGCGCGGTTGAGTAGAGGCTTCCGCCGACGAGGGGGAGATTGAACGGTCGGGATAGATGCGGCGTCGCTTGGTTAATCGCGCCATCCACCGATCCCGAGGCGATATTGGGGTCCGCGGGGTCCGGGAAATAGGAAGTACGCCCCAGTCCAAGCGGCTGGGCGATTTCGGATTGCAGCAACGATTCGAACGACGAGCGCGTCGCGATTTCCGCGACGCGTCCCAGCACGCAGTAGCCCGCCCCACTGTACGCGTATTCGTCGCCTGGATGCGCGAGTAGTTTCTCCGTGGCGATTCCGGTCACGGAATCCTCCAAGGTCAGTCGAAAGTCGCGTATCCATCTCGCCTGGCGGCGGTTCATGCCCCTCTTTTGAGAGTAGATGCCGCTTCGGTGCGCGAGCAACTGCAGGAGGTTGGGCGCTTGGGCGGGAGTGTTTGATCCTTCGACGCGCGCGTTTTCGAACTCCGGAATCCACGCGCTGATTGGCGACTCTAGCGGAAGTCGCTCTTTCTCGGCGAGCGATAATAGGATGGCGGAAGCGAAGGGTTTCGAGCAGGAGCCGATGCAAAACTGGGTGGCGGCGTCAATCGGAGTCGGGTCGTCAATCGAACGGATTCCCAGATAGCGTTCAACCAATACCTGATCCGCTTCGCCGACTAGAATTTGAGCGCCGACGATTTTTCGCGAGTCTACGAACTCGGATACGGTCTGCTCGAGTCGACTTGAATCGGCGTTCAGACGCAGTTCGGCAGCACCGGTCTGTAAGAGGAGGGCGACCGCAGAGATTAAAACGAGTCGGTATCGGGGCATTGAAGAAACGTTGACTCTAGCCTGTTGGAGTTGCGAGACAAGGGAATTGGCGCTCGCCTTCGCCCCGCGAGTGGCCTATCAGTTTCGCTATGGAATCAATAAAGGCGCTAGCGTTCACCGTGATTTGCGGTTGTGTTTTCGTGGAAGCGGAGGAACCGCTCTTCGCGTTCGGGGCGATTGCGGATTGCCAGTATTGCGACGAGGAAGGCGGACGCCGCCAGTACCGCTTGTCGCCTGAAAAGCTGCGGGCCTGCGTTGCCGATTTCAATACGCAGGACTTGGCCCATGTAGTCCATCTGGGCGACTTTATCGACAAGGACTGGGAGAGCTTCGACGTGGTCGTTCCGATAATGGACCAGTTAAAGGCGCCGGTTCGGCATGTCCTCGGAAATCACGATTTTTCTGTCGCGGACAAATACAAGGATCGTGTTCCCGAGCGACTCGGCTTAGAGCGGCGTTACTACGACTTTGCAGTCGGCAAGTGGCGTTTCCTGATTTTGGATACGAACGACGTGAGCTTGTATGCCTATCCTGCTGGTTCTAAGCGGGATCTCGAGTCGCGCGAGATTTACGAATCCCTGGGAGGCAAGTTACCCAAGTACAATGGCGCTGTTGGCGACGCCCAGATGGCTTGGATCGAGCAATCGCTGGCCAGGGCGGAATCCCGAGGGGAGACTGTGATTCTGCACAGTCATCATCCGGTCTACCCCTTTGAGAATCACATCGCTTGGAACGCGAGGGAAATTATCGAGCTCATCGAACGGTACTCCTGTGTCGCCGCGTATATCAATGGGCACAATCATGCGGGCGCCTATGGACTCAAGAAAGGGGTTCACTATCTCACTTTGAAGGGAATGGTGGATACGAAGGAGACCGCTTATTCCGTGGTGACGGTGTATCCGGACTTGATCCAGGTGAACGGAGTGGGTCGCCAAGACGACTATACGCTTGAGATCCCGCGGATCCGGGGAGTAGATTTAGATCGATGAAGCGTCTATTGATGTTAGGAGTTGTTTTGGCGAGCGGCCTTGCGGCGTCCGCCGAGTTTTCCGAAGTTTCCTTCGACTCGGAGGACGGGGGCCGCGTGTTCGCCAACTTATACGGAAAAGTATACGGCAAGGGCGAGCACGCGGTCGTTCTGGCTCACGGTGGCGTTTTCAATAAGGAAAGCTGGCACGCGCAAGCGGTAGCCCTGGAGGCGCGGGGGGTTCAGGCGCTCGCCATCGATTTCCGCGGATACGGAAAAAGTGGCGGAGGGAAACGTTCGAAGGACTTGTACCTCGATGTGTTGGCGGCCGTTGACTATTTGAAGGCCAAAGGGGCGAGCCGGATTTCGATTTTAGGGGGAAGCATGGGAGGCGGCGCGGTCGCCCAGGCGGCGACTGCGGTGGACGAAGACGATGTCCACAAGGTGGTTCTGCTGGCGCATGTCCCGATTTCCGCCCCGAAAAAGATGAAAGGGGACAAGCTTTTCATTGTCACCGAAGGGGATCGATTCGCGGAATCCACGCGAAGCCAGTTCAAGAAGGCGGCGGAACCGAAGCGGCTCGAGGTTTTGCCTGGAAACGCCCATGCCCAGCATATCTTCAAAACGCCGCAAGCGGGTCCGTTGACGGACCTGATTTTGGATTTTCTCGAAGACTGACCGATTGTTCGCTTTGCGAGGTTGCAAAAGCTGTTTCGATTGCAAAGGCTCGCGGGATGAAACCTCTGTTTTCGATTATCTCTCTTGGAATCGCTCTGTCGACGGCGGCGTTTTCCGCGGATGAACGCCCGAATATCGTCTTCATTTTCACGGACGACCACGCCCCCCACGCAATCGGGGCCTACGACGGCTGGTTGAAGTCGGTCAACCCGACTCCCAACATCGACAAGCTGGCGAGCGAAGGGATGCTCTTCGTGAATAGCTTCTGCACGAATTCGATCTGCGGCCCGAGTCGCGCCGTGATTCAGACCGGCAAGCACAGCCACAAAAACGGGTTCATGAACAACGGGAACACGTTCGACTGGAATCAGCAGACCTTTCCCAAATTGCTCCAAAAGGCGGGCTACCAGACCGCCATTTACGGAAAGTCGCATCTGAAGGGCAAACCCCAAGGCTACGACAGCTGGGCAGTACTGCCCGGTCAAGGGCTGTACTACAATCCGGACATGATTACGGAAGACGGCCAGATCACGATCGAAGGCTATTGCACCGATATCGTTACCGACATGGCGGTCGAATTTCTCAAAGAAAAGCGCGACGCGAACAAGCCCTTCATGCTCATGGTGCAGCACAAGGCGCCGCACCGCAACTGGATGCCGGCGCTGCGTCACCTGAATCTCTACGACGACATCGAGATTCCGGAGCCGGCGACTCTGTTCGACGAGTACTTGGACAACGCCCCTCCCGCCCGTCACCAGGAGCTGGAGATCGACCGGCACATGCACATCAACTACGACCTCTTTCTCGACCTCACACCCGATTTTGCGGATCTGCCGATTCGGACGGACAAGTCGGCCTGGCGAAATCTGCAGCGCATGACCCCCGAGCAAGTCAAAGCCTGGCGGGCGGCCTATGCCCCGAAGGACAAAGCCTTCCACGAAGCCAAGCTCACCGGCAAGGACCTCGTTCGCTGGAAGTACCAGCGCTACGCGAAAAACTACCTCCGCAGCGTGAAGGGAGTCGACGAAAGCGTTGAGACTCTCGTCAACACGCTCGAAGAGCTCGATCTCGACGATAACACCATTGTCATTTACTCCTCGGACCAAGGCTTCTACATCGGCGACCACGGCTGGTACGACAAGCGCTGGATGTACGAGGAATCATTGAAGATGCCCTTCATCGTCAAGTGGCCGGGCGTGACGAATCCGGGTTCGAGAACCACCAAGATGGTTCAGAACTTGGACTACGCGTCGACCTTCCTCGACATCGCGGGCGCTGCAATCCCGAGCGATCTGCAAGGCGTCTCGCTGGTGCCGCTGCTCAAGGGCGAGAACCCCGACGACTGGCGCAAGTCGATCTACTACCACTACTACGAGTACCCGAGCGTGCACATGGTTCCCCGCCACAACGGAATCCGGACGACACGCTATAAGCTCATGCATTTCTACGAGTTCGACGAATGGGAGTTTTACGATCTGAAGTCCGACCCCGACGAATACATCAATCTGTACGGAAATCCTGAATACCAAGGCTTGATCAAGCGTATGAAAAAGCAATTGGACGATCTGGAGGCGAAGTACGAAGACGACAGCGACATGTCGGAAAAACCGCAGTCGTGGCAAGACGAAGTCCGCCCCATGGCGGCGAAATGATCGGGTCGGCGACACAACCCGCCGAGACGGCGGGTTTCACCATTTTCTAGAAGCTCAAGGTGGAACGGGCCGTCCCGGCGCGTTCTTTATCCGTCTCGCATCGCCTTGAAAGCGTGGATTCAGGACACCTACTTCATATGCCGGTCGGCGAAATCCAAATACTGTTTCCAGTCGTAGTCGGTGACGTCGTGGGCTCCCGTGCGAATGTGGTAGCCGACGGAGCCGCCGATAGGCGAGTTGACCGGTGGCTGGGTTTCCGCTCCCACTCCGTCGAGACCGAATAATTCGAATACTGGACTCGCGGCCTTCGCGGCTAAGAACTCTCCATTGGGATCGGCCCAAAGATCTTCTTCAGCGCTGGCGATGTAGACTGGACGCGGCGCCATGAGAGCGATCAACTGGTGCTGGTCGACGGGTAGGGCGTTTTCGTTTCCGTTGTACCGCTTGAACGACGCGTTGAACCAGTGAGGAAAGCTGGTGTTGATACGGGCGACGGTTTCACCGAAGGCGCGTCGGCTGAGAGCGGCTCCGCCGCAACCGGAATTGTTCGAGATAGTGATGGCGAAACGCTCGTCCGTGGCCCCAGCCCAAAGGGCGGTTTTGCCGAGTCGCGAGTGCCCAATTAGGGCGACACGCTGGGCGTCAATTTCGTCGGTGGTTTCAAAGTAGTCGACGATTCGGCTCAGACCCCACGCCCATGCGGTGATGGCGCTCCAGTCTTCGAGCGGGAGCGGTTTTCCGGCTGCGTCTTCGGTGTAGTGGGCGCGAATGCCGTTTTTCCAGCCTTCGGCATGGTCGGACTCGATATCGCCGTAGTACGCGGTGACCAGTCCGTAGCCGCGATCGACGATCATTTCGAGGGGCCAGCGTTTGGCGCTGGTTCCGCGGGCGACTTCTGTCGCTTCGTGATTGATGTGGCCTTCGCTTCGATTACGCACCCAACGCGTGGTCAGGTGAATTCCGGGATCGTCGTGGATGGTGTGGTTTCCGTTAAAATTGTATCCAAGAAATACGGGCGCGTTCGTATCACTGGATTTTGGCAGGTAGATTAGAACGTGTAGCGCGAGGTTGAAGGCCTCCTGTTCAAATCGGAGAGTCACTTGTTTGCGAATCGCCTTTCCGCCGAGCGCGTTTTCGTCGCTCGCGGTGACGGTGTACACGGGTTGTGTGGGAGGGGCGGGTCGACGACCATAAACGGAGTTTTCAAAATGGGCGAGGATCTCGGCTCGTCGCGCGTTTTGCCATTGTTCGGCGCTGGTCACGGCGGAACCGTCATCGGCGACGAGCGGATCGGGGAGCGAGTATTCGGGTACCCCGGCTTCGTCGTAGAGAAATCCTTTGGGTTGGGCGACTAGATCGGTCATGACGAGAGCAAGCGGGGTTGTAGCGGCGACGAACTGAAAAATTCGGAAAGGGGGCATGGACCGGACTATAGCCCGAATTTTCCCGGCGACAAGCGTTGAGAGTCGAGCGAGGTTGATGTAGGTAGGGCCTTCGCTCGCGAAGCGCCGCGTGTGAAGATCCATTGAGCCAACTACGCGGCGCTTCGCAAGCGAAGGCCCTACGTGACGATCCGAGTGTTGTCGCTACTTCGCCTTCGCTTCGATCAGCGCGGCGACTTCAGGAAACCCTCTCTGACGCGCGAAAAAAGCTGCGGTTTCGCCGTCGACGTCGGCCGCGTTCGGGTCAGCATTGTTGTCGAGGAGAAACTGGACGACATGTTGATGGCCTTCGGAGGCGGCGAACATGAGGGGCGTCCAGCTCTCGTGCGAATCGATGTCGTTGATTTGGGCGCCGCGCCGCAGGAGCAAGGAAATGAGCGGGAGGTTGGGTCCGGTGCAGGCGAACATGAAGGCGGTTCGATTGGTATTGTCGCGCATGTCGATTCGGGCGCCGGCTTCGAGCAAGCGTTCGACGATTTCGGTGTGTCCGTTGAAAGAGGCGAGCATGAGGGGGGTGCGGCCGTTTTCGTCCACGATATTCGGGTTGATTCCGGCTTCGATAGCGAGGCTGATCGCTTCGACGTTCCCATTCAAGGCGGAGTCCATGATGAACTCGATAGGGATCGGGGGGAGCGATTCGCTGGAGCCGGAGCTCGAGCGGGTTTGGGCGCCGGTTGCAGGCGAATTGGACGAAGGGGATTCGGATTCCGTATCGCTACACGCGGATAGGAAAAGGGACGCGACGAACGCTGTGAGCAGGAGAAGGCGTTTCATTGGGGGGCACTGACTCTCATTTGAGCGGAAAAGGCAATGGGCAAATCGCTGCTCGAACGGAGGTGTGAGGATCAGGACGATCTCGACCGAAGTGTTTTGTCGAAGAACTCGGTCAGAATTTCCAGGGCGGGATTGAAAAATGGGTGGGAGGTCCAAAAGGGGTGTGGTCCATTTTCGATTACGTGGGATTCGTGATGTATGCCAAATGTATCCAATTTCTTGATCATGTCTGGGTAGCGTTCGCCCGGTCGGTCGAACTCGCCATCCATGAAGAGCATCGGGGGCATCCGTTTCGAGACGTGAGTGATCGGCGAGGCGTCGACGTAGTTCTGTTTTGCCTGTTCCCAACGGCCATCCATAAAAGTGGCCATGCGCCTGCGGGGATCGTTTGCGGCGGATGTTCGCGCGAATTCGGAGGTCAGGTCCATACTCCCCGCCATTACGACACAGGCTTGAATTGCGCTGGAGTAGTCGAGGTAGCTACCGCCTTGATTGAGTTTTTTGGAGTGGCCGCTTGTCCCGAGAAGACCGGAAAGGTGTCCGCCCGCAGAACCGCCGACCGAACCGATTCGGTCGGGGTCGATGTTGAAGGTTTCAGCGTGAACGCGGGCCCAGCGTACTGCCGACTTGCAATCATGGATGGCCGCCGGAAAGGGCGCTTCGCCCGAAAGCCGATAGAAAATATTCAAAGTCACGTACCCGCGGGCGGCGAGTTGCTGAGCCATGGCGGTGTAGCTGCTTGGGTCGCCCTTGTACCAACCGCCACCGTGGATGAATACAATTGCGGGGAAGGGGCCATTGCCGACGCTCGGCTTGTAGAGATCGAGTGTAAGGGAGTGTTCTCCGATTTTTGAATACACGAGATCGGTGTAGGCAGCGACATTTGAGGGGAGAATCGCCGGTGCGCGAGTCGCTTTCACCGCGGGCGGCGGGTTCTTGGGCGCGGGGACGGATTTGCCATAGACTTCGATCCAATCCAATCGCGAGCTGTGGGGGCTTCCATTGCCCGCCACTTGGTCGGTGAATCCGATTTGCTCGACGCGATCCAGCGGGGGCGCGTCCACCGATTCCTCGGCAACGGCTTTGATGACGCTGAAATGTCGCCAGGTCAGATCGCGTAGTTTAAATTCGTGGACATGCCAATCGTCGCCTCCATCGCTTTGTTCGCTGATGTACCAGCGTTCACCGGGAAGCTTAATCAGAACATGCAGCGCGTGACCGCCGCTTTGGCGGGAGCGCCAGCGGACTTTCGCGTCGCTGGCGGAGAGATCGGCGAGGGATCCGTTCTTGCGCAGGGAGAGGGCCCAGCTCATCGCGCATTTTCCAGACCAGACGTAGAAGGGGTCATTCTCTTTGTTGGCGTGGTGGGACTTTTTGATTCCCAGCTTGCCGGGTCCGTGTGTCTCCATGCGGAGTTGGGGATTGTTCACGTGGGCCGCTGTGATGGGGAGGGCGAAGGGAATCTCCTTCCAGTCTTCGCGAAAGTAAAGCGGCGCGGCGGCACTCTCAACGATCGCGAACAAAGCCAGCGCGAGGAGGCAGTAGCGGGGGAATTTCATGACTGATTCTCGATCCGCGTCAATTGGGCGCTTTAAACGCCACGAGACGTTCCATTGTCCGCAAATAGGCGATATCGCCGCTGAACACGGGAGTGCTGCGGCATTCGCCTACATTCAGCCTGGCGATTTCCTCATACGTTTTGCCGGTCTTGAGGAAGAAGGCGGTTCCGTTCTCTTCGCCCGCGTAGATCATGCCGTTGACCAGGAGCAGGCCGGGGAAGGTGCGCTCCATTCGGCCGGGTATCTTGTGGCTGTAGACGAGCTCGCCGTTTTCCGCGTCGAGGACTTGGAAGACCTGCCCCATAGAGAAGATGTAGACGAGCCCTTCGTGCTCCAAGGGAGAGGCGTAGTAGCGTTCTTTGGATACATCGGCTTTCCAGACTTGGCGCAGACCATTGGTCTCGAGCTCCTCGACCGTGTCCGGGATTTCCATACAATAGAGGTCGCCCTGTACCCCGGCGGCTCCGTGGGCGGCGTAGACGCGATTGCCGGATACGAAGTTGGTATTGAAAAAGGCGAACTTCTTTTGCTCGATCACCCAATCTTGGGAAGGCAGTTTTTTGCCGTCGGCGACGCGAATCAATTCGCCTCGTGTGGAATAAAGAAAATGCTGGCCTTCGAGCGCGAAGGTGGCGGGGGCTCCGAAGCAAATGGGGTTGTCGACGCGCCAGAGTTCCTCGCCCGTTGCGGGGTCGAGAGCGGTGTAGTCGGAAAGGCGGATGATGAGTTTGCCGCCAACCAACTGCGGGGAAGCGGAGCCGCCCCAATTGTGGTCGGGTCGCTCCATAACCTTGGCCCAGACGCGATTGCCGTCCAAATCGTGCTTGGTAACGATTCCGAGGCCGTTTACGGAATAGATGTATTCACCATCCGAGCACGGTGTGAAGGAGGCATATCCGTTCGTGTCGTGGGCCCGCGGTTTCTCGAAACGTTTGAGGATCGGGTCGGCTTTAGCCTCGATGTCGGCGATTTTCTTGCGAAGGGCGCGGAGCTGATTGCGGAGGGTCGTGTTCTCCTTGTCGCGCTGGAAACGTCGATTGAGTTTGTACTCGTCCGCTTTGAGCGGGGCGATTTCGCGATCGAGTTTTTCTTTGTCGGCTTTCGCTTTCGCCAGGCGGGCTTTGGTTTCAGGCCCGAGGTTGGCGACGTCTTCGTAGGCGTTGGTGACTTCCCAAAGCGGCGCCCCGGTGCGGGCGTCGACGCAGATTAGGGACGTGGGCTCCGCGGTGTAGACGAGTCGATCGCCGATAATCACCGGGCAGGCGTTGCCCCAGACGGGTGTTTCGACTTCCCAGAGAACGGAATCGGGATTGTTCCAGTCGAGCGTCGGCTGGGTGTCGGGGTAGATTCCGTTGCCGCCGTTGCGCCAGGAGGTGACGTTGTTGGCGAGGGTGGTGGCTGTAAATATTAGGGCAAGTAGAACGGCGGGTTTCATTGGGGCGTTGTGTCGGTTAATGTTCTTTCTGTCCGTTGGCCGAAAATGGACATTTGGCGGCGCTCTTGCGTGGGGGGCTGGTTTTTATAGGACCTATAGGACTTATATGACCTATAGGTCGTATTGAGGACCGTGCGAGTAAGTTGGGGACGCCTTTACTCCGGAATCGGATCGTCGGGGCCGATATCTTCACCTTCCCAGTTGGCGACGCCGTTTTTGTAGATGAGGATGCGGTTGGCGCTTCCGGCGACGGGGGCTTGGTTGCGCCTAGGCAGATAGGTGCGAAGGGCGGCCTTTGCTGCGGCGTAGTCGGGGTGGTCGGCGAGGTTGTCGAACTCGTTGGGGTCGGCGACCATGTCGTAGAATTCTTCGGAACCGTCGGCGTATTGGATATATCGGTACTCTTCGGTCCGGATGCCGTGATTGTCGTGGTTGTGGGTCGTGATCGCTGGACGATCGCGTGGGGCGTCGGCTTGATTCAGTTGAGGGACGAGGCTGACGCCCTCGAGGTGATCGGGCGTGTCCAAGTCGCAGAGGGCGCTGAGCGTGGGGTAGATGTCGAGGAGTTCGACGGTTCGATCGCTTGCCGCTCCTGGCGCGATTCCGGGTCCAGCGAAAATCAACGGGACACGAGCGGAGCGATCCCAGAGGGTGTTTTTGCCGGTGATTTCTTTTTCGCCGAGGTGGTAGCCATGGTCTGACCAGAGGACGACGATGGTGTCGTCGGCGAGCCCGCTGGATTCCAGCGCGTCGAGAACGCGTCCCACTTGGCTATCCATAAAACTGATACTGGCGAGGTAGGATTGCACGATTTTCAGCTGTTCGCCGGATTGAAAAAGAAATCTCTGGCGCGGCTCGGGCAGTTTCCAATGAAGGTACCAGCTGAAGCGTGGCGTGTCTTGGCGGTCGTCCAGGAGCATGCGAGGAAGAAGAACTTCACTTTCTGGATACAGGTCGAAAAACGCTTGAGGCGCGTGCAGGGGCACGTGTGGCAGGGAGAATCCGACCGCTAGGAGGAAGGGGTCTTGCGGTTTGGCCTCCAGTTGTTCGACGGCCCAACTGGCGGTCTTCCAGTCTTTGTGGTCGGTTGCGTCGTGAGCGTACGGAGCCCAGTCCATGCCGGCGCCGCCGCGAGGCGTTGGGACCCGTTTCTGGGGGTTGCGGAGTCCGGGCTCGGTTTTGCCGACGACGTCGAACTCGGCGATATCGGTTTTGTCCCAGTCGCGTCCATGGTAGATTTTACCGACAGTGTAGGTCGTGTAACCGTTTTGGGAGAAGTGCTGGGGAAGCGTTACGAGGTCCTTGAGTGCGTCGACCTTGCGAAACCACGGAGCTAGGCTGTAGATGCCGGTGGTCGACGGGCGAAGGCCGGTCATGACGCTGGCGCGGGACGGGTTGCAAATGGGCGATTGCGTGTAGGCGTTGCGAAACAGGGTTCCGCGAGCTGCGAGTTGATCGATGTTGGGAGTCTGGACTTGCGGGTGTCCGCCGAGGCAGCCGATCCAGTCGTTGAGGTCGTCGATGGCGATGAAGAGGACGTTTTTCTTTTTCTCGGCGGCTGTCGTGTCGACAAGTGCGCAAGCGGCGATCAAGAGCGACAGGGCGATTCGTTTGGCGGGTTGCAGTGTGGGGTAGCGCATGGGGTGATCGAGTGAAGTTAACCTTCGATCAAATCGAAAATCGCCCGGGAGCATTGGTCGAGATCGGAGATTGGGTTCCAGCTCCAATCGCGCCGGGCAGACTCGTCCACGTAGACTTTGGGCGCGGTGACGAGCAAGGCTTCCACTGTGGGGTTGGGTTCGAAGGTGTATTGAAACTCTGGTTTTATTTTCTGGATCGAATCGGCGATCTCCTGCGCGCTCGGACAAAATGCGTGCAGGTTGTAGGCGTGCTGGGTGAGCGATTCGGGCGATGCGTAGGCGAGCTGGACGAAGCCTTCGACGAGGTCTTCGATATAGATGGTGGACATGCCGATCGCTGCGCCGACCGGGAACGCGAACGACTCGCCACGGGCGGCGGCGACGTAGGCGTGGGAGGCGTAGGCAGTGAGGGCCGCCTGCGGAGCGTAGGGTGAAAGGACCAGAGGCGGGCGGAGGCAGCGAAAATCAAGTCCGTGGGTGAGCTTGTAGTAGACGCCGAGGCGCTCGTTGGCGACTTTGGTGGCTCCGTAGATATTCTCGGGCCATTGGGGTTCCGATTCCGGGAGCGTAGACGGAACGTCGGAGCCGTAGGAAGCGCCGGTGCCGGGAAACACGATTTGGGGCGACCCGTGACGGAGGGCGAGTTCGTAGAGGTTGAATGTGGCTTGCAGGTTGACGGAGAAGGCGCGCTGGCGATCACGTTCCGAACTGCCGGAAAGTAGTGAGGCGAGATGGAAAATCCTCTGCGGGGAGTGTTTTTGCAAGGCGGCTTCGATCGCGCTTTCGTCGCAGATATCGGCGGTGATGTAGGTCACGCCTGGAACGGTCGAATCTGGATTCGGATCCATGATGTCGATACAAGTCACTTGGTGACCGTCCTTGAGGAGACGTTTGGCCAGCAGTCGGGCGATGTTTCCGTTTCCGCCGGTGATGAGAATCGATTGAGATGGGGGTGTCATGGGGGCGCTAGGAAATGCGAGTTGGGTCGAGATTGAATGGCGAACGAGATTCGGCAATAGATTTATACGTATGGACCGTTTTAGCGCTTGTGACGCGGAGGGCGATAGCTAGGTTTGGCGCGATGAAGGTGAAGACGCTGGAGGAGGCTTTGGAGTTCGTTCAGTCGGTGGGGGTGTGCACGATATTCCACAGCGAAAAATCCGGTATTCCGGCGCTCTGGGATGCGGTGGACTTGCCCGAGACGGGAGGGCGTACGAAGTGGGGCCAGAAAGTCGAAGCGGTTTGGGCTTGGAAGAACGAATTGCCGGAAGTGTATCCAGACGATGTGTACTATGGAAAGATCGAGGGCGGGTTCGCCGCCTTGATGACGCTCGACTATCTGAAAGAGGTTCAGTATCCGAAGGCGCATCGGCCAGTCGAGGAGTGCTCGGATTTGGCCCAGCAGGTTTACGAGATTGTCCGGATCAATCCGAATACGACGGGCGAACTCCGCAAGGAGGCGATGGCGCTGCACGGGTGCACGAAGAGCCGATTCGATACGGCCCTCAAACAGCTGCAGGTCACTCTGAACATCGCGCGAAGCAACGACCCGGGATTGAAAAACGACACCTGGGTGCCGTTCAACGAGCTTTTTCTGGATTGGGTGGAAGGAGGCGATTGAGCGATGGCGGAGGCGAACAAACGAGCGTCGAAACGAGATCCCGAGAGGACGCGACTGGCGGAGTCTGCCGCTCGCGAAGCGAATTGGAAGCGCTGGGGCCCTTACTTGTCCGAGCGGCATTGGGGTACCGTGCGCGAGGACTACTCGAAGGATGGGGAGGCCTGGGACTACTTGCCGTTCGAGCACGCGAATCTACGGGCGTATCGATGGGGCGAAGACGGCTTGCTTGGGTTTTGTGATCGCGAAGGGCGGCTGAGTATTTCGTTCGCATTCTGGAATGAGCGGGATGAACGCTTGAAAGAGCGGCTTTTCGGGCTGAACGGGAACCAGGGCAACCATGGGGAGGATTGCAAGGAGCTGTACTACTATTTGGACTCGACGCCGTCGCACAGCTACGCCCGTGCATTGTACAAGTACCCGCAAGCCGCATTCCCGTACGCTGAGTTAATCAAGAAGAACGGGCTGCTCGGGAAGCAGGATCCGGAGTACGAGATTCTCGATACGGGTGTATTCGACGAGTCGCGCTATTTCGATGCGCAGGTGGAGTATGCGAAGGACGGCCCGAACGACCTGTTGATTCGATTGACCGTGAGCAATCGTGGCCCGAAAGCCGCTCGGTTGCACGTTCTCCCGAAACTGGTTTTTCGCAATACCTGGATCTGGGGCTGCGAGCACGAGGGGTGCACCTTGAAACCGTCGATACGACAATCCGGAGACGATTCGCTGACTCTTGAGCACGAGAGCCTGGGGGCGTTTCAATTGAGAGTGAATGAGGCGTCGGATGGCTCAGTCCCGGAGTTTCTGTTTACGGAGAACGAGACGAATACGCAGGCTCTGTACGGAACGGACAACTACACGCCCTATGTGAAGGATGGGATCGGGCGTTGGCTGGTGAACGGGGAAAAGGACGCGGTTAACCCTGAAAAACGAGGCACAATTGCCGCGGCGCACTTTGTTTTGGAAATCCCGGCAGAGGAAAGTGTGACCACGGATCTGCGTTTGTTCGCGGAAGATGAAGCGCCAAAACGCGTGTTTGGAAGGGCGTTTGACCGCGTATTCGAAGAGCGACTATCGGAGGCGGACGCATTCTACGGTTCGATCTCGCCCGACGGCCTTTCCGAAGAGGAGCGACTCGTGGAACGGCAAGCCTATGCGGGACTGCTTTGGAGCAAGCAGTTCTACCATTATTCGGTTCACGACTGGTTGCGAGGGGACCGGGATATAGCAATTCCTCCGGCGGAGCGCAAGAAGGGTCGCAACGCCAACTGGCGGCACTTGTTCAATCGCGATGTCATCTCGATGCCCGACAAATGGGAGTATCCCTGGTACGCGGCTTGGGACTTGGCGTTTCACATGATACCCTTCGCTCGCATCGACCCGGACTTCGCCAAGAAGCAGCTGACTCTGTTTCTGCGGGAATGGTACATGCATCCGAATGGACAGATTCCTGCGTACGAATGGGCCCTGGGCGACGTGAATCCGCCGGTGCACGCGTGGGCTTGTTTACAAGTGTATCGAATTTGCGCGGACAACGGAAAAGGGGATTTACCGTTCCTGAAAAAGGCGTTTCACAAGTTGATGCTCAATTTCACCTGGTGGGTGAATCGGAAGGATCCGGACGGGAACAACCTGTTTGCCGGCGGTTTTCTAGGGCTGGACAACATTGGGCTGTTCGATCGTTCCAAACCGATGCCGAAGGGGCACTCGCTGCAACAGGCGGACGGGACGGCTTGGATGGCGTTCTATTGTTCGTCCATGCTGGCGATCGCCTTGGAAATCGCTCGTCACGATTCCGACTACGAGGATGTCGCTTCAAAATTTTTCGAGCATTTCATGAGTATTGCCGACGCTATGAATACGCTCGGCGAATCCGGTCTTTGGGACGACGAGGAAGGATTTTACTACGATCAGATTCGCTATCCGAATGGGAACAGCCAACACATCCAGGTTCGCAGCCTGGTCGGTCTGATGCCTTTGATCGCCGCGGAGATGTTGGATGCCGACCTGCTTGAAGCGATGCCGGGATTCAAAAAGCGAATGACCTGGTACTTGGATCACCGTAAAGATCTGGCCCCTCAAATCACCCGCGAATCCTGCCCGGACGGGAAGGATCGTATTCTTCTGGCTATTCCGACGCGCGAACGACTGGAGCGACTGCTCGAGTATTTGTTTTCCGAGGACGAATTTCTGTCGCCGTTTGGCATCCGGTCGTTGTCGAAGCACTACGAGAGTAATCCGTACTCTTTGCACCTGGATGGGGAAACGTTCGACGTGAAATACACGCCGGGCGATTCGGATTCCTGGCTATTCGGAGGCAACTCCAATTGGCGGGGTCCGGTCTGGTTTCCGATTGCCCACTTAATTATAGAAGCGCTGCAGGGCTATCATCGGTTTTACGGGGACTCGCTCACGGCGGAGTTTCCGACTGGTTCGGGCAACTGGTTGACGATGGACGCCTGCGCCGCTGAGCTGCGTCGGCGAATGGGGCGACTGTTTCTTCCCGACGAGCACGGGCGGCGTCCGTGTCACGGCGACGAAAAACGTTATGCGGAGGACCCGCATTTTCAGAATCTGCCCTTGTTCTACGAGTTCTTCCACGGGGACAATGGAAAAGGGCTCGGGGCTAGCCACCAAACCGGCTGGACGGCGCTTGTCGCGGAGATGATGCGGGATCGCTGAGTAGTTGACGGAGGAATACGTCGACCGAAGGTCCTATTGCGTTTCTAGCGGCGATTCGTCTAAATCGCTTTGGTGAATGTGCACGTCGCGCTGCGGGAACGGAATCTGGATACCGTTGGCTTTGAATTGGCGCCAGATTTCGAACATGACGTCGCTTTGCGGCTCCCATCGCCCTTGCGTCACGTCGGCCACCCAGAAGTGAAGGACGAAATCGACCGAGCTGTCGCCGAAACGACGGAGGAAGCAACGCGGCGGCGGATCGTCGAGCGAACGCTCGTGGTTGCTGGCGGCTTCGAGCATGATCTCCTTCGCCTTCTCGAGGTCCGATCCGTATGAAACGCCAACGGAGACTTCGACCCGGGCCTTGGTATCGCTGTAGGTCCAATTGGTGACTCGGTGCGTGATGAAGTCCTCGTTGGGGATCATCATTTCCTTGCCGTCGAAAGTTTCGAACAAGGTGAAGCGCGCTCGGGCTCGACGGACGAATCCGCCGGTTCCGTCGCTCATTTCCAGCATGTCGCCTTCCTCTACGGATTTTTCGAGGAGGAGGATGATGCCGCTGATGAAATTGGAGGCGATTTTCTGCAGACCGAAGCCCAAGCCGATTCCCAAGGCGCCGCCGAACACTGTCAAGGCGGTTAGGTCGATGTCCATGACGTCGAGGAGCAGCAGGAACGCGAGGAGGTAAATAGCGATTTGCACCCCTTTCGTGATCAAGTTGCGACTCGATGCGCGGACATTGGAGAGGGCGGTGATTCGTTTTTCAGCGATGTCGGAGATTCCTGCCGCGACCCAGAATATGAGGATGAATAGGACGACGACTTTAAGTCCGGTGTAGAGGCTGACGCGGTAGGAGCCGAGAACGAAGGCGAACTCGTCCGAGTCGAGGGTGTTTTTGATGACGTCCAGTTGGCCCGTTGCGGCTAAGGTGACCAGCGCGACGATCGACGCTAGAAGGAGCCAGCGGGCGATCGAGCGCCCCGGTTTGATGATGCTAATCCAAAATCCTCTCATGCTGGCCGGAGAATAGGTGGACGAATGGCGACGCGTCGATTCTCGAATTAGAGGGAACAGGATTCCTGCTTCGCTCTACGAGCTTCGCAGGACTCCGGCGGTACATTGGGTGTTTAACAGGATGCGGTCACTCGCTGCGCGAGTTCCCTTGCTTGATCCCGCAAAGCGGGAACTTGATGATTGGGAGAAAACTGGCATAGTTTATCTATCAAGTTCCCGTCCCGCTAATCGGGACGGGATCAAGTGAGCGAAGTGCATCCTGTTAAAATTAACTCTATGACTGTTCGAATTGCGACTGAGGAGGATTGGTCTCGGATTGTTGACATCTACAATCAGGCGATCGAATTGCGTACGTCTACGGCGGATACGGTTGCGGTCTCCTTGGAATCGAAACGCACTTGGTTGAGCGATCGGGATGTGTCCAAGCATCCGATACTCGTTTGTGTCGAAGCGGGAAGCGTTGTTGGCTGGTGCAGTCTCAGTCCTTATCGTTTTGGTCGACCCGCCTTTGAACGGACTGCGGAGATTAGCTACTATGTGGATTGCGCCCATCGGAGAAAGGGGGTGGCGTCGCGCCTTGTGAATCACGCGATCGAACAGTGCCCGCAACTGGGGATCGATGTTCTGGTGGCCATACTCCTCGCTTCCAACGACGCGAGCCTCGCGCTGCTGGAGCGTTTCGGATTCGCCGAATGGGGCCGTCTTCCCGAGATCGCCGCGATTGACGGGAAACGCTACGACCACGTTTATTGGGGGAAGCGAGTTTCGGGCGGGTCGTAGGGCTGGCGCTTGTGCTGCGAGTTTGAAGTCTGTCCGTCTGTAGGGGCGTCGCTCGCGCCGCCCGCGTTAGAAAAGTTAGAGATCAAACTACGCGGGCGTCGCAAGCGACGCCCCTACAGCCCGAATCGGCGGACTGTCTTTCAGTCCACAGTTTGGGCCGCCTTTGCTTCCAGACTTTCCGCGACTAAGTCGTCGTCGGAATCGCGCCAGCGCCGATGGTACCAGAAATAGTGTTCGGGACCTTCGAGGATGGCGTTGCCGAGGGCGGCGCTGTAGGCGTCGGTAACGGATTGCTTGATGATTTCTTTGTCCGCGTCGAGATCGACGGGGATTTCTTCGATTTCGACGAGATGCGTTCCGTCCTCGCCTCGGTGTCCGACCATATTGAAGCAGGGTATCCGGTTTCTCGCGACGAATGCTCCGGGCAGAGCCAGCATGGGGGTCGCTTTGCCGAGAAATTCCGAGAGCGTGCCGCCGGAGCCGGCGTGCTGGTCCGCGACCATGATGACGCATCGGCCTTCGTCGAGCGAGGTTATGATTTTCTTGACGGCGGAACGGCCTTTGGGAATGAGCGTGGTGCGCGACCGGGATGTTCGGTGGACGAAGGCGTCGATACGTTTGTTGCGCTGCCGACCCACGAGCAGGGAGACAGGAAGCCCTTCCGCGGCTAAGGCGGCAAAATAAATTCCCCAGGTGCCGAAGTGGCCGGTAGTGAGAATGCATCCGCGTCCCGATTTCAGCGCCGCTACAATTTTATCATTTCCTTTCAAGCGGACCAATTCATCGAGTCGGTCGCCGTCTTTTCCGTTGTAGCGAATCATCTCGGTGGAGGACCGTCCGAAATTGCGAGCCGCCTTGGCTCCGAGGCGGACAATTTCCTTTTCGGTTTTTTGGGGAAACACTCGCCGCAGATTGGACAGGATGACGTCTCTTCGTATGCCGGTGAGCCAGGCGAATTGACCGATGCAAGCTCCGATAAAAAGGGCGAGTTTCCGGGGCATCCAGATCACTGGCTTGGCAAAGCAGATGAACAGATAGTACTGGAGCGCGTGCGAGGAGAGCATTCGGTGTCGGGTTGCATCCCCGGGCGATCAGTCGCCGCCTCCAGAGATGCAGGGAGGGTGTTGAAGGGACTGGAATAAATCGAGTCCTAATTGCGGCGCTCGACGGGAGCTTTCCGACGAGGGAAAACTCGATCTTCGGCGGTATCCGCGGGGGCGACGCCTGAATCGACGCTAGTTGAGGGCGTGGAGGGACTCGCCGTTTTCCGCTTCGGACTCGGAGTTGGAGGTGAGCGAGAGAATGCGTTGAGTCGTGAGAATGTAGTCCTCGGCGACTTTCATGGACGCTTCGCGTTTGCTCATGAGAACCATGGGAAGACCCTGCAGGACCGCGCGGCCGACGGTGACGGAATGGCGGATCTGTTCGGGGAAAACGCAGGCGGTTTCCGGCACTTTGTTCTGGCTCGCGAAGCGTTCGATCTGGGCGTTGAATCGCTCGAGCGGAACGTCGATGTTGGCGCCAGGCTTGACGGCGTTGAGCGAGACTCCGAGCACTTGGGCTTCGGGGGCGGACAGCATGTCGCGCCATTTGCGGCTTTGGCGTCGGAAGCTCTCGAGTTTGTCGATGAGCAGGTGAAATCCGATAATGCTCAAGGCGTCGGGATTGGCGGGAACGATGATGTGGTCGCTGCAAAAGACGGCGCACTGGGGCGCGTGGAAGAAGCTCGGCGGGCAGTCGAAGAAGATGTAGTCGTAGTTGCTTTCGACTTCCTGCAGCTCCTCGTAGAAATGGGCGTAGAAGGGTTTTTCCCAGGGATTGGGCACCTCGTGCTCGAGATCCATCAAGTTGAAGCTGGCGGGAACGAGGTCGAGACCTTTGAGGGCGAGTTCGCCTTCGGTGTCGCGCACTACGTCTTTTTGGATACAGGCTCGGAGGGAGGATCCGTTCTCCTTGAACACGTTCAAAATGAAGTTTTCGGGATTGCGATTCAACGCGTTCCAACGGTCAAGTCGCATGAGCCAAATGCTCGAGTTGCTTTGGGCGTCGAAATCGACCACAAGGACGCGCTTGCCCATGTAGGCGAGGCACGACGCCACGTTAACGAGAAGAGAGGTTTTCCCGACACCCCCTTTAAGATTCAAAAAGCTGATTTTCGTCGCCATGATTTAACCTCGCGAGGTTCCTCTTTCAGTACTCGGCATCCTGAGGGCTTCCCTGCAGTTTCCGTCGGAGAAAGACCGAGTATTTGCTAGATTAACATTTCTTTAAAATCGGGGTTGTGGACCGTTATTTACAATTCAGCTTCGGTAGCTAGAGTTACGGTTTTGGAAATGCCTGAAGACGCGAAGGATAGCAGTATTTTCGACGCCGTCGCCCGCCGTCGCGAGCGGAGCTCGGAATTGTCGCGCCGGGCGTCGGAACAAGGGGTGGGGAAGCGCGGCCCGAAGCCCGGAGAATTGGGCGAATCCGAGGACGAAAACCTGATGGACTTGGCCAGTGAAGCGGCGGCGCCGACAAGCGAATCCGCCGGAGACGCGGCGAATATCGACGACGAAGTTATCGCCAATTTGGGTACGGGGAAAAACGACTATGGCGTGTTGGACGAATTGATGCCCCAGATCGACTTCGACGCGATTCCATTGACCCAGCCAAAGCGGGTTATGGCCAAGGGACGCGCTGATTCCGGAAACGATACCGACGTTCTGCCGGACGACGACGGCCGCCCGAATCCGCCGCCGTCGCGTGCCCCGAAGCGAAAGAAGAAACCGGCGTCGCTGCTGGACTCGTACTTCAAGGGGCTATAGAAAATCCTGTAGGGCTGGCGCTTGCGCCACGCCGCGAATGTGAGGTGAAACGCAAACTACGCGGCGCTTCGCAAGCGAAGGCCCTACACAAGGGGCTGTAGACAAAACAAGATTCATCTCGTTCAATCCCATTGTTCGCTTGGCGAACACCCATTGGCTCCGCAACGCGGAGACACTAGGTCGGAACGACCGATGTTTAACAACGCTTCGCTCGTTGCCACTTCGTGGCAAATAGGCGCTCTTGCAGAGCGATAGGTTTATCGTTCGTTTTCGACCACGGCCGTGCCGTTGTTTTCGAATCGGACGCGGCGTTGCTTGTAGAGCGAGCCGAGGGCTTGTTTGAAGGCCTTTTTGCTCACGCCGAATCGCGAGCGGATTTGCTCGGGAGGCGTTTTGTCGTCGAAAGGGATGAAGCCGCCTGATTCGACGAGGGCGTCGAAAATCTCTTCCGCGAGCGGAAGAACGCGACGGTAGCCGGCGGGGTCGCGGCGCAGATCGACTTTACCGTCGGGACGGACTTGCTTGATGAATCCTTGCAGGCGTTGTCCGTATTCAAGCGGTTCCGACAATTCGCTTTTGTAGAGGAGGCCGGTGTGGGCGTTTTCGATGATGGCTCGATAACCCAACGGGGTCTCTTCGACTACGAGCAAATCGACCGCTTCGCCAGATCGGTAGTCGGGCCGAGCGATATCGACGTGGCGATTCAGGCGGGCGCTGGCGACGATGCGGTCGCTTCTGGGATCGAGCATGACATAGACCACAACCGAGCGTCCCGGCCGCAGCAGGCGTTTTTGCTCGCGGAATGGAAGCAGGAGGTCCTTCTCGAGACCCCAATCGAGAAAGACGCCGAGTCGTTCGTGAGTCTCGACTACTTTCAGACAGGCGAACTGACCGACCGTGGCGATCGGTTTGCGCGTGGTGGCGATGAGACGGTCTTCGGAATCGCGGTAGACGAATACGTCGAGCACTTCTCCGACGGTCGCCCAGTCGGGAGTCACGGCTTTGGGCAGGAGGATTTCGCCCAAATTTTCTCCGTCCAAGTAGCTCCCCTGGGAGGACTCTTTGATTACGGTGAGCCGATTCTGTTTGCCGATTTCCGCCATGAAGTACCGCACCGTAGCGGAGAATCGAAGGAAGGGGAGCTTTATTTGAAGAGTGAATTGTGAAGTGTGAAGAGTGAAGGCTTGGATAAACGCGTCGGGACGCCGCGTTCCACCCATAGTGAAAATAGGTGGAACCCGACGTCCCGGCGGGTTTTGTTGATTTGGTTCAGGATGGAGCGATGGAGGGAGAGGGAGAATGAGAGATTGCTCAGCCTGGGAGGAGCCTCATTCTAGGCGGGTGACAATGACTGTTTTGCTTCTGTTTATTGGGTTGTTGGCGGGATTGGCGTTGCTGCGTTTGGTTTTGTTTCGCGGGCCGTTTGCGTCGCCGCAGGAGCCGCCGCGGGGGATTCTCGATATGCATTGCCATACGGCGGGAATCGGCGAGGGAGACAGCGGGGCGTGGATATCGGACGAGCTCCGACGGAGTTGGAAGTTTCCGCTCTATTTGAAGATTTTCGGAACGAGCGAGGCGAAATTGAAGGAGCGCGGGGATGAGTCGCTGCTGGAGACGATCTCTCGTTCGATCACGGAATCTGAGTTTGTCGGCGGGGCGGTGATCTTGGCGATGGATGCTCCCTACAATCGGGATGGCACTCTGAATCGAGCGGCGGGGGAGGTGTGCGTTCCCAATCGGTTTGTCGGCGAGTCCGTCGCGGCGTATTCGAATCTCTATTTCGGAGCGAGCGTGCATCCGGATCGTGGGGACGCTCTGGAAGAGCTGGAATGGTCGAAGGCGAATGGCGCGGTACTGGTAAAATGGCTACCGAATATCCAGGATATCGATCCCGCGGACGAGCGATACGATGCCTACTACGATCGATTGGCGGCGTTGGACTTGCCATTGCTGACCCATGTGGGCGACGAGGATTCCTTCTCGAAATCCAACGACGCGCTGGCGGACCCGAAGCGTTTGCGGCGCCCCTTGGAGCGAGGAGTGCGGGTGATCGCCGCCCACGTGGCGAGTTCGGGCGAGTCGGAAGGACAAGAAAACGTGGAGCGACTGTTGGAAATGATGCCGGAGTTTCCTAATCTCTTCGCGGACTTGTCTACACTCACTCAATACAATCGCAAACGGTACTTGCGGACGGTGTTAACCGACCCGCGATTGGAAGGACGCTTGATGTACGGCACGGACTATCCGCTAACCAACACGCCCATGGTGACGCCGCTTCAGTATTCGTTGAACTTGAGATTGGGCGATATGTGGTCGCTGTGGAGAGAAAAGAACTCGTGGGATCGGGATGTCCGTTTGAAGGCCGCCCTCGGCGTGAAACAGGATGTGTTTACGTTGAGTCGAGATTTTTTGAAGATCGGGGAACAGGGATAGACTGGGAACTGGAGTTTTTTAACAGGATGCGGTCACTTCGCTCCCTCGTTTGATCCTGTCCCGGTTCGGGACAGGAACTTGATTGATCGAAAAATGAAATAGTTTCACCGATTGAAAAATCATCAAGTTCCCGTCTCCGACGGGATCAAGTGAGGGAACCCGCTCAGCGGGTGACCGCATCCTGTTAAAACAACTTCGACCTAAGTTCCTGTTCCCGGAACGCTTTCCGGTTCCGCCTTGTCCGAAACATTCGCCCTCGACGTTATTACGTTAACCCCCTATCAGAAAGAAAATCGATTTTCATGACTGCTCGAAACTACCTTAATTCGATGAAACGCATTGCTTCAGTTCTGTTCGCGTTCGCGCCGTTCGCGACTGCCCACTTGTTCGCCGAACCAGTCACCATTTGGATCAGCTCCCAGCAGGACAAGATCTACTACGACAACATGGTTCGTCTCTACCAGCAAGAGGTGGACGCCGATTTCGAGGCGGATGTACAAGCCTTTGGTTTTCGCGAGATGCCGGACAAGCTGGCCATCGCCTTCAAAACTCAGACCAACACGCCCGACATCGTCCAGCTCGACGAAGTGTTTTTCGGTATGTACCTCAGTGGCGAGTCCCCGTTCGTCGACCTGACCGACCGCGTCAAAGCAGCCGGCCTCGACCAATCGCTCATGCCGCAGCGCTTGGAGCTCTTCACCCAAAACGGTCGCGTGCTCGGGCTGCCGCAGTCTTTGAGCGCCGTTGTGCTGTACTACCGTCGCGACTTGTTCGAGCAGTACCGACTCTCTCCGAGCGAATTCAAGACCTGGGACGACCTGATGGAGATCGGGGAAGAGCTGGCGGCCCAAAACCAGCCGTTTCTTGCCATGGACCCGACTTACTTCGGGATTCTCTTGAGACAGCGGGGCGGGCGCCTGTTCTCGGAAACCGGCGAAGTGCTGCCCGATTTCGAACTCGCGGTCGACACGCTCGAATTCATGGGCGAACTTGCCCAAAAACGCGTCGGACTCATGCCGGATCGCGCCTCGATTTTCGATCCTGTTTTCTTCGGAGGCGATGTCGCCAACAACGAGATCGTAGCCATCATGGGCGCGGATTGGTACGGGCTCGACATGATCCAGCAATTCTCGTCCGAACTCGAAGGCGAGTGGGGGATCATGCCGCTGCCAGTTTGGACCGACGATGAGGGCAATCCCAATTCGGCCCGCACGTCCACTTTCGCAGGCCAGGGACTCGTAATCTACAAGGGCAGCGAGGTCATCGACGAATCTTGGGAATTCATGAAATTCGTCATGACCAACAAGGAGGCCAACGCCCAGCGTTTCCTCCAGGGCAACAGCTTTCCCGCTTACAAGCCAGCCTTCGAAGATATTCGACTGCTCCAGCCGAGTCCGTTTTTTGGATACGACGCGATGGGGCAGATTCTCGTCGACTTAGCGCCCGAAGTGCCGCGTGTCGCGATGGATCCCCGACGCCCCATGGCGGTATTCATGATTCGCGAAGGTCTCCTCAGCAGCGTTCTCTACGGCGAAGGGGATGCTCGATCCGCCCTGGAACGTTTCAAGGCCCAAATCGAAGGCGGTGGAGGGCCTCCTCCGGAGAATTGATCCGCCGGGCCTATGGAGTCGACGCCTTCCGCATCGAATCCCTCGTGGAACTGGGGGGCGATTGGACTCGCCGCCCCGTTTTTCTTGTTTTTGCTCGTTTTCTGGGCGACTCCGCTCGGCAACGGGTTTGCTCAAAGTCTTGAGTCCGACACGCTTTTTGGCGACTCCGACTTCGTCGGTTTCACGCACTACGCGGCGCTGGCCGAAGACAGTCGTTATTGGAAGGCGGTTTTCAATACGTCTATATTCACCTTGGCCACGGTGAGCGTGTCGCTCGGCTTGGCGGTGTTGCTGGCTCACGGGATTCGCTTGTGTTTCAAACGTCTCCAAGGACCCATTACATTCGCCCTCATGATTCCGGGCCTGTGTCCCCCGACGGTTCTGGCGCTCTTGTTCCTCCTCGTGTTTCATGGAAAAGAAGGGCTTTTGAATCAATGGGTCATCCACCCGCTCGGGTTTGAAACGGTCAATTGGCTTTCCGACCCGGATTTCATCCTCTCGGCAATTGTCATTCAAGCGGTCTGGCGATGGACGGGATTCATGACCTTTTTCATCCTCTGCGCGTTGAACACGCGTCCGGCCGACGTTCTGGAAGCGGCGGAGCTGGACGGGGCGAGCGCGTGGCAGAGATTCTGGAAGATCAGCCTGCCGCTCGTCACTCCTACGCTTCTGTTTTGCGCGATCTACTTGATCGTCGATTGTTTCGCTCAATTCGCCGGCTCCTACGTCCTTTTCGGCGGATCGGGCGGCTCTAACGACGCCGGACTGCTCCTGGTGACCTACGCCTACCAGAAAGCGTTTGTCGGGGGAGGATTCGGCAGCGGGGCGGCGGTGAGCCTTTCCATCGTTCCCTGGCTGGCAGGGATGCTCGTCCTCGTCGCAATTGCTCCTAGTATTTTAAGGAAAGGTCGATGGACGTGAATCGCTCCGGTATTATTCAGCTCGTCGCAAGCGTGGCGATGCTCCTCGCGGCCTGCGTGTTCCTGTATCCACTCGTTTGGATGGCCCTCGGGAGCGTGAAGTCGAATAGTGAACTTTTCGATACGCGGACGTTTTGGCCGGAAACGTGGTCGCTGGAGTACTATCGAATACTCTTTTCCAGCGAATATTTCAGTTTTGATCGCAGCCTGCTCAATTCGATCTTGACCGCCCTCGCCCAGGGGATCGGGGCGACGCTTTTGTCGGCTATGGCTGGATACGTCTTGGGAATCTATCGGTTCAAGGGGAGGGCGTGGTTACTCGGATTGGGCGTGCTGGTCGTGCTAGTGCCGGCCCAAATGGTGGCCTTGCCCTTGTTTATTTGGGTGAACACGCTCGGACTTTTCGACAATCCTGCCGGTGTGATTCTGCCCGGGCTGGTGAGCGGACTCGGATTGTTGTTTTTCACGCGTGTTTTTCGACTCGTGCCGAAGGAGCTGATCGATCTGGCTCGGATCGAGGGCGCATCCGAGTTTCGGATTTTTCTGTCCGTTCTGCCACTGGTGAAACCCTTCTTGATCGCTTTTGGATTCGCCCATTTCGTCCTCGCCTGGCACGCGCACGTAATTCCCATGCTGATACTGCACAGCGATGGTGTGCGTACACTCCCGATCAGTCTGGCGGCGCTGTACGGGAGCAGTTTGAACGCCCCGCAAGCCGTTCTTATGGCAGGATCGTTTCTCGGGATGATCCCGCTCGTGGCGGTGTTCGCCTTCGCCTATCCCAAACTGAAATCAGCGTTGCAGGATTTCGTGGCGAACTGAGGTGGAGTTTTTTTTAACAGGATGCGCTCTCTACGTTCGCTCGCTTGATCCCGTCGAAGACGGGAACTTGATGATTTAGTTTTATCGAGAAGACGAAGGAGATTATCTGCGAAAATCAAGTTCCCGCGCAGCGGGATCAAACGAGCGAACCCGCTGGGCGGGAGAGCGCATCCTGTTAAAAAAGAAATTAGCGGTCTGCATCCTGTTCCCGTTTGTCCTGGAATCCTTGCATATACGCGACGAGGTCTTTTAGTCCCTCAGCGTCGATGTGCGCCAGCGCATACGCCATTTGAATACCTTCAAAGTCGTCGCTGTGATAGCCGCGTTTGCCCGATGCGAACTTGCGGAGCTGGTCGAGCAAGTACCAATCCTCCTGTAAGTTCAAGGGAGGCGACTTCAAGGTCTCATTGCCTTCGCCCCGCGCCCCGTGACACGGGATGCAGCTCGTGTACAAGATCTCGCCGCGAACCGCGTCGCCACGAACGACGGGGTCGTAGGGCTGAACCGGACGCTCGGCGATGTAGCGGGCCAGGAGTTCGATCTCCGCGTCGGTCTCGAACTTGTCCCGAGCGGCGCCCATCAACTGCTCGGACTTGTTGAGCGCGTTCTGGCCGCGCACGCCCGATCGAAACTTCTGCAGTTGGAGCCTCGTATACCAGACGGGTAAACCGTCAATAATGGGTCCCCGCTGCATTTCCTGCGTGCTGTGGCAGATTAAGCACGACTCGAACAAAACCTCCGCCTCCGCCCGCTGCTCGGGCGACAAAGCGCGATCGGAAGAGCAGCCAACCAATGCAGCCAAGAGGAGATAGGCCGCGCGCCGAGCGACTCTCGAGATCCATCTTGCTTTGCGAACCGACATCACGAAAAGAAACACACGTTCTGTGGGAGCAACCGGAGCATTCCAAACAAAAATCTCCCGAATCAGGTAGGGACGGACCGTGGTTCGACAGAGCTCACCATCCTGAGTAGGTCGAAGGACCGGGCCGTCCGAACAAACGAATCAATATTCGTCATCGCCCCGACAAGGTCGGGGCTAGGAGTCCCCGTCGGTGACGGGGCCAATAGGATCCCCGACGAGTCGGGGAAATAAGGTTATTGATACGGTGTAGTATCGTTTTCCGTCACAACGAATCATCATGTTCCCGTCAGCGACGGGATCAAGCGAGCGAACGAAGAGAGCGCATCCTGTTAAAATCACCAACTCGAGCGAAGAAGGAATCCTGTTCCCGGCGCAGACGGGATCCTGCTCTCAGCCCGTCAAAGACCCCGATACAGCCGGCGGCTGAGATTTGAGTCCGAAGGAATCACTGTTTAAAAACCATATAATCGAGTCCAGTTCTCGCGTGTTAATCCTGTATTCAAAATACAAGACAATTTTTCTGTAAAATCGGCATTCTGCTCTTGATGCGTTAGAGTTTGCGACTAGTGTTTCCCATCGAAGAAACCGAGGTTTCTTTAATGGAATCCACAAAACGACTCACTGCTACCGCCGGGCCTGTATCCAGGCGCTCTCGTGCCTGCACGCACATTCGATTGGGCTAATGCCTGACCTGTTTTATGTATATTGGCACTCGTGTCAGCTGTAGTTGTCGCGTGGAACACGCTAATGAAAACTGAACGACTACAAATGACTACTAAACGAATCCAAACCGCACTTATATTATTTCTAGCCCTTAGCCTTTCGAGCGCCGCTTGTTTTGCTGACGGGCTCCTGGGCGAACGCTATGTTTCCGTTGGCGTTTCAACCGACTTCGATTTCGAAGACTTTACGTTTTCAACTGCCTACAATATGAATGTAGCGGAAAGGGTTGACCTCGGTTTGGCTGTGGGTCAGTCGGATGATTCCGACTTTAGAGCGGCGTTATTGGATTTGGTGTACTTCAATTCGTTTGTCGAAGGAAGCAAACAGTCCTGGTATGTAGGAATTGAAGGAGGGTATGCGGAATACGACTTCGGTTTTTTCGACATCACCGATTTCGTTTATGGCGCCACAGTAGGAATCGAGTATCGAGCGACGGAGATTCTTAATGTCAACTACGGAGTGTCTTACTTAGATACAGACGACGGGGGTTCGATCGGGTATGTCGGGTCTGTAGAATTGAACCGATGGTTCACGAAGTCGTTCAATCTCGGCGCCGGCTTCAGCTTCAATTTTGATACCGATAGCGAGAGTATCGGTCTGACGGGTCGATTTCGGTTTTAGACAATTGGCATTCGATGGTTAACTCAAACTCGACCCGTCGCCTCGGCGGGTCGAGTAAACCTAAATCGAAAGCTTGAAGAAGCGATTTCCTTATGCAGATTGAATCCAGCATGAACGCCGCCGAGATAATTCAGAAGATCGAAGCCATGCCGGATGATGAAAAGGGAAAAGTCATCGAGTTCATTCGGCAATTGGCTCAAGAGAAGTACAACGAGGAACAAATCCAAATTGCTTCTCAACGACTTGATGACTTCGAAAACGGTGTTCAAGAGGCGATTCCACATGAAGATGCCATGCGACGTTTACGCGGTGATTGAAGCCGGTTCTTCATCTTAGCCAGGCACTGGCTGACGAACAAAGAGAAGTCGCATTTTGGAATTCGCAAAGTCCCGACCTCGGAGCGATTTTTCTTGCCGAGCTGTCCAATGCGATCGACGCAATCGCGAACGCCCCTAATGGGTATGCTCGGGTGAAAAAGGGCGTCCAGCTCCGGCGATTTGTTGAGAAGCGTTTTAGTACTGCGATACTCTACCGGTATTATGAACGCGAGGACTTAGTGTTGATTGTCCGTGTCTACAACTGTCGCATGAACCCGAAGTGATTTTTGAAATAGGCGTTTCCTAGTTTGCGGCGGAACGTCGAACATCGGGTTGTCTTTTTATCATCGCTCTCCCGTCGAGACGGGTTCGCTAGGAGTCCCCGTCGGTGACGGGGCCAATAGGATCCCCGATGAACCACCGACTCTGTCGGGGTCCCTAGCTGGATCGGGGAAATAAGGTTCTTGAACCATGACTACGCGGCGCGGCGCGAGCGCCGGCCCTACGAGAATCATCAAGTTCCCGCCCCGCGGGATCAAGTGAGGTCCGCCGAAGTCCTGCGAAGCTCGTAGAGCGAAGAAGGAATCCTGTTAAAAATGAAAATCCTGTTGGCGAAGCCATCCTGTAGCCCCGACAAGTCGGGGCGTATCCTGTTAAAAACCATCTCTGTTGAATCAGGAATTGAGGATTGCCCATTCTCGTGTGAAGCGGATGCTCGGCGGTCTTTATGGACTTTCCGCTACAGCCTCGGTTTGGCGAACGGGATTCGGATGCGCTGCTCGAGTGCTTCCTGACTTATTTGTCGGACAAAAGCATCGACCCGTATCCAGCCCAGGAGAAGGCAATCCTCGAGGTCTTCAGCGGCAAGAATGTCATTCTCAATACGCCGACCGGATCTGGGAAATCGCTCGTCGCGGCGGCCATGCATTTCTACTCGGCATCGATGGGGCGCCGATCGGTTTACACTTGTCCCATCAAGGCCTTGGTGAACGAGAAATTCCTCGCTCTCTGCAAGGACTTTGGTCCGGAAAACGTCGGCATGATGACCGGCGACGCGAGCGTGAACCAAGGCGCTCCCATCCTCTGCTGTACGGCCGAGATCTTGGCGAACATCGCCCTGCGCGATGGCGACCAGGCCCGCGTGAACGATGTCATCATGGACGAGTTCCATTACTACTCGGACCACGAACGCGGGGTGGCCTGGCAGGCGCCCTTGCTGACGCTGCCGCATTGTCGCTTCATGCTCATCTCGGCGACTCTGGGGGACGTGCAGTTTTTTCGTCGCGATTTGGAGCGCTTGACCGGCGCAGGCTGTGCCATTGTATCCAGCGTGGAACGACCGGTACCCTTGGAGTTTCAGTATTTGGAAGTGCCGTTGATCGAGGCCTTGGAAAAACTAAAAGAGCAGGATCGGCGTCCGGTGTACATCGTTCACTTCACACAAAAGTCCGCCGCGGACACGGCTCAAAATTTGATGAGCGTCAACCCGTGTACGAAAGAAGAGAAGCGTGACTTGAGCGAAGCCCTGCAAGGCGTGGCCTTCACCAGTCCGTTTGGCAAAGAGATTCGCAAATATCTAGCCAACGGGATCGGGCTGCATCACGCGGGTTTGCTGCCGAAGTACCGGGTGTTGGTCGAGAGTTTCGCTCAAAAAGGGCTCCTGAAATTCATTTGCGGAACGGATACGCTCGGGGTGGGGGTGAACGTGCCGATTCGTACGGTTTTGTTTACGCAACTCTGCAAGTACGGCGGACAAAAGACGTCGATTTTGAGCGCCCGCGATTTCCATCAAATCAGCGGTCGGGCGGGCCGCAAAGGGTTCGATGATCGCGGTTACGTGGTGGCCCTGGCGCCGGAGCACGTCATCGAAAACAAGCGCTTGGAAGCGCGAGCGGCCGCGGACCCGAAAAAACGCAAGAAACTCGTGAAGCGGAAGCCGCCGGAGCGCGGATTCGTCCACTGGGACGAACAGACCTTCGAACGCTTGCAAGCGGCTCCACCAGAGCCCTTGGAATCTCGATTCAAGGTCTCTCACGGGATGCTGCTCAATGTGCTCAGTCGGTCGGGGGACGGGTGCCGGGACATGCGTACGCTCATTTCGGATTGCCACAATACGGAAGCGTCGAAAAAGAGTCTCCGCAAAAAGGCTTTCCAATTGTTTCGGGCCCTGGTCGAGCGGAACATCATCGCGATCGACCCGGAGCTCGGAGCGACGCAGAAACTAGGGGTCAATGTCGAGTTGCAGGAGGACTTCTCGCTCAACCAAACCCTGTCGCTCTACTGCATCGACGCCTTGGGGATGTTGAATACGGAAGAGGACGCGTATCCGCTCAAACTGCTCAGTCTCGTGGAGTCCATCTTGGAGAATCCAGACGTGATTCTGCGTCGCCAGTTGGACGTCTTGAAGTCCGAGAAAATGGCCGAGATGAAAGCGTCGGGAATCGAATACGACGAGCGTATCGAAAAACTGGACGCGATGGAGTATCCGAAGCCGGAAAGCGAGTTCATCTACGAGACCTTCAACGCCTTCGCTCGCCAGCATCCATGGGTGGGAAGCGAAAATATCAAACCGAAATCCATTGCTCGGGAAATGTACGAGCGGTATTCAAGTTTCAGTGACTACGTAAAGCTCTATGGGTTGGCTCGCTCGGAAGGCTTGCTGCTGCGTCACTTGACCAATGTGTACCGCATCCTGGAAAACACGGTGCCCACTGCGTTTAAAACGGAAGCGGTGAACGAGATATCCGTCTACTTGGAGCATCTTCTGAAAAACGTAGACTCGAGCTTGCTCGACGAATGGGAGCATATGCGGAACCCGGACTACGTCGCGGAGGAGGGAGACGAGTTACCAGAACGAGTAGAGCCCGCAGATATCACAAGAGACAAGGCGGCGTTTACACGTTTAGTCCGCAATGAAGTGTTCGGCTTCGTCCGTCTTCTGGCAAACAAGCAGTACGCGGAGATTGCGGAGCGATTCGACTTGGAAGCGGTATTGGCGGAGCACGAAGGCGATACGAAGTGGAAGGACATTGCGTTGGAGCAACTTATGGCTCCGTACTACGAGGAGCGTAGTTGGATACGACTGGATCCGGAAGCGCGTTCGACAGAGCATACGCATGTTACGCGATCGGAGGAGAGAGCGACCTGGCGGGTGGAACAAACTTTGGTCGATTCAGAGGAATTGAACGACTGGCTCGTGACGTTTACCGTGAATCTGGTGGAATCGCGGAAACAGGATCGAGTGGTGATGGCATTGGAGCGAATAGGACGGCTGTGATATGGGAGTTGTTGTTTAAACAGGATGCGCCCCGACTGGTCGGGGCTCGTTTGATCACGCTTCGCGTGAACTTGATGTTTTTGTAGGGCTGGCGCTTGCGCCATGCCGCGTCTCAAAATGACGCTCCTGCAACTTCGAACCACGCGGCGCGGCGCAAGCGCCGGCCCTACACAGTCGGGTCTTTGACGGGGCGTCGAAGTCCTGCGTAGCTCGGAGAGCGAAGAAGGAATCCTGTTAAAAAACATTCCTGTTATCCATCCTGTTTTTGAGCTTGTTGGCGGCGGTACGCGGTTTTAGCGTCGCGGTGAATGGAAGAGTCGAGTAACGGGGCGGCGATTGAGGAAGCGTTGAGCAAAATTGGGGATCGGTATCCAAGTTTCGCCTATCCGTGGGTGGGTCTCGAGTCGTTCATGGATGCCTCGGGTATGTCCCTTCTGCCTTTGATCGGTTACGGCAGTTTGATCAACGCCGCCTCCGCGGGTCGAACAATCAATGTCGGTTCCGATTCGGATCGAACGGCGGTCATCGCCTATGGCGCCGTCCGCGTATTCAATTACCGAATGCCGAGCGATATGCTGGCCGAACGTTATGGAACACCGGAGACTTCCCGCTTCGTGGCGGCGCTCAACTGCGAGATCAGTGGACGAGCAAGCGACACCTTCAACGGCATCCTTACCCAAGTAAAACGCGACCGCCTCGACCCGCTACGCGATCGGGAAAAAGGCTACGCGCTCAAACCAGTCGTCTATCGCCCTTGGGACCAGCCGGAGGCTTCGCTAGAAGTCGCGTACATCTTCGAGTTGCTCTCGAGCCCCGATGGAAGGCTGAATCCATACGACGAGTCCATCTTCCCGCACGTTGCCTACACGCAATTATGTCAGGAGGGGGCGGAGGCGATTTCGCCGGAATTTCTGAGCTACTTCAACGCGACCAGTTTCCTCGCGGACAAAGAGACCGCATTGGCCAATTACACCTTCCCGGCTGATACAATTTAGATGAAAGCGTTTTTCGTATTCCTAGCGAAGATCGGGATCATCCTCTATCTCGCCAGCCAAGCCTTTGTGGACTACGACTTGATCGTACTGATCGGGAAGTGGCTCACCGGGCAAACGCTCGCGGTGCCATACGGTCTCAACGCGAGCAATACGATCGCGTTCGTACTCGCGGCCGTGTTCATCGCCCGGAAAGAGTGGGGAAGATCCAAGCAGATCAGTTATTTGTATTCACCGGAAAGCGTCGCCAAGATGGCGAAGGAGAAGGACGCAGTCTCGGCCACGGATTTCGGATCCTTGCTGGAATCGCGCTTGCACGCCATCGTCGGACAGTCCTTCCCGCCCATGATCCCGCTTCAGTTCTCAGACGTGCTGACAACGAAAGGGTTCGAACTTCACGAGGAAGACGACGCTGACGGCGTGCTCCAGTACGTAGAGGAATTGAGTCCTTTGGAAGTGGCGACCAATGCGGTGCTCGGCTGGCTTCGGCAGGAAGCCCAGTTTCGCCGCTTCCGGCTCGAACTCCATAGTCACCAAGCATACGAAGCGGTCGCTATCAACTCCGGAAATCCGGATACAAACGCCTACCTCTGCTGGGAACCGAAATCGGAGACGGAGCCGGACGCCGTGCACGAGCGACTGGCCCGGGAAGCGGCCCTGCGCATGTTCTTCGAGTCGGAGAGCCAGATCTGTCGCAACTTTGAAGCGTTTAAGCGGTTCTACCAATTCGTCGAGAACCTTCCCGAACTGTACCGAAAATATGGATATTCCGAGTTCGATGCGGTGCAGACTCAACTCATTAAGGAAATCGACGGCATCCTGGAGGCCGATCCTCGGTTTCTGACCATGCAGGTGCTGAAGGGGATTGTCTGCTTCCACAATGTCAGCAAGTCCCTCGCGGCCTTCAACCAGGCGGAGGGTATTTTTCTCGAAGCGATCGAGGACGCGAAACGATACAATCGCAATCGAAGACGGTCGCTCCGTCGCGCTTTCCTGCCTGAGTTCCTCCGGGGCTCGAAGAAAGAAACGACCTCGGAAGACGAACCGGAGATCGCCTTGCGAACCATGCTCTACGTACAGGGGCTTTCGGAGGTGTTTCTCGGGCGCATCTTCGCTCAGAATGCCCACCGGTTCGGCTCCTTCGACGCCGACCCGAAACGCTTTCTCGCTCTACGCAAGAAATCCCTGCGTCGACTGAATCGTGGTATCCGTTATTTGAGCGCGTCGAGTAGTCGTTTTCCGCGGCTCGCCAAGTGGCTCCATCTCGGCTACGTCCGCGTTCCCATGGCCTATCAGGTGAAGGGTCTGTTGAACCACTGCCACGACTATTTCGATCGGGACGAAGTTGACTTTCGGCGCCGCCGGAAGGGCAAAGGCGTTTCCGACGCGGAGCGTGATTTGAACAAAGCGGTCGCCGTTTACTCAAAGGGCATCCACTTGTGCGGGACGCGCAAGATCGGCGGCACCGCCGTCTACACCTTGCACACTTGCACGCGGATCTCGAACAACTGCGGCTACGCGCTCCTCTACGAATCGGCCATTCGGGGCAAGCGCCGCGGACTGACACTGCGATCGCTGCCGGAATTCGAACGGGCGGAGTTCCGACTCTGCTATTCGGGATTCGAGACGCGGACATTTTTCGGCTATCCGTTGGCGAATCTCGGATTGCTCTACGCGCTCGAAGGCGACTGGGAACGCTCCTGGAAAGCGGGCGTCGCCGCCCTGGACAACGCTCTCTACAACGCCTCCCGCCAAGACGCGCGAGAGCCGCGAGAATCATTGGAAGCGTGGGCGTACACGCCCGACAAGGTCGGTCACTATCGAGCGATCCTCGATCGCGCGGCGCGAGCGTCCGGATTGCAGCGCCCGACCTTGGAGGAGCCCTACGCGGAGTCCTGGAAGTACGTGGAAGGCATCTCCGAGCTCTCCTACGGTTTTCTCTTCCGAAGTCTAGTCGAAGCGGAGACGCATGCGGGAAACGAGTACCGAGCCATTGGTTTGCGAATACACCGGCGAGCCCTCGATCGCTTCCTCGACGAAGAATGCGGAGCGGGAGCGGAATTGAGAGAATCCATCCAGCGGCGTATCCGCAACATTATGACGAATCTCATTCGGGCGTTCTGGCATTTCGACGACCGAGCCAACGCGGTGGACGGCGCCCTTCTGGAGGAAATCTACGAAACGCTGCACACGGAAAGCGGGCTGATTTGCGAAAGCTGGGAGGAATCGAACTTGGAAGGCGAGGCTTGGGAAGCCGCCCTAAGAGGATCGGTCGATGACTGGATGTCGAGCCTGAAACGAGCCTTGGGGTAAGCTCAAGCGGCATTGATAGGACCTATGCGTCCTATAGGACTTATAGGTCTTATCCCAACTCCAAGGTTGCGTTCACCAGGGTTGCGTGGATACTCACTCGCATGCGTTTTCTCTGGCTGACTTTGTGGGCGTGGATCTGTGTCGCGACGGCGACCGCTCGCCCGAATGTAATCTTGATTCTGACGGACGATCAGGGCTACGGCGACTTGGGAGTCCACGGTAACGAGCACATCGACACACCGAATCTCGACGCCTTCGCCCACGAGTCGCTCGGGATGGACCGATTTTACGTCAATCCGCTTTGCTCGCCGACGCGAGCCAGTCTCATGACGGGACGCTATCATCTGCGTACTGGAATTTTGCATACATCGCGCGGGGCGGCGAAGATGTTTGGGGACGAAATTACGATCGCCGAACTCTTCCGCGATGCCGGCTATCGAACGGGCATCTTCGGCAAATGGCATTTGGGCGACAACTATCCGATGCGGCCTCAGGATCAGGGCTTCGAAGACACCTTGATCCACAAGTCGGGCGGGATCGGACAAACACCCGATACCGATGGCGATTATTTTCGTCCGGTTCTCTGGAAAAACGGCGAACGCGTCGTCCAGGATGGCTATTGTACGGACCTCTTTTTTCAGGGCGCTCTGGAATTCGCCCAGCGCGAGTCGGACCAGCCGTTCTTCATGTACATCCCTTTGAATGTGCCGCATGGGCCTTTGGACGTGGCGGAACGATACGCGGCCCCGTTTCGAGACAAAGGCGTCAACGAGTCCACGGCCAAGATCTATGGCATGCTGAAGAATCTGGACGAGAATTTTGGAGAGCTCACCGCCGCGCTTGAGCGGCGCGGGCTGGCGAAAGACACGATTGTGATTTTCATGAGCGACAATGGCCCGACACGGGGACGCTACAACGCGAATCTGCGCGGGAACAAAGCGAATGTATACGAAGGAGGGATACGCGTGCCGTTTTACGTCCGTTGGCCGGGACGTCTGGAAGCGGGACGGCGAATCGGTCGCATGGCGGCGCACATCGATGTAGTGCCGACCCTGTTGGAATTCGCCGGGATCGATCCGCCATCGGATCGAATGATCGACGGAGTGAGCTTGGCGAAGTTCTGGACGGGGGAGATGCCGGAGGAACGCTGGCCGCGCAGCGTTTACTTCACCCAGCACATCAAGTCGATTGTCCAGGCGCCTTACCAGAACGCGACTGTCATTGAAGAGCGCTACAAGCTCATTAGTTATCCGAAGACCGCCAACGACAGTCATTTTACCGCGGATACGAATGCGATTCCCTGGGAACTGTACGATTTGGAAGCGGATCCGGGAGAGACCACAAATGTTGCGGAATCGAACCCAGAAGTGGTGGCGCGGTTGAAAGCGGCATACGACCAATGGTTCGCGGAGATGCGGAGCGAACGCAACTTCGAGCCAGGCGTCATCCACGTCGGCACGGACGCGGAAAACCCGACTTTGCTTTGCCGCTATCAAGACGGCCACCGCGCTTTTGGTACAGATCCAGATCCGATCGGCTGGCCGATCCGAATTGCGGAGGAGGGAGCGTTCTCGTTCTTCAAGACGGACCGCGCTGATTTCGGACCGACGCTCGTGGTGAAATGGCAGGGAAAAGAACACCGCCAACGACTGCCCTCGAGCCAAGGCGCCGCGACTTTCGAGCTAGAAGCCGGCGAGGGTATGCTGGACGTTTGGACCGAGGACTTGTCGGGCAAGGTTCTCTCGCGGGCTTTCGACGTGAGAGCGCGGCGATTGTAGCGAAGCGGCTAGAAGATGATAGGACCTATACGTCCTATAGGTCTTATAAGTCCTATTTTCTGCAGACCGAGATCACAAAAAAGGCGCCGTCTTGAAACGGCGCCTTTGAAATAGGAGGGCTCTGCTGTATCAAGTCTCGTCAATAGAGACTCTCTTGTAACCACCTATCCCTTTAAAGTAGATGAGCAGAATGATGTAGATTACAGCCATCGTTGCGGGAATAAGGGCATCCGCGCGGAGCGTCTTACGATCTCCAACAATACTCGCTTTGTGCACTTTTTCCTCAGCGGCAGTGAGCGTTTCCCCCGCGCCGATCTTCCCTTGGATCGCTCCGAGTTTCGCTCCGTCGATACCATTCACCTTCTTTAAGAATAGGAACTTACTCTCGGTGTCCGCCTTGTACTCCTGATACACGGCGGCGTCTTGAGATTCCAATTCAGCCGCGGCAAATCGGTCTTTTCCGTAGCCAAGTCCCGGACCTCCCAATACGCCTGCAGCCATCATGCCAATGCCGCCCATTATACTCATGGCAACGGCTCCCGATGAAGGGAATCGGTCGCCGACGACCGCGAGCATTGTCGGCCAGAAGAATGTTTTTCCAACGGCGTAGATACCGTACGCAACCATGGCTCCTAAGAATGTGGTAATTCCTGCCGCCATATTCAGGCCAACGAAAGCGAGGACCGAGCATACAAGTAGTAGCCCTATGGGTGAGAGCTTTAATCGTGTTTCGATGAACTCCGCGCAGAATCGGAGTACGAACATGATCGCAGACGCCCAAACGAAGAGGATATTGCCTTGTTGGGGGGTGAGAATATTGCCTGTGATGTTTTGAACCCAAGAATCTGTTCCCAGTTCAACAGAACCAACGAGGGCGTGAGCGACGAACAAGACCCAAATTAGCCAATGTCCGAGTGAGCCCTTCGTGATCACGCCGACCGTCGCCCAGAGGCCACCGGCAACGATGATCGATACCCAGAAAAATCCAGTTCCGATGAAGAACTCGGATCCGGTCAGAAGGTTGAGCATGGCGCCCAACGGGCCTTTGATAAAAAGGAGAATCAGCACGCAGGCTACAAGCCCTCCGCCAAGTCCGATGTCTTTGAACATTTCGCCGAGGCTCAGGCCTTTCTCGGATGCTTCCGACTTTGGCATTTTTTGACGGAAGAACATCAATCCGTAGATAATCGTTGGAACGAGGAACAGGCCGAGCTGGATTTTCCAGTCGACGCCTCCCATGGTCCAGCCAATGACTCCGCCGAGAACGAGCCCCGCAGGCCAGCTGGCGTGAAGGATGTTGAGGTAGTGCGTGCGATTTTCGGGGTAAAGTGTGGCGATGAGCGGATTTGATACTGCTTCGAGCGTTCCGTTTGCGACCGCGAAGAGGAAAGTACCCCAGTAGAGGTATTGAAAGGTCGCTTCCACCGGTTGACCTACGGTCGCTCCAAACGTGATAAACGCGGAGATCACATGGAATGCGAACGCCGCCAGCACAAGTTTGCCGTAGCCGATTTTATCGACGACAATACCGCCGATGAAGATGCCAAAGCAAAAGCCCTGAAGACCTCCGCTAGTAATGTCGCCGAGTTGGGCGGCAGTGAAGCCGAAATCCGCGCCCCAGTTCGCCAAAATGCCGCCGCGAACGCCAAAGCCAATTCCGGCTGCCAAAATGGCCATAAAGCCGGCCCATAGTAGTCTAGATCGATTTATTTCGCTCATATAAGGAATAGAAACCTCTTATTAGTGTTAATCTATGTCTCTCTGCATAGTCGTGACCGGGGACGCTAGAGGGCGAACTGGATCGTGACGGGGAGGGTGAAAGCAGAAAAACGGTGAATCGTTACCGTTTGGAAGGAATCATGCGCACAGTTTATGTCCAGCTTTTATGCGCGCTTATTTTACAATAAACTGGTGGCTTCCCGAGGGGCGAATGGGCCTATCTGCCAGATTAATCGCGTAATCTCACGGAGCGGATTGCGCCGCCCGTGGGAGGCCTTAGCGTTTCCGGGCGATGTCGGCGGCGGTCAGCGTGGACTTTGAACCGCCGAACTGGGCCTTGGCGTAGTTGATAACGGAGGCGATTTCCTCGTCTGAGAGAAAGGCGAAACTGGCCATAAGGTTGGGGAATTTCTTGTTTTCGACCCAGGCGCTGCCTTCTAGGAGTAGGCGGACGACGTGGGCGTCGTCGCTGCCGTCGAGTCGCTGAGAGCCGATGAGTGAAGGCTGCATATTGGGCACGCCGCTACCGTCGATCTGGTGGCAGGCGAGGCAATACTGATTGTAGAGAGCCTGGCCCTTGGGGTCGACGGGGAGGGAAGTCGAGGAAGCGGGCGCGAGCTGGGCGGCGATCGCTTCGGTGGACGCGGCGTCGGAGGGTTCCCAGACGGTGCCCGTGCCGCCAGTGTACATGATTTTCCAAATACGCCCGACTTTGTCCTCGGAAACGTAGAGCGAACCGTCGGGCCCGACGGTTAGTCCGGTCGGACGGTATTTGGCGGCGTTGGGCGTATGGAGCACGTCGACCCCTTTGAATCCGTCGGCGAAGATTTCGTAGCCGCCGGCAGGCTTGATTCCGTCGAAGGGCACGAAGGCGATGTTGTATCCCTGTTGAGGAAGCGGAGCGCGGTTCCAGGAGCCGTGGAAGGAGACGAAGGCGCCGCCTCGGTATTTCTCGGGGAATTGCGTGGCGTTGTAGAACTGGAGTCCGACGGGCGCCCAGTGTCCTGGAAAATTGAGTACGGGGTCGTCGTAGAGGCCCGGCTCGGGGCGCTTCTTTTTGTCGCCTCCGTATTCAGGACTGATAATACGCGTTTCTTGCAGGTGGTCGTAGTAGGTGTAGGGCCAGCCGAAATCGGAGCCTTGGCGGATGTGATGGAATTCCTCGGACGGCAGTTCCGCGCTTTCGTTCTCGTCGTAGAGCTCCGGCCAGTTTTGCAGGAGATTGTCCCGGCCGTTCTGCACGCCGTAGAGCTCGCCTTTGACGGGATCCCATTGAAAAGCGACGTTGTTGCGAATTCCGGTGGCGAAGTGGAAGCCGTCTTCGAGCTGGGTTTGGCCGAGCTCCTCCGCGTCGAACATCCAAACGCCCGCGTAGCGCTCGAGTTCGTCGCAGGGCATTTTTCCAGGGGAATGGAGCGTGCGGTCGACTTCCTGGCAGGTGTTTCCGGGCGAGCCGGCGGAGACGTAGAGGTTGCCGGAATCGTCGAACGTGATATTCTTGCTGCGGTGGTTTCTCGGTGTTGGGAATCCGGATACAACTGTTTCGTAGGGGGCGGAGGGCAGGAGCTCGCGGTCGTCGAGCGGGAAGCGAACGATTTGAGTCGTCGAGCCGACGTAGAGGTAGCCCTTGTAGATTTCCAGCGACTTGCATTGGCTGTCGAGCTCCCCGAAGTACTTTACGATGTCCATGACGCCGTCGCCGTTGGTGTCGCGCATGGCTACCACGTAGCCGAGGTCGATCGGGTCCATGAGAGCGGCGAAGATGTCGCCGTTTTCGCGGACCGCAATGCGCCGGGCCCGTCCGATGTTGTCGGCGACGACGAGCGCTTGAAACCCTTCCGGCAGGTCGAGTCCGCCATTGTTGGGCGAAACCAGAAATTGGGAGAATAGCGGAGCGCTCGCGAGGGAGCAGAGCGCGGCGAAGACGGCGATCGGTCGTGCGTTTAGGGGCATGGATGAAAATTGGACGCTCAGTGTGGGGGATTCAACGGAAATTAATTGGCGGATTGTAATTGGACGCTGGGAATGAAAGGCTCGAACCATGACTACCCCTGGTTGCTCAAAAGCGTTGGCCCTTGGCATTGCGGGATTGTTCGCGATTCCGATTCCCTGTTGGCTTGCCGCGGAGACCGTAGGATTTGCGAATCCGCACGCGGGAAGACAATTCGAGGTTTTTCAATTTCCCCGAGACGCCATGCCGCGAATCGACGGGGCGACCGAAGACTGGGACCAGGTTCCCGATCGATATCGCTACGGAACGGAGCTGCTCAATGATACGGAAGACGGGCATGGGACGCGTATCGACCGCTCCGATATCGATGTGACGGTGACCGTGGGCTGGGTGAAGGGGATGAACCGGATTTACCTGCTCTATGAGGCGTATGACGATTTTTGGGACTTCGAGCGATTCAATCCGAATGGGTACATGAACGACATATTCGAGATCGTCGTCGATGGAGACCGTTCCGGCGGACCGTTTATTTTCAATCCGCTGCTGCTGTCAGAGGAGAACCGTGATCGAAGCAGTCCCGAGTTCTTGGAAAACCACTTCTCGTTTAGCGGCGTTCACGCCCAGAACTACCACTTCTATACGCCTTTGGTTAACAATGCCTGGGTGTTGATTTGGGGATCGCAACCGTGGATTGGCGAATTCCCGTATTCGAACTACGCATACTCGGGCGATGTCATCCATGGGGAAAACGGCAAACTCGTCCTCGAATGCTGGATAACGCCGTACGACTACGCCCCATACGGAAGGCCAGAAGACGCAGTGGAGTCGGTATTAACGGAAGGTGGGGAGATTGGTTTGTCCTGGTCGATTCTGGACTTCGACGGTGGAAAGCGCGACGGGCATTACAATCTCGCTCATGACGTCCGGATGGTGAAGGACGCGGACTATTTGCTCCCGTTTCGATTGATGCCAATCGAGCCGGAGTTGCAGCCGAAGATCCGAGCGGAGTGGAGTTTCCAGGTTGTGGACGAGGACGCGGGAATTGTCGCTTTTCGAGACGAGTCGATTGGTACCGTCGATTCGTGGCATTGGGATTTTGGCGATGGACTTACTTCGACTGAACGGAATCCGGTCGTCGCTTTGAGCAAAGGAGTTCGCAAAGTGATCACGCTCGAAGTTTTCGGATCCAATGGCAGTTCCAAGCGAACGCGTTACTGGGACGTCATGGTGAAGTAGCTGTCGCCTAAAAAAGTGGGGCTAGTTTTGAATACGCCAGCCAGAGCCCGACGACGAGTAGACCGAGTGCGGAAATCCACAGAAACAGATCCCAAAGTCGTGAGGGTTTGAGCGCGGGGATGGCGTGCTTGTAGCGGAAGTAGACCGCAGCGAACGCGACCATGGGGAGTAGAAAGGCCTGCATGGTTCCCGCGAGCAAAACGAGCTGCTTGGGTTTGGGGATGAACACGAAAACGATGAAACTGAGAATCGGGAACGCGATGCAGAAGGCCTTGAGCCACTTGCGGTTTCCATCGGGATTGGACTTGCGCCAGCCAAACACAATAAGCGCGTCGGACATCACTCGTGCTTTACTCGCGTTGGTGACCAGAAAAGTCGAATACAGCACGACGACGGCGGCGACGAGGAACAGGACCACTGCGGTTTCGTTGAAGACGGGCTCGTACATGGAAGCGAGGGTCCGGATCATGTCCATTCCCTGCGGATGCAAATCGGCTCGATGGAGGATGCTTGCTCCCAGGAGGTAGAAGGCGACCGTGGAGATTGTGTAGACCACCATGGAAAGGTAGGCGTCCCAACGCAGGACTCGAAGCCAGCCCTTGGCCCGGTCGTTCCATTCCGGCGTGTCCTCGCGCGGTCCGATGTAGGACGCGTATCCTTTTTCCAAGCACCAGTAGGGATAGAAAATGAGCTCGCCTGCCGCGACTCCGATAAGACCGAACGTGGCTAGGGCGGTAACGACTGGGTCGAATCCCTCGCGCGGTGGCGGCAGCTTGAATTGGAGTCCCTGCCACAACTCCGAGGCGGAAAAGGCCCAAGCGGGATTGGACTGGAGTAAAAAGAGGTTGATCACCGTCACTACGGTGAATCCCGCCACGAGAAACGAAACGAGCTTCTCGATGAGCCCGTACCTGCCCAGGTAGAGAAACACAGATGTAATCACCGTGATCAGAAGCGCCCACACGTACGGATCGATCCCCGAACTGGGGAGCGCTGCATTCTCGACCGCAGCGTTTTCGAGGGTCGCGCTGCTGGTTGCATCCACTTCTTGGAGACGGGCTTGTATTTGAGCGTCCGCTGCTTCGTTGAACGCCGCCCCTTCCTCGGTAATGGGCGCGGCGATGGAAAGCGCTTGTCCGACGCCCCCGACGATTCCCCCCATCTGGGCGGTGCTCGTGGCGAACATGGCGAGCCAGAACCAGAGGATCCAGTGAATCCCCTTCGGCTTCCAGCCCGGCAGAGTGGAGATGCCGCTGAGCGTCGTTTTCCCGGTCAGGATCACGTAGCGACCCAGCTCCACTTGTACGAACACCTTGATGATGCAGCCGAAAATGATCAGCCACATGAGCCAGATGCCTGCTTCGGCTCCAGTAGCGGTGGTGGCGATGAGTTCGCCGGAGCCAACGACCGCGCCGGCTACAATCAATCCGGGTCCGAGTTCTTTGGCGATTCCTTTGGCGGTGGTAGGAGCGGGTCTGGGCATGGAGGAGAGGCGCGGGGATTGAAACGGGGGGGAAGACGAATAAGGAACTCGCATTGCCGCCACGCTGGCAAGCGGGAAAGCCCATCCTCTTCGTTGAGGTCAGTACTCGTTTGATCCGAGTCGTCCTGGCCGTCCGCCCGATTCGTATACAAGGCTCAAGACTGTTTCCGCGAGAGCGAGGCGCACATTTAGACATAGACGTTTTTGTCTAAATGTGCAAAAAAAGAGGCGCTGAATGGTGATGTGGCCTGAAAATGCAGTTTTTTTAGGAAACGTGTTAACCTTTTGCGGTTTTCGGGGATATGCGTATGAATTTACCTATCTTACCGCGCCCCATGGACCCCGAGAAGCAAGACGCCGCCATTGTCTCCCTGCTGACCCAGCATCAGCCAGCGCTGCACCTCTATGTCTCGTCACTGATGCCGGGCGACTCGGGAGCCGACGACGTCGCCCAGGAGGCGAACGCGACGATTTGGGAAAAACGCCACGATTTCGAGGTGGGCACGAATTTCAAGGCGTGGGCGTTCAGTATCGCCCGCATCCAAGTACGGAAGTATCGCTACAAACAGGCCAAAGACGCTCGTTTCGTGTTTTGCGAGGAATTGGAAGACACGATTGCGGAGGAGCTAGGTGAGAATCTCGACGACGTCTCGGAGCATCAAGCGGCCCTCCAGAAGTGCCTGCAACTACTCAAGCCGGCGGATCGAGAGCTCATCTACCACCGCTATTTCAAGAAAACGCCGCTCAAGGAGTACGGTGAACAGGTCGGTCGCAGCATTGGTGGCTTGAAAGTGACGCTTCACCGCATTCGCAATCGGCTGCAGGCGTGTATTGAGTCTCGGCTGGCTTTGGGAGAGGAGGCGTCGCTATGAACGCTCAGAAACGCAACCAGCTCATCGACGAGCTAATTGACGGGACGATTTCCGAATCGGATTTCCTAATTTTGGAAGCCGAGTTGCGGGTGGATCCGGAAGCGCGGGCGGTTTACTATGCGCGTCAGAAGTTGACGGCGGCCCTCAACATCGAGGCGGAGTCGCTTTCTACGGAGATGGAACGCGAACGCAAAACGGTTTCGATGTTTTGGAGGTCGCAGGCTCGCTGGGTGGGCAGCGTCGCCGCGGTAGCGGCGCTCGCGGTCGTCGGTTTTCTGGGTTGGAAAGTGGGCAAAGTGGACTCTCCGGCGGAGGCGCTGGCGGAGCCGATCGCGTCCGGATACGCGGTCTTGTCGGAACAGTCCGACGTTTCATGGGAGGGCGGTACGCAATTGGATCGAGGCGATTTGCTGCCTCAAGGAATGTTGCGGATGGAGTCGGGCATCGCCCAGTTCGAGCTTTTCAGCGGCGTCACGGTTATCATGGAAGGAGCGTCCGAGTTCGAGATTCACTCCCCCATGGAGATGACGGTATTGAGCGGTCGGATACGCGCGCTCGTGCCGGCGGCGGCCACTGGTTTCCGCGTGTCCACGGCGTCTGGGGACGTGGTCGATCTCGGAACGGAGTTCGCGTTGGACGTTACCTCCGAAGGCGCCGACATGCACGTAATCGAGGGGGAAATCGAATGGCATCCGGAGTCGAAAGACAAGCGCCTGTTGACTGACGGGGAATCGCTACGATGGTCGGTGACTGGCGAGTTTTCAGAAAGCGGCTTCGAGGCGGGGGCGATTCCGGTGATCGACGATTTCGAACGCCAGTTCGCGAATCAGCGACTCAAGCGCAAGCAGGCCTGGCAGTTGTCGAGCGAGCGACTGGGCTCGGACCCACGCGTGATCGCCTATTATTCGATGAACGCGGAAGCGGGTTGGAGCCGCCAAGTACGCGACTCGTCGGGGTCGGGACTGCACGGAACAATGGTCAGCGCCCGTCGCGTCGCGGATCGTTGGGACGAGTCGGGAAAAGCGGTTAGTTTCAGTCCGACGGGCAGTCGCGTGCGCGTGGCTATTCCCGGCGAACATAATTCCGTCACATTTTATTGTTGGGCCCGTATCGACAGTTTGGATCGCTGGTACAATTCGCTCTTCCTCACGGACGGTCACGAGCTCAACGAACCACACTGGCAGATCATGGATGACGGGCGCCTGTTTTTTTCGGTGAAACGGCAGGAGGAGACGCGCACGCGCGACGACAAACACATCGCTTTCTCCCCTCCGTTTTGGGAGCCGTCTATGAGCGGGAAGTGGTTTCAAATCGCCACGGTATACAATGTCGACGATCGCACCACGACGCACTACGTCAATGGGGAAGCCATCAGCCAGGACCGCATTCCGGACGACCTGTTTGTGGATACGGTTCGCATCGGAGCGGCGTCGATTGGCAACTGGAATGAGCCGACCCGTGGAGACCCTTATTTCGCCCTTCGGAATTTGAACGGGGCGATCGACGAATTCGCAATTTTTAATGAAGCCTTGTCCGCGGATGAAATCGCGGACTTGTACGAACAAGGAAGACCGTAAGTTTTTATGTATTCAGTTTTAAAAGACTTGAGATCATCTCTGAAATTGGGAGCGGCTGTCGCAAGCGCGGCGCTCCTGCCTGCGATGCAAGCGGACGAAAGCCAGGAGGCGATGGAGCGTTTGTTCACTCTTAAAGTAAAGCCAATGCTCTCGGAGAAGTGTTTTGGCTGCCACGGCGAGCCGGGGAAGGAAGTGAAGGGCGAGTTGAAACTCACCACGCTCGAAGACTTTTTGAAGGGGGGCGAGTTCTTCGACGACGTGCTCATTCCGGGCGACGCGGAATTCAGTTTCGTCATGGAGGCGGTCCGTTGGGAGGACCCGGATTTCGAGATGCCGCCCAAGGAAAACGACCGTCTTTCCGAGGAGCAAATCGCGGATCTCGAGACGTGGATCAACGCGGGCGCCCCTTGGCCGAGCAATGAGAGGCAAGACGAAATTCGTCTTGCGGAGCGATCCGTGAGGGAGAACGAAGAAGGCATACTCATCGACCACTCGGGTGGCCTCGCCGACGAGTGGACTTATCGTCGCTATCGTCCGGAAGACATGTGGGCCTTTATGCCCGTCGAAAAACCCGAGGTTCCGCAAGCGGGCGAGTCTTCCAATCCGATCGACACATTCATTGCGCGTAAACTGGATGCGGCCGGGTTTAAGCCGGCGCCGCAGGCGGACTTGGAGACGCTGATTCGCCGCGCGACCTTTGACGTGACGGGCTTGCCGCCGACGCCCGAACAGGTGGAAGCGTTTATAGAAGCGTCGAGCCGCGATCCGGAACAGGCTTGGTCGGACTTGGTCGATCGGCTGCTCGCTAGCGAGCGCTACGGAGAGCGTTGGGGGCAGCATTGGCTCGATGTGGCCCGCTACGCGGATACCGGGGGGATGTCGAACGACTACGAGCGGTCGAACGCGTGGCGTTATCGCGACTACGTGATTCGCTCCTTCAACGAGGACAAGCCCTACGACGAGTTTATCGTGGAGCAAGTCGCTGGCGATGAGTTGGCCGCGAATTCTGTTAGAGAACGACTGGGAGGCGACGCGGAAGCGATTAGCAAGGTTCACAGCTCGGGCGACTACAACGAACAGGAAATCGAGTGGATGGTCGCGTCCGGTTTTCTGCGCATGGGCCCTTGGGACTCCGCCATGGTGGAAAAGTTGGAAGCGCGGCAGATCTACGTCGACGACGTTATCAACTCGGTGGGGCAAACCTTTTTGTCCACGACCATGCGCTGTTTCAAATGTCACGACCACAAGTTCGATCCGCTGCCGACGAAGGATTACTACCGGCTCTACGCCGCGTTCGCGGAAACCCAATTGGCGGAGCGCCCAGCGGCCTTCCATCCCGACGAAAACTTGAGCGGTCTCGAAAAGGGCAAAGCGATGGTGGAAAAACTCCATAGCTTCGCGGAAAGCAAGAAGGACGCCTTGCACGAGAAACGCGAAACGGCCGCGAAGGCGTGGTTCGCCGAACGCGGCCTGGAGTACATCGACCACGCGAGCCGCAAGGAACTCGACGACGACGTCAAACCGCCGCGTGATATCGGTCTGGACTACGTCGACGAAGGTCGGCTTAAGGTGCGCGAGCAGGACGACTGGATTTGGAATCGCCGCAAGGAGCGTTACGAGCCGATGGTGCAAAGCGTATTCAATAGTCCAGTACCCGCTTCAGTAAATGCCCGCAAGTTGCGTATGAGTGACAAGATCGACGAGAAGGCGTCGACCGACAACTTCATACTGATGGGCGGCTCGTTGAAGGCGCAGGGCGATAAAGTGTCGCCGGGCGTTTTGAGCGCGCTCGGAGTGCCTGTAGACG
>JANQSC010000017.1 GCA_028284235.1 Opitutaceae bacterium
GAGCCCGCGGCGTCGAAATGGTCGCATGGGAATCCTTCGGCGCCACCTGGGTGACCGACGTCGTCAAGCAACTCAAACTCGAGAATGTCCGCTCCCTCACAAGCGACTACGGGAGCCTGCCAGATCTCGCGTCCATCGATTTCTCCAACGACGTCGTCTTCACCTGGAACGGCACCACCTCCGGCGTGAAAGTCCCCAACGGCGACTGGATCCCAGAGAACCGCGAAGGGCTCGCCATATGCGACGCCACCTCCGCCGTCTTCGCCATGGAGCTTCCTTGGGAAAAACTCGACGTCGCGACCTGGTCGTGGCAAAAAGTAATGGGAGGCGAAGCCGCCCACGGCATGATCGTTCTCAGCCCGCGCGCTGTCGAACGCCTCGAGAGCTATACCCCCACTTGGCCGCTTCCCAAGATCTTCCGGCTCACCAAAAACGGAAAACTCATCAAAGGCATCTTCGAAGGGGCCACCATCAACACCGTGTCCATGCTCTGTGTCGAAGACGCCTGGGACGGCCTTAAGTGGGCGGAAAAGATCGGCGGCCTGCCCGCTCTGATCGAACGCTCCAACGCCAATCTCAAAGCGATCGAAACCTGGGTCGAGAACGCCGATTGGATCGATTTTCTAGCCGAGAAGAAAGACGAGCGCTCCAACACATCCATCTGCCTGAAGATCGTCGATCCCTGGTACCAAGGACTCAGCCCCGAGGACCAAGCCGCCAAAGCGAAACAGCTCGTGTCGCTTATCGCGAATGAAGATGTTGGATACGACTTCGGCTCCTATCGCGACGCCCCTCCCGGCATCCGCATCTGGGGTGGCGCCACCGTCGATACCGCCGACATCGAAGCCCTCCTCCCCTGGCTCGACTGGGCGTATCAGGAAGTGAAATCCGAGACGTAGGGCTGGCGCTAGCGCCATGCCGCGTAGGTAACATTGAAATCTAACTACGCGGCGCTTCGCCATTCGACGAAGCTCATGGCCCTGAGGCTCTCGAACGGGCAAGCGAAGGCCCTACATAGAAGTGAATCAGTTGCAGCTTAGCTACCGCTTCAAGATCGGTTTCTTGTCCCAGGGCAAGTGAACCGTTACCGGAGTATGCTCCCAGACTTGGAAGGGTTCGAACAGTTTTCCGGGATTGAGGATTCCGTTGGGATCCAGCCCTTGTTTGATCGCCTTCATCGCTCCAATTTCCGCTTTGTTCCGGGCGATCGGCAAGAACGGCGACTTCGCGAGGCCGATGCCATGCTCGCCCGAGATCGTGCCGCCCAAACGGACCACGGTTTCCATCAAATCCCGCACGGCGTTTTCGGCCCGTTCGCGTTCCGCTTTGTCTTCCCGGTGGAACATGATGTTCACGTGGAAATTCCCGTCCGCCGCGTGTCCGAAGGTAGGCATGGGCAATCGCCAGCGCTTGCGGAGGCGCTTGATCTCGCGGGCGAATTCCAGCTGGCTTTCCAAAGGCACCACGATGTCCTCGTTCAATTTCGCGTTCCCCATCGCGAACATCGCTCCGCTGCACTTCCGTCTCACTTCCCAGAGATTGTCCGCTGCCGCTTCCGTACGCGCGCTCTTGAACGCCAATGTGTATTTGTCTGTCCATGACCGCAAGCGAGACCGAACTGCGCGTAGCTCCGCCCGACTCCCGTCGAATTCGATCAGCAACAACGGCTTCCCACCCACTGACTTGAATAGCCGAACCCCCGCGATCTCCTCCGCGCAGTACACGGAGTCCTCGTCGAGATATTCCAAAATGGAAGGAGCGAAGCCTTCCTTAAGCAGAGCCTTCACGGCCATCAGCGCTTTTCGCTCCGTATCGAACGCGGCAACGCTCGTCCAAGTCGATTCCGGTTTTGGCACGAGCTTGAGAACAGCCTTCGTCACCACTCCCAGTGTTCCCTCGCTACCGATCCACAAATCGCGGATATTGTAGCCGGTCGCGAACTTTTTGTATTCACCACCCCACGACACTTTTTCACCAGTTGGCAAAAATCCTTCCAACGCAACGACGAAATCGCGCGTCACACCGTACTTGGCGCAACGCATGCCCCCCGCGTTGCAGGCGATATTCCCCCCAATCGTGCAGTACTTGAGCGAGGAAGGGTCCGGCGGATAGAATAAACCCTCCGCATCCGCGGCCTCTTGAATCGCGCTCACTACCGCCCCGGGTTGCACAACGGCCATCGACTTTTCCTTGCGAATCGCGATCCGCTTCATCCGGCTCATATCCAGCACCCAGCCGCCCTGAACTGGACTGGCAGACCCTGTAAGCGAAGTTCCCGTTCCACGGGTTGTCACCGGAATTTTGTGACGGTTCGCCAAGCGAAGCGTCTCCCCCACGTCCTTCTCCGAACGAGCAACGATCAGAGCATCGTATTCAAACGAGAGTTTACTGCTGTCGAACGAAGCCATGAACTTGCGGTCGCCCTCAAGCAGTACCTTGCGCGGGCCCAAAAGGGTCCGAAGCTGTTTCGTCGCGGCCGCGCCGCGCTTCGTTTTACGAGTCGTTTTCATCAAGATTCGTTCGTCCCCGAGTTCGAAGGGTAGCGAGAATTTCTTCAACCTCCGTCATTTTCATAAGTTTCAACACGCTAAAATACGCGAGCGACCCGAGAGGAATCAACACCGCCAATTCGATAGCCGACCGCGTCCGGCCTGCCTCCATTGTTCCTTCAAAGCCCATTTTGCCGAGCAACACTACAGCCAACAACGCTAGGCTACCGACACCGTACTTGACGATCGACGGCGCCACCGCTCGCAATTGGACCGATTGCCGTTTTCGCAACTGAACGTGCATGTAAACCGCTTGGACGACGATAGCCGTGTTACTCGCGATCACCAGCGCCTCAATTCGGTTCAGCAAACGCAGCAGCGACAAGCTCAGGACGATGTTGACGAGCAAGGCGATCGTTGACCCTTTGACCGGCGTCTTCGCGTCTTTGATCGAGTAGAACGCGCGCGTTTCGATCGATACGAACGAGTAAAACGGCATGCCAATCGCGCAAATCACCAATATCGGAGCGAGGGCCATACTGTCGTCCGACGAAAACGCCCCTCGTTGAAAAAGCGTCGCGATAATCTCAGGAGCGAGGAGCGAAAGTCCAACCGCCGCCGGCACTGTCAGCATCAAGGTCAAGGACACTCCCTTTCGAAACATGGCAGCGTAGTCCTCGCCGTTCCCTTTCGCGATCGACTGCGACAACGCCGGAAACACCACCGTTGAGATCGCGATCGTGAATATGCCCAAGGGCAACTCCACCAACCGGTTCGCCAAGTAGATCAGCGTCGCCCCCGACTCGTTGAAGTCCAAAGCAAGAAAGCGGGAGACCATTACGTTTAACTGATGCGAAGCCGTTCCATACACGCCGGGAAGCGTCAGGAACAAAACCGCTTTTAATCGATCCGAAACTCCGAAATCCACTCGCGGCCGCCAGCCTTCTCGGATCAAGGCAATCGAAGGCGCCAAGAACTGGAGGAGACCACCTACCAGCACGCCGAGACAGAGGAAGTACATCTTCTGCATCGGGCTCTCGCCCGCAAAATAGCCGCCGAGAGCGAGCGAAGCGATCATCGCGCAATTGAGCCAGACCGCGGTCATCGCGGGAACGGCGAAGCGACCGAGCATATTCAGTACCGCCGATACGACCGCCGCCATGCAAACCGGAATCACGTAAGGAAAAACCAACTTCGCGAGCTGTGCTCCCAATATCCGGTTTTCCAATACAGACGATTCTTCGATCCAGTCGAGGATAAAGTACGAACCCACCGCGAGGGCCACGCAAATCACTGCCAGCCACGAAAGCGTCTTGTTGATCAAGGTAAACACTCCCTCACGACCCGATCGCTCCATTTCCTCCGATAGGTTTGGCATGAGAGCCGCGGCCAGCGCTCCCTCCCCCAGCAACCGGCGAAACAAGCTCGGAAGCGTGAATGCCGCGGTGAATGCTGAGTTCAACAAACTCGCCCCGAACACCGCCGTAATGAAAATGTCTCGAAACAGCCCGAATACGCGCGACAAGAGAGTCATCGCGGACACCACGCCCATTCGAGATAGCATTTTCGACATCTCCTAGATCACATGCAAAGACCGACGGCGATCAAGACATTTGGCGGGGAATTGAGCGCGCAACATTGACACCTTGAAGCGGTCTCGTACTTATCAACTCTCCTCCAGCTCGAAGCTGGAAGCACTTTCTTAACCACGTCCACTCAAGCCACGGCTCCACAACGTCGCTCGAAACCGGACACCCTCTCCAAATGAACTTGATTGAATCTTTGATTGGCAAGCTGCAAGAGCACCCCAAGCGCTTTGTCTTTTCCGACGGCGAGGACGCCCGCGTCCTGCAGGCGGCACGCCAAATCGTAACGCGCGACATGGGAGCGCCGATCCTTCTAGGCGACCGCACCGCCATCAAACGCAAAGCCGAAAAGCTCGGCGTTGCCACCAAAGGCATGCGCTTGCTCGAGCCCGAACGCAGCAGCGATCTCGACTTGATTTGCCAGGAACTGAAAGCGATCCCGAAATTCGAGACGCTTTCGGACCAGGAGATCCAAGCCAAGGCCATCGAGCCCGGCGTTTTCGCGACGCTCCTGCTCAAACGCAACCAGGCGGACGCCCTCATCTCGGGCGCGACGACCAAAGCCTCCAACGCGTTGAGAAATCTCTTCCAGATCATCGGCACGCAGGACAACGTGAAAACCGCCTCCTCGCTGCTCGTCATCGACATGGAGGAAAAGGAAGTCGGCATCGACGGCGCCCTCTTCATGGGCGATTGCGGCGTTATTCCGGAACCGGACGCGGAACAGCTCGCCGACATCGCCATCACCACCGCCACCCTCGCCCACCACCTGACCGACGCCCGTCCGAAAGTCGCGCTCCTGAGTTTTTCAACACACGGGAACGACCGTCATTCTTCAGTGGCGAAAGTCCAGTCCGCTACGCGGCTGGCGCGCGACAAAGCCGACCTGGTCGGACTGTCCGCCGACATCGATGGAGACCTGCAAATCGACGCGGCGCTCGATCGGGCGACTGCCCAATTGAAACTAAAGGACAGCCCGGTCGCCGGCGACGCCAACGTGCTCATCTTCCCCGACCTAAACAGCGGCAACATCGCCACCAAGCTCATCCATCTCCTCTCAAGCGCCAACAAGTACGGTCAAATCGTCATGGGTCTCAACAAGCCGGCCGCGGAAATCAGCCGTGGCGCCACGGCGCACGACATCCTCGGAGCCGCGGCGATCGTCGGCTGCCAGGCCATCGACCATCGTCTCTTGTTCGGTCCTTCATTAGATTCCTAGCCGAACCCTGCTTTCTTCGCTCCGATGTCATCGCGCCCATCCCGCTCAGAAACGCTCAAAACGAGCCCGACCAACACGACCACGCGACGGATCTTCGTTGCCGGCACGCGCATGAACGACGGCAAGACGACCACTTGCCTCGGTCTCTTCGCCGCCTTGCAACAACGGTATCGAAAAGTCGGGTTCATCAAGCCGGTGGGACAGCGATTCGTGGAAATCGACGGACAGCTCATCGACGAGGACTCCGTTCTGCTCGATAAGACGTACAACGTCGAAACGCCCATCGAGAGCATGAGCCCAATCGCCATCGATTCCTCCTTCACCCGGCGCTACCTCGACGACCCCGAAAAGACTGACATCGAACTTACCAACAAGGTGTGCCAAGCGTTCGACCGGGCTTCCTGGGAAAAAGACCTGACTTTGATCGAAGGAAGCGGCCACGCAGGAGTCGGATCCGTTTTCGGGTTGTCGAACGCTCGCGTCGCCAAGCTGCTCGGGGCCAAGGCGATCATTGTCAGCAGAGGCGGAATCGGACAGCCGATCGACGAGATCGCACTCAACAAAGCGCTGTTCGACAAAGAGGGCGTTGAAGTCGTAGGCGCCATCATCAACAAAGTCGAGACGGACAAAATGGAGTACATACGGAAGTACACCGGTATCGCCTTGAAGCGAATCGGCATTCCGCTGCTCGGCCTGCTTCCTTCCGAACAAGTGCTCACCTCGCCCAATCTCGAACAAGTTCGCAAGCGTATCAAAGGGACGCATCTCAACGAAATCGCCGATAATCGAGCCCGTCGATTCAGTCACATCATCATCGGGGCCATGACCGCCACCAGCTTTCTCGACACGGTCGCCCCTGGCACGCTCCTAATCACTCCCGGCGACCGGGAAGACATCGTGAAAGCCGCCCTTTCCCACGAGAACGACGACTCGTCGGGATCCGTCTCCGCGATCATCCTAACGCGCGGCATCCAGCCTTCAGCGTCGCTGCTCACCCGTATCCAAGGAAGCCGCATTCCTGTTTTGATTTCCGACAGCGACAGCTACACGGTCGCTTCTCGGATCCATGGAATGACCGTGAAAACGCAACCCGAAGACGAAGACAAAATCCCTGTAATCAAAAAAATGGTACAGGAGAATATCGACTTGAGCGCGATCACCCAGGCACTCTAAACCGGGACCATTCGCCCGTCGAATCAGAGCATCAACACCACTTGGTCCGGGAGCAGCTCGATTTCCTTGATCGCCCCGAGCGAGTCCTGCACTTCCGTCGGCAGCGGAATCGCGGCGGCGTTCTTCATGAACAAATTTTGCACGAGACCGCCAAACTGCGGCACTGGAAGCGAATTGAGCAACAGTCGATCGACCTTCAACGCGACTCCGCTCTCGCCATTCTCAAAACGCCCCATGGCTTGCACCAGCACTTCAAAACGGTCCCCCTTCGGATTGAACACGAGCTTGGTGCTCAAGACGAACGCCTCGTTTTCGATGCGCACATTCGGGGGTGAGAAAGCCACGTCCGCAGGCTTGCCGTCCTCGGTCGTCTCCGCGCTTTGGAACTGGCTCATGTAGTGGTTGATCTCCATCTCCGTGAACGGAATCGCCCCAGGCACTTGCCGGGCAAGGCGACTGATGCGAGACCGCACCGTGGCGGATTCCGCGGACGCGATCGATCCCGGAGTGTAATAGGTGGCGTAATCGCCCATTTTTTCGACACCCGAGGGCCCTTTCCCCCGCAATGGCGGCTCCTTCAACAGAAGAAATCCGCCCAGCAATATTCCCAGGGTGATCCCTGACACCGCTGTTAGAATCATCCCACCAGTCGAAGGTTCCTTTGGCAGTCCGCGTTTCATACTACGAGTTATCGGCTCTACGCTCCAGGTTCTTGAAGACCTGCCCCATTAAATAGAAATAAATCACCCCGCCCGCGAAATAGGCGAACGGCAGCATGAGTACCAGTCCCAGGTAGGCCAGCGTAAGTACCCAGTAGTTGGGTAAACCCTTCTTCAACAAGCCGATAAGCGCGTCGACATTGAATATGCCGCCAAGATTTCCGCTCAACACGTACAGGTAAAGCGCGGCGCAGCCGACCGGTCCCGCCAAGAAATAGACCGGAGCCAGCAGAACGTTCGTCAAAAACGTGTCCCAAGTGAAAAAACTGACCAGCGTCATCATCAGCGCCACCGGCAGAAACGCGAAAATCAACAGGACGAGAAAGCAGATCAACCCGTCGATAAAGAGCTCTTTCCAGTCGGTCCATTCCGGAAGCGCGATCTCCGACCGCTCCCGCCCCTGCCGAAAGAGCCGGAACAAATAGCCGTAGGCGACGAAGTGGGCAATTGGGATGATCGACAACACCACTCCCAGCATGCATTTGCTGAACCAATTCGGGTCCGTGGACAGTCGTTTAGATACTTGCTCAATTGTCTGCATTTCGGAAAGCTACCTTAATTTTCCCATCACAATCGCGCATTTCGCATGGAGTTCAAAGAGAAATTAGACGCATATGTCGAACAGGTCGAACAGGCGTTCGACACGCTTCTTCCCCCGGCAACGACCCGGCCCAGCCAGATTCACCAAGCCATGCGCTACAGCCTCACCGCAGGGGGAAAACGGATTCGCCCCGCCCTCGCGCTCGCCGTGGCGGAACGATTCGATCCGGAAGTCGACGCCCTTCCGGCAGCCGTCGCCATCGAATGCCTACACACCTACACACTCATCCACGACGATCTACCGGCAATGGACGATTCCCCGCTACGACGCGGCGTCCCGACCTGCCATATCCAGTTTGACGAAGCCACCGCCGTTCTAGCGGGCGACGCCCTACTCACCTACGCCTTCGAACTCCTCGCGACCCACTACGCAGCGATTCCTGAAATCGCCGTCGCCCTGGTAAAAACGCTCTCCGAGACCGCCGGCAGCCAACGTCTCATCGGCGGTCAAATGGAGGACATTCTGGGCGAGGAACGCGACCTCGATCCCGACGAACTCGAGTTTATCCACCTCAACAAAACCGCCGCGCTCATCGAAACCAGCCTCGAAATGGGCGCCATCATCGCCCGGGCCTCGCCCGCGCGAGTTCAAGCCGTCAAAACCTACGGCCGCTGCATCGGTCTCGGCTTCCAAATCATGGACGACCTGCTCGACGCCACCAGCGATGCGGACACCATGGGCAAGGCCGTCCGAGCAGACGTAGCCGCCCGCAAAGCCACCTACGTCGCCATCCACGGACTCGACAAGTCGCGAGTCGCTCTGGCCGAACTCACGGAAAAAGCCTGCGCCATCAGCGATTCGCTCGACGCCCCTTTTCTCCGGTCGCTGGCGACCTATCTCAACGAACGGGTCCACTAGCCAACACAGCCACGCCCGCCCATGCCCGAACCAACGATCTCGTTCATCGTGTCCGCCCACAACTGCGTGGATTTGACGCGAACGATGATCCAGACGCTACTCGAAACCGTCGACCTCGACACACACGAACTGATCCTCATCGACGATGCGTCGACCGACGAGACGCCGCGCTACTTCGAGTCGCTGGCGGATAACTGCATCACGCTCCGAAACGAAAAGAACCTCGGATTCAGCGAATCGAACAACCGGGCCGCCCAACACGCCCGCGGCGAGTACCTCCTGTTCCTCAACAACGACCTGGAACTCCTTCCCGGCTGGCTCGAACCCATGCTCGAGCTAAACCAGTCGCGCCTGAAAGTCGGCGCTATCGGCAACATCCAGCGCAACCGCGCCACCGGACTCGTCGACCACGCCGGCATCTTTTTCGACCTCGAAGGCATGCCCACCCACGCGTGGAAGACTCGCAAACGACTCCCTCCCGGAGATTGGAGCGAGCGCAACGCTCTCACCGGGGCCTGCTTTCTCATCAAAAGAGCGCTTTTCGAATCCATGGGCGGATTCGACACGGACTATCGAAACGGAATGGAAGACGTGGACCTGTGCGTGCGACTAAAAGAGAAAGGCCTGCGGCTATTCGTTTCCCACCAAAGCGTAATCTACCACCACGTCAGCAGCTCGCCTGGTCGACACACGCACAATTCCCGAAACTCGACCCTATTCCGGAAACGTTGGTCCCAAAAAACCCGCAAATACGGAGCGGTCGAGTGGCCCGCCCAGTACCTGCATCGCTACGCCCGCTATTGGTGGCGAATGGAACCCCGCAAAGCCATTCGGGCCCTGTTCGGAGTTCTCTTTGCCCGATAACTCTGCATGCGCAGATTTTTCTTCATATTTCCACCCATCTCCGTAACAGTTCCGCCCACTACCCGAGACAGGCGAGCCCATCCTCATGATTCGAGACTTGTTGAAAAGCAAAACCAAAAACCCGATCATCAAACGGTGCCGCGACGACGAATTCACGCGTCTGCGCAACCGCTACGATCTCTGGTACCCAGTCTTGAACGACCAGCGCGGAACGCGCGTTTTTAAGGATGGGAAAGAACTCGTCATGCTCGCCAGCAACGAGTACCTTGGGTTGTACGATCACCCAAAAGTAGTCGAGGCCGGCAAACGGGCCCTCGAAAAATGGGGTGGAGGCACCATGGGCGCGCGCTCCGCCAACGGAGGACGGAAATTCCATACGGAACTCGAAGAACGCCTCGCCGATTTTCTCGGAAAAGAAGCCTGCCACGTATCGGCCGCAGGATACCTTTCCTGCATGTCGTCCATAACGGGATTCGCCCAGCGCGGAGACACGATCCTTGTCGATAAAAACATGCACTCGAGCGTCTGGGACGGCATCCGCCTTTCCATGGCCGACGTCGAGCGATTCACCCACAATAGTCCCGACCACTTGCGCTCCCTCATCAAGGAGCTCGACCCGGAGACCTCGAAAATCATCGCCGTCGAGGGGATCTATTCAATGGAAGGCCACATCTGCGCCCTCCCAGAAATCGTATCCGTCGCCCAAGAACACAACTGTTTCACCGTCATGGACGACGCCCATGGGCTCGGCGTATTAGGAAAACAAGGACATGGAACCGCAAACCACTTCGGACTGACAGATCAAGTCGACATCATTACCGGCAGCCTCTCCAAGTCTTTCGGAAGTACGGGCGGATTCATAGCGGGAGACGCCGCGGCGATCGAGTACCTGCGCACGCACTCCAAGCAAGTGATTTTCAGCGCCGCGCTCTCTCCCTGCCAAGCCGCCTGCGCCATGGCCGCCCTCGACGTCATCGAAAACGAACCGGAATGGCTCGAGCGCCTTTGGTCCAATACCAAACGTTACAAGGCCTTTCTCGACAATCTCGGTCTGAACACCTGGGATAGCGAAACTCCCGCTATCCCTATCGTTATTGGCACTCGCGACAAAGCCTACTACTTCTGGAAACGCCTGCGCGAAAAGGGAGTGTTCTCCATATTCGCAACCGCGCCAGGAGTTCCGCCCGGAAAAGACCTGGTCCGCACCGCGATCTCCGCCCGCCACACGGACGAAGATTTCGAAATTATCGAAACCGCGATCCGATACGCGGCCAGCAAGATGTAGGCGAGTCAGGCGCCATCCGTGACCAGATGGTCGACGATGTCTCGAACCGTGGTCTCCCACCGAGGCAGCGCCTCCGTTCGAATACTCGAAGTCAGTTGCTCCAGTTCGACCGGTTCGGACAACAACTCGCGCAAGCGCTTCGTCAGCGCTTCCGGGTCTCGCAGGTCGAATAAACGGCAACCTCCAAATCGGGCATTCTCTCGAATTGAATGTAACGAACTCGCCAATACAGGCACCCCCCTCCAGAGAGCCTCCAGCACAGGCAACCCGCACCCTTCTGCCCTCGTGGGCAAAACAACCAGATCCACGTCGTGAAAGAGCGCTTTGAGCTTATCGTCGTTCAACTGCCCGTGCACCGTAATCGCATACCCTTGCCTCGCAGCTCGCTTCAACGCGCGTTCGATTTCCTTGCCAAAATACGGGTTGGTTCGACCGACAAAATGAAAGTCGAATACAAGCCCCTCGTCCCATAGCTGCTTGGCCGCCTCCAGAGCCAGGTCCTGTCCTTTTCGCCGTTCTAGAATAGACAGTGACAACAACTGCAAGCAGCGTCCGTTTTTCTCTTCCGGCGGTGAAGACTCTTCAAAAATGCCGTCGGCCCCCAGCTGTATGGCCTTCACCGAGGGCGAGTCCTCGATCTCGAGCCATTCCCAATACTCCTCCAGCAAAATGGCGCTGTGGCTCGACACCGCGAACACGCCCGAAAACAAGGCCAGCATTTTCATATAGCTCGGATGGCGCTGGACACTGTGCGGCCAAGTGAACTCCGGGAACTGCAAAGGAATTGCGTCATGGAATATCGCATACGAATGGCAAACGCGTTTGGCCAGAAACACCTCCATTCCCGTCCGCTCGTACTCGCAAAACAGCTCGCAGGTAAGAAAGACGTCGTTGGCGTCGATCGAAAATTCCGGGTCTTTCTTTAAGGGACGCAATGACTCCAGTCGCTCGTCCCAAACAACCTCGACCAAGCGATCACCCAATAGAAACTTCAACTCCGTATTCAAACAGCGAGAAACCCGGACAATTCCTGACTTCTGTCGTTGTCGGGACGCTTTGGTAACGTCGTATAGAATTCTACCCTTCAGCATTTCACGGAAACCATGAAACCCTAAAGTCTGACCGCCGATTTTCAAGATATTACCGGCGATACGGATTTGCCTAGTTTGATCCGCGAGACAACACGTCTAAAAGTCGCTTGGTATTCGCCTTCGCGGAAAACTCGCGTTCCACCCATTCCCGGGCGCGGGCGCGAATTCGCTCGCAAATCGCATCATCCCTTTGGATACGCTGGCACGCAGCGACCCAGGCATCGGGATCTTCCACCGACGCCAAGAACCCAGTAGTTTCGTCTTCGATCGCCTCGACGACCCCCGAAACCGGCGACGCGACAACCAAAGCGCCCGATGCCATCGCTTCCGGGATGACGTTTGGCAGCCCGTCTCGGTCGCCATTCGCTGCAACAACCCCCGTATGAAACAGAACATCCGCCCAAGCCAATTGCGAGAGAGTCTCCTCGAACGGCAACCGCCCCACAAGTCGCACGCAATCCGATAGCGAGCGCTTGGCGATTTCCGCTTCTATGAATCCCATAAGCCTTCCCTCGCCGACAATTCTCGCCTCGAACGCGATCCCCGCCTTACGCATGGCTTCGTAAATCGACAACTGATACGGAAAGCCCTTTTTTTCTACCAAACGAGCCACGCAAACAACGCGCAGAGTATCACGGGTCGCGCGCAAAGTAGCAAACTCCGGAAACGCGTTGAGCCCGCGTCTAATCAGGTGGACCTTCTTGGCATCCACACGCCCAACCAGCGCGTTGGCGGCAGAACCGGTCGAGGTGTGCACGCAACGCGTCTCAGCGAGCTTGGAGTCCAGCAGCCAGTCGCCGCCTTTTTCGAATACGTCGTAGGCATGAGCTCCCATGGAGAACGGAGCGACTCCCATGCCCATTAGCAACCACCCAAACGCGGCCGGGGCGCTCGACCATACGCAATGGACGATGTCGGCCCGAAATGCCCGCGCGTCGCTTTCCCAGACAATCGCCGCGCCCAGGCCGAGCATATTTTCCCAGAAATTGATCCAGTCGCGTGGGCGATTGCGAAACCACGCCCCGGTATAAGTTCGAAACAAGTCGAATCGGGTCGCCACGAGAACAGGCAGTTTCCAGATCAGCGTTAACAAGCGCCATTTATTGAAGCAATGGACCCTAATTCCCTCAAACTCATCGGAACCGCCGTGCAGCGACACAATTTTCAAATCGACCTGCAACTCGCTGAGCGCTCGCACTTCCCGCTGCAAGAACGTCTCCGAATAAACGGGGAACGTCGTAGTCACATAGAGGATACGCATTCGATCGAATCAGGCGAACTAATCACCCACGATCTTGAGTTGAGGCCGTTCTTCGACCGGGAGCGCCTCGTGCGCCAAGTCTACCAAGTCGTATATTACCTCCGAGGGCCGATCCTTGAAACGCATCGCCCGAAATCGCTTCTTGAGCTCCCCGAATTGATCCGGAAAGCGGCTCCAACTCATGAGAAGCTTGTCGAGATCAGACGCTTTCGAAACCAACGCCGCTGCTCGGTCCTGCAAAAAGTACTTCACGGTGAGCTTTTCCTGCGGCATGACCCCCCCGAACCCGTTGAAGACGATGGGGCACTCGTAGTGCAGCGCCTCGGAGCATGTGGTCGTGCCTCCCCGCGTGACGACCAGATCGCTCACTTGCATGAACAGGTGCATCTCATTGCAATAGCCTTCCACGTGGCAGCTCAAATCCGGATTGTTCCGCTGCCATTGACGCACCCGCATGAAGGCCTCGTTGTTGCGTCCGCAAACAATCAATACTTGATACCGCTCCGAGTATTTCTTGATGACCGGCAAAAGCGAAAGGTGGTTGTTGGCCCCCGTGCCGCCCGTCGCCAGGAAGATGATCTTCCGATCCGCCCTAAGACCCAAACGCTCCGTGATAAACCGATGCCGCTCAAAGGCCGACAGCCGCTCTTGATAAATGCGCGGAATAAGAAAATGGCCCCGAACAATGATCTTCTTCCGATCCAACCCAAACCGCTTGACCGCGAAGTCCGCCGCGGTCTGCGTCCTGGACACATAAAGATCGACGGAGGGCTCCACCCAATTGCGACTGTACCCATAGCCGCCGGAAAACTCGGAGCAGTAGGTCGCGCAACGTACGTTTTCTTTTCCCAAAATCTTGCGAGCGACTTGGAAGTACCCGCGGTTCAAACAGTCGTGCACGCTGAATACCAGTTGTGGACGGTAGTTTCGAATCACCTCCTCGTAGTAGCCGCGCCCCAGCGTCACCTTGGATCGGTTCAAGTAGCTCAAACCTTCGACGAAACAGAAATACGGGTGGTGCAGCCAAGGGGCTCGCGTCTGGATGAAATTGTACACCGCCACACCGAATCGAGCGATCGGCGATGAATCCTCGAGCATGCTCTCTACACGCACTTCCACTTCCCAACCGTAGATCTTGCGCACCCACTTGCGGAAAGCGATCGCCCGGGCGTCGTGTCCACCGCCCGTGCTCGACGTCAATACGAGTATCCTAACCGCCGACACCCCGATTCTTCCCCTCTATTTTGTGTAGTAAGCAACATTGGCCGCTCGCGTCAGCGACGTCGGCGCCAGACGAGCGAGAAGCGGAGCCACCCTTGCTTGGAAAAACGTACCCACTCGAATCGTGCCAACCTGGTCTCGCGAAATGCATGCAACTAGCTTCCGGGCCGCAAATTCTGGTTCGGGCGACGCGGAAAGACGTTCTTCTATTCTCCGCCAAACCCTTGTCACGCAACCTTCTTCTGGATTTTTACCGGTTTTTTGCAACATATTGGCGTTAAAAGAACTTCGAATGTCTCCAGGGCGGAAATCGACGACTTTCAAGCCGCTCGTTTTAAACTCGATTACGAGGCTTTCCGTGAATCCGGACAGCCCCGCCTTCGCCGCGTTGTAGCCGCTCATGAAGATCACCGGGAAATCCGCCGCCAAGGACGACACGTTCACCAAATAGCCGCTTCGCTCGACGAGGCCCGGAAGGGCCAGACGCGACACTTTCATCGTCCCGACCAGCAAAGCACGAACCTGGGCTTCCCAATCCTCGAAGTCGATCTCGGCGAACCGGCCAAACGCGCCGTAACCCGCGTTGTTGACCACGATGTCGAAGCCAATGGAATCCATCGACTGCGACCGCCAAGCGGCTTCGATCGAATCCGAGCTTCCCAGCTCCAGGATTAGCGGCGTTACCCCGTCGGGCCAACCTTCACCCGGAGGATTTCGAGATGTCCCCCAAACTTCCGCTCCGTTCGCCCGCAACTGCTCCGCGATCGCTCGACCGATACCGCTGCTCGCGCCGGTCACCAGCGCCTTCGAACCTTTGATTTCCATCCGCTACTTAGCCGATCCCACGCGTTCGGCCAGCAAGTCGCGGGCGTGCGACAAGGCGCTTTCCGCCGAGCGGTCCCCCAACATTCGGGCCAACTCGACCACTCGGGGCTCGTCGCCTGAATCCAGTTTTTCGATACTCACGCGCGCTCGATCGCCACTTTGATCCTTCTCCACGATAAAGTGGCTGTCTCCCAGAGACGCGACTTGCGGCAAGTGAGTGATACAAATCACCTGATGCGACCCGCCTATGCCTTTCAATCGCGTCCCCACCGTCCGGCCAATCTCGCCTCCGACATTGGCGTCCACCTCGTCGAACACCAGGACCGGAACCTCGTCGACATCCGCCAAAATCGTCTTCAAAGCGAGCATCACGCGAGCCAGCTCGCCACTGGAGGCCACTTTGTTTAGCGGCTTCATCGACTCGCCCACATTGGGGGAAAACAGCAGTTCGGGCAGCGCATTTCCATAGCGCTTCAAACCCGGCTGGCTCACCATTTCCAAACCGCATTTACCTTTTTTAAACCCAAGCTCGAGCAGCACGGCTTCCGCTTTTTTCGCGAGCGCCTCGCCGGCCTTTTTGCGTTTGCGCGTCAATTCCACAGCAAGCGCTTTAAGCGCGGCCTCCTGCTTGTCAGCCGTCTCATGCAACCGCGCCAAGGAACCTTCAATATCGCCTTGCGAGTCAATCTTGCGGGCCATTTCCTCGCGAGCGTCCAGGACTTCCGCTACTTCGCGACCGTATTTCCGTCGAAACTCCTGCCAATCAGTCATCTTCGTCTGCACCTCTTGAGCGAACTCCGGCTCGAAATTCAGAGACGACCCAATCATCTCGTATTCGGCCCCCAACTCCTGGAGCTCTAGAATAGTGGCCTCGAGCCGATCCGCCAACTCGCCCAAACTCGGGTCCATTTCGGACGCGGCCTGAGCCGCTCGCGTGAGCGGGCTGAGAATGGAGACCGCGCCTGCATCGCCAGTCAAACCCGCGGCCAGTTCCGCCGAGAGCTGCAGCAAGTCCTGGCTGCTCGAAACCCGATTGAAGTCGGTCTCCAATTGCTCGACCGACTCTTCGCTGAGCTCGAGAGCGTCGATCCGTTCGATCTGGGCGTTCAGGAATTCGATTTGATCCGCGGACAGCTGAGTCGAATTGCGTAGCCGGTCAATTTCCGCGACCGTCTCTCTCCATTCCCGATAAGCCGATTCGTAAGCCGCGGCGTGATCCCCCAGGTCGGCGTAAAGATCGATCATCTCTAATTGGCACTCGCTCTTGAGCAACCGCTGCGGCTCGCCAGGACCATGAAAGTCGATCCAGCTCCCTCCCAGCGCCTGCAAGTTCGCCAAGGTCGCCATGCTACCGTTGATAGAGATTCGCGACGGTTTGGATACATGCAGACTTCGTTTCAGTAGCAAAGTCCCTTCCTCGCACAGCGGAAGGCCTAAGTCGCCTAAGGCAGTGTCGATGTCGGAGGAATCTTCGAAATACAAAGCCGCTTCCACCTCGCAGGCGTCCGCTCCTGAACGGATGATCGACTTGTCCGACCGCGAGCCCGCAAGCAAGCTCAAGGCGCCCAGGAACACGCTCTTGCCCGCCCCCGTCTCGCCAGTTACGACCGTGAACCCGGAATCGAATTCGATCGTGGCTCGTTCCAGCAGAGCTAGATTAGCGATATTCAAATACTGCAGCATCTCCAAAAAACTTGCTCAAAGTAAGGCGGGTTTCCGGGTTAAAGAAAACGAAAAATGTGCTTGCCCCGAATATAGGTCTTGGCAACGGTCTTCGGCTCGACGAAATCGGCCGTGAAACCGCCGAAACCTGGACTCCGGGGGATTAGCTCAGTTGGTTAGAGCGCTTGCTTGACATGCAAGAGGTCGGCAGTTCGAATCTGCCATCTCCCACCAGTCTCCGCGAGGCGTTAGCCGGAGACGGAGACTGTCGCGGCGTAACAACGTGAAGCCGGACTCATCACCCCAACCATCAAGCTTCGCCCCGGCATGCCCTCGAGAGGGAAAACGGCCCCCATTGGAACAACGCATTCTGTTCAAGAAAGCCCGTGCCCAGTTAAACCCCGCAACAACGTGAAGCCGGACTCATCATCCCAACCATCAAGCTTCGCCTCGGCATGCCCTCGAGAGTGAAAACGGCCCCCCATTGGAACAACGCATTCTGTTCAAGAAAGCCCGTCCCCATTTAAACCGCGTAACAACGTGAAGCCGGACTCATCACCCCAACCATCAAGCTTCGCCTCGGCATGCCCTCGGAATCGGAACGTTCCCCGCTTATTCGCGCGGCGGCTATCTCCTTCATCGCCACTCGTGCTTGGGATAGCGTCCGAGAAGCTCTTTCTTAATAGACGGGTACGCGGTCGACCAAAACGCGGTCAAGTCGTCCGTCAACTGGACCGGACGCATATTCGGAGCGAGAATCTCGAAGCGAAGCGAACAACGGTCCTGACAAAGTCGCGGCGGCCGATCCAAGTCGTACAACTCCTGTATCTTGGCTGAGAGAATCGGGCCCTCCGCATCGTAGCGGATTCGCCCGGTTCGCCCGTTTTCCATCCGCAGCTTCAACGGCGCCTCCGCATCGACGAGATGGTCGACTTCGCTTCCAAACCAGGATTTGACAACAGGCAAGACTTCCTGCCGCTTCAGATCGCGCACGCTCTTGGCCCCAAGGCAGCATTGCTCGACAACCAGTTCCCGCGATTCCGAATCCAGCGGCTCGATCTCGTACTCCGGATACTGCGCCGCGATAAAATGGGCCCGCGCGATGTAGGATTCCACCGCGTCGTCCCAACGGTCCAGTTTCGCCTTTCCCTCCAGAATTCGGATCGCGAGAGCCTTCGCCGCAGCGTCCAAATCCACGTCCAGGTTCTCTTTGCTCTCGATCTCCAGATCTCGATAGCGGACGAAGGCCCGTTCCACCACGCGTTTTTGCCGTTCGTCGAACACGGTCTCACCCCCCGCATGGAAGTCGTCTGGAAAAAGTTCCTCCAGCCATTCCCGCTCCACCGCGGAACACTGGCTCAACACCGTCGATACGTGCCCGTCCTGTTTCCCGATTTCGCTAATCTCGCAAGCGACAAACAAATCCGAATGCCGGGCCAAGCTCTCGCGGGCAATCGCCCCGCGCAACCCTCCAGTCATCTCCGATCTCAGCGTTCCTCGGTCGAGCCGTCGGCAAACGCGATCCGGAAACCCCCTCAGCACGCTTTTCACGATATCCTCCTCGGCTGCCGGGAGTTCCTGGACGAGACTGAGATCCGCGTACTTCGCGTATCCAAAAATTTGTTCGGACACCCGCTCAATCTGTCGAGCCGTCTGGGCATGGATCCCCAGTTCCCGACAATAGCCCAGCGCGTACTGCTTCGATCTCGCCCCGCTCCAGGCCCGAATCTGACCAATCAAATCGCTGCCCCCGCAATCCCCCAGAAGGCTCTCCCGGCGTCGCTCGACCGATTTGTCCACCTTCCGCACAAACAGTCCGCGCGACTGGGCCACCGCCGCGATCAAGGACAACTCCCGCACGCACCCATAGCGATCCGCCGACAACATCATCGCCGCGTACCGCGGATGCAATGGAAACTCGCTCATCTTCCGACCGTCCGACGTCAGTCGTTTTTCCGCGTCCACCGCCCCCAGCATTGAAAGCAACGCGAAGGCCTGTTCCATACGCTCGCCCGAAGGACGCTCGAACCAGGCAAACGTATCCAAATCGTCAACACCCGTCGCGAGTAAAGTCAGAATCGACTCCGCTAAGTCCATGCGCAACGCCTCCGGCTCGTCGAACTCCGCCCGCTGCTGATGGTCCCGTTCCGACCACAAGCGGATACACCGCCCCGGCGCCGTTCGCCCCGCTCGCCCCATGCGCTGCTTAGCGCTCGCGTGGCTGATCTTTTCGATCCAAAGCGTATTCAGCCCTCGAGAAGGATCGTATCGGGCGATCCGAGCCTGGCCACTGTCCACTACGATGCGCACGTCGTTGATCGTCAAAGACGTTTCCGCGACGTTCGTCGAGACGATCACCTTGCGCCTTCCGCAATCGTCGATCGCCGCGTCCTGATCCTTCGGGCTCAACTCGCTATGCAACGGCAAAACCTTGAACTCCGTCGACGACAGCCGCTCCCCTAGGGCCCGAATCGTTCTGCCAATTTCGTACGCTCCCGGCATGAACACCAACACGTGCCCCTCCGGCTCCGCGCAAACCGCGTCCGCTACCGAACGCGCCGCCAAGTCCCAGATCGGCGCTTTCGAATTCGCCTCGCGATCCCCGATGTGCTCAACCGCAACCGGAAAAACGCGCCCTTCCGACCTCACGACCTCGCAAGGATCCAGATAGTCGACCAAAGCAGTCCGATCAAGCGTGGCCGACATCACCACGATCTTGAGGTCGGGACGACTCCGCCGCTGCGTCATCAACGCCCGAGCGAGAGTGAGGTCCCCGTGAAGACTGCGCTCGTGGAACTCGTCGAAGACGATCCCCGACACCCCGCGAAGCTCCGGATCGTTGATGAAACGCCGCAGTAAAATCCCCTCGGTAACAAAGCGAATCTTTGTTCGGGCTGAAGTCTGATTCTCGTTGCGGATCTGATAGCCCACGATCGCCCCCACACGCTCCCCCATTTCGAACGACACGCGACGCGCGAGCATACGGGCAGCAATGCGTCTCGGCTGCAGGACAATCAGCTCCCCTTCTTCCAAAAACCCCGACCTGTGAAGCATTTGCGGAACCTGAGTCGACTTCCCCGATCCCGTCGGAGCCTCCAATACGATCCGCCCACTGTCGCGATAGGCCTTCAGAAACTCCAATTCAATTTCGCCGATCGGCAAATTCATCCCCGTAGATTCCCACGAAAGCGTAAAAACACGCTAGCGAAAAAATCCATCTCCGCGAATCGGCCAAATTGCCGATTAGCCCCATCTATCCGCTTGCCAAACGGCGGGCGAGGCGTCATTCCCATCGCTTTTCCCAATTCGGCCACCTATCGAAATGAACCACAACGACGACATCCGCAACATCGCGATCATCGCGCACGTCGACCATGGCAAAACCACCTTGGTAGACTGCCTGATGCAGGAAGGCGGCATCTATCGGGAAAACCAGAAAGCCGAAGAACGCGCCATGGACTCCATGGATCTCGAACGCGAAAAAGGCATCACCATCAAAGCCAAGAACACCTCCGTCCACTGGAAAGGGAAAACGATCAACATCGTCGACACCCCCGGCCACGCCGACTTTGGAGGCGAAGTCGAGCGCGTCATGAAAATGGTCGACGGCGTGCTCCTACTCGTCGACGCCAAAGACGGCCCCCAAGCCCAAACCCGGTTCGTCCTCCGCAAAGCCCTCGCCCACGGACTCAAGCCCATCGTCGTCGTCAACAAAATCGACCGCGACTTCGCCGACCCCGAACGCGTGCACGACCAAGTCCTCGAACTCTTCCTTGAGCTCGACGCCGACGAAGACCAGTTCAACGCCCCCTTCCTCTACGGATCCGCCAAAAACGGCTTCATGATGAAGGAGCTCGACGACGCTCAAAACAACATGAGTCCGCTTTTCGAAACCGTGCTCGAGAACATTCCCGCTCCCGAGGCCGACGGCGACGGCGAGTTTCGCATGCTCGTCAGCAACATCGACTGGGACAACTACGTGGGGCGAGTGGCAATCGGCAAAGTCCTCAGCGGAGCCGTCTCCACCAGCGACAAGATCTTCCGTATCAAGAAAGACGGATCGCGCGAGCGGGCGAAAATCACTAAAGTATTCGAATATTCAGGACTCGGCTCCAACGAGTCGAGCCGCGGGGAGGCCGGCAACATTGTGGGCATCTCCGGCTTCGAGGAAGTCAACATCGGAGAAACCCTCTGCTTTACCCAAGAGCAGGAGCCGCTCCCCTTCATCGACATCGATCCGCCGACCATCCAAATGCAGTTCGCCGTGAACGACGGACCGCTCGCCGGCCGCGACGGAAAACTCGTCACCTCGCGGCAAATACGGGAACGACTTTTCCGCGAGATGAAGACCAATGTCTCGATCCAAGTCGAAGACTCCGACAAGAGCGGCGTATTCAATGTCTCGGCGCGCGGGGCGATGCAAATTTCCGTGCTCGTTGAAACCATGCGACGCGAAGGATTCGAAGTACTCGTTTCCCGACCCACCGTCATCACCAAAGAGATCGACGGCAAAGTCCACGAGCCCTTCGAGACGCTCTGGATCGAACTACCCGAAGACTGCATGGGCGGCATCATGGAGAACCTCTCCAATCGCCGCGGACAGATGACCAACATGGAGACCCGAAACGGGACGATCTTCCTCGAAGCGGAAATCCCCACCCGCGGCATCATCGGACTTGAAATCGACCTCGTCAACGCCACGAGCGGCCACGGCATCATGTCCCACCTTTTCAAAGAATACCGCCCCATGGCCGGCGAGATCGTGACCCGCGTGACCGGCACGCTCGTATCCATGGACAACGGCAAAACCACCGCGTACGCCCTCGCCGCTCTCGAGGACCGCGGCAAGCTTTTCGTCGGAGCCGGAGCGGAAGTCTACGAAGGCATGATCGTCGGCGAGAACCCGCGCTCGAACGACATTCCCGTCAACCCCACCAAAGCGAAGCAACTCACCAATTTCCGCAGCCAAGGCGAAGGCAAGGGCATCCAGCTCTCGCCGCCGATTGAGTTTTCCCTGGAGCGGTCCATCGAATACATCGCCCCCGACGAGTTCGTCGAAGCCACTCCCACCCATCTGCGCCTCCGCAAACGCATCCTCAACGCGACCTTGCGCAAACGAGCCGCTCGAGCATAACGGGAACCGCTACAGAAAAGTGGATACAAAAAAGCTGCGACCCACAAAGGACCGCAGCTTTCGAAATTATCGCAGCAGTAGCGAACGCTACTTGAGGCGCCGGCGCATCAACGCCAGCCCCGCCAAAGCGCCGCCGAGCATCAACGCGAGACTTCCCGAGTCGGGAACCGACTCGAGATCCCAATTGAAGTCGCCGTGCAGACGAGTGTGGTAGCGATCGTCGTCCTCGAGAATCTCAACTCCGTCGATTTTGCGAGCGTAGATCGAAAGCCAAGCCGCTCCCCCGAATTCCTGATTCTTCAAGTTCGCTCCAACGCCGAGCTGGAAAGCAGGTCCGTATCGGACAAAGTAATACTCGTCGCCCGCGAACGAGCCCACGCCTTTGAGCGTGCCAGTCAGGCCCGTGTAGTACCACCAGTTGGCCGAGTTCGCCATCTGGAAAGCCTGCAAGGCGCCATTGCCTTCGTATTTCGGACTGCCGGGAGGAGCAATCGCCGTGCGACCGGTGAAGGTGCCGTCGACGTCGAAACCGTTGGCTCCCAATCGAGCCATGCCGGAAATCGTGGCCGTCCCATCGTCGAATTCAGTAAGCGTGCCCGCAGGTACAAACTCGTTCTTGGTAAATCCCAAGCTGGGAATCCAGAGCACGTGGTCGTGTCCGCCACCAGCGACCGCCGCCGTCACGTCGTACTGGGCCGTCACGGAAACCGCAGACGCCGCGGACGCCATATAAACCAGGACGGCGCTCGCGCCGACCCACTTCGCGATAGTTTTCATAGTAAGCTTCATAAGAGTCCTTTCTGTTTCTGGGAGCACGGTAGAACCGCGCCCCCGGTTTTCATTTCCCTTTCATATAGCACGGCTCGTTCCAGTTGTTCACGTTGTGTTCATATGATTCGCAAGTAATTGATGATCAATTACTTGATTCCACCCGAACTAGCGCGTGGGCAAAACCCTTGAGCATTTTTTGGAGCCGCAATCGTAAACCATTCCGACGGGGTCGATTGGACAAGCGAAGTTGGAAGGAACTACGCTTTATTAAGTCACTCTCGGTTAACGACTTACGATTGCTTCAAACGCATTTCTAGAAGTGTCAGAGTTTCCGACATATTCAGTTGCGATGAAAACCGCCTTCTCAACCCAGTTTCAGCAAGAAAATTGACGCTCGGACATCGGACCACGCTAGTTGTCTTCCGATTCCTGAAGCGAAACCGATTCCCGCAACAGCCAATCACCCTCCTGGAACCGGTAGACCTCAATTTCCGTGGCCCGACAACGCAGCGGAAGCAGCCCTCCGTTTATGTGCTCGAACGCTTCCTTCAAGAGGTAGGCATCGCAGTCGCATCGATCCGCCAGCACAAGTCTCATGCGACTGTTCCGCCGAGAAACGCTCCCTAGACCGAACGACTCTAGAATCAAATCGCGAAGCTCCGTGAACCGTTCCGAGGGCTCCGGTTCCAAATAGAGTTCCTTCGACTCCTCGTCCCAACCCAGTTCCGAAAGAGTGTATTCAAACGTTGAGAACTGGCGGCGCAACTCACGCAAGCGCTCGGAAACATTGATCGGATCGGCGCGCTCGAACCGAGTCGATTCCCCGACGGAGCACAATTCGATATGAGCGGGGATCATGGACCGCTCGGACTTCAGATACTTCGAGCGAAATCCGTACAGTCCGGGCGTCCACAACTTCATCGGGACCACAAACGTCAACCGCTCGGACATTGGCAATCCTTACCGCTTCGCGACAAGCGCCCGTAGACGGTCCCACTCCGCAATATAGCGTTCAAAGTGCGTCTTTCCCCGGTCGATTTCGGACTCGAGCAATTCGCGAACCATTGTCTGCTCTCGCGCATAGGCTTCGTCACCTAGAAGACCGCCGAAATGGGCGACTCGAGCCCAAAGCAAGTGCGTCGTAATCGCGTCGAACTCATTGTAGTCGACAATTCCCTTCAAATCTCCACGCAACCACATTCCGGATACACTTCCGCCATCCGTATCCACTTTTCCTGGTATGCCGCACAAGGTCGCGATTTCGTTGAGTTTCGGTGTTTGGGCATATCGCCCAAGTATGGGAGCCAAGTCGATATTGAAGTCGCCGCTCTGGGCAAAGTAGTCCACCCCTTCCCACGGCTTGTCGGGGCGTTCCCCCATTCCCTCCCCAAACAGTCCGTTCACGATCGATCGCTGAACGATAATCGGGACATCCGCGTTGTGCGAATTGTAGCCCACCAACTGCGGTTTTCGAACGCCGACCGCCTTCAACAGCGCCTGTAAGATCGACGCTTCCTTGACCTTCTCCGCATCCTCCACATTCGCCGGAAGTGTCACTAGTTTGATGGACGCTCCTTCGGAAGTGGTTTCGCGAAACACGCCGCAAATCGAGACGATGCGGCAAAGCACGGTCTTCAAATAGGGCTGCGGCTGCTCCTCTGTCGCCCCGGCTTCCGCCCACAACCGTTTCATCGCGTCTTCATTCCCCTGAGGACCGTTGATTGAGGTCCCGTGAAGAATCTCCGCGGAGAGCGGATCCGGGATCCACTCGATATCGAAGGAAAACAAGCACGGCGCGATAGTCTTGAACACAAACTAATCGCTAGGGATTGATTCGCGGAAAGTTAAGCCGATTCGCTCGCCAGAGCTCGAGAATTGTAAACCAATGAGCAATCCGCCTCGCCCAGCCGCCCAAAGAACATTGGCGCTTGCAGGAGAGAGATCGATTCAACAGTAGCTAGTCAATGCCTTACGAAAACGAACTCGCAATCGCCCAATCGGCCGTCCTCAAAGCCTGCCGCCTCTGCTCCAACGCCCAGTCGAGCCTCGTTTCGGAGGAAACCCTGGACAAAGCCGACAAATCTCCGGTCACCGTCGCCGACTACGGCGCCCAGGCCCTCGTCCTGCGGGAGCTAGAAAAAGCCTTTCCCGACGATCCAGCGGTTGGTGAAGAAGACACCGGAGATCTCTTGGAGCCCGCCAATTCCGATCTTCTCGCCCGTATTCTGGAGCACGTCCAGCGCATCGATCCCGAAATGGACCAAGACACGCTCCTCGCCGCCATCGCTCGAGGCGGCCATTCGGGCGGATCAAGCGGCCGATTCTGGACGCTCGACCCCATCGACGGCACAAAGGGCTTTCTCCGCGGACAACAATACGCCGTTGCTCTCGCTCTGATCGAAAACGGCGAAGTCGTGTTGGGCGTGCTCGGTTGCCCCAATCTAGAGATGGGCGACGAAAAAGGCTGCCTCCTGTTTGCCGCCAAAGGACAAGGAGCCTTCCAAGCGCCCATGAGCGACCTCTCCCAAACTCAGAAAGTCGCAACTGATTCCATTTCCGACCCCGCCCAGGCGGTTTTCTGCGAATCAGTCGAGTCCGGCCACACTGCTCACGGGCGGTCTGCGCGAATCGTCGAGCTTCTCGGTTCGACCGCAGAGCCGTTCCGAATGGACAGCCAATGCAAGTACGCCGCCGTCTCCCGCGGGCAAGCCTCTATCTACCTGCGGCTTCCCACCCGCCCCGGCTACGAGGAGAAGATCTGGGACCACGCAGCCGGAGTCATCGTTCTCACGGAAGCGGGGGGAAGCGTTTGCGATACCTTCGGCCGGCCACTGAATTTCTCTATTGGACGCACGCTGAAGGAAAACAAAGGGGTCGTCGCCACCTCGGCAGGCGTTTTCGACGCCACGGTCTCCGCCGTGAAGCAGTCACTCTGATTTTCAGGCGAAATCAAGCCTGCCCGGAGTGTTTGAGTAGCTGCCCAATCGCTTTCCAGATTCCATCTATAAGAGATGAATCAATCATTAAATAAGTACTAATACGTAACCCTATGGCAGTTTAATCTGCTATTCGCCTTAGTCACTCAAGTTCATGCCTTTCCAAGCGATAGATAGGTCAAATACGCAACCTATCACGTACGCTGAAAGCGAAACCGCATACAATACTCTCGCTGAGGCGCGTTCGGGCGTTTGCCTTCAACGCAATTCTGCTGTCAATCCTCACTGTCGCCGCTGAGGAACGGAACGAGTCGCGCCACCTCCACGAGGCGATCGACGCGCTCATGCTCCAGTTTCCCCGCATCAAAGCAGGTCAAGCGGACGTCCGCGTCACCGAAGAAGATATCGCCTCCGCCCGTAGCGCTCGCCGCCCTCAACTCGGAGTCAGCCTAAGAGGAGGCGAAGAACGTTTTCGTAACACCGCCTCCAGCTTCGCTTTGGCGAAAACGGGATCCGCCTCCCTCGAAGCCAGTCAACTCATCTACGATGGAGGAGCCGCCCGCAGCCGTATCGACGAGGCTCGCGCCCTCAATCTCCGCGGCGCCGTCGATCTGGAAACCACGCGACAGTCGCTCGCGCTGGATCTCTCGCAAAATTTCGTCGATATCCTCAAATACCGCGCCCTGATCCAATTCGCCGAAGAAAGCGTCCGCATTCACCAAACCGCGCTCGAAAAGACCAACGAGAAATATGTCGCGGGAGCCGGCCCCCGAGCCGACGTCGAACTGGTCAACGCCCGCCTCGCCATGTCCGAGGCGACCCTCGAAGCCCGCCGCCGGCAGCTGTCCTACGCGGTCAACGCTTACCGCAAGTACACCGGTGAACAACCGGGAGATCTCGTCGAGCCTGAATATCCCGATTGGGCCCTGCCCCTTTCCATCGAAGAAGTCGATCTCGGGCGAAACCCGCGTATACAAGCTGCCCAAGCAAGCGTCGTGGCCAGCGAAGCCCGCCTACGGGGAGCGAAAAGCGCCTTCTCCCCCACGTTCAACCTGTTTGTGCAGAGCGACTCCACCGACAGCGCTCGCAGCGCAAACCGCGTCGAAGACTCCTCCGCTCTCATTGTCATGCAGTACGATCTGTTCGGCGGAGGCCGACGCAAAGCCGAATTGCAGAAAACCCGCTCCATCGTCGACCGTTCGCTTTTCGACTTGGAAGACGCGAAAACGGAAATCAGCGCCAGCTTCCTCAACGCTTGGAACGACTTGATAATCGCCGAGGAACGACTCTACCGGCTCGAAGCCTATCGAGACTCGATGGAATCAGTTGTATCCGCATATCAACGACAATTCGAACTCGGCCAGCGCGCCCTGATAAACGTGCTCGACGTCGAAAACGAGCTCTTCTCCGCCCGCTCCTCAGTCGCGGAGGAAAAGTACAACCGCCTCCAAGCCGCCTACCGAACGCTCGCTGCAACTGGATCGCTTTTAGACACCATTCAGTAACCCAACCGCAACCTGTCTATAAAACCAGCCACTCGACTTTCCAAAATGGATACACCTGAACAACCCGCTCTTTCCCCTCTCGAATCCGATCTGCGCGTCCTCATCGTCGAAGACTCGAAAATCGAAGCCAAATTCACGGTCAACCTCTTGAAAAAAAGCGGTTACTCCGTCGTGTCCGATCGCGTCGAAACCGAAGAGCAAATGGTCGCGGCGCTCGACGAACACAAGTGGGACGTCATCATCTCCGACTACCAAATGCCCGACTTCGACGGCATGCGGGCCCTGAAAGTGTTCCAGCGCTACGACCTGGACATCCCCTTCATTCTCGTTTCCGGGAAAATCGGCGAGGAAACCGCCGTGGACCTCATGAAGATGGGCGCACACGACTACATCATGAAGGGCAATACCGCTCGTCTCGTGCCGGCCATCAAGAGCCAGCTCCAGGACGCAGCCAATCGACGCGAGAATCTCCGCCTCGAAAAGCGCGTTAAAGAAAGCGAAGCCCAGTACCGCGGCTTCTTCGAAAACGCCCACATCGGCATTTTCCGCTGCTCAGACCACGGCGCCCTCCTCGACGCCAACAAGCGGTTGGCCGAGTCGTTCGGCTACGAAAACACCCAGGAATTCATGAAAACCGTGGAAGTCCTTCGCCCCGAGATTCTCGAGGGCGACGGACGCAACGCCCGCTCCGCGCACCTACTGGAATTCGCGGAACTCGACAAGCAAGTCGAAGCCACCTTCCACCGTAAAGACGGGTCCATTTTGGAAGCGAAAATAAACGTGTGGTCCATCCAGGAAGACCCCGACAAGCCGGTTTATCTCGAAGGCGTCGTCGAGGACATCACCGAGCAAAAGCAATTGGAGCGCAAGCTCCGCGAAATGGAAGAACTCCACGAGTCGCTCATCGACCTAACCAGTAATTTGTAATGACCACCCACGCGAACAACCGAGTCGATTCTACGGCCTCAAAGCCACTGAATCGCATCGCCGACAAATCGGCCGACCCTCCCAAAGAGGACCCCTACGTCTTGGAGTCCTCCCGGGTTGACGATCCTCTCCTCGAATGCCTGGTCACGCTTGGGAAAATCCACCATCGCCCGCTGTCGAAAGAAGCGCTCGTAGCGGGAATGCCGCTCGTCGACAACCGCCTGACGCCCAAGCTATTTCTCCGCTCCGCATCCAACGCCGGCTTCTCCGCCCGCATCGTCAAACGCTCCTTCGACGCGATCCCTTCCCTCACCCTCCCGGCCGTTCTCATCCTCAAGGACAACCGAGCCCTAATCCTCGCTTCCAAAGACCCCAATGGCGAATGCCGCGTCGTTCTCCCGGAAACGGGGAGCGGTGAAACCACCGTATCCGCCGAGGATATTGAAAAAGACTACACCGGCGTATCCATTTTTATAAAACCTGAATTCGATTTCGACGCTCGAGCCGATTCCAGCTCCGAAACCATCGACGCCAGAAACTGGTTCTGGGGAACGCTCTGGAAGTACCGCAAGATCTACTCCAACGTCCTCCTCGCCGCCGTATTCATAAATGTATTCGCCATCGCCGGGTCGCTCTTCGTAATGAACGTATACGACCGCGTCATACCCAACAACGCGATCGACACGCTCTGGGTCCTCGCCAGCGGGGTCTGTATCGTCTACATATTCGATTTCTTCCTCAAGTCGCTCCGCGGCATGCTCATCGACAAGGCCGGAAAGAACGCCGACGTGCTTATGTCGAGCTTCATCTTCCAGCGCATCATGGGCATCAAGATGCAGAGCAAGCCCAACTCGGCCGGCAGTTTCGCCAATCAGGTGAAAGGCTACGAGAGCTTGCGAGAGTTCTTCACCTCCGCATCGCTGACCACGCTGATCGATCTCCCGTTCGTCGCTCTGTTTCTCATCTTTATGGGCTACATCGCCGGCTGGATCGCGTTCATCCCCTGCGCCGCCATCGTCCTCATACTCGGGCTCGGAGCTCTCATGCACACGCCTTTGAAACGGGCCGCGGAAAAATCGCACGGCGCCTCCGCCCAGAAACACGCCATCCTCGTCGAAGCCATCAACGGGTTCGAAGCCATCCGCGGTCTTTCCGCGTCCGGCGGGTTTCAAAAACGAATGGAAGACTGCCTCGGTAAAACCGCCCGCAGCGAGGTCCTCTCGCGACGCTACTCCTCCATCGCCTCTAACTTCACGATCTTCGTTACTCAAATGGTCTCCGTCGTTATCGTCGTCGTATCCGTATTCCGGATTCAGGCCGGCGACATGAGCATGGGAGCCCTCATCGGCTGCACCATTCTTACCGGCCGGGCCATGGCGCCCATAGGACAAGTCGCCGCGCTCCTCTCCCGGCTGCAAGGATCCCTCGTATCCCTAAGCGGATTAAACGATTTAATCAAGTTGCCGCAAGAGCGCGAGGAAGGCCGCGAATACGTTCGCAAGCCGGACTTCGAGCCCCGCATCGAGTTCAACGACGTCACCTTTTCCTACACCCCGGAAAGCGCTCCCGCCATCATCAACGCCTCATTCAGCATCGAGCCGGGCGAGCGGGTGGCCATCCTCGGCCGAGTCGGCTCCGGCAAAAGCACGCTCCTGCGACTCGTCCTCGGTTTCTATCCGTCGACTGGCGGCATGATCACCGTCAACGACACCGACATCCGCCAAATCGATCCGGCCGATCTCAGACGACGCATCGGCTACATCGGCCAGGACAATCTCCTCTTTCAAGGCACCCTCAAGAGCAACCTCATGATCGGGGCGCCTTGGATGGACGAGCCAGCCGTGATCGACGCAGCGAAGCGTTCGGGAGTCGAGCGATTCGCTTCCAAGCACCCGCTCGGCTACGACCTGCAAGTAGGCGAACGCGGAGAACTCCTTTCCGGCGGCCAGCGGCAAGCGGTCAACATCGCCCGGGCCCTTCTCACCAAACCCAGCCTGCTGGTCATGGACGAGCCGACAAGCGCCATGGACGCCAACGCCGAGCGCGACTTCATCACCAACATGGAGCAGTACTCCAAAGAAGCCAACCGCACGCTCATCCTCTCCACGCACAAACCTTCCATGCTTAAACTGGCCGATCGCATCATCGTCATGGACCAAGGCAAAATCGCCGCCGACGGACCGAAAGCGGATGTCATGAGGCAGCTATCCGGCGGAGCCGGCAGAAACTGATGAGCCAAGAATCGAAATCCAAAAGCCCCTCCCAAGGGCAAAACGAAGCCGTTCAGGCGGAAGACCTCGACTTTGTCGCGGACTGCAAAGCCGCCTTTCTCGAGGAGAAAATGCCCTACGCCAACGTGCTGCTCGTTACGGTCGTCGGGATCTTCGCCGCATTCTTGGTCTGGGCCCACCAGTCCCGCGTCAGCGAGCTCACCCGCGGGCAAGGCAAGGTCATCCCGAGTGGCAGCGTTCAAATCGTACAGAGCCTCGAAGGCGGTATCGTGTCGGAACTGAGCGTTTCCGAAAGCGACCACATCCAAAAAGGAGCCGTGCTGGCAAAGCTCGACGACACCCTCCTCCGCGCATCGTATCGAGAAAGTCTGGTCGAACGCGACAACCTCGTAGCCAAAATCGCCCGGCTCGATGCGGAATCGCTCGAACAAAACTCGGTCAGCTTCCCCGAAGAACTGGTCGAAAATCGACCCGATCTCGTCGCGTCGGAATCGCTTCTCTTTCACACGCGCAGAAACCAGATAAACGGAAACCAAAGTCGATTGGCGAAGAGTCTGGAGCTCAAACGCAAAGAACTGGCGATCACGCGCCCCCTAGCGGAATCAGGCGTTGTGTCCCAAGTCGAGCTCCTGCGCTTGGAAACCATGGTGAACGATTTGGAAGGTCAAATCGAGCGCGGAAAATCTGAATACATGAACGAAGTCGTTTCGCAGAACAACGAGTTCAAAACGCAACTCAGCGCTCTGGAAGAAACGATTTTCGCCTACGAAGACAAGATCGAGCGGACCACGATCAAGGCCCCGCTCTCCGGCGTCGTCAACAAGATCCACATAAAAACCCTCGGAGGCGTGCTCCAGCCAGGCGCCCCGATCGTGGAAATCGTGCCCATTGAAAACAACTTGCTCGTCGAAGCGAAGATCAGCCCGTCCGACATCGCCTTCGTAAAACTGAAGCAAGAAGCGACCGTCAAGCTCACCGCCTACGACTACTCGATCTACGGCGGATTGAACGGCACAGTCGAGCGTATCTCCGCGGACACCTTCGTAAACGAGGAAGACGGGCAGAGCTACTACCACATTCTCGTTAGAACCGGCGAACGGTCATTGAAAACCAATGACGAGGAATTCGAAATTCTCCCCGGAATGGTCGCCCAAGTCGACATCAAGACCGGCAAGAAAAGCGTCCTGGACTACCTGCTCAAACCGCTCTTCCGAGCGAAGATGAACGCGTTCACCGAGCGTTAGCGCCCGTAAATTCCCCCTCGCGGACCGTAAATAATCGTCGGTTCCCTGCGTGGTATGGGGGCCGGGTAACGCTGGTCGATTTGACGGCTTCGCGATTCCAAGCTCTCGCGTTCCAGTCCCACAAACGCTCCGCCGTGCTCGTAGGTGAGTTCCCGCATCAAAAAGGCGAATTTCAAACCAGACTGGCTCAATGACAACGCATTGCGGATCAAGTTCGGAAAACCAATCGCGTTGATCACAGCCAAACGTTCGCCGTCTTTTCCTTTGTTCAAGCCGTCGAGCGTCTTCAGGACCGGCTCGGACCGCCCCGTGAACTCGTCACCGAACACGTAGATCCCCATCTTCATGTCCTCGTCGGTCGGATCCGACAAGTTCCGGATGGCTTGAGCGATTCCCGGGACTGGATTACTGTCGCTATGGTTCGGGTAGAGACGAACTGTCCGGACCATGTAGTCGCGCGTCTCGGGTGTATCCTCCATCCACTTATTTCGAATACCGCGGCCCATGATAAAATGGCCGTCGGCATCCAGTAGCTGGATACCTTTTACCTCAGGGTACGAATCCAGCGTCTCTTCAAACTTCTGAATCACGTAGCCCCACACCAAGCTCGTACTGGGATCCCGCATACTTCCCGAGGTATCGATGACGAAGGCGATATGATTGCTCTCAACCGGGACGCCCACCGGAGAGGGCTCAACCTCCTTTTGCTCGATCTCCGGATCCGTCTGCATCACCGCCAGGAATTCCTCTTCCTGCTCGATGTCGGTAATCAGCTTATCCTTGCTGAACTCCTTGTCGTTGATCTGCTGCTCCAACTTCGCGAGCATCGCGTCCAGGTCTTCCTCGACTACTTTCCGCTCCGCTTCCTTCGTCTCCTCCAAACTAATCAACGCGGCGGTTTCTTCGATCGCCATCTCGTACTCGTTCAACTGAAGCTGCCGCTGTTGAATCACGCGAACAAGAGCGACTCTCAAAATCGACTCCTCCTTCGTCTTCCGGCCCATGGTAATCACGAACAGCAAGATGATCGCTCCGAACCCGCAACAAATTACGTCCAGGAAGGAGAGACTGAAAACTTGTGTTGAGCGCTTGCGTTTCATGTGTTCGGCCAGGATTTCGACGGGCACACCATCGCGCCGCCTTGATCATCCGCGAGTCGCCAGTAATGAACCGCGGCGCCCGGGTCATTTTTCATTGGATACAACAAAACATTCACAGGCCCGTCGAATACGAGCGCTTTCTTGGCCACGCGGAACATATTGATCCGGTCATTCGACTCAAGTGGCTGCGACGCTTGGTAAGTGTCCGCGAGCGTAGGCAGTCCGTCTGTGATTAGCACGATACGATCCGGAGTGATCGGCAAGTCGTCCACCATGTCGAAGGCCTTCTCCAAGTTCGCGCCTTCCTGTGGCACTACCTTGTCCAATTCCTCAATCACCTCTTGAGTCAAATCGCGATCCATCGGATCGATCCACTCCGTTCCGTAGCCTACCTCGAGTGGAGTGATTTCATTGTTGAATAGGATTATCTTGTAGCGCGACTCCGGTTTGAGGTTGGCGATCATCCAGGTCATCCCCTGTTTGACTCGGCTCCACTTGGGGGCGTTGCGTTTCTCGTCGTCCGAATCCGACAGACGCTCCACCGCTTTCTCGTAAACGTCGTCCGTCATGCCGCCCGACGCCTCAATCAGAAAGAGGACATTGTCGCCCTGGATATCGAATCCGGTCAAATACTGTCGCCGAATCGCGTTTGGAATCGGAATCGGCGGCTCCTCTTCCTGCATGGGCAGATTTTCCTTGTCGTCGAGTAGCTTCCCGAGCTCCTCTTCCATCGACGCGAGCTGGGAAAGAAGCAAGGCGAGTTCCTGCTCAAGCTCGGTCTGCATTTTCTTCTTTTTAACCACTTCGACGGTCGCTTCGCGATTGCGTTTGCGGATCGTCGTCAACGAACGCTGGTTTTCCTTCAGCTGCTTGTCTTTAAGGGCGATGGAGCTGTTCATCTCCCCGATGATCTCTTGGGTTTTGGCCTGCACGCGTTCAATGGCGTCGGCCTTCTTGCCCACAGTGAGAACGAAAAGCAGCAGCACTGCTCCAAAACCGCAGCAAATACAGTCCAGAAAGGACAAGCTGAATACTTCGGTTTCGCGTTTTCTTCGTTTCATAATCCTTCAGCCCCTATATCCAGTCAATCAATACAGTGAATGAGCAGTAGACGCTTCCGCGTCCCTTGCATTACAATTTCCAGGGAATCCCCCGCTTTTAAATTGCTCTCGCGCTCGGTTTCCAGCTCCGCTCCTTCTCCCGATTCAACCGTCCACTTCTCGTCGACCAATAAAAGTCGGCACAGTTCCAAGTCTTTGCCGGCGATATTGCGGTCCGCCACGAGATCGAAATCGTCACTCTCGCCCACCCCAATGGAAAACGACGACTCGGTCAATTCGTACGCAAGCCCATCGCACACAATGTGGGTCGGACTCAGTGATCGCCCGTCCCTTCTCACGCGGATGGTAGCGAACCGAGTCTTCGTCTCCGGCGAACGCGCCATCGGCGCCCCCAAAGAGGTAATCCCCCTCTCCACTCGAGTCTCCTCGATTCGCTCGGACACCTCCCATTCTTTGCCGTAGTTCGCAGCACCGAACGCCCCGCTCTCCGGCTGGAGCTCTTTCACGTGGCCGACACCCTGCGACACGATCGCGTTCTTTAATCCCTGTATGGCCACGGCCCGACCCGACAGAGCGATCTGAATCTCCTCGTTGCTACCCGCGAAATCGTTGACCGCCCTCAATATCAGCTGAGTCATCGACTTTACCTGCGGAGCCAGTTCCATCGCCGCCATTTCCTTGGAAACGGTCATTTGGCGCGACTTTTCCCGCGTCGACACTTCAAGACTGGCCTCTTGCTCCCGGCCGAGATGAAATAGCATTTCGCGCGTTTGGATATGAAAGGCGCGCTCGATTTGACGGTCCTCGGTGATGTCGAACGACGTCTCCACCAAAAACCGATTGGAGATCGACGTCGTGAAGCGCTCCAGCATCTTGCGAAATCCATGCTGGGGCAGCCGTGAAAAGTATACCCGCTCCAAACCGCTGTTTTTGTGGAAAACCGTTATGTGAGTCGCGTGGGAAAGGAGGTCCACATGGAATATTCGCTCCCCTTCCAGCACATTCCAAACGCCTTCGCTGTACAAAGCCGCCGCCGCCATGTCGACGATCCCCGCCACGGGGATTTTCAAGTCCGACAGGATACTCAGCAGCAACCCCAGACGGCTTTCCGACTTTTCGTTCTCCTCCAAATAGTGGCCCGGAACCGCGATCACAGCCCGGTCGATATCACCCACTTCAGTCACGATCTTGTCGGCGAGCTGCTCGAAGTACATGTAGGCCAATTGCGAATACATGGTACGACTGTAGTGGCCATCCAAATTGGTTCCTTGAAAAGAAAGATCGTCGATAAATTCGCTGCAAGTTCGACGCGGGTAGACGAAGGCCATCTCCTGGGCGGCCATTCCAAAAGTCAGCTCCCCGGCCCGAGCATACGCGTATGCCGGCAGATAGTCGCCATCGAGTTCCAAGGAAACCGCTCGCGAGGAGCCGTCTTCCTCGATCAAGACGGCGTTAACGCCGACGTCGCTCAGTTCTATTCCTAGAGTAGCCATCTCTTCAGGTGTAGCTGACGACCGTTTCCTCGCTCGTCGGCGTCTTCATCAGCGCGATCACTTTCTTCGTCGCGAAATCTTCCATGTCAATAATGAGGGTCTCCTGCCTCGACTGCAGCAAATGCACCAGAAGCATGAGGACGATACTGAGCAAAAGAGCGATAAAGGTCGAGTTGAACGCCAGTCCCAAACTCGACGTCACGCCGCTGATATCCCCCTGGATCGCCATGTCCGCCTGGCCGAGGGCCTCGCTGATACCGCGAACCGTACCGATAAATCCGACCGACGGAATCGCCCAGGCGATGTACCGAACCAGCGAAAGGTCCGATTCCAGCTGCTCGTAAGCCATTTCCGAACGCTCGCTCACCGCGTGGGCCGCGTCCTGGATCGACCGCGTGGCGTCGAATCGGTGCAGCGCGGCCAAAATCACGTCCGGCAGAATTTTGTCCCGCAATCGCGGCATCCGCCTCACCTGGCTTTCCACCTCCTTGAAGTGAGCCAGCGCCTCCTCCGGAATGATTCGCTCGCCTCTCGAAATCTTCAGAAACTGGTGGTCGACCATCGATTGCTCTGAAAATAGGCGGAGAAATTTAAAAACGATGATAATCGACGCCCACATCATGAGAACCAAACACGCCAACTGCTCGTAATTCTTAAGAATCACCGTGAGGGAACGTTCAGGAGTAAAGGTCCCGTCCGGATTCTGGCTGGCCTGAATACTGTTGGTGATCTCGATATCCTCAGCGACAGGCCAGATGTAGAACTTGTAGACCGAAAACACGACGGCGAACGAGACTATCAGCCCCACCGTTTGAATGATCAAATCTCGCGAAAAAAACCCTTTACTCTTCATATTCCAATCCTGCCAAGCGCGGCTAACTCCAATCTTTTCAGTCTACGTAAACTCTCGACGAAATCCAGCATTCGTTCCGCATATCTCTACGGTGACGAATTCTTTACGGATTCATCGAATAATAACCGCAACAAAGCGGATTTACAAATGTCCTCAATAAGTCCAATATTCGCGTCATAACAACGAATCCAATCAAACCAGCGATTGCGTAGTTATATCAACAGGTATGAATCGGTCGAAACGTTTTAGAATCACAACCGCCGCCGCCATCGGCATCGCGCTCCTGACGTTCCAGTGGGGTTGCGCCGGTCCGGCAGCATCGAAAACCGTTAAAGGCGCAGGAACGGGCGCCGCCATCGGAGCCGTCGGAGGTCTCGTCACTGGACAGGACGCGGGCGGAATCGCCGCCGCCGGAGCCGCCGGAGCCCTGGTAGGGGCCACAGTCGGGGCCATCCAGGAGAGCAAAGAGCGAAAGCGGCAGGACACGCTCGCCCAGCAGCGCGCCTACAACCAGGCGATCGCCATGCAGAAGCGAGCCATCGACAAGGAAAAGGCCGCCCTGCAGGAAGAGCTCGAAATCGCCGAAGGTTTCCGCATTTCCAACGCCGAGCTGGAAGAAATGTCCGGGCGGGCCGAATCCGCCGAGGAGCAACTCAAGGCCCTGCAAGCCAAACGCCAAGCCGCTATCGACCGCAAAAAAGCGCTCGACGAAATGGTACAGCGTGAAAAAGACGCCCTCGCCGAAATCGAGCGCCTGGAAAGAGAACTCGAGGCTCTCGAGGCTGGAAATCAGGACCTGCTGAGCGATATTGACTCAACTCCCTAACCTATAATTACTTACGCTTCTAATCTCCCAATGAAACGCCCCATCACTGTACCCGCAATCCTTCTCGGGGCGTTCCTTGGCATGCTCCTGACGGCCTGTAATACGACCTACAACATGGAGGTCGACGCTATCACCAATCCCACGATCACAGACGCCGAGTCGTACGTAATCGTGCCCCGCGACCCCGAGCAAGACGTTAACGACCTTTGGTACAAGGAAACCGTCGCCTACATTAAAACCGCTCTCTCTGGAAAAGGGATGTACGAAGCTCTGTCCGCCGAAGACGCGGACATGGTCATCGAGGTCGACTACGGAATGGAGCCCCCGCGGCGCGAATTCAAAGTCGTCGAGGAACCCGTCTTCGCCACCATTCAAGAGCCGGACCGCTACGAGCGCGTCAGCCAAACCGACCCCAAAACGGGCCGGACCATCGTCTACACGGTTCGCATCCCCGGTCGACGCTCCCGAGAGCTGATCGGGTACGAAGAGCGACTCGTCGCCGTCCTCATCAACGAAAAGTACATGGAGCTGACCGCTAAGGAGAATCTCCTGGAAGCGACCGGCGACGTGCCCGCGCAGGAAATCTGGAGCGTACGCGTACGCAACTACGACGAAAACGACGATTTACGCGAATACATCCCCATAATGGCCGCCTCCGTCGCGGACTACGTGGGAGAAGACACCGGGTCCAATACCAGTATCCGCCTGAAGGAGAACGACGAAGTCGTGCAGTTCATCAAGCGCGGCATCGTTCAGGAGCCCGAAACGGGTCCAATAACCGTAAACGCCCGGGACGAAGCGAGCAGCGACTCGTAGAATAAATCGTTCGATTAGCGGAGTTTCAGCTCTTCGGCGGCCCTTTGCCTGCTAGGTAAGCCACGAACAAAGACGCCACCCGTCTCAGCGGCGCCGGCGTCTCGCCTCGCTGGACTTGCTCGTCCGCAATCTCGAACGCGATCCGATACTGTCGAAACAAAGCCCGATAAGCGAATCCCAGTCCGTGTTTGGGGTCGTAAATGTGAGTCGATTCCGACGTGAGCCCGTTCAATTCGATCACTCGAATATTCCGCCCCGCCTTCAAGTCCGCCTCTGACGGAACCCGTATGTCGTAACGGCCGAAATGGAATCCCTCGACCCCGCGACTCATAGCGTCGACCGCCGCTTCCAGTTCCCGGGTCAACAAATGCGCTCCGTCTAAAAAAAGCGCCCCGCGGCAATGCGTCCCCAAATCCGTGAGCGGATAGACCTCCCTATTCAAAATAACCCGATCCAAATCCGATCCATGGGCGTCGAGAAAATACCGAGCCATTCCCACCGCCCGTTCGTCCGCCAAAATCAGCTCCTCCAAAGTCGACTCGCCATCCCCCGTCACCGAGACGAACCGCTTGTCTGTAATCGAGAGGATACGCCCCTTTTCCCGCCCCGGATATCGATAGTAGAAGATGCCGAACTCCCGGCCGGACAAAAATTCCTGCGCGATTGCGTCGCCCGACTCCATTTCGAAAAACGCGCGAGCGTCGGAGGCCGATCGGGCGATCGTCACTCCTTGGCCCCTCTGCCCCATGTCAGGCTTGAGGGCCAGCGGATAACCCAAGCCATTGTGTTGAAGAAATCGCTCGACCCGCTCGATCTTCGCATCGACCGAACCCTCCGCTCGAACGATCTCGAATCGACCGACGGGAACGTCGTGTCGTTGCAGATGGGCGAGAATGTCCCCTTTCGACTCGAAAACCAAACCGCTCTCCGGCATGCACGGATTCACCACCGTAAGCGAGGTGGCCGACCAACGCCGGATCATTTTCCCGAGAATAAACACGACCACCGGCGGATAAAACAGCCACATGGGCCAAAACTCCCAGCGTTTTAATCGCAGCCAGCGCGAATACAGTAATCTCCGTCCTCGACGCGTCGCCAAGGCCACGCCCAATCGCGCCAATATCAGTATCGAAACGGTCGATACCAAAAGCCCCAACAGAGCGATTCCCTCGTGTTGCTCGAAGAATTCGACAAAGGCGCCACCAAGCAAATACGACAATCCCACAAGCGCTGGCGTCCAAATCGCGGCGGCGAAAAAGAGAGCGAACGCGAATCGCAACGGACTCGCCTTGATGATTCCCGCGGCGAGATACGTGGGCACTCGGCTGCCCGGGACAAACCGAGTGCCAATGACCACAGCGAGCCCCTTCCGGTCAAACCACCGTCCATACCGCTCCACCGATTGCTCGCTCAGTAAATTACGAATAACCGGCAGCTTCAAAGCGGGTCGCCCCAGAACGCGACCCATGAGGTAAATCGCGAAATCGCCCACGAAAATCCCCAGCAAGCAGCCGACGATTGCGAGCCACAAGGGAATCGCGTCGCGAGACGCCAACAATCCGCCGCCAATACAGGCCAAATCTTCGCTCGCGAAAGTGGCGACCCCCAAAAGCACCGCCATAACATAGCCATTTCTTTGATACGCGACCGGCGCTGCCAACACCTGTTCTCCCACCTCAAGCTCGATCCGCTCAATCGCCTCGCCGGATTCGACTTCCTTGGCAAACCGCGACACGAGAAGCGCCACATCAAAGGCCCGCCGTTCAATCATTAGATGGCCCGCCCCTTCGAAAACCCTCAACTCCGCCTGCGGCATCAACGCCTTGTGAGTGCGGGCCGCCTCTACCGGAACCAGTGGATCGCGATCGCCATGCACGATCAAGACAGGCTTTTGCCACTCACGCAGCGTCTGTTCCAAAGGACGCTGGTCGGTATCGTAAAAGTTGCGGGCGTACCGTTTGTTGAGCAACACACGTTCGAACCCGCCGAAATGCGGTACCAGCCAATCCACGGCCCAAAGGCAAAACAACTGCCCCGCATGCAGGGCCCGATTCAACGTGTAGTCCCCGAGCAGTTCGTATTCCTGCAAACCTATCGAGGATACCAGGGTCAGAGAAGCGACCCGTTCCTCCTGTCTGCCAGCGAACTCCAGGGCAACCCCGCCGCCCATGCTGTACCCAACTAGATGACTCTCCTCGACATTCAGCGTTTCAAGAAGCGACTCCAAATACCGGGAATGCGCCCGGATCGAGTAGTCGGGAATCGACCGCTGAGAACGACCAAATCCAGGAAGATCGGGAACGAGCAATCGATAGTCCGTCTCCAGGGCCGGTCTCAAATTGTCGAATACGCCCGACGCCATAGGACTGCCATGCAGCAACACGAGGACAGGCCGATCATCGTTTGCGTCGAGCTTCGTATCCAAATAACGAATTACGACCGGCGCTTCCCCTTTTACTCCGCTGGATACAAGAGCCGACTCTTGATGCGGCAACGGAGGGATCTCGGCCGGAAAAAACGTTTTCCAAATCCCCGACGCAACCAGCAGAGCCACGTATCCAAAAAGAAAAGCTCGCTTCGCGCTCATGGGGCCGACTTTCTCAAAACGAGCGAGCTGCTAATCGGACTCGCGAGCCCGCCAGTGGCGCTATCCCGCTCGTAGTAGTCGAAGTCGACCGAATCCACCGAAACCGAGACGACCGAAACGCAGTGCGTTTCCGCGTCTTCGCGCGACATCAGAGGATTGAACGCGCGATCGGCATGGCTCCGGTCGCTGTGGTATTCAAACTGTTGATTCGAGTTCCAAAGATCGGCACCGGACTCTAGCAAGTCCATGAATCTCCGGGTCCGATAGGACTCAACTTCCGACGTGTTGAACGAAGATGTGGTAACAAAGCGATGCCCGGAATCGCGCGACTCCAACCGTTCGCCGTTCCAGTTTAACAGGCGGCCGTCCACTCCCGGCCCGACCACCCCGAGTATAAACGGTCGAAACGCCTCGAGATCGAGTTTCCGAACCGCGCTCGCCGCCTCCACGACCTCGGTTCGCGACGCGCAAAGCAATGGAATCTCGCCGCGACTGCGAAACGCGCGGTCTCCCGTATCCGGACGGGTTGCCCCGTAGTTGTTGAGCAAGAACGCGCAAATCCCCTGGTCGTTCACCGCGATCCAGCTTCCGCCCCCTTGCGTGTCGGTCGGGGCGAGAATTGACACGCCTTCCTTTGAACGCGTTTGCGGCGGGTTCGCTCGGAGGCGCGACCGACTCTCGTCGCGGTTGAAATACAGCCGGTAGCAATCTTCTCGGGCCGTCCAGCTAACGGTGCACATCAGCAGTCCACTGTCTGCATGTACTTGAGCGTGGAAGGCGCGACTCCGAACGTATCCGCCGGATCAATTCCCTGCATCCGACTGGCGATAGCGATCAACGCGTAGTGATGCACCGTGTGGGAGGCGAGAAACTTCAATTCCCTGCCAAAGGTCGAGCGCGACCGAGCGTCGTCGTCCTCCGTATTCGCGCTCACGATCACATTCACCTCCTGATTCGGATCGAGCGTGGCGCGTTCCAATTCCCTCAAGAGATGCTTCGCCCGCTCAATTCCCGAACGCGCGTCGTTCTCGTCGGCGGTATCCCTCACCCGAGCGTCGTAATTGACGACCCCTGATTCGATTCCCGCGACAAACGACGCGTAGTGATCCAGTACATGGCGAATGTGCGAACCGATGCTGGAGCCGAAGGAACGGACATCGGATTTGACGTACGTCTCGTTGGAATGGCGCTCCAATAAATCGATTCCCTGCTTCAGGAAGTCACAATTATCGCGAATCAAGGAAATCATAATCGACTAGTAGTCAGCTTCATACGGTTATTGGCCGAAATATTTGATTAACCCAATCTTTTTTTCCGGCCGCCCTTGTAAAATCAAAGGGGACACACACACCGCTCCAGTCTGAAATTAGCGCCGCCATAGCGAAATTAACGCGGAATCCACGCTTCCAATTGCACCGCCGGCCAATTTAGACCGCCCGCAACCAGCGGATCCGTCAGCATTCGATCAAATCGGGATGCGAACCCCTTTGCGGAGATAGGTGGGCGTATCGAGATTTTGACCTTCGAAGATCATTCCGTCCGACTCCTCGAACTCCCCTCGCGGCTCTCCTTCGTTGAACGAGAATTCGTCCTGCTCCACCTTTACTTTCTTGTCGTGCGTCTGCTTGGCCTTGGGAGCTATCTCCCGCGCGAGCATCTCAGGTTGAGGGGGTTCCACAAACGGCATTCGCGACCGAATATTCCGGCCCCGGTAAATCGCCACATTGCTGAGATCGCTGGTCCCGATAACGCAAATCTCGACCTTGTCCCCGAGGGATTCGTCGATCACCGCGCCCATCACGACATTCGCGTCCTTACCGAACGCGTCCGTGACACTGTCCATGATCGACTGCGTTTCGCTCATCCCCAAACTCGCTCCTCCCACCAGATTCACCAGCAACTGGTCCGCCTTTTTAGAGAATTCCGGAGTGTGCAGCAAGGGGCACATCTTGAGGTCCTCGATCGCCTCAGCGGACGCGTTCTCCCCAGATCCCTCTCCCAGCCCGAACAATGTCTTGCCCGCCCGGTTGGAGAACACTTGCTGCAGTTGGGAAAAATCAAGGTTGATCAAACCCGTCTTGTACATCATCGCCCAGATCGACTTGATCGCCCGCTCAATCCACGCGTCCGCCCGCGAAAACGCGTCGAGCAAAGAAGCGCTCGGGTCGCTTTCCTGAATGAGCAAATCGTTCGGCAGCGGGATCACCGCGTTGGAAACTTCGCGCAATTTCTCCAGCCCTTCTTTGGCCACTTTCGCCCGGGCCGCCCGTTCGATCGTAAACGGCATCGTCACGAACGCGATCACCGTCGTCCCTTTTTGCGCGGCAATGTCGGCGATCACCGGAGCGACACCCGTTCCCGTGCCCCCGCCGAGGCCGGCCGTAATGAAAAGCAAGTCCACGCCCTCCACCATTCGCTCGATCAGCGCTTTGTCCGCAAGAGCCGCTTCCTTTCCCACCGCGGGATCCCCGCCAGCGCCTAAGCCGCAAGTCACATTCTGGCCAATACAATGCTTGTCCATGACCGGCGAGTTCGACAACGCCTGCTGATCGGTATTCACCGCGGACAAATGCACGCCCTCCGGATTCGAGAGCATTAGCCGGTCGACAATATTCGAGCCGGCCCCGCCGACTCCAATCACCTTGATAGTTATTTGATCGCTTCCGCTCACTTTGTATCGAGATTTTAGTGAAATAGACCTTTGAGCTTGCCCATAAATCCGCTCGAGCGCCCGACCCGCTCGTCGGACGCGCTCTGATACTGGAGCCCGTATTTCAATAGACCCAACACCACGCTGTACTGCGACTCGCGCAACTCGCCGCTGGCCATCGCCCCATTGTCCCCCAACCGGGCGGGAACGTTGAACACCGATTCAGCGCAATCCTCGATGCGCCGCAAATTCGCCCCGCCGCCGCACACAATCACGCCGCTCGACAGCTTGTCGGGACGGCCCAAAGCGCCCAGCTTCTTCAAAACCACTTCGAAAATCTCCGTCATCCGAAGCTCGACGATCTTCTCGATGCTCCAAAGAGGAATCGGGCGATCGCCAATTTCGAAGTCGTTGTTCAGCCACACTTTCTCACTCTTGTTGCGATGCTCCACCACCGCGGAACCATACCGGTGCTTCAAACTCTCCGCCTGGTTGAGGCGCATCCGCAAGCCGATGCTCAAATCGTTGGAAATGTGATCTCCGCCCAGCGGGACACAGCCCGCAATCAAACACCTCCCACCATTATAAACCGCGTAATCCGTCGAGCCGCGACCTACGTCGATCACCAAGCACCCGCCGCGCTTCTCTTCTTCCGAAGCCACCACCGAACCCGCCGCGAGCGCCGAAAGCACAACGTCGTCTACGTGCAGATTGAAGCCATTGATGATGTGAATCGCGTCGCCAATTTTCCGAGCGTTGCCATGCACCGTCCAGTAACTCGCCTCCAAACGCTCGCCCTCCAAGTTGAGCGGCTGATCGACCGCTCGCATGTCCAGCCGATAAGGGCGCTTCAAATGATGGATCACCGCTCGCTCCTCCGGCAGCTCCCGGCCTTTTGCCAGGCCTGAAACCTGATCGATCTCCTCCTGCGACACTCTCCGGTCGCGGGCGGTGACATTGACCGACGCTTCGCTCGAGAACCCTTCAATGTCGCTGCCGCTAATGGCCAAATAAACGCCGTCGATCTTCACTCCCGCCTGTTTTTCGGCCGACAAGATCGCCGCGTGCGCGCAGTCGCTCGCGTCGTGGAAGTCGACAATGTCGCCTTTGAGCACCCCTTTCGACGAGGATTGGCCCAGACCAATAATGTTGAGGCTCCCGCCTTCGACAATTTCGCCCAAAAGAACCGACACCTTGCTGGTTCCAATCTCGATTCCTGCGATTACTTTCGTTTTGTACACTATTGATCAGCGATTCGATATTTCGTCACAATTAAGTCAATACATTAACGGACAAGGGAAGTCGGCACCACCGGCACTTGGGAATTCATAGTCAAATCCACTTTCGCGATACTCCGATACGAGCGGCTCTTGTGATAGTCGATAATGTAGTCCAGCTCCGACAATTGCTTCCGATAGTCGACCGCTCTCGGCTCGAAAACGATCTCGCGAGCGAAATTGCTCTTGACGATCAACTTAGGCAGTTCGCCGAGCGAAACCACTTTCCAAGTCTGGAAAATATGGGGAGCAATCTCCCGCGCTTCCGACAGTAACCGGTCCACAAGGTCCATCCCTTCCACTCGCTCAAACCCGCGCTCCAATCGCTTCAAGCTAAATCCGTCCAAGAAAGGCAGCGATTTGATGCGTTTCGCATCGTAACCAGTCCCTTCATACACGACGCCTTCGCGATCGACAAGCAAAGTCACCCGGCCGCGCTCCACGTCTTCCACCAAAATTTTGGCGATTGGGTCGCGCTCGACAACCGAAATGAACAGCGTATCCGGAAGACGTCGGGCCACATCGACGCTGGCAACTTGGGGGAGTTCAAGCAACTGGACTTTCAGCGCTTTCAGATTCACCTCGAGCAGATTCAAGCCCTCCCGGTCAACCCCCAAGTAGCTCATAATCCAATCGCGGGAGAGCGCGTCGCTCTCCACCTCCACAACCTTAATCGGCAACGCCCGGCCCGCCTTGGTCAAGGCGGCGGAAACGTCTTCGGTCATCAAAAGCAGCTTCCCCGCGAAAAACGCCGCGACCAAAGCGGCCACGCAATACCCGACCCGACGACAGCGAGCGAGCAAACGACGCTTGAACGCGGTCGAGCTCATGCTCTTCGCCTTCACATCCTGGTCGATGTCCTTCCAGGATTTCGATCTGCGAGCGCCCTTAGCCGCCTTTTTCGTAGCCATATCAACAGATTGAATACTTGGACCGAAATCTCAAGATCGCAGGCTCAACTAATTTTTTTAACAAGGCTTTGAAACTTAGGCCCGCCGCGCCCGCCGACATCGGCATCAAACTCGTTTCCTTCATGCCCGGCAACGTATTCACTTCCAGGACATACGGACGCCCTTCACCATCCAGCATGACATCGACACGGGCATAGTCGCGACAGCCGCACGCATTGTACGTCGCCGCGGCAATGGCCTTGATTTCACGCTCCAACTCCGCGCTCAATCGAGCCGGCGCCTCGTACTCGGTCATCCCTTTCGTATATTTGCTTGCATAGTCGAATTGGCCCGACTTCGGCGAAATCTCCACGATCTCCATCACCTCTCCCTCGATCACGCCAAGCGACAATTCGCGACCGACGATGAGCGTCTCCAACATCCAGTCGTCAAACTTGAGATCGTCAAAGAGCGTCGCGATTTCCGATTCCGATCGAGCAAACGCGAGCCCGATGCTGCTCCCTTGGCGCACCGGCTTCAAAACGACTTGCTGGCCCAGTCGTTCGACCACTTCCGACACGCTCGGCGGCGCCGTTCGATCGAAGATGATTTGATCCGCTACCGGGATTCCCGCTTCCGACAAAACCGACTTGGTCAGAGCCTTGTCGAAGGTCAAAGCGCTGCACTTCTGGTCGCAGCCCGCATACTCGATCCCCGCCTCGTCCAGGATCGCTTGAAACCCGCCATCCTCGCCAAAACTCCCGTGAAGCGTGGACAAAACCACATGCCGCCGGCTCTCCAGCCCGGCCGGCAACGCCTCCGCATCCAGCTCGAAACGCTCCACCGGGAACAAACCGTCCATGGCCTCCGCCACGGCTTTCCCCGAACCCAGCGAAACCGCGCGCTCGGGCGAAGTCCCACCACAAACCACAGCAATGACCGGAAGATCCGTCATGACAGCGCGTCCTTCCATTCCGATCCGTAAAGCAAAGCCTCCGGCTCAAGCGTCACCGACCGCTTTCCCTTGGCGACTCGCCTCGCGAGCCGGATCAACTCTATGACATCGGCGCTCGTCGCTCCCCCTCTATTGACGATGAAATTTCCGTGCGTGCAGCTGATCTCCGCCCCACCTATGACCGTGCCTTTCAATCCCAGCTCTTCGATGAGTCGCCCCGCGGAATCGCCTTCCGGATTTTTGAAAATGCAGCCCGCGCTCGGCTCCCTTGGCTGGGACTCCTTCCGCTTCGATTGATAGACGTCAATCGCTCGACGCAACTCCGCCTCGTCCCGACCAACGGCTTTCGGCGTCAGCACCGCGTCGATGGCGATCGCGCTTTCCAGTTCGCGACAATGACGATAACCCACGCTCAACTCCGAAGCGCTCGCTTCGACCAAGTCCCCATCGAGAGTGACGTAGCGAACGCTCTTCACGATGTCGAACATCCAACCGCCCATAGCGCCCGCGTTCATGCGCAGGGCCCCGCCTACGCTTCCCGGGATTCCTTCTAAAAACTCGAACCCCTCCAAGCCTTCGCGACAGGCCGTTCCACAAAGCTCCTTGATCCGCAGTCCCGCCCCGACTTGCACCGAGTCCTCCGAGAGCCGATCAAAACGCTTCCAGCTCGCATGGGACAGTCGAACCACCAATCCAGCCACACCTTCGTCCGGAACGATCAGATTCGAACCGCGACCCAACGGATAAACCGGTATTGACGCTTCCTTGCAAAGTCGCAACGCGCTCGTCAGCTCGTCGATCGACGCCGGCTCGTAGTAAACCTCCGCGTCGCCACCAACTCGCAATGTCGTCTTGTTGCCCAAAGACACGTTCGCTCGAATACGCGAGCGCGCGTCGACTCCGATCGCCAACCCCCGGAACACGCCTCCCCACCGCGCGTCGGCGGAAGCGGTCTCGTTCGCGAATCGCTCCCCCAACGCGTCCGTGCGACCCGCTCCCAAGAACAACACCGTCGCGGTTTCCATTCCCTCGACTCGTTCTCGCAGCGACTCCAAGAGCCCATCCTCGGAAGGCAAATAAGCGCAGCGATCAAACCGAGCCCGGCAAGCTTCCAACAAGTCTTCGCTGCCGCCTCCAGGCAAAGGCGCCTCGGACGCCGCATAAACGTCCAGCAAATAGATGAAATCAAACGACTCCAAAGCCGCCGCCAACGCGTCTTTCAAAGACCGCGTCCGCGAGTAGCGGTGCGGCTGGAACACCGCGATGGTCGGCCCTCCCACCCCGGATGACAGCGCCTCGCGCATCGCCTCGATCTCAACCGGATGGTGGGCGTAGTCTTCGAAAATCTTCAAACGAGGCGAGAAATAGAGGCAATTCTGCCGACGGGCGATCGGCGTCGCCACAAACTGGCCCGTCTCGCGCGTATCGAAACCCGCCGCCCGCGCCGCCGCTATCGCCAGTCGCTGGTTCGATTCGCTAAACGCGCCCAGTTGATTCGATTCACGAATCGACCCATCTCCAACATCCGGATACACTACATCGGCGTTGAACTCCTCGCTCGCGAATTCCGGCCTAAGCGACTCGGCCAATACGACTACACCCGACGTGCGATTCGCCAAGCGACGGAACACGTCCAAATACTCCTCGAAGCTCGAGTAGTAAGCGTGATGGTCGTGATCCGCGTTCAAGATAACGCTGACCTCCGGTCGAAATTTCTCAATCGTCCCGTCGCTTTCGTCCAACTCGAGAACGAGCCACTCCGAATCTGTCCAACGTCCCGGCGACTTGCCATCCGCAAAAAGCCCGCCAATTGCGTAGGACGGATTCGCGCCGATCTCCTCCAGCAAATCGATTAGAATTCCAGTCGTAGACGTTTTCCCATGCGAACCGGCTACTCCGATTACCCGCTTTTCGCGGGCGACCTCCGCCAGGCACTCGCCACGCCGCATCACTCGGGCATCCAGTTCTTGGGCCGCGCCCAGAGACGGGTGCGCTTCGTCAATCGCCGAAGAATGGACAATCCAAGTCGGCGCGTATCCGAAATCTTGTGATCCGATAATGGCAATGGGAACATCGTAACGGGAAAGCAACTCCCGAGCGCCCGCCGCCATCGCGTCATCCTCCCCGCTTACCGAAATCCCCATTTGCTTGAGGCAAAGCGCCAATGGCAACATTCCCGCGCCCGAAACACCGATGAGGTGAACGTGCTCTGGTTTTGAATTCGGCTCCATTCTTTCTACTGATTCTCCAATACACTGCGCCGTCACGAAGACCGCTTCGATATAATTCGCTCCAAATCTGCCGCCATCGTCGATTGAGGATTCGATGGGTCCAGCGTTTCCAAACACGCTCTCATCCGCCCCAAGCCAGCGTCGTCCCCCAGTAAGGACACGACGCGGTCCAAGAGCGTATTCAAATCCGAGTTCTCGACTTTGAGCCCGCCACCCGACTCTTCCAACCGCTTTGCGTTGACGCGTTGATGGTCGTCCGCGGCCAATGGATACGGGACGAGAAACGAGGGCGTACGACAACGCGCCAATTCGGCGATGCTCCCCGCGCCCGCTCGCGAGACGGCCAAATCCGCCGCCGACAAGGTTTCAGCCATCCGATCGCTGAACGCTTGAAAGACCATTCGCGCCTCCCCGCTCGCCGCAGCGCTGCGGTCGGCTCCATTCGTCGACTCGCCCTGCATTCCAGTCAAACACAGCATCTGGATCCCGGCGGCACTCAACGTGTCCAGCGACTCCCTCGCCCATTGATTCAAAGACTCCGCTCCTTGGCTTCCTCCAAAGACTACGAGCAGCTTTTTCATCGGGTCGAACCCGAGGGTCGCCTTCGCGTCCGAGCGGGACAAGCGCTTGAACTCGGAACGAACCGGCATCCCCACGTGGGAAACGCGACTCGCCCGTCGAGATCCGATCGAAACCCCTTCCGGCAAGTAAATGCGATCGGCAAAGCGACTCACGAAACGAGTTACCCGTCCCGGAACCTGGTTCGCTTCGTGGATGGCGACCGGAACTCCGTTGCGTCGGCCCGCCAGCAATGCCGGCGCGGAAATGAACCCGCCGAAACCCACAACTACATCCGGCTTCGTCTCGACGATCTTGCGAGAGCAGTACCGGTAACCCGAAAGCAAGTCCCTCGAAAAACGAATAAACTGACGCGGACGCGCGCTCAATCCGCTCCCCGGAATCGCGTCGTAGCGCAAATCATGATACTTTTTCACCAATCGCGAGTCCACCTGCTTCCCGCTTATGAGGAGCTCGCTCTCCCATTCCCGCTTCGCCAACTCTTCGGCAAGAGCGATACCCGGGGACAAATGCCCGCCCGTTCCTCCACAAGCAATCAGCGCGCGCCTCATCCTCAAATCTCTTTGAGTTTACGACCGGAATCTTTGAGCGCGGGCGTCTTCCAGGCCAGACTCGTATTCAAAATCAAAGCGACGCACAAACCCATCACCAAAAAGTTCGAGCCCCCGTAGCTGATAAACGGTAGCGGCAACCCTGTAGTGGGCAAGGAACCCGTCACCACTCCGAGATTCACCAGAGCTTGGATACTGATTGTCAACAGACATCCCGACGCCAGCAGAAACTGGTACGAGTTGGGCGCCTTTCTCACGTGCGATACACCCGCGATAAACAAGCCCATAAATACCACCACAACCGCCATAGTGGCGAATAGGCCCAACTCCTCGCCGACGATCGCGAAAATAAAGTCCGTGTGGGCTTCCGGCAGCGAACGCAATTGCTGCCGTCCATTGCCCGGTCCAACGCCCTCAACGCCTCCCGCTCCAAACGCGAGGATCGCCTGCCAGACTTGGTAGGCGTCGCCCGACTTGTTCCCTTCCATGTCCATGAACGCGGTCAATCGACTCAAGCGCTCCGGGTCCTTGGAAATCAAATACACTACAGGAACGAGACTGGCGAGGGCGGAGCCGCACAGGTAGAACACATTCGAACCGGCCAAAAACAAAAGACAAAAGCAAACCATGGAGATGATCAACGCCGTCCCCAAATCCGTCTGCATCATTATCAGCCCCACTACTAGGCCGATCGCGATGCAAGGAACGGCAAAACCCTTCCAAAACGTGCCGGACTCCTTGCGGATCAAACTGAAGTAGTGAGCCAGAAAAAACACCAGACCGATCTTAGCGAATTCCGCGATTTGCAAGCCGAAGGGCCCGAAGCGAAACCAGCTGCGACTTCCGTTCACGATCGAGCCGATCCCTGGAATCAGAACCAGCACAAGCCCGACTACACAGACTCCATAGCCGACCCAGACAAACTTCCGCGCCCATTCCAAATCGACTTTCAGGACAATCAGCCCCACGACGAATGTAACTCCCATCCACATCAACTGTTTCTCGATGATGCGATACGGATCGTCTTCGTTGACGGGAAGGCTCGCGCTAAACAGCACCGAAACGCCCAACATCGCCAAGGCGAATACGCACACGACAATCGCCACCGCTGGATTCAAAATCCCGAAATGGCCCGTGTGAACTCCCTTCGACTTGCGTTTCGACATGATAGGGACTTCGGGATGCCCGCCTAGTTCTCGATCGGAATGACCGGCTGCTCAATCAATTCTTCGTCTAACAGCAGATCGTTCTCGTCCGGGATCTGCAAAGGCGGATCCTCTGGAATCGTCGGCAGTTGTTGCTGCTGTTGCGGAGGAGGCGTCGGTTCGGCTCGGGCCGGCGGCGGAGTCGCGGCGGGGCGAGCCACCGGTTGGCTGGTAGCGCCCGACGAACGATTCGGAATGAACAATGTCTGGCCTGGGTTGATACGCTCCGGATTTTGCAAATTGTTGTGAAGCACCAAATCTCGAGCGGTAACATTGTATCGCTCCGCGATCGAGAATACGCTGTCGCCCGCAGCCACGACAACTTGCAGGCCTTGACCCCTTCGCGCCGGAGACCGAGTCGAAGCGGTCGGGCGCCCGTTCGGGATGACCAGCTTCTGCCCGATTTGAATCAGACTGCCGGAGAGATTGTTGGCCGCTCGGATGTCGTTCACCGTGACACCTTGGTTCGCGGCGATTTGCGAAAGCGTGTCTCCGCTTTTCACCGTGTATACACTGCCCTCCACCTGTACCGCCGGCGCAGGGGCGCTGGAGGGGCGATAAGTCGAAGCGTCTTGACGGGGTACATTCAGCACTTGTCCCGGCTGGATGTTCACAGACAATCCCGGATTCACCGACTGCAGATCCTGCTGCGTTACATTGAACCTCCGGGAGATTCCCCAAAGGCTGTCGCCGCTTCGCACCGTGTATCGAATAATCCCCGACGGCTGATTGGGAGCGATGATACTCGATGGCGAGTTGGAGCCGCCCACATTCCCGCCACCAAGCGGCGGCAGTCGCCCATTGTCTTGGCGGTTCTGGACCGGCGGGCTCGAAGGCGCCTGTCTCGAGCTCGATCCGCCGGGCCGACGAGGCTCGAACCGCTGCCTGCTGGAAATCTCTGGTACGAACTGCGCGTTCGCCGCGCTTGGATCGCCCGCGTTGTATCCCGTCAAGTCACTCGCTCGGGAATCGAAACCAGTGCCGCCCACCGTAGGCGTCTGAGCGTCGGCGTCCGTATTCGACCAAGTAGCGCCGGCGGACGCTTGGGCGTTGGCTTGCTGGCTGCTGTTGCTCACGCCACTCATTAAAAACAGGATCCCGAGCACGATCCCGTGAGCCCCTGCAATCACCCCAATCCGCAATAATTTCATGTTACTTTCCTTACTTTTAAAACCAAACTTCATCCATGCTCCTCTCCAATTAAAAACAGTCAATGGACTTTCGAAACTCGAGCCCTCTTTGTACATAGTTTTCAAACATATCGAAACTCGCGAAGCCAGGACTAAGTACTGCATTGTCCCCGCTTTCCCCAATTTCAAAAACACGGGCCACCGCGTCCTGCATGCTTGCATGCTCGAAAACGGGAATACCCGCGCTCTCAAACGCCGACTTCAGCTCGAAACGCGTTTCCCCGATTAGAACCGCCGCCTTCACGAAGGGCGCCACTCGCTCGGCGAAAACGCCCGCGTCGCTCCCTTTGTCCTTGCCGCCTCCAATCCAGAGGGACGGCGTCTCAAAGCGCCGCAAACAGCCGAGAGTCGCGTGCAGATTCGTCGCTTTGGAATCGTCCCAAAACCGGATCCCCGACTTCTCGCCCAACCGCTCAATCCGATGCGGGCTTTTCTCGAACTGCCGCGCCGCCTCGACCAACTCGCATTCCGCGAAGGTCAATGAGATCCAAAGAGCCCGAGCCATCAGATAGGAATTCAATTCCGGCTCCGTCTCGAACACCGAACCCCGCAAACCGAGGCGCTCCAAGTCGTTCTCGAACGGCACCACGCTCGATTCCGGCAGGTCCAATCCGATCGACTTCCCGTACTCGAACACCGAGGAGTCTATAAAAAGCGAACTCCCGCGGGCGCGTTCGACGAGTTTGTATTTGCATCTGAAATACGATTGAAGCGATTCGTGCCGATCGAGATGATCCTCGTCGAAATTCGTCCAAAGAACATGGTCCGCTCGAAAAACTTCCATCGCTTCCGCCTGGAAAGAGCTCACTTCGCACACCGCGATCGACTCGCGATTGCAGTCTTCCGCCAACAGCGCGCACAGGGGCTTGCCAATATTGCCCGCGACATAGGATTCGATTCCCACGTGACGAAACGCCCGGTTCAAAAAGGAAGTCAAAGTCGTCTTTCCATTCGTCCCGGTTACCGCGACGATCGGCCCCTTCCACAAAGCGGCAGCCAAGTCGAATTCAGGGATCGCCCGGCAATCGTTCGAACGGGCCAGGGTCAGCCAAGGATGATCCCGCGCAAACCCCGGACTGAATACAGCCAAACCGTGCCGCGCAGCTGCGTTTTCGTCGAACAAAACCGCGCTTTCGTCGTAGATCGCAACTGAAGCGCCCAAGCTTTCCAACAAATCCGACGCGGCTTTCCCGCTCGCGCCGGCTCCGAATACAGCGACAGGCGTCTCGATCCCCTTCGCTAGCCAATCGGGCAAATCTTCGACCACCGCGTTCATCGAATTTTGAGCGTCGCCAGACCGGCGAACGCGAAAATTAAGGACAAGATCCAAAACCGGATCACCACTTTCGTCTCCGGCCACCCCTTCAACTCGAAGTGGTGATGAATCGGCGCCATTCTGAAAACCCGCTTGCCCGTGCTTTTAAACGAAGCGACTTGCAAGATTACAGACACCGCTTCCATCACGAAAATACCGCCCACGATTACTAAAGTCAGCGCTTGGTGCGTCATGAACGCGATCACTCCCACCAGCCCGCCCAACGCGAGCGAACCCGTATCTCCCATAAACACTTCGGCGGGATGAGCATTGAACCAAAGAAAGGCCAGTCCGCCTCCCACCACTGCGGCGCACACCACTCCCAATTCGCCAACGCCCGGCACATGCGAAATGAGCAAGTACTCGGAAATGATAAAATTCCCCGCCGCGTAGGCCATTATCGCATACACGATCGCAACCGTGATGGTGCAGCCGATGGCCAAGCCGTCAACGCCGTCGGTCACGTTGATCGCGTTGCTCGAGCCCACCAGGACGAGAAACAAGAATCCGAACAGCAGCCAAAGCGGCATCTCGGTGAGAACCGCGTTCTTCACGAACGGCACCCAAAGCTCCTGCACTTTGCCCACGCTAGTCGGATTGTTCAGCAGAATAAACAAGACCGCCAGCGTCGTCACGCTCTGCCAAATGATCTTCCCGCGTGAAGGGAAGCCCTTGCTGTTCCGCTTGGAAACCTTCAGATAGTCGTCGACGAATCCGAGCGCCGTCAAACTCGCGTACACAAACAGCGCTGTCAACGTCCACACGTTGAACTGAGCCCAAAGCAAGGCCGACACCGTCACAGAAACGAATATAAGCAAGCCGCCCATAGTAGGCGTGTTCTTCTTTCCCGCGTGGAGCTCGGCCAACTTGCCTACCTCGGCCTCGTCGCGGAAACTCTGCTGAAAACTCAGTCGCTGCAAAAGCCCAATCAACCAGGGACCCAGAATGTATCCAATAAACAACGCCGTGCCTGAGGCGAGCAGCATCCGCAGAGTCAAAAACCGCAACATCCGAAGCGGTCCAAAAAATTCCTCGTACTGAGATAAGTAGCTTAACATGACTGTTCTTCAGCGACCACCGGTGGGCCCAGAAACGAGAGGGCCTCTTCCAAACGATAACGTCGACTTCCTTTCAAAAACACATTTCCCGAGAATCCCGACAACTGCGACTCAAGCTCCCCCGCTTCCGAGACAATCACAACCACGCCGACATCGCCACCAGCTGATTCAACGCCCGCCCGCATTCGCTCCGCGCCGTTCCCGATCAAAGCCACCTTGTCTTCCGACTGCAGTCGCAGGGCCGCTCCGACTCGCTCGTGCCAATCATCGGAGGCCTCGCCCAGCTCCTCCATGCTTCCGATAACGTAGAGCCGTGGCCTGTCGGGTTCCGCGGTAGCGGAGAAACTCTCGATCGCGTCCAACATCGAAAGCGGATTCGCATTGTAGCAGTCCACGTAGACATTGGCATTTCCAAACTCCTTCCACTCTCCCCGCATCCCGCCAGGCGACCATCGGGCCAATCGCTCGGATATAGCCTCGTTGGAAACTCCCAGTTCTCGAGCCACCAAGATTGCTAGCGCCGCATTCGACGCCAGCCCCTTCCCCGTTCCTTGGATACAAAACTCCCCGCCGGAACTCAAAAATTCGAGACGCATCCTCGAACCGGTCCGATCCAATCGGTACTCCAACGCTCCCTCAAATGCCCCTTCCTCCGCGACAATTTCCGCATCGCCATCGAACAGAAGCGCTTTGAACGGAACGCACGACTCACCCATCACAACGCGATTGACGGTGGGGCCGCTCGCGAGCTTCCCCTTTTCCTCCGCAATCCCTTCCAGCGAGCCCAAGCCTTCCAAATGGGCCGGCCCAATCGCGGTAAAGACAACCCAGTCGGGCTCAATGACAGAGGCGAGCCGCTCCATTTCGCCCGGCTCGCTGATTCCGGCTTCGATCACGGCGAACCGACAAGAGGACTTGTCGATGCTCAAAATGGAGAGCGGGACGCCGATCAGATTGTTCAAATTCCCGCTCGTCCCTTGCGCCGCGGGCTCCCTCCCCAGGGCTTGCAAAAGCAGTTCCTTGGTCGTCGTTTTACCACAACTCCCCGTCAGCCCAATCACAGTCGCGTCCCAGCTTCTTCGATACGATCGAGCCATCATTCGAAACGCCGCCAATGTATCCGACACTCGCAACTGCGGAAGCGCCACTCCTTCGATTTCCCGATGAACCAGCGCGCCCGACGCGCCGCGACGCGCCGCTTCCTCTAGAAAATCATGACCGTCGCGTCGATCCGTTTCGATGGCCACAAACAAGTCGCCCGTATCCAGTTTTCGAGTATCGTAGCAGAATCCGCTGACAGGTCGGCTGGGAATCGAGTTGATCCACGATCCATCGCACCAGCGGGCCAGCTCTTTCGCGTCGAATTCCGCCATTTCAAACTCGCCCGCCGAGCTTCATGAGCCCGAGCAGCTCCCGTGACACTTTTCTATCGTCAAACGGTACGACCGTGTCCCCGAATTCCTGGAAAGGCTCGTGGCCCTTGCCCGCAACCAGTACGCAATCCCCCGGATTGGCGCTTTTCAACGCGAGCTCGATGGCTCGCCGGCGGTCGATTACGAAGTCGATTTTGGAACGATCCGCCACTCCTTGACGCATGTCGTCGAAAATCTGCTCCTGAACCTCGGATCGCGGATTGTCCGTAGTGGCCCAACTGTAGTCCGCCAATTCAGTTGCCACTCGAGTCATTTCGGATCGCTTTCCCCGGTCCCGGTTTCCCCCGCAACCGAACACAACCCGCAACTTCCCCGGCGTGATTTCCTTCAACATCTTGAGCGCGTTCTCCAGCGCGTTCCCCGTATGAGCGTAGTCGACTACCACCTCGAAACTTTGACCTTCGTCAATCCGCTCCATTCGGCCCGGGATTCCGCTGAACGAATCCAAGCTTCCAATACACGCTTCAATATCGACACCGCACTGAATCGCGATCGACAGAGCGGCCAAAGTGTTGCTCACATTGTAGTTCCCAATCAAAGGCGACCGAACCAAGTACCGCCTTCCGTCGAGATTCAACGTGAACGATGTCGAATCAGGAGCTAGCTCCACATCGGACGCCCGCAACCGGGCGTCTTTCGACGCGCCAAAGGTGAAAACCGATTCGTCCGACAGCTCTTCGACAATACGACGCCCGTAGGAGTCGTCGACATTGATCGCGAGTTTTTTCGGCTGGGCTCCAATTTCGCCCACAATAAAACGCCGCTTAACATTGAAGTAGCTTTCCATGTCGCCGTGATAGTCCAAGTGGTCTCGAGTCAGGTTCAGGAAGACGCCGACTTTGAATCTCAATTCCGCCACCCTGAGCTGGTCGATCCCGTGCGAACTCACCTCCATCACCGCGCGCTCGCATCCAAACCCGCGCATTTGGGATAGCAACTCGCACAACTCATGCGCTTCCGGCGTCGTGCGAAACGAAGGCAAAACTCGCTCCACCAAATCGTACCCAATCGTGCCCAGGCACCCCGTTTTCACTCCGTCAACAGACAGAAAATGCTTGGCCAAATAAGAAACCGTCGTCTTCCCGTTCGTGCCGGTAATGCCCACCAAATCCAGAGCCTTGTCGGGCTTGTCGAAAAAACGCCGCGCCACTTTGGCCAAAGTCACGCGCGGATCGTCCGAACTAACGAAAACCGCTTTCGACTTTCCGAATCGCTTCGGCGCGTTGGAAACGACGCCTACCGCGCCGCGCTTCAACGCCTCGTCCACGAAGGAATTGCCATCCTGTCGCAGCCCGGGCAAGGCGAAGAACAGACTTCCCGGAGTGACGCGACGACTGTCGATGACCAGGCGCGTCACCAACGGGTCCGCCGACTTGCGCTTCAGCTTCGCTCCGCTCTTTTTCAACAGAACGCTCAACTTCCTACCCTCCGCACTCATAGATTTCGTGTTTTCCATCCGTCCTCGCCTCCGAAAAAGCTGACCCGCTGAATCGTTTCGACTTAACTCCATTCCCTAGGCCGACAATTCAACGACTTGACGAAACTCCCGTGGTTCCAATTGCCGACGCAAACGCGCCGTTCTCCCTCCGGGGAGGAATCGCGTAATAAGGAATCAACTTCTCCGCGACTCGCTTGAAGGCCGGCACCGCCGCGCCGCTTCCCGAGACAGGCATGTTTGAACGGGAGCCATCAACGATTACCGTGATGACCACTTCGGGGTCGTCCGCCGGAAAATAGCCGCTAAACGAACCCACGTGTTGGCGGTTGGAGTACCGCCCGTCGACAATCTTCTGAGCCGTGCCAGTTTTTCCCGCCACGCGGTAGCCCGGAATGTACGCCTTGTGGGCCGTGCCGCCAGGCGACGCGGTTTTGACAAGGAGCTGCGACATCGTCCGGGCGGTCTCGCGAGAAACGACTCGGCGACGAATCATTGGCCCATAGGTAACAGCGTCGTTGTTGTCTGTATCCACAATTCTCGATACGATTTGCGATCGCATCAGCAGCCCACCATTTGCCACGGTGGCCATGGCGTAGTGAATCTGCAGCGGAGTCGCCGAAATCGCGTGACCCATAGTCATGCGCGACAAGGTCAATCCGTCCCAATTGCGCACCGGATGCAATATCCCTCGCGACTCCACGCCGATATCCAATCCCGTGCGCTCTCCGAATCCAAATTTGCGCACGTAGTCGTAAAACTCGTCGAAACCTACCAGCGTGCCCAGATGGGCGGCGCCTCGATTGGACGAGTGAGCAACGATTCCCTCGACCGAAAGCACTCCGAACGGCTTCCAGTCCTTCGGAAGCTTGGCGACATAGCCATCCGGCATGCGCAGCGTCGGTATCGAACAATCGAACTCGGTATCCACATTGACGAGACGTTCTTCCAAAGCAGCGCTTGCGGCGACGATTTTAAACGTCGAACCCGGCTCTATCGGATCGGTCATCGCCCGGTTTTTATGCGTCGACTTGTCGAACTCGTTGTAGCGATTGGGATTGAACGTCGGATAGTTTGCCAATCCCAATATAAATCCGCTGTAGGGGTCCGAGACGACAATGCAGGCCGACTCCGGGTCAAACGTCTCCGCCAAGTACGCGAGTTCGTTTTCAATTTGGTGCTGCACGTAGGAATCGATCGAGAGCGCCAGGCTCATCCCGTCGCGAGCCGGCACATACCTCCGCCGGAACTGGGCCATCTCTTGACCCGCGTTCACCTCCGATTCGCGCCATCCGCGTTGGCCGCTCAGATAAAAATCAAACTCCTTCTCGATCCCCGAAACAGAGGCTCCATCCCGCCTGACGAAACCGATCACATGGGACGCCAACGACTCCTTGGGGTACACGCGTTCGTATTGACGATTTCCGTACACGCCGTCGATTTCGAGTTCGAGTATCTTTCGATACGTATTTTCGTCGATTCTCCGAGCGAGCCGCCGCCAACGGTCGTTCGACCGAGCCCGATCGATCCGGAAGCGATTTCCCGAGGCCTCGAAAACATCCTCCACAAACCCCAGATCCTTCCCGAGTAAACGACTGAGATCCGGGAGCCTATGAAGGTCTTTCTCGTCGATGGAAACTGGATCGACACCGACTTCGAGAAAAGTCTGGCTGGTCGCGAAAAGCTCCTTCCCCCCATTCAAGTCGTAGGTGAAAATGTCCCCGCGGCGCGAGTTGAGCGGGATCACTCGAAACCGGGTGTTCTGAACCTCCTCATTCAGGCGCGGCGCGTCGATCACGTGCAATTCGACCAGGCGATAGCCAATCGCGCCGTATCCGACCAGGATACACAAAGCGAGCGTCCAAAACCGGATTCTTGGAGCAAAGCCTTTAGCCATCTAATCTATCAATTGCCGGACGCGAAGGAAGCGGTGAACACGCTGTTGGCGGTCTTTTCGTACAGTCGAGCTTCGACGTTCTCCGAAACGTGCACGATCTGAGTGTAGACCGGCTCGCGGAGTTTCAAGTTGAGCGATTCATTCAGCTCGATGAGATTGTCCGTCGACAAGGCGATCGCCATTTCCACGTCCAGTTGAGCCAATACGCGCCGCTCCTCCACGATCTTCTGTTCAATCGCCTGCAGACGGTTCGCGGTTTGCGACGTCTGGTGGCGCATCCACACGGTGACGATCCCGAACCCGCCCACGAGCGTCAGCGTCGCCAGCGAATAGAAGATCAGACGGTTGAGGATTTGATTGGCGGCTCGATTCCTGGAGTTTCGACTCATGTTGCTTCTACGTGCATCGAAGAGCTATCCTGAAAAACTGGATACGCTCTCTCGAACGATTTAAATGAAATTGAGGGTTTATTCGAGCCGATTTGCTCGCTGCGTTTGCAATCGAAATGCCCGCTGTCGAGCGGGGCGTAAGTGGCCAAGGCCACGAATTGGCGATTAAGCGCTTCTTTGAGCGTAGTACTGTTGTTCATTATCCTGCTTCTCCGTTTTAGGTGGGTTCTCATTTTCTATATGTCCGCCTTCCTTAGCGCTCTCAGTTTGGCGGATCGACTCCGCGCGTTGGCCGCGATTTCCCTATCGCCGGCCGTCTCGGGGCGACGTGTTAGCAACGTCGCCTTGGTTTCTCGCATGTCCTGAGGCCGATTGTCGCCAGGCTCGGGTCGACCCGCCCAGCGGCGAAACAGGTTCTTCGCGATCCGGTCCTCCAAGGAATGGAAACTGATCACGCACAACCGTCCGTTGGGCTTGAGCCGCTCGAAAGCGGCCGGCAGTCCGAGTTCGATGACTTCGATCTCGTTGTTCACCGCGATTCGGATCCCTTGAAAGGCCCGAGTCGCCGGATGGATTTTCGAAGTGAAACGCAGCCTTGCCGGAGTGCAGGATAGGATAAGGTCCGACAAGTCTTTTGTGGTTAGGATTGGGGAGCGCGTTCTCGCTTCGATGATGGCGTCCGCGATACGACGCCAGTTTTTCTCTTCCCCGTAGACGCGCAGCGCGTGGATCAGCTCTTGGCGGCTGGCAGATGCCAGCCAGTCCGCGGCCGAACGCCCGCTCTCGGGGTCCATTCGCATGTCCAGAGGCGCTTCTCCTCGAAAGGAGAAACCGCGATCGGTCTGATCGAGCTGAAAGGAGGAAACTCCGAAGTCGAATAGGATACCGTCAAAGGGCCCCTCTTTCAGGTTCTCTAGGTTTGCGAAATTCATGCGGCGAAACTGGAAGCGTCCGCCAAATTCGTTCGTGAAGGCTTCCGCCCGTCGAGCGGCGTCCGGATCCTGGTCCAGCGCGACCACCGTCGTGTCCGCCGCCTCGAGTATGAGGCGCGTGTGCCCGCCGCCTCCAAACGTGCAGTCCAGGTACACGCCGCCCGCTTCGGGCTCGAGAAACCGCAGTGTCTCCTCCGCGAGAACTGGAACGTGACCTTCCATAGCGGCGCCCGGAAAGACGCTATCTATTGATGAAATCATAGAAGCCCTTTCCCTTCCCTCGGCCAAGCCGCTCGCTCGCCTCTTCGCGTCGTCGCTCGGCGATGTCTCCCATGCCCGGACGATCCGTTACTCTGTCGGGAGTCTCCCCGCCCAGTTCCCAAGTGTCGCAATGCCGGATCACTCCGTGGCCAAAGGTGCCGCCCATGCCGAACAGCTGCAACCGCCCGAGCGACTGGCTTTCAGCTGACCGCTTTGATCGCATACGCAAAATCGAGGAGAGAAATGAACTTCGAGGGGATTTTCTATTATTCATCCGGTCGTCTCCTTCTTTATAGATTGGCTCGCTTCATAAGCTTGCCCAAATCGTCTTGATTGGTTTTCGGGTCGATGGCCTCCCAGCGAGCCGGGCTCCAAATGCGGAAGTTGATCATGCGGCCCACCAAGACCGCCTCCTTGCCAATACCCGCGTGATCCAGCAGCTCGTCAGGCATGTTGATCCGGCCTTGCTTGTCGCAGCTGAAAAAAGTCGCCTGCGAAAACAGCTTGTCCTGCAAGTCCTGGGCGTCCTCGTCGCTCAACTGCTGGCTCTCGATCTTGTCGTAAAGCTTCGCCACCTGCTGCGGCGGCAACACCAGCGCACAACCGCTGGGATCGGGCAAGGCCAGATAGCCGTCCTCCATGTCCCCGTCAAAACGCCACTTCGAAGGAATCGCTAAGCGACTCTTCGAATCGAGATTACGCTGGTATTTGCCAACGTAGACAGTTCTGGCGTGGGAAGTCATGACAGCTTTCCTGGGAAATCTAGAGAAAGTCCCCCAAAATTCCCCATTTCTCCCCATTTTGTCAAAATCTTTCGCCACGCCACCCCATCTTTACTATGAACAAGTTGTTAAAGCCGATGGGTTTAGCGTGCTTTTTACCGCGGCGGTAGTTTGGCGTCCAAAATCGGACGTCAAATCCGGGCGGAGCGCGCTCTCGGTATTGAAATTCCGGGCGCCGACGCTAGATTTCGACGCAATGATTCCGCCCAGCGACATGCAACTAATCGGAAATGAACTGGCGATCGTCTGGCAGGACGGAACCGAGAGCTACATCTCCGCCCAGCTTTTACGGGCCCGGTCCCCCAGCGCTTCGGTTTCAGGCGAGAAGGATATTTTCGGGACGCAATACGGCGGCGAAAGCGGCAAGGACTACTCCGATGTCGCCATCGAATCCTGGCAGCCGGTCGGCGCCTACGCCTTTCGCTTCCACTTCTCGGACGGACACAACACCGGCATCTATAGCTACGATCTTCTCCGGAAACTCGGCGAATCGTGAGCCCGCGCCTTCCAATCCGGGCCGTCACGCTTGACGCCGCTGGCACGCTCCTCTTTCCAACTCCCTCCGTCGGCGCCATCTATCGTGAAGTAATGGCCGACCACGGCCTCGAACTCGATGCTGTGAAACTCGAGCGCGGATTCCAACAGGCGATGAGCGCGACCCCCAAGCCGCTTCCCCGCAGTGACAGTCTAGCCGCCGAACGCGCCTACTGGAGAGCGATCGTTTCGAGCGCAATTCGCTTCCAGGCGGAGCTTCCATCCAATTTCGACACTTTGTTCGAAGCGCTCTGGAGCGAATTCGCCAAGGGCCGCCGCTGGCGCCTCAACGACGACGCGAGGGAACTCTTCGACGCGCTCGACCAACGCGAAGTCCCCTTCTCACTGCTCACTAACTGGGACCCGCGCGTTCTCTCGGTCCTAGACGACCATCGCATTCGCCACCGATTCGAGCGGATCTTCATTTCGAGCGAAATCGGATTCCAAAAACCCGATCGCGCCATTTTCGCCCATGCCGCCAGCCAACTCGGTCGCTCGCCGGCGGAGCTGATGCACATCGGAGACCACCCAGAGCAGGACGTCGCCGGCGCTCTCCGAGCCGGATGGAAGGCGCTGCATTTCACCCAGTCCCCTTCTCCCAGCAACGCCCCTGCACCTACGATCGCCCGACTCCGAGACGCGCTCGCGTTCCTGCCGACCAAACAGTCAACGTAAAGTCATACTCTTAATCCTAATCATAATCATACTCTTAATCTTAATCAAATGAAGAAGGTATTGGGGGTGATTAGGATTATGAGTATGATTATGATTAGGAGATGAAGCGAAGGCGTGGACTTACGAGACAGCTTCAAAATAGCAGTCAAACGCCAGTCCGGCGACTTTCCCCGGAAAATCATTGGCTTTACAGCACCCGTGTCGTTCGCTTCATTCGACCGACTATGTCACAGAGCTGTCTCCACGAACGAACATCGAAAACCGAAATCGAAAAAGGGCTGAGCCTCCAGCCGAAGTTCGACGCCGACGGATTAATTCCGTGCATCACCACCGACGTTCATACCAACCAGGTGCTCATGTTCGCTTTCATGAATCGCGAAGCGCTCGAACATACGATCGAAACCGGCAAGGTCACTTACTTCAGCCGGTCCCGCGGCAAACTCTGGGTAAAAGGGGAATCCTCCGGACAAGTGCAACATCTCAAGGAGCTGAGAACCGATTGCGACCAGGATGTCATTCTTTGCAAAGCGGAAATCGGCGAAAACGGAGCGTCCTGTCATAATGGATACCGCTCGTGCTTTTACCGCAAGCTCGACACGCAGTCGGGCGAACTCGTCTTCGACGGCGGCGAACCGCTATTCGATCCGGAAGAGGTCTACGGCAAAGCCTAGGCGACTGGCATCGACGAATCGAACCTCCCGCAAATGCCTGAATCCGCAACCTACTATCGAGGCTGCCCCGTTTGGAACTGCCGCGACTGGATTGGGACCGTTTTCGACAAGCGAGCATCCGCTCAGGATTCGCTTCGGCACTACGCCAAGTTTTTCAATACGGTCGAAGCGAATTCGATCTTCTACGCCCTCCCGCCGCTCGCCACAGTCGAGCGTTGGATGGCGGAAGCGGGCCCTGGATTCAGATTCTGCCCAAAATTCCCCAAGTCGATTTCGCACGAGCGACGCCTGTCAGGAGCCGACTCGGAAACGGACGCCTTTATCAAGATCTTGGAGACGCTGCAGCACGGCGAACGGCTCGGCCCGAGCTTTCTCCAGCTACCGCCCTCTTTCAATGCGCACAGTTTCGATACCTTGGAACGTTTCTTGAGCAGTCTGCCCAAGGAGTTCCACTACGCAGTGGAGCCGCGACACGTCAGCTGGTACGACAAGTCCGACAACGAACAGCGCCTCGACGACACGCTGCAAGCGCTGGGGATGGACAAGGTTATCTTCGACAGCCGCCCGCTCTTCGCAGCCCAGTCGCCCGACGAGGCGGAGATCGCCGCCCAGTCGCGTAAACCGCAAACTCCCGTCCGAAAAATCGCCACCGGCAATCGGCCGTTCCTACGCTTCGTCGGCCAGAATTCGACGCCCGAGAACGAACCTTGGATCAAAGAATGGGCACCCGTCATCAATAAATGGATACTTGAAGGCAAAAAGCCATTCGTTTTCACCCATTGCCCCGACGAAGCCTACGCTCCCTATTTCGCCCGAGCTTTGCACGAGCAGTTGAAGAAGCTCAACCCGCTCCTCGACCCGTTCCCGGCGATGGCGAGCGACACGCGGACGCCCGCCAGGGAAGAGGAACAGCTCGATTTGTTTTAGTTCCAATAAGATTCTCAATCATAATCCTACTCCTAATCATAATCAAAAAACCAACCGACGGCGCGAGGAGGATTAAGATTATGAGTAAGATTAGGAGTATGATTATGGCTTCTATCGGACTTCGAACACTTCGACGAGACCGACTCCGATTTGATCGTCCACGCTGCTCAGGATGACCGAGTAGCCACCCGGCTCAAGCGTCAGCATCAGAGCCGCGTCCTTGCTGCCCTCGTCGGGCACGATCGCGCCCGAGCCTTGCATGGCTCGTATCAACGAATCTTTGACATCGGTGTCCTCCCAGTCGTCGGAGTAACCAATCGTTTCGCCGAGACCGTTTTTCACCGTTATCTCAGGATCGTCGATGAAGTTCTGGACGCCGCCGGCTTCGAGGGCGGGACCGAGACCTCGAATCAGCACATTCGCCTTTTCAGTGCCCGCGATCCAAAAGCCAGCGATCAAAACATTTTCGCCCGTGCCCACTTCGGCCCGCGTGGATACATTGAAGAGGCGAATATCGGTGTTGAGGCGGTCTTCGTCGGCGTCGAACACTTCGGCAAGCACGATACCGTCAGCCTCCCCGACATTGGGTCCAACCAAGGCGCTATATCCCCCCGAATCCACCGGAAATGAACCAATCACCACCGAATCCGCGCTGCCCGCTTCGAATGGCTGAGCCCCGGAACGCGGCAGAAGCTCGTCCAGCAAATCGAGATCCGTCCCATTTTCCCAATCGTCGTTGATTACATCCACTCCAAGCCCGGAACGAAAACGCAACAACGGATCTGGCATCGCTCCCACCACCCCTCGATCCAGCAAGTCGGGCCCAACGCCGCGAACGACCAACTGCTTTTCGCCCGCGCCGCCGGTGATGAAGAATCCGACAATGAGCGACGCTTCGCCGGAACGGGAAACGCCTCGAGTCGAGATATTAATCAAACGACCCGACTTCGTTGCCGCTTCAATCGTGGCCGCGTTCGAAACGGTCGTGCCTTCGGAATTTGTGGCGCTCACCGTGTAGACACCGGCATCGTCGCTTGTAAAAGAAGCGATCTCGTAAGTCGGACTCGTCGCTCCGGCGATTGGATCGCCGTCCAGATTCCACTGATACGTCAGGGCGGTATTAGATACGGCGACTATCGAGAGCGTCACCGGACGTCCGATTTCCACAACGCGCGACAGGGGCTGGCTCGAAAACACTGGAGTCACCGCTTGTATTTGCACTTCGAACGTATCCTCCACAGTATTACCGTTCGTATCCGAGGCGGTCACTGTAATCGTCGCCGCGCCAACTTCCGAGCTTCCCGGTGTCACAACCAAGGTGGAACCATCCAGGGAGACAGTCGCTAGATCCGTATCCGAACTGGCGGCGGTGAACGATATCATCGACGGGTTTCCATCGGAATCTGGATACATAGCGACTCGTCGAGCGGTTTTCATGACTATCATGAATTCCGCGGCGATCGGATCGTCGATTGTTCCCAAGAGCGGTACGTCGTCAAACAACTGGGCGTTGTTGAACAAAGGGATCGAGCTCCACGTGTTCACTGCTTCGATTGACTCCGCAACGTCCATGCCGGTGCCAATGACGCGGGCAAAAACAGTAAACCCGCCGTTTTGCGTATCCAGATTCGCGGAGTTGTCGGCGAGATTGATGAAGAACTCGTTGGTGGCGCTGTCGGGGTCGCCATCGAGTTTCGCCATGGAAAGCGTGCCGACCACGTTCGACAAATTGAACTCGTTCACCACCGGATCGTCCGCGGGCACCTCGACCACCGGAAAGCCGGCGGTGAACCCGCCGCCCTGCAGCACGAAGTCGGCAATAGAGCGGTGGATGATCGAGTTGTTGTAGTCGCCGTCGTCCACGTAGTTGAGAAAATTGGCGACATTGGCCGGGGCCGCATCCGCGAGCATCTCAATGTTGATCACGCCCAGAAGAGGCTCATTTTCCCGGCTGAAATCCAATTCCACAATCTGCCCGGTCACCCCGTCGATTTCGAAATAGTCAGTCAGATCCACCTCCAGAGCGGGTCCTTCCACCTGGCCTTCGAGGTCTCCCAGCGCTTGCGAGGATTCAAGCTGCAACGTCTGCCCGTTTGCGGCCAACGCAAATGATAAAACTGCCAATGTAGCAGAGGTAATCGAATGTAGTTTCATAAGTTTGGAAGGAGGTAGTTATGCTCGGGCTCCAGGGCCACAGCAGTAATACGGGAGCGCTTCAACGCCGGTTTCATATTACGAAGCCAGAAAGAGAACAAAGTTCCCGAAAATCGCCAGCATTGTTTCACCCGAAGAGGCTATTCGCCGGACTCCAGCGCCAGAGCGGCTTCCACATCCACAGCGACATTCGCGCACAATTCCACCATCGCCAAACGCGCCTCTTCCGGCCGTGCGTCGATCACCGCGGCGCCGATTCGCTTGTGTAGCGGCAAGGACCGAATCAACGCCCCCGGAACGCTGTCCGTGAGCGAGCGGCTCAAGGCCAACGCGGAGTTGATGTTGGCCATCACCGTCTCCAGAAACGGGTTTCCCGACGCGGAGAATATCGCGCCGTGGAAGGCCATGTCCGCTGCTGCGCATTCGTCGATCGAAATCGCGCCCGCGTCGAACTGCCGACAAGCTCGCTCCAATTCCGCCAGACATTCCGCAATCGCGCGACGTTGCTCCTGGGTAGCGCGACGAGCCGCCTGCTCGGCAGCAGCCGGTTCGATCACGCCGCGAAACTCCGTCAACGACCGGATGACCTCTGGGTCCACTTCGCCCATCATCGACCATACGAGCACATCGGGATCGGTCAAATTCCACCGTTCGCGCGGTTGGACGCACGTTCCCGTGCGCGGTCGGACCGTAAGCAGTCCCTTCGCCGACAGTACCTTGATCCCCTCCCGAAGCGCATTTCGACTCACATCGAGCTCTTCGCGCAAGTCTTCCTCGATCGGCAAGGTCGTTCCCGGAGCGTATTCACCCGATACGATTCGCCGCCCCAACTCGTGCACAATCGATCCATGCAAGCTCCGCGAGGGATAGGTTTTAGCGGGGTGTCTCTTCATAAACCTCTAGTAGTTCGAAAGATACAGCTTAATTAGATTCTATTACAACGACAAATAGCGAGACGGAGCGTCTTCGAAAGCACTCCATTGGACAACCGCTGCAAGTCCCTTGAGGCTAGTTGCGCAAATGAAACGACGTGCACGAACTCGACCTTGACTCTATCGAGTGAATCGCTCCCGATTGATTCGCCGCAGGGGTCTCGCCGGACTCCCGCCCAGAGTGGATTCAGCGAAACCTACCCAAAAACGCGTATAGACTACCAACATGCAAAAATCGATCGACGCTCTCAAAAGTCTAGAATTGCCCATATCGGATAAGAAAACCGAATCCAGCAAGCGATTCGCCGACGGATCCCAATATCGTATCGAAATTCCAAGTACGGAGACCCCGGAAGCGTTTAAGCGCCTTCTCGAAATCGCGGATACAATCGACTGTCCCGTCCACCGAGTCAGCCAGGGGAGCGGCATCCAAATGCTCAGCGACGCCCAAATCCGCTCCTTCGCTCAAATCGGAGCGGAACGGAACATCGAAGTCTGCCTCTTCACCACGCCCCGAGCGAACTTCGATGTTGGCGGACTTTGGAACGCCCCTGCCGGGAAAGTAGTCCAGTGGCAGGCGCGCGGGGCCGATCAAATCCGATACAGCCTCGACGACATCTTTCGCGCCTGCGATCTTGGAATCCGGTCATTCCTGCTTTCCGACTTCGGATTGATCCAAGCGGTCGCCAAACTTCGGTCCAGCGGGCAGCTACCCAGCGAGTTGATCATAAAGTCGTCCGCGATACTTGCTCCCGCCAATCCGGCCACCTGTCAATTGCTCGAGTCGATCGGTTCCGACACCATCAACGTGGCGACCGATCTCTCAGTCGATCAACTGTCCGCGATCCGGCAGTCGATCGACGCTCCCCTCGACATCTATGTTGAATCCCCCGACGGGCTCGGCGGTTTCGTCCGGCACTTTGAAACGCCGGACTTCATCCAATTCGCCGCCCCGATCTACATCAAACTCGGCCTTCGAAACGGACCGGACATCTATCCCTACGGAAAGCACCTCGAATCCGCCGCCCTCACCCTCTCGGAAGAACGCGTTCGCAGGAGCAAGCTTGTCTACGATTTGATCCAGCGCGAATCACCACAAGCAACGATGTCCCAGCCCAACGTCCGACACGCCGACCTCGGAGTACCCGTGATCTAACGACAAACAGAGTTGCAGCCGTAGCCCGCAGCGCCAGAATGCGACGCCAATCCCAATTGATATGCCTACAGACATCCCAACCTCGCTCCTCGGACGTTCTCTAATCGGATTCAAAGAAGGGTCCGATACTCCCGATCCAAAACGGGCCATCGACCCTTCCAATGGCAATGAAATTGAACCACCGTTTTTCAATGCCTCCAGCGAGGAAGTCGAGTCGGCCGCAACGCTCGCGAAAAACGCCTTCCAATCATACAGCGGAAAATCCGGCGCCGAACGGGCGGAGTTTCTCGAAGCGATCGCCAACGAAATCGAAGCCCTGGGCGAAACGCTCACCCAACGGGCCATGCAGGAAACCGGACTTCCTGAAGGGAGAATTATTGGCGAAACCGGTCGAACCACAGGCCAGCTGCGCTTGTTCGCCCAAGTCGCCCGGGACGGCTCCTGGAGCCAGCCGCGCATCGATACCGCGATTCCGGATCGCGAGCCCCTGCCCAAACCCGACGTCCGCTCCATGCTTCGCCCAGTGGGACCCGTCGTCGTTTTCGCCGCGAGCAACTTCCCACTCGCCTTTTCGACCGCAGGTGGCGACACCGCATCCGCCCTCGCGGCCGGTTGCCCAGTCATCGTCAAAGCCCACTCGTCCCATCCCGGCACGGCGGAACTCGTAGCGCGCGCCATTCAATCCGCCGCCCGAGCGACCAGTATGCCTGAAGGCGTCTTTAGTCTTCTCTTCGGCGGCGGACGGTCGGTCGGTTCCGCCCTCGTAACCCACCCAGCCGTAAAAGCGGTCGGATTCACCGGATCAACTGCCGGAGGAACGGCCCTGATGAAACTTGCCGCCGAGCGCAAGGAACCCATTCCCGTCTACGCCGAAATGGGCAGCGTAAACCCGGTCGTCCTCCTGCCCGGAGCGATCGCGGATCGAGGCGAATCCATCGCGGCGGGACTACATGTTTCGGCGACTTTGGGAGTGGGTCAGTTCTGCACGAATCCAGGCGTCGCGCTCGTCAAGAAAGACGATGCGGGCGACGCGTTCGTCGCGAGCTTCGTGGAGAAAATGAAAGCGACCGCGTCGCAAGTCATGCTCAACGCAACCATCCAAAGCGCCTATTCCGACGGCGTGCAACGCATGGACTCCAGCCAAGGCGTTCGTACTCTTGTTTCCAATACAGTGAACGATGGATCGTCAGGATGCCTCGGTAGCGCCGCCGTATTCGAAACCGACGCGTCCGCATTCCTGGCCGACGCGACTCTCAGCGAAGAGCTATTCGGACCGGGAACGACAATCGTGCGCTGGTCGGAAACGTCCGAACTACTCGCGGTACTAGAAAGTTTCGAAGGACAACTCACCGGCACCCTTCACGGAACGGAAGACGATTTCGCTCAATACGGGGATGCCTTGCCCATTCTCGAACGAAAAGTGGGCCGAATTGTCTACAACGCATTTCCGACCGGAGTGGAAGTGTGTCCCTCCATGGTGCATGGCGGACCGTATCCAGCCACCTCCGACGGCCGAAGCACTTCAGTCGGCACGCACGCCATCACACGCTTCGCCCGCCTCATCGCCTACCAGGACAGCCCGCAAAACCTGCTCCCGCCCGAACTCAGAGACGACAATCCCACGGGAGTCACCCGTCTCGAAAACGGCAAATTCGCTTCCTAGAATCTGGCCCGCAATTCGAATATCAGGTAGGGACGGACCGCCGGGCCGTCCGAATCGGCAATCTAACGCGCCGGCAGAGCGTCGCTTTCCGCATCTTCCCCACGACCAAGCACCGTCCGAACAGTCGCCCCAAACCAATTGCGGAGATCGTCGAGCAACGCGTAGAACAGCGGTACGACAATCAGTGTCAGAAACGTGGATACGAGCAGCCCGCCGATAATCACTCGTCCCAGTGGCGAGTAAGACATGTCCATCACCTTCGATCCTCCGATCGCCATCGGGAGCATACCGAATGTTGTCGTGAGCGAGGTAATCCAAATCGGACGAAACCGCTGGCGGCTCGCCTCGATCAACGCGTCGTTTCGCGACAGTCCAGAACGCATGAGACGCTGGGACAGGTCGATCAGCACGATTCCGTTGTTGACGACAATTCCAAGCAATATCATCGCCCCTACTCCCGCCATTCGATCAAACGCCGTTTCGGTCGCGACGAGCATCCAGACAACTCCCACACTCGCCATCGGTACAGTCGCGATCACCGCTAGCGGCATAATGAACGACTCGAAGAGGATGCCCATGAGGAACAATACGAAAATGAAAATCAGCAGCAGAGCGAAACGGATATCCCGGTTTTCCTGGTCTATCCGCAAAGACGAACTCCCTCGGTCCCAGCGATAGCCACGCGGCATTTCGAAGCCCTGCATGAGCGACTCGATCTTGGCATTGGTGGCCCGAATGTCGTCCGTATCCATCATGGCTCGGATTCGCATCGAAGTTTTTCGGTTGTCCCGCCTTATCGACCAGGTCGAATCGCGAAAATCCAAAGTCGAAATAGACTCGAGCGGAACCTCCGTTCCATTGTCCGAAAGAAACCGCATTCGACTCAATTCATCGAGCGACTCCCGATCCTCTTCACGCAGCCGGGCCTCGATGTTAATTTCGCGGCCTTCTGCCGTATAGAAGCGCCCGACGCTCGATCCGCGCATCGCCGCCGCAATCCCGTTCGAAACGTCCCGCGTGCTGATTCCCAGTTTCTGCGCCTGCTCCCGGTCCAGGTGGACATTCAGCTCCTGATTGTCCTCCTCCAAGTCCATATCGATCCCCACCAACTCCGGAATCGACTCCAATCGCCGCGCCACTTCGTCCGAAAGCGCATAGAGCGTTTCCGTGTCGTCGCCGTACAAATACAAATAAAAGGAGCGGGTCGGGTCGCTCGGACCTCGACTCTTGTAGCTGGAACGCATCCGCAAACCCGGAGGCAACTCGATTCGCTCCGCGACGTCGCGCATCACGTCTCCACGACTCATCGGTTTTTCCGGACCGAGACCCACTTGCTCCAACATCCAACGATAAGCCACCTGATGCCAGTTCAGCGTCTCTTGGCTCATGTTCATGCGCACGTACATCGTGTAGCTGCTGTGATAGGACGAATAGGAGTCGAACCCGTACTGAGTTCGGTTCTCCTCCAAAAACGCCTCCACGTCGTCCACCCATTCACTCACCTGCGACTTCTTCACACCCGCTGGCAAGTAGAAACTCAGACTGATCACGCTGGCGTCGCTGCTGCGTTCCCGCGTTTCGATCCACTCATCGTAAACCGGATACGCGGACACGCCGAGGATCATTAGGATTACAAGAATCGCGAGCCCTTTGTCTTTCAGCGAACGCTTCAAGAGCGATTGATAGACGCCATTGATTCTTCCGGTACCCGTTTCAACTCTCGGCTTCGCTCGCTTCGAGGCAAAGGTCTTAGTCGCTAGCGGAATGAGCAACAAAGCGATCGTCAGCGACGCGGCCAAAGACGCGATCACGGGAATTCCAATCCGGTAGAAGTAGAATCGAATCTCCCCCCCCGAATCCATCAACAGCAATGGAATGAAGACCACCATTGTAGTCAGAGTCGCCATGGTGATGGCCAGTGAAATTTCACTCGCTCCTACCAGCGCTCCCTTCTTAGGGCTCATTCCTTTCTCGATCTTCGAGTGTATGTTCTCCACCATGACAATCGCGTTGTCGACAACGAGACCGACGGAAATGAGCAGGCCCATCATGGTCAGGAGATTCAAGGTCCAGTCGATAAAATAGAGCACGACCACCGAACACAGCAGTGAGAGCGGGATCGCCAAAGTAATGGTCAGCGAGATCTTCAGGGAGCGTAAAAAGAAGACCAGAACCGCGAACGAGAAAATGCCTCCCCAAACCGCCGACATTTTAAGATTGTCGATGGACTGAAGGATGTACTTTCCTTGATCCTTGAATACACGGAACTGAATCCCTTCCCAGCGTTTCGAATTGGCGAATCGTTCGAAGACGCGATTCGCCTGGCGGGTGATCTCGACAATATTCGCGTCCGCCGAGCGCTTGATTTCGATTCCATAGGCCCGACCGCCTTCCAGCCTCCAAGTTCCCGAGCTCTCCAGCTTGCTGATGTACACTTCGCCAAGATCGCTCAGTTTCACGTTTTTCTCCCGGTCGACGACGAAATCCTCCAGGACGGAAATATCCTCGATGCGACCAACCGAGCGTACCATGTACTCTTGTCCGCCCTCCGATACACGACCCGCGCTCAAATTCAGATTCTGGTTTCTCAGACGAGAGGAGAGCGCGAATATGTCGATGTTGTGAGACCGGAGCTTCTCCTGGTCCAGCGAGATTCGAATTTCGCGACGGCTGTCGCCTTGGATATCGACTTCCGCCACTCCGTCGATCCGCTGGAGGGCGGGAGCGAAATAGCGCTCGATGAAATACTCCGGATTTTCGATCTCGGGCCCCATCGTCATCGAGGCGAAGAGGATTTCCTCGTCGTCCGCGTCGTACTTGTAGACGCGAATTTCTTCAACCTCTTCCGGCAACTCCGGAAGAAGCCGATCCATCCGGTCCTTGATATCGTCGTACGCGTCATCCATGTTGACGCTGTTGTGAAAGTAGACGTAGGCGCGACCCTGAGAGGAATACGCTCGCGTATGGATTCTATCAATACCCGTTACAGTTCCGAGAATGTCCTCCATAGGCTCGACGATCTTGTCGAGCGTGTCGAGCGGAGTCGAATTGTCGTAGTCCGCCCGAACCATCAACCGCTTCTCCTCCATTCCGCTGGGGAATAGTTCTACCTTGATGCGGTTATACGCAATCACGCCAAGAACGAGCGTCATCAGCAAACCCATCAATACCGTGATCGGCCGATTGACCGAAAGCGACGGAAAGAAACTGTAGTCCTCTTTACGCATATCGTCTCGCTACGCTTTGACGCCTACCCCCATCGCGATTTCCTCTTCTCCCACGGACTCCTCGCTTTCGACTTTAATTTCCTTGTAGTCGACCAGTAGATACACACAGGGAATCACAATCAATGTAAGAAAGGTCGAAGTCGACAGGCCTGCAATCACCGTGATCGCCAGCGGAACCCGAATTTCCGAGCCTTCACCGAGACCCAGAGCCATGGGGATCAAACCCAAAACCGTGGTCATGGTAGTCATCAAAATGGGACGAAAACGGGCGACCGCGGCTGTCTTTACCGCCTCCACCTTTTCCTTCCCGCCACGCCTCAGATTATTGATGTAGTCAACGAGCACGATGGCGTTGTTCACTACGATCCCCGCCAGCATGATGAGGCCGATGAAGACCAGAATATTCAACGACCAACCGCCAAGGAAGAGAACGATCACCACTCCAATTATGGCGAGCGGCACCGTGAATAAAATAATGAACGGGTGCAGCAGCGACTCGAACTGGCTGGCCATGACGATGTAGACGAGAAAAAGGGCCAAGGCCAAAGCGAACATGAGGCTTTCCAAAGAGCGCTCCATCTCCGCCGCCTGACCAGTCACATCGTAGTCGAATCCCTCCGGGAGCTCCATAGCGAACAGCGTCTCCTCGATTAGCAGCGACGCCTCCGAGAGCTGGATCCCTTCCACATTCGCCGTGACGACGGCTCCTCGTTGCTGGTCGAGATGGCGAATTTCGTTCGGCCCCTCGCGTACGCGCAAATCCGCGATCGACGACAGCGGTATGGGCACCGCGCCGCGCGGATTCACCACGATGCTCCTCAGCTCTTCCAGCCCGAGTCGATCCTGCTCGTCCAGTCGCACCATGATGTCGATCTGACGATCCCTGCGTTGGAACTCGGTGGGCACTTGGCCTTGGACTTTGTTGCGTATCAGCTCGGCAACCGTCTTCAGGTCCATGTTCAATTGGGAAAGTCGCTGCCGATCATAGACAATCTGCACTTCGGGATTCCCTTTTTGTACGCTGGACTGGATGTCGACGAGCCCCGGAATTCCTTGCAACGCCGCCACCACCGACGCGCTCGCCTCTTTCATATCCTCCAGGTCGTGGCCGTAAATCTCCACCTCGATCGGGGCGTTCACGCTGAACAGTTCCGGATAGCTCACTTCAATCTCAATATCGGGAATATTCGACGTGTACTGTCTCAATTCATCCAATACGAGCGTCTCCATCGCTTTGCTCGAACCAGGAACGAGAGCCGTGGTAATCACGCCTGTATTGTCCCCTTCGTCGGAACCGCTTGAAGCGCCGCCGTCTGTGCCGACTAAAACCGCGGTCCGAGCCACGTATTCGTTTTCCAACACGACGGATTCGATTCCCCTCACCGTCTCGATTGTCTCTTCAATCGGAGTCCCCACGGGCAGTTTCACTTTAACATTGAATTCGCCTTGATGGACTTTCGGGATCAGTTCGCTGCCCAGCCTTGGAAAAACGAATCCAATAGTCAGCCCAAACGCGAGAAACGCGATTCCGACGATGAAAATCTTGTTGCCCAGCGCCCAGCCCAAAAGCCCCTTGTAGAAGGCCAAGGCGCGAGCGAACGCGAAATCGAACACTTTCAAAAACGGAGTTAACGCTCGAATCAGCTGCTTCCCAATCCAGATGAAAACGCCCACCACAAGCAGTACCGCCATGAATACGAGTGTCGCAACCTTGCCGATCACGCACATAACGATTCGAAACGGAAGCGAAATAACCAAGACTGCCAACACGAGCGGATACGCGACTACGGCGAAAATCCGATACACCCAGCCGCAATTTTTGATCCCCGTGTTGTAGCTTCGGATCGAATTCGAGAACTTGCTCCACGTTTCCACTACGAAGTCGAAGCTCAGAACCTTGCTACGCTTGTTCGCCAACGCGTTTTGGTCGCCGCCAAATTGCCGCGACGCCAACATGGGAATAAAATAAAGCGCCACCACGAGCGACGCCAGAAGCGAGAAAACAACCGTCAGCGACATGTCCCCGAAAACCTGGCCGGCAACGCCTTCGACGAAGACGATGGGAAAGAACACCGCGATCGTCGTCAAAGTCGAGGCGACCACCGCGCCTCCTACTTCGGAAACGCCGCGCACTGTGGATTCGACGAAGCTATCCCCTTCCTCGCGACATCGGAAAATGCTCTCGAGCACCACGATCGAGTTGTCCACCAGCATCCCCACGCCCAAGGCCAGTCCGCCCAGCGATATGATGTTGAGCGTCACGCCCGACAACTGCATCGGCGCGAACGTGGCGACGATGGATACCGGAATGGTAATCCCGATAATGGCCGTGTGCCCCACGTTTCTCAAAAAGAGAAAAATGACGAAAACCGAAATCAGCCCCCCGACGATCGCATTCCCTTTCACCTCGTCGATGGACTGCTTGATAAAGACGGACTGGTCCGTAAGCACCGCCAGTTCGCAGCCATCCGGAAGCTTGTAATCGACGAAATTTGTCATGATCCGGTCTTCGCGAATTATCAACGCCGCGTCCCGCCGCAGATCGCTCGAGTCCCGTTTGCCGTCCTGATTGCGCATCGCCTCCGCCGCAAGCGCTCGAGCGTCTCCAACGCCTCGGTTTTCGACGTACGATTGCTGCTCGGGCGTTCCATAAACGCGATCCCTCACGCGCTGGGCGACTTCGACAATGTTGGCATCCGCCTCCTTGTAGATTTCGATCTCCACGCTTTCCCGTCCATTGACCAACGTCTCGATCTCGATCTCCTTGTGACTCTTTTCGATATCGGCGATATCACTCAAGAGGACGTTCACACCGTTCTTTTGAGCAATCACGATCGAACCGATTTCCTCCACCGACTTGAACTCGTTCAGGGTTCGGATGGAATAGCGCACGCGTCCTTCCTGTAATCGCCCCCCCGGCAAGTTCACGTTATTCTGGGCCAGTCGCGAATTCACCTGCTGAATGTCCAAGTTCAAGGATACGAGCTTGTCCTCGTAAATCCGCACTTGGTACTCCTCTTCGAGTCCTCCGATGACCTTGACCGCGGCCAGGCCTTCCTCACCCTCGAGCTCGCGCTGCACAATCTCCTCCGCATAGAGACGAAGTTGGTCGAGCGGATACGGGCCCGTCATCCCAATACGCATGATAGGGTCCAAGGTTGGATCGTATCGCAAGATGAGCGGACGCTTGGCGTCGCGCGGCATGCGTACGCGGTCCAGCTTTTCGCGAATGGACTGCGTCGCCTCGGTCATGTCCGCTCCCCAGGCGAATTCGAGGATGATGTCCGACTGGTCCGCTTTCGAGATCGAGGTAATCGAATTGAGCTTTTGGATAATCCCGAGTTGTTCCTCCAACCGCTGCGAAACCTGGGTCTCGACCTCCTGCGGAGCCGTACCCGGATACTCGGTACGCACCGTAAGCGTCGGATAGGACACCTCGGGCATCAATGTAAGCGGCAGTTTCTGGTAGGAAACGTATCCGAATACGCTTACCGCCAGCACAATCATCAAGACCGACACCGGTCGGCGCGTGGAAATCGCGAAATGGGATTTCTTATTCACTGCATCCTCGCCCTCATGCAACTACCGAAAGCGATGTCGAATTTCCTATCGACAACGGCGCTTCTTAATCGAAGGCGTTCGCTACTCACTGACAGCCTTGATTTCAGGCGAGCCATCTAGCCTTCGGCCGAACCGTTTGACTTCGTCTGGCTTTCCTCCGCCGCAACCGCGTCCGCGACCACCTTCACGTTGGCGCCGTCTTTCAAGGCGCTGTGGCCCATCACGATCACGGAGTCCCCTTTTTCCAATCCCGAAATCGCCTGGACGTATCCGACGTTTGAATAGCCTTCTTGCAACAGCATCTTGCGCGCCTTCCCTCCCTGCACTTTGAATATGTATTTCAGGTCACCTTCATGTACGATCGCCTCTTTTGGAACGAGCACTGCATTGTCACTGGTATCCACAATCACCCGTACATTCACGAACATCCCAGGATAGATCGGCATGCCATTGACATCCGAAATCGCGACCTTCGCTTTGAAAGTGCCACTTTCGGGATCGACAATCGGACTGACTAGCTTCACGAACGCGTCGTACCGAACCCCTTCGATTAACTCGGAGTCGATCACGGCGGGCAGTCCTTGTTCGACCACGAGCAGATGTTGTCCAGGAACATTCACGTTCGCAAACAGCTCGTCCAAGTTCATCACCGAGAACAAAGGTCGATTGGCAGTCACGCGACTCCCTTCTTGAGCCACTCTTGCAGTAACCACTCCGCTCACCGTGGACCGGACGATCGTATTTTCCAATTGGATACGCGTACGCTCGTAGCGCAACCGCATCTGCTCCAAATTGAACTTGGCGTTGTCGAACTCCTGCTGGTTGATCAGGTTCCGCTCGTGCAACCCGGTGGTTCGCTCGAAATTCCCTTTTTCGTGCTCGTATCGGGCTCGAGCCTCGTCCGCATCGACGCGCTGCTCCTCGTTTTCCATACGAGCGAGAATCTGGCCGGTTTCAACGCGGTCCCCTTCTTCAACCAGAACCTCGAGGATGACTCCCGAGGCTTCCGAGAATATCTCCACCGAGCTCTCCGTTTCCAATACGGAATCGAATACGAGAGAGGACGTAATCGTCCCTTCATCGACGATAGAGACCTTGACCGGAACCGCAGGCCGTTCGCGGGCCACTCGATTGGTTTTCTCCGGTTTTTCCCCCTTGGAGTCGCTCTCGACTTTTTTACTCGCCGCTTCTTTCGCAGCGCTGTCTTTGGACGCCTGATTCTTGGAGTCCGAGCAACCGCCAAAAGCGATCGCTGCGCAAAGAAGAAAAACTGTCCACATCCACGACTTCATTATCGATACAAATTACTGACTATGACACTGTTCTGGACAAAACCAAAGCTCAATTATCGTGTACGGTCAAACGCGGGCGGAACCTAGTCGGTCAGCGCCCCTCCGCAACTGGAACCCGCTCCCGCTGTGCAGCCATAGCAATGCTCCCCCAAAGCGATGGAGGAACCCGGCAGTTCCTTCGGATCAAGCTCCCATAAATAGCGATTCGGACGATCGCCCAGGGGCAACCCCAGCATCTGGTTGAAGTCGCAATCGAACACGCGGCCCTCCCAGTCAACGCTCACAGTGTCACGACACATCAAGCCGTCGATCGACGCCGGATTGAAGCTATCGACCAGCAATTGATGATACGACGCGCTCTTCCCCTCGCGTTTGAGCTGCGTCAAAAACCGGGCGATGGGCATGTTGGTGATCGTGAACAAACGGTCGAATCGAATCCCGAAATGGTCGCGCAGCGCTTCCTTATAGTCCGCTTCCAGCTCCGATTGGTCCGGAGGCAATTGGGCGCCCAGCGGATTGTAGACGAGATTCAGCCGCAAGTCGCCTCCCGTTCCGTAGCCAGCCCGGTTCAAGCGCCGCAACGCGACGATCGACGCGTCGAACACGCCGTCCCCGCGCTGCTGGTCCACGTTCTCGGGTTGATAGCAGGGCATCGAAGCGACCACCTCAACTCGATTCTCCACCAAAAACTCGATCAGATCCTCGTACCCAGGCTCGACCAGAATCGTCAAATTACACCGATCGATGATCGTTGCCTCCGGGCGGATCGCCCGCGACTCCGACACGAAATAACGAAACTCCGGGTTCATTTCCGGAGCGCCGCCGGTAAGATCGACCGTATCGATGGACGGTGTCGATTCGAACCAACTCAACACTCGATCGATCGTCGAACGCGTCATGAGCTCCTTGCGAGCCGGCCCCGCGTTCACGTGGCAATGGACGCAGGCCAGATTGCAGAGTTTTCCCACGTTGACCTGGAGCGATCGCGGCGACTTGCGCCTCAATTCCAGATCCCCCGTGGACAAACGTTCCTGAAACGTGGGCGAATACTCGATTTGGCTCATAAACGCGATTCGCTAGCAGCATGAACTGCCCTCTTCGCCGCAGGTGGAGGCCACCGACGGTTGCTCCGCGTCGGTCTCATTCTCCGGACCGACTAGGACTAAACTCTCCTTGTAAGGACTTCGCCGATACCGCTCAAGTTGCTGGTCACTGACCGCCACTCGCTCGCCGCGACGCAGCAGGTTGCCTTCCTCGTCCTCCACCGATCGGTAAGGACCTTTGTAAATGACCGCATGACGCCCTGTCCCGCCAATTTCTTCTGGCGCCTTAAAGGCCTCAACCGTCACGGATCGAAACACAATTCCATCCACGATCCGCCACGGTTGCAGATCGAATTTGCGGTAGCGAATTCCGTGAAATCCGGCCTCTTCGAAGGCCGTTAGAAAATCGCTCTCGGTAAAGGCGCCGGAGAGGCAGCCGCTCCAGAGCTCCGGATCCTCCCTCATCTCGGGAGCGACCGGCCGATCCGAGACGATGTCGGAAATCACCGCTCGACCCCCGTCCTTGAGGACTCGATACAATTCCGCGAACAAGGTCCGCTTTTTGTCCGCGTCGACTAAATTGAGTACGCAATTGGAAACGACAACGTCAATCGAGGCATCCTCGACGAGCGGCTGCTCGCGGCGAAGTGTCTCGACGGTCTCCTCCAACGCGAGCAACCCGTCCGTGTCCGCCACGGGATTCCCGGACAACGCGGCGTCCAGAGCGTCCAGATCGAGCTTCAAATCCTGGATCCGTCCTTTGCGAAACGACACATTCGCGTAGCCAATATTCTCGGCGACGACCGGCGCGGACCGACGTGCCACCTCCAGCATATCGTCGGTCATATCCACCCCGATCACCCGGCCCTCGGCTCCCACGACTTGCGATGCGATAAAACAGATTTTCCCCGTCCCGGAACCCAAATCCAGAACAGTTTCCCCTTTGTTCAAATACTGGCTCGGATCGCCACATCCATAATCCCGGTCGATCACCTCCTGAGGAATGGCCTTGAAATACCGCTGGTCATAGTCGACCGGACAACAGAGGGAGGCTTCTTTTTCCTGGGCCGCTCGGGAATAGCGAGCCCGCACCGCGCCTTCTTGAGAGTAATCGACTGTATCGCTCATAAATGGGGATTAATACAGAAAGGCATACGCGTCGGAGCGGAAGTCTATTTCAAATTTTGCGCGGAACGAGGGCCCAATGGGAATTCTCCTCGCAAACGCCGATAGAAATCCCGGTCTACAGTGGGGATCTCGGCTGGACGCAGCCAACTCTAACGGCTCTTTTTGGCGATGTAGTAAACCACTCCTCCGATCATCAGGAGGGGCAGAAACGTGAGCAATGCAGTCGTTCCGTAGTAGGCGTAGCGGGCCGCCTCGCTCGTAACCGAGCACACCGAGCAGCCGAAACTCGACTGCCCCGCAACTAGGGCCGCCAGCGAAATCGATGCTACTTTTGCGAAATGCCTCGTCATAGAACTAGCTCAGATAGACCAAAACGTAGAGGATCGGCCAAATGCCGACAACAAAATACCAAAACATCTGAACCGCGTGAAACGACTCCTCTTTCAGCGTCCCCGCATCCAACTTGCGGACGAGACGCCAGAGGGCCAGAACGGCTCCGATCGCGTGTAGCGCGTGCGTCCCGATAATCAGATAGAAAAACGCTCCGTACTGGCTCGAGGTCATCGTCATTCCGAAGCTCAAGAGGCGAATCCACTCGACTCCCTGAATGCCGACAAAGACCGTTCCCAGCCACAGGGTCAAACCAACCTCTTTACGCGTCGTTTCGCTTGCCGGATCCGCTTTAAACGAGCGGAACGCCTTGAAAATCATCCAGCCGCTCGCGAACAAAATAAGGGAGTTCAAGGCCGAAATCTCGATCGGCAAACGCGGCTGCCCCTCGGGAGGCCAGGCTTCCGCCGTCGAACTGATGACTAGATAAGCGCTCACCAGCGCAGCAAAGAACATCAGCTCCGTAGCGATGAACGCCAGCATACCCAAAGCACTGTTGCTCAAGCCAGTCGCCGGGCGGGGCGCTTCCGGGGCGCCGTATGCGGGTTCCATCGTTTTCATCGCGCGTGTCTGTTTAAATAGAGAAAGGTTGCGTCCGAGCGCCGGCTAGTGGGCCTTGTCCTCGTCGCCGTGATCGTCGTGGGCGCCGTGCCCGTGATCCCCGTGGTCGCCGTGCGAATCCTTGTTAAGCACATAACTGCGAGCCTCGGCCTCCTTGACCATGGCCTCCTCGTCGAGATCCTTGAACCAGTTGTGCCCGTTCGAGAACATGGCATCGGTGGCCGTGCCGAAAAAGAACACGAACAAGAGCGACAAGCAGGCGAGCAGAATGTACGGGGCGTACACTTTCTCGAATTTGAGGTGCATGAAGTAGGCGCAGACGAGATACGCCTTCCAAATCGCGATACCGAACGCGGTCAGAAGAACGACCGCTTTCGCATACGCTCCGAACATCGGGGCCACTTCCGGTCCGATAACGCTGACGGCGAAGAGCACTACAAGGATGATGTAGATTTTCAGATAACTGGGATGATTGTGTCCTGCCATGTGATAAAGGTATTAACGGTTCAACTACTTCGCGATGTACATTAGCGGGAAGAGGAAAATCCAGACGATGTCGACAAAGTGCCAATACAGCCCGATGTTCTCCACGCGGTGCCAGTTCTTCTCATGTTTAACGTCGCGCTCGGCGATGAGGGCCAGGATCACCATGCCGCACAGCACGTGAAATCCGTGCAATCCGGTCGCCGTGTAGTAGAAGCTCCAGAAGTTGCTGGTGAAGAGCGTGAACCCGTGGTGGATCTCAGTCGCGTACTCGTAGGTCTTGAAACCCATGAAGAACCCGCCGAGCAAAATCGTCAGCCAGATCCACATGCGCGTCTTGGCCGCGTCCCGCCGTTCCGACGCCGCGTGGGCGTAGACGACGAACAAGCTCGAAGTGAGCAGCCAAAACGTGTTGCACGCCCCGATGAAGGTGTTCGTGTTCGCCGCTTCCACCGACCAGGAAGGGCCGTGGTTGAAGCGGTTGAGCAAGTAGGAGGCGATGAGACCGCCGAAAATGAGGATTTCCGATCCGATCACCCACCACACGGCCAAACGACCCGTGGGGATTCCTGTGCGACTGCGGCCAGTTGCGATGATTTGGTGAGCCATAAAAAAGTGTCCTTAAATTGTCAGCGGTTCTCCGGTTCCGGCTTCTCGTTTTGCGGCCAATAGTCTTTCTCGCGCCCTTCGACGGAGTACTCGTACGGCCCGCGGTAGACTTCCGGCATCGTCGCCCCGAAGTTGCCATGCGGCGGCGGCGACTCGGTGATCCACTCCAGCGTATTCGCTTTCCAAGGATTCTTGCCCGCTTTCTCGCCGCGCTTGAGGCTGACGATGAAGTTGACGATAAACACCAGTTGGAAAATCAGCATGATGATGAGCGAAACCGTCGCGAACACGCGCATGTCCTGCATATCCGCTCCCGCCAAGTCAGGAAAGTTCTGGTAGTTGTAGATCCGGCGATGCTGGCCGCCGGCGCCGAGGATGAACAGCGGGATGAAAATTCCGTTGAAAGGAATAATCGTCCCCCAAAAGTGGATTTTGCCCCACGTTTCGTTCATCTTCCGCCCGAACATTTTCGGGAACCAGTAGTAAATTGCGGCGAAGGTCGCGATGATCGCAATCGGGACGAACGTATAATGGAAGTGGGCCAGCACGAAATAAGTGTCGTGCAGATAGATGTCCGTTCCGCTCGAGCCCAGCCAAATGCCAGTCACCCCGCCCAATAGAAACTCCCCGGTGAAGGCGAGCCCGAAGAGCATCGCGGTCGTGAAGCGAATCGATCCGCCGTAGAGCGTCGCGATATAGGCGAACATGATGATCGCCACCGGAATCGATATCAAGAGCGTCGTCGTCGTGAATAGATACGTCGCCCTCGGATCCACCCCGGATATAAATTGGTGGTGAGCCCAGACGAAGAAACTCAGGATCCCCAGTCCGACCGAGCTGTAGAGAATCAGTTTGTACGCGAAGAGCTTCTTACGGGCGAAGGTACAGGTGACTTCACCGACAATGCCCATGGCCGGCAGCAGCACGACGTAGACCTCCGGGTGCCCGAAGAACCAGAATAAATGCTGCCAGAGCACCGGGTCTCCCCCGGCGTTGGCGTCGAAAAACGCCGTCCCCATCGTCTGGTCGAACAAGAGCATGACCGCCCCCGCGACGAGCGGGCCCACCGAGCACATGAACAAGATGCTGGCGATGACGATCATCCAGACGATGATCGGAATGTCGTACATCTTCATTCCCTTGGCCCGGGCGTTCATCGTGGTGGTGATGAAATTGATACCGCCGAGCAGGAAGGCCACGATTTCAAGCGTCACCGCGATCAGCCACAGCGGCGCCCCGAATGGCGTAGCGTTAAACTCCGCTTTCGCCGACAACGGCGGATAGGCAGTCCAGGCCCCTCCGAATCCGCCGCCTGGGACAAAAAAGGAGATGATCAGAACGATCGCGCTCAACAGGAAGATCTGGAACGAAAGCCGGTTGACCTTCGGGAACACCATATCGTCGCAGCCGATCATGAGCGGTATGAGGAAATTCCCCATCGCGGCGATCAACACAGGCATCGCCACCCAGAAAATCATGATCGTGCCGTGATTCGTCACGAGCGAGTTGTAGGCCGCCGGCGAGAGCGTTCCCCAGAACGGGATCGACGCTCCCGGAAACGCGAGCTGCATCCGAAAAACGTAGGCGAAATAGCCGCCGATCAAGGCCATGGCCATTCCAGTGAACATGTACTGGAAGCCGATGATTTTGTGGTCGGTGGAGAAGATGTACTTGCTCCAGAAAGATTGTTCGTGGTGGTCGTCATGGTGATCGCCATGACCCACTTCCGCGTGAGCGACTTCAGCCATTGTTCGGGTCCTCCTTTGCTTCGGAAATAGTCTCTTCGTTCACCGCGAGTAGTTCCTTTTGGGCGGTCTCCGGAGTGTTGGCCTCTATCCAGGCCGCGTACTCCGCTTCGGATTTGATGAAGATGCGCGCTCCCATAATCCCGTGGGCGACGCCGCACATCTCGGCGCACTGAATGTCCCACTCGCCGGTCAAGATCGGCTTGAAGTGCCCGCTGATCACCCGGCCGGGAATCGCGTCTTGCTTAAGACGGAAAACCGGAACCGAAAAGCTGTGCATCACGTCGCGCGACTCGAGGTGGTAGGTGTACTGCGTGTTGTTCTTCACGTGGAGCTCGTTGACCGAGCGAATATCGTCCGGCGTGTCCAAAACGCCGTCCGCTCCCGCGTGCTGGAAGGTCCAGGCCCATTGCTGGGAGATGATGCGGATCTCCTCATCCGGCGGGGGCACTTCGATCTTGATGTTGTACCAGACCAGGAAGGTCGGAATGATGATGGCCACGTCGCAAGCGAGAATCAGGTAGTGCGGGATCTCGATCGCCTGCTTCTGCTTGTGCGTCTCGCCGGAAATGTACTCCGCCTTGTGGCCATCGCGGTGGCGGTAGCGGAAGATCAGGTAGAAAAAGTAGCCGAGTACCAGGAAAAACCAGAAGCCGACCAGGATCGTGATCACGTCGAAAAGGACGTCGATCTGCACGGCGTACGAAGACGCTCGCGGGAGCAGCATCTCCAGAAGTCCTGGCATGAATTTATCGATGAATTCAAACATGACGGGAAGAAGGCGAAGGAGAAGTTTCGGAAAGAAAAAGGAAGAGGGTTAGAAGACGTACCACAACACGACGATGATCACCGAAAAGGCGACCGTGCCGCCTAGCGTCAGGTAGAACAGTTTGCGAGTGACGGCGGACGCGTACGCCTCCGCCTCTGGGTCAATTTCGTTGTCGCTCATGAAGAATTAGGAAGGTCGGAAAAAATGGAGTTCGAGTTAGTCGCCCAATGTCTGAATGTAGGCGATGACGTCCAGCATCATCTGCTCGTCGGTTAGCAGCATGGACATGGGACGCATTTGAGCGCCGGCGATGTCCTGCGGGTTGGCCCCGCGAACGCCCGATTTGAAATTTTTCAACTGCGTGAGGTGGTACCAGTCGTGCTGGTTCAAAAGACTCGGCGAATTGAGCAGATCGTTTCCTTTCCCGTCCGGACCGTGGCACGCCGTGCAGGTCGCGTACGTCGCCTGCCCTTTTACCGGATCGCCGCCTTCTAGCGTCGCTTCAATTGGCGACGAACCCAGAGAAATAATGTAGCGGGACACCGCGACCATGTCTTCCTCGGTCAGCAAAGTTTGCGACATGGGGAGCATGCGAAGACCGGCGACATCGTCCGGATGCGAGCCGCGCATGCCGGACTTGAACTTCTTGAGCTGCTCCACCAGGTACTTCTCCGAAAGACCCGTCAAAGCAGGGGCCAGTTGCAACGCAATGCCCTGTCCGTCCGGACCATGGCAAATGGTGCAATTCCGATACAGCTGCTCTCCCCGCGCGTCTGCGTGCGCAGCGGCGCTCGAGAAAATCGAGAACACAAGCGCTAGCGCCAGGGCGATTGACTTCGTGGAGAACGGCTCCGCGTGAGATCGAGACGATTTCATGGGCTAGAATATTGGCGAAAACAGAGCGCCTGTATAGTAATAGTTGCTTTTTGAGGAATGTATTAAGGCTCTTTATACGCGTGAAAAGGCTGGCTTGCGGAACCAAAGGGAATGGACGCTCGAAAAATTGGGCCGATTCCGGCTATTCACGCGGGGAAAAATCGCCGAGGAAGGAGGTGCCTAATACCTTTTGCGTCGTCTCAAGTGTCAAGGCAATTTCTGGGGCCAAACGCCTCGAATTGCTGTCCAAAACCGAGTTCGACGAAGGTCCCGGCTGCGGACACGACAATTCATCCCGAAACCGCCGCTTACTTGGCGAGCCCGAAGCGTTGCGTGAACGGGTAGAAGATCATGATCGGCCGGCCGACAATGGAAGGCTCGGGCACGTAGCCCCAACCACGGCTGTCGTAGCTATGACCGCTGTTGTCGCCCAGCGCCACGTATCGGTCTTCCGGAACCTGTATCTCCTCGCTCCGATGGAGCAGCCCGCGAAAGCCAGTCGCGTTCTGACCCGAATTGTTGAAGTAGCCCGCGTACGAACCTTCTTGGGCGTTGTTCTTGTCGAACCCGACCGATCCGGAAGCCGGCTCGCCGTTGATGTACAGCGCCCCGTCATCAATCTTAAGACTGTCCCCAGGCGTGCCTGCGAGCCGCTTGATGTAGTACTGGTCGTCCGAAAGATACCGCACGCCTCCGGTGCGGAACACGAACCCGTCCCCCACTTTCGGGCTTCGAAAATGATAGCTCATGCGGTCGACGAACAACTGGTCGCCCGTATGCAAATCGAAGGAAAGGAGCGTGTCGCCTTTCTTGAACATCAGACCGGTTCGGATAAACTCGACATCGGCCGGGCGATTGTCCGGAAGCGTGATCCGGCCCCGACGGGCGATGCCGCCATTGACGCGCCGTTTCTGAATAGCGTTCCAAAACGACGGCTCGTCGGGGAACCACGCTTTCCCCAGAATACTGTCCGTTTGCTCGCTCCCCATCGGCTTCACGCTGTCCAAGTCGAACGACTCGGGCACTTTCACCAAAACGGGCTCCCCGCCCACTTCGAAAATATAGCCAACCCCTTTACCCGGGACGATCAAATGATGCCGCTTGGAAACCGTCGAAGTCGGCAGTTTCATGCTCAAACCCGAAACCCGGACCGGAATCAAGAGCTCCCCGTCCGCCGGCGCCTTCACCGTGTAGCGCACCGCCCCGTGGGCGATCAGCCGAAACGCCCGGCTAGCGAGCCCCGGAGCCGGCTCCTCCTCGGTCCAAACTTCGCTGGTCATCCCGTTATAAGTCGGCCACATCGAATTCGTCGGGATTTTGAAGGGTTTGATGAAGAACGCGGTAAAGCCGAGGTAGATGATGAGGAAGTACAAAATAAAATCCACATTCTCGCTGAGCATCGACTGCGGGTAGAACGCTCCACCGATTTCCTTCAAATGCCCCTCCAAGGCCTCGATCGACAATTTCAGGGCGCCCGCATCGGCTGGCTTCACCCGAAGCTGGCTCCTCAACCCGTCAATCCGCCGAATCAGCTCGGAAATCTCCGCGTCCGAGAGCTCGTCCCGACGGAAATTGTAAACCTTGTGCCCGAGGTAAAGCCAGTTCTTCGCCGCGCTGCGGAGCTTCTTGTTTTCCGATTGAAAATAGCTGAACATGAAGGAAGGAAAGTGACCGAGAGGAATTAAAGCAGAACGTTAAACGCGCGCTTCGATTCGCATGCAACGACAAAGAGCGCCTCAAACTACTCCGCCAATCCGAATCGACGAGTGAACGGATAGAAGATAAACACCGGCTTCCCCACGATAACTGTCCCAGGAGTGACGTACCCCCAGCCGCGACTGTCGTAACTGTAGCCGCTGTTGTCGCCCAAAACCACGTACGAGTATTGGGGAACAGTAATCTCCTCGCCAGCGAGCAAGAGTCCTCCAAAACCCGGAGCGGTTTGCTCGACCCGGTCAAAATATCCAGCATATGGATACTCTTTTCCACCGTTTCTCCCAAAAGCGGCGGAGCCCGACGCGGGCGCGTCGTTGACGATCAACGCGCTCCCTTCGATTCGCAACCGGTCGCCAGGCGTTCCCGCCAAACGTTTGATGTAGTGTTGCTCTGGTGACGTCGACAAGTTCTCGATATTGCCCGTGAGAAAAACAAAGCCGTCCCCCACCTTGGGCCGGGCAAAGTGATAGCTAATCCGATCCACCAGCAATCGGTCGCCCGCGTGAATGTCGAACGAAAGCGCCGTTTCTCCTTGAGCGAAACGAAGACCCGACTTGACCCAGATCACTTCCGCGGAACGTCCGTCCGCAAGAACCACGCGCTCCCGCCGATCCACTCCGCCCTCGACGATACGCTTCTGGATTCCTTCCCAAAAGGACGCTTCTTCGGGGAACCACGCTTCCCTCAAAACGCTCCTGTCCTGCTCCGTTCCGATCGGCATGGGGAGCTCCAAGTCGAACTCGGTCGGCACCTTGAAAACCGTTTTCACACCGCCAACTTCGAACCAGTAGCCGACTCCCTCTCCAGGGACGACGAGATAGCGCCGCTTGCCTACGGTTGCCTTATGCAGCCCAAGGATCCGCGCGCCGTCGGTAAGCACCGGAATGAGAAGCTCCCCCGATTCCGGCGCCGTCATGCGATAGCGAACCGATCCGTTGGCGATCAGTCGGAACGCCCGGCTGGCCAGGCCGGGAGCCGGATTCTCTTCCGTCCAAACCTCGCTGGTCATCCCGTTGTAGGTTGGCCACATCGAATTCGTCGGGATTGCGAAGGGTTTGATGAAAAACGCGGTGAAACCGAGGTATATTATCAGAAAGTATAAAACGAAATCCACATTTTCGCTGAGCGTCGACTGAGGATAGAACGCCCCGCCAACCTCCTTCAACTGCGCCTCCAGCGCCTCGATCGACAGCTTTAAGGCCCCCGCGTCGGCCGGTTTCACATTGAGCTGACTCCTCAGTCCGTCGATCCGCCGCGCCAACTCGGAAACCTCCGCATCCGAAAGCTGATCACGCCGGAAATCGTACACCTTGCGCCCGAGATAGAGCCAGTTCTTGGCGGCGCTGCGAAGCTTCGAGTTTTCAGACCGGAAATAGCTGAACATTTTCAGGAGGAGTTTAGGCGGTAGGGATTTAGGTGTCTAGGCGGAGAGTAATTGAGAAATACGGCAACCGGTCACTAGCCAATGACAGTCCGTTCCCAGCCAAGATCCAAAATCGACACAATCTCCATCGACTCGCCCCCTACAGCCTAAACCCCTAAACACCTATCAACCTACCTAATCGCTCTTGAGGACTTTTATAAACGCGTCAGGCGGAATGGATACATTGCCGATGTTCTTCATCTTGCGCTTCCCTTCCTTTTGCTTTTCGAGCAGCTTGCGCTTGCGAGAGATATCGCCGCCATAGCACTTCGCTGTTACGTCCTTGCGCATCGCCCTAACGTTGGCCCGGGCGATGATGTTGCCGCCCACAGCCGCCTGCACCGCAATCTTGAATAGATGCATGGGAATGATGTCCGCGAGCTTGTCGCAGAGGACCTTCCCTTTCTCGCGAGCCTTGTCGATGTGCACAATCGACGAAAACGCGTCCACCGGCTCCCCATTGACCATGATGTCCATCTTTACGAGCTTGGACTCGCGGTACTCGTCCAGCTCGTAGTCCATGGAACCGTAGCCGCGCGTGATGCTCTTCAGACGATCGTTGAAGTCGACAAGGATTTCGTTGAGCGGCAAATTGCAAACGATCATCAGACGCGTGTCGTCGATCGTCTCCGTGTGGTCGCACACGCCCCGCTTGTCCATGACCAGATTGAGAATGTCGCCGATCGAATCGTTGGGCACGTGAATGGTCGCCTTAATCGTCGGTTCGAGAATCCGCTCGATCGCCGACGGGTCTGGCAGATTGATCGGGTTGTCCACTTCGATCGTCTCGCCGCTCGCCTTTTCTACACGGTATATAACACTTGGATACGTGGAAATAATGTCCACGTCGTACTCGCGGCGAATCCGCTCCTGAATGATCTCCATGTGCAGCAAGCCGAGAAAACCGCAGCGAAAACCGAACCCGAGCGCCATGGAGCTTTCCGCTTGATAGCTGAAAGCGGCGTCGTTGAGCTGAAGCTTGCCCATCCCCGCCTTGAGCTTCTCAAAGTCCGACGTCTCCACAGGATAAATACCGGAAAAAACCAATGGCCGCACTTCCTGGTAGCCCGGAAGCATCTCTTCCGCCTGGCTATGATAGTGAGTAATTGTGTCGCCAATCTTGATATCGGAAACGGTCTTGATATTGCACACCAAGTAGCCCGTGTCACCCGCTTTGAGCGCGTCCGTCTTCTGCATCGAAGGTGTGAATACGCCCACCTCTTTGACTTCGGCACGGGTATTGTCGCTCATCATCACGATGTTGTCCCCTCGCTTCAACTCTCCGGAAAACGCCCGAGCGTAGATGATGGCCCCCCGATAAGCGTCGTACACGGAGTCGAAAATCCCCACGCGGGTTGCCGGGTAGTCGGCCCAGCGAGGCGGCGGCACGCGATGGGCGATGGCTTCCAGGATTTCCTTGATTCCAATCCCGTTTTTCGCGCTCGCCAGAATGGCCTCTTCGGCGGGAATCGCCAGCAAGTCCTCTAGCTGCTTGAGGCAGAGATCCAAATCGGCGCTGGGCAAGTCGATCTTGTTGATCACCGGGATTATGGTGAGATCCTGTTCGACGGCGAGATTGGCATTGGCCACCGTTTGGGCCTCGACGCCTTGGGCCGCGTCGATCAATAGCAAGGCTCCCTCGCACGCCGCCAAACTGCGTGAAACTTCGTACGAAAAGTCGACGTGTCCCGGCGTGTCCATCAAGTTCAGCTGATAGAGCTCCCCGTTGTCCGCCTTATAGTTCATGGTCACCGGGTGACTCTTGATAGTGATCCCCCGCTCCCGCTCCAAATCCATGGAGTCGAGGTGCTGATCCGTGAGGACCCGCTCCGTCACGGTAGCGGTGTGCTCGAGCAAACGGTCCGACAACGTCGTCTTCCCATGGTCGACATGGGCGATGATGCTGAAATTGCGCTTGTGATCCGTTTGCATTGAAGCCGACGAACTTGGTTCGTACTTTCTTCCCTTTCAAGCCGAGATGTAGCAAATTCGCAGAATTCCGCCGCAATTCCCCGCTCCCATGTCCGACGCCCGCTCCGTAGTCATCGAATCCGAAACCCTCCGCCTCGAAGCCACTCTCGCCGACAGCGCCGCCGCCCGAGCCTTCAAAGACGCCCTTCCTGTAGAAGGGAAGGCCAATCTCTGGGGCGACGAGCTCTACTTCGAAATCCCCCTTGAGGCCACGCTCGAACCCGGCGCTACCGACCAACTACCCGCGGGCTCGCTCGCGTTCTGGCCCCCCGGCAACGCCTTCTGCATCATCTGGGGAACGACCCCCGCCAGCCACGAGGACGAACCCCGATTCGCCAGCCCCGTAAACGCGCTCGGAACGATCCACGGCGACTGGTCCGCTCTCGCCCAAATTAGCCAAGGGGAAACCGTGCGCGTAGACATTAAATAAAGGTGGAACGGGCCGTCCCGGCACGTTTATACCCCTGCCCTAGGCGCAAACCACCTTCAACACTCCACCGCCAGTTGGGAAATATCCTCCAGCGTTTCAAAACTCATCGAAGCGAGGTCCTTATTGGTGCGCTTCAATTGGCCCTTGAGAATTCCGTTCACTCCCAACTCGTAGAACATGTCCGCGCCAGCCGCGGCCGCCGCCACCATGCAGTCCTCCCAGTAAACCGGGGACACCAAGGCCGCGAGCAACGCCCCGCGAATCGCTTCCGGGTCCGACATCTCCGCGCCCGTAGTCGTTGAATACACAGTGTACCGCGGAGCCGACAATTCAATGTCGGCCAAGAAGGCCTTGAACGGCTCGTAGGCCGGCCGCATCAGCCGGCTGTGGTAGGCGCCGGCGACGTTTAGCGGCATGACTCTCCGAAACCCCTTTTCCTTGCCCGCCTCGACCGCCGCCGCGATTTTCGCGGACTCGCCGGAGATCACGATCTGGCCCGGACAATTCAAATTCGCCATTTCCACGTCTTGCTCCTCGCAGAACGCGGCAACGGTTTCACGGTCGACTCCGATGATCGCCGCCATCGAACCGTCGCTGACCTCGCACGCCTCCTGCATGAGGCGTCCACGCTCGGCGACAATCTTCAAACCCGTCTCAAAATCGTAAACGCCCGCCGCCGCCAACGCGGTCACTTCGCCAAGACTCAGTCCCATCGCCACCTTCGCCTCGGCGAGGGCCCCTTTCTCCTCCATGAGCTTGAACACCGCGTAGCCGTGCGTGAACAAAGCCGGCTGGCACACCCGTGTCTCCGTCAACGTTTCTTCCGGCCCTTCAAAGCTGTATTCCGATAGACTCCACCCGAGCAAGGCGTCCGCCCGCTCGTAAAGCTCGCGGGCGACCGAGCTCCCCTCGAAGAGATCTTTGCCCATTCCAACTTTGTGGGCGCCTTGGCCAGAGAACATCAACGCAGTATTCATAATCCTATGTGCCAACCCATTTGCCTCGCCTGCGCAAGCCTTTCCCACGAACCAAGTGGTGGAACCCGCCGTCCCGGCGGGTTTGAACTATCGCCTACGCACCCCAACGGAATCGCATCGACGCAAATCCATGAAAAGCGAGTCAGTCCTCGCTCGAATCCGCCGCGTACTCGTCCAAGCGCTTTTTCAGGGTGTTCCGCGTGATTCCCAGAATCTCCGCCGCCCGGGCTTGGTTGCCTCCCGTATCCGCCACCGCTCGCTGGATCATTCGTCTCTCTATATAGCTGAGGATGCGCTTCCCCTCCCGCTCCTTGACCGTCTCGTAGATGAAATCGAAACTCTCGCGCAACGAGGCTTCTGGCGAGACCGGCATTTCGGTCGGCATCCCGTAGTCGTAGGAAGCGGGCGCCACGGGCTGGCTCGTTGCAGGCGCGTTGGTCGACATATCCCCCTCGACCGTTGGCGCCTCCGACCCGTTTACGTCGTCCGACAGCAGCGTACCCGGGAGATCCTTCACCAAAATCATATCCCCTTGGGCCACCACAGCACTGTGGTAGACAACATTCCCAAGCTCCCGCACATTCCCCGGCCACGGGTAGCGCAGCAAGGTCGCCATCGCGTCGTCCGACAAGCGTGTCGCCTTCGCTTTCCGGTCCTTGACCAGCTTCTGGAGCATGAAGTCGACGATGTCCGGAATATCCTCGGTCCGCTCGATCAAGGCCGGTACCCGAATCCGGAATACGTTTAGCCGATAATACAGATCCTCGCGAAATTCCCGCTCCCGCACCATCGTTTCCAAATCCTTGTTGGTCGCGGCGATGACGCGGACATCGACCTTGATCGTCTCCGACCCACCCACGCGCTGAATCTCACCGTCCTGCAACACGCGCAATATCTTCGTCTGCGTGGCCAACGCCATGTCGCCGATCTCGTCGAGGAAGATAGTGCCGCGGTCGCACTGCTCGAACTTGCCGATCCGCTGCGAGGTCGCTCCGGTGAAACTCCCCTTCTCGTGACCGAACAATTCGCTCTCGATCAAGTTCTCCGGAATGGCAGCGCAATTGACCGCCATAAACGGACCGCCCGAGCGCAAGCTGTGCTGATAAATGCAATTGGCGATCAACTCCTTGCCCGTTCCGCTCTCCCCAGTGACCAGGACCGTCGCGTCGCTCGCCGCCACCTGGCCGATGATCTTGAAAACCTCCTGCATCGCCGCCGAGTTTCCGACGATCCCCTCTTTGTAGTCCTCGCTGTTGACCTTCTTCGCCGACTTCGACGCGGCCCTCAAATCCCGAGTCGCATCGATCGCGTTCGACGCCAAATTGAGCACTTTTTCGGGATCAAAGGGCTTCATCACGTAGTCGTAAGCGCCAAACTTCATCGCTTCGATCGCGGTTTGAGCCGTCCCGAACGCCGTCATCAAAATAATCTGCAGACTCGAATCGATCGACCGCATATGCTGCAACGTCTCCAGACCCGTAATCCCGCCCATGCGAATATCCATGAAAATGAGATCCGGCGGCGGACCGCGCTTCACCGTCTCGATTCCCTCCTCGCCGCTCGAAGCCGTGTCGATCCGGTAGCCTTGACTCCCTAGGACACGCCCCAGCGAATAGCGAATCTCGTCGTCGTCATCGACAATCAAAACCGTAAATTGACTGTTCTCCTGCATCGAATCACTCATTGTAGACCCCAGCCTTCCCGCCGCAGGCCCGGGCCCATCGACACTCTCCATTCACGAATTTCGAAATTACTGCTCATGCGACTCCCGCTAAAATCCGCATTTCAGTACTTCATTGCCCCAAAGACGCAATCGGAATCGGAAGCGACCCCCCAAATGAACCGATTCAAGCCCGCGGCGCCACCTCTCTGGCCCAACCACCCTCTCCTGCTCCTCTTCGCCGCCGCGAGCTGCCTGCTCTCCCCAATTGCCCTCCACTCCGCCGCTCGCCTCGAACCCTACGCCCGCATTCAAAACCCCGACGTCAGAGAATGCAGCGGCATCGTCAAAAGCGGGCAACGCGAAGACACCTACTGGGTGCACAACGATTCCGGCAGCGGCCCGCAACTCTACGCCATTCGCCGCGACGGATCCCATCTCGCCACCATCGAGACGCCCTTTTCCAGCGTCGACTGGGAAGACATCGCCACCGATTCGCTCGGAAACCTCTACATCGGCGACTTCGGCAACAACGCCAACACCCGCAAAGACCTCGCCATCCATCGGATCAGCGAACCCGACCCCGATCGCCCCAACGCCAAGCGCTCCACCGAAACCTTCCCGTTCCGCTACGCCGAGCAAACCCGATTCCCTCCGCCCAAACGCATCTTTGATTGCGAGTCCCTCTTTTGGACCGACGGAAAACTCTACCTGCTCACCAAGAGCCTCGGCGACATTTCAACGCGACTCTACCGATTCAATACCCTCGACGCCGACACGACCAACCTGCCCGAACTCATCGGCTCCTTCGAAATCGGTCCGCGCGTCACCGCCGCCGACCTCTCGCCCGACGGGAAACAACTCGCCGTACTGACTACACGCAGCGTCTGGATCTTCGAACGCCCCGAACACTCCGACAACTTTCTCGACGGAAACGCGCGCGCCCTGCAAATCCGAGCCGGACAATGCGAAGCCATCTGCTGGGACGGCCCCGACCGCCTCATCATCGCCAACGAAGGCAGCTATCTCTACGAACTGGACCCGGACATATTGGAGCCAGCGGACTATTAAAGGTACCGCGTTGCCTTAAAATCCTTGTACCGCTTGCGGGATCTTTGTCGCGTCCCGCTGGACGGGACGAGATTTGATCTCGAAGAGATCACTGTTAAACAAAATAAGGTTTTGAACAGTCGCCTCGCGGCGAACTGACGCGTTGCGTATGTTCGATCACTCTCAACGCTTTCCTGTCTCCCAAAAGTCCAGACTGTCGCTCAGCCAGACCTCCCCGCTCCCGTCCGGCGCCGTGTAACGAATCGGCCACAAGGAAACGAACAGTATCCTAAAATTGGCGACAAAGAAACCAAACAAGGCAATCCATATCCAACCCCATGCCTCGAACTGCCACAAACTCGCCGCCAAGCCGCAAGTCAGCGCCAGCGTCATCAACGGCCCGCCGACAATGACAAACCGCTGCGCTCCGATCGATTCGCGACCGCGCTCGTACTCGGTCGAACCATAGCGAAATCCCGCCAATCCGAGCGAAACCTGAAGCCGGCCCGCGCTAAACCCGAAAAGACCCTCCCCCGTTCCCACTTTGACCCGAATCGACTGACGCGTCACGATCAACGCCGCGATCGCATGACCGAGCTCGTGCATCAGCACGCCCAGATAAATCCCGTCCACCAGCGAAACAAAAAACAAAAGCGCCTTGAAAACCGGGTACTCCATCAGGCTCCAGAATCGCTCGCGTTCAGGAAATTGGCAACCCGAGAAACGAAATCCTCCCGAAACTCGAAGTGCGGATTGTGCCCGCTTTCGGGAATCACGTCGATCGAGCAATCCGGGAACAGGCGGCGAATCTTCGAGTAGTCCTCCGGCGTCGAGTAACGCGACTGGCCGCCCATAACAAATAGCGCAGGTCCGTCATAACGATCCCCGTCTCCGACCGGAGACGCCTCGATCTCGCGCTGGTTTTCCTCCAGCGCGTCGATATTCACCTGCCATCGAAACCCAGTCCCTGAATCGGACCGAACCAGATTCGTCAACAAAAACTGGCGCGTCCCCCAATCAGGCACGCGCGGCTCGAGCAACTGGTCCGCCTCCTTGCGCGTCGACAACGCGCCCACGTCGATCGATCGCATCGCCACGTATTCGGAATCATGAGAACTTGGATACGTTTTCGGGGCGATATCCACCACCACCAGTTTTCGAACCCGCTCCGGATAGTCGCAGGCGATCTTCATCGCCAGCTTCCCTCCCATGGAATGGCCCAGAAAATGCGCCGACTCGATCGCGTTCCGATCCATCCACGCAAGCGTGTCCTCAACCATCGCCGCGTACGAATGCGGACTCCCGTGCGGCGACTGGCCGTGATTTCTCACGTCCAAACAATGCGTGTGGAAAAACGCGCCCAAGTCCGATCCCGCGCCTTGCCAGTTTCGAGACGAGCCCAGTAACCCGTGCAAGACCACCAGCGGTGGCGAAGACGAATCTCCAAACGAGCGGCAAAACAAATCCATAAAACGATTCACGAGTCATCGCGAGTCGCGCCCGCGAGTCAAGCGGTCAGCGCCGCCGGAGCGAGCGACGCAATTCCCGCCCCCTTTTTTCTTGCGACCCTAATCCACGAGAGATTGCTTACAACCCTCCCACTCAATCCTTCCTACATGGCCAAGAAGAAGATCACACCCATGATGCAGCAGTACTTCGAGGTGAAGCGAAACCTCCCTGCCAATACGCTGCTGCTGTTCCGACTGGGCGACTTCTACGAAATGTTTCACGAGGACGCCGAAATCGGCTCCCAGCTTCTCGGAATCACCCTGACCAAACGAAGCGACTACTTCATGGCCGGGATTCCCTACCACGCGGCCGAGCAGTACATCGGCAAAGCCCTGCAAGCCGGGAAGAAAGTCGCCATCTGCGACCAAGTCGAAACGCCGAAACCCGGCAAACTCGTCAAACGCTCCCTCACCCGAATCCTCACCCCCGGCACTACCATCGAGGACTCGCAGATCGAATCCAGCCGCAACCACTACCTGGCCGCGTTCGAGTTCGAAGACAAAGTCGCCAGCCTCGCGTGGCTCGATCTCTCCACCGGCGAATTTCAAATCGCCCAAGCCCGCTCCATCGACGACCTCACCCCCGTCCTCACCGCCATCGACCCCGCCGAAATGCTCGTCATCGAAGGCGAGGAAAACCGTTGGCGAGCCATGGCCCACGACGGCTCCATCCACGACGAGCTCATCCACTTCCTAGCCACCCGAGCCGTTACCGAACTTCCGGGATTCCGATTCGACATCGACGCCGGGGCTCAGACCGTAATGGATACGCTCGGCGTGATTAATCTGGAAGGGTTCGGCATAGAAAAAACCAATCCTGCCCTCGGCTCCGCCGGAGCCCTCCTCCACTACGTTACCGAAAACTTGCGATTCCAGCCGGAGAATTTGTCGTCGATTCGTGAATACAGCAGCGACGACGCCCTTCTTCTCGATCCGGCGACGCTCCGCAATCTCGAAATATTCAAGTCGACCCGCGGCACGCGCGAAGGCAGCCTCCTCCAGGCAATCAACAAAACCACCACCGCCGCCGGAGCCCGAACGCTGGAACAATGGCTTATCGCCCCCCAGCGTTCCCTCGACGAGTTGCAACGCCGCCAAAACAGCGTGGAAACACTCGTCGCCTCCCCGCTCGCAGTCAGCGAAATCCAAGACCTCCTCAAATCCGTTCGGGACACGCAGCGCATTCTCGGACGCCTGCAAAACCGGCTCCGCAACCCCCGCGAACTCGGCGGCATCCGCGACACGCTCAACCAGCTCCCCGGAATCCGCGAAACCCTCTCCCAATTCGCCGGTACCGCGCTCGACCGAATCGCCGACCGAATCGACCCGCTCCCCCACCTCTCCGAATTGCTCAATCGCGGGCTGAAAGACGAACTCCCCAACAATCTCGCCGACGGCGGCTACATCGCCATGGGCTACGACGGGGCGCTCGACGAAATGCTCGCCCTCACCACCGACAACAAGCTTTGGCTGTCGAATCTCGAAGCCGAAGAACGCGAACGCACCGGAATCAAGAATTTGAAGATCAAATTCAATGGGGCGTTCGGCTACTTCATCGAAGTTTCCAAGTCCAACCTCGGCCTCGTGCCCGAGGAATACGTCCGCAAGCAAACCATGGTGAACGGGGAGCGTTTCGTCACCGAAGCGTTGAAGCAGAAGGAAAAGGAAATCTTCCACGCGGAGGAAAACAGCAAGCGACGCGAAGAGGAGCTCTTCGCCGGACTCGTCTCCGCAACCCTCGAAGAGTCGGCGGCGCTCGCCCAAACTGCCGCCGCTCTGGCGGAGATCGACGTATTCTGCGGCTGGGCGGAAATCGCCCGCCTCTGGAACTACTGCAAGCCCGCCCTCGACGAAACCGACGCAATTGAAATAACGCAAGGACGCCACCCGGTCGTCGAGCAAATGCTCAAGCAGGACTCCACCGGACTCGCCAGCGCCCAAGCCTTCGTTCCCAACGATTCGAAACTCAGCGCATCCGAAAGCCAAATACACTTGATCACCGGACCCAACATGGCCGGGAAAAGCACTTACATTCGCCAAGTGGCGCTCATCACTCTCCTCGCCCAAGTCGGCAGTTGGGTTCCGGCCACCTCCGCTCGCATCGGTCTCGTGGACCGCATTTTCTCACGCGTCGGCGCCAGCGACGATCTCGCGCGCGGAAACTCCACCTTCATGGTCGAGATGAACGAGACCGCCAATATCCTCAACAACGCCACCGAGCGAAGCCTCATCATTCTCGACGAAATCGGACGCGGCACCAGCACCTACGACGGTCTCAGCATCGCTTGGTCCGTCGTCGAGCACTTGCACCGCGATACCACTAGCGGACCGAAAACCCTCTTCGCCACACACTACCAAGAGCTAACTCAACTCGCAACCCACCTGGATCGCCTCGAAAACTACTCCGTCGCCGTCAAAGAATGGAACGACGACATCGTTTTCGTTCGCCAGGTAGTCAAAGGCGCTGCGGACCGGAGCTACGGAATCCAGGTCGCCCGACTCGCCGGCCTGCCCCAGCCGGTCATAGCGCGGGCGAAAGAGATTTTGCAGAAACTCGAATCCGACGACGCCACCGTCGCCGTAAGCTCCCCCGTCCCCCAAGCCAAGCCGCGCAAGAAAATCCGCGTCGAAGACAACAAGGACCAGCTCAGCCTCTTCGGCTAGGCCGCGGGTCCCGCCACGTCGCTCGACCCAAATCGAATCGTTTCAAGAACGAACCGATAGAAAACTCTATCCGATTGGAGTTCAGGTACTTATGAACAAATGAGTTCTCCTACCTAAGACCGAGTCCGAAGAATCGTTCATCGCTTCCTGATGGGTTTAGAGCTTTTAACTCAGCGCCCGATAGCGTAGATTATTCAGTGTTAGGAGAACCATGAATCTACACCAAAAACTCAAATCAATCGAAGAGCAGAGGGAGCAGGACAAGAACCGTCCACCGCCCAAAGTGACCGATGACTGGGAGAACCCGGCGTCGGGAAAAGCGACCCGGCGACGCCAACTGCGTCTGAAACCAAGAACGGGACTCGAAGCGTGCGCAAAAAGGGGTCCGCTTGAGATCGGCATGATCAATCGTAATGGCGGCCACGACTCGCTCGTGCACCGCTCCATTTCGATCCAGATGAACCGCTTCGAGCGCATTCTCGACTCGAGAATCAAAGAGATCAAATCCGAGCTCTCACACGACGAGTCCTGAACTTCGGCGCTAGTCAAACTTCGAGAATAGTGGACTATTTCTCGACGGCCACCCTGCACTCAAAACCAAACCCATTGTCTCGCAGAGACACCTATTCCCAACGGAGTTGGGACTAGCGATCGAGCGGAGCGAGAGAGCGGTGTTGTAAACATCGGCCTACGGCCTCGCGCCCGTTGGGCGATGGGTTTTCGCTTCGCGAAAAACGGGCTTTGTTGCCTACCGTTCGAGCTTGAAAACCAGCGTCGTGCACGGGGGCAGCGTGAATTCCGCCGACTGCTCCAAGTCGTCAAACGGCTGCGGCTCCGAAGTAATCCCCGCGCCGTTCCCCGAATCGCTCCCGCCATAAAACTTCGAGTTGGTATTCATGATCTCTTTCCAATACCCCGGACGCGGCAAGCCAATGCGGTAGTTCGTCCGCTCGATCGGCGTAAAATGAGCCACGACCATAACGATATTGTGCCCGTCGGACGCCGTGCGCGAATAGCTGATAACACCGGCCTCCGAGTCCCAGCACGCGATCCAGCGGAAGCTGTCCGCATTGAAATCAGTCTCCGCTAAGGCCGGCTCGTTCCGGTAAAGGTGATTCAAGTCCTTCACCAAATGCGCGATCCCGGAATGGTCTTGGTACTCGTTTAGGTGCCACTGCAGGCTCGTCGCGTAATTCCATTCCTCCGACTGGCCAAACTCGCTGCCCATGAATAAAAGCTTCTTGCCCGGATAGGCCCACATGTGCCCGTAGAGCGCTCGCAAAGTCTGGGCTTTGTCCGGAATCGAGCCCGCGCCCATTTTCAACAGCATCGACTGCTTCCCGTGCGTCACCTCGTCGTGGGAAAACACCGTCATGAAATTCTCCGCGTACTGGTAGAGCATTCCAAAGGTCAGATCGCCGTGATGGTACTTGCGGTGGATCGGGTCCTTTTCGAAGTACTGCAGATTGTCGTGCATCCAGCCCATATTCCACTTGATGTCGAACCCGAGCCCGCCCTCGTCCGGCGACTTCGTCACTCCCGGGAAGGAAGTGGATTCTTCCGCGATCATCAAGACGCCCGGATGGTAGTTGTGGACCAAGCTGTTGGCCTCGCGCAGGAACGCGATCGCCTCCAGATTCTCATTGCCGCCGAACTGGTTCGGGATCCACTGCCCCTCCTCTCTCGAATAATCCAAGTAGAGCATGGACGCCACCGCGTCGACCCGCAATCCGTCGATGTGGAAGTACTCGAGCCACGCCAACGCGTTGGATACGAGGAAGCACTTCACCTCGTGGCGGCCGTAGTTGAAAATCAACGTCCCCCAATCCTGATGGGCGCCCAGTCGCGGATCTTCGTGTTCGTAGAGATGCGTGCCATCGAAAGTCGCCAAAGCAAACGCGTCGCGCGGGAAATGGGCCGGTACCCAATCGACAATTACACCGATTCCGCGTTGATGCAGACGATCGATGAACGCTTTGAAGTCGTCCGGCGTCCCGAAGCGCTGCGTCGGCGCGAAATAGCCGGTCACCTGGTAGCCCCAACTCCCGTCGAACGGGTGCTCCGCAACCGGCATGAGCTCGACATGCGTAAACCCATGTTCGATCACGTAGTCGGCCAGCTCTTCGCCCAGCTCCGCGTAGGTTAGGTGACGATTGTCCTCCTCCCAGCGACGCTTCCACGAGCCGAGATGCACTTCGTACACCGACATTGGCTGGTTCAGAGCTTGCCGCTCCTGGCGGGAATCAAGCCAGGACTGGTCGCCCCACTCGTATCGCCCATGATCGTAGACAACGGTAGCGTTGTTCGGCGGCGCTTCGAAATAGCTCCCATAGGGATCGGTCTTCAAGAACGGGCCGCCTTCTTGCCCGACCAGCTCGTACTTGTACATCTCACCCGCTTTCAGTCCGGGAATAAACAACTCCCACACGCCGCTGCCGCCCATGCTCCGCATTGGATGGTAGCGCCCGTCCCAGTTGTTGAAGCTCCCGACGACGGAAACACGGGACGCATTGGGAGCCCAGACCGCGAAACTCACCCCGGGCACACCTTCATGCACCCGCGGACGCGAACCGAGCTTTTCAAAAATGCGGTGCTCGTTGCCCTCGTTGAACAAATACAAGTCCGACTCGCCAATCGTGGGCAGAAACGAATAGGGATCGTAAAACTGGCGCACCTCCAGATCGTAAGTCTCGACCCGAAGCCGATAGCGGAAAACCGACTCGCGCCCCTCGATCACCCCTTCGAAAAAACCGTCCTCGCTCAACCGCTTAAGCGGGTACCTCGGTCCGTCGTCGGATTCGACGTCGACCACCTCGCAGCTTTTGGCGTCGCTCAAAAACGCTCGGACCACCAAGGCGGATTTCTTCTTAACCGTTACCGGGTGCATCCCCAGCGCGCCGTGCGGCCCGGCGACGCTGGCGTTTCTGAATGACTCGAGTTCTTTTTTCGCGATCAACATACTGACTAACCTCTCAGCTTTGCTTCTCCCCGTTGGGAAAGGGCCACTCCGATGGCGATCAAAGACTACAGACTCAAGGCTAAAAGACGCAAGGCCAGGGGTTTATTTCCCTCCCGGCGCAACCAACTGCTCGCGCTGCGTTCAAATGAAGCGGCGGGCCATTTCCTGCCTTGCGTCGCCCAGACGCCCCCTCTACAGCTACAAAAAACATGGCTAGGTCCTTGAATTTCCCCGCCCGCCTACGCGTCGCGGCCACAATCCTCCTCCTTGCATTTCTCCCGATCGCTCCCGCTCAGGATGACGATGTCGAGATAACTCTGAGCACGCCCGTCGTGTTCGACTCCAACACGGGCGACCTCGTCGCATCCGAAAACGCCCAGCTAACCTACGGAGACTGGCTGCTGTCCGCCGACGAAATCCGCCTGAACCGCCAAACCAATCGAGCCGTCGCCACGGGCAGCGTCGTATTCACGCGGGGCGACATTCGCATGGTCGCGGACCGCCTCGACTACCGGCTCGAGAACCACCAAGCCACCATCGAGAATTTCCGTGTCGGCAACGGCAAGTACTTCGTCTCGGGAAGCCTCCTCGAGGGAAATCCCGACAACTTCCGCTTCCAGGACATCAATTTCCACCCCGGCGAACCCGGCACCTACTTGTTCAAAGCACGAGCTGACGAGATCGCCATTATCGATCAAAACGAGATCCAAGGAAAGCGTCTCTCGTTCAAACTCGGAGTCGTCCCCTTCTTCATCATCCCCAACGTCTCCCAGCCCATCGACGCAGAACGCAACATTTTCAAAGGAAACCTCGACTACTCCGGCCATATCGGCGGAGCCGTGGGCGGCGAAGTGCGCGTCCCGCTCAACTCCAACTTCCGGGCGGGAGCCAATGTGGCCCTCACCACCAAACGCGGCATCCTCGTCGGCCCCGCCTTCGAGTACGACTACGGCGAAGGAGACTACACCGCGTCCGGGGCCTTCACTTCCGGATACGTCGACGACTCCGCCAGCGAAATCACTCCCAACCTCATCACCGGAGAGGAAATCGACGACCAACGCTTCTTCGCGGAATGGGAGCACCGCCAGAACTGGGGCGACCAAGGAGCGGTCACCGCCTACGGACGCTGGTGGTCCGACTCGGAAGTGACGCGCGACTTCTACGAAAGTTCCTTCGACACGATGCAAGACCCAGACTCGTACTTGGAAGCGAACTACAGCGGGGCGAACTGGCAGACCACTCTCTTCTCCCGCATTAGCCCCAACCATTTCCAAACCTTCACCGAGCGACTTCCTGAACTCCGCTTCGACTTCTTCCCCACCCCGCTGGCGAAAGGGCTCACCCACAGCGGCAGCGTATCCTTCGCCAAGCTTCGCTCCGATTCGCTCAACTCCTTCCCAGTCGAAACCGAAGCCGACCGCGCCGACGCGTACTACGGAATCCGATACACGCGACCCGTCCGCGAGGGGGTGACCCTGACCACCAAAGCGGGCGTCAAAGCCGTCCACTACTTCGACAATCTCGTCGGGGACGAAGCGAGCGACTTCGGATTGATGGAGCCCTACCGCGTTGTTCCACTGTCAATTTTCGACGACTTCACCCACGTCTTCCCGCGTCCGTCGATCAAAGAGGGCACACGCGCCTACGGAGACGTCGGGTTCGATCTGAAGTTCACCGCGTACCGAGAATCCGACTACAAGAACGAAACTTGGAATATCGACGGCCTACGCCACATATTCGAGCCGGTGATCTCCTACCGCTACACTCCCGACCTCGACAGCAACTCCGCCAACGCGAATTTCGACATGCCGGTCGTGTCCAACTACCTCACGCCGATCGACATCGAAGACCGACGCGACATCGACTCCATCGGCGAACACCACATTACGCGGCTCGAGCTGCGCAACCGAATTCAAACCCGAGACAAGGAATACGGCTCGCGCGACCTCGCCCGTCTCGACTTCGCCATCGACTTCCTCGTCGACGACTACGACCAGGGCAACGACTTTTCGGACTTCGTCTCCGACCTCGAGATCACCCCCGCCGAATGGCTCGAGGTCAACCTGTTCTCGCGCTACAACATCGAGAACGGAGTGAATCGGGAACTGAATACAAGCGTCGCCATCACCGACCCCGGCTACTGGAAATTCGGCGTCGGAAACCACTTCCTCAAAAGCGCCATCGACCAGTACTTCCTCTTCGGCGAGTACAACTTGAACGAGAACTTCAAGATGTACGCAGTCGCCAAGTTCGACCAGCAATCCGACACCTTCTACGAGCAGCGCATCGGCTTCATGCAACGAGCCCTCGAAAAGTACGGAATCAAATACGAGCTGAGAATTTTCGACGGAAACCGGCGCGAAAGCGACTTTGGCATTCGCATCGGCATCGACCTCTTCGACGAATAGCGGGTCCGCCTCGCCCCTTTCCCCCATGGACGAACAGGACCCTCAACTGCGACGGGCCCGAAACCAGCGGCGGACGATTCTCGAACTCCTCGGCGAATTACCCCCAATGCTCGCGCCAGGGACGAACTTCACCCGCGCGCTCAACCAACTGTTCCGGCAGAACAAGCGTTTCGGCTCCCGCGACCGGAGGCGATACCGCGCCCTTGTCTTCGCCTACCTCCGGTTTCAACCGTGGCTCGAGTCGATGGAAAACGAACCCGAACGGCTTCTCGACGCCCTCATTTTCCTTGCGTCCGACGGGCCCGACCTCGATTCGCTGCGCGAAACCGTCACCCATTACGATCTTTCTGAGTTCGACCCAAACGCGCCCTATCGAACTATCGGAAAAACAGGTACGGACCTCGAAAGCCTACTCCCACCTTGGGTTCCGAGGCATATTTCGCAAGTATTTGATAAAAAGGATCTTATCACATTTTTTTCCCGTCCGCCTCTCTGGATTCGAGCCCAGAACCAATCACCAGAGTTTATTGTTAACTCAATTTCTAAAGAACTTAACAAACCCCTCGATCTGCTCGAAATCAACGCTACCGTCCCCGACGCAATCCGCTTCCCCGCCGACTATCCGGTCCAGGCAACGCAGCTGTTTCAAGACGGAGCTTTCGAAATCCAGGATATCAGCTCGCAGATCCTACTTCACCTGATACAACCGAAATTGAGCGGGAAGTGGTTGGACGCCTGCGCGGGCGCCGGCGGGAAAACGCTCCAGCTCGCCAGGCTGCTCGGAGCAAACGGTTCGGTCACCGCCTACGACCCGCGAGTTTCCGCCCTCGACGAACTCGCCAAGCGCGGGCGACGGGCCCGGCTCGACAATCTCTCGATCACGCGTGAACCGCCGACCGGCGCGGATTTCGACGGCGTGATGGTCGACGCTCCTTGCTCCGGCAGCGGAACCTGGCGGCGGCATCCCTATTTGATGCGACAAACCGCGGAATCCGACATCGAGAACGCCGCGGCGATTCAGTTCGAGCTACTCGAAACGTATTCCCGGCAGGTGAAGGAGAACGGCCTGCTGGTCTACGCCACGTGCTCACTCAGTCGATTCGAGAACGAGGAGGTCGCCCGGCGATTCCTCGAGGGGAACAGCACGTTTGAGCATGCGCCACTCGCCAGCCGGTTCGGCCTGGAGGAAAACGATTTGGGAATCACCGTGACGCCCGCTCAGTTTGACGGCGACGGACTCTACATCGTCGCCTTCCGCCGAGCGACGAGCTAGGCCGAGAAAACACGATCCCCTCAGAGACCCTGGATGCAAGTGGAGAGAGGTGGAACCCGCCGTCCCGGCGGGTTTAAGTTGACGCGTATGCACGGGGCAGGAAAAGCGACGACAAAAACTCACCGGATTCAGAATTGGGAACATCGTTCCATGCTCGCTTCGCTCTCTCGTCACTAGCGCTCCCGCCTCGGCGGGATCGATAGGTATCCACTATCGCGGATAGTAGGTTTGATTCCAAAACGGCTATCTTACGTTTTCCTTTCTCGCCGGATTTTCCGAGTCCAGATTCACCCGCTTAAAGACACTAACCCTCGAGCAGTGCAATCACCTCCGATTAATTCGCTGAACTTCGATGCAAGCGCGCTAAACGCGAGCAACTTATTCACAATCCCGCTTTTGTCGTTGCCGGGTGGGAGGAACGAAACTGGACTCTCCTCGTGGTCGCCGAAATTGATCCCAGAATAAAGTTGTCCGTCTTCGAAGGCCCGCTCGACCTTCTCCTCTTCCTCATACGGAAGCACGAGATCGACATCTACGACATTCCCATCGAGCTCGTGCTCGACCAGTACTTGGACGTCCTCAACGGCATGCAGGAAGTGAAGCTGGAAATCGCGGGCGATTTCTTCGTCATGGCCGCGACTTTGATGGAGATCAAAAGCCGCCTCCTCCTTCCCAAGCAGCAACGCTCCGCCTCCACCGACAGCGACGACGACGAACTCGACCCGAGATGGGAACTCGTCCACCAACTGCTGGAATACAAGAAATTCAAGGAAGCGGCGGACACTCTCGACCAACTTGCGGAAAACCAGTCGCTCCGCCTCACGCGGGACTACAATTCTGTCAACAAGACCGAAGGACCCGTCCGGCCACTCAAGCCGGAAGACAAGATCTCCGTCTGGAACTCCTACAACATCGTCCTGCGTCGCCTGTCAGAGAAGCTCGTGATCGGCGAGATTCAGGACGATTCCCTCACCGTAGTCGACCAAATGGAGATGCTCATCGAGAAGATCGCCACCGAGCCGCGATTCGAGTTTTCCGAGCTCTTCCCGGGCAAATGCAGCCTCAAACTCCTCGTCGTCACCTTCATCGCCATCCTCGAGCTGGTCCGGCTCAAACGACTCACCGTCACCCAGAACCACTCGTTTTCCGACTTCGTAATCGACCGCGTCGACGATCAATTCGCCTCCCGATCCACCGAGGGACAAGATGAAAAGGAGCTTGATCACGCCCACAATTGACGCAGTTTGGGGGCTGTGGACAACGAGAAGGCACAGCGAGCCCATCTTCTGGGAGTCGGACTCGACAACGACGACGGGCACAAGCGGATCACTCAGGCCGAGGAGTTCTCCATCGTCGGCGGATCGGAGGAAACGCACGGCCGGATGACCGAAACAGTCATCAAAACCTTCGAAGACATGAAAACCGTTGGCAAATCCCTGCGCACGATCGAGCCTCACCACCTTTCCGATCTCCTGCAGAAAAACGCGCCGATCGACTAGCTCGACTTCGCACCGCCTCCCGCCACTCCTATGAGCACGCCGTCCTCCAATTCGGAAAACCAACCGAATCGCCCCAAAATCGCCCTCAAACACGAGGAGCCGAGCGAGAGTCTGGAGATCGAAACGCCAGACGACGACCAAGAGGTGGTCCTCTCGAGCAACTCCGATGGCAGTTCATTGACATTGCTGGAAGAGTACTCCATCAGGGAATCCAATAGCGGTCGGTGGGCCGCGGTTTTCGCACTCATCTGCGCAGCCATTTCGCTCACTTTCGCGTTTATGATATTTAAGACACTATAATCTCATGTCAGAAATCATCACACTGAACGAACAGAACTTTAAAGACACGATCAGCTCAGCTGACGTGCCCGTCCTCGTGGACTTCTGGGCACCTTGGTGCGGTCCGTGCAAGGCCATCGCCCCGATCCTGGAAGAGCTCTCGGGTGAGCTCGACGGAAAAGTTCAAATCTCCAAAGTCAATGTCGACGACAACAGCGCGATCGCGGCCGAGTACAACATTCGGGCGATCCCGACCTTGCTGCTCTTCAAGGGCGGCGAACTCGCGGACCAATTCGTCGGCATGGTCGGCAAAGACGACTTGAAGGGCAAACTCGAAGCCCACACTGCGTAACGCAGCGAGAAAAACCAATTTCCAACGAAACGCCTTCCTCGACGGGAAGGCGTTTTTTGTATCCATTTCTCCCCTACTCGCTAAACGCGATTCCAAGCGCCAGCAACGCGCTGAACAGCAGAAGCAAACGAGCGGACGCCGCGAGCGTCTCGTTGAGAGCCGCCCCTTCTGTCTTACGCAAATCTACGACTAAACGAGTTCCAATCGGCAGCGTCAGGAAAACCAAGCACGGCCAAAGCGAACGCGTCAGGCCAATGTAGAGACTCACGCAAAAAAACGCTCCCGCCAGCTGCCAAACATACTGTTTACGAGCAAATTCACGGCCGAACTTCACCACGAGCGTCCGCTTCCCAGCAGCCGCGTCGGTCTCCTTGTCGCGATAATTGTTGACCACGAGAATGTTGTTGGCGAGCAGGCCTAGCGGAAGCCCGAGCAAAAACGCCTCCATGAGAACTGCGCCCGTAATCACGTAAGCGGTCCCAACGGTCGCGACCAAGCCGAAAAACACGACGACGAATACATCCCCCAAACCGTGGTACGCCAATGGATACGGACCACCAGTATACGCATAGCCAAACACGATGGCCAGCACTCCGACGACCAACATCTCGCTACCCCGATAAGCGACCATCGTCAGGCCAATCGTGAATGCCAGCAGGAAGATCCCAAGCGCCGCCCACTTCATCGCCCGAGGAGCGACCTTGCCGCTCGCGACCAACCGTTCAGGCCCGACTCGATCGGCTGTATCCGCCCCACGGACATAGTCGAAATAGTCATTGCCCATATTCGTGGCGATTTGAACGAGAAGCGCGAAAAGCAAGCAGATTAAAACGGGCCAAAAAGCGACCTCGGCTTGTCGCCACGCTTCCGCCGCGCCGACGATCACCGGAGCGACCGCCGCGGGAAGCGTCTTGGGCCGAGCAGCAGCTATCCAATTGTTCAACGATCCCATCGTCGATCCGTCGTTTTCCAATTGAGCCGCCACTCGTATTCCTCAATTCACTACTGAATGCGACGCGCTTCCAAGTAGTACCGTTTTTCGTCCGCTTCGCCCATGGAGAAGGTCTTGCGCGGCAAGGCCCCATCGAGCACGACGGTTTTAAACAAGTCGCTTTTCCCGATTGTGGGGAGAAAGAACCCGATGTTGCCCGGTTTCGAGCCCAGGTCGATGACCACGTCGTCTCCATGGATGTAGTCCACTTGAGACGCCTTTTCTTGGAGATAGGCGTCGATGAAGGCCTGCAAATTCCCCACCTCGAGATTGCGCTTGGGGTTCCGCAGACGAACGATTCCGTAGCCCGATTGGGTGACAAAGACAACGCGATGCTCGTTCGCGTCCTCGCCCAGCTCAGAGATGCGCCGATTGGCTGCGTCCAAGCTTTCGCAGGATTCGACCACGACGCTGGACCCTTCCTGCCCGAAAAACGCGTCGAGCTGGGCCATCATGTCCTCCGTATCCACATTGAACACTACACGATGAATCGGCTCGAATTCCAGGCCTTCGTCGTGGACGTTGATAAGCTCCACCAAGGCGTGACGGGCCGGATGATCCATAACCTCCGCCGGATCGTCCGCATTCGCCTTCAAGTCCTCCCAAATATTCTTAGCAGTCGCCAGCGAGTGATTCCCGTCGCCCATAGCGTAGAGCAGCACGCCTTTTCCCGTGACACCGTATTTCGCGTCGAAGACGGACTGTTCGCTCAAAGCGCTCAATCCCTTCGCCACTGACTCCACGTCCGACTCCGAATCCACGCGCCAGCCCTTCAAGCTGCCGCCGCCTGAATTCAGTTCGAATTCGTAAACGAGCTCCAGATCTCGCTCGAACAAAGGTTCGATGACGGTGCGCTCCGGATCGTCGATGAGCACCATGATGTGCGGCAATTCGATCGGGGCGTTGTTGCGGATTTTTACGCGTGGGGGGAGCCGATCCTCGATCGTTCCTTCGGTCGCCCGGATCAAACTCTGCGAGCCCGGCTTGTAGTCGTACTTCTCCAAATCGAGAGCCACCACCAAGCCCTTGCGAGAAGCCACTTGGCTGGTGCTCCGATCGAGAACCACGAATCCGGGCCCTTGATCCTCCAGAACGCCGTCCGCTAAATAAGATTCCATCGCCGCGTTGATCGACGCGATTCGCGCCTCCCCGTCACCATCCTCCAAATACACCTCCGGGAACACCGCGTTCAAAGTGGAAGGGCTGCCCGCCACTTCCGATTTCACCGTCTCCCAGTACTCTGGCTGGGAGGTGTACTGGTCGCACGCGACGACCGCCCATTTGGTCAAATCCACTCCCTTTCGCGGGAGCAGGATGTTGGGAACATTGAGACCGATCGATTCTTTATCCATGAAGCCCTGTCAATTGATGTGGTTAAAAAATAAAAAAGAGCAAACGAGTCGGTAAAAACTCAATTTGCTCTCATCGTCAGCGCCAGTCGAATATCGGGGATACTCAACAACGCCAGTTTCCAGAAGCTCGATCGCGGCGGCGCGACTAGCCGCGGCGGCGGCGGAACTTGTTCTGGAACTTCTCGACTCGACCCGCGGTGTCGACGAAACGCTTTTCGCCGGTGTAAACCGGATGGGAGTCCATAGTGATGTCTCGGATGACCTTGACATACTCGACGCCGTCGATGGTTTCCGTCTGCCCGGACTTCACGGTTGAAAAAGTGAGGAACTTCTTTCCGGTCGAAACGTCGACGAATGCGGTCGGATGGTAGTCGGGATGTATGCCTTCTTTCACGGTCTTTGAAAAATTGGTGCTTAGCCCTGGCGCGCTTTGAAGCGAGGGTTGGTTTTGCAGATCACATAAAGACGACCTTTGCGACGTACCACTTGACAGTCGGGATGACGCGTCTTTGCGGACTTTAGCGATGAGACAACTTTCATAAGGGGCGATAAAAGATACGTCGCTCCGCCCCCTGTCAATAACACTTTCGTCAAAATCCTAGAAATCGCGGCCCCCGAGGGATTCCCCCAGCGAACATCGATCAATTCAGGTCGGGCGGCTCCGGAGCGAGCGACATGAGGCCAAGCTCGAGATTGTTGCTCAGAATCACATGCCGCCAGAGCCGTTCTCCCTGCAGCTCCGAAAGCGCGTAGCTGTCCATTTCCGAAAGCACCCAGGCATTGCTCGAGAGCTCCTCGTCTAGCTGGCCTTTGCCCCAGCCCGCATAGCCGCGATAGGCCCTAATTTTCAACGACGGATCCGCTTCCCAACGCGCTTGGGCGGCGCTCGGCTCCAAGCCGAAAAACAGATTGAATTGGCCCGCCTCCGCGTCGGTTCGCCAACCCGCCAAAATAATCTGGTCCTCGCCGACGGGCCCGCCGATAAACAGCGGCACGTCGCCCAATCCGAAGTCGTTGAACGACGGGTCCACTTCGCTCAGCGTCAAACCGGCGGACTTGTTTACCACGACCCCCAGAGACCCCTCCTCCTCGTCCGACGTCATCAAGATCACGCTCCGCACGAAATTCGGGTCCTTCAACTGCGGATGCGCCGCCATGAGGGAGCCGGGAAGCCGTACGTCATCGTCGTCGTTGTGCGGGTCGAACATTGCTGCAATCCAAAGCGCTCTAGGAACCGGAAAACTTCAATCCCAGATTGGGTAAAAGATCGACACTTGGCAATCGGCCAAAAAGATCTCCGACATGGCTCAGCTCGACGAAATCGTCGCATTCTGCGATTCCCGCGCCCGCACCCACGAAGTCGCCGACTTCCGCGAAGCCCTCAACGGGCTGCAATTCGGCAACAACGGAACCGTCACCCATATCGGAGCGGCCGTCGACTCCGGGCTCGTCCCCTTCCAAAAAGCGATCGACGCCGGGATCGACCTGCTCGTCGTCCACCACGGAATGTTCTGGAACGGGGCCAAACGAATCGTCGGCCCGGAATACGCGAAGTACAAAACGCTCGTCGACGGAAACCTAGCCGTCTACGCCTGCCATCTGCCCCTCGACGCCCACCTCGAAATCGGTAACGCCGCTTGCCTCGCCCGGGTTATCGAAGCCGAACAATCCGGCACCTTTCTCCCCTACGAAGGAACCGATCTCGGACTCGTCTGCAAGTGGGGTCGAAGCCGCGACTCTCTCAAAACCGCTCTGCAAGACCAATTCGGCCCGCGCGTCGCCTCGATCGAATACGGCAGCGACGCGCCCGAGAAAATCTGCATCGTCACCGGAAGCGGCAATAGCGTCGTCGATCAGGTCAAAGCCGCTGGCGCCGACACCCTCGTAACAGGCGAGCTCAAACAGCACTTTTTCACCATCGCCCAAGAAGAGAGCCTCAACCTCTACGTTTGCGGCCACTACGCCACCGAAACCTTCGGTGTCGACGCGCTAGCCCGCGAGGCGTCCGAGCGCTTTCAACTTCCCTACACCTTCGTCGAGACCGAATGCCCGCTATAAAAATCCGCCTAAAATAGCCCGTAGCCCAGACCAAACCGGGGAAAAATCGTGCAATTGACAGGCGACCGTCTCACAAATGGCCCCATGAAACGCATCGCTGTACTGAACGGACCCAATCTCGACCGCCTAGGCAAACGGGAGCCGGAAACCTATGGCACCGAAACCCTCGCCGACCTGGAAGCCGGCTTGCGGGAGCGCTTCGCCGAAGTGGAGTTCCAATTCCACCAGTCCAACCACGAAGGCGCCCTCGTCGATATCATCTCCAAACTGGCCGACGAAGGCTGTGACGGTATCGTCTTCAATCCAGGCGCCTACTCCCACACCAGCATCGCCCTGCGCGACGCGATCAGTGGATGCCAGATTCCCACCATCGAAGTGCATATCAGCAACATCCACGCGCGCGAACGCTTCCGCCACCACTCCCACACGGGAACGGTTTCCAAAGGCGTCATCACCGGTCTCGGGCTCCAAGGATATCACTTGGCCACAGAAGCGCTGACCCGCTAGAGCCAACCAATTTCCCAAAAGATAAGGGCGGCCGTGTCGCCGCCCTTTGACGCTATCATCCCCTGGATGTTCTCGCGAACAGCGCCAGGCACCGCGTCTTAAAAATCTTATGGCATCAACCTATCCCAAGCGGTCGTGAGGTCAATACTCAACGGACAAAAAACGACGCTTAAAACCAAAGTTCAGGCGCGTTATTAGGGGGTCTGATAAATCCAGTCGAACGACTCAAAAAAAGCTAATAATTGCGCCGTCTAGCGCGGTTTATGCGTCCGCTCCAAAACGAGAAAGACCCGGCGGTCCCACATCCGCCGGGCCAAGCAACGACTCAGTTTTGGAACTAAAGTCAAATTGTGATTTTCTCGCTTTGCCTAAAAGTTGTTCGTCGGAATCTCGCGATCTCGACTGTGCCCAAAGTTTATCAAACCCGGCCAAAACTGACAATCCGTGATGCATACCGAATTTCACGCGGATTTCCGCAAAACGGATGCGTGAAATACTCCATTTCCCCCGACTCCGGTAAATAAGCTGCGAAGACCGGCAAAAACGCGGCGGTTTTCCCGACGATTTGAATGGACACCTCCCCTGAAAGACCTACAAATCCCCACGTTATGTCAAAAGCGGATAGCGGATACAAAGTAACGGCCAAATCTACCATCATCGACATCGTTCTGACAGTTGTCGCATGGTTTCTCTTCACTCTCTGGTTCCAGCCGCATGTGATGTCCTACGAGCCCGCGACCGTATTCTTCTGGGCCGGCTTCTCCGCCCTGCCCGCCGCCGGAACTTTCTGGCTCTGCTTGCAAATGTACAAGGTGACCCTCGCCCACCAACGCAAGAAAGAGCGCGAGAAAGCGAACGAGGAATAGCCCGACGCCTGAACGGGGTCAGTCGAAACCGAATTCGACTTGGAGATCCTCCGCCTCCTCCTCCAGAATCTTGCGTAAGAACAACGGGCGATGGGCCGGAGTCGGCCCCATTTCTTTGATCGCCTCGCGATGCAGTGGAGTCGCGTAGCCTTTGCTCGAACCGAAGTCGTAGCACGGGTGCTCGCAATCGAGCGCCAGCATCGTCCGGTCGCGAACCACCTTGGCGATGATCGAGGCCATGGCGATGCACAGCGATCTCGAATCCCCCTTCACAAAGGCTTCGTGTGGATAGCCCAATCGCTTCATCGGCTTCCCGTCGACAAACACGCCCCAATCGGACAACGAGCTTGCGTCCGACGAGTCCAACGTTTCCTCCCCGTCAAATAGCGGATCCGGATCGTGCGGCGCGATCCCCGCGTGCTCGAATACTTGCTCGACCGCCCGACGCATGGCCACTTGCGTCGCTCCCAGAATGTTCAAATCCTCGATCTCCACCACACTCCCCCGGCCAACCCCAATCCAAAGTCGACCCGCGCGCTCGAACTTCCGCAGCGTCTCGTAGAGCGCCTCCCGTTCCTCCTTGCTCAGCAATTTGGAATCGTTGACGCGTGACGCGTTGCGGCGGCACCACTCTGTATCATAAAAATCCCTACCCAGCGCCACCGCGGCCGCAACCACCGGACCCGCGAGAGCGCCTCGTCCCGCCTCGTCAATGCCGATCAATCCGCGCCGACTGCCCATTCGGGCGCGATCAAAGGCTCGCAACCGTTTCGACTTCATCGGTTCGCTGAGCGCTTGCGCGAAAATCCAAACCCGCCGGGACGGCGGGTTCCACCGTCACCCCCATGATTCGCGGGTGGAACGGGCCGTCCCGGCGCGTTCATTCGGTTCAAACTCCCTCCTTTGGAAAACTCTTTGCCGATCACCGCCGCCACTCCTTTTTCTCCGGCGGGGGCTTGAGGGGGAGCTTGTCGAGCAAGCCCGCATCTGAAACGACTTCGTACGCGGTTCGAAAATGGAGTTTGACGAACTCGCAAAACGCGTCCGGGCCGAATCTCTCCAGTATCTGCGTCGCCTGTTCCTTTACCTGTGCGCTGGCCCCTTTCTTCAGCGATTCACCGAATCGTTTGGAAAGCCCTTCCATGTACCGCACGTATTCCGCCCGCGCCACCACCGACGCGGCCGCCACGACCGGATCCGACTCCGCCTTGGTCTCCATCCTCAAGTCAAAGTCGGAGTCCTTGAAATAGCGACCCACGAGATCCTGTTTGCTGAACTGGTCGAGCATCCCCCAAGGCGCTCGCTTTCGCTTCAACGCCGCGGTCAGACTCTTCGAATGCTGCCAAGCCAAAAGCAAATTCAAGTTGGCTCGCGGCTTCGCCATCAATTCGTTGTACTTGCGCATGCCGCAAAAGCAGGTCTCCACCGCAATCCCTTTCGTGGCACGGATGATTTTATCCAATTTCAGGATACGACTATCGGTAATTTTCTTCGAATCGCGAATCCCTTCTTTTACCCATTCGTCAATCTGCGGCTTGTCGGCAATCACGCAAGCGGTGATCACCGGGCCGAACAAGTCCCCCTTGCCGCTCTCGTCCATTCCCGCGTGCAGTTCGAACCACTCTGGATGATACACTTCATCGTAGCCAAAACGGGCTTCACCGAGAATTTCCGGCTCCAATAGGTTGATGACGAAATCCTCCATCTCCCGACCTTGCACTACCAGTTTGCCGCTGTTGTAGCCCACCACGTTCACCTTGTTTCCCTTGTAGGCGAAGCGCGCGTAGTCCACCTCGTAGGGCTCCCAGTTCTTCATGGCGCACACCCCTTCCAGCGCTTCCATCTGAGCGTCGGTCAGCTTGTTGGTGTAGAGGGTTTTCTTCTTCGGTTCTTCCGGAAGGTCGATTTTCTTTTTGCGTTTGGCCAAGGTGGTACAAACGCTATTCCCCCGTTTGGCCCAATCAACCAAAATAAAAACCGCCTCCCTCGCCCGAAACGGCGCGACGTTCCGATCCCAGTTGATCGACTGGTACGACCAAAACGCCCGCGCCTTGCCCTGGCGGACTCAGCCGAGTCTCTACAAGACGGTTGTGTCCGAGTTCATGCTCCAGCAAACGCAGGTCAAAACCGTCCTGCCCTACTTCGATCGTTGGCTGAACGACTATCCCGACTTTCCCGCCCTCGCCGCCGCCAGTGAGGACCAAGTGCTAAAATCTTGGGAAGGGCTCGGCTACTACTCGCGAGCGCGCAATCTCCACAAGCTCGCTCAAATCCTTACGGAGCAAGATGACATTCCGACTCAATCCCGCCAATGGCTACCCTTTCCCGGCATCGGCCCCTACGCCGCGGCGGCGATCTGCAGCATCGCCTTCGACGACCCCAGCGCAGTCGTCGACGGGAACGTCGTGCGCATCCTCGCTCGACTAAGCGCCGACGAAACCGAGTACAAATCGTCTACCGACGCCGCCAAAGCCTACCAGGAGTTGGCGAACGGGCTGCTCAACGCCGACCGTCCCGGCGACCACAACCAGGCGATGATGGAGCTCGGCGCGACCCTTTGCCACAAGCAGAATCCTCAATGTCTGCTCTGTCCCGTTAGCGGGCTTTGCCAGGGCCGGGTCAAGGGGATCGAGTCCACCCTCCCGCGGCTCGCCAAAACGAAGTTCGAAAAAAAGACCGTCAACCGGGCCTGGGTTCGCCGAAACGGGAAAGCGCTCCTCTACAAAATACCCGATTCCGCCAGCCGAATGAGCGGACTGCACGAAATCCCGACGCTCGAATCGCTTCGGATCGCGCCGCCCGCCGAGCCACCGCTAATCGAACGCAAACGTTCAATCACCAAATACCGCATAACCGAGCGCTTCTTCCGAATCGAGCCCCACCAACTGCCATCCGGCAAAATCGGCGAACAATTCGTCTGGGCCGCTCCAGCAGACATCGCGGCGCTCCCCTTTTCCGGTCCCCACCGCAAGTGGATCGCCGAGTTGTTGAACGAAGCCTGAGCAACCGATCCGCTCTAGAATGTAGGGGCGTTGCTTGCGGCGCCCGCCCTC
>JANQSC010000019.1 GCA_028284235.1 Opitutaceae bacterium
AGTGGCTTTTCGCAAATGACGTGCTTGCCGGCTTTAGCGGCGGCGACCGCGGGCTCGAGATGGGCCCCGGACGGGGTGGCGATGGTTACGATCTCCAGCTCGGGATCGGCGAGGAAGGCGTCCAGGTCGGTATACCCGGAGCAGTTAAACTCGTCCGCGAGCGACTGCGAGCTTTGGGGGTTGCGGCTGTAGATGGACCGCAGTTCCGAACCGTCCATGGCTTCGATCGCCTTGGCGTGAAAGCGGGCGATCATGCCCGAACCGATAATTCCGAATTTCATGTTGAGTTAGAGTTTTCGCCCACGAATCTCACGAATTTGCACGAATAAGAATTCTTGTTGAATCGTGAGGGTTCGTGGCTGGTTTTCTTTTACGCTCTTCGTTCGTTGCGGATGAAGGAGAGGGCTCCCACTACGAGGAGGATGATGAGCAGGGCGAGTCCCGCGGCGGGGATCATCCCATGCCAGCTGTTGAAGTGCGCTTTGCCGTAGAGGACCCAGATGGAACCGATGGTGGCGACGCTCGTGGCGAATCCCATAAGAATGTTCCAGACGATGCGTGCGGTGCCTTCTGGGCGGTGCTCTCCGAGGACCTTCTTGGAATTCATCATGAGGAAGAAGGTCACGTAGGCGATAGGTATTAGAGAGCCTCCGATCACCGATGTCGGGATGGCCAAGGCGGCGGATGCGCCCTTCCAAATGAAGGGACCGATAAATCCGGCGATGCCGGATATTGTGCAGCCAATGAAGTAGGTTGTCTTGTCGCCGCGTTTTCCCAGGAGTTCCTGGAAGGCGAGGCCGTTGATGAGCATCAGGATGATGATGGTCGACAGGGCCATTCCGAGTACGCCGAATCCAAAGATAGTTTGTGAAACTACTTTTCCGGCGAGGGGTTCAAGGGTGGAGGCTAGTTGGAAATTGTCTCTCCCTACGAGCGTGAGCGCCAGTTCCAGGTCGGCGGCATTGGTGGCTCCGGGATGCGCGGCGGAAAGCTCGGCGAGTGTGCCCGCGCCTGCGGCGGGATCCACGTCGGCTGTTTTGACGTGAAACTGGGACGCAGCGGCGATCACGACACAGCTGGTGGCGAGGAAGAAGGGGATGAAGAGGCCGATGGACAGGTCGAAGATCGAGAAGGACCGGTGTGTTTTCCCCCAGCGCTTTTTGAGCAGCGAGTAGGGCAGGAGCCAGGTCATATTGATACCAACGGCAGTTCCGAATGCGGCCATGATTCTATCGCGTTGAACATAGACGATCTTGTCCGTCCACCAATCGGGCTGGGTGGATTGGGCAACTAAATCCGCGTAGCTCGCTGCGGGCGCCACGAGTAGTTTTGGATTGGGGATAAGGCCGCTGAATATGGCGCCCCAGTCAATACCGCCGGTCGTTGCCAGTGTGAGGACCACGGCAATGAAGGAGAGTACGATGAGTCCGACCAATATTTTGATGATAAGGTCGAAAGTTTTGGCGCCTTTGCCTTCGGATTCGTAGAGGAAATTAACGAAAAGGCCTATTCCGAGTAGGATAACGCAAATAATGGCAGTCGAGGCGTTGCTTTCGCCGACTGCAGGTACGAGATTCTGCTGGATCGCGGCGCGGCCCAGGTTGAACTGAGGCATGCACCAGACGATGTTGGCCATGACGGTGGCGATCAACCAGGCCCAGCCCAATGCGGGTGAAAGGTGGGTATTGACGAGTCCGAAGGGGGCTTTCTCGGTTGAAAGGGTGACGTACGCGATGGCCGAGAGCATGATGATTCCGCAGATCATCGCCAGTGGCTGCAACCAGAGGAGACCGAAGCCGGCAATAATCCCCAAATACAGGGCGCCGGCGAGAGAGCCGCCGCCGAGGGTGATGGCGCCTTGCAGCCAGCCGGGGCCGGAGAGTTTGGTGAAAATCCCCAGCTTCTTCATGAGGGGGGAGGCGTTTGCTTCGGCCAGCAGTTCGGCTTCGCGATTGGTTTCTTCAGTGCTCATAAGGGGTGGGGCGTTATTGGTTGAATGCGTTTTTGAGGTTTTGGAGGCTTTCCTGCGCGATGTTCTCGGCGCCGGGGCGGTAGTCGAAGACTTCGACGGACACCCAGCGCTCGTAGCCCGTCTTCTGCAGGGCGTCGGCGATGGGTTGAAATTCTACATCTCCCATGCCAGGTCCGAGGAGGTTGGGGTCGTTGGCGTGGAAGTGGATAGTGTAGTCGCGGCTCGCTTCGACGATTTCAGGGATGGGGCCGTCTTCGGCGCTCATGGCCTTGACGTCGAGGTGGAGGCGGATGTTGGGGTGGCCGATCTGGTCGATGAGCCGGATGGTCTCGGCGGCGGAGGTGAGGAAGTTGGTTTCGTTGGTCCCGAGCGGCTCCATGGCGACGGAGACGTTGAGCGGGGCGCAGTGTTCGCCGAGGGCGCGGAGGAGGTCGGCGGCGCGTTTGGCCGCGTCGTTGTAGGACGCGCCGTCTTCCAGATTGCGTTGCTTGGGGCTTCCCCAGACCATGACGTCGCCTCCCATGGCGGCGCAGAGGTCCGCGAGGTGTCGGCCGAAATCGAGCGTCTTTTGGCGAACGGCGTCGTCGGGCGTGGTGAGGTGCATGCCTTCGGGCTTCACGAGCAGCCAATGGAGCCCGACGACTTCGAGGCCGTGGTCGCGCACGGTCGCTCCGGCAGCTTTGGCTTCGCTGGCGGTGATGAGGCGGGGATCTTCCTTAAGCGTGAAGGGGGCGATCTCGAGCCCTTGGTAGCCGGTGGCGGCGACGCTAGCGCAGGTTTTTTCCAGACTCCAACCTTGGTAGGTTTCGTTGCAAATGGCGAATTTCATACGTGTTGGATTTTTGGGTACAGTCGCCTATTCGAAGAAGGAGCGGTTGTTGACCTGCGAGTCGGGCGCCCAGATTTTAATGTTGTCGACCCAGCCGATGTCGTCGAAGGAGCCGAATCCGATGAAGCCTTGCTCGAAGGGGACGTCGTCTGCGATCATGATTGGCGTTAGCATGTCGTCGAAATAGAGGGCGACGGTGCTTTTCTCGACGTCACGGACGATGCGGATCTTGCGCCACTCGTTCACGCCCCAGTCGGCCCCGAGGGTGCGGAAGTCGGTGATAGGGGTGCGAGGCGCTTCGTTGACGACGAAGACGTTGTGGGCGTTGTTGTCGCCGGTCTTGGCGACGTGGATGTACATGTAGTGGGCGGGATCTTGAAACCCGAAAAAGAAGCAATGGTCGCGGTGGTTGTATCCGCCGGCTTTCGTCGGGTCTTCATGCTGTTCCATGAACTCGGCGATGGGAGTGCCTTTTACGCCGCTTTGGAGAATGTCGACTTCGAGGACGAAGCTGCCGAAAGTGATGCCGCGGATGAGGGCGATGTTGTAGGGGGAGCGGTGCGGGGGCTCGTAGTCGCTCTTGCCGTGGAGGGCGAGGACGGTGTTGCCTTCGTATTCATGGAGCGTCCAGGCGGACCGGTCGGTCATCATGAACTCGTCGAAGGCATTCTTCGACTTGAAGGATTGTTGGTACTGGAGGCGGTAGTTCTTCGGAATGTCGGCCGCGGATGCGAATACGGGAGCCGCGAGGGCGAGAAGAAGAATCGCGGCGAGGTGGCGGGAAAAGAGTCGAGTGTTGAGCATGTGGATTGGATTGTTTGGGTTGTGACGAGAGCAGTTAGGACGGCTCTTCTCCCGAATGCAAATGATAAACCACACACCTGTAGGGTTTTTGAGTGTCGACGGGCGCGCTTTGGCTTTGCAATGCCTTTGGGCCGGCCTAGGAATGGCGAGGTTGTTTTTCTGATATGGATTTGGATTTGACTGGCAAAGTGGTGATCGTGACTGGCGGCAACAAGGGTATTGGCGAGGGCATTTCGCGCTCGTTCGCGGCGGAAGGAGCGATCGTGGTGGTTTTCGGTCGCAACCGCGAGGAAGGGGAAGCGTTTTGCGAGTCGCTGCGTTCGGAAGGGGCGGGAGCGGCGTTTCGCTTGGCGGAGTTGACGAACGAGTCGGAGGTAGTTGCAGCGGTCGGCGATACGCTGGAGGAATTCGGTCGCATCGACGTGCTGGTGAACAATGCCGGCGTCAACGACGGCGTGGATTTGTCGGCGGGCTTGGAGGCGTTTCGCGGTTCCTTGGAGAAGAATCTCACCCAGTGCTACGCGCTGGTTCACCACTGCTTGGACGCCTTGAAGGCAAGCCGCGGCAACATCGTGAACATCGGTTCGAAGGTCGCCGAAACCGGGCAAGGCGGGACGTCGGGCTACGCGGCGTCGAAAGGGGGCATGAATGCTCTCACTCGCGAGTGGGCGCTGGACTTGGCGGGCGACGGGATCCGGGTCAACAGCGTGATCCCTGCGGAGGTGATGACCCCGCTTTACGAGCGATGGATTGCCCGGCAGGCGGATCCGGAAGGGGATTTGAAAGCGATCTGCGATTCGATCCCGCTGGAGAAGCGCATGACCACGTCGCAGGAAATCGCCGACACGGTCGTCTTCGTGGCGTCATCGCGGTCGTCGCATACGACCGGGCAGATATTGTATGTGGACGGCGGGTACACGCACTTTGATCGGCGCTGCACGCATCCGTAGTTTCGACATGCGAACAGTATTCGAAACCCATTGTCTCGTTAGAGACACCCATTTCCGACGAAGTCGGGACTAGCGCAGCGGTGTTTTAAACATCGGCGTTCCGCCTAGCCTCGACTCCGTCGAGGATGGGTTTTCGCGGTGCGAAAAATGGATTGGTTTTCGTATTCGGGGTTTTGCCGCTAGCGTTTTACGCGTAGTTGGCGACGGCTTTTTCGATCAGCCGCTTGGTGGCGAGGATCCCATCAATGGGCTCCATTTCGTGGCCTTCGAACTCGATGCCGATGGATCCTCTGTATCCGGAATCCAATACGATCTTCATCATACGGTAGTAGTCGACGTTTACTTCGTTGCCGTCGCTGTCGAACTTCTTCGACTTGGCGCAGACGATTTTAGCGTAGGGCATGAGATCTTCGACGCCCTGGTAGGGATCGTAGTCCTTGAAATTCTGGAAGTCGGGGAGGGCGCCGCAGTTGCGCTTGCCGACTTTGCTGAGGACGTCCGCGAGCCATTTCCCGTTGCTGGAGAATCCGCCGTGATTCTCTACGAGGATGTTCATGCGGAAGGGGACGGCGACGTCGCACAGTTGCTGCAGCCCGTCGATGGCGTACTTCTTTTGCTCCTCGTAGTCGCCGCTGGAGCGACAGTCGACGCGGATAGTGTTTCCGCCAAGCAGGCGAACGGCCTCCATCCACGGAATGTAGCCTTCCACGGCTTGGTAGCGGGTGTTGGCGTCGGGGGAATCGAGGGCGTCGTCGGAACGGCAGAGCATCATGGTGCAGGTGGCGCCGACGTCGTTGCAGCGTTTTTTGAGTTCGCGAAAGAACGCGGTGTCCCCCGCCTTGTCCGCGATGTGGCCGTTGAAGTATTCGAGGGCGGTGATGCCGGTGCCTTCGACGACGGTTTTCGGGTAGTCGAGAATGTCGAGGGACCCGTCCCGGAGCTGGCGATTGAACGAGTACTGCTGGACGGCGAGAGTCAGGCCGCGCGACTGGAGAGAGCTTTCGGCGCGGAGAAACTGGGGCAGTGCAAGCGCGCCGACTCCGGCGGCCAGCTGCTTGAGGGAATCGCGGCGGTTGATTCGATTGGGGGCGTCGTAGGTAGGCATAAACCTCAGACTGACAGGCTTGCGTGAGGCATCAATTCCTTTTCTCTGCAATATCTCGTGTAGGGCTGGCGCTTGCGCCATGCCGCGATTCACACTTTGGGCCTGACCCACGCGGCGTGGCGCGAGCGCCAGCCCTACGAGTATTCAATGCGTTTGCAGCTCAGGCTCTAGCATTGCCGACGGCTCTTTTCGAGGGAATAACCTCTCGATTGCCGTGAGCGAGAGGGTGAGGAAGGAGGGAAGGAATATCAGGGTGACGAAGGTCGAGAACATCAGGCCGAACAGAACGATAGCCCCGACTCCGCGGTAGAGCTCCGTTCCCGCCCCCGGGAACACGACGAGCGGAGCGATTCCGAATACGGTCGTGGTCATGGACATCAGGATTGGGCGGATTCGCGCAAGCGTGGCAGCGTGTATAGACTCGGGAATACTCTTTCCTTCGCGTAGGCTGTCGATCGTTTTACTGACGATGAGTATCGGATTGTTCACTACGGTTCCGAGGAGAATTAGAAATCCGAGCATGGTTATCATGTCGAAGGGCTGCTGGATGGGGTTGAGCCCGAAGATGCTCAAAACCACTCCGGAGGCGTTTAGGAGCCAGAGTCCTCCGATTCCTCCGGCGATGCCGATGGGGACGGTCGCCAGGATGATGAAGGGGAATCCCCAGTGCGAGAAGACGGCGGCGAGCAAGAGGTAGGAAAGGACGACCGCGATAAGGAAATTGCCGATCAGCGCTTCGCGGGTCTTTTGCAGCTGGTCGCCTGCGCCGGTGACATCGACCACGACGCTTGAATCGATCTCGCCGGCTTCTCGCAAGTGGGAGACGATTTCATTGCGGACGACTTCCACCGCGTCTTCCAATGCAACTGATCGTGGGGGAATGATGTTGAGTGTGACGGTTCGTTCCCCGTTCAAGCGACGGATGGACGACGTATCCACTTTTTCCACCAGATCCGCGACCGCGTCGACCGAAACGATGCCGCCCGCAGGGGCGTAAAGCGGCAGGTTGGCGAGCGCGTCGAGACTGCTAATCTCCCCTTCGCGACTGTAGAGGAATACGTCGATGCGCTGGCCATCGAGAAGAAATTCGTCGACATAGGCGCCGTCGGTGAGAGCGGAAAGGGCGAAGCCGAACGACTGATTGGTGAACCCGAGCTCGGCGGTGCGGTCCCAGTTGGGTCGAATCTCCACCATAGGTTGCTGCAAGGCGAGCGCGGACGGCTCGGAGTTGACTTGGGGCGAATCGAATACGTCGTACGCTCTTCGGTAGGCGGAGTCGGCCACTGCGTATATTTCGGACAGATCGGCTCCGCTTATATCCAAATTCACACTACGGGAACCTCCATCGTTGCTGGAGATTATCGAGCCGCGGCTGTTGAAATTTCGAATTCCCGGAAATTTTCTAAAGTAGTCGGTGAACACTTCACCCAGTTCGTCGATACGCCCGGGATCTTCGGTTTCGGCGACGATTAGGATCATGCCGGTCCTGAGGATCATCAGCATGCGAGCGATGGGCGGAACGTCGTCCGCGGGCAGATTCTCGCCGTCGGGGTTGAGTCGGGTGAGGTACGGGCTGAAGTGCTCGTTCACCTCCCGGGCAATCTCGTCCATTGTTTCGAGATTGTATCCTGGAGGCATAATGAGCCGCGCGAATATTTTGGCTTCCTCCCCTTCCGGCAGGTACTCCGCCGAGGGGGTGAGGGTGAAGATGATGGCCATGCTCAGCCCGCCAGTGGCGAGCGCGCCGACAAGCGCCCGCTTCCAGGAGTAGGCGATTTTTTTGACCGATTGATCGAAGAAAGTGAATACACGGGAAACGGGCTTCTTGTTCGAAGCGCTTCGCCCCAATTGCGCAAAGCGTGTCGAGGCGGTTGGGATAATTGCGATGGCCACCAGCATCGAAGCGAGGATGGCGCCGGATATGGCGATCGAAATGTCCGAGAACAACTGGCCGGCTTCCTCTTCGATCAGCCAGATGGGAGCGAAGACGATTATGGTGGTGAGTGTGGACGCGAGTATTGAGGACCAGACTTCGCTGACTCCCTTGAGCGCGGCCTGGATCCGTCCCATTCCTTGTCGACGGAGTTTTTCGATGCTTTCCAGGACGACGATCGCGTTGTCAACGGTCATGCCGATGGCGAAGGCGACTCCTGCCAGCGAGATGACGTTGATCGTCCGGCCCGCTCCGAGCAGCCCGATAAACGCTGAAATTGTGCAAACCGGAATGCCGACGACGCATAGGAGAGTGCCGGGGACGGATCTGAGAAAGAGCCAGAGCACCAAGGTGGCTGCGCAAGCGCCAATGATGAGATTGCGCCAGACGTTGGAGATCGACGCCTCGACGTAGCGGACGTCGTCGCTGGTCTTGTAGATCAAAAGCCCTTCGGGGGCGAGGACGTCGCGATTGATCTCTTCGATGGCGATATTCATGGCGTCGCGAATCTCGATCACATTGGTGCCAATCTCCCGGGATACGGACGCGAAAATGCTGGGCCGCCCTTCTTGGTAGCTCAGGGTTCTCTTTTCGTAGAGCCCGAGCTCTACCTCCGCTACGTCGCCAAGTGTTGTCACTGAATCGCCACTACGCTTGAGGATTATGGAGGCAAGCTCGTCGGGGGAGTCGAGTCGTCCAATCGTGCGAACCAGGTAGGAGCGCTTTCCGCTGCTGATGTCGCCCGCGGAAATGTCCCGATTGCGGTCGCGAATGGAGTTTCTCAATTCCTGTATGGTGAGGCCGACCGATGCGAGCCGGGCCAGGTCGACGGTGACGCGAATCTGCTGTTCCGGGGCGCCTTGCATTCTCACTTGGGAGACTCCGGGGACGCGTTCCATGCGGGGCTTCACCCGCTCTTCGATGAAGTCGAACATCTTCAGAACGTCTTCCGGGGTTCGTTCGCCCGAGATGTCCTGAATCGAGTAGAACATGAAGGCGTTGGACGAGAAGGAAGTCGCCAAAACGCGAGGCTCGTCTACATTTTCCGGATACGTGGGAACTTGACTCAGAGCGTTGAGGACGCGAATTAAGGCGTCGTTGGTGTCGACCGTCGCGGGGAAATCGAGTTCGATCGACGCGTTTCCGGTCGACGACGAAGAGATCATCCGCTGGAGACCGGCGACGTTCTGCAAGTAGTCCTCTTGCTGGATGAGGATCTCCTTCTCGACGTCCTGAGGCGTGGCGCCGGGCCAGCTCGTGACGACGGAGATGGTCCGGACATCCAAGTCCGGTATCATCTGCACGGGTATCCGCAGAGCGGCGACAACGCCGAGGACGAATACCAGTAGAGCGATAACCGCAACCTGGACGGGGTGTTTTATGCACCAGTCAAACATGTCACTCGAGCTCCTTTCTATTTCCAGAGGCGTCGGTCGTAATCACGATCTGGTCTTCTTGGAGCGATTCGTTGCCGCGTACGACGACGTATTCGTTCTCCTCGATACCGGATAGAACTTCGATCCGATTGCCGCGCGTGCTGCCCAGCGTTACCTCGCGCATTTTAGCGCGTGTTTCGCCTCCGGTGGTTTGAACGATCCATACCACTGTCCGTCCATCTCCGTAGCGAATAATCGCGTCTCGGGAAATGACCAACTGCTGGCCGCGGATCGTCGGTCGGAAACTCGCTTCCGCCGACATGCCTGGCTTCACATACGGTGGGGGGCTATCCAAGCCGAGTCGAACCATGAACGTCCGTGTTTGGGGGTTCACTTTGGGGGATCGAGCTTCGATCCGGGCGGGGATCGGCTGCTCTTCTCTCCTCGAAAGGTATACCGAAGCCGATTGGGTTTGCAGAACCACGTCCAGCTGTTCTTGAGGAACTTCGAGGTCTAGCCTCAGTTCGCTTGTACCCACAAATTGGAGCACGGGATTTCCGGTTTGAACCCATTCGCCCACTTCGGCGCTTTTTGAAACGACGACTCCGTCGAAGGGTGCGATGATTTGATGACGCTCGACGATTTCGCGTTGGCGTTCCAAGGCGTTGGCCGCTTGCTGCACGGCGACTTCCGAAAGCCGAAACGCGGTCTCGCGCGTCTCGCGTTCGGTGCGGGGGAAGTTGGCGTCGCCGAGTTGCCGGGCTTCGTTGAGACGGCGTTCGGCATTGGCTTTTTCCGCCTCGGCGGCTTCGAGGGCCAGTTCGCGTTCTTTTAGTTCGATTCGGGCGATCGTGTCGTCGAGGCGGACAAGGACGTCGTCTTTCTTAGCTGTGAACCCCGTTTCTGCGTCGGCGACCGATACGAGTCCGGCTACGCGAGGGGAAAGTTCGGCCTCGCGTTTGGCGGTGATGGATCCGGGAAACCGGAATACTGCTGGCTCGGCATTGGTTTCCGGTTTCTCCACGACAACCGGTGGGGCGTCGAGCCCTTGAGCGGGAATGCTGACGAGTCCGAGGCACGCTGCGAGAACGGACCCGATTCGAAAGAGTGTACGGTTTTTGTAGACGATCATGGGGACTCGGTTTGATCTGGATTGGCTGGCAGCCAGGACCCGCCTAGCGCTCTGAGCAGGTTGACTGTATTGACAAATTGGGAACGCTGGATTTGCACGAACTGCTGTTCGATATCGAGCGCCGTTCGCTCCGCGTCGAGCGCGGTGATAAAGTCGACCAGTCCGCGCTCGTATTGGAGCGAGGAGATCTCCCGAGCTCTTTGCGCGGCGCCGACCGCTCGGGTAAGCGACTCGGACTGCTGTTCCAGCAGGCGAGAAGACTGAAGCAAGTCGTCGACCTCCGTGATCGCTTCGATGGAGACCTGTTTGAATTCCTCGATTCGTTGCTCGTACAGCGCTCTGTTCTGCGCCAGCTGACCGCGAAGGCGACCGCCCCGGAAGAAAGGGAGAGCGCCCTGAGCTCCCAAGTCCTCGAAATAGGATGAGGGCTTGAAAAGCTCATCCCAATCGAAGGCGGCGTAACCGATCGCCCCGGAGAGGGAAATCTGGGGAAAGAAAGACGCCCGGGCTACCCCGACCTGCTCGGCTGCAGCGGCAAGGACGAACTCGGCTTGCCGGACGTCGGGCCTGCGGGTCAGAAGTTCGCCGGGGAGTATTTTGGGTATTTCGGGCAGGGTTTGGTTGAGTGGTTTCGGCTCGAACGTGAACGTGGAAGGGGTTTCGGCGACGAGCGCGCCGAGGGCGTAGACGAAACTGTTCTGGATGCGTTTTAGCTCGAAGAGTCGGGCTTCCGCGGTTGCGAGCAGGGTTTCGGATTGGGCGACGTCGAGTTCGCTAACGGTTCCGGTTTCGAATCGTTCCTCGACGAGGGTGAGCGACTTTTGGCGAGTGTCCCGGCTTTGCTCAAGCAGTTCGATTTCCGACTGGAGCGATCGGGCTTGAAAGTAGAACTGGGCCACGTCCGCTTGCAGCGCGAACATCAGTTGCTGGTAGAGCGCCTCTTGAGCGGCTGCGCTCGCCGCGGCGGATCGTATACTCCTTTGGATACGTCCAAACAAGTCCAGCTCCCAGCTTGCGGACACGTTGGCGTCGTAGCGTTCGCCGCTATCCGAAATTCCGTCGGGGGAAAGAACGGCCGATTCGGAAAACGCGTTTGCGGACAAGGAACCGTCGATTTGCGGCAGCCCGTCCGAACGCGTTTGGCGGATGATCGCTCGAGCGGACTGGACTGAGTGGTAGGCGGCTCTGAGAGTGTGGTTTCGAGTTTGGGCGGCTTCGAGAAGCTCGGTCAAGGTTGCCAGATCGAAGAGCGACGCCCATTCCTCAGTTGCATTGGCCGATGCGCCGGTTTGAGTGGATGCGTTGAGAAACTGATCCGGGGCGTCGGCCTCCGGAACGGGTGGCGAAGGAATAATCGCGCAGCCCGATAGAAGAGCGAGGGCGCCGATGGCAAGGAGATTGAATCTCCTCGCCACGGTTTTCGAATGCGCAATGGATCGAAACCAATCGATTCGACGAGGCAAATTGCCTCGTTGGGAGTGAGTTGAGGGGACAACTTTGAGTTGCGATGGCGGCATTGTGGATAGCAAATGCGAACGGACCTGCCCGATTAGTTCGCGCGGGGCATTGCAGGTAAACCATCTACGTTTCTGCGGTGGCAAGGCAATCGTTTAATAGCGTATCGGGAGTCGCGAATCGGAATTTGGCGTAACTCAAATGAGGATACGGGCTTTGTTCGTCGGCTGCGGGTTTACTGAGAACTGTTTTTTAGGTTGCGAGCGATCGGTGGCGCGGCCTTTTTCGAGGAACGGTCCCTATGAAAACGCTTCCTCTCAGTTTCTATCTCCAGGTCGTGCTCTGCGCGGCTCTATGGGGGAGCGCGTTTCCGGTAATCAAACTGAGCTATGCCCATCTCAGTTTGGAAAGTTACGGGGAAAAGCTGCTCTTCGCCGGAACGCGATTTACCCTGGCGGGACTATTGGTAATGGGCGTCTGCCGTCGCAAGGTGTGGCGTGCGTATCGGGACGCGCCCAAGGGGCAGCTTTACGGAGTTGTTTTGGGGCAGACCTTTGGCCAGTACGTGTTTTTCTACTACGGCTTGTCGGTGTCGAGCGGGGCGTTAGGGTCCTTGCTCAACGGCTGGGGGAGCATCGTCTGGGTGCTGCTGGCGCCGCTTTTTCTGAAGTCGGCGTTCCCGACGGGGCGTCAATGGGTGGCGCTTGCGTGCTGCGTGCTGGGAATTTCGATCGCGGTCTACGCGCCGGGTTTGGGAAGCGGCAATGTGCCCATGGGCGTGCTGGCCTTCTTCATGGTAGGCGTGTCGGGGGCGCTCGGGGCGATCGCCTTGAAGCGGATCGCGCCCGAGTTCGGCAGTCGGACGGTGACGGCGTTGTCGCTCTTCATCGGCGGATTGATGCTGACTGCGGCGGGCTCTTTCCAATGGGCGTCGTTCGTTCGCGAATACACCTTGGCGACACTAGGGGTTACGGTCTACTTGTCGGCTTTGTCGGCGATTGCGTTCACCTTGTGGAATCGTCTGATTGAGCTCTACAGCGTCAATGCCCTGTCGGCGTATCGGTTTCTGATCCCGCTATTCGGCGTAGTCGAATCAGCGATTTTCTTGAAAGACGAGTCTGTGGGAGTTGGAATCGTAGTGGGTGGACTGATACTCTTTGTGTCGCTCTACGCGATGAGTCGATTGGAGGAACAGGCGGGGAATCGGGAATAGGAATTGGACATCCGCGCTTGAAACGAGGGCGGAATGCTGGAGGTATAGGAGGGAAGCAATTGTGAGAATTATACACAGCAAAATTGAATCCGAGGGCGCGGTCGAGTCCTTGGGGCCCTACAAGATCGAATCGCTGATCGCTCCGGATGAGGAAGGACGATTCACCGCGTACCGCGTGCGAATCGAACCGGGGCAGGAGACCAGCGAGAGCTATCACAAGGTGGCGGAGGAGTGCTATTTCGTCACGGGTGGATCCGGCTTGGCGGTGCTGGACGGGAAGGAGCACCGCCTAGAGACGGGCGATTTCTTGCGATTGCCTCCGGGCACGCGGCACCGGTTCGTGACCGGCGAGGAGGCCTTGGAAATGCTGGACATTCACTCGCCGGGATCGCGTCCGGATCGGGACGTTTATTTCACGGGAGAAACGCCTGACGGATTTGGCGCAGTGGAATAGGGCACGATGGCGTCTGGCTAACGACGCTGTTTGAATTCGATCGAAAAATGGAACGAGGACGCTTGATTTTTGCCTGCAGGTAATATATGCAATGCAGGCATGAAAGAGAAGCAATACACGATTCGAGGGGTTCCCGCTCCTCTGGACGCCGCTTTGAGGCGGAAGGCGAAGCGGAAGGGGCAGAGTCTCAACAAGGTGTTGCTGGACTCTTTAGCGGAGAGCGCGGGTGTCGCTGAGGATGCGGCCCGTTACCACGATTTGGATAGTTTGGCGGGTAGCTGGAAACAGGACAAGGCCTTCGATGACGCGCTTCGCTCATTCGAATCGGTGGATCCGGGCGATTGGGAATGAAGTTGGCGATCGACACCAATGCCTACACAGCGTTTTGCCGAAACGACCGGATAGCCGTCGACGCGATTCAAAGAGCGGATGTGATTATCGTCCCATTGATTGTTTTGGCGGAGTTGCGGGCAGGGTTTTCAGTGGGTCGAAGAGGGGCGGAAAACGAATCGGTTCTTCAAAGATTTCTCAATTCGAGTCGTGTATCGATCGTGTGTCCGAGCGAGGAAACGTCGTTCGTTTATGCTCGGCTGTTTTCGTATTTGAGGCGAACGGGAAAGCCGATTCCCATCAACGATCTTTGGATTGCTTCCATTACGTTGCAGAGCGAAGCGACGCTCTTGACCTTCGACCAGCATTTCGAGGCGCTTCCTCAGGTGCCCCTTTGGAAATGGTGAACGTGTTGGCGCGGGTGAGGGAAGCGTCGACCCGCAATCGGCCAGATGAAAGGCCGTAGAGTTAACCCGTCTTGCGGGCGTCTATTTCCCCGTAGATGGCGGCCTGGCGGGCATCGGTGGCTTCAGGCGTTTCGAGTTTTCTAGCGGCGAGTTCGGCGCGGGCTTCGGCTTCCATTTGAGAAGCGCGAGCGGCGACTTGCAAATCTTGAGGCGAAGGATCGGCAGGAGCGAGGGCGGCGGCTCGAATTTTCTGCGCCTTCTGGATGGTCTCCTCGGGTGTCGCGCCTTTGGAGGTGTCGATTTTGACGCTGCCGCCAACCGCGTACGGCTTGCCGTCCGGACCGGTTTGGTAGACGAGGTTCATTCCGCCCATGGCCAGACTCCCCGCGGCAGCGAGGTGGGCCATTTCGTGGGCTCGGACTTCGGCGTCGCGCTCCTGCAATCGTCGCTGTTGATCCTTTTCGGCGGGATCGAGGCCGCCGTTTTCTTCGGCCTTCATCTTGCCTTCGAGCACGGCGATACGGGCCTCGATACGGGCGATTTCCGCTTCCCGGGCGGGGGATGGGGAATTGCGTTGGGCGTACGAGTGAGCGTGAGCGTAAGGTATGGCCGAAGTCGCGCTGTCGATCATAGGTGCAGGTAGGTCCCCTACCTATCGGCGCGACCGGACGAAAATTAAGTCGGCGAGATGGGTTGCCTGCCTACCAGGGGGCTTTGTCGATGCCGAGGAATTTCATGACTTCGGGCGGGGGGCCGTCGAAGGTGGCGAGGGCCATGTTGCCGACGTAGCCGACTTCCCTCGTGCCGTGGTCGGTCGTGTAGTAGCCGCCCATGGTCAAGTTGCGGAATTTGGCGAAGAAGCTCGCGCCGTCCTTGAACTCGGGCTGGGCGTCGGGAAGGTAGCAGATGTCGTCGCAAATCGCGGTTTGCTGGGTATCGGAAAGTTCGTGAAAGCGTTTTTGAAAACGCTTGCGCGACTCGGCGTCGATCCAGTCGAGCCCGGGGAGGACGACTTCCCGGTCGCTCACGTAGTCGGGGTAGGGGGCGCTGACCCATTCGTCGATGAAGTCGGGAACTTTCAGTTCGCTGGCGGCGGGGGACTCGTCGACGCGCGGGAGGATGACGTCTGCGAGGGCGGTCACGGTCTCCCGTTGTTCTTCGGTGAGAATTCGCGGCCAAGGCGCTTTTTCGGGGATGACTAGATTGGGGTCGGCTCCGATGCCGTTGGGAGTGGGGATGGCGGGTCCGGACTGGGCGAAGGATTCGGACTTGAGAAAGGGAACGGTCGCCGACGCGGCCAGTATCCACTTGATGGCCGAGCGGCGGTCCATGCGGCTCGTGTCGTCGCTCGGATGGTTTTTCGGTGTATCCATGATTAAATGTTTCCTTTCTTCATCTCGTCCATCATGTATTCGGCGGAACGCCAGGCGAGGGCCATGATCGTGAGGGTCGGGTTCTTGTCGGCGTTGGAGCAGAAGGGCCCGCCGTCGGTGATAAAGAGGTTCTTCACATCCCAGGTTTGACTGTATTCATTGCACACGGACGTTTTGGGATTCGCGCCCATTATAGTGCCGCCGACTTCGTGGATGATCAGGCCGCCGGGGAGGATGGCCTTCTTGCCGGTTGTATCCACTTCACCCAATACGGTGCCGCCCATTTCGGTGATGAGTTCGGCGAAGGTCTTGTGCATGTGGGCGGCTTGGCGAATTTCGTAGTCGCCCCACTTCCAGTGAAACTTGGCGACGGGGATGCCCCATTTGTCGGTGACATCGTTGTCGATTTCTAGGTAGCAGTCGTCGTTGGGGACCATTTCCCCGCGTCCGGCGTATCCCATGAAGGTGCCGTAGTAGCGGCGGGCGTCTTCCTTGAGCTGGGCGCCGTAGCTGCCGCCGGTGAAGCGCTCGAGACCGTTGAAGGTGTAGGTGCGGGGCGATCCGCGGCTGCCGCCCATTTCGATGTGGTAGCCGCGGGGGAAGTCGAGCTTGCCGGCGAGCTGCTCCTTGTAGAGCCACCAGGGCACGTAGGAATGACCGCCTCCGGCGCCGTCCTCGTTGTGAGGCGGCATGTTTTCCCAGGCGGGGATTTGCCCGCTAAGGCCGGCTCCGACTGTATCCATAATGTACTTGCCGACTTTCCCGGAGGAGTTGGCGATGCCGTTGGGGAAGAGGGCGCTCTTGGAGTTGAGCATGATGCGGGCGGACTCGCAGGAGCTGGCGGCGAGGGCCACGATCTTTCCTTTCACCGAGTAGTCGAGTCCGGTGGTCTTGTCGATGAAGTTGACCCCGGTGGCTTTGCCGGCGCTGTCGATCTCGACTTCGCGGGCCATGGCGTTGGTGATGATGTCGAGGTTGCCCGTGGCCAGCGCCGGTGGAATGTGAACAGTGGTGGACTGGTAGTTGGCTTTGATGGAGCAGCCGCGTCCGCAGGGGGTCGCCCAGAAACAGGCGAGGCGCTGGTCCATTTGCTCGGCGAGAATGCGCGCGGCTTTTGGGTTGTTGGGATGGAGCCACTTCGGGATCTTCTTCGAGTTGAGTCGCTCGCTGAGGACGGCTCGGTGAATGGGGATGACGGGGATGCCGAGCTTGGCGGCGTGTTTGCGCGTGTAGAGCTCGCTGGCGCGGGCTTTCGGGGGCGGCTGGAGGACGCCTTCCGGCGAGTTGGGGGTGTTCTCGAGTCCTTCGTTGCTGCCGTAGACACCGATGAGCGACTCGACTTTGTCGTAGTAGGGAGAGACGTCGTTGTAGCTTAGGGGCCAGTCGATGCCAACGCCGTCGCGGCTGCGGCCTTTGAAATCGTACTCGCCGTTACGCAGGGAAATGCGGCCCCAGTGGTTGGTGCGGCCGCCGAGCATCCGCGCCCGCCACCACCAGAATTGCTCTTCGGATTTCTCGGAGGCGTTGGTGTAGGGCTCGTGGGGGACCTGCCAGCCCCCGTCGACGGTGGCGTCGTAGAAGCCGAAGGGTTTCTCGGGAGTCGACGCGTCGCGCAGGGGCGCTTGCTGGCGCGTTTGGAACATGGGAGTCTCGGTGACGGGATCGTAGTCGCGACCGGCTTCCAGCATGAGCACTTTTGCCCCGTCCATGGCGAGGGTGTAGGCGGTCTGCCCGCCGGCGGCTCCGGACCCGACGACGATGACGTCGTATTCTGGTTTGGTTTTACCTGCGTTTATGTGGGGCATGTGGTGTCGAGAATTGGGCGCAATCCCGGCGCTGGCAAGCGCTCTGTTTTTGGACGGAGGGAGCGAGGGAAGGAGAGATGGAGGGAGCTCAGAGTCTGTTTCTCTGCTCCCAATCCCTCTGTCTCTCATTCCCTCCGTCCCTCATTGACTCGCGCGCGAGTCAATGAAGGCGGTGACGTCGCGCATGACCGCGTCGACGGTTTTCAGCGTGGCGCCGGTTTTGACCGTACCCCAATAGAATCCGTGGGTCACTCCGGGGTAGTGGTAGGTGGCGACTTCTTTTCCGAGGGCGGTGAGTTCCGGGACGAGGATTTCGAAGTTGGTTTTGTAGAGCCCGACGGGTTCGCCTTGGAGGATCAGGATGGGGCAATGGATCTTCTTCATCCAGGCCCGCATTTCCCGTTTTCGTTCGGGTGTGAAGCTGGCGACGGGATCGTCCATAAGGGCGCGGTAGTCGGCGGGGCTGGCGGTTTGCCCGGTCTTGGGGTCCAGTGGGACGACAGTGGCCGGTTCGCCGGCGACGACGCAGGCGAAGTCGATTTTGGAGGCGGCGGCGATCGCGAGGATGGCCCCGCCGCTTCCGCCGTAGACGACCACGCGGTTCGGATCGATTCGAGAGAGGAATTTAACGTTCTCGACGATGGTAGCCGCGTCCTCTACGGCGTCGTAGAATCCCGACGGACTGCCGTCGTTGGTTTTCCAATACGGGCGTCGCGTGGCCGCGACCGTGGCGTAGCCGCGTTGCAGGAATCGGGTTTGGATGGGCTGCTGGAGGAGATTGTTCTTCAATGCGCCCAAGTTGGACATGCCGCCGCCTCCGTGAAAGAAAACGATCGTCGGGTGAGGCCCGCTCCCAGGGGGCATGCGGTAGGCGTAGCTCAGGTCGACGCCGTCGGGGGACTTCAGCTCCACCACTTTAACCGGTGAGGTTTTTTCGGAAATCACGATTCCGGGCAGGCGCGATTGGGAGTTCAGGTTGTCGCCTTCGGAAGGATCGCGTCGGGCGTTTTGCCGGTGGATCCGGGCTTCTTCTCGAGTGAGCGTTCCATCGCCGTTGGCGTCCGCTTCGGGGAACTGCTGAAAGTAGCGTTCGACTTGCGGGTCGCTTTGACTGTGGAGCTGCGGGAGGATCGCGGCGAAAGCGACGAGAATGAGGGGCAGGGGTTTCATGGGAGAAGTGTGAAGAGTGAGTTGTGAAGAGTGAAGAGTGAAATTGGGACGGAGCGATGGGGAGATGGAGCGAAAGAGGGAGGGGGAGATGGCGGGAGAGATTCTTGTGGCGGTCTCCTTATCTCGCTTTCACCCCCTCCCTCCGTCTCCCCATCCCTCCATCTCCCATCTCTCCGTCTAATTTATTTACTTGGACTGAAACCTGGAGCACCCTGGGTGTGTAGTGTTTTGTAGAATCGGAGGAGGGCGAGGTGTCCGAATCCTCAACCAAGCCCCCAATCCAATACTTTCCATGTCCCTTCTAAAACGATCGCTCCTTCTTTCCACGATTCCGGTTCTGCTGCTGTTCCAGGCCTGTGGGCCGCAAGCGAGCCCGCCGATTGATCCGGACCAGTACAGCATCGAGCAGTTTTATGAGAACAAACGCATCTCGGGCGGCACGTTTTCGCCGGACGAGACTATGCTTCTCGTCAGCAGCAACGAGTCGGGCATCTTCAATCTTTACGAGATCGACATCGCGGACGGGAGTCGACGGGCGTTGACCGATTCGACGACCGAGTCGCTTTTCGCGGTTTCCTACGTGCCCAGCACAGGAGAGATTCTCTACTCTGCGGACAAAGGGGGCGACGAGAATTCACATTTGTATTTGCTAAAAAAGGACGGATCATCGGTCGATTTGACGCCGGGCGAAAACGAGAAGGTGTCGTTTCGCGGCTGGGCGAAGGATCGGAAGTCGTTCTTCTACACGTCTAATCGGCGCGACCCCAAGTTTTACGATCTCTACGAGATGGAGGTCGACGGTTGGTCCGCTTCGATGCTCTACCAGAACGATTCGGGCTTGAATGTGGGCCAGGTCGCCCGAGACGGCAGCAAACTCACTTTGTCCCAGTCGATTACGACCAGCGAGAATCGGCTCTTCGTCTATATTATCGACAACAAAGAGATGATCGAAATTTCCGATCCGGAGAGCCCGGGTTCGTATGGAAGTTCTGGATTCAGCGAAGATGGCGACTCGTTTTTTTACACGACGGACGTTGGTTCCGAGTTTTCGTACTTGGCTCGCTACGACTTGGAGAGCGGGGCCCGCGAGACCGTTTTCGAAACGGATTGGGACGTAATGTACAGCTACCGATCGGAGAACGAAACCTACCGAATCACCGGAGTGAACGAGGATGCCAAGAATGTGCTGCGAATTACTGAAAACGCGACTGGAAAAGCGGTCCCTATGCCGGAGATTCCCGATGGCGACGTGCTAGGGGTCAATATCTCGCGTAGCGAAGAACGCATGCGACTGAGTATTGGAACTTCCCGGTCTCCAAGCGACAACTACGTCTACAATTTCAAAACGAAAGAACTCAAGCGGTTGACGAACACGCTCAATCCCGAAATCGATCCGGAGCATCTGGTCACAGCGGAGGTGGTGCGGTATCCATCGTTCGACGACCTGGAAATCCCGGCGATCTACTACAAGCCGCATACGGCGACGGTGCAGAACCCGGTTCCGGCGCTGGTCTGGGTTCACGGCGGCCCGGGCGGCCAGACACGGGTGGGTTTTTCGGAGCTGATCCAGTATCTAGTCAATCACGGATACGCGGTGCTGGCGGTGAACAACCGCGGCAGTAGCGGCTACGGCAAGAGTTTCTACAAAATGGACGATCGCAATCACGGGGAGAAGGACCTTATGGATTGCATCTACGGAAAGAAGTACTTGCAGAGCCTGGACTATATCGACCCCGACCGGATCGGCATTATCGGCGGCTCCTACGGCGGCTTCATGACGATGGCCGCCATGACGCTGCACCCGGACGAGTTTCAGGTGGGAGTGAACATCTTCGGGGTGACGAACTGGGTGCGTACATTGAAGTCGATCCCGCCGCACTGGGAAGCATTCAAAGAAGCGCTGTACGCGGAGATGGGCGATCCGAATTCAGAAGCGGACGCGGAGCGTTTGCACCGGATCTCGCCGGTCTTCCACGGCGACAAAGTCAAGAGCCCAGTCATGGTGTTGCAAGGCGCGAACGACATTCGCGTGTTGCAGGTGGAGTCGGACGACATGGTGGAAGCGATGCGAGCTAACGACGTGCCGGTGGAGTATGTGATTTTCCCCGACGAGGGGCACGGCTTTCGCAAGAAGGAGAATCAAATCAAAGGCTACGGACAGATTTTGTCGTTTCTGGACACGTATTTGAAGAATGGATAATTCCTTTCTCCGGAATTTTTAACAGGATGCGCTCGCCCGCCGAAACGGGCTCGCTCACTTGATCCCCGACGAGTCGGGGAACTTGATCGTAATCCGGTTGGACAAGCCGCGTTCCAACGTTGCGTTGGTTGAGAGGTGGAACCCGACGTCCCGGCGGGTTTGTTCTATTCCGAAGAATCGCCAAATTTATGTTACCCACTTCGTGGATTCAGTGACCTTCGTGAGCGATCATCTCCTCTCGATTGAGTACTAGCCGGCAGAAATAGAGTAGGCGGAATCGTACTCTTCGGTATAGATCGCCTCGGCGGAGCCGGCGACGCGGTAGGTCGCCTCCTCACGGATCGTTTCCATTTCTTGTGTCTCCTCGTTGTACTCCCGTCGAATGCGCGGGGGGCTGCAAAGAATCACTTCAAGCTCGCGCATGACGATTCCGTTTGCCCCAAGCGCGGCGGCCTGCTTTGCGAGGGCGTTGATCACCTGTTTTTTCTGGCTTTCGATGGAAAACCCTCCCGAGCAGCCCTTAGCGATACTGTTGGAGTTGAGGACGGCGATCGGTTCGTACTCCGCCGGGGTGATTTCGTAGGGTACGGGCAAGTCTAAGGGAAGGCCGCGGGAGTTTTTGCTAGGGTCTTGATAGATAAACACGGCGTACTCGTCGGTAGGCGATCGCGCCTCTCCAACCATCCTAACATCCATCGTCGCGCAACCCTGCAATGCGATCGCGGATACAAGAAAAACAAATGCCAACTTGGCGTTCATTGAGCGGATTCCATTCTTTCGAGTGTGCTTGGAGCGTGAAAATTGTCAAAATGATTGTGAATGGTGAAGAGTGAATGGTGAAATGCTATCGGATTGGATGTGAAATTCCCTCAGTCACTCCATCTCGCTTTCCCTCTATCCCAATTTCACTCTTCACTCTTCACCATTCACTCTTAAAAAAAGAAACCGGTCGCGCGATTCGCGCGTCAGTGAGAAAACATGCTATCCCCACGTGAATTCGTTTCGAGCCGCGGTTTTAAGCGGGCGATGATTGCTTTGGCGCTCCTCCTCGCCTTGGCTTGCGCCATTTTTTATTGGATACTCTTTGTTCGGGTGAGCAACGCCGGTCTGGCGTTCGAGAACGATCTGATTATTCCGCCGGAAATGGAGTTTACAGTCGGCCCGGATGGAGAGAAGCGGTTCACGCTCTACGTGCAGGAGGGCGAGCGTGAGTTCTACCCGGGGCTCGGCGCCCCCACGATGGGGGTCAATGGAAACTATTTGGGACCGACAATTCGGGCCAAGCGTGGCGAGCGAGTTGTTCTGAATGTCCACAATTACTTGAACGAGGACACCACCATGCACTGGCACGGCATGCACGTGCCGGCGGAGATGGACGGAACCCCTCACCAGAAGATCACGCCCGGGGGCGACTGGACGGCCGACTACACGATCACGCAAGAAGCGGGAACGATGTGGTATCACCCGCATACGCACGGAGGGACGGCAACCCAGGTGCACCAAGGGCTCGCGGGGCTCTTCTATATCGACGACGCCAACAGTGAGCGTCTCGAATTGCCGAACGAGTACGGAGTCGACGACATTCCGCTCGTCGTCCAGGACCGGCTTTTCAATACGGATGGAACCTTCAACTACCAAATCCGCACCGGGGCTCACTATGGCGACACGATACTGGTCAATGGAACGGTCGCCCCGCGTCTCGCGGTGGAGTCGCGGAAAATCCGCTTCCGCATTCTGAACGGCTCGAATGCGCGCATCTACTGGCTCGGCTTCGAAGATGGGCGAACCTTCCAGCAGATCGCTACCGACGGGGGCTTTCTCGACTCGCCAGTGGATACGAAACGCGTCCGGCTCGCGCCAGGCGAGCGAGCCGAGCTCATCGTCGATTTCGCGGACGGCGAGGCGGTGAAACTGAAGAGTTTTCCGGAGGCAGGACTGCTGGAAACGACGGCGGCTTGGTTTGGTCAAACTACGAATGGGCACTTCGATGTAATGGAGATCCGCCCACAGCCGGCGACACGAGTGTCGCATGAGATTCCCGATACGCTAAACCGAATTCAGCGCCTTGATCGTGACCGGGCTAATGTTACGCGCAACATGTTCCTGGGAGGGATGGTGATCAATGGGAGGAGCATGAGTATGATGCGAATCGATGAGCGTATTCGTCTCGGTGATACTGAAATATGGCGGATCCGCAACAATACTGGTCGAACGCATCCCTTTCACGTCCACCTCGTCCAATTTCTCATACTCGACCGCGACGGTCGTCCGCCGTCGGCGCAGGAAGCGGGTTGGAAGGACACGGTCCACGTCGCCGCGGGCGAAACGGTTAACATCATCATGCAGTTCACCCAATACGCCAATCGTCACGTCCCCTACATGTACCACTGCCACATCCTGGAGCACGAAGACAACGGGATGATGGGGCAGTTCGTGGTAGTCGACGACTCCAAGTAGCCCGTCCGGATTTGTCCGTTTCACCGACACTATTAATTAACCTACCACTTAACTTTCCAAGGTTGGAAAGTTAAGTGGTAGGTTGAGGGTGTTGGACGGAGGGAAAGGAGACAGGTCTGAGGGTGTGTGATCCGTCTTCGGCCGATTAGGCTACGCCGAGACAGGTCCGTCTTCGCTGTGATAAAAATGGTGAATGGTGAGGAGTGAATGGTAAATTATATGCGGTGGATTGCGGTCGCGGCCTATCCTTGAATCGTTCGCGCTTTCTCGCAGTTGCTGTAGTTTGATGTTGGCATTATTGGTTGGGTTGCTACCACTAGCCCCCTGTACCGTTCATTTAGCATTCCAATTTATTCTGTATAGGATCCTTTGGTCTGTGTCCACGATTTGGATCGGTTGTAGCGATGATCGAGCGATACACCCTAACCACCCACCTTTTGTTAGATTCCCGATTGTCAAAAAACATTTCCACGCTCTTTTTGTGTATTGGCGCGATCGCGACTACTTGCCAAGTATCCGCGAACGACGCGAGCGCTCGCCGCGCCTATCCTGTTCAGTCGATTGAGCGCGCGTATTCCACTGATCTCCAACGTATCCATTCCGACTCCATAATTCAATTTCGCGAAAGTGTTTGGGACTTAGACTCGAATACTCAGCTGGGCGGTTCTAAGGGGTCTGAAAACTATGGCGTTCTGCTCGATTTCGACAGGAGTTCGAGGAGAAGCCTCTATCGGCTAGATCCGGGCATAATTGAAGCGCGGAACCCCAGCGGCGAAGTTTTATTCAAAACGCAGATCGCGCTGTCGTATGAACCTGAAGCGTTATTGGTCGGAAACGGGGAGTATGTTCTAAACCGGTCAAACGATACCGAGACCCTCGAGATCCAGCTCGAATTGCGCTCCATTGAAACGGGCGAACTCGTTTGGCGTCGCAGATCGGAAGGCAATCCGCGATGGAGACTTTCGCAAGATACCCGAACGGTTGTCGAACTTATATCGGACATTGGCGGCTCGGACTTTCATACCGCGATCGCTTTCGATACGCTAACGCAATCGGAACTCGATCGTCGCAGCATATCCAATCTCAAAATCCGGAGAGGATCCGACTATCTAACGTCGCTCGATGCGGCCGTTAGTATTTTAGCTGGCTTTGACGGAACGCTTCTCGCAAACGAAGTGAGTCGAACACTGGCAGCGATACCAGGATTCCGATCGATCGATCCTTTATTTCACACCAGTCCCAAAGTAGATTCCAATGGGAACTACATTATCCTGCACAAACATAATCCTACCCCCGGCGAACCTTCCTGGGTGGTGTTCAACGCTCGGAACGGGGAGCAAATATCGACAAATCATGAACTCGGTGTATCGCAGAGTGTATTTGGGAGCGGGAATGATCCTGCTCTCTCTCCCAGCGGGGAATTGCTTTATCAGGTGGTGGGCGATGGGCTAATTGAAGTCTGGAATCCCCATACCAAGACGCGAGTCAGGCAACTCTCCTACTCGAACATACCATTCAATATTTTGATACCATCTGTCGACGATGGCCAACTGCTTGCGTGCGCTCTGAGCGCGAGCAATGACGACTTTATTGTCCTGCTCGACACGGTAACGAATCTGCCCCTCTACAGTAAAATCGTCAACGACCCGGATATTCGCGAACCGGGAGGAGGAACGGGATTCGTAACAGGGTTCACTCGTTCATTGCACATGTCGCCAAGTGGTAGTCGAATCTACTTTCGTACGATTGTTGGAATAGAGGCATTCGACTACCTAAGCGGCAACAAAATCGAATACGAGCCGCGCCTGGATGGGAAAGCTCTGATATCGCGGTACGTCGAATCCCAGCAGTGCTGGGTAACGGTTTATCAATCCGGTAAAATCAGGATGGAGAAACCAACAGAGACTACCTGGAGCCAGCTTCCCAATACCTCAGTAGTTCAGTATGCCGCGATCGATCCCGAATCAGGCTCCATCGCGTTTCAACGAAACCGGGCGATATTCATCACGCATCCCTTCGATGAACGAGACGACCAATGGATCACAGACCTGAGCCTCGGCGTCTACCCGCTAAGGCTGCGTGGCGGCGGCGAGTGGCTTGCAGCAGATTTCAGAGGTATTTACGATTTGGATGCAAATGTGTGGCTTCAGCTTGAAGAAGAACTCTATTCCGAATACGCAATCGACTATCAGAGAAAACGTCTCGCCATGCAATTGCCACTCACTCCAGGGATCGTTCTCTTCGATCTCGAAAACGCTTCGAGCCGCGAGCTGCAAACCGGGGAAAGATTCAAGTCCACAACGGATCTCTGTTTCTCGAGCGACGGTGAAACGCTCTACTGCCTTGCTCAGCAAATAGACGGTGGCTTTCGAGATCAAAGCGTCTATTCTGTCGATGTCGAAAGCGGGATCGTAGAAGCTGAAATCGATGTAAGCGAAGTAGAACGCCCGATGCTCTTCACTCAAATTGAGCTGCATTCCAATGGTTTCGATTTACTCCTCGCCAGTGATGACGGCGTATTCGTATCTGTAGATACGAACGTTCAAAGCGTGTCGCTCCCGACTGTCTTAGAGTCAGCAAATTCCTCTACGAGCAATTCATACTCGTTTGATTTAGCCCCTAATGCTCCGGGAGGAATGGGAAGGTATATAGATATAGATGGACACCTCTACACTACCGAAACATCCACTGCCTATTTAATCCCGACAAGGATCGATCCCTCGAAGAGTAATGACTCGCTGCTCCACTTTGAAGTAAAGGAAGATGGGAATTATTGGATACAGCATTCCAGCGAACTGCATCTGTGGCGAACGCGCCATGACACTGATCTCGTCAAGACATGGTTCGATTTCAACGACAGAGGCTTTTTTCGAGTCTACGAAAGTGAATGACGCGCTAAAACCAATCAATTAGGAGACCGATTTGGGTGGATTTGATTCCTAGCGCCAACCTACTTTTGCTCTGATCGATTGCGTTACCATTTGTAGATTCCCATTTCCGGTCGGAAAATTGTTTGCTCAGAGAGGGCTCGCTGCCTCGCGTAGGCAAATTGATATTCCGCGGTTGCATGGGCGGGGTTTGAGGTTACCGTCGCGTTTATACCTCTAGTGCAATTCTTATTTGGATTGGATCGTCGAGTCGTTTTCGCATGAACCCCTTCTTTTTCTTTCTCTGTATTTCTTCGTTTTGCATTTTTCTAGTCGGATGTAGCGATGTTGCTCGTCGCGCTTCGAGCGACTATTCGACTTGGAGTAGCTATGCAGGGAGCGCTGACTCCGCCCAGTTCTCGAGTCTCGATCAAATCAACCGATCCAATGTGAGCCATTTGGAAGTCGCCTGGTCCTATTCGACCAGCGACAACCGTCGCTACCAATTCGCGCCGCTCGTGGTGGACGACCGGGCCTTTGTGTTGGCCAAGGGGAATTCCATCGTCGCCATCGACGCGACCAGCGGCGAGGAGGTCTGGACCCACGCTCCCGAAGGGAAGGACCGGGCGTTGACCCATCGCGGCATCAACTACTGGGAAAACCCTGATCGCTCCGACCGGCGGCTCTTTTACGCGAGCGACCACTTTCTGCGGGCGATCGACGCCCGAACCGGAGCGCTTATCGCCGATTTCGGCGACAATGGCAGGGTGAACCTGAAAGAAGGCCTGGGACGCGATCCGGATTCCTTCTCGCTGGTCCAGTCGCATTCGCCGGGTCGCGTATTCGAAAACCGGATCATTCTCGGGTCGGCCACCAACGAAGGCTACGGCTCGGCTCCGGGCGACGTGCGGGCCTACGATGTGATCACGGGGGAAATCGTCTGGACCTTCCACACCATCCCGCGTCCGGGCGAGTTTGGATACGACACCTGGCCGGAGGATGCTTGGAAGACGGTGGGCGGTGCCAATGTCTGGACGGAATTTACCGTGGATACGGAGCGGGGCATCGTTTATCTCCCCGTCGCCAGCGCGAAATACAATTTCTACGGCGCGGATCGGGCGGGAACCAATTTGTATAGCAATTGCTTGGTTGCTGTGGACGCACGCAGCGGCGAACGCCTCTGGCACTTTCAGTTTATCCATCACGATATCTGGGACTACGATCCCGCGACCGCTCCAAAGCTGCTCACCATCCAGCGGGACGGGAAAGCAGTCGACGTCGTCGCCCAGGCGACGAAGCAGGGGTTTCTCTACGTATTCGATCGGGTCACGGGCGAGCCGATCTGGCCGATCGAGGAGCGGCCCGTTCCTCAGGGCACGGAGATGCCGCGCGAAACCCTGTGGCCAACGCAGCCCTTTCCCACGGCCCCGCCGCCATTCGCCCGGCAGTCATTCACCGTCGAAGACCTCAACCCCCACATGAGCCCGGAAGACCACGCCCGATTTTACGAGATCGTGAAAAACGCTCGTAATGAAGGACTGTATACGCCGCCCGGGCGGACCGACACGATTCAAATGCCCGGAAACAACGGCGGTTCCAATTGGGGAGGCGGGGCGGTTGATCCGCGCAATGGGTCGCTCTACATTGTATCCAAGGACCATCCGGCGATCCTCAAGCTGACGCCCGAGGTGGATCAGACGGCGGCCCCGCCGACCGATCCCGAGCTGCGGGCCCAGTACCTTTTCGACGTGCATTGCTACAATTGCCATTCCTCGGCTTTGCCGTCCAATCCCCTTGCCGGAGCCTCCCTGGCGGGCATCGCCAACAAGCTCAATGACGCCCAGATGCGAAAAGTCATTGTAGCCGGGCAGGGGCCAATGCCCGGATTCCCTTCGCTTCCCGAGTCGGACGTGGACTTGCTCGTGGACTACCTGAAAGATCCTCCGGCGGTATCCAATTCTCAACGTCACGCCAGCGAGCAGCTTGGTTCGTCGGCTCGCTTCACCAGCGGATTCGGATTGGTCCGCGCCAGCAACGGGCTCTCGCCGATCGGGCCGCCCTGGTCGACTTTGACCGCTTACGACTTGAACGAGGGCGTTATCAAGTGGCAGATTCCATTGGGCGACGTTCCTGAGTTGGCCGCGAAAGGGATCACGGGTACGGGTTCCTCCATGCCAAAGGTCGGCCCCGTCGCGACCGCTGGTGGATTGATCTTCGCGGGGACGCGCGACAAGAAAGTCCGAGCCTTCGACGCGGGCGACGGTTCGATCCTCTGGGAGCAGGAAGTCGGGGCGGCTTTGGAAGGCATTCCGGCGGTTTACGAAGTCGCTGGTCGCCAGTACGTTCTCTTCTGCGCCTCCGCGCAGGTTGGGTTGACGAACGATACCGCGGAGACGATTCGCGGGGCTTATGTGGCGTTTGCGCTACCGGTGGAATAGTGAAGAGTGGTTGGTGAATAGTGAAGAGCAAGGAATCAAGGGAGATCCGTCCGGATTTGTCCGCCCCAGCGACATTTCTAATTAACTTACCACTTAACTTTCCAAGGTTGGAAAGTTAAGTGGTAAGTTGAGTGAGGTCTGAGGGGGGAGATAGGGGTGGACGGGATTCGATTCTAACGCTTAGAATGCGTTTCGGTGGAACGTGTTGGAGGGTCGAGTAGGGTCGTGGTGATTCGGAATAGGATCATCCTTTTTTCGGATCTCTTCATTACTACGCACTCAACTAACTAATACGACTTACTCCATGAAGACTCATCCAAAAAGCTCCCTCTTGTATAGCGTATCGGGCGCGGTCGCCGCGTTTTCAATCTTAGCCAGCCCCCTTGCATTTTCTCAGTCGGGTAACGACGGAGTCGCGAATTCCGGGGTCATTGAACTTGAAGGGCTCGAAGTATCGGGCGGTATTCGCTACTCGCTAATGCAGGCTCGCGAGATCAAGCGCGACGCATCGGGGATCCAGGACTCCATCGTCGCCGAAGATATCGCGAAGTTTCCGGACTTGAATCTCGCGGAGTCTCTTCAGCGACTGCCGGGAGTGGCCATCAATCGCGAGGCCGGCGAGGGTCGTCGCGTGTCGCTGCGCGGTCTCGGCCCGGATTTTACCCGCGTTCAATTGAACGGTATGGAAGTTCTGGGGAACGTGGACTCGCCGATGGACAGCCGGGGCCAAAGAACCCGGGACCGGGCGTTCGATTTTAATATATTCGCGTCCGAGTTGTTCAATCGACTGGATGTATATAAGAGTTTTTCCGCTGCTCAAGACGAAGGTGGATTGGCCGGCACGGTCGGCTTGTATACGGCTAAGCCGTTCGACTATGGCGAAGGCACGACCGCTTCGATTTCGGCCCAGGCGGGCACTAACTCCGCCACAGGCGATTTGCAGCCTCGGTTTGCCGCTCAAGTCTCACACGACTGGGGCGACTTTGGCGCCTTGTTTTCGGTGGCCTATTCTTCCCGCGACACTCAAGAGCAAGGGTACAATACCTATCGCTGGCGTCTGAGAAGCGCGAGCGGATCGGATATTTCGAATCTGCCGCAAGCGGACCAGGACGCGGTGAACTCCGGCAATCTTCGCTTCGCTCGCGGCAATCGTCTCTCGGTCTGGGAGAGCCATCAGGACCGGCTGGGCATTACCAGCGCGTTCCAATGGAAGGCGTCCGACCGACTGACACTGACGCTCGACTTGCTTCTGGGGCAGTTTGACGGCGAGCGCGAAGAGATCCACCTCGCCAGCCGCGGTTCGAGTAGCACGATTCTGGGCGGCGGTACGACCGTGGACGGTGTCGTGTATCCAAATTCCGTGTTAAATGAAATCCGCTACAACAGCGACAACGAGGTGATCTACGCCGATGTGAGCGGAGCGAATTTCGCTTCGGAAACGCGTCGCCAAACCGCGGAGAATGAGTTCACGCAAGGCGTACTTTCGGCGGACTTCCAGGCGTCGGAAAGAGTGTCCGTTAAAGCGTTGATTGGAACGGAGAGCTCGACCTATGATATGCCGATCAGCGACAAGTTTTACTTGGAAGCCTTTGGCGATGTGGTCACTGACTACACGGCCGGCGGCGACTACGGCAGAAATACGTTTGGCTGGGATACCGCGGACGCCTCCAACTGGAGAGCCCACGAAATCGACATGTACGCGTCGCACCAGGAGTCGTCCATCGACAACCTGAAGATCGACGCGACGATCGAGCTGACCTCAAAGACAGCGCTCCGGGTAGGGACCTCGTTCCGCGGGTTCACAAATAGCGGGCACGAGAATCGCGTTAACAATTTCCTGCGCTCGGACTTCCAGTCCGGAGCGGTCGACGACAATCCGGCTGGATACACGCGGGTATTCAGTGAACACGACGACCAGAGCTGGACGATCGTGGACTGGGACGCGGCGTTTAGGCAGCTAGGCGTTACTCGCGACGCGGGACCGGATTCGCGCATTTTCGAAGTGGACGAGGATACCTGGACGTCGCACGTGCAGTACGAGTGGAATCAGTTCATTGGCGAAACGCCTTTCAATGGTTCCATTGGCTTGCGCCATTTCGAAACGGAGATCACCTCGTCGGGCGTCGCTAACGTTGGGCCGGTAACCGTTCGCGAAACCTACGACGACATTCTTCCGACCTTGAACATGTCGTTCGGTATCCGTCCGGATGTTACGTTGCGCTTCGCGGCTTCGGAGAACATCAACCGTCCCTCACTCGGCGCTTTGGCGATCAACGGGAACATTACCGAGGAGGACGGGGTGTATGAAGTGGGAACCGGAAACCCTGCTCTGGATCCCTACGAGTCCACCAACTTCGATGTGTCTTTGGAGCGCTACTTCGGGGATATCGGGTTCGTGGCTTTCGGCTACTTTTATAAAGACATCTCGGGATTTATCGGTAACGAAACCTTGACGAACGTGCCATACAGTGTCACAGGCCTGCCGCTCAACCTGCTTCCAGGACTGACCGCAGACACGATTGTTTCTGAATACAGTCGTCCCGTCAATTTTCAGGAAACGGACTTGAGTGGATTCGAGTTCACTTTCCAGACGGACTTGGAGTTCCTCCCCGTCGACGGATTCGGCGTGGTCGCGAATTTCACCTACGTCGACTCGGAAATCGACTACGCGACCCCCGCCCAGCAAGCGGCTGGACAGTCGATTATCCTGCCGTTGAGCGGACTTTCGGATACGGTCGTCAATACGACTTTGTACTATGAGACCGAAAAGTGGGGAGCGCGGATTTCCGCTAACAATCGCAGCGACTACGTCAGCGATGGACCTACGGGAACGGACGAAGACAGCCGCGGTTTCGAGTCGACCACCTACGTTGATTTCTCGGCTTTCTATCAGATCAACGAGAACCTCAAGTGGACTTTGGACGCGATCAACCTCACCGACGAAAAGGAAGTCCAATACTCCGACAGCTCGCGTCGCTTGTACAACACGACTCGCTCGGGCACGACGGTGTTCTCAGGAATCAACTACAAGTTTTAGTTCAGACGTTACAAATACAAAGCCTTCGAAGCGCGTGGGGCGTTTCGGAGGCTTTTTTGTTTATTGGTAGGGAGGAGTATGAGAGCTCGAAAAAACGCGCCGGGACGTCGCGTTCCACCATTAGGTGGAGATAGGTGGAACCCGCCGTCCCGGCGGGTTTATGTTGCGCCTATTCGTTCGTCTCGACGGGCTGGGTGATCAGGGTCGGTCCGTCGACCCAGGTCGCCTCGATCGTCGTTGTCTTTACGTATTCAGGAACCCCTTTTTCGAAGCGGTGGATTTGACCGACCAAGGTTTCCACCGCGGCGGCTCCGAGGCGTTGCGGGTTGAGGTCGAGACCGGCGCAGGGGGCGGTGCGCTCGGTGTGGTTGATGCGCAGGAAGCCGACGTCGTCCGGAATGCGGTATCCACTTTCCACGAGCCAGTCGATGACGATTTGCTTGTCTGAAATAATCACTTCGGGCTGGTTCTTGTCGAACCACTCAAGAAAGGTTTTTTTGTCAAACACGCTGCGAATGTAAGGTTCGCTATTCGCGTAGGACGTGTAGTGCTGCATGAACGACTGGAAGGCAGCGCTCCATTTGTTTTTGATGCGCCGGTCGCGCCGGTCGCCGACGCACAGGCCGATGCGGTTGTAGTTGAACTGCTTCAAGTGCTCCAAGGTGTGGACCATGGAGATGTAGTGGTCGGGCAGGATGGTGTTGATCTGCGGCCGGATCAGGCAGTGGTCCATCTGCACTGCGGAGAACTCCGAAAAGTCGAAGGCGCTCATGTCCTGGGCGACGTTGAGCGGCAGGATGAGGATGCCGTTGATTCCTCGGGCGGTCAGCACGCTTTGCAGCCGGGGCAGGCGCAGCGCTTTTTCGCCGTCGCCGATCCAGAACAGCTCGGACTTGAAGCCCAGTTCCGAGGCGCGCTGCTTCACGCCCTTGAGGATTTCCCGGTGGAACAGCATGGGTTCGGTGTCCCCGTCCTCGGAGAGTTCGACGACGGCGATCGTGCCCTGGAAATGCTCGAGCTGGGCGTTTCTAACCGCGGACAGGGCGGAGGAGAGAAGGGGATTCGAATTGTACCCCATCGCTTTCGCCTTCCGCTTCACCCGCGTCCGCGTCTTTTCGGCGACCTTCGGGTTGTCGTTGAGCGCCGCGGAAACGGTGAACGTGGACAAGTTCAGCTCGCGGGCGATCTGGCGAATCGTGACTTTTTTGCGGGGCATGGATCTAACGCTTAGATTTATTGCCGATCTAAGCGTTTGAGCAAGACGAATAGTTGCCTTTGCTTGGGACCATGCCGGTTTACCCTGCAAAAATCGACCCCCTCTGCCCCGCTCAATCACTCAGTCTATGGATACGGTAGCGAGGCAATTCAACGTGCTGGATTTCGGCGCCATCGGAGACAGCAAGCGGGACGACGCCCCGGCGTTTGAAGCGGCGATCCGCGCCTGTGACGAAAGCGGCGGCGGTCGCGTGTTAGTTCCAGGTGGATACGTGTTCCTTTGCAGCCCGTTCGCGCTGTGCAGCCAAATCGATTTCCATGTCGAGAAAGGCGCGGTCGTATTGGCCCATCCGGACGAGTCGCTCTACACGGTCAGCGCATTCGGTGAGAATCGGTCTGAAGGGACAATTTGGATACGAGGAAAAGACCTGGAAAACGTCACGTTTTCGGGAGACGGCATCATCGACGGCAACGGCCAGGCGTTCATGGGTGAGGAATTGCCCGACGCGTACGAACTGAAGCCCGTCACTGATGTGGACCCGCGCCCGCACTTGATGTTGTTGGAGAATTGCCGGAACATCGAGATGTCGCGTATCCAGTTTCAGAATGCGGCGTACTGGGGACTGCATTTTGCGGGATGCCGCGATATCCACATCCACGATCTGATCATTCTCAATGACTTGAAAATCCGGAACAGCGACGGGATCGACTTCAGCCATTGCATGCGCGGCTTGGTTGAGAACTGTTTCATCGAGTCCGGCGACGACTGTATTTGTTTCAAGAATCGTAGGGAACATGCTGAATACGGGCCCTGTGGCGAGATCACGGTGAGAAACTGCAAGCTCGTTTCGACTTCGTGCTCGATCAAGATCGGCTCCGAGAACGTCGACTTGATATCGGACATTTTGATCGAGGACTGCGAGATCGCCCGAAGCAACCGCGGGATCGGCATTCAGAATCGCGACGAGGGATCGGTCCGAAACGTGGTGGCCCGCAACGTTCGCATTCAGAGCCGCTTGTTTGGCAAAGTTTGGTGGGGCGAGGCAGAGCCGATATACATTACCTCCTACACGCGGCCGACCGCTCGCACGAGGGACGGGGCGTTTCGCTTCAAAGAAGGATCCGAGCAAGGGGAAGTGGGGAGCGTTCGAGACATCCTGTTCGAGAATGTGGACTGCGAAGGCGAGAACGGGGTTTTCGTCGGGGCGTCGGAGGAGTCGCTGGTGCGAGGGATTCGGTTCAAGCGCGTCACTGTCGAGATCCGGCAGACGACGCGCTTTCCGGGAGGCCGTTTCGATCTGCGCCCTTGCGACGAGACGGACTTTCTCGAAACGGGCGTCCACGGGTTCTATTTGCACCGGGTGAAGGACGCGGTCCTCAGCGATTGCCAGGTCAGCCTGGCGGAGGGCGTCGACCGGGAAATGATAGGCGATTTCGGCAGTGCGGACTCCTGATAGAAAGGTGGCGGTCCGATGGGCGTTGCGGGTTTGATTTTCTGCGGCGAGTGCTTACGATTCGCGTCGTCCACCTGAAACGCTTGTAGTTCCTATGTTCGGTTTCTCGATCCCAGACATCATCACCCTTTGCGTATACTTTGCTCTGATACTGGGCATTGGGGTGTGGTCTTACACGAAGATCCGAAGCCAGGAAGATTTTCTGCTCGGCGGGCGGCAATTCGGGAAGTTCTTTTCGACCTTCGCCAGTTTCGGTCAGTCCACTTCGGCGGACGGGCCCGCGGGTGTTTCGACGACGGTCTACACGAACGGGGCGAGCGGGATTTGGAGCTCCTTGCTGATGTTGTTCGTCACGCCCCTGTTTTGGATCACCGCTCCTTGGCTGCGGCGCATGCGTATCCAGTCCATGGGGGATTTCTACGTCGAACGCTACGGCTCGAAGTCGATGGCGGCGGTCTACGCGCTTATCGCGACCATCGGAATGGCGGGGCTGCTTTCGGTGGGATTCCTGGCGGTCGCCAAAACGGCGAAAGGGATGACGCCCAAGGACTACTCGGAACTGTCTGTGGTCGAGCAGCAAGAGTATCAGCTGGCCGAGGAGATGCATGAGCTGGAAGCGATCGATCCCCAGTTCTTAACTACGCAGGAGCAGGAGCGACTGATCGAACTGCACCGCATTCGCCCCGACAATCTTTTCTCGCATGTCGACGAGCGCGTTCTCGTCTGGCTGATGTGCGCGGCTCTGCTGGTGTATTCGGTTCTGGGCGGACTCACGGCGGCGTTCTATACGGATGTCCTGCAGGGTATCTGTATCATCGCCTTGTCCGTCATGCTGCTGCCCTTCGCTTGGGGGGAGATCAACGCGCTGTACGGCGGGGAGGGGATCCTGCAGGCGTTTACGCACATGCACGATCGTTTGCCGGAGAGTTTCTTCGAAGTTCTGGGCTCGCCGGAGGTTGTCGATTTCACTTGGTACTACATCCTCACGGCGGCGGTCGTCTCGGGAGTCACCGTGGTGACTCAGCCGAATCAGCTGGTGACTTCCGGCGCGGCGAAGGACGAATCGTCGGCGCGAATCGGTTTCGTTTCGGGGACCCTGCTGAAGCGTATTCTGACCGTCTTCTGGGGGATTTTCGCTCTGTCGGCGGTGATGCTCTTTTCCAACGAAGTCACCAATCCGGACTACGTGTGGGGAATGGCGTCGCTCAAGCTGCTGGGCCCGCTAAACATGGGCCTGGTCGGATTGATGCTGGCGTGCATGATCGCCGCCCTGATGTCTACGGCGGATTGTCTCATCATTACGGTATCCGGTTTGGTACTACGAAGCTTGTACACGCCGCTGTTCCCGGGAAAGAGCGAGCAGCACTACATTTGGGTCGGGCGCGCGGTCGGGGTGGTGTTCATCCTGACGACCGCGTGGGTCTCACTGCAGTTCGACCAGATTCTGGAAGTCCTTAAATTCGTCTGGGAGTTCTTCGTGATATTCGCGTCGGCGTTTTGGTTGGGGCTGAAATGGCGGAAGGCGAAGCGCGTTGGGGCCTGGGCGTCCATCGTGTTCGCGTTTGGCTTCTTCTATTTCCTGCCCTTGCTTGCTCCCACGCTTTTTCCGTCGCTCCGCGAGAGCCCGGCGATGCACGCCCAAACTGCCTCGCGTATCCTGGAGCACGAATACACGGCGAAGGAGATCGACGTCGAGCGACGCGAACAGCAGATTGAACTCTGGAATACTCGAGGAAGGGAAGCGGGTATCCAAAAACCGGAGCCACTCGAGTTGGGGGACCCGATCCAGAGAACCCACATCGTTCCGGCCCGCGGCATTTTCTGGTCGAAAGGGCTGAAGCTGGACGAGGACGGCAACACCTACGGAGGCGGCTATCTTTACCTCGAGATGGTCCTGCTGGACGCAGTGGGCGTTCCCTTGGAGACCTTTCCTTACGCGATGAACGAGAGCATTCGCACCTGGATCCGTTTGCTGACACCCTTTTTGATCCTCGTCGGCTACTCGCTTTGGACCCGTTCGGTTCCGACCAAAAACGGCAGCGCGTTTTTTCTCAAGATGCGCGTCGCCGTCCAGTCGGGGAACCGCGAAGAAGACGAGGCGCGACTGGCGGAAGCGTACCAGAATCCCGCCTCGACCGAGAGCTCTCTGCTCTTTCCGAACTCAGGCTGGGAGTTTTATCGCTGGAGCCGATTCGATCGCGTGGGCTTCGCTCTGTGCCTGCTGCTCGTCCCGCTGGTGATTGGCCTGCTTTATCTCGGGATTACTATAGGAAGCTAGTTGGGACGGAGGGATTGAGAGACAGAGAGACGGAGGGTGTATTAACCACCGACAAGCCACCGACCCTGTCGGGGTCCATGATCGGGGTCTTCTACCGGAAGACAGGATGCGCTTCCGTCTTCGCCTGTTAGGCTACGCCGAGACAAGTCGCTCGCAGGATTCCCGACATAGTCGGGAAACATGATGTGATTGGGATGTGATCTGGGTTTTTGGGGTAATGCCCTCGGTCTCCCCATCCCTCAATCGCTCCGTCGCAGCTTCACTCCCATGTCGCGGCGAAGCCCACTAGGGCGAAGACGGATCACCATTCTCTCTTCACTATTCTCCATTCAACCCTCATCGCGTAGCGATGCGAGTGGGATGAAGAGCTTATGAACAACTATATAGTTGTTCATAAGCTCTAATGGGCCGTCAATCGATTGACATGAACAACTCGTAGGTTGTTTTATGGGTTAATAATACGATCTATCGTTCATTTGAACAATATTTGAACATTAACCCAAGACAGCAATGGAAACTATTAGAATACTCCTACATGCCCTGGTCGCTCTCGTGATTATCAACGTGTGGCTATTCAGGAAAAACAAGTCGACGCCTTGGCGGGGCGGCAACGCGGCGAGCATGAGCAAGGAGTTCGAGCAGTACGGCCTCTCTCGTTCGATGATGGTCGCGGTGGGTGCGTTTAAGCTCGCCTGCGCACTGTGCCTCATCGCGGGAATCTGGATTCCCGGACTGACCGTTTTCGCGGCGGTCGGCCTAACGATCGCATTGCTCGGCGCCGTCGTTGCCCACGTACGGATCAACGACCCTTTGTTTAAGAGCGTGCCGGCTGCTTCGTTGATGGCGATGTCGGTGGCTGTGGTCGCGCTATAAGCGTCCCTCACCCTTGAAATAGCAACCTCAAACGGAACACCCCATATGAATAAAAAAACAAATCCAGACAAGATCGCCAAGACGCTCTTTTTCGCAGCGGCCGGCATCTCCTTTCTTCTATCCAATTATCTTTGGTTTTCGGGCAACGAGCAGCAGGGCATCTTTGTAGGGCTTTGGGTGCCCTCCTTGTGCGCGGCAGGAACCCTTTTTTTGAGCGGGAGGAGAGATGGATAACACAACGCTATTTATATTCGGCCTAGTCGTGATGTTCATCTTCGTCGGAGGAATGTTGATACATACGATCGTCAGTCAGAAGCTCTTGAAGTCGGAGGAGTCCGAGCGGAGTCCGAGCGAAGCTCGGGAAGAGTGATCCATGCGTCGCTCTTCGAGCTATGCAGGACTGCGGGGGTTGATCACGGCTTCGCGGTGATCAAAGGAGTGAGGAGTAAGGAGTGGTCCGTCTTCGCTCTTCGAGCTACGCCGAGACATGTCCGGCTTCGTCCTGCTTGGCGGGACTACGCCGAGACAAGATGGTGAAGGGATTTCTGGCTACGCTGGAATAGGGCGCTTGCAGGATTTCTACTGTGATGGGAGACAGGGTGTGATTGGGAGGGGTTTTCGAGGAGTGATCCGTCTTCGCTCGATGGGCTTCGCCGAGACATGGGAGTGAAGCTCTCTTGGGCTTCGTCGAGATCTGGGGGCGAAGCTCGGTTCACTGAATGGCGATCGGAAAGTTTTTCATTGGCATTCTAGAGGTTTCCCCCAGCATGGGTTTTTGGGTTCCCCAAATCCTCTCCCCTTAGAGGCCCAATTCTCTTTCCTCCCATCTCCTTCTCAACTCAACTCTTCTTCCTCCTATGATAGTTTACGGCTGGGGTTATTTCAATCGCCGCGATCATAGCCTGGTTTGCTCCGGATGCCCGAAATGTGGCGCTTACGGATACAAGCACAGCTATACGTCGACGCGCTACGTCACTCTCTACTGGATTCCAGTAGTTCCAACGGGAAGACAAAAGGTCATCTCCGATTGCCCGCAATGTGGCCAGGCTCTCGGCATGAGCTACGGCAAATGGAAGAAGCTCAAAAACACAGAGCTCCCCAAAGCCGTCGCCGCCTACGAGCGCGATCCGACCAACGAAGAAGCCGCCGAAACGGTCCTCGGCGCAGTCTACAACGCTCAGGACGAGTCGACTCTCCGCAAAGTCGGCCCCGAAATTCGAGCCGCGTTTGCCCAAAACGAAAAGATGATGTCGCTGCTGGCGCATTCCTACAGCCATCTTTGTATGCGGACCGAAGCGGAAGAGGCTTATCTGCACGCCATGTCTCTCACCGACGACGAGGAACTGACCGAGGACGCGAACGCCTACATCGAGCTGCAGTCACAGACGAAACCGTCTCCCCCTAACCGCCTGCTCCAGTCGCTCCCGGTTCTTATCGTTCCCGCCATCATTCTGTTTTTCTTCATGTCCTACCTGGGCAACATCACGGCGCGGGGGCCGTCGACCGCCTACCTCATCAACGGGACCGACTACGACTATCAGATCACCCTCAACGGGGAAGTCGAAGCGCTCGACGCCCACAGCAAAATCCGCACGGACAACGTTCTCTACGGGCTCAACGAAATCACCGGCACGATCAACGGCATCCCCATAAAACCGATACAGTACGATCTGCAGGTAGACCGATCGGAACGCGGCTCCGGAGGCCCGCTCGTCATCGTGAATCCAGACAAGTCGTCCGTTGTGATAACCGAGAGCACGCCTTACTCCGAACGGGAGCTTACCAGCAACACTTACACTTACCAGTTTCACACCGGGAAAGCGTTTCATGTGCACGATGATATCGACTACGTCTTTCGCGACTACCCCGAAACCGTCAGCATCCCGAGCTCGAGCTCCATCGTCTACAAAACGCGCATCTCCGCCTTCGAAGAGGAATCCACCGCCGAAATCGCCAGCATCCTCCTCCAAAACGAGAAGAACAACGAGCTCAAGCGGTTCATCAAAGCGAAAGTCGATATCGGCGCCGACGACGCGATGACCATCGCCTACGCCCAAGCCTTTCTGGACGCGGACTACTTTGAGCAAATCACCCAAACCCGCATCGCCGAGCGCCCCGTAAAGATCGAATGGCACCGCGCCTATCAAACCGCGTTGAAACGCACGCAAAGCGATGCAGAGACCGAAGCCCTCTACAAAACCCTTTCCGCCGCGGAACCCAATAACAGCGCGCTCACCTATCTTTACGGAAGAGTGGTGTCGGACCACGGCGAGAGCGTTGACGTCTTCGAACGAGCCGTCGCTCAAGAAAACCCAACCGGCTACGCCGCCAACGCCCTCGCATATAACTATATGCTCGAAGGCAAATACCCGCTCGCTCTCGACTATATAGACAAGGCCGTCGCGACGAACCCCGACAATCCGCAGTTTGCAGGAATGAGAACGAAGATTCTCTACGGACTGGGTTCATTCGCGACTATAAGCAAAGAGCTCGACGAAGACCTTACGTATCCCTTTCAGGACTACAACGCGGTCATGTCGAAAGTCTATTGCCTGGGCCGGATGCGCGACCCCGCGGCCGCTAACGCGCTCATCCAACAGTTTTTGAGCCAAATAGAGAATAATGGCGAAGACCCCAGCTATTCCCGCTACGACCTGCAACTCACGCTCGCCATTGCGAGGGAAGATGTAGGCGCTGTTGTTTCGATGACTGTTGACAACACGGACGATGCGTGGGTCTTTCGAACGCCAATGCTAACCGGCCAAATTGAAAAGGCCTCAAACGCCATCAACGGTAACGCAGACTATGCCGGTATCCTCGACCACCTTACGCTTTTCGTGCTAGCGCAAAAGAAAGGGGAGGGCGCCATCGCGAAAAGCCACCTCGACACAGCCATCGAGACGCTCTCGGCAGGATCGAACGACGAAAAAGCATGGGCGCAGTGGTTGAAAGGCGGAGTGGTTCCCAATCTCGAAGACGCCATCCACACCTGTGTCGATCTCGATTATCATTTCGTCTACCTCGCCGCCCTTGCCGGAGTCCACTCCGCGGAAGGCCCCCAATTTGCCAGCCACGCCCGCTCCATCACACCACAACCCGATTTTTATACGCTCGCGTTAGAGCCGGTCCTGTAGGGTCCGAGCGGAGCTCGGAAATGGTGAAGTTTGAATGGTGAGTGGTGAATTCTGAATGGTGATCGGTCTTCGCGGTTTAGGCTTCGCCGCGACATGTCCGTCTTCGCCCTTTGGGCTTCGCCGCGACGTGGGGGTGAAGTTGGGGGGCTTGTTTTGGTCTTTTTGGTTTGATCGATTCGGTTGAAGCGGGGTCAAAATCTCTGTTCTCCATGAGCGTTGAATGTGGTAGGCTCGCTTGAACGCAGTTTCTATTGAACTACCAGCACCTATTCACATACGAGTCCGGAAAACTCAAATACACAGGAGCCGACTACACGCAATCCACTCCTCGTGATCTGAGGGTTCTTATAGAGTATCGGATTGCCTGGTTTGTTGTAGGGATGCTCGCGGGCGCCTATGCGGGCCACAATCCCTGGCTGATCGGCGCGCTTTTTTGCGCTGCCACGCTTCTTTGGTCGGTCTTCCATATTATCGTTCACGAGCTATCCCATGCATTCGTGGCTCGAGCGCTGGGCAAACGTGTATTCAGAGTTACAATAGGGACCGGTAAGCCAATCTTGAGGTGTTCGTTCTTCGGTATCCCCGTCAGCCTCGGCCCATATGCAAGCCACGGTGGAGCGACCTTTTACGATGAGGGACAGAACGTGAACCGCGTTCGGCATGCGTTTTTGATAACTGCCGCAGGTCCACTGGCGGATGCGCTGCTTCTCTTGGCCCTTATCCCCTTTTGCGGTCCCGGTTATAGCCTTGTGAATATAACCCGAGTCCTCGACGGTCCTGCGTATCTCGCGTGCGCTTTCGCGATCATCCAAATCGCCTCGTTGATTCGAAATCTCGTGCCGTGGACGGGGTCGGGCAGAGTCTCCGTAGATGGAGTCATCACGACCGGCACCGATGGTCACACGCTTTTCAGTTACTTGTTTAGCAAGAAGGCCCGTCAAGAGCGGCGGGGGCAAGTGGATGAACTTTGCGAGGCTCTGAGGGCTTATAACACGGGCGAGGAGATCACGGGAGAAACGCGATTGCGGGCCACGCGTAACAATCTCGCTCTTTCCCATTTCAACGCGCTCGTAGCGGCGGATCTCGTTAATCCGGCGGTGTCCGTCGTCGAATGGTTGCTCGAGCAGCCTATCCAGCTCAACGCGGAAAAAGTGCTGTACTACGACTTGCTGGCCTCGCTCCCGACGATGAGCTACAATGGGCACGCGCGCAGCGAGGACGCTCTCAATAAGTGGCACGCCTCCGCGGTTGAGTGTTTGGGACGAGAGCCGGTTACTTTGGAAGTCACTCGAGGAATTCTCCTGATTTTCAACGAACGATACGAAGAAGGGGAGGAGATACTGATCCGATATCACCAGAAATCGGATACACCCCACGATCGGTTCGGCTGCTGCTTGCACATGGCAGTGAGTCGCTCCTGGCAGGCGGACTTCGATTCGGCGAAAGAATGGCTGGAAAAGGCGAAAGCGGAACTCACCAGTCAACAAATATTCGATGTCGGAGTCCGTTATATGAAAGAGCCCCCTCGGACGAAGAATGGGGAACCGAGAAAACCGTACAGGGGTTGATCGCGGCTTTGCCGTGATCAAAATGGTGAGTTGTGAATAGTGAATGGTAAAATTTGAATGGTGAATTGTGAATTGTGAGGAGTGAATTGGGGGTTGCGAATTGTGGGGTGGATGGGTGTTGATGGGGGGATGAATCCGACTTCAGTAGATATAAAAGAAAGAGCGTTTGAGTTTGCGGTGCGTGTGGTTGCGTTGTGCCGGCGACTTGATGAGAACCCAGGCGTCTCGAGAACGTTGAGCAATCAATTGCTTCGGTCCGGGACTTCCATTGGCGCGAACATTGAGGAAGCTCAGGGTAGTCAGAGTAAAGCTGACTTCGTTGCGAAAATGTACATCTCATGCAAGGAAGCGAGAGAGACCAATTACTGGCTCCGTCTCCTAGTTGCGACGAAATCACTACCCGCAAAACGCCTCGCCCCACTCACCAACGAATCCCACCAACTCGTCGCCATCCTCACCTCGATCGTCAAAAAAGCAAAACCCACCTGAACCCCTCACTCAAGTCACCATTCACCATCTCGCACAGCAGAAGATTTCACCATTCAAAACTCACTCTTCACTCTTTCTCAGTTCGAAGGACTGAGACTCACCATTCACTCTTTCTCAGTCCAGAGGACTGAGATTCACCATTCACTATTCAAAATTCACCCTTTCGACGAAGCGCAGCTCGTCGATCTTCGCGGGATCGGTTACGGCGAGAATCTTCCGCGCCGTCTCCAGCGAGATCTCCTCGTCCACCATCGCCTGCATCACCGACCGCGACACCAACGCCTCCTCCCTCCACCGTGCAAGGAGTTCTTCCGTGTCCTTCAATCGCGTTTCCAAACGGATAATCAGCATCTTGATTTGGATGTTCGATGATAGTTTTTCACTCATAGTTTTGGATTTCACTCCTCACTATTCACTCTTTCCCAGTGCGGAGCACTGGGAGTGATCAGCATCTTAACCTGAGTATTCGATGACAGGGAGTCGGTCATGAGTTGGGTGTTTTTTTAACATCGCTCCTGCGTCGCTAGATCCTCTCGCGAGGCGAGAGGCCAGGATCGCCTACGGCGGCAGGATTTGAGTTGGATGGGTTGGATTGTTGATCTCGGAAACCCGTAGTTCAACTACGTGTTAGAATCAAGGAGAAAAACGTAGTATGACTACGTGCTTAAGAAACAGCTTGGAGAACAGATTGCGAAGCTTCGGAGAGAAGCGGGACTCACACAAGAGGTGCTGGCAGAGACTACAGACTACTCGGTCGAGTTCATCAGTCTTGTAGAGCGAGGGATCAACGCTCCTTCGATCGATGGCTGCGAACGGATCGCGAATGCTCTCGATGTTGAAGCCAAGGAGCTCTTTAGCTTCGATTGAGAGCTGCGCTTGTTTGAAGGGGAGGGACGCGTGGCGGCAAGTGCCTAGCGATTTGTTTAGATTCATGAGTTGGCTGTAACAGTGGCGAAATATTACGCCCTGTTGTGCCGTGTCGTCAATCGGATTGTTACGGCATAATGGGGCGTGTCCTCAAAAAAGCAGATCGAACAGGAATTGAAACGTTTCGGGCTCAACCTCAAGCGCGAGCGGACTTCGAGAAAAGTCACCCAGGAAACGCTCGCCGAGCGGGCCAATCTAAACGTCCGCACGATCCAGAAGATAGAAGCCGGAAAGACCAATATCCTGATCACCACCGCGAAGCGCCTCAAGTCGGGTCTCGGTTGTTCATGGGAGAGTTTGATGGGGTAGGAGAGGGCCAAATGGCTCTTTCCTGACTCGTGGATTAATGGAGTATGAACTAAATACTCTCACCTCCAAATAATATCATTGGAATTCACTAGCTATTGATCACGATGAGTGCGAACTCTTGATATCGCCCGGCTCTTCAATGACCAATCAAAATCCAGAACAGATCGCTCGCGACGCGATTGATACACAGCTTGCCGCATCCGGCTGGGCCGTTCAGGATAAAAGCGCCGTCAACTTTGGCGAAGGTGAAGGTCAGGTAATTCGCGAATACACGACTGACACGGGCCCCGCCGATTACGTGCTGTTCGTAGACGGCCAACCAATAGGGATCATTGAAGCCAAACGAGAAGAGGCTGCTCAAAATATCACCGTTGTCGAAGAGCAAACCAGCGACTATGCCTCGGCAAAACTCAAGTGGGTACAAGACACGGGCGCACCTCTTCCATTCCTTTACGAAGCCACCGGGGTTGTAACTCGCTTCACTGACCAGCGCGATCCCAAGCCACGCTCTCGCGAGGTCTTTCAATTCCATCGGCCAGAAACGCTCCGCGAATACCTCGCGGTCGATCGCTCTCTTCGCGATCGTCTTCAAGACCTTCCCATTCTTGATCCTGTGGGCCTTCGTGAATGTCAGATCTCTGCCATCGCGAATCTAGAGACGTCTCTCAAAAACGCCCATCCACGCGCCCTCATCCAAATGGCTACCGGTGCCGGAAAGACATTCACTGCCATTACCGCCATCTACCGTTTGCTCAAACGCGCTCGCGTACGTCGCGTCCTCTTTCTCGTTGATACGCGAAATCTCGGTGAACAGGCCGAGCAAGAATTCCTCGCTTACACTCCAAGTGACGACAACCGCAAGTTCACCGAACTATACAACGTCCAGCGTCTCAACTCTTCCCACGTTCCTGCGGACACCGAGATCTGCATTTCGACCATTCAGCGCATGTATTCGATCCTCCAAGACAAAGAGCTCGACGAATCTGCCGAAGACGAAAACCCAGCTGAACGCTCCGGCCACCGCCGCAAGCCGTTCCCCGTTTCCTACAACGCAAAAGTTCCGCCCGAATTCTTCGATCTTCTCATCATCGACGAGTGCCACCGCTCTATCTACAATCTTTGGCGCCAAGTCCTTGAATACTTCGATTCTTTTCTCGTCGGGCTCACCGCCACCCCGGAAAATAAAACCTTCGCCTTCTTCAATCAAAACGTAGTCTCCGAATACACTCACGAAGAGGCGGTCGCGGATAGCGTTAATGTCCAGGGCGAAGTCTACATCATCGAAACAGAAGTGAGTCAGCAAGGCGGCACCGTTCTCAAGGGCTTTGTGGAAAAACGCGAGAAACTCACCCGTCGACAAGTCTGGGAACGCGAAGATGAAGATAAAGTCTACACCGCCACCAAGCTTGACCGCGACATCGTCAACCCCTCGCAAATCCGCACCGTCATCAGAACCTTCCGCGACCAACTTCCCAGCATCTTTCCTGACCGTACAGACGCGGGTGGTTCCTACGAAGCACCCAAGACACTCGTTTTCGCCAAGACCGATTCCCACGCCGACGACATAATCCAAATCGTCCGCGAAGAGTTTGGCGAAGGAAACGCTTTCTGCAAAAAGATAACCTACAAGAACGACGAGGACCCTAAGTCCGTCCTCCAGCAATTCCGCAACGAGTATTACCCGCGCATCGCTGTCACCGTCGACATGGTTGCTACCGGCACCGACATCAAGCCCCTCGAGTGCCTCCTCTTCATGCGCGACGTGAAGTCACGCGGCTACTTCGAGCAAATGAAAGGGCGCGGCACCCGCACCCTCGATCATGACAGCTTAAGAAAGGTTTCATCTACCGCTAAGTCAGGAAAAACCCACTACGTCATTGTCGATGCTATTGGCGTAACCCGTTCGCTCAAAACTGCCAGTTGCCCACCCATCACCAAGCCCTCCATTCCCTTCAAAGACCTCGCCATGGAGGTCGTCATGGGCGCCACCGATGCCGATACGGTTTCCTCCCTGGCGGGACGTCTCGCCCGCATCGAGCGACAGCTCAAGCCGGAGCAAAACGAAGCCATCGCAAAACGCATGGACGGCACCACTATCGGTCAACTAGTTAAAGCCCTCTTCAAGTCGATAGATGGTGACGCCATCGAACAAAAAGCTCGTGAACTCAGTGGCACCCCTCCCAATTCCGACCCCGGTGACGACGCGCGCGAAAAGGCCCAGTGCGAACTCGTCTCGGCAGCCAAGACTCCTCTCACCGGAACCGTAGTCACCCAGATCGTCGAAACCTGTACCGCCAACTTGCAGACTATCGACAACGACACTCGCGACCGCCTTCTCCGCGCTGAATGGGATGCTGACGCACGCGAGCAATCCTCTGCCTTCGTCCAAGACTTCGAAACTTTCTGTCAGGATTATCGCGATCGGCTCGACGCTCTCACCATCTACTTCCAGCAACCTCAACGTCGCCAAGAAGTCACCCTTGCCCAGATCAAAGACGTGCTCGCTACCCTCAAAGCCGAAGCACCACGCCTCGCCCCACTCCGCGTCTGGGAAGCATACGCTCGCCTCGACTCCCTTCCCGAAAACGCTCGCCCTTTCACCGAGCTCACCGCACTCGTCGCCCTAATCCGTCGCGCCTGTGGCCTCGACAAAACCCTCACTCCCTTTGCCGATACCGTTCGCCGCAATTTCCGTGACTGGATTCTGCGAAAAAATGCTGGCCAACGCCTCTCAGAGGCTCAGACAGACTTCGTGCAAATGATCCGCGACCACATCATGATCTCTTTCCGTTTCCAACGAAACGACCTCGAATACGCCCCCTTCGACGCCCAAGGCGGCCTTGGCAAGATGTATCAGCTATTCGGTGACCAAATGAATTCCCTCATCGATGAACTCAACGAGGACCTGACAGCGTGAGTGAGTTGCCAAGCAATTGGGAGAAGTGCGTTCTTTCAGATATCGGAACAATCGTTAGCGGAGGAACGCCTTCTACCAAACAATCAGAATACTGGGGCGACGAGATTCCTTGGATCAGTCCGTCCGATCTAACTGGATACGCAGACAAATTCATTGACAAAGGAGCCAAATCGCTGACCGCAGAGGGGTTAAAGAAGAGTTCGGCAAAACTCATGCCAAGAGGAAGTGTTCACTTCTCATCTCGAGCGCCAATTGGATACGTAGCCGTCTCATCTCAAAGTCTGTGTACAAACCAAGGTTTCAAAAGCCTTGTTCCTGCAGAAGGAATTTTTAATGAATACGTCTACTACTACCTGAAAAGCATCAAAGGCCTAGCCAATTCAATGGCGACGGGCACTACGTTCAAAGAGCTTTCAGGTAAAGCGTTTTCCAAGCTCCCTTTTTCCTTTCCTCCCCTCAACGAGCAGAAGCGGATCGTGGCGAAGATCGAGGAGTTGTTCAGCGAGTTGGACGCTGGGGAAGTGAGCCTCCGCTACGCCAAGCAGCAGCTCGGCGTCTATCGCCAGTCTCTCCTCAAACAAGCCTTTGAAGGCAAACTCACCCAAACCTGGCGCACCCAAAATACCGACAAAATTGAATCCCCCGACGTAGTAATTAGAAACATACAAGGGGAACGGGAACAAAGTTTCGCGGAAGAAATTTCGAGTTGGCAAAAGGCATTCGAAGAATGGGAGGCGAATGGGAAAGAGGGGAAAAAGCCACCAAAGCCCAAGAAACACAAGGAGCTCCAATCGGAAGCGGGCGAAGATCTTCCTACTATTCCAAAAGACTGGAACCTATTTAACCTTTCTCATATCGTTGTAGCCCTTAGGCAAGGATGGAGCCCAAAATGCGACAACCATCCTGCAAGCATGGGAAAATGGGCGGTCATGACAACTACCGCAATTCAACCTCTTAAGTTTCAAGCAGAAGCAAACAAGACGCTCCCACCACATCTACACCCCAGGCCTTGGATAACCCTGAGAACGGGAGATATCCTTATTACGAGAGCTGGTCCACGCTCGCGCTGTGGTGTCATCTGCCGAGTAGATCGAGACGCCGATAAGCTCATGCTTTGCGACAAGGCTTATCGCTTAAGATTTCCTAAATGCGAAGTCTCATCAGAATTTATGGAGCTTCTTCTAAACTCCTCAGAGCTCTCACGTAAAATCGAGAAACTGAAAACTGGAATCAACGACAGCGGAGTTAACATTACACAGGACGGGTTCTTGAAACTCTCGATACCACTCCCCTCCCTCGCCGAACAAAAAGAGATCGTGCGTTTGCTGGACGTGCAGTTCGAGGTGATCGAGCAAAACGAGCGCGAGATCGACGCCGCTCTGCGGTGCAGCGAGGCCCTCCGCCAGTCCATCCTCAAAAAAGCCTTCACCGGCCAACTTGTCCCCCAAGACCCCACCGACGAACCCGCTTCCCCACTCCTAACCCGCATCCAAGCCCAGTGCGATGCTGAATCCCCCAGGAGAAAAGCTAGAAAAGGGAATACCCGTTCGGCGAGTTTAAGGCGGACGAAAAAAGGTGGTAAGGAATCTACTACCTGCATGCAGTCCGAACTTCCATTGTGAACGACGAATTAGAAAAAGAGTATTGGATTTTCAGTGACGAGTCCATTCAAGACGGGCCGTTGTTCTCTAACTTTTTTGGAGGTGCAATCGTTCCAGCCAGTTCTCACTCAGAAATCGAAAATAGACTCCGTATTCGAAAAGCGGAAATCGGGTTTCTCAAGGAGTTGAAGTGGCAACGTGTCTCTCCCATGTGGTTAGATGGATACAAGGTTTTTGTTACTGCATTCTTTGACGAAGTGAGAGCGGGGAACGTGAAAGTTAGGATAATGTTCTGCGACAATAAACACAAAAATCCACAACCAACTAGAGACGAGAAACGCGACGCCTATTTCAAGTTGTATTATCAGTTCATTAAGCACGCTTTTGGGCTTGCTCATGTGCCTTTTCAAGAGAATGGCACACGCCTGAGATTGTTTTTTGATCAATTTCCTGATACGCGCCTGCAAGCCGAGTTCTTCAAGAGTTTTATTGCAAGACTGCCAAGTAATCCACAGCTCAAATCCACTAAACTCAAAATTTCGCCTGACCACATAACGGAAATTGATTCGAAGGAGCATGTGCTTCTACAGGCGATTGACCTAATAACAGGAGCAATGGCTTTCCGTCTGAATGACAAACACAGAGCCAAACCGGCGGGAGCTAGGATTCGGGGGAAGCGTACAATCGCGAAAGAATCGCTATATCGGCACATACTCCACGAAGCCCGAACGCTGAAACCTTCGCTAAACCCAAAGATCTCAACTGCTTGCGAGCCATTTCCGGAAGGTCGATGGTCGATGCCCTATCGGCACTGGTCCTTCAAAGCAAACTCACACGATGAAGCTGGCAAAAAATGAGCACTCCTTTGAACCTACGTGCTACCCTACGCGCGGCGTAGAGCTTCGATCCATCGGAGTGCTGACGTTTAACATTCCCTAATTGCCTCTGTTCGTCAATTCTATTCTAGAGTCTCAAAATTGATCCAATGACCACTGACGCAATCATCTCCAAGGTCTGGAGTTTCTGCAATACTCTCCGTGACGATGGTGTAGGCTACGGCGACTACCTCGAGCAACTTACCTACCTCATCTTCCTAAAAATGGCGGATGAGTACTCGAAACCTCCTTACAAGAGGATGATCGGTGTGCCTGCTCGTTTTCAATGGGGTGTGATGCGACCGCTTAAAGGAGCTGAGTTGGAAGTCCACTATATCGAAACCTTGCAAGCTCTTGGAAAAGAGAAAGGCATGTTGGGACAAATTTTCACTAAGGCCCAAAACAAAATCCAGGATCCCGCAAAGCTTGCCCGCCTCATCGAGATGGTTGACGACACGCATTGGATCCTGCTTGATGCGGACACAAAAGGTGACATCTACGAAGGCATACTCGAAAAGAACGCTGAAGACACCAAGTCGGGTGCAGGCCAATACTTCACACCGCGTGCTCTCATTGCGGCCATGGTCGAATGCATCGCTCCAGAACCGAGCAAAACTATCGCCGACCCTGCTTGCGGAACCGGCGGCTTCTTTCTCGCCGCATATGACTTCCTAACTAAGTCAAGCAACTACAAGCTGAACCGCGACCAGAAAGCCTTTCTAAAAAACGACACCTTCCACGGTAACGAGATTGTCGCCAACACACGGCGGCTTTGCCTAATGAATCTCTTTCTCCACAATATCGGTGAGATCGACGGCGAAAGTCCAATCGACTCCACCGATGCTCTAGTCGCCGCTCCGTCGCAGACATTCGATTACGTCCTCGCCAATCCACCTTTCGGGAAGAAAAGCTCCATGACCTTCACGAACGAGGAAGGCGAGCAAGAGAAAGACGATCTGACCTACAATCGCCAAGACTTTTGGGCAACCACTTCCAATAAGCAGCTCAATTTCCTCCAACATATCCGGTCTATGCTCAAGACGACTGGGCAAGCAGCTGTCGTACTTCCCGACAATGTTCTATTCGAAGGGGGTGCTGGCGAGATCGTACGTAAGAAACTTTTGGAGACGACCGAACTCCACACCATACTCCGCCTGCCCACCGGAATCTTCTACGCCAACGGCGTCAAAGCAAACGTCCTCTTCTTCGACAATCGCGAAGCCAGCAAGAAGGTCGCCACCACTGAAGTCTGGTACTACGACTATCGTACCAATATTCACCACACCCTAAAGCGCAAACCCCTTCGTCTCGAGGACCTCCGCGACTTCATCACCTGCTACAACCCCACCAATCGCCGGAAACGAAAAGAAACGTGGCATGCAGAAAAGAACCCCGAAGGTCGCTGGAGAAAATACAGCCACAAAGAACTTATAGTTCGCGACAAAACCAGTCTCGACCTCTTCTGGCTCAAAGATGAGAGCCTAGCGGATCTAGACAACCTTCCAGAGCCCGAGATTCTCGCCGATGAAATTATCCAAAATATCGAGGCGGGACTGGAGAGTTTTAGAGTAGTGGCAGCCTCTCTCGCTAAAAAATCGAAATAGAAGAAATCCGAGGTGTCGAGGACGCATTAAAAACCGAACAATACTATGCCTGCTGTCCATTATCCCTTTAAGAAAGCCGCTGAGAAGATTCTAAACAAGGCAGATAGACCTCTCACGCCCAAAGAAATAGTAGAAGAGGCACTTGAAGAAGGACTTATCAAAACAGAGGGTGCAACACCCGATGCCACGATGGGTGCTCAGCTCTATGTAGACATCAGAAACAATGCTAAATCCAAGTTCAAGAAAGTAGGTCGAGGAAAATTCACGCTCCGCAGACCAACGAACGCATCCAATTCTGCAGAAGTAATAATTGACGATCAGAACAACGCAGTCCGCGAGAATCTACGTGAAAAGCTGCACGCAATGGATCCCAGTCAATTTGAAGTGCTAGTCGCTGAACTTCTCGAAAAACTTGGATACGAAAAAGTTAAGGTAACTGGACGTACCGGTGACAAAGGTATCGATGTCGTTGCTACACTAACGATGGGAGGAATTACTTCGGTAAAAACTGTTGTTCAAGTCAAACGCTACAAGCAGGGTAAGAACCTAAGCGGCGCAATAATTGCACAACTTCGAGGAAGTGCGGAAGTTGACCAGCGAGGACTCGTGATAACTACATCCGATTTCACTAAAGAAGGCAAAAAAGAGGCCTCCGCTTCGAACAAAATGCCTGTAGCTCTTGTGAACGGTGATATGCTCCTCGACCTTCTTTTTAGCCATAGAATCGGAGTCAGGCGCGAACTCATGCCTGTCTATGAGATCGACACGGACTATTTCGAAAACGCAGAATCTGAATTTAATAACGTCCAGGTCACTGGCAAAAAACGTGGCTTGTGGCCTTTGCCAGGAGGACAAGGAGCGTACTTGGATACTCTCTACAGACTATTGGATACAGTTGGCACAAACAACCTTACGAATGCGGAGCTATTAGGCTGGTTTCTCAAAGAGTACGAGCAAGTACAGAGTGAAAAAACAGCGCTAGGTTACGCGACTGTCCCTAGGACGATAGGTTTGACGACTATCGTGAACGGAAAAGTTATTCTCACAAACGAAGGGAAGCAAGCACAGGCAACTCGAAACGCTGATTTTATCTATACGGTTCTCGCTAAGAACGTACTTGGGGTTGAAGAAATCATGGAGTTCCTCAAAACCGCTAAAGAACCTCAAACCGAAAGTGATGTATTAGCATTCCTGAAAGACAATCTTGACATTGATTGGACTACCTTTGCCCAAGTAAACTTCCGTCTTATTTGGCTAGTCAATCTCGGAAAGCTAAAGCGCGTAGAAGGTGGATACGAACTACAAAACAGTCAACCAGAGTAGTTACTCTTTATGGTCGATCTCAATATAATCCAGCAAGTGAGGGAGTGTCTTGCGTGAAAGGGCTTCTAGTAAGGGTAGCTGTTGATCAAAGTAGCGGCGGTGGTAATTGGAATAGCCCTGTGAATTCAAATACAGGAGAATTTGTTTACGTCTCGATTCCAGAGCACTATCCAAGTCACAAGAGACTGCTTACTCCATATTCACGACTAGTTCCGCGCTTGAAGGAATTCGGTACAGAGTTGCCTCAACACTTGGCTACCGTGAATATGCATCTTGATCCCGATTTTGATTATCTCACTTACGGAGACCAAGGTGAACGAGCTACGCAGATCAGTAAAAAATTAGATTCAGGAGATTTACTGGTATTCTATGCCGGGCTTAGTGACGTGAATCCCGCCAAGCGTTTAGTCTATGCGATTATTGGACTATATGTAGTGGAGAAAATAGTATCTGCGGTTTCCGTTCCCGTCGATCGGCGAAACGAAAATGCGCACTCTCGTCGAATCCTAGATTCGAATGTTAAAGACATTATTGTTCGTGCGAAAGAGCATGTGTCAGGCAGGTTACAGCGGTGTATTTCAATTGGCTCCTATCGAGACAGAGCATATCGAGTTCGACCTGAAATTGAAGATGAATGGGGAGGCCTTAGCAATAAGAACGGGTATTTACAGCGCAGTGCTAGACTTCCAGAATTTAAAGATGCCGAGAAGTTCTATAATTGGTTTCTTAATCATGACATCCCGTTGTTGCGACAGAACAACTTGTAAAAACAAGGTCTCATAGTGTCGATGAGCTAGAGGAAATTGCACGAAGTTACTTGAAGTTCTTTAGAAGAGTATCGAATGTCGGATCGGATGAACTAATCCTAGTTCAATCCTCCAGCGACCGAGAAAACGCAATGCACGAAGCAAAGCGACAACTATAGAATTTGTTCATGAAATTCTGAGAACGCATCTTTTGGAAGGTGATGGATCTAGCTGTCGGGATATCTGTATTAGTCGGAGTACTTTTTCTCCTTTTGCTAACTTACCTAACCTCAAAAGGTAAGTTATCAAAATTTTCGGCGAAGATTAAGGACTGGTTTGAGGTTGCTGTCGAAGGACCTGAGTTTAAACCGACCCCAGTGATAACAGACGAAACGTCTCCAGGATCAGAGGGTATCATAACACAAGTAACACGCTTTAAGAGAGTCATGTCCGCGCACGGTATGCGACCCGAGCACTGGCAGCGTTTCTTTGAAAAATGTAGAGCCCCTTTTTCCATAAATCTTTCGGATCTGAAAGACGATAATACGATCTTAGAGTGGCTGAACGACCAAAAAATCGAGTGGCTTTGCCGAGCACTTCTTATTAGGCGAGATTGGATGGATGGTGAAGATCATGCGGACCCACACAAATTCTTCTGCTTCAACAAGAATCCGAAAGAGTTTTTGACGACTCTTGAAAAAGAAATTTCGAGTGAGTTCGTAGATTTAGAATGTGGAATGCCAGAGGCCATTTTCGCACTAAACAAGGACAAGAAAAACTCTGAGAACGACCAAGACGCACGTCTCATTTTTGCGGTCGGACTTCCACTTTGCAAATTCAGTAATGAACTAACTGTGTACAGATGGATTCGAGACGATGCTGCGGGTGGCTACCCATGGCACTCAGAACCATATAGGACGCATATTCGAATCGTCGCCAGGCTCGCGTTTCGTCATTTCAATATGAGTATATGGGGACTCAACTTTGAGGCAAAAGAGTTTGATAACATAGACAATGGAGATCTTCTGGTCCCTGAGGTGCTAAAAAAGCCTGGACGACACCACAATTGCTGGCATCCAGAAGATTACTCGCTTTCTCCTTTAGAATCGCGAGTAGCAAAAGAAACTGAAACACTACCGAAGGTTTTGGACTCAATGAAGCGAATGGGTCTGCCAAAATCCAAAGTAAAGCACTCCCGGAGGCTCGAAAGGGGTCAGTAGTCAAGAGTCTACTAGGGCGAGTCTGTTTTCATCGTCTCTTTAGCCCGTAGTGTCATTGCAATTTTCGTTCCAGAGGGATTCAAACCTGGGGCGGGTGCATCGCTGCTCATCACCCCATTCCAAAGGCCCACTATTTGAGGGTATTTGCTTTTGGTCATTTTATTTTCGAATACGAGGTAGCGTAGACACTGGTCGTCTATCAAGTTTGGGTAGCGTACCGAGAATTTAATCACTCCATCCTCAATGATTCCATAAGAGGCCCCTCCGAGAAATCCGTCTTTGAATGCTCCGTCTTTCTGCAGCACCACGTCGAAGGTCCATTTGTCTGTTCCTTCTACTTTAGCGCAATTCTCGATTCTCAATTGCTGGCCGCCAATGGTGTCGGAGGCGGTTCTCCAAGAAATATAATATTTCCCATCGGGAAGGCCTTCTCCGGTGCACGAGAGACTAAAAATACAGAGTACCGACCACACCCAATAACGCTTTAATGACTTGAAGTACATCGATAGTTAGAAGTTAAGCGGGAATCAAAATGGATTCAATATTCAACTGATTGCCACCGACGCAGCTGGGGCCCGTATGGAATTTCCAGAATCGGGCGCGGTCCTTGGATAATTCGATTCGATTGATCATCATGCTACCGACGACCTGTCATGAGCGTGTCTCATTCGACAGGCTCATGATAGGGAGTCGGTATTCCGCGAGCGAAGGATGAGCGGATCCTGCTCCTTGATTTTGTTCTGGAGCTTCCTCGATTGACTCGTTCTTGTATTGTTTCAAACTCGTCTGGATGGTTGGTGTGGTTCGTGTTGGTTTGGTCTTCGTTTCGCTTCTCTTGAGCGGGTGCGCTTCCCATCAATTGCACCGACAGGCGAATCGGCTAATCTACTCCGAGGGAATCGAACAGTCGGATTTCCAACTCCTTAGTTACTGCGAGTTCCGCGTACCCGAAAATCCTAGGGAACAACGGATCTGGACGTCGAAGGGAATTGTCGCCCTGACGAATTCGGATCTGTATTTGATTTCGCTAAACCAGAAACATCTGTTTTCGAACGATCTGCTCACGATTCCCATTGGCGAATTCGATGGGATCGCGCTCCAGTCGACCTACATTCAATTGAAATACGAGGAGGATGTAATCATCATCCAATTGGAGCCGGGGCAGAGTCAGGCAGAAACGGATCAGGCGCGCGACAAATTGGTTTCGGTATTCGTTCGGAACCAAGTGCCGGAGTATTTGCCGTCAACCGTGTATCAAGTTGTTGGCGCGACCGAGCGGAGAAGGGCCAACTTCGACCATTCGGCCCGTGTGTACAAAGGCGCCCCGCAGCCCGAATCGTACGATTGAATGGTGAATGGTGAATGGTGAAGATTGAAGGGGGTTTATGCTGGTGGGTGTGATCGATGGGTATTTAACCGCCGACAGGTCGGGGTTTTCTATTGGTTATGATTGATCATCGACAGAACGATAGCAGGTTGTTGGCGATATCCTGAAAGTGGATTGATTCAAGAGTCCTTAAATCGACTGCTTGACCAATAGGTTGACTCACGCTTTACTAAAAAAATGCCTTATGAACCACAGTTTTCAATCAGGCCGCATCTTCTCTCCCTCGTGGAGGAGATTGCAGCTTTGCGAGAACGTATCGAGGGGGCGAGCGTAGCTTTGCCGTGGATTCCGGCATTGCAGAAGGACACTCGAACCCGCAATGGCCATGCCTCGACTGCGATTGAAGGAAACCCCCTGACGTTGGAGCAGGTGCGGGCTTTGGAGGAAGGGCGGGAGCTGCTCGCCTCGGACGAACGTTCTCAGAGAGAGGTTTTGAATTATTTCGCTGGTTTGCGTTACATTGAGAAGAACGCGACACGAAAGAAGATCACGCACGAGCATCTTTTCAAACTGCACCGATTGTTGGCTGATTCGGTCATGGACCAGGGGCAGGCCGGAGTCTATCGCTCGATACAGGTGAAGGTGGGCAAGCACGTTCCTCCGGCTGCAGCCGATGTTTCGCCGTTAATGTTCGAGCTGCTTGAATGGTGGAACACCGATTCGGCTCGGCTTTCGCCAGTGTTGAGCTCGGCGATACTTCACTACCGTTTCGAGGAAATTCACCCTTTTGCTGATGGCAACGGCCGGACTGGTCGGGCCCTCGCGTTGTGGGATCTGTATCGGCGAGGGTTTGATTCGCAACATCTTTTCTCGGTCGACGAATACTACTGGGAAGATAGGCCTGCGTACTACGCGGCGCTTTCCCAAGTTCGTGAAGCCGGTGAAGACTTGAGCGAGTGGCTGGTGTATTCGGCTCAAGGCCTGAAAGTCACTTTGGAACGCGTCTGGCTGCGCCTTCAGAAGTTCCAAGCTGCCGACAGGGCTAGAATCACTCTAACGCCGAGGCAGGAGCGCCTGCTTGGTTTGCTGCGCGATCACGGAAGTCTCAGTCCGGCTGAGATTTGGAAACACCTCGGTGTATCCCGCCAGGGAGCCATGAACATCATCTCGCCTCTGATCAAAGCGGGATTGATGGAAAAGCGTGGCACGCAAAAAACCGGGCGCTATTTCTTAACCTATTGAAATTGATTCCGTACGCGTTTCTCTTGATTCGATCTGTGATAATCTGCGTTATCTGCCACCGACTACGTCGGGGTCTTTGATGGGCAGTTCTTGTTCTCTATCTTCGTGCTCTCTGTGTCCTTCGTGGGAGATTGAAGAGTGAGGAGTGAATGGTGAATTTGGTTTGGTTGATCATCATGTTGCCGATCTCCCTCAGGGAGAGACGTATCCTGTGAGCGAAGCATGAGCGCATCCTGTTCCAATTTTGAGCGCGTGAAGCGCTTCAATAGCCGTACTTGTCGAGGGCTTTTTGAAATCGTTCTTTGGCGTTGTCGAAGATCGGTTGGCCGTGGGCGAAGATTAGAGTATTGAATTCTAGGGTACGCAGGTGATTGATGCTTGCTTGGAAGGCGGCTTTATCGCGGATCAGCATTCGGAATACGCGGCTCATTCCAGGGTACTTTTTTATTCCCGCAGTTGCCCGTATGAACCATCGGGTCCAGGCGTTGGAGTTGGCGAAATTGAAGAATAGGTCGGCGACGACGAGGATTCCGTTCCGATGGTCGTAGAAGTCGACTTCGTTGACTTTCGGCATTCCGCGAATCGGGATCATCTCGATCGCGTCTCCCAGTGTCGGGGCTAGGTCGGCGATGGGTTTGAGGCGGTCGTCTTCGATGGGAAACCGGTCGGGAACGTAGAAATGAGCGTCGGGTGCAGCTTGCAGGACCTTCTTGGTGAAGGTGTCGTGAAAGCAAGTCGCATCCACGAAATGGATATGCTCGCCGAGACTGTTGAAGAAGCGATAGTCTTCATCGGAGAAGGGGCCCGTCGAGTGAACCACGACATTGCCTTCGTCCAGATCGAAAACCGTCACGGTTCGATTGAAGTCCGCTCCTATTAGCTTGAGTGGAAACTGCTTGAGCCAAGTCCGTTCGCCTATCCTTCGCCAACCTTCCTGTTGCATTGGGCAATTGATAGAGAGGGAGGAGAATTGTTCAAGTCTCCGAACGGAGCTTGAAAGGAGTGAATGGTGAAGAGTGAGGAGTGAAAGGGATCTATCTTGGTGGGCTCGATTTGAGCTTTCTTAGATTTGATGAATTCGTATGATTCGTAGGCTGTTGAGTAGTGAATGGTGATCCGTCTTCGCTCTTTGAGCTACGCCGAGACATGTCCGGCTTCTTATAGATACGCCGCGACATGGGAGTGAAATTGAATGGGTTGATCATCATGCTACCGACGAAGTCGGTATCCTGCGAGCGAAGGATGAGCGAATCCTGTTCCTCAAATTCCTTTTTTGGTTCTTTCAGTGTCTCTATTATTCGGTTGATCAAAGATATACCTTGGATCTTTTTAAAAAGGGTGTAGTGTCGAATGTCTACCTATCTGCATCTGGATCTGCCCTATGAAGACCACGCTTTACCAAGTTTTCCGCCAACTCCGCCAGAACAAGGGTTTTACCGCGATCACGTTGATCACGCTCGCCTTGTGTATTGGAGCAACTACCGCGATTTTCTCCACGGTTTACTCGCTCATGCTGAAGCCGCTTCCGTTCGACGAGCCGGAACGGCTGGTGGAACTCTATACGTCGGCGTCGAAGGCGGGCTTGGACCGGATGCCGGCGAACTTGGTTTTCTACAACGACTACTCCGAGAATGCGGAGTCCTACGAGTCGCTTGGCCTGTGGCGGCCGTTTCAAGCCATTATTGGAGAGGACGGCGCGCCCGATCGCGTTCAGGGGGCGCGAATGACCGCGGAGGTTTTCTCTTTGTTGCGGGTACGGCCGTTGATCGGCAGTTTCTTTACGGAAGAAAACCACACGCCCGGAAACGAGCGGGTCGTGGTGCTGACGCAGTCGTTTTGGCAGTCGCGTTTCGCCGAGCGTCCCGAGGTCTTGGAAGAGAGTCTTCGCATCGACGGGCAATCGTATCGGATAATCGGCGTCGCCCCGCGTATGATGGAGGCGTTCGACGCGCGGGTAAAGTACCTGGTCCCGATCGCGTGGGCCCCGGACTCGGTGAATCCAAATTCTCGTTACGGCGTGGGTATCCAGCTTTTCGGGCGACTGAAACCCGGCGCGACCATCGGTCGGGCGGATGCGGAGGCAAAGGTCCTCGAAGAGCGATACGTTGATAGTTCACCACCGCAGGTACGCGCGTTTGCGGAACGCTCCGGCATGACTATGAATGTCGGTGGTGTGCAGGAGCAGCGCGTCGAACCGGTTCGAAACACTTTGTTTTTGCTGCAGGGAGGCGTGGCCTTCGTCCTCCTCATCGGATGCGTCAATGTGAGCAATCTTCTGCTTGCCCGCTCCAATGCTCGTCAATCCGAACTGGCGATCCGAACCGTTCTCGGAGCGAAGAAAATCGCCGTTGCTCGCCAGCTGATTCTCGAGAGCCTGACGCTCACTACCCTCGGGGCGGTCCTAGGATTGGCTTTGGCCTGGGGGATATTGAAAGTGACCAACCTCTTCCTGGTAAACATGCTGCCCCAGGCCCTGCCCGCGACGCTCGATTTGCGGGTGCTCGGCTTTGCCGCGTTGCTGACCGTTGTCATCGGCGTATTGATCGGATCGATACCGGTGCTGCATATTTGGCGAACGAATCTGAACGAGATCATCCAGCGTAGTTCGCGCTCCGCGTCCTCGGGCGCCGGCATTCGCGCTCTGAGCAGCGTGCTCGTGGTCGCCCAGGTCGCTGTGGCGCTGGTGCTGCTTACGGGAGCCGGCTTGCTCGTTCACAGCTTCGCCAAGGCCTTGGATGTGGATGCTGGGTTAGAGGCGGAGGGGGTCGCGCTCGGGCGTGTCGCCTTGCCGCGTACGCACCGATCGGACAACGATGCGGCGAGGCAGATTCGCGAGCGGATCGTGCAGGGCCTGGAGGAAATCCCCGGAGTTTCGTCGGTCGCTCTGAGTTTCGCGATTCCGTTTCAAGGAGGGTTGCCGATCAATGCCTTCACTCTCGAAGAGGACACGCTGCCGCCGGGCTCGCCTCAGCCGGGAGCGTTCCGGGTACAAGTCACCCCGGATTACTTGAACACCATGGGCCTCACGCTTCTCGAAGGGCGCTTTTTCGAGGAGGCGGACACGGTCGCGGACGCGCCCCAGCGGTTTGTGGTCGACGAGAGCTTCGCCCGAAAATTCTTCGCGGGCCGATCGGCGATCAATGGGCGATTCACCTTCGGGGGCCGCCCTGAAAACCCGGAAGACTGGCCAACGATTATCGGGGTCGTGCGCGACGTGCCGCACGGCGGCGTGGAAGAACAGTCCGGAAATCCATTCGTCTACCAAGTGATTAGAGGGGGTCGCCCGGGCGGCTTTACGCTTTTCCTGAAGTCCGAACGGAACGCGAGCGCTGTCGTTGAGGCCATGCGGGAGACGCTGCAGCGCATCGATCCTAGTATTGTTTTATTTGATACAGGCCCGCTTACCGGGGCCATTGGAGCGTCGTTCGACAATCGCCGGGCGGTTATGCTCCTGCTTCTCTCCTTCGCCGGCCTTGCTCTGTTTTTGTCGGCCCTCGGGATCTATGGGGTGCTGTCCTACGACGTCTCTCAACGCGTGCGGGAGATCGGCATCCGCGGAGCGATCGGGGCCACTCATTCGCAGATCGTCAACCTGGTGATCAAGCAAGGGCTGTGGAAAGCGGGCGTCGGTCTGGTTGCCGGTCTCGTCGGGGCGATTTTGCTGAGCCGCTATATGACGAGTCTTTTGTTCGAGGTGACGCCTACCGATCCGACTGTCTACGCCGCTGTATCCTTATTGCTCTTACTCGTGGCCATACTTGCCAGCTATGTCCCCGCTCATCGAGCCGCCAAGATCGAACCGATGGTGGCGTTGCGTATCGATTGAGAGCCGTTTGAAGAGGTAGTTGGGTTCTATCTATTTTTATTTAACAGGATGCGCTGCGCTCATTTGATCCCCGACGATGTCGGGGAACTTGATTTGATTCTAGCGGATAGATCCAACCTGCGAGGCCGGTTTGCCAAGATGCTCGCTAAGCGTGGGCAATGATCGGGATCCTTGCCTCCGCATCGCGAGTATCTTTGCATTTCGCGCTTACGCGAATTGGATCCATCGAAGTTGAACAATACTCTATTCGAGCAATTCGTGTGATTCGTGGGGAGGAGCTCTATCTGTGATAATCTGCGTTATCTGCCACCGACTACGTCGGGGTCTTTGACGGGCGGTTCTTGTTCTCTATCTTCGTGGCCTCTGTGCCCTTCGTGGGCAGGTGTTCGCTTTTACTCTACGACTGTGGCGCCTTTGAGGATTTCTTTTGTATCTACGATTCCGACACCGGGGCCTTCGGGGACGATTAGGGATCCGTCTTCGATGCGTAGCGGGGGATCGAACCAGTCGGCGTAGCGTTCGATGTTTCGCTTGTACTCTTGCCAGTCGCCGATATCGGGTGTCCGCGAGGCGAAGTGGAGCATGTAGATAAATCCGAATCCGCCCGATATGTGCACCGTCGTTGGCATGTTTAGCAATTCGGCCATGCGGGAGACGCGGATCGAGCGAATGAGGCCTCCGTAGTACTGCACGTCGGGCTGGACGATGTCGACCGCCCGGTTCTCGATCGCCCACTTGAAGCGCCACTGGCTGAATTCCTGTTCGCCGCCGGCGACGGGGATGGTCAACGTATCCGTCACTTGGCGCGTGTCTTCCAAGTGGTCGAAGGGGCAGGGCTCTTCGAAGTAGACGGCCCCGATGTCTTCCAGCATGCGTCCCACTTCGATGGCTTGCGGCGGATCGTAGGAGCTGTTCGAGTCGGCGTGGATCGCCATTTCGTCGCCGAGCTCCTTGCGCGAAAGCTCGATCAGTTTCGGCGTCCGGCCGGGCAGGGCGTCCTCGTTTCGGCTCATGCGGCCGCCGACGCGGTATTTGATCGCTTTGGCGCCGGTTTCTTCGATCAGGCCCTTGAGATAGTCGATTTCCTCTTCGGGGGTCGTGTCGCGCCGACCGCTCGCGACGTAGAAGGGGACTTTCTTGCGAATCACGCCGCCGAGCAGATCGCCGATAGACTTGCCCGCGACGCGCCCGAGAAGATCGAGAATCGCGAATTCGATCCACGCCACCGAACTCCAGAACGCGAGGCCTTGCAGCTTGTAGTTGCTTCCCCAGCGATAGAGGCCCCACAGGTGATCCTCGAGTTGCCGCGCGTCTTTTCCGATAAAGTACGGCGCGACCCGTTGCTGGAAGATCGGGGCCACGTATTTGGCGCGGTTGTTGTCGAGCGAAACGCCTTCTACTCCATCTTTCGAGCGAACACGGATGTAGTACTGGTTCTCTTTTAGAAGGAGATCGACGGACTCGATGATCACCGGATCGTTCAAGCCTGCTAGTTCGAGAACGGGTCGGGCGGCGGCTTGGTCCAAGGCCTGTGAGACGTCTTGTGGGGCTTGTCCGAGCAGGGTTGCGGGGCTAGTGGCGGCCAGGGCGCCGAGTCCGGCGGTCCTGCCGATAAAATCGCGACGGGTAAATGACATTTCTACAGGATACGCGAAGGCGGGTAAGAGGCAAGGCTCGAGCGAAGCTCGATAGGCTCCGCCTGTTTTTTGTTTAACAGGATGCGCTCTCCCGCTGAGCGGGATCGCTTACAGGATTCCCGATGAAATCGGGAAACAGGATGGAGTTCTAGCGGATAGATCTGTGTTTTCTTGTATTCGAGCCCTTCGTGAGATTCGTGGGAAAACTAGATTTGGTTGATCATCATGCTACCGACGAAGTCGGTATCCTGCGAGCGAGGTACGAGCGCATCCTGTTAAAAATAAAAACTCAGGTTCGACTCAGTCTTCCGTATCTGCGTTCAGGGCGGAACTGTGTTCGTCTTGGAGTTCGCGGAGTTGGTCGATGACGTTGGCGAGCTTCTTGCCGCTTTCGGTTAGGCTGTATTCAACATGTGGAACATTTCCTTCGAACTCTTGGCGAGTGATCAGCTTGTAGTCGAGCAGGCGGCGGAGGCGCTCGTTGAGCACTTTGGTTGAAATGCCGGGGATGTAGCGTTCGAGCTTTCCGGGGCGGCTGACGCCTTGGTAGATGGCGCTCACGACTGACGCGGACCACTTGCAGCCCACGACGTCTTCGAGACTCCGGTAGGCGCGTCTCTCGTCGAGCGTCAGGAATTTTTTCTCAGCCATAGGTTTCAGCGGTTCAGACTAGCAGAAACTGGGGGCCTGTCTAGTGGGAACAAAATGGTAAGCGCTCACCGTTTCGAGCCCTCTGGCGCTTTTTCCGAAGCGTGTTAGTCTGGAAAGCGTCAACCGCGGGATCGCCCGCTTAACTAAAATAAAAACGAAAGAGATAATATTATGAAAACGAACGCTACCTTTTATCATGCCGGCTGCCCAGTCTGCGTCAGCGCGGAGCAATCCATCACTTCGGTCCTGGACCGGGAAAAGGTCGACCTCGAGGTCGTCCATCTCGGCGATCAGCCGGGACGCGTGGGCGAAGCTGAGGATGCCGGCGTGGAGTCGGTTCCCGCGCTCGTCCTGGGCGGGGAGACTTTGCACCTCAACTTCGGAGCAGCCCTGGCTGATTTGAAGTAGTCGAGCGGAGCTCGAAAGAGTGAATGGTGATCCGTCTTCGCCCGAAGGGCTACGCCGCGACATGAGAGTGAAGGGGTTTAGCAGGTGGAGCTCGATGGGCTCTGCCTGTTTTTTGTTTAACCACCGACAAGCCACCGACCCTGTCGGGGTCCATGATCGGGGCCTTCTATCGGAAGGCAGGATGTGATTTGGCTGAATAAACGCGCCGGGACGTCGCGTTCCACCTTTGTAAGAAGTGGGTGGAACCCGACGTCCCGGCGGGTTTAAGTTGATCCATCGAATTCGAATACTATCTTCGAGAAATTCGTGTGATTCGTGGGCAGGAATTCTATCTGTGACAATCTGCCTTATCTGCCTCCGACTTTGTCGGGGCCTTTGACGGTCGGTTCTTTTCTCTATCTTCGTGATCTTTGTGTCCTTCGTGGGCGAATCCTCGTTTTGAGTTGACATATATCCGTAGCGGATATATCGGTCCTGTATTGATTTTAGTATGAGCAATCATTCACCCCTCACTCCGGCCGTGTTGCACATCCTCCTGGCGCTCGCTACTGAGGACCGTCACGGCTATGGGATCATGAAGCAGGTGAAGGCTGATTCGCAGGAGAAGGTGAAGATGGGGCCGGGGACGCTTTATGGCTCTATCGGCCGCATGATCAAGGCGGGTTTGATCGAGGAGAGCGACCGCAAGGTGGATCCCGAAATGGACGACGAGCGCCGCGTCTACTACGCAATCACCGCCCTGGGCCGGGACGCCCTGGCGGGTGAGCTTCAACGCTACCGGGAGGTCGTCGCGGTCGCGAACGGAAGAAAACTGTCACCGAGTGTCTAGGCGCATGAAACGCTCTCTGCAGTTCTACAAGAACGCATACAGACGAATCCTCCGACTGTATCCGAGCCCGTTTCGCGAGCGGTTCGCGGAGCCGATGCTCCAGACGTTCAGCGATCTGTTGCGGGAGCGGACGGAAGCGGGGAGGGGCGTTTTCGTATTCGCGCTTGGCTTGTTCATTGAGACTTTTGGGGGAATTTTGAGGGAAAACGTATCAGATATGAAAATACAAAAAGAGAGTATCGTTCGCATCGCTGTCGGCACTGGACTGGTCCTGCTGCTGCCGCTTGTCGCGATGCAATTCACAAATGAAGTGGCGTGGGGCGCTGGGGATTTCATTGTCGCGGGCGTCCTGCTTTTCGGAGCGGGTTTGGGCTACAACGTTGTAGCGAGAAAGTTTTCAATTGTCGCGTACCGAAGGGCGGTCGCGTTGACGATTGCCACGGCGCTCCTCTTGGTTTGGGTGAACCTGGCGGTCGGAATTATCGGGAACGAAGCGAATTTGGCGAACCTGATGTTTGGCGGCGTGCTCGCCATCGGATTGGTGGGCGGGCTCTTGGCGCGTTTTCAGCCTCGTGGGATGACGTGGGCGTTGGTCGCGATGGCCGTCGCTCAACTATCGGTTTCCGCAATCACCCACGTCTTGGGCTGGGGAGCGACCTTCGCGGTGAACGGCTTCTTCGCGGCGCTCTGGATTGTATCCGCATTGCTGTTTCACAGCGCGAGCCGCGGGGATAGTGAGTCGTTTAATGATCATGCTACCGACCACGTCGGGGACGGGGGAGGTATCCTGTGAGCGAAGGATGAGCGCATCTTGCTATTTAATCTGAATAAACGTTGGATTCTGTTCGTCACTTTAGTTCTAAATAGTGAATAGTGAGTGGTGAAGAGTGAGATCTAGAGACGGAAAGTTCATGAGGCACGGGAAGTCTATACCGATTGGATGGCTCCTTTGGTTGGTCTTGGTTGTTAGCACGGTGTCGGCTCAGGACTCGATTGAGGAGGCGCGGGGCTGGCTGCAAGGCGATTGGGTCGAGGTGAAGGACGGGAAAGCGGTGAACATGTTCACGTTTTTCGACGGGGAATGGCTGGCGATGGATACGTCGTTTAAAAAGCTCAATTCGCCGGTTTTGTATCGTATCGAGGAGATCGAGGTGGCCGAAGATCCGCTGAGTGTCGCGAGTTTCGAAAAGCTGGACGCGGCCCTCGCGGGGCGGACGGGGCGAGAGATGAGTCGTATGTCCGGGCTCGAGCAGGAGCAGTGGCGGTATAGTCTGGATAAGGAGACGAGGATCGCGATGCTCACCATGGCTCTGCGTCCGCGGCGGGAACACAAGTTGAATCCCTTTGATTTCGGGGGCGAACGCGGAGATCTCACGCGGATCGACGTCAAGGTCGCTCGCCCCACCAATGCCGGGAGCGAGTTTCCTCGCCCGATGGAATTCAAGACGCAGTGGTTGAAGTTCTTGCGAGGCGAAACGCGGCTCTACGTGGTGGACAACGAGAACCGGAATTTCGTCCGGGCGGATATGCTTTCCGCATCCGAACGGGAATCGTACGAGGTCTTGGCGCGTGGGAATCGGGGTTACTTTCAAATGGTTTACGAGAGCTACAGGGTGCGTGTGCTTCAACTGACCAGAGCCGGCATTCCTGCGGACGAGTGCCGCGAGTGGCAAAATAGCTTGCTGAGCCTGGGGGTCAAAAAATCGCCGGATATCCAGTTGGACAGCACGCGCGAGGTCCCGCTGCCGGATGACGGGCTTTACTCGTTTCTGAAATACGTGGAAGCGGCCCGTACGCCCGACGCGCCCACGCCGCCGGAGTTGCGCTATTTCTTCCGGACTCCTGCGTGCGCTCAGGGAAATGCGCGGATGCTCTATCCCGCGTTCGCTGGCCAAGTCGCTCGTGATCGTTATATGGATACGGTTTGGGTGATGCAGATCAGCCCGGCGTTAAACGACCAGCCGAAGAACTGGGACGGGTCAGCGTATACGAAATACACGGAGGCGTTCCGTGGTCGGCCGTCGCACCAGAAGATCGCCATTCATCTGCGGCCGGACGGGGTCTTTGGGTTTCGGGGCGAATACGACGCGTCGAATCGCTGGCGTTACGGAAGCGAGGGGTTGGCGTTGACTTGGGGGAGCTTGGGCTTAGAGGCGGTCTTTCCATTGAAATCTCGGGACGGAAAGTACCACCAGACGACCGGTCCGGCGTCGCTTTTCGGGGGAACGGTTGCGGTTCGGTTCGCGATGTTCACGTCGTACACGAATTTCTATTCGGATTTTTCACACCACCACCTATGGGCAGCCGCGCTACAAGCGAAATATCAGGAGGAAGCGGCCCTGCCGCCGCTCGAATGCTGGCCGGGCGGGCCGGACGATCTTGCGGGAATCCCGGAGGGCTATTGGTTGAGGGACCGGTCCGCGGTCGCGTCGGCTCCTTTGCCAGTGGCTAAGACTGCGCCGGCTGCTCAGGAGATTCCGGCGAGCAGCGCCCCGGTTCCAGAAATTCCGTCGCAGCCGGAGGCGCCCCCTGCGCCCGTCGCGATTAAAGAAGTGGAGGAGGGCCCGAACTGGGTGGGGCGTTGGCGCTGGTCCAACGGACTGACGATTCAGATCGAGGCGGACGGCACGGCTCGAAATGGAGTGATCGTAGGGAAGTGGACGCGGGTGGACGCGAGCGCGTCGAGCTTTCAGATCGACTGGCCGGATGGAATGGAAACGGTGACGCTCGCGGCGGACGGGAAGAGTTTTGGCGGAACCGGTTTTTTCGGCGCCAAATTGAGCGCCGAGCGCGTGGGTTCGGGCGGGGACGGTGTCGTTGGAATTTGGAGACGTCATGATGGGCTCGTCATGAATATCAAGGCCGACGGCGCGATCGACGCCGGACCGTTCAAGGGCTCGTGGAAACAGCTGAACGGGCAAAGCTACCAGTTTGCGTATCCCATCGTTGATCAAGTTGAAGTGAGCGCGGACGGGAAAAGTCTGGAAGCGAGGAACCAGTTTGGAAGCGTGACGGCGCGGAGGGACTGAGAGATCGAGGGATGGGGAGAGTGGGAGAAGATATTAAACAGGATGCGCTCTCCCGTCTGTGACGGAATCGCTCGCTTGATCCCCGACATCATCGGGGAACTTGATGTTCTTCTAGATTGGTGGGTTTGACATTCGAGGAATTCGTGTGATTCGTGAGCGAAATTCTGTCTCTTGAACAAAGCGGCGTTTTCGTTGTCTACGGGGGCTTCGCTTCTTCCGTCCAGTTTAACCTCCTTGGAAAATGAAAAACGTCCTCCTCGTTGCCGCCGTGTTGAATTCGCTCGTTCTTCTGATTGCCGATCCACCTCCGGAACCCAGAGAGCGTCCTCGGATTACAGACGAGACGATTAAGAAAGTGGAGGAACGCTTAAAGAAAGCGAAGGCGTCGGAATCGGGGCCGACTACGGAAGAGGTTGCCGGCGCGATCCAACTGGATACCTTTCAGGTCTTCGCTCGCGATGACTATTTCGTATTTGATCACGAAAAGCGCCGGCCGGTGGTAAAACCGTTTACTTGGAAAGAGGGAGGAACCTACTGGCGCAGTGTGGGACCGAGAACGACCAAGGAGTTGAAAATTCAATACGACCCCGAATTCAACACCGTTGAGTTTTTCAGCATCTCGTTCTGACCAAAGCGGGCGAGGTTTGAGTTTTTAACCGCCGACAGGTCGGGGTCTTCTATCGGAAGACAGGATGCGCTCTCCAGCGATGCTGGAGAGCTTGCAGGATCCCGCGGAGCGGAAACATGATGTGAAATTGTTTGATCTTAGGTAGCGGCCGATCTCCGAGCGGCCACTTTTTCGGATTCACAAATTAAGATATGGCCGCTCGGAGATCGGCCGCTACCTAATTACCCCGTGCCCTCAACCTTAGCCTGTCTATGTTATCTGCCACCGACCACGTCGGGGTCTTTGACGGGCGAGTTAGTCCCCGGTTGCCGGGTTGGCTCCGAATTTCTGCTCGAGGTACTGGCTGCGGTGGTCGAAGATTTTCTTGAGACGAGCTCTGACGAAGAGGCTGTGGGTCAGTCTTCCGAGCGGGCCGAAGGGGAGGATGTAGTTTACGCGGTCCGTCATGCGGACGCCGCCGTCGACGGGATCGAAGGTGTGCAGGTGATGCCACAATCGATAGGGGCCGACGCGTTGCTCGTCGACGAAGCGTCGCCCGTCTTCGCATTGAGTGATCTCGGTGATCCAGCGTTGTTTCACGCCTGGTAAAATTTGTATCCGGTATTCAATGATCTGCCCAGCAAACATGGGCGTGTCCGCTCCGGAGAGAATCTCGAACCGGAGAAAGGGCGGCGTCATCGCGTCGAGGTTTCGAGGCTCGGAGAAGAATTCCCAGACGTCGTCGACAGGAAGCGGAATGAACTGTGCGCGTTCTAGTGTATACACGGTTCGCCAACAATGGAGCTTCTGATCGGGAACTGAACACTAATGCGGGAACGGGTCGAATTACGCTGGTTCAATATTGATTCAAAGATCTGGAACCTTGCTAGAAGAATTTTAAACAGGATGCGCTGCGCTCGCAGGATGCCTCCTCCGTCGGCAACATGATGATTCAATCACCTACGAAGAATACGAAGTTGATTCACAAAAACCAAATCCAGCAAGACCGATCCACTAGAAGATCATCATGTTTCCCGATCGGAGACCCCGACTTGTCGGCGGCTCGTCGGGAATCCTGCGAGCGCAGCGCATCCTGTTAAAAACCCCCGATGTGTTGCGAAGCTCAAAGAGCGTAGCGCGGATCAATCCGGTCTACGGCGTTTCGAGGCGGGTGAGTTCGGTGTAGCCCATGAGTTTGCCGGACTTGTTGTAGGACTCTGTCCTGACGGATCCAATACCAGGGGCGACCCAGTCGACGGACTTCACTCGGATGGCGAGGATGGTTTTGGTCACGACTTCCTGCGAAATCCGGAAGCACTCGAATTTCCCGGCCGGCGTTTCGATGGTCTCTTTCGCTTCTACGTTGCGGTTCAAGACTTGGACGAGGAAGTTCATATTGATGGGGCCGCCCATTCCGAGCGAGAGGGAGATCGATCCGTCGTCGAGCGTCTGGCCGGGGCCGAGGTCGCTGGGGTAGCTGATGGCGTCGGCGTCGACGGTGATTTCGGCCCCTTGCATGCCCATTCCTAGCTGCTGCGGGTCGATGAAGGCGCTCATGTCGACGTAGAAAGAGCCACCGTCGCAGCTGTACTTGAGATCGCCGTCGAATACCGATTTCCCCTTTTTGTCGAAGTGCGTTTGCTCGACGTGGTAGTTCGTCTTGCCGTCTTCGGTCGCGACGCTGGCGAGACGGAACTCGACCTTCCCTTCGGGCTTCCCCTTGCGGCTGTAGGAAGTCTGCTCCCAGACGGTTCCTTCCTTTTGGGGAACGAAGGCGAGGCAGTTGTCGCCCCGAGCGATGGGGACGAGCAGCAAGGCGAGAGTGAGGAGTAAGAGTGAAGGGTGAATGGTGATCCGGCTTCGTTTCTCTACGCCGCGACATGGGAGTGAAATTGGGAGGGGGAAGGGCTTCATGGGGTTAGTTCATTTGAAATTCTTGTGTGGGTCAACGGTGGAGGGGCGATTGGAACCTGATCGTAATATAGATGGGTTGAGGAGGTTGTGTTCTTGGTTTTTTGGACCGGGATGTATTCTTCCGTTTTCGCTCGCTGGGCTACGCCGTGACAGACGGCTTGCGTGATCCTAGACAGATTCCAAGGGCTCATGACCGCGAGTAAGGAAGTCGATTCGAATCCCCGCTACCCCTCTGCGAGTATCAGACTCCAGGGGTTTGAGTAGATGGGTGGTGCTCGTGAGCTTCGTCTTGCGGGTTGGCGCGTGTCTCCCTTAGCGTTTCGTTTCGCGCGAGCTGTCAATTGCTAGGTTAACACGTTTTTAAAGCCAAGTCGTTTTGAGCGAATGGCATTCCCAGTCGTAACTATGGATCAGGCATCGCAACGCTCTCCGAACCAATTTCCGCCGGACATCCCACGGCTTTAGTTTACTCGACGATGCGATCACGACATTATGGTTTAGCCATTTCCTGGGCGATTTATTCGTTTACGCTCGTTGCCCCTTTCCTCGCCTTGGGGCAATCGGTGACTTCGCTCCGATTGATCGACGCCGATTCGAATACGCCGATACCGGAGCACAGCCCGATTGCCGAGGGTGCCGAGATCGACCTCTCCACTCTCCCGGGGACTAACCTCAATATCGAGGCGCTTGTAGACGGTTCGACAGCGAGCGTGCGTTTCGCCCTCAACGGAAATCCAAATTTCAATACCGAGAGCGCTGCGCCTTTTTCCCTAAGCGGCGACTCGAACGGGAACTTCTCCGCATGGTCGTACAGTTTGGGCGCCAACACGGTGTCGGCCACGCCGTTTTCCGGCGCTGGGGCGACCGGTTCGGAAGGCCCGGTCTTCAGCCGCGCGTTCACGATTGTCGACAGTGGAACTCCGACGGACCCGCCCGATACGGGAGATTTTGAATCCGCGGCTCTCGAAACGACCGCCAGCGGTATATACGGCGAGCTTAAGCGCTGGCACCGAGTCACAGTCGCGTTCGAGGGACCCAATACATCGGAGTCATCCACTCCGAACCCGTTCACGGACTATCGACTGGACGTGACGTTTTCGCACCCAGCGACGGGCAAGAGCTACACGGTTCCCGGTTACTACGCGGCTGATGGGAACGCGGGCGAGACGGGCGCCGATTCCGGAACCATTTGGCGGGTTCACTTCTCGCCGGACGAGATAGGCGACTGGGTCTACACGGCCCGGTTTAGAACGGGGGCGGACGTTGCGACCAGCGACGCTTCTTCGCCTGGAGATCCGGCCTCGCTAAACGGCGACGCGGACGGCGAGGTAAGCGGGAGCTTCGCCATCGCGGAAACGGACAAGTCAGCGCCGGACAATCGCGGACGCGGACGCCTCGAATACGTTGGTGGACATTACTTGCGCTACGCCGGCACCGGCGAGTATTTCCTCAAACAGGGGCCGGACGCGCCTGAGAATCTGCTGGCCTACGACGATTTCGACGGTTCGTTCAAAACCGACGGCCAGAGCGACAATCTAATAAAATCCTACGCAGCCCACCTCGCGGATTGGAAGGAAGGCGACCCGAGTTGGCAGAATGGCAAGGGCCGGGAGTTGATCGGCGCGATCAACTATCTCGCCTCGGAGAATCTCAACGTTTTCTCGTTCCTCACTATGAATGTCGGTGGAGACGACAAAAACGTGTTTCCATATACCGGATACAGCGAACGGGAGCGTATGGACGTTTCGCGTCTTGATCAATGGGAGGTCGTTTTCGACCACGCCGATAAGCTGGGCTTTTATCTTCATTTCAAAACGCAGGAGACGGAAAACGAGCTGCTGCTCGACGGTGGAGCGGTCGGCCCGCAGCGCCGTCTCTACTACCGGGAGCTGATCGCCCGATTTGGCCACCACCTCGCCCTCAACTGGAATCTCGGAGAGGAAAACGACAACCAGTCGGACGCCCAACGCATCGCCATGGCCGACTATTTTTACGAAAACGATCCGTACGGCCACAACATCGTAATTCACACGTATCCGGGCGGCAAGGATTCGGTATATACGCCATTGCTCGGCGACGCTTCTGAACTGACAGGCGTTTCACTCCAGGGAGGCAATGGGAACTTCAACGACGTTCATGGTGACGTATTGACTTGGCGGGAGAACTCGGCAGCTGCCGGAAAACCGTGGATAATCGCCTACGACGAACCCGGCAATGCCGGTGATGGTCTCGTTCCCGATAGCGACGACGACGGCGCGTCCTCTGGAAACCACACTGACGCGCGGGCTCGAGCGCTCTGGGGCGTCTTGCTCGGCGGTGGCACTGGTACGGAGTGGTATTTTGGATACGGGCACGACCACTCTGACCTTACGTTGGAGGACTTTCGCAGTCGCGACCGATTTTGGGACTATGCCCGGAGAGCCTTGGGCTTTTTTCGCGAGTACTTGCCATTCTATGAGATGAGCCCAGTCGACGACCTCGTGAAGAACGCGAACGAGGCCTATTGCTTCGCTCTGGAAGACCAGGTCTATGCGGTTTACCTTCCTGAGGGAGAGGCGTCAGGCGCCGCGCTTAATCTCAGCCAGGCGACTGGCGAGTTCGAAGTTCGCTGGCTCAATCCGCGCTCGGAGGAGTCCCTGGAAATCGGGACGGTCGTGCAAGTCGCGGCCGGAAGCGACAACGTCGCTCTGGGAAATCCGCCGGACGAGACGGGATCGGATTGGGTCGCTCTCTTGCAGCGGGCCAAACGCATTGCCTACATCCATGGGGATGTGGCTGAAGACGGAACGGTCCCTTCGGGCGCCGCCGCTCCCTATGATCAAATGTTGCTCACCGATTCGGGAAATACAGGTCTTTCGCGGTTCAAGGACATGGTGGAGGCGGAAGGGTACGTCATCGAGCAATACTACGATCAGGACACCACCTTAGACTCGAACTTTGTCGATAGCTTCGACGTCATCATCTTCGGTTTGCATCAGAAAATCTGGAGCGCTGCGGAAAAAGACGTCCTAGATGCTTGGATACGATTGGGCGGCGGAATGCTGATCTACAGCGATTCGGCTTCCGGCGGGAAGTTCAACGTGGTCGGCGCTCAGAATCCGGTGGGTCAAAGCGTGACCAACAGTCTCGTCAGTCGCTACGGAATGGAGGTCACGGTCGACCAGGCCAACGGCGTTCGAGCGTACCGAGCCGGTCCCGAAGCGAGCCATGTCATCGTTGCCGGTCGACCGGTCCTGGAAGGGGAAGGCGTATCTCCGGTAGCGGTCGATCCAAATGGTTTCGCGGTTCGCTTGATTCCGTATGAAACCGATCCCGACTATACGGTTTCCGGCGATGCGAATATTCCTCACCAACAAAACCTCACGATCGCCAACCCCGAGTTTGCCGCGCTCGCGCTATCCAGCGTGGAGGAGGGCAATGTGATAGTGATGTTCGACCGTCAACCAATGTGGAACAATGGGCCCGGTTCGGATATTGAGGAGCGGGACAACGAGGAGATCCTGCGCCGCGTCATCCGTTTCCTCGCGGGCGATCTCTCCAACTCGAGCGGTACGGGTTCTTTTTCAGTCGACGACCTGCGACTTGAGACGGCGTATCTCCACGGCGCTGGCGTTCGCTTGACGATTTCTTGGCGGGCCTCTTCCTCAAGCGTTTTTGGCGAGGACTACTTTCTTGAGCGTTCAAGCAACCTTTCGACTTGGATTCGCACGACCGCTGCCGAATGGGTGAACGTCGAAACCGTCGCGGAGGACGCCGAACGCTCGCGAGTCACCGTCGAGATCGAAACGACCGGCGACCAGCGCTACTTCCGTCTTTCGGAGTGACGTTCGAGGGTTGAAGACTGGTGAGTGAGAGGGGGGATCGCGAGAAGCTGCCGCTACCTGGATTCGAGCTCGCTGTGGTGGCTCCCAATGATCTGCTTGCGTTTTCGGGGGTTAATAGGATCATCTAGGTTGTTTTACCAATCCTTGTTGTCATGACCCCCTCCAGACGTTTTCTTCTGTGTTTTCTGCTCTTTTTCGGCGCTATTATTGCCGACGCGATTGCCGAGCCGATCCGGCTTTTTTACAGCGTCGGTCCGACAACCTTTGAAGTGTCGCAGTTCAACGAGGGTCTGCCGGTTCTGGATACGCCGGTCGATTCCGACATCGAACGTCATCGGGTGGACGGGGATTGGTCGTATATCGGTGAGCTTCCCGTGGATCCGGAATTCATGTCCATGGTGTTCAACTACACTCTGCAAAAGAGCGCCAACCTCTATAGTTCTCGAAACGATCCGACGGAGTACCGTGTTCGGTTCAGATTCTCTGGATTCTTGAGGCGCAAATTGGAAGGGAGCGAAGGCGATCTGGCGCTGTTCGGTTGGCTTGTCGATGGCGAGGTGAGATCCCTATCGGTGTCCCCTTTTCTGAATAAGGAACGCAGAAATGCTGAATTGGGCTCGAAGGGGTTCCACATTCAGCCGCGGGGGAAACTGGTAGCCTGGGTAATCGACGCATCAGGAAAATTGAAGCCTTTAAATAATGACAGCGAAAGAGAGGAAGATCGCCTGCGTATAGCGGCAGTGAATGGCGATGTGGATACACTGGCTCGAATGTTCGAAGCAAATCGGAAAGCGGTGAAGTACAAGGATGGTCAAGACCGTACCTTGATGATGTACGCAGCAAGTGGGGGAAGAGCCAATGTTGTGGAGTATCTGATCGAGAAGGGCGCCGATCCCTTTGCGGAAGACAAATCCTATCTCAATGTTCTGGATTTCGCGGGGACTGGCGGGTGGTTCGAAATTGTGAAAGCGGTAGCTTCGGGTAAGGCAAAAGGGACGAAGCAAAAGAACCACTACTCGTTCGGAGCTCTAGGCGCGTTCAATGCGGGCCATCAAGATATTGCGGTATACTTGATGGAGAAAGGGGCTGCATTAAATGTAAACAAGCGATCCGCTCCCGGACAGGTGCTCGCCTTGCTGGCGAGCGAACGGGTTGAATTGGCTCGATGGATACGTGATAAGTACGATGTGGACGGGGCCTATGCGGAAAACGGAATCAACTTCATGCATGCTGTAGCGGGATATGCGGATGCGGTGCTTTTCGAGGAAGTGGAAGCAGGAGGGGCGTCCGCGACTGCTGTTTCCGAAAAAGGTATGACTCCTTTGATGGTCGCTAGCGGGATGGGGAACCGCGATGGCATCTGCTGGCTGATGGAGAATGGAGGCGCCGAGAAAGAGATCGGCAAACACGATCCGATGATGCATGCCATTCGCGAGGGAGCCCCAGAGTCGGTAAGTTGCCTGATCGACTATGGCGTGAGTGTGAACCGCGAAGAGAAGGAAGGGCTCTCACCACTGATGTTCGCGGCCACTCTCGGTGAAAAAGAAATCGCCGAGACGTTGATCAAAGCAGGCGGCGTCTGGCTGTTTGACAGCCAGTACAGCGACTTCGCCTTGCTGCGAGCGATTCGTTTGAACGCGCCGTCTGTGATGGAGGGACTTTTCGAGCAGGGCCTTTCGCCCGGGCATACCTTTCCCGGCGATGTCGGTTTAGGGGAAATCGCGGCGTTTTTCGATGCCCGGGATGCGTTAGAGGCGATCGAGCAAACGTCGAGCGGGCTCGAAGTGAAACTGGTCGGCGTGAAAGAGATCGGATCGAAACCAAAATTTAAATACAGGACCGAATTGGAGTACCCGATCGAGTTTCAGGAGAAGTACGGCGATGTAGACGCGCTGCTGAAAATGGGAATTACGCGCGACGGCGACGTGATCGTTGTGGAGATCGACGACGATACGCCGAAGGAGGTTAGAAGAAACATCGAACGCCTGGCATTGACTTGGAAATTCGAACCACTCCCGATGAGCGAGGACCAGCTTTTGGCGGAATTGAAGTTCAGTGTCCCCCTGCGTGTTTCCTTTCGGGAGGAGGACATTTTCCAATCGAACAAAGTTGATGAGCCGCCGAAAGCGATACGGCAAGTTGAGCCGTACTACCCTTTTGAGCTGAAGATGGCTCGCGTCAAAGGGGTGGTCGTTTTGCATTGGGTTATCGACGTGGATGGATCCGTTCGACGAATACAGGTTAGGAAGGCATCTCATTCGGCATTCACGGGTCCAGCGGTTGACTCAATAAAGAGATCTGTGTGGGAGCCTGGAAAAATCGATGGTAAACCGGTCGCGGTCGAGGTCTTCCAGACTATGTATTTCGACCCTTAATTTCGCAGTCCACATTATAGTTGGAATCTGTATCGCTATGAAAAAAATCGTCATTTGTTCAGATGGAACTTGGAATTCGCCGGAGGACGAGCAGGCCACGAATGTGCTGCGCTTCGCTCGCTCCATTGCCACACGCGACCGCGCGAATAAGAAACAAGTCGTTTTCTACGACTGGGGAATTGGCACCGATCGCAAAAAGATCTCCGGCGGAATCTCCGGCAGCGGCATCGACAAGAACATCATGGATTGCTACCGGTTCATCGTCCACAACTACGACCCGGGCGACAAATTGTATTTCTTCGGGTTCAGTCGCGGGGCCTATACGGTGCGCTCGCTGGGCGGGTTCATTCGCAATTGCGGCATATTAAAGCCCGAGTTCGCGGAACGAATCGGCGTGTCCTACGAGTACTACCGCAAACGCCAGCCGAGTACCGGGCCGGACCATCCCAAATCGAAAGCGATGCGGGCGAAGTACGCTTGGGCGGACCGTACGCAAATTGAGTATCTCGGCGTCTGGGACACGGTGGGGGCTTTGGGAGTGCCGATCACCTTTTTCGGTTTGCTCGACAATGCGGAGTATTTGTTTCACGACACCTCTCCCAGCAGCATCATTCGCTGCGCTCGACACGCCATGGCTATCGACGAATGCCGTAAGGACTTTCCGGTGACACGCTGGGACAAGAAACCTGGAATCGACTTGAAGGAAGTTTGGTTCGCAGGCGTGCACAGCGATGTGGGCGGCGGCTACGACGACGACAATCGCCTTTCGGAAATCCCCGCTGCCTGGATCGCCCGCGAGGCGGAGCAGAGGGGGCTCGTTTTCCAGGATCGGCTCGCGAGGAGTTTGTCGAATCAACCCGGGGCGATCCAACACCCGCAACCAACGGGCATCTACAAGTTCCGCGGAAAGCGCTATCGCCGCATCGAGACCGACGACTGGGTGCACGTATCGGTAAAAGAACGACACCGTCGGCTCGGCCGCAAATGGAAGTCCCCCAGCTTCCGCAAGTACTTCGGAGCCCTGTCCGAAGACTGGGGGAATGCCCAGTTGGAGATGTGAGACGAGGGAGCTAAAAGACTGCGATTTTACGCGCCGGGACCCGTCTTCGCCCCGTTGGGACTTCGCCGAGGCAGGCTGTCGCGTTCCACCTTTCCTAGATGAGTGGGTGGAACCCGACGTCCCGGCGGGTTCAAGCAGAAACCAAACTGGCTCCGGAAAACCTCTCATTCCCAGAAAGGGATTTTTTTTGCTTGCAATGGACTACAACTGTAGGAATTAATGGCGTCTTTTCAATCCCCCTGCAATGCTCACTACGTTCCGAACCGGCCCCGTTTCCGCCGCCATTCTTCTGGTTTTATCCGTTTGGATAGTCGGGCAAGCGTCGAGTATGAGCCGTGGATTCGACGACTACCTGTCTTTTCGGAAAGAGATTTCTTCAATTCTGGACCGTTATACGTTCAAGCCACCGGAAACCTATCCAAAACGGGCGGAAAGCGATAGGGAAGCGTACCTCGAGGGCTTCAAGTACGGGTGGTATATGATCGCTCGATATTATTGTGATCCTGGCTGGGTTCTTGAAGGAGAGCGGCTCCATCCTCCGTTTCCCTTGCCCGACAGGCTGTTTTTTGAACGAGAGGAATCGCTTACTCTATTTGAGCTCGGACATCTTCATGGTAGTCGGGAAGGAGGTCGTTTAACTGCTCGGGTCACGACGTTCGGAGAGAGGAATACGCGCGAGTTCCTCACTCGAGAGTTCGCGATCTACCTGGAGGGAACCACGCCGGAACGTTTTCTAGACGAATCATACTCTTGGGAGGATAGCGGTGAATCGCTCGCTCAATTGTTAAATTGAGAATGTGGGTAGGTTGCGATCTGCCGCTTGAAACGCAGGGAGGGCTGTGATGGCCCTCCCTGCTGTTTTTCTGTCGATGGACTTGTTCCTTCACCTTTGCCCCAAGAACCAGTTCCAGTCGCGGTGTTTCGCGACGCGAAACTTGGCGGACATGGGAACCGATTTGGGCGTATCCGGTTTACGGATAAGCTGCAATCCCGCTTCCCTCGGGGTTTGGTTCGACTTGCGCGTGTTGATGCGCTTGTCGGACCAGACGAGGTTCTCGAAGGTGTCTGCGCCGCCACGCGAGCGGGGGAGAACGTGGTCGAGGTTGCCTTCCCGCCAGCCGACCTTGCGACCGGTGTACTGGCAAACGCCGCCGTCGCGCTCGTAGATGGCCGTCCGCGAAACGGACGGTTTCCACATGGGCATTCCGGAAAAATTCCCGGCGATGACGACGGTTGGAACGCGAACGTCTCGACCGGGCGATCGAATCGACAAATCGCAGTCGCGAATGGGGAGCTCGAGCCAAGTCGCCCAATCGACGGGAACGCAGTACTCCACCTGGGCAAGGTCGAACGCGCCCGAACCGTCCCGCGCGTAGGCGATGTCCATTGCCTTGGCGGGAGCAGAGCCGTCGGCGCTGCCGGCCAAGTCGATGATGGCTTGACGCACGGTACACTGGGAAATCGGTTGCCAAGCCTTGTTCAGCTTGAGCACGATTGCTTTGTCGATGAGAGTCATGGTTGCTGGTGGATTTAAAGTGAAGCGGCTACGAGTATTCGCATTTTGAACAGAGAATTTTGGCGTGTTATAGAGGCCTCGGGACGATCTCGGTGTCCTCAATTTGTGTAGGGGCGTTGCTTGCGACGCCCGCGTTGTACTGTCTGACCTATGCGGGCGTCGCAAGCAACGCCCCTACACTATAATTGATAAGAGTATCTCTTAACTGGATACGATCACGCGTCCGCCGGAAAATGGCCCCCGCGGCAGGAGTCAAACCTGCATCATCCGGATTCGTAGTCCGGCGCCTATTCGTTCGGCCACGCGGAGAGTAAAGAGAGAGTCCCAACGCAAGGCGCGCCAGCCGAAGTCCCGCTTAGCGAGACGAAGGATGGTGTGACCAACCGGTTACGCTCCGGTCCCGAGAGATTCACAAACTCCCATGCGACTACTACACCATGGTCACCATCGGCGCGTCCGTTTCAGGCGGACGGCGGGAAAAAAGATCGCTCCCCCCGATAAGGGGGGAGCGACCTAGATGAGTTGGGTCAAGCGGTCGGCGAGACCCTTTTCGCCAAGAACGACGTTCAAGTTTGAGGTCTTGGAAACCGACTCGAGGACTTCGAGTTCACGAAGCCGCATCAAGACCGGGTTGCTGTCCATGAGCTTGGCGGTGTTGAGCTGTGAGCGCATCGCCGCAGTCTCTTCGCGACGCTTGATGACGTTGGCTTCCGACGCCTTTTGGGCTTCGATAACCTGGTTCATCAAGTTCTTCATGTCGCCTGGAAGGATGATGTCGCGAATGCCGAGGCTGACGACTTCGATGCCGAAGCTGTCCGCCGCTTTGGCGACGTACTGTTTCGCTCCAACAGCGAGGTTTTCCTTGTCCGAAAGCAGCGAATCGAGGTTTCGACCGCCGACTTCCGAGCGGAGCGCCAGCTGGGTTTCGCGGTACAACGCTTGAGCGGCGTCCATGCTGGATTCGATGGACTTGCGAACGTCGGCGATCCGGTAGGCGACGACCGCGTTCAGGCGGAGAGTGACCTTGTCGTTGGACATGACGTCCTGACCGGCGACATCCATGACCTGCTCGCGTTGATCGACGATGTGGACCTTGACCTTTGCGACTTTCTTCCAGAAGGCGTGCTTGCCCGCTGGCAGAATTTCCTCGAAGGCGCCGTCGACGTAGAGAGCGCCGACTTTCCCTTCCGGGAGTTCGGTTACATCCAGGAATCCGGCCGCCGACGCGAGGCTGAGAACGTTGAGCAAGTCCTTGCGGACGAGCTTGAGCGACTCAGTCGCGTCGAGACGCTCGATCTTGATCGCGCAGCGTTGGTTCCAGAAACCGTAGAGGCCTGGGCCCAGGATTGCTTCGAGTCGACCATCGATCCAGACGAGGGCGCGCTCGTTGTCGTTCAAGTCGACGAACTCCGCTTGTTCGGCAACCGCTGCGCTTTCGCTGAGCTGCTTAAGAGCGGGGCTGCGAATCCAAGCGTCGCGGATGTTGGCGACTTCGACGCGGATGTCGCTTTGGAAGAACCAATGCGCGCCTTCGTTCGCCAGCTTGATGAATCGGTCGTTTTTGAATACGAGACCGATTTGATCGTATTTGATTTTATAGCGTTTTGGGAACATGGGTTCCTCCTTTCTACTTTTGGTTGTGGGTGAGTGGTTATGTGAGTTTGAAAAATGAGTTTCACGATGTAGGGCCTTCGCTTGCGAAGCGCCGCGTATGCGATTCCAGCGAACTAACGACGCGGCACTCCGCAAGCGAAGGCCCTACGACGAGTCAAGCGAACGTCCGTCAAGCGTGTATTGATTGAAAACCAGGATCCTCAGGCGACGCCAAGGCGTTGACCCCATTGTTTGCGCGGGAGTGTTCTTGAGAGCCGTTGACGCTGAATCTCCGGAAGGGAACGTGTAGTTGAGAATCAATTACTTGATTCTCGAACGACCTGCTCCAATGCGTCCTCCGAAGTCGGAATCGGCAAACAGCCTTCGATTCAGCGTTTCCGGCTCGGTATCCGAACACGCGCGAGCGCTCCCAATGTTGCGCGGCGAGCACGACGGGCGTGTGGCTGCGCAGGTCGCGGCGGAGGCGACCGCCCTCGGATCGGCTTTTGTTTTTTTCTCCTATATATGTCTTAGGCGAGGATTCGAACCTCATGGACAGGACGTCCAGTTACCGTTGGCTTGATGTACCGGAATTGAACCGGCGACCACATGAGTATCAGTCACGCGCTCTAACCAGACTGAGCTAACATCATCGTGTTGGTTTCTCATGCCGAGTGATACGCCAATCGCAGGACGCGCAAGGGTGACGCGAACGATCGCGATCTTGCGGGCTGCTGGCTCTTGGCAATGAAAAGTCGATCGAGGGCGGAAGCGGCCGGGAGTTGTTCCTCGGCAACTCCGTGCGGCATCCGGCATTCCACCCTCGATATGAAAATTGCTAGTATGCAATGTGTGTGTAGGGCCGGCACAAGCGCCGGCCCTACAAATTATTGCAGTTTCTCGTTGGCTCCGGGAGCAGGAGTCGCACCTGCATTGCCGGCTTCAAAGACCGGAGTCCTACTGTTAGACGATCCCGGAAAGGTGGATACGCCACTTGTGGCGAAAATGGCACTCGAAGCAGGTTCCGCCCCTGCGCCTCATGGTTCAACAAACCAGCGTACTTCTCTTAGAGAGTGTATAATAAGTCAGAATACGCATCGTTGTCCTTCAGATGGGCCTGCCGCAAGGCGGGTGTGTTGAGGGGTATCCATGCAATGGCTATCTCCAATGCGCGCAACGCTGCGCCAGGCCCATCTGAAGGACAACCCTCTGGGCAGCGTTCTTTTTCGCCGTTGGCAGTGTTGCGATCGAGGGCCAAGGCCCTACGGGCATTGGCACCTCGTCCACGCCTCGCCAAAGACGAAAAATCCCAACTGCGATGCATATTCTGACTTATTATACACTCTCTTATACAATTCGAGTATGGGGACGGGATGCGGGAATTGCGCCCGCAATTGTTGGTAATGAGCCAACCGTGATACTGTTTCACTAATCCCGTATTCAAGCGCGCCCAGAGTTTTGGACATCAATGGTAGGGACCGACTGCCAGGCGGTCCGCAATACTGATCGATTCAATCGACTGACGCGGTTCGCCGGGCCGTCGAGCCCTACCTTTATCCGCTATTTAGACACACTTTGAGGGAAACCTCTGGAAACTGGCTCGGCTGACGGGTGCTGCCCCCGCTATTTCTGCTTCGACAGAGCAGCGACTCTGCTGTTTGTCCTCAGCCGGTTATGGAATTGGTGGAAGGTATCGGATTGATTCACTTCGTTCAGGGCTTCGCCCCGACGCAAGTGCGTCGCCCATCTCCTTTCGCTACGCTCAATTCGTCGAACCGATCTGATCGCTCCGTGCAAAAGAGCTGGCCACTCCTAGCAGCCCCACCTCCCGTTGAACTATCGACCGCCGCTCTGGTAACGCTCCAGACCAATGTCGATTTGCAGTCGACCGGGTTCACTTGCTCCCTCGCGGCGGAAGTTGAAATCGTTGGCACGCCGTGCAGGACTTGCACCTGCCTCACTGAGTTTTGGAAGCTCTGTCGCCCCTATGGACATGACGGCGTAGTCGAATTCGGTTTAAATTGGCGGAGGCCCTCGGTAATGCTCCGAGCCCTTCTGCGCTTCAAGCAGACGCTTCCACTTGGCTAGCTCGACCTCCGGTATTGGAGTGGAGGCGGCGGATCGGGACCCCGCGCAATCCGGTTTAAAAGACCGGTGTCCTTAACCCATGTAAACGACACCTCCGCAAAAAATTGGACTGTCCGGCAGGTAACGCTCCTGCTTGCGTTCGCTCCCAAAGCGAACGCCTCGCTTTTCGGCCTCGGACAGTTTGATTACTGACAATTGGAACTCTGAACGGGATTCAAACCCGTATTTTCGCGGCGAAAACGCGAGGTCCTGTTCAATTAGACGATCAGAGCAATTCTCCAACTGTGTGTATCCTATACGATAACACGCACCTTCGTCCCTCTCGCAGTGACGAGGCACTACGGTTTGGGCGGCCGGTGGATTTTATCCGGTCGTTCTATTGCTTCGTTTGGGCGCAATATTGAAAGCCGCGTTTGTCTGTATATAAAAATAAAAAGCCCGCTTCATTTCCGAAGCGGGTATCCATAGATTTCATGTAGGTGGTGTATTCTTTCCTACCGTCTCTGTCTATCCGCTTCGAGCGCGCAGATGGCTTGCTCCACTTCCGGGCAATACGTACCCTGGCTGAAGGCACAGTCATCCTGCTCCCAATGGTTCGGCATTCTTCCGGAACTCAATGGGTTCTGATTTTGGACTATTGCTTGTAGATTCACTTGATTTAAGTCGTTGTTGTTTAAAAGTTTAGAATAAAAAACCCGCGTCTCGATCTGAGAGGCGGGCGACATTGGATTGAATTTCCTCGTGCTTGGAATTCAGTCGTTTGTCGCCTCCGTTGGTCCTTGCTCATCCATCCGGAAACTATAGAGCGAGGCCTCAGTACCGATGCTGACATGGCATCGCGTATCGATAATCTGGATCGCTATAGAATTTCTGGTTTTCATGGTGGCGAGCAAGAAAACCGACCATCTGCGGTTCGTCAATACTTAATTTATATATTTCCTATTTAAGGGCGTTTGAAAAATTCGATCCCATTCGCATTCTCGTTTCCTTTTCGCTCAAAATGCGTTTGCTCGCCTCGACGAACCTCGGTTCGCCTCGACTCGCAAGCCACATTTTGATCTGAAAATGAAACTTCGGCTGCTCGGGGAGAATTTTTCAAAGCGCCCTTAATTTTAAAGAGGAAATCTGCTTTGAGTTGCTACTCCTCGAAAGTCGAGAAAATGGTCTTCAGCAAGGGCCCGCGCCATTTGTTGGTTTGAGTTTGTGGTACTTGGGTGAGGACGATGACGATCAGGTCTAGGTCGAAGTCGATAATGCCGATGGTGCCGGCGGCTCCGGTGTGCTGAACGCGGCGAGCGGATCCGTCTTCGTTTTGGGCGAGAATATTGAACCCGAGCCCGTACTTGGCTTTCCCGCGTCCGGGTTGAGATTGATACATTTCCTGTAGTATCGATTCCGATACGACGCGTTTTCCGAGCGCCTCGCCACGATTGCGATGCAGCAATAGCATCCGGGCGACGTCGGTCGGCGTGGCGATCAGGCTTCCTCCTGGATTGATTACGGTTCCCATCGGCTCGCCGGTCCTGACTTGCAGCCCATTTTTCGTTCTCACGTACGGGGTCGGGATCCGATCTAGCATCGACGGGTAGTCGAAGGTCGAGTCGGTGGAACCCAAGGCGGCGAAGAGAGTTTCGGCCATGACGGTTTCGAACGGTTTGCCGATTACTATTTCCGCGACTCGGGCGGCGGTCATGTATCCGAGGCGTCCATACCCGTAGGCGGTGGCGGGTTCGTAGAAGAGGTCGTGGGTGGCCAGCTCGTTGACGACATCTTCGAGCGTTCCGTTCCAGTCGAGCGAGAGTTCGCCAGCTTTGAGCTGGTTGTTGCTGGCGAAGCCTGCGGTGTGGGACAGGCACATGGCCAGGGTTATGGGCTTGGCGGTTGTTTCCGTCCCGCGGACTTTGAGTTGATTGAACGCGGGGATGTACTTGCCGACGGGATCGCTGAAGGACAGCGTGCCTTGCTCGGCCAGAATGGCGAGAGTCGTGGTAGTGTGCGGTTTGGTGAGAGAGGCGATGCGGCAAGGGGCGTTGGCGGGGAAGGGTTTTCCGGAAGCGAGATCCGCAACCCCAAACCCTTCGTGCAGAACGACCGCTCCCTTATGGATGAGCATCAGGGAGCCGCCGGGAATGAACTGCTCGTCGATGCCTCGTTGAAAGGCGTCGCGAATCGCGCCGCGCTGGGTTTCGCTTAAGCCGTGTCCCGCCCAGGAGCCGGTCGGCAATGACGACGCGAACGTGGTGGCGGCCAAGCAAGCCAGGCTGAAGAGGCAGGCGAACGGAAGAGGTCGAGCAGTCATGGGAGCAGGGGTTTGGGACTCTCGCCAGTGTGACGCCCTGGACAGAAATAGCAAGGAGCATAGCGGGCGACGAACCTGTCAGAGGATGTCCTACCGGATTCGAGAACAAGAGAAACTCCCACTTAACTTTCCAAGGTTGG
>JANQSC010000056.1 GCA_028284235.1 Opitutaceae bacterium
AGCGCCGGGCCGTCCAGCATCGACACCACGTGCGACCGGTCCGCCACCTGCATCGCCGGCGCGTCCGCGTAGGCGTCGAGCGCGATCACCTCGACGCCGTAGCGCTGCAACTCGATCACCACTTCCTTCCCAAGTTCGCCTGAGCCGCAGAGCAGCGCTTTTTTTGCCGTGGGAGAGAAGGGCGTACCGATAGCAGTCATACCCAAACTGAAACCGCCCCAATCGAACGATTCAATCTAAACCTGAGAAAAAACCCAACTCGAGACTCCACTACTAACGTGTCCGCTCGGAGATCGGACGCTACCATCGACCTCAAAATAGGTAGCGGCCGATCTCCGAGCGGCCATCCTATAGCAAGTCGTCACCGCACAAGTCACTCAACCACCGACTCCGCCTTGCGGATACACAGACGCTCCAACACGGTTTCATCGATCTCGATTCCCAATCCCGGCCCGTCAGGGACGTCCACATAACCGTCCCGCGCCCCGAATGTCGAGGACGCGAGTTCGTCGCGAATTGGATTGGGGGTCTGGTCGAACTCCATTACCGGCTCCTGCTCGTAAGGCCGCGGCGCGTGGGCGTACGGACACGGAGCAAACGTCGCTGTCAAATTCACACTCGCGGAGATCATAATCGGCGAACCCCAAACATGCGGATTCACCTGGATCCCGTTGGCATTGGCGGTTGCCGCCACGTTTCGAAATTCCGAAATCCCGCCAATGAAACGGACATCCGGCTGGGCGATGTCCACGGCGCGACGACTCAAGAAATCGCGGGCGTCGAAACGGTTGTACCACACTTCGCCTCCCGCTACACGGAGCGGTTGCCCCGATTTCACCGCGAGGTAGCCCTCCACGTCGTTGGCCAACACGGGTTCTTCTAGCCAATGAATGTCCAAATCCGCGAGCCGATTACCCATCTCGATCGCCGTCGAAACGTCGTAGGCTTTGTTGGCGTCCACCATCAAGTATACATCCTCGCCAATCGCGGCCCGGATCGCGGCCACTCGGTCAACATCGTCTTTAACACTGAGCCCGCCGATCTTGGTTTTCATCCCTTTGTATCCTGCCGACAAATACGGCTCCGCTTCCGCGATTAGTCGCGAGCGATCGTCTCCTTCCGCATAGTAGAGCCCTGTCGCGTAAACCGCGACTCGATCCCTCAATGAACCGCCCAGCAACTTCGAAACGCTCTTACCCGCCCGTTTGCCCGCGACGTCCCACAGGGCGATGTCGATCGCGCTCAATGCGCCGCCGCCAAACCCGGTCGCCAGATTGTCGTTGTGCAACAAGTGAAAAAGCGAGTGCCAAACCGCGTTGATATTGCCCGGCTCCCGACCCAGCAAAATCGGGGCGAAGATCTCGTGAACGACCGTTTGAGACGGCGAACCGCCCCCTTCCCCCCAACCGACAATGCCGTCGCTCGTAGTGAGCTTGCACACAAGGGCTTGACGCTTTGCGGCCCATCCTTGCGACCAACCAAACGGAGCGTCGATTGGGCTTTCCAGAAGAAACGTCTCAATGCGGTCTATTTTCACAAGCGGCGATAGGTTGAGTTATTTTTGGAGCGCAATCCCCGTTACAGTTCACGGACCCGAGCGTTGCGGATACGAACGTCTGTCAGAGGGAATCCATCGGCAACGATAGTGATCGCTCCGGAAGCGTCGGAGAGCCCTCGGACTTCGTCGCTGACGACTCGATTGTTGATCCACAACTGGTGACGCCCGCCATGAACGCGGATTCGGTACCGATTCCATTCGCCCACGTGAAACTGGCTATACTCGGCTTCCTTCGATCCCAGTATCGGAGAATAGACTACATTGTCCCCGGAATCCCTATAGTAGATTTTCATGCGATTCAGAGGATGAACCTTGATATCCACTTCCAGCTCGAAATCGGCCAAGAGCTTTTTCGTCGAAACTGAGCCTGAGCGAACATCGAGGATGCGAATCTCGTTCGATCGTTCATCCACGCCCTCCGTCGACGTCCAATCACCGAGACGTTCCAAACTGCGCCACTTCGGCCCGTCCCTCAACTCGATCAACTGGCTTTTGAGCCCTTCTTTGACAAAGGCGTAGTCTGAATTACCCGCTAGATTAAGCCATTCGAAGGGATCGTTTTCATGGTCGTACAACTCTTCTCCTCCATCGGAAGCGAGCGAGTAGCGCCAGCGTTTTCCGCGTACCGAAAAATGCGGATACAAAGTGCCTTCGTAAACACGGTGCTGCATGTGGTTCTTTCCGGGGATCGTCGTGATCGCCACCTCGGGACCCGACCAGCGTCCGTTCTCGGGATCCATTATGAGCGGCACGAGACTGTGCCCTTCCAACTCGTACCCATTGGTCGTTCGGTTCGGATTCGCGTCCAAGCCAAAGAGCTCGTTGAACGTCGGATAGATGTCGATCAGCGACACGGGCTGCTCGTTCGTCGCTCCTCTCGCTCCGCCGGGAACGCCTGCGACTATCAAGGGAATTCGCGTGGAGGGCTCCCACAAGCTGCCTTTGTACAAGAAGTTTTTCTCGCCCATGTGAAATCCGTGATCGCTGGTGAAAATCACGACCGTGTTGTCGCGGTGCGGGCTCACCTCCAGAGCGTCGAGTATCACGCCCACTTGATCGTCCACGAATGAAACGCAGGCCATGTAGGCTTGCAGCCAGCGACGAAACAAGTCCTTGCCTTCGTGCCGCACGAGCATCTTATAACGGCGAAATCCATACAGCGTCTCATTGCCAAGCGCGCTGGAGACATCGTCTAAATCGTCGGGATCGACGGTCGGCAATTCGATGGAATCCAAGGGAAACCGATCGAAGTAGTTCTGAGGTGCATACAGAGGCGTGTGCGTTCGAATCAGTCCGGTGAAGAGCGCGAAGGGTTTGTCGTGACGGCGGCCGATCACTTCCGCGGACCAGGCGGCGCCGAGCTCATCGGCCAAGGGATCGCGATCATCGGAATCCACGTAACGATAAGGTTTCCCAAAAAGTCGCCAACCTTTGTATCCAGGAATTCCATTGGCGGGATCCGCGGGCCAGTCCGGAATCTCTGAAAGCGGCCCGAATACGTGCTCCCACTTGTAGTCCATGTCAGCGTCCTCCCCTTCGTAGAGATAAAGCTGCTGCGGATGGGGCAGACGGAAATTCGCGCTCTTCCCATCCCAGGGCCAAGGTCCGACGTCCCCGTTGTGCCCGTACGCGTCGAAGAGGCCCCTCTGGTTTCCATGGTAGATCTTGCCCGTGCCAAACACGCCGTAGCCGCCCGCGCGCAGATTGTCGTGCAGTGAAACGCATTCCTTGTAGATCCCGTTGTCTTGCCAATTCTCGAACCAGTAGAGACTCGTCGTTTGCGGATAGAGACCAAAGAGCATGCTGGCCCGCGATGGGGCGCACAGCGGGTCGTTGGTGTGGGCGTTCGTAAAAGTCACGCCTTGCGCCTTGAGCCGGTCGATGTGCGGCGTGGGGACCAGCGGTTTTCCATCCGGCTGATACGGCAAATCGTTCAAATCGTCGACGATGATAAAAACGACGTTGAGCGGCGACTGAGAGAGACTTCGTTCAAAGAGAACTGGGAGGACGAAAAGCAGGGATAGGAAAACGCGGATCATGATTGCTGATAGCGGATTGAACAGGCAGTTATTGCAGACAATTCCGGTCTAGGTGAACAATTAAAATTCCAATTGGCGCTTCAGCCGTGCTAAGAGAACGCCCTACCCCCTATGAAAATCACTGCCCTCACCCTATACCGCGTGAAGCCGCGCTGGATTTTTCTCAAAATCGACACCGACGAAGGCCTCGTCGGCTGGGGAGAACCCATTCTCGAAAGTCGACCGGAAACATCGGTCGCCGCCGTGAAAGAGATGGAACCTTTCCTAATCGGCAAAGACCCGTCGCGCATCGAGCATATCTTCCAGACTATGTACCGAGGCACGTTCTATCGAGGCGGTCCGATTCTCATGAGCGCCATTTCCGGAATTGAACAAGCCCTTTGGGATATTCGAGGGAAGGCGCTCGGATTGCCGGTATACGAGATTCTCGGCGGGGCTGTGCGCGACAAAATAAAGGCCTACGCGTGGATCGGCGGCGACCACCCCACCAACGTCGAAGAAGACGCGAAGGGGCGTCTCGAACAAGGCTTTCGCAACGTTAAAATGAACGCCACCAACGCCTGCGAACGGATCGGCGACTACTCCGAAATCGATGACGCTGTAGAGCGGCTCGCCGCCGTCCGGGAGATCGTCGGAAAGGACGTGGGAATCGGGCTGGACTTCCATGGCCGGGTCCACAAGTCGATGGCTAAGACTCTTGTAAAGGAGCTCGAACCCTATCGGCCCATGTTTTACGAAGAGCCCCTTCTGCCCGAGCATTTGGACTTTTTGCCAGAGCTCTCTCGCCACACGTCCATCCCGCTCGCAACCGGAGAGCGCTTGTATGGGCGATGGGGATACAAAGAACTGATCACCCAAGGCCTTATCGACCTCATCCAGCCCGACCTTTCCCACGTCGGCGGAATCTGGGAGGCGCGAAAAGTCGCCGCCATGGCGGAAGCCTACGACATGGGCGTCGCCCCTCATTGCCCGCTCGGTCCGCTGGCGCTCGCCAGTTCCATGCAGCTTGACGCTTGCACCCCCAATTTCGTCATCCAAGAGATGTCCTTGAAAATGCAGTACAACATCGGGGGCGATCTCGCCGACTACGTGAAGAACAAGGACGTTTTCGCCATCAACGACGGCTACCTAAACCTGCCTACGCTTCCCGGACTCGGCATTGAAATCGACGAAGACGCAGTCATCGAAGCCGACAAGGAGGGCATCACTTGGAGCCCGCGCAATTGGCGACACGCGGACGGCTCCGTGGCGGAAGCGTAACGACTCTTCAATTACGCGCTCGGTCGGTCCCCGGATCGATCGGCTTCGACGCGTCGACGAACAACCAGGCGACCGAGGTGATCACATAACCCGCCGCGACGACGAGAAACATTGGATAGTAGTTCGTCACAGTTTCGGAAACGCCATCCACGATTTCAACAGTCGCGAAGCGATCGAGCAACGGACCGAGTAATAGAATGGGTACTATAATCGCCCCAACGTTGCCCGACATGTTGACAACGCTAAATACGGTGCCGGAATGACGCCCCCCGATGTCGGTGCACGTTCCCCAAATCGTCGGCTGGGACCAGTCACTGAAGAACTTAACGACGAAAAGCCCAATCGCAATGCCGGGTACGGTATCCTGCGCGATCGCGACAAACAAGCAAACCGTGGCAATCGCCTTGCCAGACGAACCCATGATCCGTCGCGTCCACTTTCGGCTGCCGGTCTTGCGAATCAGGTAGTCATTCAGTATTCCGCCCGCAAATCCACCAAGAGCGCCGCCAAAGAGCGGGAAGCTAGCGTAGATGCCTGTTTCGGCCAACGAAATACCTTGTGACAGGAAGTAGCTTCCCAACACCGACGTATAGACGATGTCCGCCCCCGCATTCGCAACCTGAGCGGACACCATTATCCGAAAGGCGCCGTTTTTGACCGCCTGCCGGAACCGCAATACTTTGCCCTGGCTCTTCAAGGCTTGCGACTCTTCGCGAAAAATCGCCTTTTCCGCTTCGTCGACACGCGGATCCGACTCGGGGTCGTTTCGATGGTAGAGAAAAAACACGACCGCGAGGACAATTCCCACCACGGACATGATCATGAGGGCGCTGCGCCAGTCGTATCCAAAATAGCCCATCAGGAGCGTCGCCATAATTATCGGGGCAAACGCGCCCCCAGTTCGTCCGGCAAAACTGGCGACAAATCCCTGCATCGTCGTTCGTTTGGAAGGAGGAAACCAACGTTTAGAAACGTTGTTCAGACTCGGATAAGCGCCCGCTTGGGTGGCGCCGAAGATCAAACGCGCGATGCAAAACGTGGCGAAGGTCCCGCCCGTCGCGAACAAGACCAGACTCAGCGACCAACTGCCGATAAGCGAACTCAAGAACACCCGGGCTCCAAAATAGTCGCAGACGATCCCACTCGGGATCATCCCCAGCGCGTAGGAGAATTGGAAAAACGAGAAAATCGTCTCCAGCTCAGTGTTTGTATAGCCGTACTCGCGGGCCAGTTCAGGGCGGATAATCGCCCACGTATACCGGTGCAAGTAAAGGACAAGCGAGGTAACCGACGCCAGTATGAATATCAGTCGATAAACTCTCGTCGGGCGCGGAGATGCATGGATCGAGGAGTGATTGGGCATGGGGATTTTGGGGGAGGGGTAGGAATGGACTCTTTATGACCAACTCGCGCCTCGAGGTAAACAGTGGAATTCCCTACATGGCGCCAACCGTTCGAAAATGTAGGGCTGGCGCTTGCGCCATGCCGCGGATGTAGCTCAAGATCAACAATACGCGGCACTTCGCAAGCGAAGGCCCTACGATTCACTCATCAATCACACTACGAATCCACTCCCGCGCCCGTTCTCGCTCCGGGCTTTCCTTGTGCATCCATAAATCGGTGTGCGGATGGATCACCGGTCCCTCCGGGATGGCGAAGATGCGATCAGTAGGCACGGAAAGGAAGGTAAAACGAGCCAATCCCAAATACTCGTTCAAGTATTCATCCTGCAACGACGGTAGATTCATACTGCAAACCAGCACCGGCCGCCCTCGCAAGCGGGCCAACCGCTCCAACGCCGAGGCTCGGTCGCTCGCGGGATAATTCCACGTCTTCGCCCCGTCAAAGTGGTCGTGCGTGAATACGCCTTTCCAAAAGGAAGCAATCTCGTCGTCCGCCAAACCGATGTAGCTGGCCCCAATCGCTCCGCGCGAGAAGCCGCACACAAACACGTTCGAGCGATCGCCTCCAAACTGCTCGCAGATTCGCGGCAAGTTCGTCTTGCAGTACACGACAGTCGCATCGATGTCGCCCCACCAAGTGACCGCGTTTTCAGCGCCTCCCAATTCGACATAAGGCATCGCCACCCAGATAAACCCGCGCCCGCCGCTCATACCGTAACCGAGGTTCGCGTCCGCTACCTTTCCGCTCGAATTGCTGGGAGGAAAGTAGTTTCCAGTGTACTCCACGATCACTGGATACACATTTCCTCGCTCCCAATCGACCGGAAGATAAAGCGCGTGGTGCACGTCCGTTCCCGCGTATTCAGGCGCCGTCTGGCGGACGCGCAATCCCGGTCCTGGATCGCCGTCCGTCATCGGTGGAGTCGTCAACTCCCATCCGGGAAGCGTTGGAGGGGTTTCGGAACGAGCGGCGATTTGCAGTATCATCAATACGGTGACAGCGAGGACTATAGGCTTAAACACAAAAAGCTCTTCGACCAAATAAACGCGCCGGGACGGCCCGTTCCACCTCTGTTTCAGACAATTCAAGGTGGAACCCGACGTCCCGGCGGGTTCAATTCCAGGCGCAGATCTCCAGATGAACCCTCTCCGCATCGCGTAAGCGAGCACAACAACTCTAAAACAAAAATTCGTAGTCATGGGGTAGCAGCAACCAAATGACCGACAATCACACTGGATTTCAATGCCGAATGCGCTCGTGATAAACTCACTCTCGGGCTGAGGCGCCAGTCAACGGTTGACCCATAAAGTCCTCGAACGCCGTTGCCTCAAACAAGACAATCAACCACTCATTCAACCTGATCGCCCCTACTGAAATTTCCAAAACCCAGACCTATCATGACCTTGCCACGCAGAGACTTCATCGGCCAATTCAGCCTCGCTTCCGCCGCCCTCCTCGCGGGCCATCCGCTTTTCGGGAAAGTCGCCCAGTCCGGCGACAAGAAATCCGTCCTCGTAGAGACCGCCCACTTCTCGAAATTGGGTGGCTGGATGCTCGACAGCCAGTTTGAGCCCCACCTGGGCTTTAGCTATCTTCTCGCTCACGGACTCGGCAAGCCGGTAGCCGACGCGCGCGCTGAAATGAAGTTCCCCAAAGCCGGTCGCTACCACGTCTGGGCCTTGACCAAGAATTGGTGCCCAGGCAACTGGGAAGCTCCAGGACAATTTCAGATTGCGGTCGGAGGCGCTCCGCTCAAGCAGACGTTCGGCACGGAAACCGATTGGACCTGGCAATCGGGCGGAACAGTAGATGTATCCGAAAAACAACTCTCCACGACCATCGCCCTGAAAGACCTTACCGGATTCGAAGGGCGTTGTTCCGCGGTCTACTTCAGCCTCGACTCCAACGACGCGCCACCAATCGATCGCGAAACACTGCCCCGCTGGCGACGCAAGAAAGTCGGGCTGCCGGAAACCGCGGTCGACCAAGGCCACTACGATCTCGTCATCGTGGGAGGCGGGATATCCGGATGCGCCGCCGCCATCGCCGCCGACAAAATGGGGGTGAAAGTCGCTGTCATCCACAACCGCCCCGTCCTCGGCGGCAACGCTAGCGGGGAAATCCGCGTGCACACCGAAGGCATCCACGGTCGGGCCAACAAGATCCTCGATCTCATCGACACCCCTCACTACCCGAATTCCGACCCGCTCGCGCTCGAAGCCGACAAGCATCGGATGAAGAACATGACGGCTCTCAAAAACGTCGACTACTTCTTGAGCCACACCATGAACTCGCTGGAGATGAAGGACGGACGTATCCATGCGGTGCAAGCCATGGAAACCGCCAACGGCGCGCTCAAGCGATTCACCGGAACGCAGTTCCTCGACAGCACGGGAGACGGCTGGCTTGGGCACATGTCCGGATGCGAATACCGCTATGGCCGGGAGTCGAAACACGAGTTTGGCGAAGAGTGGGAAGAGCACGGCGAACTTTGGTCTCCAGAAAAGCCCGACAATCGCGTCATGGGCTCCAGCGTCATGTGGTACACGCGAGCAACCGGCAGCCGCGTCGATTTTCCCGACGTCCCCTGGGCCAAGCCAGTTGCGAAAAACCACGTCGCTACGGAAGGCGAATGGCAATGGGAGTATTCGCACAACGACCTGCACCAGATTTACGACGCTGAGACGATCCGCGACCACATGTTCCGGGCCATCTACGGTTCCTATAGCAATGCGATCAAACGCCGTCAGAACGCCAACCTGGAACTCGATTGGATCTCCTTCCTGGTGGGCAAACGCGAATCTAGACGCATCGTAGGCGACCACGTCTACTCCGGCGTAGACGCGCGCGACTCGATCGAATTTCCCGACGCCGTCGTTATCGAGAAGCGAAAAATCGACGTGCACTACCAAGAAAAGCTTCTAGGCCATCCCGTCGACTTTCTGTCCGAGGCGCTTTTCCAAAGCATCAAGAACACGTATTACTATATCCCCTACCGGTCGCTCTACGCCAAAGACGTTCCCAACCTTCAAATGGCGGGACGCTGCTTCAGTTGCACGCACATCGGGCTTGGCGGCCCACGCGTGATGAACACCTGCGGCCAGATGGGAGTCGCCACCGGATTCGCCGCGGGGCTTTGCAAAAAGTACGAAATCGACCCGAAACAAGTGGGAAAGAAACATATCACGGAGTTGCGAACGCTCTGCGGACACGAGGGCGAAATTCCACCGCTCATCGACCGCGCCGGCAAAGTCATCGCCGAGCCCTCGGCGATTTCTTAGATGCTGTCTAATAGAGTGACACGTAGGGCCTTCGCTTGCGGAGTGCCGCGTCGTTAGCTCAACTGATCTCCATACGCGGCGCTTCGCAAGCGAAGGCCCTACGTACGATTTAAGATTAGGAACATGGGTAGGATTATGAGCATGACTTAGATCGCGAGTTCGTCGACACTCTCTCCGTTCCCCCATGAAGCACTACGTCAACTTCGCATTGCTATTCGCGTTCATCATTCTGATCGGAAGCGCTTTTCTGCGCTTCTTCGAGCCCTTTAGCTTGGCGACAACGCGCGTGCATATCGTATTCGGGGCACTCGTACTTGTTCTTGTTGGGCTGCACTTATCCTCTCGAATTGGATATTTTTCCCGACGACTGAACGGAAAAAAGGCAAACACCGTCGCTCGGCTCGACGCGCTGCGACTCGTCGCCATTCCGCTCCTGACCTGCGGGTACCTTTTGTTCGCATCCTTGCTCAACTGGTGGCCCGTTCCCCAAATCGTCGCCCTCGGATACGAATCCAAGAATCGAGCCGCCATCTTCCGCCCCGAGAAAGGAACCGCAATCCGAGCCCTCGAAGAACACACCCAGCTCAGGCGGCAGACCGACGAAGACGCGTCCGTGTTCATCGAAATCGAATGGGGCGACTCCTTTGACCCCGCCGCCACCTTCCCGTCCCCCTTTTCGGGGGCCCAACCGCAAATCGCCATTTGGGCAGAGTCGTCCGTCGGAGCGCTTATCGAGACTTTCTTCGTCTCCGAAGAAAGCGCTTTTTCCGAATCGTTCGAGTGGGCTGGAAACGAACGGCGCCGCGTCGACATCCTCCCGATCTGGAGACATCAATTCACCCTCGCTTCCGGAATCGAGCCCGACGGCGACATTGACACCTACTCCGGAGCAACCCCCGAGCACAGTTTCTCTATCGCCAACTACCTGCACGAAGACCCCAACGGATTCTACATCAGTGTCGAAATCAACGTCCCCAACGACGCCAACGAGTTTTTTCACTCTGACCAACCCGAAACCGAGCTCGGCTACACTCATCCCGGCATCGGGCAACCGTCTGTCTTCTACAGCGCCTACATCGATCCCGAATCAAGCCAGAAGTACTTTCTTATGGAATTCGTCGGCCACGGCGGAAGCAGCAGCCAGCAAAGCGGAGAAGTCTACTACGACGCGTCCCAATTGACCAGCGCCCAAAACCTCGTAGAGAAAATCCTAATACGAATCGAACGCCCTTAAACGCGTGAGTATCTACACCATTCTTCGATTCCATGTAGGGCCTTCGCTTGCGAAGCGCCGCGTATGAAGATC
>JANQSC010000073.1 GCA_028284235.1 Opitutaceae bacterium
ATGTAGGGCCTTCGCTTGCGAAGCGCCGCGTATGCAGATCACGCAATCGAACGTCGCGGCGCTTCGCAAGCGAAGGCCCTACGAAGTAATAATCTCGAACACCCACTCTGCCCCAATCGAACCGCCCAGCAAAGCCGCAAAGCATATCTTAACTTCTCATCGCATATCCAAATCAACTTCCTACCCGCTTTCTTCTCGAGCTACCTTCTTCGCAACCCATCCCTATCGGATATGCAATCGGACAAATGGATATCCCTTCAGCTTTGCAGCACGACTTCACTCCCGATTGCATGCTAACCCTAAACAGGTGTCCTTTTTGCGTCCACCTACACGTCCTATTATGAAAAAGCCACTCACCCTGATCACCCTGCTCGCGATCGCCATTCCGCCGCTCCTATCCGATGTTACCCGCGAACGAGACGTCATCTACCAATATTCCGAGGGGGTCGCTCTAACCATGGATGTTTTCGTCCCCAAAAACCCAAACGGAGTGGGGATAATCAAAATCGTTAGCGGCGGCTGGAAATCGCGTCGCGATCGAGTCACGGACGACTATTCCAAACCGTATTCCGATCATGGTTACACCGTATTCGCCGTGATGCACGGGTCCCAGCCTCGATACAAGGTGCGCGACGTCATGGGATTCATGCACCGAGCCGTGCGATACATTCGGTTCCACGCCGAACGATGGAACATCGACCCCGACCGCATCGGAGTCACCGGCGCCAGCGCCGGAGGCCACCTCAGCCTCATTCTCGCCACCAAAGGCGGTCCCGGCGACCCCGAAGCCGCCGATCCAGTCGACCGCGCCAGCAGCGCCGTCCAAGCCGTCGGTATCTTCTACCCGCCCACGGACTACCTCAATTGGGCCGAACCGGGCGACGAGGCCGTCGGCATCGGCAAGCAGGCCCGCTGGCAGCCGGCATTCGGACCCGAGTCGGAAACCGCGGAAGGCCGTCAGGTCCTGGGCCGCCACATGTCCTCCATCTACCATATTAGCGCTGATACGCCGCCTATCTCGATCATGCACGGGGACAACGACAAAATCGTGCCGCTCTTTCAGTCGGAGAGCTTCAAGAAAATCGCCGACGCCCACGGAGTAGCGATCGAACTCGTGGTGAAAAAAGGCGGCGGCCACGGATGGCCCAATCGCGTCGACGACGAAGTCCAATTCCTGAGCTGGTTCGATAAACACTTGTTGAAGTAACCCATTTAGAACTACGCTCACACCATGAAATCACTCCACACCTTCACAGCAATCGCTTCCTTGATCTTCCTTTCCTTCGCCACCGCGTTGTTCGCCGGAGCGCCCGAACTGGCGGTCATGGAAACCGCCTTTGGAACGCGCGCAAAAGTAGAGAACATCGAACTTGCCAAGAAAGCGGGTTACCAGGGAATCCAACTCCACACCGGAGACCTCGACGAGTCCGGTCTGCTCCCCTTTTCCTATCCATCGATTTTGCGTCAATTCAAAGAGGCGAGCGCTGAACATGGAGTGGAAATCGTCTCGCTGTGCGCAGGTACCATGAACCGACTGCCTTGCTGGGAACCCGAAACCAAAGAAAAGTCGCTCAGCGTTGCCATCCAGTCGATCCGAGCCTGTCAGGCGCTCGACGTCCCTATCCTCCTCGTCCCGTTTTTCGGCCGGTCCGCATTCGGCGACGATCCGAGCGATCCACGCTTCCGCGCCGTCGCGGAGCTGCTGGGCAAACTCGCCGTCGAAGCCGAAGCCTGCAATGTAACACTCGGAATCGAATCCAGGACCAAGCAACCCGCCCTCGATCATCTTTTGAGCGAAATCAACAGTCCGTATCTAAAAGTCTACTACGACACCGGAAACATGCTCGATTCCGGCGAGAACGTCTACGAAGTGATCGAATCCTGGGGTCCCGAAACGATTTGCGAAATACACCTCAAGCCCTTCCAGTCGGAATACAGCCTGTTCGGCGAAGGGAATACCGACCTCCCCCGACTCAGGAACTCCTTGCGCAATTCCGGCTATCAAGGTTGGTACGTGTTCGAAGCCGGTCCCGGAAAAAAACGAGAACTCGGATTTGAATTCGCCCGGGAGAATCGCATCCGCATGCAACGTATGTGGGAAGACCCGTCCAACTGATCGCCGCCTCGAAGCCCCTCAAACGCGACAGTTGAACCAACCAGACGCCACCCCCGCGGCTACGTTATTGTCCATCCCCCGTCCACCACCAGCGTATGCCCCGTGATCATCGAAGCCGCTTCGGACGCGAGAAAGATGACCGGCGCGGAAACTTCCCCCGGCTCCGCCAAATCGCGTCGCAAGAGGTTCTTCTCCTTCACCGAGCTCGCGAAACTCGGACTGTCCCGCATCGCCTTTTCCGCCATGGGCGAACGCGTGACGGTGGGAGCCACCACATTGACTCGAATCCCGAACTCAGCCCACTCCGCCGCCATCGTGCGCGTCAAATTGTTCACGCCCGCTTTCGCCCCGCTGTACGGGCCTCGTTCCGGAGCGCCCACCACGCCCGCTTGGGAGGAGAGGTTGACAATCGCTCCTCCGCCGCCTTGGGCGATCATCTGCTTCGCCGCAGCCTGGCTGCAAAAGAACACGTTCTTCAAATTCGCGTCGACGATGCGATCGTATTCCTCTTCATCGTAGTCGACTATCTTCGCCAACTTGTTGTATCCCGCGTTGTTCACCAAAACGTCAATACGACCGTAGTGCTCGACGATGCTCTGTATAAACACTCGTATCGAGGCCACGTCGGAAACATCGACCGAATTATAAAAACACTCGCCGCCCGCTTCGACAATCTCGGCTTGCAGCGTTTCCAACTCGCCCACGGTACGGCTTCCCACGGCCAGCTTCGCCCCCGATTCAAAGGCTTCAGTGGCAATCAAGCGGCCGATTCCCCGACCCGCTCCCGTAACTGCAACCACTTTCCCCTCCAGCCCAAATCTAGATAAACTTGCCATTTTCGTTTCTGTTCGATTTTATAAATTCAATTTCCGTTTTCATTTTATAGTACCCATTTTTTAATCACATCAAGAATAATCTAAACAATTTTTCTTTCTATATACTTTTAAAGTCCCCATCCACCAATCCATGAAACGCTATATAAAACACGCGATAATTTTTTCGCTGTCCATTGCCACAATCGCTCTACTCTCCTCCTGCTCCGAACGCGACAACACGATCGTCCTTCGCGGCGCGTCCCAATTCGATGAAGACCACTCCTTCAACCAGACGCTCAGGAAGTTCGAGGAGCTCGTTCACCTCTACTACGGGGAACCCGTTCGTTTCGAAATTTACCGCAATAGCGAGCTGGGCCTGGAGAAAGACTATTTCGCGTACATGAACCAAGGGCTCAGCGTCGACTTCGCGATCGTCTCGCCCTCCCATATGTCGACGTTTTCCAAAGCGGCGCCGCTAATGGACATGCCCTTTCTGTTTCGCGACAAAGACCACTGGGACAAAGTGCTCGACGGAGACGCTCTCGAACCAATCGCGGACGAGGTTTACGAAAAGGCCGACGTTAAAATTATCGGCTACGCCGGCGGAGGCACCCGGCACCTCATCGTCAACAAGCCCGTTCGCAATATGGCGGAACTCAAGGGGCTCGACATCCGAGTAATGGGCGCGCCGATACAAACGCGCATATTCCAAGCGATCTCCGCAGCCCCCACGGTCATCGCCTACAACGAAATCTACAACGCCATTCAGACCGGAGTGATCGAAGCCGCGGAAAACGAAGCGACCGGCATCGAGCAAATGAAATTCTACGAGGTGGGCCCCGAGATCGCCCTCACTCAGCACGCAATCACCGTGCGACCGCTGTGTTTCAGCGGCAAAACCCTGCGACGCCTTCCCGAAAATCTTCAAGCTGCCATACTCAAAGCCGGCAAAGAGGCGGGCGCCCATGGGAGGGAAGTCGAATCGAAGCTCGACTCCGAGCTGCTGGCCCAAATGGAGGCGGACGGCAAACTCCGGACGCACGTATTCACCGAGCGGGATACACTGCTCGCTCTGGCCGATCCGGTTAAACAGGCGTTCGCCGCAGAAGTCGGGGCCTCCGATGTGATCAATCGAGTCGACAGCGTAAAATAGGGCAAACCCCGCCCCGCCATGACTTCGCTCATCGATCTCTACTATCGCTTCCTCAAACGGACGCTCACCCTCCTCATGGGGTTCATTATCCTGCCCGTTTCGCTTCAAATCATCTCGCGGTACACAGGCATTATTCCCCGCTACATCTGGACGGAAGAAGTCGCCCGTTTCTGCTTCGTCTGGATCATCATGATCGGCTCCATGATCGCGGTACGCGACAGCTCCCACTTCGATGTCGATCTCCTTCCCCAGCCAAGAACGAATCGCAGTCGCGGGATTCGGAATCTGTTCGTCCACGTGTCCATCGCCGTCCTCGCCCTCTTTTTCGTTTTCTACGGGATCCAATTCGCCCAGTTCGGTTATATACAAAACTCCGAGATGAGCGGCATCAACATGGCGAGCATATATATATCGTTTCCCATCGCTGGCGTCACTTGGCTCCTTTTCGTCGCCGAGAAGATCAAGGACGACATCCGGACTTTGAAAAGCGAGGAATCCGAGAACGCCACATGAACCCTGGTGAAGTCGCTCTCATTCTCTTCGGCGTTTTCGGCGTCCTCGTCGCCTTTCGCGTTCCCGTTTCCTTCGCCCTCGGATTGGCCTGCATCCCGATCTTCATTCTCGATCCACGTATGACTCCCATCATCTTGCTCCAGGAAATGTGGAAGTCATACAACGCCTTCATCCTTCTCGCCGTTCCTTTTTTTCTCCTCGCCGCTAACCTAATGAACGCTTCGGGCATAACCGAGCGTCTCGTTAGCCTCGCCCAGTCGACCGTTGGCCACCTGCCCGGCGGCCTAGGCCATATCAACGTGATGGTGAGCATGCTCTTCGCCGGCATCTCGGGATCCTCTACCGCAGACGCGGCTGGAATTGGCTCGCTCATGATTCCCGCCATGAAAAAACAAGGCTACGACACGAGCTTTTCCGTGGCGATCACCGCCTGCTCGTCGGTGATGGGAGTAATCATCCCGCCCAGCATCCTCATGGTCGTTTGGGGCGGACTCATGTCCGTATCCATTGGAGGACTATTTTTAGCCGGAGTCGTGCCGGGTTTTCTGATGGCGGTATTCATGATGGGTACCGTGCTCGTCTACGCGAAGATTCGAGAGTACCCCATCTACCAACGCGCCTCTCTCAAGCAGTTCATCCAGTCGTTTGGGAAGGCCGCATTCGCCCTAATCACGCCCGCAATCATCGTTGGCGGAATCGTATTCGGATTGTTCACACCCACGGAAGCATCCGTGGTGGCTGTCGTCTACTCCGCCATACTCGGAGGGCTCGTCTATCGCAAAATCGGATTTCCCGAGTTTCGCGGAGTGCTCTACGAGTCGGCCCGTCTCGCCGCGATCTCGCTTTTCTGCATCGGCACCGCCTCCGCCTTCGGATGGCTTCTCGCCTACTACCGAATCCCCCAGGAGCTCGTTGACACTCTATCCGCCTTTGGAACAGGCCCCATCGCCACCGGATTCATCGTCGCCCTCGCCTTCCTCGCTATTGGCATGTTCATCGACGCGATTCCAGCAATAATCATACTCGGCACCATACTGCTTCCGCTTGCGAACAGTGTAGGGATGCACCCAATACAATTCGCCATCATCGGCGTGATATCGCTCGCCTTCGGCCTGGTAACGCCCCCCTACGGCCTATGCCTGCTTATTTCCTGCGCCTTGGGGAAAATAAAAGTGGTGAACGCATTCCGTGACGTCGCCATCATCCTCGTCCCCATGTTCCTCCTCCTCATCCTCGTCATACTCTTCCCCGAGATGATTCTGTTTCTCCCCCGCTTGATCGCTCCCGAGTTTCTTTAGAAAACAAAAGTAACAGTGATTCCTCCGGAATCAGGTATCGCCGCGCGGGAGCAAGACATCTGTATCCAGGATTCAATCCTGTTCCCGCGCAGCGGGATCCTGTTGCCGCAAAGCGGCATTTCGCGAAGCGACTGTTAAACAATCCACAACAAGCGAGCCCATCAATTTCAAACAGTGATTCCTCCGGAATCAAATATCGCTGCGCGATAACAAGATCCCGCTACGCGGGAGCAAGATTCTCAATTTACAACTCAATCCTGTTCCCACGCAGCGGGATCTTGTTGCTGCGATAGCAGCATTTCGCGAAGCGACTGTTGCGAATTTAGATTGCGACTATCGCGTCCCAGAATAATCAACAATGCATGAATCCAACTATACTATCTGAATCGGTTATCAAAGCATGCTACGCTGTTCACAATGAGCTAGGAATCGGGTTTCTCGAGAAGGTCTACGAGAACGCGCTAGCGATCACACTTGGAGAACAAGGCATTCGATTCGAACAACAGGCTCGAATCGATGTTCTCTTCCACGAACAAATCGTGGGTGAGTACCGTGCGGATTTTCTTGTAGAAAACCAACTAGTACTGGAACTGAAAGCGTGTTCTTCGATAGAGAATGAACACCAAGCTCAGTTGATCAATTACCTCAAGGCGACAAGGAAGAGCAATGGCTTGTTAATCAATTTCGCGAAGCCGGCTTTGGAAATAAAGAGAGCGTACTTCGAACGACAACAGTGATTCCTTCGGAATCAGATATCGCTTCCGTCTCCGTCCCGCTAACGGGACTACGCCGAGACAAGCCGCGATAACAGGATCCCGTCAGAGACCACGACTTGTCGGTGGCTACGCGGGAGCATGATTTTCATCATAGAATTCAATCCTGTTCCCGTCCCGCTAAGAGGGACGGGATCCTGTTGCCGCAAAGCGGCATTTCGCGACGCGACTGTTTCGAATTCAGTTTGTGAAGAGCGTCCAATTTTTATTCCCTCTCTACCGAAGAGAAGTACTGACATCTCCAAAATATCGACCACGCTCACTCTCATGATCCATACCCCTCGACTGATCACAGCCCCTGTCTGGAAACGGCTTCTCTTTGCGGCGCTCCTAACCACAGCCTCCGTCAGCGCGCTTCTGTCCGCCGATTCCAAGCAGCCCAACGTCCTCTTCATCGCCGTCGACGATCTCGCTTCCGCACTCGCCTGCTACGGCGACACCGTAGCCCAAACGCCCCATATCGATCGACTCGCCGCTACCGGAGTCCGATTCGACCGAGCCTACAATCAAATTCCCCTCTGCAATCCGACGCGAGCGTCGCTCATGACCGGCCTGCGCCCGGACACGATCAAAGTCTACGATCTCGACGCCCACTTTCGCGACACCGTCCCCGACGCCGTCACCCTCTCCCAACGCTTCATGCAATCCGGCTGGTTCGCCGCCCGCGTCGGTAAAATCTACCACTACAACGTGCCCGCCAGCATCGGCACCGACGGCTTCGACGACCCGCCTTCCTGGCAGCGAACCGTAAACCCCAAAGGGCGCGACAAAACTGACGAGGCCCTCGTCTTCAACGCCGAACCTCACCGGAAAATCAGCGCCGCCCTCAGTTGGCTCGCCGCCGAAGGGACCGACGAGGAGCAAACCGACGGAATGATCACGACCGAGGCCATCCGGATCATGCGGGAGAAAAAGGACGAGCCCTTCTTCCTCGGCGTTGGATTCTTTCGCCCCCACACCCCCTACATCGCGCCGAAAAAGTACTTCGACCTCTATCCACTCTCCTCGATGCGTCTCCCCTACGCGCCCGAAGACGACCGCGACGACATCCCGACCGCCGCCTTCGCCCACAACAACCCCGTCCCCCACTACGGACTGGACGAGCTCACCTGCCGCAAAGCCCTGCAAGCCTACTACGCCTGCGTTTCCTTCGTCGACGCCCAAGTCGGTCGCCTGCTCGACGCACTGGACGACCTCGAAATCGCGCAAAACACCATCGTTGTATTCTGGAGCGACCACGGCTACCACCTCGGCGAACACAACGGAATCTGGCAGAAACGCACCTTGTTCGAACAAGGTTCTCGAACCCCTTTGATTATTCGCGCACCCGGAGCCGCCGGCAATGGCCAGTCGTCGCCACGCATCGTCGAGTTCGTCGACATCTACCCGACCCTCATGGACCTGGCCCAACTGGAGGGCCCGTCCAACCTTGCCGGAAGAAGCCTCGCCCCGCTCTTGCAGGACCCCATTCGCGAATGGAATGGCGAAGCCATCACCCAAGTCCTCCGCCCCGCCGACGATCGACTCGACACACTCGTAATGGGATGTTCGATACGTACTAAACGTTGGCGATACACGGAGTGGGCAGACGGAGAATCGGGAATCGAACTCTACGACCACTACTCCGACCCCCTCGAGTTCAACAATCTCGCTCTCAACCCCGACGCCGACGCCCAAGCAGTCATCGAAAAACTGCGCCCACGCCTCAGAGCCAAGTCGAGCGGAGCCATCCCCACTTCCCCCATCAACCCCGCTCGGCTCTAGTCACGCCAATCGTAAGAAGGTGGAACCCGACAGCCCGCCGCGGCGTAGTCTCTCTCGGAGAGACGAAGACGGGTCCGGACGGGTTCAAACGCATCCAAATCTCTAAGGATCGCAAATCTCCGCTCTCATCGCCAGAGATGAGCGAAGACACGTCGCGAGGAATCGGATATCCTTTGATCCGCTGGGATATCCCTTCGGGCTTCAGTCCGCCAAGGCAGTTCCTAGAGAATACGACTGTTCCCACAGCTCTCGCTACGCATGACTGAACCCAAACACAATCTCGAAGGAAAAGTCGCCGCCATAACGGGCGGCGCCGGAGAAATCGGAACCGCATTCGCCTATGGCCTCGCCCGAATCGGCGTCAAAACCGCAATTCTCGATCTGGATTTGGACAAGGCCGAATCACTCGCAAACACAATCGCCGCGGAAACCGGAACCGAAGTGATCGCCATCCAGTGCGACGTTCTTTCCGCCGACACGCTAAGAGACGCGGACGCCGCAATCGCAGACCGCTTGGGCCCCCTCTCTTTCCTCATAAACGGAGCCGGTGGAAACAATCCCGCCGCCACCACCAAAGACGAACACCTCCAGTCCAATCTCTCCAACGTCGAAGACTCGTTCTTTGGAATCGACCCCGGCGGATTCACCCAGTGTTTCGACCTCAATCTTCTCGGAATTGTATTGCCCAGCTCAATACTCGGGAGGCGACTCCTCAAGCAGAACTCGAGCGTCATCGTCAATATCTCGTCGATGAACGCCTACCGTCCGCTCACCCGCATCCCCGCTTACTCCGCAGCGAAATGCGCCGTGAGCAATTTCACCCAATGGCTTGCCGTCCACCTGGCCCCCGCCAATGTGCGCGTAAACGCCATTGCCCCCGGCTTCTTTCTCACCGAACAGCTCAAGTACCTCGCGTTCGAAGAAAACGGCGAGCTCACCCCGCGCTACCAACGCGTTCTCGAACACACTCCCATGTCCCGCTTCGGCGAACCCGAAGAACTCGTCGGAACACTCCAGTACCTTCTCTCCGACTCCGCCCGCTTCGTAACCGGCGTAGTCATCCCCGTGGACGGCGGATTCAACGCCTACAGCGGCGTGTAACCGAAAAACTATTACGAAATAAAGATCATGAACTCCGAAGCAACTACGCAGGAACCTCCAGCCGCGACCATCGAAGTTACCAGCCCGATCGACGGCTCCACGCTCGCCCAAATCGACGTCGCCTCTCGAGAGGAAGTTGACGAGACAATCCGCAAAGCGAACGAGGCATTCAAATCCTGGGTCCTCACCCCGCTGCGCGAACGCGTACAAATTCTTTCCGCCTTCAAAGCGCAAGTGGAGTCGGAAATGGAGTCTCTCGCCACGGTCATCTCCCAAGAGAACGGCAAGACCGTCAACGAAGCGGGCGACGAGATCAAACGCGGACTGGAAATAGTCGAGTTCGCCACCACTCTCCCCCACCTCGGACTCGACACCACTCTCGAAGTCAGCCGAGGCGTCCAGTGCAAAACCGAACACGCCCCGCTCGGCGTGACCGCCGGCATCACCCCGTTCAACTTCCCAGCAATGGTGCCCATGTGGATGTTCCCGATCTCCCTCGCCTGCGGCAACACCTTCGTCCTCAAGCCCTCCGAGCAAACCCCGCTCGCCGCCCTTCGAATCGCCGAACTTTTCCAACAGGTCGATCTTCCCGACGGCGTATTTTCGGTACTCAACGGCGACCGCCAAACCGCACAA
>JANQSC010000028.1 GCA_028284235.1 Opitutaceae bacterium
GCTTACTTGCGTCACACGGCCGACTTTTGCGCGGCGTTGTTCGAAGCGAGCGACGAGGCATTCGCGCGGCGGACGACGGAAAGCGCGTTTGCGTTCTACGGCTTGAAGTAGGCCTTGTTCGGGGCGCTTACTTTTCGTCGAACTTGGAGGCGAAGAGCTGTTCGAGCTCGTCTAGAGCCGCGCTGGCGTCGGCGCCTGAAGCGATGGCCTTAATCTCGGACCCTTTGCCGGCGGCGAGCATCATAAGCCCCATGATGGACTTTCCATTCACTTGCTCGTCGTCTTTTTCGAAAAACATCTCGCTCTTGTACTTGTTGGCGGCGCGGACGATCATGGCAGCGGGACGAGCGTGAATGCCCATTTGGTTTTGCACCAACAGGGTTCTTTCCGCGGATTGTCCTTCTGGATGGAGGTTTGCTGAGTCCATTGTCGGCTTCAAATACAGTTATTAGCTGCATAACAAGCGATAATTGAGAAATTTGCGAGTTCACAAATGGGCCCGTCCGGGTTTTTATGCTCGAAATATGCTAGCGATCATTGCTCCCGCCAGACTCGCGTCGACTCGATTTCCCGAGAAGCTGCTCCACCCGATTCACGGAAAACCGCTTATTCTCTGGGTGGCGGAACGGCTGCAGGAGCAAGCGCCCGATATTCCCCGCTATTTCGCGGTGGACGATACGAAGTTGGAAAAGACGCTGCGCGACGCGGGGCACGAGGCGATCATGACGCGGGTAGACCATTCGTGCGGGACGGACCGATTGGCCGAGGCGAACGAGACGATCGGGGCGGATCGAATCATCAACGTGCAAGGCGACGAGCCGCTCGTGACTGGCGGTCAAATTCGAGCGTTGGAGCGTATGCTGGCCGACGGGGCCCAAATGGCGACTTTGGCGACGCCGTTCCATTCGCGCACGGATTTTCTCGATCCAAATCAGGTAAAGGTGGTTCTCGACGGTCGCGGCCGGGCCCTTTATTTTTCCAGGGCGCCGATTCCACACGACCGGGATGGATTCGAGTCGTTCGACGACGATTGGGTGGAGCGTTCGCCGACTTACCGGCATTTAGGCTTGTACGCTTACCAGGCGGATTTTTTGAGAACCTATTGCGGACTGCCGGAGGGCGCGCTGGAGCGAATTGAAAAGCTGGAACAGCTACGCGTATTGGAGAGTGGATACGCGATTCAAGTCGATATCACCGATGAACCTTCGATCGGAATCGATACTCCGGCGGATGCGGCTCAGTTCGAACGCGAACTGAAGCAAAACGCGTGACGAGCTAGCTGGATTGTGGCGATCAGGCGGGGGCGCTGGCGTGCGTTGTTACCAGATCGTAGAACTTCGCGAAGTTGGGGTTCGCGTCGGTTGGCCCGGGGCCCGCTTCGGGATGGTACTGGACGGAGAAGACGGGTTTCCCTTTCAGTCGAATGCCGGCGATTGTCTGATCGTTCAGATTGATCTCCGTGATCTCCGCTCCGGCCTCCGCGAGTCCTTCCTCCGAAGTGGCGAATCCGTGATTGTGAGCGGTGATGGCGACGGAGTCGCTTTCGAAACTCTTGATCGGCTGGTTGCCGCCGCGGTGCCCGAACTTGAGCTTGTAGGTTTTCGCTCCGATAGCGTGGGTGATAATCTGGTGGCCGAGGCAGATGCCGAATGTCGGATACTCCTCGATTAGCGCTCGTACGGTTTCGTGGGCGTAGGTGACGGCTTCGGGGTCGCCCGGGCCGTTGGAAAGGAAAACGCCTTCGGGTTCGATGGCTTTGATTTCGTCGACCGACGCGGTTGCGGGGAATACGTGAACGTCGAAGCCGTGGTGGGCGAGTTCGCGGAAAATGGATTGCTTGGCGCCGAAGTCGAGGGCGGCGATACGGAAGACGCGCTCTCTATTTACGGGGCCGCGGATTTCAGAGCCCGCCGGGTTGTAGGGCCAGTTGTCGGATTCGGGAAGCGTGTAGCGGTAGGGCTCGGAGCAGGTTACCTCTTTCACGTAGTCGGCGCCGACGATGCCTTTCCAGTCCTTGGCTCGCTGAACGGCTTCCTCGTCGGAAATGTCTTCCGTGCTCAGGCAGGCTTTCATGGATCCGTGGACGCGAAGCTTCTTCGTGAGGGCGCGGGTGTCGATGCGCTCCAGACCGGGGATTCCGTTTTGCTCGAGATATTCGTCGAGCGTGATGTGGCTGCGCCAGTTGCTGGCGATCGGGCTGAGCTCGCGGACGAGGAACCCCCGCACCATTGGGCTCGGGGCTTCGTTGTCTTCGAGATTGACGCCGTAGTTGCCGATCATGGGCGCGGTCATCGCCACGATCTGGCCGAAGTAGGACGGATCGGTCAGGATCTCCTGATAGCCGGTCATACTCGTGTTGAAGACCGCTTCGCCTACGACGGTCTTCGCGCTGCCGAACGCGATTCCGCGGAATATACTTCCATCTTCTAGTGCCAATACGCCTGATCGTGAGTCGCTCATATTGAAAATCGAGAAAAGGTAGTTTACTGAATTGCGCCAATCCCTTTTTCTATCTTCCGCAAAATACTGTTGGATAATGCCCCGTCCGCGCAGACGAATCGGGTTCCGAATCGTCTCTATCCAAACGCTTTACCGAAAAAACTTATGCCGTACACCGAAGACAGGACCACTTGGTTCGAAGGTCAGGGACTCTGGAGCGAAACTCCGGAAAACCAGTGGAAGGACTGGACCTGGCAGCTTAGAAATCGCATCACGACGCTGGAGCAACTCGAAGAAAGGATGGACCTGACCGAAGACGAGCGAGCCGGATGCCAGCACGCCAACGAGAAGCTAGCGATGGCGATCACGCCTTACTTCTTCAATTTGATCGATCGCTCCGATCCCGACTGCCCGATACGCAAGCAGGTCATCCCGCGGTCGGGCGAAATGACGGTGTCGGCCGAGGAGATGCTCGATCCTGTGGGCGAGGATTCGCATTCGCCCGTTCCCGGTCTCGTGCACCGCTATCCAGATCGCGTTCTTTTTCTCGTGACGGATCGCTGCGCTGCCTACTGCCGGTATTGCACGCGGAGTCGACTGGTGAGCAATGCCCAGGACTACAATTTCCATCCGGAGTTCGAGCAAGGGCTCAACTACATCGAATCGCATCCCGAGGTGAGGGACGTTTTGCTCAGCGGTGGCGATCCCTTGCTGCTGTCCGACAAGAAACTCGACTATTTGCTGGGCCGCTTGCGGCAGATTCCGCATGTGGAGTTTATCCGGATCGGCTCGCGCATCCCGGTATTCATGCCGCAACGAATCACCGAAAGCTTGTGCGACGTATTCAGAAAGCATGGCCCGATCTGGATGAGCATCCACGTGAATCATCCGAAAGAGTGTACGGCCGAACTGAAAGAGGCGTGCGAGCGGCTGTCCTTTGCCGGCGTGCCGTTGGGGAATCAATCTGTTCTACTTAAAGACGTCAACGACGACACCGACGTAATGAAAGCGCTGATACATCGTTTACTGCGAATGCGCGTACGGCCGTACTACATCTACCAATGCGACTTGATAACTGGCAGCGCCCATTTGCGGGCCAACGTGTGCAAAGGTCTGGAGATCATGAAAAACCTCCGCGGCCATACGACCGGATACGCGGTGCCCCAGTACGTGATCGACGCTCCGGGCGGCGGCGGGAAAGTGCCGATCAATCCGCAGTACATCACCAAGATCGACGACGAGGCGATCCACTTCCGCAATTTCGAAGGGAAGTTGTTTCGCTATCCGCTCAAAAGCTTCACAATCGACGACGATTGCCGCTGCCACGAGCAGGAGATCGAGTGCTGAGTTAAAAAAACAAAAAAGCGCCGCCGCGGACGCGGCAGCGCTGTTTGAAAATTCGATTGATCGGGAGGGCTAGCCGATTGCCGCTTCGTAGTTGGCGTTGGCGGCTTCCCAGTTGACCACATTCCAGAACGCGGCGATGTAGTCGGGCCGGCGATTCTGGTAGTTGAGGTAGTACGCGTGTTCCCAGACGTCCAGTCCGAGAACAGGAATGCCGCCATCCATGAGCGGTGAGTCCTGGTTGGGAGTCGAGCAGATGCAGAGCTTGCCGTCCCGCACGCAAATCCACGCCCAGCCGCTGCCGAAGCGCGTCGCTCCCGCTTTAGCGAAGTCGGCTTTGACGGCGTCGAAGCCTCCCAGGTCCGAACTGATAGCGTCGCCGAGCTTGCCGACGGGTTCGCCGCCGCCGTTGGGTCCGAGAATGTTCCAGAACAGGCTGTGGTTGGCGTGGCCGCCGCCGTTGTTGCGGACCGCTCCGCGGATCGCTTCGGGTACCGCGTCGAGATCGGAAATCAACGCTTCGACCGATTTCGCCGCCAAGTCGTCGTGGCCTTCCAGAGCGCCGTTGACGTTGTTGATGTAGGTTTGGTGATGCTTGGTGTGATGGATCTCCATCGTGCGAGCGTCGATGTGAGGCTCGAGCGCGTCGTACGCGTAGTTCAGTGCAGGGAGTTCGTATGCCATAATGATTGATTAGATGTTGCGATTGAGAATGAGCCGTTTATTAAATAAAGAATATACTTTGTCAAATAAATCTGGTTGGGGTTACCGTTTTAGTTTGAAAAAGGTTTGGATGAGTTCGAGGCATTCGTCGTGGAGGACGCCTTTTTCGATGGCGAGGGTGTGGTTCATTCCTGGATACTCGTTCACGTTGAAGGCTCCTCCAAGTCCGCCCATTTTCGGGTCGGGAACGGCGAAGACGACGCGTCCGATCCGCGACATGATGGTGGCGCCGGAGCACATGGGGCAGGGTTCCTTAGTGACGTAGAGCGTGGCTTCGTTGAGCCGCCAGTCGTCGATGGCTTTGGCAGCTTGCGTGATCGCGATCATTTCCGCGTGGGCGGTGGGGTCGTTGATGGATTCGACCTGGTTATGGCCGGACCCGATTACTTCGTTGTTGTGAGCGATGACGGCCCCGACGGGAACCTCGTTCGCATTCCAAGCGTCGATGGCAAGATTGTAGGCGAGACTCATGAAGAAGACGTCGTCGCGAATCAGCTGGGACGGGAACCGCTTTTGAAACGGGCAATCGGGAGCGGTTTTAGGCGCGTAAACCATGGGTTGAAGCGTGTGGCGTCATCTGTTTATACTCTTGACTAATAATGGAGATATGAAAGACACGATGCTCTTTTAATGCAAGCGCCAGCGCCGATTCGCTGGCTGAAGCGAACCCTATGGCAGACGAAGGTATTCAAGTTGAAGGCAAAATAGTCGCGGTGCTTCCCGGAACGATGTTTCGAGTGGAGCTCGAGAACGGCCACACTGTCTTGGCGCACATATCGGGTAAGCTTCGCAAGCATTTTATCAAGATCACCACGGGCGACATGGTGAAGATGGAGATGAGCCCCTACGACTTGGACAAGGCTCGGATTACCTATCGACTGAAAAACAACGCCCGGCCGAAGAACGCGCCGATCCGTTCGTTTGGCCCGCGCCGCCGTCGCTAGGCGGGCGGTCTGTCGAATCGAGTCTTGCTGAAGCGCCGCAGGTCGCTTTGTCTGAGAGACTGTGAGTTCACCCCTTCAGGAAGCGATCGAAGCGTACCTCGCGTTCGCGTCTCTCGAAAAGGGGCTTTCCGAGCATACGACCCACGGCTATCAGCGCGATCTTAAGCAGTTCGCGGATTTCGTGGCGGATACGCGCGGTAGGGACGATTGGAGAGAGGTAGTCGCCCAGGACGTTTCGGACTGGATTTACCAACTGAGCGAAGAGTCGTTTTCGAACGCGAGTTTGTGTCGGAAGCTGAGCGCTCTGCGCACGTTCGCGTCCTATCTGTTACGGGAGAATTGTATTGAACGTTCCTTTACAGAATTGGCGACCGGGCCGAAATTGCGGCGCAAGACTCCGGACACGCTTACGATTGCCGAGATAGAGGCGTTGTTAGACGCGCCGGACTTGACGACGCCGGCGGGACTGCGCGATCGGGCGATCCTCGAGCTTTTGTATTCTTCCGGATTGCGGGTCAGCGAATTGTGCGGCTCTTTGCTCCAGCAGATCGACATCGCGAGCGGCGCGGTGAAGGTTTACGGGAAGGGTTCCAAGGAGCGAGTGGTTCCGATGGGATTTCAGGCGGTCATCGCGCTTTCTGGATACCTGGAACAGGGACGTCCACATTTCGTGCGTCGGCATACCGGAAGCGGTTGTTTTCTTAGCAATCGCGGCACGCCGATATCGCGCAAGACGGTTTGGTTTCTATTAAAGAAGTACGCGGGCAAGGCGGGGATCGAAAAGCCGGTGAAACCGCACGGGTTGCGGCATTCGTTCGCGACGCATTTGCTGACGGGCGGGGCGGATTTGCGAGTGATACAGGAGCTACTCGGGCACGCGGATATTTCGACGACGCAGATCTACACGTCGGTCGAGTCCGAACGAGTGCGCACTGCCCACGAGGAGTATCATCCGCGCAGCAAGAGTAACAGCGCGTTGTAGCCGACCGAAAGGCGCTCAGTAAAAAAAAATGCCCGCCATGTAACGTAGCGGGCATCGCAAGACTCTGGATCTGAGGCGCGAACTAGAAACGGGGAGTTGACGCGTTGACCGCGTTGGGCTTGGCCCGTTCGTTTTCGCCTGCCGACCAGTGAAGATCGTTGATCAGTATCTTGTAGTCGAACGCGCTTTTCACGCCCGACATGGTGATGGTCCAGGAATCGGATCCTTTGCACTCCATGGCGATGCCCTTGGTCCAGGAGAGACCAGGAGCGTCTCCACGAAGGAACAACGCGTTTCCGAATCCAACATCGATCGTGGCTTCGATTACAGTCTTCGACGCCTTTTTGGCTGCTGCTTTCTTGGCCGCTTTCTTTGCGGGGGCTTTCTTGGGAGCGGCTTTAGCCGCCGCCTTTTTGGCCACCTTGGACGCGGCCGTCTTCTTGGCCGCTTTTTTAGCTACTTTTTTTGCGGCTTTCTTGGCGGGCGCCTTCGTAGCCGTTTTCTTAGTCGCTTTTTTCATGTGTTCGTTTTCTATTTTATGTCAGTACAGATAGGGAACCCGCCATTAGATGCCGGGCCTTGCCTATGCTTGAAGCGGGTTCTGTACCACTTTACCGAGAAAAATCAATAAATCTGTTTGCAGGTTCGCGCAACCGTAACCGAACGGGATTTTTCTGTCCGACTGAATTTGGTCTCAGTCGGTGCGCTCGATTATGAGCGCCTGAAAAAGCCCGGGCTCTGGCGAGCGCGGGCTTGAAAGAAAAGGGCTTGGAAACCTCGCTATCGAACGACGAGGAATTCGACTCGCCGATCGTCCGCCATTTGCGCGGCGGAAGCGTTCTCCATCGCATTCAAGTCGCCCTTCGAGAGTGTCTCGAGCCGCATGGGCGAAGAGCCGAGCGTTTCCAAGTATTGGCGGACGCTCTGGGCGCGCCGGTCTCCGAGGGCGAGATTGTACTCCGGAGTTCCCCGCCAGTCGCAGTGCCCTTCCGCGATCACGATGTGGCCCGGGTTGCGGCTGAGGTAGTCGGCGACTTGGGTCAGTTTCGCCCGTTCGCTGGCCTTGATGCTTGAGGAGTCGAAGTCGAAGTAGACGACTGCCGTGATGATGCCGCGCTCGCCGCGTTCGCCGGTGGCGCCTTGTCCGCCTTCGAGAGGAATCTCGCCCGGGGCGAGCGTTCCCAAGCCTCCTTCGCTCGCGAAGTCTTCCACGCGTCCGGAGTCGGTCGGGCCGATCACGGTGTCGAGGGGATTGGGGCGGCGGGGCTTTTTCTTACAGCCGACGAATCCGACTGCGATGGCGACGAGGAGGATGTAAAGGATAGACTTTTTGGAAATCATAGATCTGAGCGCTTCAAATACAATTGACTATTCGGGATTGTTTCCGTTCGGCAAGCACTATAAACGGTTGTAGGATAATTCTCATGAATGACAAGGCTTTGGAGGGGAAAACGCGGGTCGCGCTTTTGGACAATGGTTCATTGAGTCCAAAGTCAATTTTGCAGGGACGGACGCTCGCTCGTCGGTTTGGAGAGCGGGTCGGAATGCCGGTCGACTTGGTTTCGGTCGCCCACAGCGACCGCGTTCCAGCGGAGGAGCTGGAAGGGGAGCGGGCGTGGACTTGGGCGAGCTATTTGCAAGCGGCCGGCGAGCGGGGAATCGAGTCGATCCAAGTCGTTCCGCTCTTTTTCGGGCCGTCCTTTGGACTGAGGAAGGCGCGGTCCGTTGCGGAGAAGTTCGAGGGACCAACTCGCGTGGAATGGGCGGACTGCTTGGTGACGCAGTCGGACGCGGACGACTCGCTCGTCGACATTCTTGTTCAAGAAGTGATTCAAGCATTGGATACAAGTCGAGAAGCGCGTTCCCGAACGCGTGTTTTATTGGTTGATCATGGCAGCCCGTTTGAAGAAGTGACGGCCTGTCGCGACTGGATTGGGGATCGCATGCGATCCCAATTGGGTTCGCGCGTGGAATCGGTTGTAGCGTGCTCGATGGAGCGGCGAGAGGGCGAGGCGTACGACTTCAATGAGCCGACATTGGAAGCCGCTCTAAACGAGGCGCGCGCGAGCGGCGTAAAGGACCTGTTGCTGAGTTACTTGTTTCTCTTTCCAGGGAGGCACGCAGGTCTTGGGGGTGACATCGACGTGATTTGCGCGCAGTCGCGATGGGAAGACTCCGAACGGATCGGGAAATGCGAATTGCTGGGGTCGAATCCCCAGCTGTTGGAAGTTCTGGATTCGCGCTTGCGGGCGATCGTCGCGGCGGGCTGAAATCGGTCGATTTCGGAGGTCGACGCGTTTAGGCTTCGAAACGTAAAAAACTGCTTGCCTTTGGATTCGAACGTAGCTGAATAGCGACCTTCTCAATTTCCGAGAGCGGGTCGATAGCTCAATCGGTAGAGCAGTTGCCTTTTAAGCAATTGGTTCTGGGTTCGAGTCCCAGTCGACCCACCACTTTGACGAAACCGCCACGGGGCGGTTTTTTTGTGTAGGATTCGGATATGTCCGTTCGAATCAATAAAGGTGGTTGAAATTTCAAACTATGGCACGGTTTAACGAGTTTCAGCTTTCGGCAACGGTCTCTGGATTGGCTTCGAAAATAGTACGAGTGTTCTTCGCCCCGAAAACAGTATCGAGGTCGAGTTGGGCCAATCGCGGAAGTCTCTCAGATTAAATCTTCACTGTTTCAGCCAGGTAGGTCGCTAGTTCGTTTACGGTTTTATAGTGTCTCATCGTTTTCTCGGCCATTGGACAACCGAAAACAATCCCGACGTGATTTAGGTCAGGCAGTTGTCAATCGAATATGGGCCCCCTTGCATTGGAACATCCTCTTTGGGATAGTTGGCTCAACTGTTGCTGAATCTCTGGGCGCTGGATTGTCTCTTTGAGTATTGGTAGTCACAAAGAAATTTCTGATCAAAAAGCTAGTTAGTTTGACTGTCAAATTGAAGACAACTTGATGACCGTCGGGTCTGAGTGCAGTGCTTTTCAAATGTCAGTATCAATTAGATTCTTAGGAACAGCGGCATTCGAAATACTAACTGCGAACGGCAAGCGCGTTTTGATAGATCCGTATTTGGATGAGAATGAAGTAAGTCCAATTAAGGTGGATGACTTGGATCACCTTGATTTGCTGCTCGTGACGCATGCCGCATACGACCATCTAGGTGATGCGGAAAAGATCTTAAGAAAATTCCCCGATCTAAAATTGATATGCGGTGCAGATGTTCGAGGATATTTAATGCACCGGGGTATTGATGGGGATCGATTGCGAGCTATTCCCTGGGGGATGATGATCGAAGAAGCTGGTGTAAAAGTCCGCCCAGTAGAATCGAGACACTGGTCATATATACAAACTGAAGATGGACGGTCTTTTTCCAGTATACCTCTCGGCTTTATAGTGTATGCGGATGACGAAACTGGAATCTACCATGCGGGTGATACTACCATATTTAGTGATCTAAAACTCATAGGGGAACTGTACAAACCAAAGGTTGGATTGATTAATGTAGGTGTGCCCGAAGATCATAAGGGGGCAGCACACGGAGTTCCAGTTTATTTGACGGGGGAAATGGATGCTAAAGAAGGGGCAATGGCCTGCGAATGGCTGGGACTAGACTTTGCAATCCCTTGCCATCACGATAATCCGAAGCTCCCGGAAATTGTAAAGTTCAATGAGATACTATCTAAGAAGTTTGCAGCGGATCCGACGGCTCCGAAACCAGCAATTCTGTCGCCTGGTGAAACACTGACTTTGGAAGGCGCCAATAAGTGAAAGGGGCCCTAAGAGGTGCACTAGTAGGGTGCGGTTATGCTTCAGGCTTTCATTTGGAGGCTTGGGCGGGGGTTGGAGGCGCGGAGATTGTGGCGGTAACTAGTCTCAATCTAGCTGATGCCCAATTAAGAGCGGATGAATTTGGAATTGCGAATACGTACTCTTCGTTCCACAAAATGCTTGATGTTGAGAAACTCGACTTTGTTGATATTGTGACGCCGCCCAATTCTCACTTGGAACTTATCAAGGCTGTAGCTGATCGAGGCATTGCAGTACTATGTCAAAAACCGATAGCTTCTTCAATGAAGGAGCTAGACGAAATGATCGAGTACTGCGAAAAATCAAATGTTCGATTTATGGTTAATGAGAATGGTCGGTTTCAGCCCTGGTTTCGTAAGATTAAAAGTCTGGTGGATGACAAGGCAATTGGCAATTTGTTCTACGCGAAAATCGAATCTCGAAGTCGTGCATCGCTTGCGGATGGCGGATTTTCAAGGTCCTTTTTTCATAAAATGCCACAGTTGATAACCTACGAGTTGGGGGTTCATTTTTTAGATACCTTCCGGTATTTGTTTGGGGAGGCGGAACATATTTATTCTCAGATGGCACGAATAAGTGATACGATTGAAGGAGAGGACGTAGCGTTTGTTGCTATGAAGCAAGGTAAAATCATGTCGCTGATCGATATGTCCTGGGCTTCGCAACCTGTTTTTGACGAAAGTAAGAAGGTGAGCTGGTGCAATTGTCGTTTGGAAGGTGATCGCGGAACCATCATTCTTCATGAAGATGGAACACTGATATTGAATACTGGGATCGATGAAGAAAAGTTCGTATTCGGAGGGAATTCGGAAATGCTCGGTTACCGTGGCGCGTTGGAGCACTTCGTTTATGGTCTGCGGTCCGGTTTTGTGTTCGAAACTGAAGGTGATCAGACGCGTAGAACATTGGAACTCGTGTTTGGGGCTTATGATTCAGCCAAAAACAATAGGTTGTATCGTGTTGGTGAGGACAAAAATAGGCTAAATTGAGTTACAATATAATAATTTTTTATAGAGGTAGTATGAAAAATACAAATTATAAAAGTAAAAGGCAATTTTTTAGTTCGAATATGGTCTTTAGGCGGATCATATTCTCAGTGCCTCTCTTATTTGGTTTGTTCGCATGGTGTAATCCAGTTTCTGATACGAATTTAGAAAAATCTATCGCGAACGTGGGAGCAAAGATCTATTCCGATCGCGACTATACAATAGCTTCGATTCCAGGTTTCCTGGAAGGTGGAGTGAGCTTGCTTAGTCGTAATGCGGATCGGGAAAAAGTCGGTGAAGGAACTCTTGGGTACGCTACTTTAAGCAGAGAATCGGATGTTTATGTCGCATTTTTATATCCGAGGCTTCCGCGTTCCTATTCTGCATTTAGGAGCACTGAATTGCGGATTCAAATTAAAGGGTATTTGGGGAAGGAACGGCATTATCATGTTTGGGAAGCCATGCTTCCTGTGGGGGTCCACACTTTTAGTGGAGTGAACTCCCAGGGTGCCTATGGCTTTATCGACAGTCCGTTTTTCCTTTTTGAAAAGGGGAAAAACGTTGAAAATCAGCGAGAAGAGAATTGTCGCATTTCTAGGGGTTTCGGGAGAGGGTCTCTGTTTTATTTTGATAGAGACTATGTAATATCCACTATTCCCGATAAGCTGGTCGGGTTGTCTGTGGGTATGACACAGAACAATGACAAAATGCGCCCTGATTCACAAATCGAAGATCTGTATCGATTCTCGCTTGCGGAAAAAACAAAGGTATATTTGGCTACTGATACGGGAGGTGTACCCTCGTGGCTAAGGAGTTATAAAATGCTCTCTGGCAATAAAAGGATCCGGGTGAATTATCCAGTGAATAAGGAGAAGCCTGCTCGCACGCAGTACTTTAGTTTGTTTAAGAAAAGAGCTTTCGAGGGAGAGAAAATAGAGTTTGGGTATCCGACAGATTCCTTAGGCTCGAGCAAGAACTTGTATATCGTATTTGTGATTCCGGTCGATTGATTGTTCATTTGCTGAGATCGGATGAGCCTATTTCCCTTAAGGTTTGTCCGTCTTTCCAGCCACCATTGATCATTAACAGCTGTGGATGTTCTGGCAGTCCAAACTCGTTTCTCATAAGGGCTCCCGCTAGTTGGTTGGTGGCGCATTCTCCGACTTGTTTGGCATTTTGCGCTATTCCCGCGCAATCTGGGTAGTTCTCTGCGTCTAGCAGCGCGAATCCAAAGTCGGATGGCTGTTGGAGGCCTACGTTCTCTAGGATATCGGCTCCCTTTAGTCGATCACCAAGTAGTGCATCTGGCTTGTGTTTCAGAAACCATGAGGAGAATGCGGCTTCGTCTAATTCTCCAATAAATTCCGGGATCTGGTGCTTTTTGGGGATGCTATTTCTGTAGACTAGATAGGCGCTTTGCCACAATTTACGTGTTCGCTCATCATTGTCCGGTTTTAGGAAAAATCCAATTCGTTTATAGCCGTAAGCCTGAAGTTTTCTCAATGCCAGTCCAGCACTGGCGTAGTGGTTGCAGCTGACTCGATGGGTTTCTGGTTTGTCAAAGCTGAAGCCAATGCTCACAGATGCGTATTTTGGCCAATCAAGTTCGAGCTGAGCATGTGGTACAAACCCTGGAGCTATAATTAATCCACGGATACCCCGATTGAATAGGGTGCGGTTGATGTTTTGCTCGGTGGCTCCTTCGGCTGCCATCGAAAAGGTATCTAAGCGATAGCCAAGCTCCTCGGCCCTTTCATTGGCGCCTTGATAGAACTCGCGAAATGTAGTGATTTTCCACCATTCATCGCGACTGGAAAAGGGTGTAAGGTATCCAATCGTCTCGCTCGCCTTCGTATTGCGTTGACACTGGAGGTAGCTCATCAGTCGAGCAACTTTTGGGTCTGGGGTATATCCACGCTTTTTAGCATGCTCCTGGACTCTTTTACAGGTTTCGGGAGATATTCGCGGATCGTTTTTGAGGCTCATCGAAACGGTAGTTCTCGATACTCCGAGCTCTTGAGCGATTTGCCGCATATTCGGGCGTTTCGATTTTTTAGGCATGGGGGTTGGACAGTAAACTAGAATTATTGCTAAAGTTTCAGTGTAATTGGGCCTGAATGGTGTTTAACTGTCAAATTGAAAAGGAATTGCGAAGGCTTAGGGTAATCTATCGATTGATCCATATCTGAAATGATGGTTCATTTTGTTTGGTCATGCATTCAATGACGGTTTTATTTTAAAAACAGTCAATCGTTTCTGTATTGCATAACGCATTCGTGATTTGAAAACAATATCTACAAATATACGATAGGTTAACTCTAAATAAAGGCGAGGGAAATGAGGAATTGATGATAATTTATTTTTGAATGTATGTTAGGATTAAGTATAATAGATCTGGCAGTGTTAATTGTCTATTTTGGGGTCGTATTAGCAATAGGGTATTGGGCGAGAAGCCGTATACATAATCAAGAAGATTTTTTTCTTGGAGGTAGGAGGTTTGGTAAGCTAATTCAGACGTTTGCAGCATTTGGGCAAGGTACTTCATCGGAAAGCGCTGTTGGTGTAACGACTACTGTATACTCGAATGGTGCATCTGGGATATGGTCCAGTCTTCTGTATATATTTGCGGCTCCTGTGTATTGGATGACTTCCCCTTGGTATCGAAGACTGCGTCTTCTTACGTTGGGGGATTTCTTTTTTGAGCGATACCAGTCTCGACGAATGGCGATGACTTACTCAGTGTTTGCGGCAATTGGATCAATGGCAGTCGTTGCCATTGGGGTTGCGGCCATGAGTAAAACGGTTGTGGCTTTAACGCCAAAAAGCTTGGATGAATTGAGCTTTGAAGAGCGTGTGGAGCATGACTTGGGGCGCGAACTGCTCAACTTAGAGGCACTCGATTATGGTTCTTTGACTGCGGAGAATAAGTCTCGAATAGCGGAGTTGCAGAAAATTGATCCGAAAGTCGCTTTTTCGCATGTCAACGAAGTGGGCCTGGTCATATTTGTATCAATAATTGTAGTGCTCTATGGAATCATGGGGGGGTTGCATGCAGCATTTCTGACCGACCTACTGCAAGGAGGGCTAATAATTATACTATCAGTTCTGCTGCTTCCCTTTGCAATGGTTAAGGTGAATGCGTTCTACGGAGGAGAGTCAGCTTGGACTGCTTTTGGAATTGTGAAAGAACAATTGCCGGAGGCCTCTTTGAAACTTTTTGGATCTGCCTATACGGTGGACTTTACTTGGTACTATATAGTAAGTCTATGCATTATGGTAACGTTGAATGTAGCGATCCAACCAAACCAGTTGGTTGCTATCGGTTCTGCTAAAGACGAATATTCGGCACGATTTGGGTTCGTGGCAGGAAACTTTATGAAAAGGGCAGTTACTGTACTTTGGGGGATTTTTGCACTCTTTGCGATCGTTCTTTACGAGGGGACACTTCGTAATCCGGACCTGGTGTGGGGCTATGCAACGTTGGATCTACTCGGCTCGCTCAATGTCGGTTTGGTTGGCTTGATGACTGCGTGTCTGTTGTCTGCATTGATGTCTACGGCCGACTGTCATATGATTACCGCTTCGAGTTTGTTAACCAATAATGTTTACGGTGAATTGTTCCCGGGAAAAGAAGAGAAGCACTACCTAGTAGCTGGCCGAATATTCGGATTACTCGTTATTTCTGGTGGAGCTTGGTTGGCGGTTTCTTTTAGCGATATTCTATCGATGTTGAAGTTCCTTTGGGGGTTTTTTAGCGTGTTTGCCCCGAGTTTCTGGTTGGGTATGGTTTGGCGGCGGGCAAGTGCCAGGGGAGCCTGGTGTTCCATAGGGGTTGGCGCGATGGTGTTCGTTCTTCTTCCGGCGATTCTGCCCTCAACGTTTTCCAGTTTGCGTTACAATGAGGATTTGCTCGTTGAAACGCCGGCTAGGGTGTTTGAGCGGAGTACGAGTGAATCTTCAGCTGAACAGCAACAGATACCTGGAAAATCAGTGTATTGGAGTGATGGAATTGGCTTCGATAAAGAGGGTGTTCTCCGAGGAAAGGGGATGTTCAATTTGGAGCTTTGGCTGATAAGTCGATTCGGCTTTGACTTGTCTAAAAACAGCTATGCGATCAACGAAACACTCAGGAATTGCGCCCGGATATTATTACCCTTTGGAGTTTTGTTGTCTATCAGTTTTTTCGGACGAAATAGGCTATCAAATGGCATGGAGCGGTTTTTTGCGAAAATGAGAGTGCCAGTTGTTGTAGATCGTGAAGAAGATCGTCACCTTCTCGAGCTTGCCTACGAAAGCGCCAATTCTAATCAACAAATTAAGCTTTTTCCGGAAAGTGAGTGGGAGTTTAAGCGTTGGAATAAAGAGGATGCGTGGGGATTCGTTGTCAGTTGCTTGGCCGTAGTTTGTATACTGGCGAGTTTACTCGTTATTCTGTAATTTAAATACTGATTGTTTTATATGAAATTGGGTGCAGCATGTTATGGATTCCGTGAACAGACTGTTTCGAATTATTTCGAGATCGTAGCAAGTCTTGGGCTTAGATATGTGGAGGTGCCTCTTTACTGGCAAGTGATTGAGGATCCAAAAAGGCAATTTAACTATAGGAAAACTGAGGGAATACAGGCTCTGCTTGACTGTGCCGAAAAAGCTAATGTAAAAATTGCAACAGGAGTTACAAATTGCGTTCTTGCACTGAATGCTACTCATAAAACTGGAACAGTAGATAAGAGCAACGTAGCATTTGGATTAGCTTGGGCAAAACGATCAATTGATATTTGCGAACAGCTTGACGTGAAAATATTACGTGTTATGGAACCGAATGTCTGGCCGCACGAGCTAGATTTTGCTTCGGATTGGATGAAAGAATGCGGCAGGGTATTGGGTGAACTTGGCGAATACGCTGTCGACAAGGGGGTTGTGGTTGCGGTTGAGAATTACGGCCTTACATCAGCGCAAGTTGAAGAAATACTGGTTGCGGCTAATAGTCAAAATGTTGGCACTTTGTATGATCCATGTAATTACTATCGCATTGGCGAAGATCCTTTAGAGGCGTTGAGACGATTGAGGGAGCGAATAGTTTATTGCCATTTAAAAGATGCAAAACGAAATAGCGGGGTCGATCCGAATCTATTATTTGAAGGTTCTAGATGGGCCCCTTCATTTGCAGTTGGAGAGGGGGAAATTGATTGGCAGCCAATTGTTTCTGAACTAACAGAATTCTTTTGCGGATATGTATGTATTGAATATGAGGATCACAAAGATGTGGTTCGTGGGATGAAGTCGAGTCTCGATTATTTCAAACGACAATCTAGTTGCACCGCATCAAGAGTTTAGCATATGGCGGCGATATCTTTAATCGCAAACGGTTTGTGCAAGCCAGAAGGGCCGATCTGTCTCGAGGATGGGAGTTGGGTCGTGACTGAGATGGGGGCTGGTTGCCTGACGTGGATAAATGAAAACGGATCTTTGAGAAGACGAATCGCCGTAACAGGACGACCTAATGGGATTGCACTTGATTGCGATGGCGCTCTTTGGGTTGCGGAGTCTAGGTTCCCGTCACTATTGAGAGTGTCACTAAACGGTGAAGTCGATGAAGTTTCGGTGGGTAGCGATGAATTGGACTTTTTATGGCCAAATGATCTTTGTATTGGTCCCGACGGGGCTTTGTATATTACAGACTCTGGTGTTCTGCTAAACGATTTTGAGGGAAAAGGTTTGCCTAGTGAAAAAAGAGCTAAAAAAATAGACGGAAGGATTTTTCGTTTCGATATAGAAAATGGAAGGTGTGAGTGCTTAACTCGCGGTTTGAGGTTCGCGAATGGAATAGCATTTGACGCTTCTAATGCATTTGTTTACGTATCGGAAACTCTGACTGGTAATATATATCGATACCGTTTTTATGGTAGTGGTGGGCTAGGATCAAGGGAACTGTTTGCTAATGTTATGTCCAGACCGATATCGGAATGGGACAAAATTGCGGGACCAGATGGAATGGCATTTGATGAGAATGGAATGCTCTATGTTTGTGTATTGGAACAGGGAGATGTCACTATCGTAGACCCGAATGGTGATATTCTGGAACGCGTGCCACTTGTCGGAAATTTCCCCACGAACATTGCGTTTGGTGGTGGAGATCGTTCTTTCGCGATTGTGACTGAAGTGCAACGGGGGGAGTTGCTAAAGATTCAAGTTGGAGCGCGCGGGCTACCTTTAAACAGAACCGCAGAGAGTACAAATACATGATGTAATGGCGAATAAATTGCGCATAGGAATCATCGGTGCTGGAAAAGTCGCTACATTGCATGCTAAAGCTATAAAATCATCGAAGCACTTTACTCTAGTGGGGATTTGCGGTGGAAATTCACGGAGGACTAAGACTTTGGCAAACTTGTTCCAAGTGCCCGCGTTCACTGATATAGGAGTATTCATCGATAAATCAAAACTAGACGTTGTATCTGTGTGCACTCCTCATCCTCTGCATGCAATTACAAGCGTCCCGTTTTTGGAGAAAGGCGTGCATGTAATAGTAGAGAAACCAATGGCTACCTCGGTGAAGGATTGCGATATTATGATCGAAGCTTCAAAAAAAGGCGGTAGTATATTGGGAGTGATTTCGCAACGTCGCTATTTTGCTCCATGTATGAGGATTAAGAAGGCTGTTGAAGATGGTCGTATTGGGAAGCCGATAATTGGCACTGTTAATATGTATGGGTGGCGGGACAAGAGATATTACTCAAGCGATGCTTGGCGCGGAACATGGTCTGGCGAAGGTGGTGGAGTACTTGTAAACCAAGCGATTCACCAGCTCGATTTGCTTCTTTGGTATATGGGCCCCCCCGTTGAGGTATTTGGAATTTGGGACAATTTAAATCATCCTTACATTGAAGTTGATGATACAGCGGTTGCGGTGATCAGGTTTGCGAGTGGGGCTCTTGGTAGTGTTGTAGTAAGCAACTCTCTGAACCCGCCGTTGTACGGGAATGTGAGAGTGCATGGCGATAATGGATCGAGCTTGGGTGTGATAACAGATTCTGGGGAGATGTTTGTAGCGGGTGTTAGTGAAATGTCATCTCCTCCTTTGAATGATTTGTGGCTGGTCCCTGGGCAGGAGTGCCCACTATCAAAGTGGGCCGAAGTAGATCATCAGTATTTTAAACAGTTTCCAGAGTCCGAGCATTACCATCGCATGCAACTCGATGATTTTGCTCATTCGATAGCGTCGGGGGAGAGTCCAGCGGTATCTGGTGCGGATGGTAGGAGGGCTGTAGAGCTTATTTCCGCAATCTATGAGGCGAACCAAACAAAAAATTTGGTCAAAATAGAGGGATCGTGATTGAATCCTAAATAAGCAATTATGTTTCAGCGTACCTGAGTGTAAGGATATTTTATGACGATCCGGATTATGGTTTCTGCATTAAAAATTGAGACTATTTGTAAATATTTATGTATAAATACTTGCTCACTATTATTTCACGTTTTGTTATCAATTGGATTGTGTTCGTCAATATTGAGTGCTCAAGAAATTGAGGATCCAAGTCAAAATATAAATTTTGCCGAACATATTGCACCTATAGTCTATGAGAACTGTACTCCGTGTCACCGTTCTGATGGGGTCGCTCCATTTCGTATTTCTAGCTATCAGGATGTTAGACGGCGTTCTAGACAAATATCAGATGTCGTAGCGTCAAAATATATGCCACCTTGGAAGCCAGATGCTGGGTACGGACCAAAAGTCATTGGGGAGCGACGACTAACAGATGAGCAAATAAAACAAATTCAAGCCTGGGACGAAACTGGTGCGAAACCCGGAGATTTAAGTAGGGCTCCTGAGGCGCCTCAATTTTCAAGTACCTGGCAACTGGGGCAACCAGATCTTATTGTTTCCCTTGGGGAGGATTACTTGCTTCCAGCTGAAGGGAGCGATGTTTATCGGAATTTTTCTATCCCCTTACAGCTTAGTAAACGAAAATATGTTCGCGCCTTGGAGTTTTTGCCCCGTTCTCAGCTAGTTATTCATCATGCTGTTATAATGGTGGATCAGACTTCAGGTTCAAGGGATCGTGATGCTCTTGATCCAGCGCCTGGGTTCGATGGAATGGGTTTCGGAAGCTCCTCAGTTCCTGATGGGCAGTTCGTGGGCTGGACACCAGGCCAAGATCCGTTTGTCTCTTTTCCGGGAACTGCATGGAAAATCGAACCAGGTTCGGATTTAGTAATCGAACTTCACATGCTGCCTTCGGGCAAAGTTGAAACTGTTAATCCCAAGATTGGATTCTATTTTACTGATACTCCTCCTGAACGACCTACTCAAGTGATCTCACTCCGTCAGTTTGAAATTGATATAGCTCCAGGAGAATCTAATTATATGGTGGAACAGGAGTTCGTTGTTCCAGTCGATGTTGAGGTGCTGGGAGTGTATCCTCACGCTCACCTATTGGGTAAGGAGCTGAATGTCTTCTCGACGTTTCCGGATGGTAGCAAGAATTGGCTTATCCGGATTTCTGATTGGGACTTTAATTGGCAGGCGGACTATCGATTTGAAGTACCAATGAGGATACCAAGCGGTTCTAAAATCCACATGAGCTACCGTTATGATAATTCTTCTGATAATATCAGGAACCCTAGTACTCCACCTAGGAGGGTGAAGGGTGGCTGGAAATCCACTGATGAGATGGCGGAGGCAACTATTCAGCTGATGCTCCAGAATGAGCAGGGGGTTCACGCAATTCGTGAAGCTCAGGCAGCATACGATGTTAATGCAGCAGGAGGATTGTCGCTCTACGCATATAATTTGGGGACGTACTTTGACCTTCAAGGAGTCTTGGAGAAGGCGGCGGATATGTATTCACGCGCGATTCGAGAAGATCCAAATTTCGCAAGCGCTCTATATAGGTTAGGTTATGTGTTGGAGCGCATGGGGCATTTTGAAGCAGCTCAAGACCGGTACACAAGTGCTATTGCGATTAGGCCGGAAATGACCTCGCCGTATCTTGGTCTCGCAAGAATTTACTTTCAAAAAGGCTTTCGTACGTTGGCGAAATGGGAGCTTGAGAAAGTGCTTGAGTGGGAAGACTATAACTTTGAAGCCCGTGTAAGTCTGGCTAGAATTTTTGCCGATCAATCTAAGGAGGGTGACGCAGTTCAGTTGCTCAAACTAGGACTTGTTTATCACAGTGAAAATCCATACTACCATATGGAGTTAGGCAAGCTTTACTATTCTCGCCGGGAATTGGATCAGGCTCTAGAACACCTTCAATTTGCCTACGAAAAAGAAGTTGTCCAGGATCGCCCGTTGTCTCAATCGGATTTGCACAAGCTCAGATCCGAAGCTTTGTTTTCCATTGGGCTTGTTTTTGAGGCTAAGCACGAACTTGTACAGGCTCTCGAATACTACGATAGGGCTATCGCTGAGATGGCTCATCACGTTAATGCTCACTTGGCTTCGGCTGATCTTATGCTGAGAATGGGAAATCGAATCGGGGCTGCAGATCGTCTAAAATTATTTCTTGAAATTCCGCATGTATTAAGGCCATCGACTGAGGAGATTGTTGCTTTTGGAAAGGGGCAAGAGTGGAATGTTCTCCTTTATAAGGCAGGAGTTATTTCTCGATAGATTATTGAAGGACAAATGAAATCTTCTACGGACTGATTACGAGAGTGGATCTCTTTGTTTTGAACGATACTGTGATGAGTGTTTTTCCGATGGGTAGAGGATTGTAGGAGCATCTATCGAGCAGGCATGGCATTTCCCTTGAGACGTAATTCGTGTTTCGTACAGAGATTCATACTGCTTGAATACGTCCGTTGAAAAAAACATTTAAACTGTCAAATAACTTAAATTGGAAGATATTTGAGTTTGTTTAACTATATCTCTAATTCTAGAAACATGAATAGGAGACAGTTTTTAGCCCGATCTTCATCCGGCATAATTTTCAGTAGTTTGCCTTTTGGTGTTTTAAGTGCTCGTGCGAGTTATTCTGACAAAAAAAGGATAGAGTTCGAACCCTATCGTTCTGGGAAGACAATGGGAAAGATTCTAAAAATAACACCTGATGATGGGTTTTACGTCCATACTTATTACGATATTTGCCCATTTAGTCCTTCGGGAAAATATGTTCTGGTGACTAAGCTTCCCTTTCAGGGGAAAAGTCCTGTAATGGGGGATTTAGCGAAGGTTTGTTTAATCGATTTGGAAGAACAAACGATTAGAACGATTTATACTACGAAATGTTGGGGATTTCAGGTTGGAGCAAATGCTCAATGGGGTGTAAATGATAGATTTGTTTACACTAATGATATTTTAACTGATCGGGCAGTGTGTGTGCGAATTGATCTGGAGACGGGAGATGTGCTAGCATACGATGGACCGAAATATGATATAGCGCCGGATGCTTCGTGCGTGATTAGTCCGTCGCTAGAGTTGATGGACTACACGCAAGGTGGTTATGGAGCCCCAAGAAATCCGGGAAAAAGCTATAGGTTGAGTCCTGGAGCGGCGAGTGATGAGGGAATTTGGAAAACAGATCTCGTGTCAAAGGAAACGAAGCTGTTTCTAAGTCTTGAATCAGCATCAAAAAGTTTGAGTAAACCGGAATTTTATGAGGGTGGGACATTCTACTTTTGGCACAGCAAGTTTAATCGACAAAACACAAGGATTATGCAAGTTGTTCGTTGTATATTTCCGAAAGATGTGGTTGATCGAGTGCCAGAAAAAATGGGGCGTAATCCGTCTGTTATTACGTTAGATGTTGATGGTAAAAACATTAAAGAAACAGTGACTGAAAAACAGTGGGAAGCGGGAGGACATCACCCGAATTGGCATCCTGATGGAGAGCATATAGTCATGAATCTCGTACCATTCTGGTTAGGCGATTCTACTCTCAGGTTTTGCAAAATGAAGTATGACGGGTCTGATTTTAGTATCATGAGCAATAAGTATGAAGGTAGTGGCCATCCTTCAGTTGATATCACTGGAAAGTATTTGTTGTCTGATGCTTACCCGCATGAGAAATTTGCAAATGATGGTGAAGTGCCTATTAGGCTAATTGACTTAGAACTCGATCATGAGGAGCATATATGTAGTGTGTTTATCGATGTAAAAGGTCCAAGGTGTGATTCTCACCCCGTGTGGAGTAGGGATTCAAAAAAGGTGTGTTTTAATGGGGCCCCTGGGGGAAATAGGCAAGTATTCATCGCGAATTTAGAGGGTGTTTTGTGATAGAGAACTTAGTTGCGAGGTCTCAAAGCTGTGTTGTTCCTTTTGATTCCGATCATCCAATGCGTATCTGAGTGGATAAGGAAATTGAACCTTCTTCGATGGGTAGCTATCTGTTTCTCGTATGATTGATCACGGTTTTGTTGCTCCCGGTGGGTGAACCGGGTCGTAGGGATTAAGTTGTAAAGGCCGATAGCTGTTGGTATTGAGTGATTTGCGTGATTGCTGTGGGTTTGTTGATGTTAGTGCGGTAGAGCATAGATTTTTTGTTAACGGAAGGGGCGATGATTCTGTCTCGTTAGTTAGGAATGCGAAGGCTCGTTAGAATTTTGATCCGTTTGCGTATCAGCATTTCCCGTCGTGATTTCGAGGTGTAAAAGCGACTTGTTAAGAGCTTAGGGGTCGGTTGTTGGGGGTGGTTAGTAATCACACCCCCCCCCAGCAGCCACAACGGACTAGGTGGCGAGTCGATTCACTAAACTGTCAAACTGAATAGAGGTTGAGGACGGAGCTTACGCCTTCAATAGTCTATTGCAAGAGGTGAACAGATTGAGAAAATCTAAGATGAGATATAGCTTCATTCAATTTATAATATTATGCGCTAGAATTAATAAGTTATTTTTTAGAATTACGAACAGTAACTTTTTGTAAGATAAAAATAGAAAATAATTATAAGGAGAAAATTGTAATAGGTACTTTGTTATTGCATCGAGAAGTTGTTGTTAATGACAAAGAAACACTGTACTGAATAACTAACTACGAATGAACAACCCACAAAGAACCCTACCAATGAAATTGTCGTATGTAACGATGTTTGATGACTCGAAAATTGCTAGATTTAGGATTTTGAAAAATTTCCTGAATCTATTTACTATAATCAGTGTAGTAACAGCAAATACAATTATAACAGCTCAAGATTCGGATGACGAAGTTTTTGTGCTTTCTCCATTTGCAGTAGAAGCCGGTGAAGATGTTGGATATGTAGCGACTAGTACACTGGCGGGTACGCGTATTAAGACGGAGATGAAGGATCTGGCAAATTCTATTACGGTAGCGACCAGACAGATGATGGATGACTTAAATGCGAACGACGGAGCGGAGCTGTTCCAGCATTTAGGTAACCTTGAGTCAGGAGGAATTGATGGAAACTATTCAGGTACGGATACAAGCGCGTCCTATATTAACCACACTTTGCCATCCCGTGATCCATCTACCGCTAATCGTATTCGTGGATTGGCTAGTGCAGATAACACGCGCAATTTCTTTGCTACGGGAATCACTTTTGATGGTTACAGCGTTAGTCGTGTTGATGTTAACCGAGGAGCCAACTCCACTTTATTCGGTCTTGGCTCTCCGGGGGGGATTATCAATCACCAATCAGTAGGAGCGATTTTTGATGATACAAATCAAATTGGTCTAAATTATGGTTCGTTTGGATCGCATCGAATTACTACGGATATCAATAGGGTTTTGCTCGAGGACAAGCTAGCTGTTCGTTTTGCCGGCCTCTATGAGCAGCGAGAGTGGAGGCAAGAGCCGACGTTCGATCGTGACAAGAGAGCGTTGATCGCGTTGAATTTTAAGCCAAGTGAACGTGGCAATTTTAAATTGAGCTACGAAAGTGGAGCGATTGATGCCCGTAGACCCCGTCCGAATGGACCTGCGGATACGTTAACTCGTTGGTGGGAGCCTCAGTCTATCGACCCAGAAACTGGCCAGCGTATTACGCATAATCCTCTAGTCGATAATTTTCGTGATATAGATAGGGATGTTTTGAGGGCGCCAGGTTACTGGTTCTCTTACACTGGAGTTTTGTATGACTATGATTCAACAGGAGAATCGTCTCATGCGCAACTTGCTTGGTATCTAAACTTCCCTTCGAGGGATGAATCTGGTCTCTCATTCCAGTCAAGCCTAATATCGCTAACTATGGGTGAGCAGTACTATCCTTCTGCAACTGCTGCGGCGAATGGCATCGAGCACGGGAGTTTCTGGGGAAATGCAGAGGTGTTGGATCGATCGATTTTCGATTATGTGAATCATTTAATCGATGGCCCAAACAAGGGGGAGTGGGAGAATTTCAATGTAATTAACGCTTCGTACGACCACAGCTGGCAATTTAACTGGGGCCATGCCGGTGTTGAGTTGGCGTTTGCTGATGAGAGTGTTTATCGCGCGTATTTCGATACGTTTCCTCGTGTTCGTGGATATGCTCTTAACATTGATTTGAATACTCATCGACAGGATGGATTTGAAAACCCAAATTTCGGCCGCGCGTTCATGGCAGGGGAAGTCGATCGGAATGATACCTTTAATGATCGTAAAACACTGCGCGCAACGGGATTTACAGAAGTTGACTTCACCCGTTCAGACAATCGTTTCGTCAATTGGCTCGGTAGGCAGCAGACAACGGTGTTCGGACAGGACTATGTTAGGGATAGTTTTGGTATGAGCAGTGGTAACCGCATGCACGAGGACTATATCCGAGAGGTTACTGGCGGAACGAATCTAAACCAGAGAATTGGTCAAGCCAGAATATACGTTGCGCTCAGTCCGGATTTGTCGAACCGCGATTCTCCGGTCGGAGCGAACATACAGCCGGTAGACTACTTGCTTGATGATACTGAAACCACTGGATGGAGATTCACCGGTGACAGTATAGAGACTGGAATTCCAGCAATGGTATATGATGTGAGGAATGATTTTGAAACTGCGCGGATGCTCGCGGATAGTGTAAATCTTACTCGATCTAATACAAATTCACTCGCACTGGTTCACCAGGGCCGGTTTTTTGATGGTGGGTTAGTTGCTACTTATGGAGCTCGGAATGATCGTGTTCGAAATTACGGGCATACAGGTATCACGAGAAATGCCTTTAACTTGATTGATGTTCCATCTCTTGAATTGGGCGCCGACCCAAATCAGTACTTTGAGGCCAACACCCAATCCTTAGGATTGGCGTTGCATGTGGACAATTATGTAAATCTGCCCGGGGGTCTGGGGCTGAGCTTCCATTGGGGCGAAGCTGAGAACTTTCAAATTGTTAATCCCAGGACGGACATTTTTGGAAATCCCATTGCGCCGCCTGGCGGAGACACTGTGGACAAGGGGTTCACGGTTAGTTCGAGGGATCGAAAACTGATTGCGAGGTTCAACTGGTACGAATCGAACTCTACTAATACTGACTTCAGGCTTTTTCCTTTTACGCAAAACACTGATAGGCTTGTTGTTCAATACAACACTCAGGAGGAGCGGGACGCGGCCGGATGGCAAGGCCCTCCAGACTCTTACAAAGAGCTTACGAACTGGACAATTGTCGATGCGCCCGAGAGTATCAGCGGCCAGAGAGTTGAGCAGGTGGGAGCGCCTCCGATAAGCGATACTCAGTCGACATCGTCTGAAGGAATGGAACTGGAGGTCACCTTTTCACCAAATCAAAATTTGACGACTTCATTCAATGTCGCGAGACAAGAGGCTTCTCGCAGCAACATTGGTCCGGCGCAGAAGGAGTACATCGCGTTAAGGAGCCCAGAATGGATTGATGGGGCCGGTAGAGTGTTGATAGCGGACAATTCTAATCAAACAGTAAATGTTCGGATCTTTGACAGTTTGTTAAATCAATTGAATTCGGCCCTTTCTAGGGAGGGTCAGCTAGTTCCTGAACTGGCGGAGTGGCATGCTAATTTTCTCGCGAATTACCGTTTCGACGACGATTCGCCGCTGAAGGGCTTCAATTTCGGTGGATCTCTCAATTGGATTGACGAGAAAGCGCTCGGCTATCCTATAGTCGAAGTGCTTTCAGAAAATGGAAGAACTATTGAGGTTCCGGATCTTGCAAATCCTTGGATGGACGAGGCTCGAACTCGATTGAACTTATTTTTCGGATACAAAAAGAGACTGAACGATAAGATTGACTGGAGATTGCAGCTCAACCTAAACAATGTCCTCGAAAGTGGTGAGGCGGTCACTGTTGGTGTTCAGCCGGATGGTCGTGCGCGTTCTGCTGTTTGGCGAGAGGGTATTACCTATAATCTACGATCAACATTCGATTTTTAGGTTAAGGAATCTACTGACTAAACCAAATTGGGGATTCCGTGCGTGTGCTCGGTGTCCCCAACAATTAATATTCAGGAATGCTGATGATTAAGCGACTTGCTATGTATCTCCCTGTTTTTGCTTTCATTTTTATTTTTCAATTGATAGCTTTGGGAGACGAATTCGAATTTAGACACCATTTTGCCGATCCAAATTTGCCGGGAGACGCCTACGGTCAAACATCTCTTGTAGATATTGATAGAGATGGGGACTTGGATTTCGTCACGGGAAGAAGGGGTGGTGATATTTACTGGTATGAATATAAGAGTGCGGATACTTGGGTAAGACATCTGTTGGGCGTAGAGTCTGCATCGGATGTAGGTGGAGCCTCATGCGATATTGATGGCGACGGGTGGGTCGATTTTGTTACCGGGGGTGTTTGGTATCGGAATCTTGGACGATCGAGAAATTTTATCTTTACACGGCACGTCTTCGACGAATCGCTTGAGGCTGTACACGACCTAATTATCGCAGATGTAAATGGTGATGGTATAGATGATGTAGTGACCATGTCGGATCAAAATAGTTTAAGGTGGTATCGAGTTTCAGATGATCCGTTCAGTAGCTGGCATAAGACTGAAATAGGCGAATCGGTTCATGCGGGTATAACTTCCGGGGACATTGATGGTGATGGCGATTTGGATATAGTCAGGAGCAATGCTTGGTTCGAGAATGGAGGAGCGGGTGAATCGTGGACCAAACATGTAATCTCTGCTCCTTGGGGTAGAGACATGATTGAGCATCAAAGAAACGCCACGATGACGCAAGTTCTGGATGTCGATGGGAATGGGCGACTCGATATTCTTCTAGTAGAGTGTGAAAATAGAGGAGCTAGGATCGCATGGCTATCGGCTGGAATCGATCCGCGAGACGAATGGCACGTTTATGAGCTGACTCCTGCGGGGGAGGTTTTGGGAGCACTGCATTCGCTGAAGGTCGCGGATTTTAACGATGACGATTTGCTTGACTTTGTCACGGTGGAGATGGAGTGGGTGCGAGGGGCGAAGTCCCCGCGATGGTGGCTTTTTGTAAACCAAGGCGAAGGAGAATTTGTACCTGAGGTTATTTTGGATGCGAATCTTGGTGGGCATGAAACTGAGATTGGGGATGTAGATGGAGATGGAGACCTTGACCTTTGTTCAAAACTCTGGCGGCCGATGGAGGACAATGGAAACGGAGGGGCAAACCATTTCAGTTTTCTTGAGAACTTGAAACGTCAAAAAGGAAATCGTTAAGAATGACCTGGGTTTTTGAGGCTGAAGACTCTGTTGTGGCTAAAATTGGAATGTTCTGTTTAACAGTTGCCGTTGCTACTGCTGAAGTGACTGTAGTTGCAAAATCGGAGCAACGCCCAAATGTGATTTATGTTCTGGCGGATGACCTCGGCTACGGGGATTTGTCCTGCTATGGACAGAGAAAGATTGAAACTCCAAACATCGATCGACTTTCGGAAGAAGGAATTCGGTTTGTAAACTACTACTCGGGCAGTACGGTTTGCAGCCCTTCACGTGCGGTGTTGATGACAGGTCAGCATACTGGTCGAGTCTATTTGCGAGGGAATTTGAAAGGAGAGTTAGGAGCGGAGCTAGATCCGAAAATGCGAGTACTCCCGGAGTTGTTCAAAGAGGCAGGTTATGTGACAGGCGCATTTGGCAAATGGGGGTTAGGTCAAACGAACACGGATGATGCGCAGAATCCGCTAGTCCATGGTTTCGATCAGTTTTTTGGTTGGAAGAGCCAAACACTTGCCCACACTTATTATCCATCTACTCTTGTAGAGAATGGAAAGGAGATTGAGCTTGAGGAGGGCACTTATGCTCATGATCTAGTGATGGAGAAGGCGTTCGCCTTTATCGCAGAAAGTGCTCGATCAGATAGACCATTCTTTTGCTATATCCCAACTGCAGTGCCCCACGCAGCGATGCATGCTCCAGCGGAGTTGCACGAGAAATGGAGATCGCGTTTTCCTCAGTTTGAAGAATTGATAGGGGAATACGACGCTCTTGACGAATATTGTCCTGACGTTCAAAACCCGATTGCTGCTTATGCGGCAATGATCGAGAATCTGGACAATCAGATTGGGAAGATCTTGGATCTTTTGAATTCGTTAAGTTTGGATGAGAAAACTCTAATCGTCTTCACTAGCGACAATGGGCCGCATAGAGAAGGTGGGCATGATCCAATATTCTGGAACTCGAATGGCGAGCTCCGCGGATTCAAGCGGGACCTGTATGAAGGGGGCATTCGCAGCCCAATGTTGGCCCGATGGCCGGGCGTGATTTCAGCGGGATCCGAAACAACTCATATTAGCGCATCCTGGGACGTGTTGCTGACGATGGCTGAGCTACTTGGATTGAAGGTTCCAGAGCAGTCCAATGGAGTATCGTTTATGCCCACTCTGGAAGGTAAGGCTGGCGAGCAAAAGCTGCATTCGTACTTGTATTGGGAATTTTGTATTGGCCCCGCGCAGGAACTGGTGTCGCAAGCTGTCCGTGTCGGAGAGTGGAAAGCCGTGGTTGAAAAGGGAAAATCGCTGGAACTCTATAATTTGAGAGAAGATCCCGGGGAAACGATGGATCAATCGGAGCGTCATCCAGAGATCGTGACTCGGATTGAGGCGATGATGAGCGATGCGAGAATTCCGTTGACGGCCGAGTCGCGCAAACGGGAATTGTAGTGAATGCTGATGCGGCAATTTGAGGCCTGATAAATGGTACGAAGATGTCTCAAGCCCGAAATAGTTATCAACGAGTTATTCTCCATATTGAATCTAGTTTTCGCAAGTGAGGCCGCTTTTGGAAATAGTGCCAATAAACATACTTGATGCGTGTTGCTCGTTGATTTCTTCGCTATGTTTTATCGTTTCTTTTCGCCGTGGAAAGCTGCGTGTTTCTTTGGAGGCCTCTTCGTGGCTGAGAGGTTTTGGCTCAGCTTTGTAAGCATAGACTACAATGGTCAGAAGAATTGTCATGCGTCTGGTCCGCGACCTGCTAGCGATTTAACTGTCAAGCGATCATTGATTTGGCTTTTAAAAATGAATCTGGTTGGGTCTATCGCTGCGAGCGGAAAGTAGCGAATCTGCATTTGTTTGTTAATAACTAGTTCATATGTTTAGAGTTGCTAATTCCGATTTTTAAAAAACATATTGTGTAATAATAAATGATTTATTATATATTTTAAATATAATTAAACTCGATAAATTAAAATTTATTATTTCTCGTTAAGGCGAAGTGTATTCATTGATTTTCAATGCCATGTTTTTTTAAAAATAATCGTGATATGATATATGTTTTTATGGGAGTATGTGGTTGTGGAAAAACTACGATAGGTATGGAATTCGCTCGCAGGATGGGGATTCAGTTTTTTGACGCTGATGATTTTTATCCAAACGAGAACATTGTTAAAATGAGCAAGGGGTATCCTCTTACTGATGAAGATCGCGTGGGCTGGCTAAAAACACTAGGCGAGAGTATAGGTAAGTGGAGTTTGGACGGTAGCGTAGTATTAGCGTGTTCGGCATTGAAAAGGTCTCATCGAGAAACCCTTGAATTGAAAGGCAGGAACAAAGTAGTTTACGTATTCCTTGATGGAGCAACTGAGCTGCTGAAACAGCGAATCTCCAATCGAGTAGATCATTTTATGAAAGAAGAAATGCTATCAGGTCAACTAGATGAGCTTGAACGACCAGAAAATGCATTGAGAGTAGAGATAGATCGACCGGTGGCGGATGTTGTGTCTTTTATAGTGAAAGAACTCTATCGTTAGAGAGATTTAGATCTTACGGATCTCCCATGGAACAATAGAAGGAACTCCATTGGATAGGCAATTCACGATGAAGCGCATTTTTCAAAGACCAGGCTGAGTTGTTCGCCTTCATCTGAACCATTCGCGCGCGTAGGGCTGTTCACCTGTGTAAGTTGGGAGGAACCTCGGTAGGCTGGCACATTTTTGCTGAATCGGTTCTCGACGAACGAGAAAAGTCGACTGTCGATTGAGAGGACGCGATGTTCAACCGAGCGGATGATCCGCGTCTCGCTCGAGACCGCATGGGCTTGTGTATGGAAGAAATCTCCCGCGGGTGCAGCATCAGCCTCCTTGCTTTTACTGCTAGAGGAGTAGGGGCGCGGGCATCAAGTAGACCCGGCCGTGTTCGCGCCTTGGCAAAAGCCCCTCTATGTGGGGTCTCGGCGAATTTCCGCTCGGCGCTGCCCTGTTCCGGGATCCCAGTCTACCGTCGGCTTGGGGTGAACGGTTGGGGTCTTCGCTTACGGGTTCGAGCCTGTGCCAAAGGGCAAGCTTCTGTGGGAGACAGAGATCGCCCGTGCTTGGCGGGAGTATCCGACACTCGATAGGCGGCCGCGGAGTTGCGTTCTCTGGGCTTCGGGGCCACCAAGTCCAGCGCGACCGCTTTGAGGAAGGGCTGTGCAGTTCTGGAGGCGGCAGGATCTGTCAGAGCTTCCCCTAGGAAGGGGGCCGGGCATCAGACTTTGTTTTGTCTGGATTCGAAATAGCGCTTGCGATCGTTTGCTCTCAAGTGATCGAGTTTGCAGATGAAGTGATTGAGTTGGCGATTACTAGAAGCAGAACGTTAGGAACATCTTACTAGGAGACCAGGGGTGGAGCTTTCAACTGCTTATTTGCCGTTCGGGTTCGAGGGTCGTGAGGATGTGGCGCAACTCATTGATAGAATTATTAAATTGTTCTTATTCAGGTATTTGTGATGAATTCGAATAATAGTTCGAGTCCCAGTCGACCCAATACTTCGTTGAAACCGTTGCTGGGCGGTTTTTGGTGTTTACAGGGGTGGTTTGCTCGCCAATGGCTACAAATGTAGGAACAAACAGGGAAATTGGCGATTTTTAGCAACCAAACTCATTTGGGGGGCGTACTAATTAGCGTAATAAATGAATGCGAACACGAAAGCGAGCGTCTAAGGAGGCGTCTCTAGTTTGGGTCTGGTTTTCCGGAGGAAACTCGGCGAAAACGGAGGAGCTCGGTTTGGAATTGGATTGCGAGGGATATTTTGGGAACTTTAATTAAACAGAAACGTCAGAAAGGCCACATTGCTATGTCAACGAAAGCTCAAGAAGTAGCCCTGGATAAAGCGCTAGTCGCTCGGTTTAAGGCGGGCGACGAAGCCGCCTTTGAGGAAATGGTCAGCCGCTACTGGGATCGCATCTACGCGATGGTGCTTCAGTTGCTGCGGAATTCGCAAGACGCGGAGGAGGTGACGCAGGACGCCTTTATTCGGGCTCACCGCGGGCTCGAGAATTTTCGAGGCGACTCGAGCTTTTCGACTTGGCTTTATCAGATCGCCACGAATCTGGCTCGCAACCGGTATTGGTACTGGTGGCGTCGCAAGCGGGACAAGTCGATCTCGTTCGACCAAACGGTTGGAGGCGACTCCGATACGACTTTGGCCGAGATCTTCCAGGCTGATGTCGCGACGCCTCAGGACGTAGCGGTCACTAATGAATTTCAAGAACGGGTTTCCGCCGCGATGGAGACTTTGAACGACAAGCACCGCGAAGTGCTCGTGTTGAGAAACGTGAAGAGCCTTTCTTACGACGAGATCGCGGTTGAGTTGGGGATCAGCATCGGGACGGTCAAAAGCCGTATCGCCCGCGCTCGCGAGAGTCTTCGAGACCGTCTCGGCAATGAACTTTTATGAATAGTCAGCGTTTCACTGAATTACTGAATCTCTATTTGGATGACGAGATTTCGCCGCAAGATCTTGGGGATCTTATGGCGGAAACGCGTCGCTGCGAAGATCGTCAGAGACTGTTTGTAGATTATTGCCGGATACACAAAGCGTGTGTGTTGCTCGGCGACCCGTCCGACCGGAAAGGCCGAAATCGTTCGTTAAGGCAGGTGGTGTATGCGCTGGGAGGATTGGCCGCTGCGTTTGCCTTGCTCGGAATGGCGGGCCGAAACTTGGTTCCGCTTTTCAATGACGCGGGACCGCAACCCGTGGCGATTCAAAACAACGCGGAGTCTGGCAATACGGTGTTCTTCCCGGAAATGGCTTCCGCGGAAGTAGCGACTCCTCGGTTTATGAGGACCGGCGCTCCGTATCAGATCGACTATGTCGGGCTTGCGGCGCGGCCGGTTTCCAGTCGCGACCGCCTTGCGGAATGGAACGATCGAGTGATTCTTGATCGCGAGCGAAGCGACTTCGGGCTGAAACTTGATGGCTTGTTCGCGGAAGACTTGCTCGAGTTCGGGGCCTTGCCGCTCCAGGACGATCCGTTCAACGCGATCGACGGCGCGACTTCGGCATTCGGAGGCGATACGTTAAAAGCCGCGTTTTCGCCGGCGAGTTCGATTGGCGTGGTCTCTAGCCAGGATAGCCGCAGCAACTTGAAGTAACGCGACTCGCCGCTGCTTGGGCGATCAGCCGAGAGCGGATTTTATTAGCGCTTCCGTGCTGGTGTTGGGGCCGAGCGCGTCCATCGCTTTGGCAATGGCTTTCTGGGCGTCAGACTGTTTGTATCCGAGCGCCTGCAGGGCCAGGACGGCGTCCTCCGTTTTGTTGGCGTCCGCGGAACTGGGAAGATCCGATTCGCGGGGTTGAGGAGAAACGGCGAAAAGAAAACCCGCGAGCTTGTCCTTAAGTTCGATTATGATCCGCTCTGCAGTTTTTTTCCCGATTCCGGGGGTCTTGGCGAGGAGGGGAGCGTTCTCGGCGGAAATGGCGGCGATCAGATCCGCGAGCGGCAGTTTGCTCATCAGGCTGATCGCGACTTTCGGTCCGACTCCGGACACTTTTTCCACAACCAGGGCGAAAAAGTCGCGCTCGTCCTCGGTCCAAAAGCCGTACAAGGCTTGGGAATCTTCCCGGTAGACTGCGTGCGTGTGCAGGCTCACGGGCTCGCCGTTCTTTGGCAATTTTTCAGCGGTTGTGACAGGAACGTTGACGGCGTAGCCGAGACCGCCGGCCGAAATCGTGGCGGAGATCGGACTTGCTTTGAGCAAAGTGCCTTCGATCAGTACGATCATCGCTACTTGAGTCCGAGCACGTCGCGGATCGAGTAGACGCCGGGCGATTTGCCGACCACCCACTCGGCAGCGCGCACGGCCCCGCGGGCGAAGATTTCTCGACTGGACGCTTTGTGGGTGAGTTCGACGCGCTCGCCCGCGTCGGCGAAGAGCACGGTGTGGTCGCCCACAACGTCCCCTCCTCGAAGCGAATGCATGCCGACCTCGCGCTCGCCACGTTCGCCTGGGACGCCTTCGCGTCCGTGCTGCAAGTCGTCGTAGCTGAGATTGCGCGGCCCGAGAACGGACTCTGCCAGCATCAAGGCCGTTCCGCTGGGCGCGTCCTTCTTCATGCGGTGATGCATCTCCAGAATTTCCGCGTTGTAGGAGAGTGGCAAAATGTCGGCGGCTTTTTCGGTGAGGTAGCAAAGCAGGTTGACGCCAATCGAAAAGTTGCCCGCCCAAACCGTGGGGACCTTCGCGGCGATCGCGAGCAGTTCCGCCCGCTCTTCCTGGGTGTGGCCGGTTGTGCCGCAGATGATCGGCTTGCCCAGAGCGACCGCGGATTCGAATACGCCGCGAGTCGCGGTGTGGAAAGAAAAGTCGATGACGACGTCGGAATCGGCGAGGGCAGCGTTGAGATCGTCGCCAAGGTCGACTTTGCCGGTGATGGCGTGGCCGGATGTCGTAGCGGTCTCGGCGATCACGGCCCCCATACGACCTTTGAATCCGTTGATGCAAATGTTGATGCTCATGATTAGATGGATGCGGTTGCGGCGCGTGTTTCGAGCGCGGCGGTTACTTGAGCGAAGGTGTCGAGCACGACAGAGCGGTTTTCGGCGCTGATCTCGCACAAGGGAAGGCGTACGCGATCGCTGCTGAAAATGCCGGCTTTCTTCATGCAGAGCTTTACAGGTACGGGGCTCGGTTCGATGAATAGATCGCGAAAAACTGGATACAAAGTCTGATGTAGTTTCGTAGCTCCGCGCAAATCGCCGTCCAAGGCGGTGTTCACGAGTTCCGTCACTTCCGCCGGAAACAGGTTGGACGCCACGGAGATGACCCCTTCCGCTCCGGAGGCGATAAACGCGAGCGTCAATCCATCGTCGCCGCTGAGCACGGTGATTTCGTCTCCGAGGGCGCGCTTCAGTTCATCGACGCGGGCGACGCTTCCGCCGGATTCCTTGATATGGCGGATATTGGGGTGTTTCGCGACGAGGCGTTCGACAGTGGCGACTGAAATGTCGACGATGCAGCGCCCGGGGATCGAGTAGAGCACGATCGGCTTGTCCGTTTCCTGAGCGATGGCCGAGAAGTGCTGAAAGATCCCTTCTTGAGTCGGCTTGTTGTAGTAGCCGGTAACGTGGAGAACGCCGTCCGCCCCGGCTTGATCGGCGTGACGCGTCAGGGAGATCGCTTCGCGTGTCGAGTTGGAGCCGGCGCCGGCGATGACCGGGACGCGCTTTTGGGCGGCTGCGATGACGATTTCGACCACTTCGCCGTGCTCCTCGTGGTTGAGGGTAGGCGATTCACCCGTCGTACCCACGGGGAGCAAGGCTCCGATTCCGTCGCTAATTTGCCGTTCGACAAACTGCTCCAGATCGCGTTTCGCGAGCGTTCCGTCCGGGTTGAAGGGCGTCGCCATGGCGGTGATTGATCCGGTGAAACGTTGGGCAGTCATAATTCGTCGCAGTGTAGATTGAAGGTTTCGAGTTCCAAGACGATTTAAATAGCCGGTCAACTCTTAAGGCAAATACCCACTAGAATTATCAAAACTCAGTCAAAAACGAGCTTATGTCCCTAGAAATTTTCGACGAACTGCTTTTGCTCGCCGTTCAGAACGGCGCGAGCGACATTGTGATCAAGTCAGACAAGCCTGGATTGCTTCGGATCAACGGCGGTCTGGAAGAGGTGGACATGCCTCCGATCGACGGCGAGGACGCGCTGGCCTTCGTCGAGGAGAGCCTCCCTTCGAATTTCCGCGAAGTTTGGGAAATGGAAGGACAAGTCGACTTTGCCTATTTTCTCGAGCAAGCGGGTCGCTTCCGCGTGAACGCGTTTTTGCAGCGCGGATCGGTCAGTCTGGTCTTCCGCCATATCAAGAGCAAGATCCCGACCTTCGAGGAGCTCAATCTGGACAAGGAAACGCTGGCCCAATTCGTGGAGGCGAAAGACGGCATCGTTCTTCTGTGCGGAGCGACCGGATCGGGCAAGAGTACGACCATGGCCTGTATGCTCAATCACCTGAACCAGAGCGCGGAGAAGCACGTGGTGACCTTGGAGGACCCGATCGAGTACAACTTCATCGACAACCAATGCGTTTTTAACCAGCGCGAGATTGGTATCGACACACCGAATTTCAAAAAAGCGCTGCGGGCCGTGCTTCGTCAGAATCCGGACATCATCCTCATCGGGGAGATGCGCGACGCCGACACCTTCGACACGGCAATGGCGGCGGCTGAAACGGGCCACTTGGTTTTCACCACGCTCCACGCGGCGAGCGCCCAGCAGGCGATTCTTCGCTTGTTCGAGTACTTCCCGCCTGAGAAACACGAGTTGGTGCGGCGAAAGCTGTCGGAGTCTTTGCGCGGCGTGATCGTGCAAAAGCTGATTCCGTCGCTCGAAGGCGACAGCCGCGTTCCCGCCCAGGAGATCATGGTCGCAGACTCGGTCGTTCAAAGCACGATTAAGGAAGGCAAGTTCGACAAGATCCAATCGCTGCTCGACGTTTCGCCGGAAACGGGTTCGCGCTCCTTTAACAAGGAGCTGTTCCGACTCGTAAAGGACGGTTTGATCAGCAAAGGCGACGCCCTCAAGAACTCGCCGAATCGTCAAGCGCTCGACATGAACTTGAAGGGCATCTTCTTGAGCGAAGGCAGCCGCATCATAGGAAACTAACGAGTCCGCGGCTTACGAGTACCTGCCAGATCGACTCGGATTTCTGGGCGGCGATCGCTTCGCTGCTTTTTATGGCGGCGCGTCGTTCGCTCAGATTGTCTTCGGCGATTCGAGCGAGATCGTCGAGATTGTATAGATAGACGTCTTCGAGGTCCTCGCAACGTGGGTCCAGATTTCGGGGGAGGCCTAAGTCGATAAGGAAAAGCGGTCGGTTTTTTCGCTGGGCGTGAGCGGCTTTGAGAGCGTCTCGCGTCAGAAGCGGGGACTCCGTTTCGGTGGAAGCGATAACGATGTCGTATTTGCCAATGTACTCCGCAAGCTCGTCGACGAGAAGCGGTTCGCCTCCCCATTCGCTCGCTGCCGCTTCCGCTCGTTCCCGAGTATGGCTGGCGAGCCCGAACTGCTTGGCGCCGCGGCTGCGCATTGCCTTGGCGGTTTTTCCGCCGATTTCGCCGGTTCCGATAATCAAGGCCGCGGCGTTCTCCAAGCCGCCGAAAATTTTGAGGGAAAGATCGACCGCGACATTCGAAATGTTGATCTGGCCCTCGCCGATCGGAGTGGAATGGCGAATCAGCTTCGCCGCCTGAAAACCCTTTTGGGTCATTCGATTGATCAAGGCTCCTGCGTATCCAAGGTTTTGGCACATGGCGTAGGCGCTTTTGACTTGTCCGAAAATTTCCGCCTCTCCGGTGATTTGGGATTTTAGTCCGGCGGATACTTCGATCAGGTGGCGAATCGCGTCCTGGCCCCCGTGGATCTGGGCGTGGTCGCGAAGGGAATCCGCATCGGTCTTGTAAAACGTTCCCAGGGCGTCGATGACGGCGGATTCGCTGTTGGGAACACCGACGGTTTTCGCGTAGAGTTCGAAGCGATTGCAGGTGTTGAGGATGAGGGATTCTTCAATTCCGTTGCGGGCGTGGAGGGACTTGTAGAGGGCGCGGATTTGGGGTTCGTCCAGAGCGTAGCGTTCCCGTTCCTCCATGGGAACGGTTTCGTGGTTGATCGTGACCAACAGAAGCTCGCCTGATTGTGCGCTCATAACTGCTCGGAGGGCGGGCGAACGGAGGATTCGTCGAGAGGATCGTCGAACGAGCGATCAACGGCCTCGAGCGAAAGTAGGGCGACGGTGAATACCGCTATGCAGGCCCAGGAATACTGTTTGTAGGACAAGGACTGCCGAAAGCGGAGCAGAAGGAGAGTTCCGTAGGCGAGCCATACTGCGATGGTCGTGCCCAGTTTCGGAAAATTGACGGACTCCAGGTCTTTGGTCCAGTAGACTGCTCCGATCGCCAAGGAGCTGGAAAGGATGAAGAAGCCGACGTTGAGCAGCCGGAGGTTGATATTGGCGAGCTCGGCGATGGAGGGCATGAAAGGAAAGAAGCCGCCCATCTTCTTTTGCTTCAGGCTCCGGCTTTGCAAAAGGTACATCGAAGAGGTCAAGGCGAGAACGCCGAATACGCCGTAGCTGAAAAGGGCGAGCGCGGCGTGGGTTTCGATCCAGGGGGAGTCGCCGAATATCGGCGTCCGGTTCGGGCTGTCCCAGGCGGGAATCGAAAGCGAGAGAATGGAGAACAGCGTGGCGAAGGTGGACGTGAACATTCCCAGGAAGCTCACGCGGAATGCGGGCCCGACGAATATATACAAGGCGATCGCCGACCAGACCATGAATTGCACGAGTTCGAATCGATTCGACAAGGGGCAACCGCCGTATTGCAGGCCGCGGGCGTAGAGGCCGATCGTTTGCAAGATCCAGCCAAAGCTCACCAGCACGAGCGTGTAGCGTCGCGGGGCGTTGCGGCGCAGCTTCAGGGCGCTGTAGGTCCCGAGTCCGGAAGTGACCGCGAAGACGACGGTGGCCAGGAATATCCACTGGCGATCTTCTAGTCCGAGCAAGCTCATTGCGGGGGCAGGCGAAGGTTAGCGAGCCTTACTTGCGTTTGGTGGCTTTCTGCTCCCGCTCTTTCTTGCGGGCCAAATAGGCTTTGCGCCGGATGCGTTTGGTTTTTTTGCGATGTTGTTGTCCCATGGTAGCTGTTTCGCGGCGAACCGCGATTTGGTTGCGAATAATTAGGGTCGCCCCCCCTGGGGCGTCAAGTCGGGAAGGTGTTCCTGGTCGCCGATAGGCGTTGACCTATTGCTTTTCTGGCAAAAACGCGCCGGGACGGCACGTTCCACGAGAGATCGAGTGAAGGAAGGTGGAACGCGCCGTCCCGGCGCGTTTATCTAGCTGGACTGGTCGGGCAGACGCATGGAGAATCGCGGGATGCGCGTGTGGACGCGGTTGCCGGACTCGTCCACTCCGTGGAAGCTCCCGATCGCCGAGGCTTCCGTGGCCGATATGTGAAAACTATTGTAGGAAAACGACTCGCCCGGAGCGAGGTCCGGTTCCTTGCCCACGATCTTGTCGCCCTCGATTACTAGTTTCTCCCCGTTGCTCGAGGTGACGATCCACTTGCGTCCGAGCAGCTTGACGCGTCGGTCCGAGCGATTGTCGATGGTGAGAAAGTACACGAAAACATGGGGCGTTTCCTGCGGGGCGTTGAAACTGCCGTAGTGGTACTCGAGCTTGTCGAGCGTGACGGTGAGACCGTCGAGCAACTGGGAGTCGGAGTCGTTCATGCAAGCTCAGCCGCCGGCCACGATTTTCACGATTTCCAATCGGTCGCCGTCTTCGAGAATGGTGTCGGCAGCTTCGGAAGGCGATAGCGCTTCTCGATTGCGTTCGACGACGACGAGTCCGACTTGATGTCCAATTGTATCTAGGAAACGGGGAAGCGTGCAGGCGTCCTCGATTTCGAATTCGGTGTCGTTGGCGATGATCTTCATTTTACGGATACAGGGTTCCTGTCGACCGTCTTGCTCTCGAGTTCGGTGAAACGCTTAGATGGGTGAGAGCCGAGCTCTTCAGTGGGATGGTCGAAGAGCGCTTGATCGAAGTCTTTCCAAACGGGGTCGTATCCCGCGGAGCGGATGGCTTCCGCGACGACGGCGGGCGGCCGTTCGTCGGCGATGTGAAACTGCTCGCCAGGCTGCTCGCCGGCGGGCGTGAAACTGGTTTCGTCGAAACTACTGTAGCCGCCGGGCTCGGTAGAAGAGCCTGCGCTCATGGAAGTGACGCCGAGCGGAATCAGTCCGTCGCGCAGGGATGCGGGTTCGCGCGTGGACAAGGTGATGCCGGCGTGGGGCGCGAAGATTCGAAACGCAGCGATTAGTTGCACGAAATGGTGGTCGCGCAGGAATTCGACTTGTTCGAACTCGCCTGCGGCGGGTCGCATTCGAGGCATGCTGAGGGCGACTTGCGCTTTCCAGCAATTGCGGAGCAAGTGCTGCGTGTGGGCTGCGAGCGAAACCGCTTCCTGTCGCCAGTCGTGGAGGCCGAACAGGGCGCCGATTCCAAGTCGACGAAATCCGGCCTCGTAGGCTCTCTCCGCAGTGTCCATGCGCCAATGAAAGTGTTTCTTAGGGCCGGCGGTGTGGAGCGAGCGGTAGGTGGATTCGTCGTACGTTTCCTGGTAGACGATCAGCGCTTCGCAGCCGGAGTCGACCAAGGGTTGGTAGCCGTCGGCTTCGAGCGGGCCGAGTTCGAGCGCGATGCTCGGAAATCGTTTGGCCAAGCGCTGTATGACCGATTCCACGTATCCATTCGAAACGTACTTCGGGTGCTCTCCGGCGACGAGTAGTATCGAGCGGAATCCTTGGTCTGCCAGGAGGGCGGCTTCCGACTCCACGTCGTCGATTGACAAGGTGATTCGAGGAATGTCGTTGTGGCGGGAGAACCCGCAGTAGCGACATACATTGACGCATTCGTTCGACAAGTAGAGCGGGGCGAACATTCGAATAGTCTTGCCGAAGTGCTTTTGGGTGACGCGTTGCGAAAGCCGGCACATCGGTTCCAAGTAGGCCTCGGCCGCGGGCGATATCAATCGGGCGAACTCCTCGAGCGAGTCGGTTCGGCCTCGGTCCAAGATACGTTCGACATCGCCTCCGGTCGTCTGGCTCGAGATCTCCTGAAATCGGGTTGCGTCCAAGTTTCTAAACACCGTGGAGAAACGATTCGTATCGAATGGACTGGAGCTGGATGAACGCATAGTTTGGATACGATTAGCGTCGATTGTTCTTTCAGTTCAACACGCTTATGCGTCGAGGAACGCGGTCAATGGACTGCTGGCTTCGGCTCGAACCGACTTGGCTCCCAGGCCGATTTCGTAGGCTTCCCTTCCGGCTTCGACCGCTTTTGCAAACGCGCGAGCCATGCCGCTAGGGTCGTTAGCGATGGCGATGGCGGTATTGATCAGAACTGCATCCGCGCCGATTTCCATGGCTTCCGCGGCGTGGGACGGGGCGCCAATTCCTGCGTCGACTACGACGGGGACGCGCGCTTGCTCGATGATTATCTCGATTTGAGAACGTGTATCCAATCCGCGGTTGCTTCCGATTGGGGATCCGAGGGGCATGACGGTGGCGGCGCCCGCGTCTTGGAGTCGCTGGGCGAGGACGGGATCGGCGTTCATGTAGGGCAGAACGGTGAAGCCTTCTTTGACGAGGATTTCCGTGGCTTTCAGCGTCTCGACCGGATCGGGCAGCAAGTAGTTCGGGTCCGGGTGGATCTCGAGTTTCACCCATTGGGGGAGTCCGGCGGCCGCGGCGAGTCGGGCGACGCGAACGGCTTCGTCGGCGTCCATGGCTCCGGAAGTGTTGGGGAGAATGAGGAAGCGTTCGGGGTCGAGGTAGTCGAGAATGTCGGCGAAGGGGTCGGCGCTGGACTGCAGGTTGGCCCGTTTGAGAGCGACTGTCACCAGGCCGGAGCCGGAGGCGACGAGGGCGTCTTTCATGACATCGTTGGAGCTGAATTTGCCGGTGCCGACAAGCAGTCGCGAATCGAAGGAGCGATCTCCTATGGTGAGCGTAGTTTGCGGATGGGATGTCATTGATTTCTTGAAATATCATATCGCACCCGGATTGGGGCAATTCAATTAGAAAAGGGGCGACCGAGTGATAATACGGGCGCGAAAAGAGTTGATTGCGGCGAGCCGGGCGGCGGTACTTTGCCTATGTCAAAAACGGCCTTGATCGCGACGCGGGACGAATCGGGAGTGGATGCGTTTTCCGCGGCGTTGTCGGGTCGCTGGGGATACCGATTGCTTGGATTGGAAGGGGTTTGCGGGTCCGATCTCGAAACGATCGACTGGGAGGGCGCCGGTCGGATGCTCCGCGCGGGCGAGGTCGATTTGCTAGTAGCCAATTTTTACGATCCTGCCCAAGCGGGGCGGGAGTTCCTCTCGTGGAGAAGCGCTCTCAAAGCGTTCGATCACGAATTGGTGGATCTCATTCGACTGGCTGCGCGGCAACCGAGCGCGATGGCGGTGCTTGGAAATCCCAAGGCGTATGTGGAAGCGGAGCGTCTTTTGGCGGAGAATGACGGAGGTTTGACTTCTGGATTTCGGATGGAACGGGCTTGCGCGGCCCTTCACGCGGTCTCCCGTTTCGACGCGACCGTTGCCCAATACGTGGAAACTCAAGGAGGGGAGGCGCCGGATTTGGACGCGCTCGCGGGGTTTCCAAAAACCCTAAGCTACTCCTGGAGACGCGGCGTTTCCTTGTCTGAAGGAGAAACGGGACGGCAAAAGGCGGCTTTGTACGGAAGTTTTGAAGATCATTTGGAAGTCGTGTCTGGGCCCGAGCTGGACTACCGGTCAATCGCGGACTCGTCGCTGGCGGCGTTTATCATCGGCGAGTTTGAGAAAGCGACGGCGGTATTCGTTCGCAAGGGCGTCGTGGTCGCGATGGCGAGTGGCCGGTCGGCGGAAGAATCGGCGCTCGCGCGGGTGTTGAACGGCGCTGGGGTCGAACTTCGAGGAGCGACGCTGGCGGTGAACGAGTCGATCGGAACGGCGGAGATCGCTGAATTGGAAAGTCGTGGCGTCGCGACGGTAATCGCCCCTAGTTTTCTGGGCGATTCCGAGGAGTCGAACCTGCGTCGACTCGCGGCGCGAGAAGGTCTGGGGTTCGAGGCGCTGCATGAATTGAGATCCGTGGTGGGCGGGGTTTTGATTCAGGATCGGAACCGGGTGGCGGTGAATCCGTTTTCATGGCGCTTGCCGAGCGCCAATCAGCCGCGGGTTGAAGACTGGGACAACCTCTTGTTCGGCGTGAAACTCTCACGGCACTTGAGGTCAAGCGCCTGCGTTGCCGTGGGGGACGAGCGATTGCTTGCGCGAGCCGAGGGAATGGTCCGTCAAACGGACTTCGAGCGGCTTGTGACCGGCAGCGATCGAACGTTGGAAAACGCGGCGCTTGTGTTTGACGAGGATATCTCCGAACCCGTTGCCCTCGAACGGGCCCATTCGCTCGGTTTTCGGGTTGTAGCGCATCCGGGATTGGACGTGACGACTGAAAGCGAATTAGTGGAGTCCGCGAACACCCTGGGGCTCGCCCTGGTGGCGACCGGCGTGTCATTCACCCGATTCTGACGTTTCTCTCGCCGGGGAGCTGGTCTAAATTCGAAAATTGCAATGGCGGATGGCTTGGTCTTGATTGCGGGCATGTTCGATCCTATCGAGAAATTGAAAGAGCATTTGCGCCACGCGAGCGTTTCCACGGATTCCGACTTTAAAGAGGGAATGGCGGGTTCGCGTTCCTTTTTGTCGACGCTTTTTTCCGAAATGGGACTGAGTGTTGAAATCGTGGATACGGATCTACATCCGATCGTATTGGCCAAGCGCGAGGGCGATTCCGCATGGCCTCATGTGATTGTCTACGGGCACTACGACGTGCAGCCCGCGGATCCGCTCGGGCTTTGGGAAACAAAGCCATTCGAGCCGGAGGTGAGGGACGGGCGGATTTACGCTCGCGGGGCTGCGGACAACAAAGGGCCGCAAATGGCTCACATCGCCGCGGTTTCGGAGTTGCTGGATGAGAATCCGGACTTGCCGCTGCGGATTACGTTTTTGATCGAAGGGGAGGAGGAGATCGGAAGTCCGAGTTTGCTTCCGTTTCTAGAAAGCCGTCGCGAAGAGCTAGCGGAGGCGGACTTGGTATTGCTCTCGGATACAGTGAGCCCGTCTGCGGATCAACTGGTCGTGACGGTTGGTTTGCGAGGCATTGCCGTGATGGATGTGGAATTCGAAGGTCCGAACAGCGATCTCCATTCGGGTTTGCATGGAGGGGCGGTTTATAATCCTGTGCAGGCTTTGTGCGAAGTCTGTGCTTCGCTCCACGACGCCGACAACCGAGTGACGGTTCCCGGTTTCTACGAAGGGGTAACCGAGGTGGAGGATTGGGAGCGCGAAGAATTGGACCGACTCGGTTCGGACGAGGGGAGTTACCGACAGTTTTTGGGTCTCGACCACTTGCATTCATTAAAAGGATACACGTCATTTGAGGCGATCCGCTATTTGCCGACGCTCGAATTCAATGGAATCGGAGGTGGCTACCAGGGTGAAGGGAGCAAGACGATCGTACCGGCTAAAGCGATGGCCAAGATTTCGTGTCGGCTGGTCGGCAATCAGGACCCGAAGATTGTGGGTGAACGCGTGAAGCAGGCGATCTTGGAACGCGTCCCCAAGGGAATAACCGCCCGCGTAACGATGGGGCATCAAGGAGCGCCTTATATGGTCGTCCCGCCCGGGAAGCCGAATTCGCCGGCGGACGCGCCGCAGCGATTGAACGACGCGTTTCGGGCAACCGAACGGGCCATTACCGAGGAGTTCGACAAGCCTCCTTTGTTTTTGCGAGAAGGAGGCAGCATCCCGATTATCGCCGATATTAAACGGACGCTCGGTTTGGATTCCGTCATGATCGGACTATTCCTGCCCGAAGACAATTTGCACGCGCCCAATGAAAGTATGGATCTCGACGTCTTGAAAAAAGGGATACGGGTTTCTAAGAGAGTGTTGAACTCGTTGGCTTCGGAATAGTATTGCGCAAACTATACCGTAGTTGGCAGACGGATTGATTTGTCTGCCATACGCTGTGTTTTGTGTTAGTGATACAAGTAGAGAGTGCGGTTAATGAAACAGTTCTCCTCACCGCAAATTTGCTCGGACCAGTGAATAGTCAACTCTAGGCCGGAGTCCGAGGTTCCCGAGATTGTCGCTCCGCATTCGACTTCCACCTGGCAAGTGGAATCCACCTTTCGAGTTAGCCCTATCTCAAGTGTTTTCGGGTCGATTGAGCCTGTGAATACGCTTCGCTCAGGGTCGCCGGACTTTTCGATGCGATCGATTGTAATACTGTCGTCGGCAAGCCAATTGAGTTGATAGCTTACTCGTTCGTGTTCCAGGTTTTGACTGGAGCAGTTACCGTTGCTGACGAGCTCCGTATTCAGATTGCCGGTCCACAGTCCTGAAAAATCTAAACCGGGTCCAACGGAAATACGATGAAATTTCGCTTGGGAGGAGAGTTCGGGTTTCAAATCGAGGGACGCTTGTATGAGTTGGCTGCCTTCTTGCGGAAGAATCAGACTTTCGTTCCATTTTTCAAGGTCGTCACTGGTTTCGTGGTAGATTGTGATTTTAGTCGGGTCGGAATGGTAAGTGGACACATTTAAGAAACGACCGTTTTCTATCCGTGTTTGAATATTGGGTACGGAACTGATGGGATCCGCGTAGATTTGGCCTCGGGCGCCAATCGCCAAAATGCGGTTCTCAAATTCGACCATGTTTTCGATCCAAAAAATATCGTCGACTAACACTTTGTTTTCGACCCAGTTTTCTCCGTCGTAAGTGGCGTAGAGATTGCCTTTCCAATCCGCTAAGAATAGACCTGATTCGAACTCGAAGAAGCGATAGTATGGGTCGCTGTTTACATCGAAGAACGGTTCCTCTACGGGGAACCAGTTGTCGCCGTTGTTCGAAGCATGCACTCGATCGTTGATGACCATGAAGTGTTTGCCTTTGAAAGTTGCGTAGCTTTTCTGAATCTCCTCTTCGCCGGGCGATTTGCGATTAGTCCATGTGAGTCCATCTTCAGATCGAAGATCCGGAGCTGCCATCTCGGTCGTAAGAATAAACTCCCCATCCTCATAGCGGAGACTTGATGCGAATCCTTCTGCAGTTGTGGCGGAGGATTGCCATTCCGAAGTGGAGTTCAAAACGCGCATCAGAATTCCGTTGTTGAACGCGAATAGGATGTCGTTGGCGGAAATGATGTGGGATATGTCGCCAGGGAGAATGGGAATGTCTTCTGCGGGTTCCCAATTGCTCCCGTTTTCGCTCGAATAGAAATCTGAAGTGAGGATATTTCGCCTATAGAAATTTCCTTTGTGCGCGAAGGGTAGAGAGTTACTACCGTCCGGATCGGCGGTTCGCCAAGAAATGAGATTCGTGGAGAATTCCAGTCCTCGAGCGAAATCCCGGGCGACAACGCCCTTGTTATCAATGAACGCGTATTCGGCTGCTCCGGTGCCGGACTGAGAATTCGTATTGTTGTACCAACGTTCGCCGTCTGAGGAGTGCATCAAGAAGCCTTCGCCTCCAACGACGACAATCCGTTCTTCGCTCGAGGTTATCGATTTCAGTCCGACTCCCATGGGTAGAATACAGAGGTTTAAGAGACTGCCTTGCCGGTCGGAACGAAATATTCCTCCACTTTCGTGAGCTAGGATGTAGTAGTGGTTTTTGAATGACGCGATGTCGTGAAGCCGTTCGCCGCCAGGATCTCGAACGATGTCCCATGCAGTTCCGTTAGTAGATCGCAGAATCACTCCATCGTAGCCTACTATTACAAACTCGTCATCGGCGAAAATAACTCTGGTTAGGTCGGAGGTCACGCCACTGGAGCGAACTGTCCAATTTTCTCCATCTGGGCTGGTGAGAATTGTCCCAAAGGAACCGCATATAACAAAGAGTCCCTTGGCGAAAACGATCGAGTCGCCACGACTTCCGGGCAAATTTATAACGGGCCCTCCTTCCGCTCCATCTGGTAGGCGCCACACGCGGCCCGCGGAGATGAGGATAAGTTGGACTCCGTTGCCGTACGCGCCATCTTTGTATCCCTGATTCGAAGTCACATCGGGAGCGACCCATTCAGACGGATGTTCAGCGGACATAAAACTACTTCCCCAAACACTGTAGTTGAATGCGTACCAGCCATTCTCGGAGTGGGTGATTCGATTGATAGCGAACCCGGGTTGGTTGTTAGACGCGATCTGATCGGTCTCCCAATTCACACCGTTACTCGATATTGCGAATCGTGAACTTTCTCCGGCTGCGACGAATTGCGAACCATCGTAAGCGACTGTGTTGTATCGGATCAGCGACTGCTCCTCTCCGATAGGCATCCACTCTTCCTGGGCAGGCAATGCTGCAATCGCCAGACAGTTGATCGCTATGAAAGGCGCGAATCGAACACAACGATCAAAGGTCACTGCGGAAAAGAAGTCGAAAAGCGCTACTAGATTTGAGCAATACATGATCTTGTCTGAATCACAGAGAAACGTACCCGAAAGGGGATGGGAATTCACCTAGTGGGGAAATGCGGACCTAGAATAAACGCTTAGGTGAACTAACCGTGCAACGACTATTTCGTGTTTTTGTCCGGCGAGACCTAAGTCTGAAACTCAGGATCGCCTCCGATAGCTTTGCATCGTGTCGAAGATCGACTCGCGCAGGTCGAACAGACATCTGCGCACGTCGATTTGCCAGTCGTCCTTTTTTTCCTGGACGGAACCGGCCGCTTCCAAAGTGGCAATCGTGAGGTGCAAGAGATGGAGGGAGCGTTTGAGGGTGGCGACGATGAATCCGGGTTCGGGATCCACGCCTTCGGCGACTTCTTCGAGGGCGGCGATCAATTTGCTCACCGTGAGCTGGGAGTGCCAAAGGAGCTGATTCCAAGGGTTGCTGCTTTCGTCGTTCAACAGTTTGCGGGACTCGGTTTCGAAGAATATCCGCGAGGTGATATCCATCATCTCGGAGATTAACGGGTGATTGGGGATATACTCGTCCGAGGAATCGGGGCCGTCTTCGAAAAGACCGGGTTCGCTTTCGTCCCATGATTCTTCTTCCGTCTCGGGTTCGTCCACGTACTCGATGCTTTCCACTTCCCAGCCCATCGCTTCGGCGACGAGTTCCTCGCAGTTGGGCTCGTCTCCGTACTTTTCAAACAACTCCATAAGCATGTCGCTATGGGCGTCGGACTTTTGCAAGAAGGCTTCCCATTGAAACTCGTTCATTTCTCTGGCCGGGGGTAGAGGGTCGGTGTCCGGCTCGATCGCTGCGGCCAGATTGTCCATGAAGTCGAACATGGCTTGTTGGTTTTTGAGGCGTTGCTCGATTTCCTCGTTCGCGGTCAACGTCCATTGCGGCAAGGTCACCTTCCAATCGTAGTCGGTGGTCTCGATCAGTACGCGTCCGTTGCGTTCGCTGAACCACTCTATGTAGAGGCAATTTCCGATCGTGTAGGGCGGTTTTCCTTTGGGGAAGGTTCCGACGACGTTTTCGGGATCGACGGGGATTTTGACTTTTTTCGAGGCGGTGATGTCGCCGACGACTCCGTCTTGGCAAATGTCGAAGCCGGAGTAGTCGCCTTCGACCGGTTCTGGATTTTCGAATACAAGCGTGGCGCCGGCGAGGTCGCGGTAGCAGTTTCCTTTCAAATTCAGCTCGATGGGAGTGTTTAGACCCTTGAGCCAGAGGAAGCCGGTGACCTGGTTGGGTATTTGGTTGCGAATTTCTCCTTTGATGACGTTTCGATCAATGCGCCAAGCCATTGCCGAACAAGTAGGTGTCGTTTTGACGCGCTGTCAACCGCGTGGTGGAGTTTGGGCGGGATTAGGCTTCGGGTATTGATTCGGGCGAGTCGAGCGCTAGGGTTTCAGGCGCCATGAGCGAGTGTCTTGATCTTCTTAAACAGCTAGTGTCGATCCCGAGCGTGAATCCCGCCTATGGGGGACCCGGCGAGGCCGAAGTGGAGGCCTTTGTGACTGCCCGCTTGCGCGACGCGGGAATCGAGTTTCGAACTCAAGAAGTGCTGCCGGGCCGAAACAACGTGGTGGCTCGCATCGGTCCTGCGGACGTGCCGGCGGTGTTGCTCGACGGCCACATGGATACAGTCGGAGTGGATGGCTGGGCGGTGGGCGAGAGTCCGTACACGCCGGTCGAGCGGGACGGAAAACTCTACGCCCGCGGTTCGTGCGACACGAAGGCGAGTCTGTCGGTGTTTTTGACTTTGGCCGAGCGTTTGTCGAGCCGGTCGGGAGCGATGAAGCGGGCGCTGGTATTTGCCGCGACGGCCGACGAAGAGTCGGCCCAGTTGGGAGCGTACAAGTTGGCAGAGTTATTCGAAGAGCTGAATGTAAACGCGGCAATTACCGGCGAGCCAACGGGGAGCGCTCTGATAACGAAGCACAAAGGAGCGTGCCGCTACCGGATTGAAGCGACGGGAAAGGCGGCGCACGGGTCAACGCCTGAATTGGGGGAGAATGCGATATACAAAATCGCTCGGATTACGGAAAAGCTGAGTCGGTACGCGGAGTTGTTGTCGAAGGAGGAGTCGCTTGGGTATATTGAAAAAGGCAGTCTCAATGTCGGCAGAATTGGCGGGGGGATCGGATTTAATATCGTGCCGGACCAGTGCGGCATCGAAGTGGACCGGCGTTTGGGCGTGCTCGAGAACATGGAGGAGTCGCGCGTGGCGATCGACTCGATTGTCGAAGGCGAGGAAGGCGTGAGCGTATCCACTTTTCTAGAGCGCCCGGCATTGAATACCGACAACGAAAGCTGGTTTCCTCAAGCGATGCGGGACGCCGCTTCGATGGCGGGCGAGGAAACCGCGTTTGGCGAAGTCGCGTTCATGACCAATGGGGTCGCTTATGCGGAGGCGGGTGTACCGACGGTCGTTTTCGGGCCGGGGAGCATCGAGCAAGCTCACAAAACGGACGAGTACATTGAGCTGGGCGAGATGGAGCGTTCACTGGCGATACTTGAAAAGTTGTTCATTTAGAGGAGCGTTCGTGAGCGAGTTCGGGTTAGCAAGGCCCCGCTACCACTGTAGAGCGAATCTCGAGCGGGCCTTGGGTTGACAAGCGGACGGGGGCCGGGCGAATATCGAGCGTCTTCTCTTTCTTCAACCGATGGTATCAAAAACGAATCCTGGCTGCTGCGCTCCGTCGAATACGGGATCGAGCTGTGGTGGCGAATCCGAGAAGCGCACGGAAACGCCGCTAGGAAAAGCGCCGGATTTCGGAAGTCGAGACGGCATGGTTCGGATTGAGCCGGGCGCGTTCTTGATGGGCACCGACAGCGACGAGGCCTGGGAAGCGGACGGCGAAAAACTGGTTCAGTCGATCGAGTTGGACGCGTATTGGATTTCCCGTTGCTGCGTCACGAATCGCGAATTCGCCGCGTTCGTCGACGACACGGGCTTCGTCACCGAAGCGGAGCGTTTCGGGTGGTCTTATGTCTTTCATATCCTCCTTCCAAAATCGACTTTGAAGCGGCTCAAGCCGCAGAATGTACAAGGGCTCGAATGGTGGTACGGCGTGCAAGGGGCGTGTTGGAAGAAGCCGGAAGGGCCGGGTTCGAATATCAAGAAGCGCTTGGACTACCCGGTCATTCACATCAGCTGGAACGACGCGCTCGCTTATTGCCAGTGGAAGGGGCACAGACTTCCGACGGAAGCGGAGTGGGAGAAGGCGGCTCGCGGCGGGCTCGAGCAGAAGATGTACGCATGGGGCGACGAGCTCACGCCGGACGGCAAACACCGTTGCAATATCTGGCAGGGCCAGTTTCCGACGAGCAACACAGCGGAGGACGGTCATGTCGGTCCGGCTCCGGCCCGATCATTCCGGGCGAACGGGTTCGGTTTATACAATGTAGCGGGCAATGTCTGGGAGTGGTGCCATGACTGGTATTCGCCGACCTGGCGGCTCACTCACGACGGGCCCAACCCCGAGGGGCCGGAATCGGGAGACCGCCGGGTAATGAAAGGCGGTTCCTACCTGTGCCATAACAGCTATTGCAATCGCTACCGGGTCGCGGCGCGAACGTCCAACACGCCCGACTCGTCCACGGGCAACATCGGTTTTCGGACGGCGATGGACGACTAGGCCACGTGGCCTAGTCCGTAGACGCGCTGCGGCCGATGCGGAGCGGTCCGCGGTTCCCTTTGCGGCGGCGCGGCGGCTTGTTCCAAGTCTTTGGCTCGAACTTGTCGTCTGCGGCCGCTTTAGATTCCGATTCGGCGGTGGCGTCATCGCTGGCTTTGGCCGCTTTCGGTGATTCGCTCTCGCTCTCGGGCTCGTCCTCGGTCTTTTTGTCGCGGGAAGCGTGTTTCGGCAAGGCGCGTTCTTCCTGGTCGATCGAGCTTTGCATCCGTTTTAGCTGGTCTTCGAACTGCTTGAGCTCGGACTGCTTGGTTTGGAGTTCCTCGATGTCTTCCTGGAAATTCTGTTTGGCCTGTTCGAATTGGCGGAACTCCTCCTTGAAGTTGGCTTGGTCGACTTGGAGTTTGAGCTGCTCCTCTTTGACCTTGTTCTGCAGTTCGCGGAGAGAGACTTCGGCGTCCTTCTTGTTGACTTCGATTTCGCGCTGGCGCTTTTCGAATTGGTCGTCGAAGGCTTTCTGGCTTTCGTCCAGTTTATCGGCCTTCTCTTTCAGCTTGAAGCTCTCCATGTCGACGAGACGCTTCGCTTCCGCGAGCTCGTCCAGTTCAGGATTGGAAGCGCGCAACTTGATTTCGTTCTCAAGCGTCTCGATTTCCTTGGCGCGCTGTTCGAGGATGAACTCCTTCTCGGCGATGGACTCGTTGGCGTTTTGCAACGACTCCTGTAGCGACTTGATTTCCTCTGCGTGGTCGTCGGACTGGGAGGAAGCGACCTTGGCTTGCTCCAGATCTCGATTGAGATCGGTGATCTGCGCTTCCAGATCGAGCCGAGTGGCGTTCCATTCCAGCTGAGCGGCGTCGAGTTTCTCCTGAAGTTCGGACGCTTTTTCGTCGGTGGTCGGAATTCCGTTTTCCTCGGCCTCGAACTGACGGGCTTCGAGGTCGGCCAGCATGACTTCCGCTTCCGCCTTTTGCTTGGCGATGCGGGCTTCGCGTTCTTTCAGTTTCTTTTCGCGCTCCTCCAGATCGGTGATCCGTTCGACGGTTTCCGCCGACGCGCCGCCGGTTTCGTCGCTCCGCTTTTTAATTTCGGCGAGAAGGGTCTCGGACTTCGCGTTGCTTTCCAGAAGCTTCTGGTTGCTTTCCTCAAGCTCCGTGATTTTGGCGATGGCTTCTTCGAGGTCTGTTTTGAGTTTTCGAGATTCCGCTTCGTCGGCGTTCGCCTTGGAAGGGTCGTTTTTCTTAAACAGGGCGGAAAGGGCTTGCTCGACTTCGACCATGTCTTCCCAAGTGACGTCGTCGTCTTCCGTCTCGTTGTTGAAAAACTCGTTGGTCGCTTCGAATACGCGCTTCAAGTTCGACGGCTCGTCAATGATGTCTGTAACGCCGGAGCGGATACACTCGATGACGTCGTCGAGTTCGTGATCGTCGGACAGCAGGAAGACGGGCAGCTTCGGCTGGTTCTCCTTGAGCTTGGACACCAAGCCCAATCGGTTGCGGTTTTCTGGCAGGGCCCGATCGGTTATGGCGAGGTCGTAGTGCTCGCTCTGAACGGCGTCCATAGCGGATTTCGCGTCCGAATGAGCGCTGATGCGATAGCCGGTGCCTGAGAGGAGAAACGACAACGCCTTTGCGTCCTCCGAGTCGTTTCTGACAATTAGTATTTTTTCGTTCAAAACGTGCCTGGGTGTTAGGATTGTTGCGGGGCGATATTTCGCCTGTGTTTTACACGTCAATTTCGAAGGCTCGCTGAATTCTCCCAGTCGGGTTTTACACTAATTATACGTCTGATTAACGGGTTCGAGACCGCTTGAAATTCCCGGCGCGCGGATGGCGCCGAATTGAGGGTCGGTTCGATCGATTGTCGACGCTCGGGAAGTCCTTCAAAGGAAGGACGATAGGCGGACCGGGAGCGGGGCTGGCCCGGGGAGTGGATTCGGCTAGGTGCGAGCGCTTTGGCCGAGAACGGTTTGCTGGTAGAATTCGCGCAGAACGCGGTTGCGCTCGCGTTCCCGGCTGGCTTGGTCGACTTCCTCCCGGGTGTATTGCCGCTCGTTGCGGGACATGATTCGCCGCATTTTGAGGAGCGCCATATTTTGCAACTGTCGCACCCGTTCTCGAGTAATCCCGAAAATCCGCCCCACTTCTTCGAGCGTCAGCGGATCGTCCTGCTCAATGCCGAAACGGAGCTTTATGATCTCCGACTCGCGGTCCTCGAGCGCCGCGAACATGTCGGAAAGGTCGCCGCGCATCGATTTGGCGTGTAGATTCTCAAATGGGGAAAGAGCGTTTTCGTCTCCCACGATGTCGCCAAACTCGTTTCCGGGCGTGGCGTCGTTCAGCGGCGCGTTCAGCGATGCGGGTCGAGCGCTGACGGATTTGAAATGGGCTACCTTGTTGGGAGGGATGCCGAGTTCTTCGCCGATCTCCTCGTTGGTCGGTTCGCGTCCCAGTTCTTCGGCGAGAAGTCGAGACGTTTTCCGGATGCGCGACACTTTGTCGACGAGATGGACTGGAAGCCGGATGGTTTTGCTTTGATTGGCGAGGGCTCTCCGGATCGACTGTTTGATCCACCAGGATGCGTAGGTGCTGAGTTTTCCGCCTTTGTTGGGGTCGAAACGTTCGACGGCTTTGACCAGGCCAATGTTCCCTTCGCTGATCAAGTCCATGAGGGGAAGCCCGAAATCCTTGTAGTCGTAGGCGATCCTCACGACGAGCCGGAGATTGGCTTTGATCATTAGATTTCGCGCGTGCCGGTCGCCTTTTTGGATCAGCGCTGCTAGTTCGGCTTCCTGCGTGGGGACAAGCAGCGGGATTTTGCCGATTTCGGTCAAATAGCGCTGCAGCGAATTCCGTTCCAACGGCTCGTGAGATTCCGTGTCAGTCGAACGCTCGGCGCTCGCGGTTTGTATGGGAGAAGTGGATATGCCTCGACTTTCACGTAGAGCATTTCGCTGCCTAGGCTTTCCAGCCATATACGCAGGGGTATTCATCTCGTGGATTCCCCCTTCGCGGGTGGACTTAATGGGAAGGGACAAGCTGGAAAACGACTCTGTTTTGGCATCGCGTGAGAGAGAGCAATTCAATCGAAAATTAGGTTTTCCCAGGTCGAAAGTGGAGGCGAAAAACCGCGCTCGCCGCGGACACACTCGAATTATTAGACTATTTATAAATAGTCTGCTAATCCAGTGCTTGGATTCGGTTGTCTCGTCTAGAACGACTCAGCGACAGCGACCGCTTTGAACAAGGCGGAGGCTTTGAAAATCGTCTCTTGGTATTCGGATGCGGGATCGGAATCCGCGACGATTCCCGCTCCGGCTTGGATAACGACTTTGTTGTCGGTGACCATGGCGCTTCGGAGCGTGATGCAGGAGTCTAGGTTTCCGTTGTAGCTAAAGTAGCCGAGAGCTCCGGAATAGAATTCGCGCTGGTCGGGCTCGCTTTCGGAGATGATCTGCATGGCCCTGATTTTCGGGGCCCCGCTGACGGTGCCGGCCGGAAAGGTGGCTCGCATGAGATCGAACGCATTTCGGTCGCCGGCGATGGTTCCTTCGACTTGCGAAACGATGTGCATGACGTGGGAGTAGCGTTCAACAATCATGTAGTCGGGAACGGATACAGTTCCATACTCGCACACCCTTCCAATGTCGTTTCGGGCGAGGTCGATAAGCATTAGGTGTTCCGCTTTCTCTTTCTCGTCCGCGAGGAGGTCTTTTTCGAGGGCGAGATCCTCTTCTTCGCTCTTCCCGCGATGCCGGGTGCCCGCAATGGGGCGAATCTCCACTTTGTCGCCCGTCAATTTGACATGGACTTCTGGAGACGCCCCGACGATGGCGAAGCCTTCGGCCTCGAGAAGGAACATGTAGGGAGAGGGATTGACGGTTCGGAGCGCGCGGTAGAGATCGAGCGGAGTGCGATCGAAGTCTTTTTCGAATCGCTGACTGAGCACGACCTGGAATATGTCGCCGGCTCGAATGTACTCTTTTGACTTGTCGACGAGCTCCATGAAGTCCTCTTTGACGAAATTGCCATTGGGGATTTGGACGCCGGAAGGGGCGCTGAGGGAAACAGGAGTCGCTTTCCCAGGCTGGTTTAAAGTGGATCGCAGGAGTTCGAGTTCGTCGAGCGCGGCTTGATAGGCGTCGCGTGGAGCGTCGAACGCGTCCAGCCGAGCGTTGACGAGGAGTCGGATGGTTTGTTTGGCCCGATCGAAAATCACCATGGAGTCTGCGAGCATGTAGTAGCTGAGCGGGGACTGGTGGCAGTTTCGCGCCGCTCGCGGGACCGTGGGCTCGACGCGGCAAATGTATTCGTAAGAGACATACCCGACCGCGCCGCCGGTGAATGGCGGCAGCTCTGGAAAGTCGATGGGCTGGTATTGGGCGATCTCTTCTTCGATCAAGCTGAGCGGGTCTTCCGGCGTTGGGATTTCGATCGTCTCTTTTCCGGTCTCTTCGATTGTCGTGGTGTCCCACTCGCTTTTGAAAATCTTGCGCGGTCGGCAGGCGATGAAGGTGTATCGGGAGAGTCGCTCTCCGCCTTCGATCGATTCGAGCAGGAAGGCGGGGCTATTGGACTTGAGTTTCGAGTAGGCGGTGACCGGCGTTTCGAGATCCGCGATCATATCCGCGTAGACAGGAATGAGATTCCCTTGGCCAGCGAGGGCTTCGAATTGCTCGAGAGAGAGATTGGGCTGTAGCGGATTGGGCATGGGCGAGTCCGTCGGTAGTATCGCCGCTACGCTAAGAGCGGATAGGGGCGTGTCTATGAAATTCGAGCGCGAGCGCTTATCCGGAATCCGAGTTGTCTTCGAAGTAGTGAGCGAATGGCGGCGCGGACTGCTCGCCGTAGTAGCGGAGGTAGGCGTCCCAGTTGGCGAGCTTGGATCGGTCGCGTGGGTTGCCTCGGGCGATCATCCGCTGGCGCCTGACTTCAGGCTGGGCCGTAATGTAGTAGGCCTCCACTGGGCTGTCGATTTCGCGGGTGATTGCGTCGAGCCAGTCGGGCTCTTGGAATTCTCGAGTGAATGGTCCGACGATAACGACGGAGGTGTGAGCGAGGTTCTCTTGGGCCGTTTGCAGCATCGTCTGGTAGATTGGTTCCCGAAACGCGGCTTTGAACGTGGCGCTGTCGCGATCCTCGGGATCTTCCCCGGCGAGGGCGAGTCCGGCTTGGACGATCGGTTCGGACACCGTGTCGATGTCGAGAAAAGCCGCTTTAAGTCGGGCCGCGAGGCGCCGGCCGAAGACACTTTTGCCCGAGGCCGGGGGGCCGGCGACAATGTGCAGCGTGTGCGGTTTCATTGTTGGAGTTGGATGGGTTCCGTTACTCGCTAGACGCATCCGTTGGAAGGGTCGGCCTTCGGGAGCGCCATTCCTGGAAAAGCGAGTAGCCGAGGAACAAGACGGAGATCGTGGTGAACGTCGCGGCAATGGGCTGCGTGACCATGGGCGCGAACGAGCCTTCCGACATTTGCAGTCCGGAGCGTAGTTCCGCTTCCATGATTCCGGCGAGCACGTAGCCGATGACAAATGGTCCGAGCGGAAACTTGGCTCGATCGAGGAAGTAGCCGACGACGCCGAACCCAATGACGACCCAAACGTCGAACATGCGGTTGGAGGGGCCGTAGGCGCCGATCATGCAGAAAGCGAACACGATGGGGATGAGGTAGGCCCGGTTGATATTGATGACTTTCGCCAAGTGGCGGGCGGAGAACACCATGATGAGGAACATGACGATGTTGGCGACGATGTATCCAGTCATCAACGACCAGACGAGGTCGCCGTTGGTTTGAAAGAGCAGCGGCCCGGGCTGCACCTGGTGCATGATCATGGCTCCGAGAAGAATCGCGTCGACCGGAGCGCCGGGAATCCCCATCGTGATCAACGGGATGAGGGCGCCGCCGGCGTTGGCGTTGTTGGCCGATTCGGCGGCGACGATTCCTTCCTCGTGGCCCGTGCCGAATTTCTTGGGGGTCTTGCTGAATGTCTTAGCGATCCCGTAGGCGACCATGGACGAGATGCTTGCGCCGATGCCGGGGAGGATGCCCACCCAGGTTCCGATGCACGATGAGCGGACGATGTTGAGGGAGTGTTTCTTCCACTCGCCAAACTTGGGAAAGAGACGCTCGGTTTTGGACATGGCGATGCTGATGCCCTTCTTGTTGATTTCGAGCGCGTCCTTGATGATCTGGCTCATTACGAAGATTCCCAGAAGGACGGGGAGGAGGTTGAATCCGTCGTCGAGCGATTCGAAGCCGTAGGTCAGCCGTAGTTGTCCGTCGGATTCGTTCAGCCCCGGCATAGCGGCCATGAGTCCGAGCATCGCGGCCATCAGTCCCTTGAGCATGGAGCCTTGCGTGATAGAAGCGATGAGGACCATGGCCATGAGGACCATGGTGAAGTACTCCCAGGGACCGAATTTGTGGGCGAAGTCGGACAGCGGAGGCGCAAGCGCGATCAGGAATACGCCTGAGATGATCCCGCCGAAAAGCGACGCGCCGATTCCCAGGCTGAGCGCTTTGCCGGGAGCGCCGTTTTGCGCCATGGGATAGCCGTCCAGCGTGGTCATCATCGCGGAAGGAGTTCCGGGCATTTTCAAGAGCGTGGCGCTGATGAGCCCGCCGCTGACGGAGCCGACGTGCATTCCCATCAGGAGCAGAACGGCGTTTGTGCTGCTGTCCATGGAAAACGTGAGCGGCACGGTGAGGGCCATGAGCATTCCGCCGCCGAGCCCGGGAATGGCTCCGACGAAAATCCCGCCGGCGACTCCGACTACGATCCAGAGCAACGGGTAGGGGCTGAGAACGTGTTGAAAGGCGTCTAGTATTTCCATGTCGCGGTGGCGCTTATTGCGGGAGGTCCATGTAGAACACTTCGGTGAACAAGTACTGCCCGCCCACACCGAAGACGATGGCGATGATCCCGCTGAACAACACCGTCCGCTTGTCGAAGCGGGACAGCAAGGCGCTCAGGGTGATGATGAAAAGAATGGTGGCGATGCGAAAGCTCAGGAGCCCGAATTGCATCGAGAGAATATAGAGAATCGGGACGCCGACTGCGTAGAGCGCGAATAGCGGTTCTTCTTTGAAGGGTTTTTCTTTCGATCCGGCGGGCGACTTGAGCGACAAGAGGGCTCGGGCTGCGATTGCCAGCGCGAGGGCGATAATGATGTACGCGGCGTATTTTGGGAACGCGGCAGATCCGACAGGATCGAAAAACGGGGGAGGAATGGAGCGTGTTCCCCAGATTATCACTACGGCGAATAGAACGAGGGCGGCGCAGACGACTAGGTCTAGGATTGGGTTGCGGGATTTTGAGGGCATTTGCGTTGATTAGCGTTGACGCGCTTTGGCAACGAGCGGAGCGACCCGCTCGCTCAGTGTATTCAAAAATTGGTTGATCTCGTCCGGCTCGCCGAAGTGGTTGTTGATTCCGAGCGAGTTGAACTCCTCCTTTATTTCAGGAAGCGCCATCACTTGCTTCAGCGCGTTGGCGAGGTATTCGATTCGATCGGGGGGTGTTGCTTTCGGGGCGATCCAAATGCGGGCGTCGTGCATGACCAAGTCGATTCCGAGTTCCTTGGCAGTCGGAATGTCGGGAAAGTGCTGCGAGCGTTCTTCCGACAGCATGACGAGCGGTTTTAGTCCGGTGCTTCCAAATTTTATAAACTCGAGGAGCGAGAACAAGGACATGTCGGTGTGTTTCCCGAGGATCGACGCGAGCCGTTTGGAGCCGCCGCCGGTTTGCACGAAATTGAATTCGATCCCGGCGGCCTCCGAGAACATCAGGGGAGTGAAGTGGACGGGGAGACCGATGTTGGTCGCGACCTTTACCGAGCGTGGATTTGCTTTTGATCGAGCGATAAGCGTCTCGATAGTGTTGTACGACGAGCTGTCGAGAGCGCCAAGAGCGAGTTCTGAAAAGCCGGTGCGGCCGATGATCTGGAAATCGCTGTGGTCGTAATTGACGATCCCCATCGTTTTCGAGGTTACGATCCCCGGTGTCCAGAGCCCGATAGTGTATCCATCAGGTGGGGACTCTTTGATTTTGCGCGTCCCGAGGGTTCCGCCGGCTCCGGGCAGGTTCAGGATGACGGTTTTCTCTGGAATTATATCGTGCTCCCGCAACGCTCGTTGGAATATTCGAGCGAGCGTATCGACTTCGCCGCCGGTATTGGTGGGAATGATAATTTTGATGGGCTTGTCGGGATAGTCGGGATGAGCGCTGGGGGAAAACAGAATGAGACTCGCGACGAGGCTTCCGAGCAAGCGGAGAAAGAGGCTGGAATGTCGGGGGCGCCGATTCGCAGTGGGGTCGTTACGGGATCGCATCGAGGGAGGGTTGAAGGTAAGGAGTTTGATTGTTACGAGATCATTCGGCCCTAATAAATGGGGTCAACCGGATTTTCGAGTTCACTTTAAGATCGTGTTGGTGAAACTGCTGGGATGGCTAGCGAGGATTATCCAGTCACATTCAAGGGAAAAACGGCGATCGTTACCGGCGCGACGCGCGGAATCGGCAAGGCGATCGCCGATCTGCTCTGGGAGCTGGGAGCGCATGTGATATACACGGGACGGGCCCGGTTTTCCGAGTCCGGCGCGGGAGAGCGGCGCGACTATTGGCCACTCGACGCCGAGAGCGACGAAAGCGTGGACGCGTTTCAAACGCGAATGCTCGATCTGCCTCAACTCGATATTTTGGTGAACAACGCTGGGACGAGCGTTGTCGATGCTATCGACGCGGTGGACGACGCGGATTGGAATTCGGTGCTGACGGTCAATTTAACCGCGCCGATGAAACTCATGCGCGCGGCGTCGAAGATCATGAAAGACGCTCGAAACGGAGGTCGGATTCTCAACGTGAGTTCGCTCTTCGGGGTGATCGCCCGCCCGAATCGTCACGCCTATACCGCGTCGAAATCCGCCTTGTCGGGGTTGACGCGTTCGGCGGGGCTCGAATTGGCTCCGGAGGGGATTCTGGTTAACGCGATTGCGCCAGGCTTTATTTTGACGGATTTGACGCGGAAGATGCTCAGTGTCGAGCGGAGGAAGAGTCTCGAGGAGATCGTTCCAATTGGACGCATGGGCAATGAGGAGGAAATCGCCAAGTTCTCGGCATTTCTGGTTTCGGACGCCAATACTTATCTCGTTGGGCAAACCGTTACCGTCGATGGGGGCATGTCAGTGAGCCCCGGTTTCGCTTGATGCAGCTGACGGAAGAATTGAAGGCGCGTATCCGGGCCTTCGCCAGCGAGTCGCCCGAGTCTATCGCGTTGAAAGCGATGCAATATCCGGACCTGCCGATCGCGTTCATCGCCCAGCAAGTCAAGGCGCGCCAACGTATCCAGAAAAAACTGCCAACCTGGCAAGCCAACGAAGACATTGTGTTTCCGGACAGTTTGGCGTTGGAGCAGTGCTCGTCGGAGTCGGTTGCGAAACACAAGGCGAGTCTCCTCGCGGGTGAATCGCTCGCGGACTTGACAGGCGGCTTTGGGGTCGACGCTTTTGCCTTTTCGGAATCCTTCGATCGGGTTTATCACATCGAACGCGATCGCGAGCTTTCGAGTATTGTAGCTCAAAATGCGAGAACACTGGGCAAGGACGAGGTGATCCGAGTGATTTCGGGCGATGGACTGGAGTGGCTGGAGGGTCGTGAGGAAACGTTTGATGTCGTTTACGTCGACCCGGCCCGTCGCGATGCGCGCAGTTTCAAGGTATCCGCCTTGAGCGATTGCGAGCCCGATGTAGCCAAGGCGTGGGAGTTTCTCTTGTCCAAGGGAAAGCGCGTCGCGCTGAAGCTCTCGCCCGGATTGGATGTGGATTCGATCTTGAAAGAACTTCCGGGTATTCGGGAAATACACATTTTATCCGTTCGGAACGAATGCAAGGAGTGCTTTTGTATCGCGGAAAGTGGATACGCGAAAGAGGTGCTGATCGTCTGCTCGGAACAAGACAAATCGGGCGCTTGGACACGGTTTTCGTTTCTGAGATCGGGAGAGAAAGCCTTGGACGGCGATTACTCCGCGCTCGGCCGCTATTTGTACGAACCGAACGCGTCCATTATGAAAGGGGGCGGATTTAAGACCTTTGGGAAGGAGCAGGGTCTTAAGTTAATTCACAAGCGAACGCGGTTTTACACGTCGGACGACCGGATTAGCGGTTTTCCCGGTCGCGTTTTCGAGGTTTTGGAACGCGGCGAGCTGCGATCGAAAAGCGCGCGGCGTTTGTTTCCCGAATGTCGCGCGAACGTATTGGCTCGAAACGCGGGAATGAGCAGCGATGCTCTGAAGCGGAAACTGCGACTCGCGGACGGAGGTGATCTATTCGCTATCGGAACGACCGATATCTCGGAAAGTCGCGTTCTGCTAAAGTGTCGCCGGGCGGATTGAGCGATTCGAGTTGGCGCTTAGAGGCAATTCGGTTTTTTGGTGAGCATGCAGGAGGAATTTGAGAAGGCGACGTTGGAGATGGAGTCGTTGATTGAGTCATCGCGATCGGTGATTCTGGCGTCAACGGGCTCTTCGGGCGATCCTCTGGCGAGCTACGCCCCGGTCTACTTGGGCGAGGACCGCGTCCTGTACGTTTACATCAGCTCGATGGCGAAGCATACCGCTCAGATTCGTCGATCTGGAAAGGCGAGCGCGATGTTCATCGAGGACGAGCAAACTGCGGAGAATCTGTTCGCGCGCAAGCGACTGGTTGTCGACTGCGTATCCGAGGTGGTCGAGCGCGACAGCGCGGAATGGAATCGCATCATAGCGTCAATGGAACGCCGTCATGGGGAAACCATGACAATGCTCAGGGGTTTGATCGATTTCGACCTCTTTCGCCTCACGCCCAGCGAAGGTCGCCTGGTTCTCGGATTTGGTCGAGCGTATCGAGTTTTCGGTGAAGGGCTGAAGGAGATCGGCTACGTGGGCGGCGGGGGCCATCGATCGAAGTAGATTGATGTAGGGGCGTTGCTTGCAACGCCCCTACCGCTTGATTTAAAACCGGCCGTTGATCAGTCGATTGAGGGCGCTGACGACGCCCCGGATGGAAGCGAGCGCAATGTTGGTGTCGATGCCGGCGCCGTAGCAGCGGGCTCCCGTGGATCGGTTCTTTAGTTGAATGTAGGAGACTGCCTTGGAGTCAGCGCCGCGACCGAGTGAGTGCTCGCTATAAGTGAGCAGTTCGAAGTCGTTTATGTCGATCTCTTCAAGGGCGTTGAAGAATGCGGCGATCGGACCGTTTCCGGTGCCACGCAGGTTTATGTTTTTGCCACTGAACACAACGACTGCCCACACTTCGACTTCATTGTCGTCGAGGCGTTCGCTTCGAAACTCGATGAGCTCGATTGGCGAATCGATTTCGATGTATTCACTCTTAAAGCACGCGTAAACGCCCTCTGGGTTGATCTCTTCGCCTGTCTCGTCGGCAATTCGATTCACTGCTTTGCCGAGCTCTTTGTGCATTTCCTTGGGCAGATTGAACCCGTACTCCTTTTCCATGACGTACGCCACGCCGCCTTTGCCGGACTGGGAGTTGATGCGGATGATGGCCCGGTAGTTTCGACCCATGTCTTTCGGATCGATGGGCAAGTAGGGAACTTGCCAGAGAGCGGACGAATCGTCGTCCTGCTGGGCGAATCCCTTTTTGATGGCGTCTTGATGGGAACCGGAGAAAGCGGTGAACACCAAATCTCCGGAATAGGGCGTGCGCTCGTGCACGTCCATTCGCGTCACGCGTTCGTACATCTCTCGAACTTGGTTGAGATTCGAGAAGTCCAGTTGGGGGTGGACTCCTTGCGTGTACATGTTCAGGGCTACGGTAACGATGTCCAAATTTCCGGTACGTTCGCCGTTGCCAAATAAAGTGCCTTCCACGCGATCGGCGCCGGCCATGAGTCCCAGCTCGGTGGCGGCGATCCCCGTTCCTCGGTCGTTGTGCGTGTGCAAGCTGATTGTGGCGCTGTCGCGGCGCGAAAAATGGCGGCAAAACCACTCGATCTGGTCGGCGTGTACATTGGGTGTGAAAAGTTCCACGGTGGCGGGCAGATTCAAGATAATCTTGTCCTCCGGCGTCGGTCCCCAAACGTCGGATACCGCTTCGCAGCACTCGAGCGAGAATTCCAATTCAGTATCGCTGAAGCTTTCCGGCGAATACTCCAAGCGGACATGCGTGTCGGGAACGGTGGCAACCAGTTCCTTGACGAGGGTGGCGCCTTCGACTGCGATTTGCTTGATCTCGTTTTTCTCTTTTCCGAACACGACGCGGCGCTGGAGCGGATTGGTCGAATTGTAGATGTGGACGATGGCGTTTTTGATTCCTTCCAGAGACTCGAAGGTGCGGCGTATCAAGTGTTCGCGGCATTGGACGAGCACTTGAACGTACACGTCGTCGGGTATCAGCCCATCCGATACGAGTCGACGAACAAAGGCGAATTCCGTTTCCGACGCGGAGGGGAAGCCGACTTCGATTTCCTTGAAGCCCATATCGACGAGCGTTTTGAACATCTCGACCTTTTCGTCGACGCTCATGGGGATCGCCAGAGCCTGATTGCCGTCGCGAAGATCGACGCTGCACCAGATTGGAGCGGAGTCGATGACTCGGTTGGGCCACTGCCTGTCGGGCAAGTCGATGACCGGGTAAGGCTTGTATTTGGTTATGGGCGATTTTTGCATGTCTCTATTGGTTGAAAGCAACGAATGAGGAGCGAGTTGGGTGACGCAATACAAAAGGTCGTCCCTGCCAAAAGGCTGTTTCCCACGAGGAAAATTCTACTGAATTAGGGGGAAGTGTAAATGCGTCCGGACAACTGCTCCTTATCCTAGAAGGAGGTTGTCGAGCTTCGTAAGTCGTAGAAGGTTCTGGACGGCGACGTTCATTTACTGAAGTAGAACGAGTAGGTCTATCGGCAGAATTGTCAAGCCGCTTAAGGATGTTGGGCGCGCTTCTAGGCTTGTCAGCGCGAGAATGGTCGCAAGAGTGGGCCGTCTACCCCGACAAACTCAATCAATCCTACTCATGAAAAACAGCGCACTCCTCTCGTTCATTTTACTGTTAAGTTCTTCTTGTTTCCTCTCCGCTGAAGACCCGCGTCCCAACTTCGTTCTGGTGATGGCCGACGATCAGGGCTGGGGGCAGACGGGCTACTACGGCCACCCGGTATTGAAGACCCCGCATCTCGACGCCATGGCGGCGAACGGGCTTCGCTTCGACCGGTTCTACGCGGGAGCTCCAGTTTGTTCTCCAACGAGAGCATCGGTGCTGACAGGGCGGGCGAACGACCGAACTGGCGTTTACCAGCACGGGAATCCGCTGCGTTTGCAGGAGCGGCCCTTGCCGAGAGCGTTGCAGGAAGCTGGATACGCGACCGGGCATTTTGGCAAATGGCATTTGAACGGCGTGCGCGGCCCGGGCGTCCCGATTTTGGGAGAAGATAAGTATCATCCGGGCCGATACGGATACGACCAGTGGCTCTCCGTGACTAATTTTTTCGATATCGATCCGGTGATGAGCCGCAATGGCGATTTCGAAGAGTTTCGTGGTGATTCGTCCGAGGTAATCGTGGCGGAGGCGCTGGCATTTATCGAGCGACAGGCGAAATACGATCGACCGTTTTTCACCACGATTTGGTATGGTTCTCCGCACTCGCCCATGGTGGCGAGCGAAGAAGACCGGGCGGCGTTTTCCAAGCTCAGCGAGAAAGATCAACACCACTACGGCGAGCTGGTGGCCCTGGATCGGAGTATCGGCGCGTTGCGGGCGGGTCTGCGCTCGCTGGGCATCGAGAAGAACACGCTTGTGTGGTACTGTAGCGACAATGGTGGTCTCAAGGTCAATCCACCTTCGGTTGGCGGTTTGCGCGGTCTGAAAGGAAGCGTGTACGAAGGCGGCTTGCGCGTACCGGGGATTATCGAATGGCCGGCGGCTATTAAACGAGCGGTCCGTACGGAGATGCCTGCCAGCGTCTTGGATATGTTTCCGACTATTGTGGAACTCGCGGGATTGCCGGAGAGCGCTTTGCTGGAGCCCTACGACGGAATCAGTTTGAAGTCGGCGATCATGAACGGCGAGTTCGGAAACCGCTCCAAGCCGATTCCGTTTCGCTATACGGGGAAAGGCGCTTGGCTCGACAACAACTACAAGCTCGTTGTCGAGGATGTGGAGAAGGGCGTGTACACGCTCTACGACTTGGAGTCGGACCCTGCAGAGTCCAAGGACGTTTTCGATGCCCTCCCGAGGGTGGCCAAGCGTCTGAAAGCAGCGTTCGAGTCGTGGAACGAGACTGTGAACGCGAGCGACGTGGGACGCGACTATCACGAACGCGTTTTGACCGACCCGAACCCGCGTCGCGTTTTCTGGACGGAGATTCCGGAATACGAGCCGTACTTCGACGACTGGAAGAAGCGTCCTGAATACGAAAGTCGTCTGAAGGACCTATAGAGTATCGAGGATCATTGGTGGCGTACGCGCTCGATTCGGTCGATCTGGTAGTCTCGGGAGCGGAGTTCGTTTAGCAGCGCGTCGTACCGTTCTTCGTCTATTGAAGACTCGCGGGACATGATCCACGCGTATTTGCGATTTGGATGTCCAATGACCGTGTACTGGTAGTCGGGGCTCACGTAGACGATGTAGTAGGGCGCGTTGATGATGCCGAAAAAACGCATGCGCCATTCAGCGTTGGTTTTCGTATCGTAGATCGTTCCCACGGGTCGGTAGGTTTTTTGTTTTCCGGTCGCGGAGCCTTTGTTGAACGAGTAGGTCGTTTGGATTTTTCCGTCGTCTCTCAGCTCGTAGGTCTCGACGGCATTCCAGGCGTTTTTGTCGATCGCCGTAGGCGTGTATCCATGAACGCGCCACTCGCCCATGAATCGTTCGATATCGACGAAGGTGGCGAGAGGCTGGTTCGGGCCGTCGGTAGACGAGCAGGAAACAAGCAGAAATGCGGAAATTGCGGTGGTTAGCGTTGCGAGGTGTCGTTTCATTTTACGGATTTGAATTGAGCGTTACGTGTGTCGATCGCGGGGCGCGGATGATCGTCCAAGCGCCGAGAACAAAAAAGACCGCGACTCCAGGGCCAAACAGCCAGGCGATGGCTCGCTCGACGGAATCGGACTGGGTGAGCGTGGCTTCTTGATAGCCGATTGCGGAAAGGAGAAGGCCGGAGCAAGCGATTCCCAGAGCCCGGGCGACTTTTGAAAGCATGCGCCACAGCCCGTAGAACGCTCCGGAGGAATCGCTCGCGCCTTTGGTTTTGCGCGATTCGACGAAATCGGAAAAGAGAGATTCGAGGAGGACGACGCTGGCGACGAGCACGCCGCCAATCAGAGCCACGATAAGCACGGGCCAGAGTATTTCGCGGGGCAAGAGCGGGTAGGCGATGGTGGACAAGATGGCTAGGAGAGCGACGGCGACGGCGAACAGGGATTGTTTGCTGCGCTTGCGGGCGAGCTTCACCCAAAGCGCTGCCGCGAGAATGATGGCGATCGTCAGGGTAAAGAGCGCGGCGCCGATCTGGGTTTCGGAGAAACCGAGCGTATTGCGGTAGTAGGGCAGGGCCAGGCTGGCGTTGAGCGAGCGTCCCACGGCGATGAGGACGAATCCGAGAGCGAGGTAGATGAATCTCCGATCTCCGATTCCCTGGAGGACTTTTCGTAGGCTGTAGTTGGATTTCGAAGACGAATCGGTCGAGTTTAAATTGCGCCGGTTCAGTGATCGGGTCGCGGAGGCGGTGGAGAGGAAGCAAAGAGTGGCGGCAATCAAAGCGAGTGTCAGACCTGTATCGACCCGGGTTTGGATGGTTTCGGAGACACCGCTGCTTGCATAGCGCGAGGCGAAATAGGCGGGGAGTCCAATTCCCAGCAACAGTCCTACGGAACCGAATACAAGTCTGGATCCGAATAGAGCGGCGCGCTCGTCTTTCGATTGGCCGATGTCGTTGACGAGGGTCAAGTACGGGACGCTGAATAGTGTAAGCGCGGTATTCGCGATCAGATACCAAATCAGTAAGTGGGTGAAAAGCGTGGACTGAGCGGAATTGGCGGGCGGGCTGAAGAGGAGAGCGACGGATATGGCGATCGCCGCCCCGCCGACGTACATGTACGGCGTTCGTTTACGAGCGATTGTTCGAGCGTTCGAGCGATCGGTGAGCACGCCCATCGCGGGATCGCTAAGCGCGTCCCAAATGACGGCGATAGCGATGGCGAGACCGGCGAGAGACGGGTTGAGCCCCGCCACGATATAGAGTTCGAGCAGGTAAACCTGGAGCAGAAATTCGATTGCCCCGATACCGACGGCGGCTGCCCCGTAGCCCGCTTGGTTGGGCAGGGAGAGGGCGGGTCTCGTCCTGGAGGTGTCGCTTGTCATTCGTCTTTCGCGATGTCGCCGTAAGTGGACGGACGCGATTTAAAGAGGATGGCGGATGCGCCTGGCTTACGGAATCCAATTCCCGTGAAGATTGGGCTAGTTTTGGGTTCAATAGTTGTTCAGAAGCTGTTTTTGGCGCGGCGTGATTGGGTTTGTGGAGATTGAGAATCGGTTTTGAGTGGAAAGTTCGGGATCAAATTATTCAAATTTGATCCGCGAATCGATTCAGCTGGTGGCTGGTTGAGCGAGTTGCAAGACTGGTAAAGTGAGTAAGCAGGATTTAAACGCGCTGTTAGGAATTCCGTTGATCCTTTCGATTGGTCTCGGGTTCGCCTTCGCTGGAAGCGACGGCCGCTTTCCAGCGGATGTATCGAATCCTCTGGGACTGTGCGTCTTGTTTATCTTCGCGCTGCAGTGGGTCGCCTTTGTCCCCGCCTACTTGAAGCGGACGGAGACTTTCTTCGACTTGGTGGGAAGCGCCACGTTTTTGTCGGCGATTCTCTTGGGGCTCGTATTGACGGAGACAGCGGATTCGAGGGCTCTGCTTTTGGCGGCGATGGTCGCGATCTGGGCGTTTCGACTGGGTGTGTTTTTGGTGAATCGAATTCATCGAGCGGGCAAGGACGAGCGTTTTGACAAATTGAAGCACTCGTTTATCCGATTTCTAGCGGCTTGGACGTTGCAGGGTCTTTGGGTCACGTTTACTGCGGCGGCGGCGCTAGTCGGAATCACTTCGAGTAACAGCGTTCCGCTGGGTTGGTTCGCAGGAATCGGCGGAGCGGTCTGGCTAGCGGGCTTCGGATTGGAAGCGATGGCTGACTGGCAGAAGAGTCGGTTCAGAGCTGATCCAGCAAACAAGGGAGCATTTATCAAAACTGGACTGTGGGCGCGTTCGCGGCATCCCAACTACTTCGGGGAAATCGTATTGTGGGTGGGCGTCGCCTTGGTCGCAGTTCCTGTTTTGCAGGGATGGCAGTGGCTCGTGTTGAGCTCGCCGGTGTTTGTCACAATTCTGCTGCTACGCGTAAGTGGAATTCCACTACTGGAAAAGCGAGCCGACGAGAAGTGGGGAGGCGATGCGGACTATGAGGCGTACAAAAGGGATACTCCGGTGTTGGTGCCGCGATTGTGGTGACGGATTGAGTTCGTAGGGCTGGCGCTTGCGCCATGCCGCGTAGACCGGTATTCGAGCAACAGTTGCGGCATGGCGCAAGCGCCAGCCCTACGATGTCACTATCGAGTTCCTGCTAAAGCCGTTTCGACAGGCTCAAATAGCCACCGATGTCGTCGTCGGACACGCCGGTGCGCCGGTTTTGCTCGTCGATGTAGTGGATGCCGAAGTTTACGCTGACGTCTTCGCCCCAGCCCTCGAGAAACTCGTCGTCGAGCTTCCATTCTCCGAAGAGTTCGAAGGACCATCCATCGAGGGCGTCGAGCGAAACGGAGTGACGTCCAGTCCCGTCGCGATTGATGACGTAGTTGCGTGTTTTGACGCCGATGAGATTGCCTTTGTCGTTCATGATGAAGGCTCCGAGCGAGCGCATGATGCTGTCGCCGTCAGCGGCGTGTCCGATGGGATTGCCCTTGGAGCGGTAGCCGGTGCGGTAGATGCCGTGATTGTAGGCGACGTTGAATGCTCGATTGGCGCGCGGATCGGCGACAAGGTGACCGGCTCGCGTGTCGGCCCATTCCCAATATACGCGGTAGGTCGCATTTAGGTTTCTGAGTTCTCCCCACTTTTCAACGCCGAAAAGAAGCATGTTGGCGTCGGGGAGGAAGGTCTCTTCATCCTCACCCGCGAGTTGACCGTAGTAGCCGAACCCGTACTGGTCGAAAGCGATTCGGAAGTCGACGCCTGCGAGCTGATTACCGGGCTCGTTGTCGCGGTTCGTTTCGGATCCAGGAACGGCGTTGTCTTCGCCGAGAAGCAATTTTCTAAATGTATCCAAATCTCCAGGACGACCATCGCCCGCCCACTGGGCACTGCGGTTGAGTCCGATGTCGATCCACTTCCAGCCGAAGGGGGAGAAGTCGATGCGCATGCCGAAAAGGCGAGCGTCGGAACCGACGCGAATGCCGTTTTCCTGTAGGGCTTCTTGATTGTCCATCTGGCCCATGAAGGTGGTGAAGGTCCAGGGTCCGATCCATTTGAGGAGTTTCCATTCGAACGGGTCGGGGGAAATTCGGGTAAGCGAAAGCGCGGGCACGGGGCGGGCGCTATTGGAGAGGATGAGACTGCCGTCCCAGCCGGGGCCCCACCAGCGTTCGACTTGATCGATGGCGGCTACCCAATTGCCTGCGGCGACACTGATGTAGGAGCCGTCCAGGCGAAATTCGTCTCCGTCGGATGGATCGCCCGCGTAGGTGAACTGGAGATTTCCGGCGACCCATTCGCCGAGCCAAGACGTGCTGAGGCTCGTCTCGAATTGTTCGCGCGGCTGTTGTCCGAAGGAGCGGAAGGGGAGGCGGTCCGTGGCGCCGGCGATACTGATCCTCATCGGCCGAATGCCGGAGTTGTTCTCGCGATTGTAGAGGGCGTTGAAGCGGAGGGCGGCCCCGCGAGTAAGCGAGCGCTCAGTTTTCGCGACAGGCTGGCGGCCGAGCGGCCAGGGCCAGGTGAGCAGGGCGCTGTCGATCGAATGGGTGTCCCGAAGCAAGAGCATGTCGTGCCGGGTCGCCAAGGAATTGGATTCGATGCGCGGGCTTGCAAAGGCGGGTAGGGAGATCGCGGCGAAGAGCAAAAAAAGAGTGGCTGGTTTCATAAGTGACAACCCTTAGAAGCGAGCGGTTGGAGGGAATTGTCAATGGTCGTTTTGGTCCGTCTTCGTTCGCGTTCCAGCGAACTACGCCGCGGCGCCTTTTTCGCTTCGGAAAAAAGTGGTGGCGAGACCCGGAATCGAACCGGGGACACAAGGATTTTCAGTCCTCTGCTCTACCAACTGAGCTATCTCGCCGTTCTCGCATCCGCTAGGCGGATTCTTGAGAAGATCCGGACAATAGAAGGGTCGCCTTCTCCGTCAATGATGATTTTTCACAAAATTCCCCTTCATTTACCTCTGAGAAATCAGTTCAACGGCGCGATCTTCTCCTGCACGTCGTAGACCTTCCCGTTCACGACTGTGAAGAGGGATTTTCCGCGGAGCCCGCTCTCCCCGGCGAGGGCGCTGTGATACTCGGAATCCTCCAGTTGTCGGGCGAGATTCGCTTCGTCCACTTGGTAGGCGGCGTCTGCGTCGAAGATCGCGAGATTGGCCATGGCTCCGGTTTTCATAGTTCCGATCTCGTAGGGGAATGTGGCAAATTGGGAGACGTGGCGCGCGGGGTTGATGGAGGCGAGGCGGTCAATGTCGCTCCATGTGTATTGGTAGCGAGTGACGAGTTCGAAATAGTACTGCAGACTGTGCTCGATGTTGCGCGTGCCGGGGCTGCCGGGAAGTCCGTCTTTGAAGGCTTTCGATGCTCGAGCGTGCGGGGCGTGATCGGTCCCGAAAAATATGGAGTAGCCGGATCGGAGCGTTTCTCGAGTGAGGTGGATGAGAGACTGCTGGTCTTCCCGGCTCGGATGAGCGGGGCGGCGGTAGTTGATAAGCGCGGTCGGTTCGTCTTGTTCGAGGAGGCGTTCGCGGCACCAGTAGACGTAGTCGAGTCCGATTTCGGCGGGCAGGTCGAAGGCGGCGCTTCCGGCGCGATCTAGGATTTGCTGGAGAGCGGGTCCGGTTGGAATGTGGCGCGCGAGGAGACTGGATACGCCCACGGATTCCGCGAGGTCCATCGTCTCCTGTTGGCAGGCGAGGACGGTCGAACCATCGAAATACTCGTGATGGAGTAGGCGTTGGTCGGGATGGACGCGGTTCTTGAATTCCGAGAGCGTTTCGTCGCTGCGCGGCTGGTCGTTGTGGTAGGAGACGGCTTGGCCTTTCCAGAGCGCGTACATGTCGCGGCGGGCGGATCCGGTCAGGCCGGATCCGCCGAATGTCGAGCCAAAGTCTTTTCCTTCGTGGCCCACGACAGGTTCGGCGTTGGGCTCCATTCGCGGCCACACGACGATGGGAAGGAGGGCTTACTTGGTGTAGTGGGCTTGCGTGCGTTGGTGCCGATAGGGGCCGACGGGTCCCCACGGCGTGTTGCCCATGGCTCCGACGATACACACGCCGCCTTTCAGGGCCGCGAGGCAGCCGGAGCGGATCGAGTACTGGCTGTTGGCGGCGCGAATCGAGTCGACGAGGGTTTCGTAGGTCGTTCCCGCGGGGCCGTGAGCCTCGAACTCTTCGCGGGTCGGGGTGGCGGATTCGCGGAAGTGAACATGCGGATCGACGCGCCCGAGAGCGATGCGGGCGGTATCGGGTAGTTTGATACTATCGGCGTTGCGCTGGCCGATGGAGAGTTCCAGTGGATTGCCCGGGGAGCAGGCAACTTCGCCGGCTGCGGTTTCGCCGGAGTCGAGATGAATGTGGTTGCAGTGGAATCGAATGGTCTGGCCGGAAACGCTCACCTGGATCAGTGAATCCTCGATCGGCTGCGGGGCAAGCGTCGAGATGGATTTCGACCGGATTGGCGTGGGTTTTTGGAAGTGCGTTTTCTGCTTGCCTTTGATTTTCCGAATAGCACGATCCGCGTCCTTGGGGGCCGCCCTAGCTCAGCTGGTAGAGCAATTCACTCGTAATGAATAGGTCGTCGGTTCGAATCCGATGGGCGGCTCCATTTTTTCGCTTTTGTAGGGCTGGCGCTTGCGCCATGCCGCGTAGGTATTTTGAAAGTTGCAGTCGCGGCATAGCGCAAGCGCTAGCCCTACGGTTAAAATCCGTTAAACACACTCTCAGAAATGCATTGTGCGGGAGGCGTTGCGGTTCTAGATTTTGGGGAATGAGAGCCTACGTTATCTTTCTGTCCGCTTTGCTCTCTTTGTTTTTGGCGGGGTGCGAGACGATTGACTCGAGCTATGGCTACGTGGCGAGTGGTTTGGACGAGGACTCCATTCTCGAGCTGATCGCTCTTTCGGACGAGGCGGTTAACGAGCGCCAGTTCGACATTTACCAAGGATTGTTTGGGCCGCGATTCTATATACTCGACAAGTCGGACACCTATTCCTACGGCACGCAACGAACGGGGCGCTACGAGTACTTGGACCTCGTCGAGAATATATTCAAGCACGCGAAAGAGTTGGTCGTCTACACCGAGGCGCTCGAAATCGATTTCGTCGAGCCAGGGGTCCGGGCGGTCGTGATGGTTCAGGAAGAAACGCTCGTCGACTATTTAGGCGATCGAAAACGCATGGTCATGCGATCCGAAATCGAGATCGGCTACGAGGACGGTTGGATTTTCTTCGAGAACTCGGTGACCAACGCGAAACAAGAAATCAAGGAGTAGAGAACAGAGCAGCCTCTACGGCTGCGCGTACTTTTTCTCGTACTTGTCGCGCAACTGCGTGTGCCGGCTGGACAGGTCGACTTCGCGCCCGCCGACAAACGCGCTCAGCACTTGGGTGCGAATGTCGAGCGGGTCGCCATCGGTTACGATCAACGTCGCGTGTTTGCCGACTTCGAGGGACCCGACGCGATCGTCGATGCCGAGGATTTGGGCTGGGTAGAGTGTGATCGCTTTGAGGGCTTCCGCTTTCGGCAATCCGTGGGCGGCGGCTTTGGCGGCTTCGTAGGGAAGATTGCGCTCGTTGGAAGAGGTGGGTCCGCTTCCGCCAAAAGCGATGGCGAATCGCACGCCTTTCTCGTGAAGCAGTGACGCATTTTTGAATACAGTGTCGTAGGATTCCCAGCGTCTGCGCGGCAGCGACTGTACTTGATTTATGATTACAGGTATATCGTTGGCGGCGAGCGTGTCGGCAACGCGCCAGGCGTCCGTTCCGGTTATGAGCACGAGGTCGATGTCTTCTTGGGTCGCCCATTGAACGGCGTCGCGGATTTCGCGAATGCTGGTGGTGTTGACGAATACCGGCATTTCGCGTCTGAGCGCTGGAATGAGAGCCTCCCAGTGCAGGTCGACGTCGAGGGGTTCTTCACCATTCTCCTTTGCTTTTAGAAAGGCGCGGCCATCGGCGAAGGCGTTTTCGATCTTTCGAATGCTCTCGTAGTACTTCTCGTTGGCTTTTTCGGCGTTGTAGGGGGGCGTGTTTCCGGAACGGAAGCCGGGAACGCTGGGCGCCCGCGGCCAGCGGATGTGAATGCCGGCGTCGGTCTCCAGGGCCATCTCCTCGATGGTCCATCCCTCGAGAGCGATGATCGAGGATGTGCCCCCGAATTGTCCGAGGCCCGCTTGCGGGAGGACGTGGGAAATGAGAACGCCGTTGGCTCGGGTTACGGGAATGAGTTCGCTGTCGGGATGGATGGCGGCGGCGGATCGAGCGTTGATGTTGAGCGAGCCGGATTCGGCGTAGTCGCGGGTAGCGCGGACGGCGTTTATCTCGACGAGCCCTAGGGTAGAGTTGGAGGAAATGAGTCCGGGGTAGACGTGTTTCCCTTCGAGATCGATGACGCGGGCGTCTGCGGGAATATCGGCTCTCGGGCCGATGGCGGTGATCTTGCCTTCGTCGAAGATCAAGCCCGCCGATTGCAGGACGTCCCCGGAGACTGTGTGAATGGTCGCATTGGTCAGGGCGATCGGAGCGGTTTGCTTGGGCCCGGGAACGATGTCGTGGGCGTAGGTAGCGGAGGCGAGCCCTGCCGCGATGCTGATTATGGCGATTGTCCGTTTCATTAGTGGTTGTGGTTATGCCCTTCTTCGTTCGCCGAGCAGCTGTAGTGGTGGATCGCGGCGCTGTATATCCATGCGAGAGCGGGATTGACGTTGGCGGGAAGTTCGGGACTTTGCTGGGCGTGAAGGGTGTTTTCTTTCTCGCTCTCTGAGTCCTCGTCGGCTTTGGACTTTGGCCCTTTGTTTTGTTTCGCGAGCGCTTTCTGGATGAGGGCATCGCGTTCTTGCTGGTCGGCGACGAGTTGGTCGGCGTGTTCGCTGGAGTCGAAGCGCCGAATCCCATCGACCCATGTCTGCTCGACGCTGGCGTAGGTGGAAAGTGGATGCTCGTTCCAGATAACAAAGTCGGCGTCTTTGCCGGCTTCGATCGATCCGACGCGGTGGTCGATGCCGAGTTGAATGGCGGGGTTGATGGTGACGAAATTAAGCGCTTCTTCTTCGCTGAGACCGCCGTATTTAACGGCCTTGGCAGCCTCGGTGTTCATGCGCGTGGCGAGTTCGGCGTTGTCCGAGTTGAACGAGGTCAGCACACCGGCTCGATGCATCATAGCGCCGTTGTAGGGGATTGCGTCATACACTTCGAACTTGTAAGCCCACCAGTCGGAGAAGGTGGAGCCGCCGGCATTGATGTCGACCATGGCGTCGGCGACTTTATAGCCTTCGAGAATGTGCTGGAACGCGGCGACTTTCAGGTCCAGGCGTTGAGCCATGCGGGCGAACATGAGGATTTCGTCCTGCCGGTAGGAGTGGATGTGGACGTCGCGTTCGCCGCGCAGGATTTCGAGCGCGGCTTCGAGCCGGATGTTCTTCCTGGGCGGTGCCTTGGTCTTGCCGCTTCGGTAGTCGTTCCAGTCCCGTTCGTAGTCAGCGGCGGCGCTGAAGTGGCTTTCCATGAATTGCTCCACGCCCATGCGGGTTTGCGGATAGCGGGTGGTGTAGCGGTCGCCCCAGTTGCTTTGTTTCACGTTTTCTCCGAGAGCGAATTTCACTCCGGGGCGAGCGCCTTGGAGTTTGAACGCGTCGGCGTCCTCGCCCCAGCGGAGTTTGATGACCTGGCTTTGGCCGCCCATGGGGTTGGCGGATCCGTGGAGGAGGTTGGCGGTGGTCAAGCCGCCGGCGAGTTGGCGGTAAATGTTGATATTGACGGGATTGATGATGTCGGCGGCCCGCACTTCCACTGAAATGGCGGAACCGGATTCGTTGACACCGCGGCTCATGGCCATGTGGGAGTGGGCGTCGATGAGGCCTGCGGTGACGTGCTTTCCGGCAGCGTCGATTTCGAGAGCGCCGCGGGGGGCCTTGAGGTTTCGTCCGATCTTGTCGATCTTGCCCTTGCGCACGAGTAGATCGGCGTTTTCGAGCACGCCATCGGGTCCGCTGGTCCAAATCGTCGCATTGGCGACGAGGACGGCGTCGGACGCCTCGCGTCGGGCGACTCCGAAAGCGCCTGCGGGGTAGCGATCGAATGCGAGTTCGGGAATGGAGTCGGAGTCCTGTTTCTTCGATTCGCCGTTTTCGGACTCTTCTTTTTCAGTATCCGCTGAATCGTTACGCGTCGCAGTCCATGAAAACGGCGTGCCGTCGGATCGGAATCCGCTGCCGGTCAATTGAGTTGGGCTAATGTAGGCTTGGAGGCGTGCGATGTCGGTATCGGACTTGCCTCCGAGATCCGAGTCGAACACGGAAAAGAGTAATTCTTTTTCCGATACGGTGGCGGGAGCTTTTGTGTCGCCGAACTGAACGGTCGCTTTCGCCCCATCGCCGGTAATTTTCGCGGTTTCGAAACCGGTCGCCCCCTTCCATTCGAAGGTCCATTCGCCCTTGATGTCGATGGTTCGGGCAGTCTTTTTATCGATGTAGTCGCCGTCAATCCAAAGCGCGGCTACTTTAGCTTTTGCGTTGGTGAAGAGGTTGCCGCTAGCGATCGTTATGTTTGCGATTTTACCGGCTTCGATGGTGCCGAGACGGTTTTCTGTCCCGTAGAGAGTTGCCGGGCGGGTGGTGAGGGCGGCGAGCGCTTGGCTTTCCGAGAGGCCTCGTTTGACGGCGTCGCGCATTCGGCTCCAGAATTCCTTGGCGGGATCGGACAGGGCGTGGGTCGTGATACAGAACGTGACGCCTTTATCGGCGAGAAACGCGAGATTGGACGGGGCGAACTCCCAGTGCTGCAATTGCTCGAGAGAAAGATCCAAGGTTTGGGTGTATCGGTCTACGACGGGCGTGTTGGGGAACGCGAGAGGGAGGACGAGCGTGGCTCCGGACTCTTCGAGGTAGTTGGCCCGTCGATACTCGTATCCGTTTCCAAGAATGGCGAAGTCGATGGAGAACTCTTCCGCGATATTGGCGATGCGGTTGTAGTCGAGCTCGTCGGCCGCATGAAAGAGAGCGAATTGGTCATTGTTGATGAGCGGTTGCAACTCGGAAAGAGCGAAGTTCTCGACAGGGCGCTCGAGAGTTTTTGGGTTTTTCTCGTAGGCTTTGGTAAAGTCCTTTTGCCATTGAGCGTCGTAGAGCGCCTGACGGATCAAGGCAATGCTGCCCATGAGGGAAGAGGGGTAGGGCGCGGATTTTTGGTCGGGCCGGTTAGGGGCGAGGTCGAATCCAACGTGCTGGGCGATCTTAAGGTCGACGGACGACTCGTTGAGGGACTTCCCGTTGAGGTTGACGAGAGCGCCTTGTCCGCGAAAGATGCCGCGTCCTGGAAAAGTGGCGACAGTGGCGAAACCGAGATCGTTTAGTTTTTCCGCGTCTTTGGCGTTCGATTTGAAAAACTCGGCGGCGTCTCGCTCGGGCGTAATGAGGGGATTCCAATAGGCGGGGCCGGATTGGGCCGGCGGATTGGCCCGGGCGGGGGCGGGTCCGGATGCGTTGGGGTCGCGAGGCTTGTTCGGCGTCAGACCGGCGGGCATTCCGAAGTGGGTGTAGGCGTCGATGAATCCTGGATAGAGGATTTTTCCTTCCACGTTCCAGATGCGCGCGTCCGCGGGGGCGTCCACATTCGCTCCGACCGACTCGATGAGGCCGTCGCGGATGACTACAGTCGCGTTCTCGATCGTCTTATCGGGCGAGACGACCACGGTGGCTCCGACGAGGGCGTGGACGCGGGGAGTGTTTTGATGGAGACCTTCGACGGGCACGGTCGTTTCGCGGGCGAACGTTGGCGCGGAGAATACGATAGCAAGCGATAGGCAATGAAAGAGACGCTTTTTCATAGCGGTATTGATTTAGAGTTTCGAAGTTCCTGGCGACGAGTCACGAGGGACTCTCACAGTTGCCGCGTCGAGCGGGAAAGGCGATCATTGAGTTGGGTTGATCGTAAATTGCAAGCTGGCAGAAACGCTAGTTTCGAATTCCGTATTCGAGAATAAAGTACTGTGGGCCGAATGCGGCCAGCGGTTCGCGGACCTTTTCCACTTCGTCGGCAGGGCCATGGATTTCCAGGCGCGTTACGGTGGCGACTTTCTCGAGAAACTCTTCCAGGAGAGGACCGACGTTTTCCAGGTGGGCGAGGAGACCTTCGCCGCCCACGTAGCCTTCGCGGCAGTGGATCTGGTTTCCATCGAGGCTAAAGCCGTAGTAGAGACAGGCCGACTCGCTGCGAGTCAGGGCGACAAAGCGTTCGAGGTAGTCGCGGGCTTCGTCGAGCTTTTCTTCGGGAACTTCAAAGTAGGGGTGGATGGATACGCAGTTGTCTTGAGTGGCCATGGAAGTGAAGGGGTTGGCGTTTGTGGCGGCGATAATCGAGGGCAAAGGCGTTCTTGGCGAATCAAATGTGCTTCTATGACGGGGACTTTTCCGTTCCCTGGATTTCGATGCGATTGCCTTCGGGGTCGGCGGTGAAGAAGCGGTCGACTCCCAGGATTTTGTAGGGATCCCATTTTACATCGTAGCCGGCATTGGCGACGTCCTCGGCGCAGGCGTGGACGTCGTCGACCCAAAAGGCGATGTGGTGTTTCCCGAGCGCCGGTTCGCGGGGTCCGACTATGTGGAGGACGATGTTTCCCAGATCGTACCACGCGCCGGGGAAATCGAAACTCTCGGGGCGGGGGACCGATTTGAGCCCGAGCAATCCGCCGTAGAACTCCTCGGCTTTGGCGACGTCCTTAACGTCGAGAGCGACATGATCTAGTTTCTGTACGTTGATTTTCGTCATAGTTTCGTTCTTTGCCCGCAGATAGCGCAGATTATCACTGATTTAGGGAATCCTGATGGATTCGCGTACATGCGCAACCCAATCATCTGCGACGATCTGGGCTATCTGTGGGCGAAATCGAGTTGGCTTCTTCAGGGCGCTCTTGCATGATTGTCCTCGTTTGACCGGTTGACGGTAAATCTAGACACACCCCATGAGCCTCAAACCCATCGACCGTAGAACCTTCCTCCGGGGCGTGGGCGTTTCTCTCGCCTTGCCTCTATTTGAAAGCATGGGGCCGATGTCCCTCCGCGCGGTGGGACCGGCCGCAAAAACAAGTGCCGTCGGCTCGCCGATGCGGATGGTCTGTATTGGCAATCCGCTGGGGCTCATGCCGGACAGTTTTTTCCCGAAAACAGGGGGCAGCGACTACGCGTTGCCGCCTCTACTGCGGCCTCTTGCCCGCCATCGCAAGGACTTCACGGTTTTCTCCAATCTCGATCACGACGTGTCCGGCGGGCACAGCGCGGTGCACGCGTTTCTGAGCGGCATCAAGGATCAGGACGCCTCGGACTGGCCGGAGGGGAATATTTCGGTCGATCAGCGGGCCGCAGAATTTGTCGGGGCCCGCACGCGCTATTCCTCGCTGGTGTTGTCGACGGGATCGGGCGATGGGGACCTCAAGTGCAAACTTTCCTGGACGCGCAATGGCGTGAATGTTCCGCCTGTCACCAAAGCTCGCGACCTTTTCAAAGCGCTTTTCGTGCAGGACGACCCGCGGCTCCGGGCCCGGCGTCAATCGGCTTACGACGTCAACGAGAGCATTCTCGACGCGGTCAACAGTCAGGCGAAAATCCTCAGCCGCCAGCTCGGCAAGGTCGACCAGGAGAAACTCGACGAGTACCTGAACTCGGTCCGCGAAGTGGAGAAGAAGCTCGGCATGTCGCGCGAGTGGCTGCACAAGCCGAAGCCAGAAGTCGACTATCGCGAGCCTGGCGAAGGCGATCTCAGCTACACCGTTCCGGCGTTTTACGACTTGCTCGCGCTGGCATTGGAAACCGATTCCACTCGTGTCGCTACGCTCGGTGTTCCTGGAAATATCAATACAGCCGATCTCGGACTGGTCGGCAGCTACCACGGCTTTTCCCACCACGGCAAAGCGGAAAAGCTGCGGCAAGGCCTTTTCGTAATCGAGGAGTTTCAGATCAAGCAAATGGCCCGCTTCATCGATAAGCTCAAGGCGATCAAAGAGCCGGATGGACAAAGCCTGTTCGATCGGACCATGGTTTTGATGGGAAGCGGCATGGGCAACGGCAGCTCGCACTCCAACAAGAATCTCCCTGTTTTGCTCGCGGGAGGCGGTTTCCAGCACGGGGAGCACAAAGTGTATCCGAAAGAAGGGCACAAGCGAGTTCCCTTGTGCAATTTGTACGGTTCTATGCTGCAGCGGTTTGGATTGGAGATAGACGTCTTCAACAAGGGAACGGGAACTTTAAGCGGTCTGAAGTTGGCATGAGGTCGACGAAGTCGCAAGGTAGCGGCCGATCTCCGAGCGGCCAAAATTTGTTCAATAAAT
>JANQSC010000051.1 GCA_028284235.1 Opitutaceae bacterium
GTTTGACACTCTCTGAGGGCGTTTGGCGGGATAGGCAAGTTTTGGATGGGGATGGAGTTAAAAAGCCTTTTCATCCTGAGGGCGCCGGGCATGCTGGGGTCACGATGTCGACAGCGCGCTTCACTTACATATCCGGTCCGGACGATTTCCTGGCCCATCGGCTCGCGAGGAAAACTTGGAATGCCTTGAGCGCGGAGGTGGACGACGATTTCTCGAAGGAGGTCATCAGCGGCCATGCGGTAAAAGTGGAGGACGTGGAGCAGATCGTGAATCGCTTTCGCGAGGCGGTCCAGACGCTTGGCTTGTTTGGCGGGCGTCGGGTGGTTTGGCTGAAAGGGTGCTCGTTTATGGCGGATACGGTTTTGGGCCGGGCGGAGGGCGCCCAGAAAGCGTGCGACGATTTACGAGAGATTTTGGAGGGGGTCGCGCCGGAGGAAGTGGGCATTTTAATATCCGCGTCGCCGGTCGACCGGCGGAAGCGTTTCGCGAAGTGGCTTGAGAAGGAGGGCGAGTATTTGCCTTCGGGCGGTGTGGATTCCCGGGGGAACGGAGTGGAGACGCTGGTGGCGATTTTGGAGGACGAGTGCGCGGATTTGGGAGTGTCGATCGGCGCCCGGGCGCGCGAGGTTTTGATCAGCAAGGTGAACGCCAATGCGCGATTGCTTTTGGAGGAGGCGCGGAAGCTGGCGACCTATTTGGGCGAGGACGGGAGCGAGATTACGTCGAAGCTGGTGGAGGAGCTGGTTCCGAATTTTGGGGAGGGCGACTTTTTCGAGACGACGGAGGCGTTTTTCTCCCGCAACTTGAAATGGACTTTGGAGGCGTTGCGCCGCCATTTTTTCGCGGGTCACGACGCTCGTCCAGTCATCGCGTCGCTTCAGAACCGGAATCGACTTTTGATTCAGCTGAAGGCGCTGGCGGACGGCGGGGAGATCCAGCTGGGCGGTCGGGGAATCGCCAAGCCGGGTTTCGAGCGGGCCGCTTCGAAGTACGCGGACCGGTTCGACGGGCTTTCGGAGAAGAGCAACTTCAATGTGTTCACCCAGAATTTGTGGTATATGGGGAAACTGATCGGCGAGCGGAAGATGCCGAGTTTGAAGCGTTTGATCGACCATCAAAGCGAGTTTATCCGAGCGTTCGAGGAGATCGTGGAGCGTCCGAACGAGCAAGAGGAGGCGTTGCGGAGCATGGCGATCCGTTGCCTGGCGTAGCGAATCGATTCCGTCGAATGGGCGCGTCGCTAGTGAATTAGATTGCCCCGGTTGGGCTGGGCTCGTTTGACTGGCTCGAACGATGCGGATCTGCCTCTTCACCGACAGTTTTTTCCCCTACATTTCGGGAGTGAGCTCGGCGGTCGTCAATCAAGCGAACGAGATGGCGGCGCGCGGTCACGAGGTGAGCATTTTCCATCCTCGGCTCAAGCGCGGGGAACGGTTGGATTCGGTGGGGGGATTGGATCCGAGGATCCGGCTGTTTGGCATTCCGTTTTCAGTGCCGGTGCCGAATATCCCGAAGCTTCGATTTTCCATCCCTTTGTTTTTGTATACCTACCGGAGGCTGAGACAGAAGTCGCCAGACGTCATCCATGTGCACACGGAGTTCGGCTGCGGCTTGGAGGGGATGCTTTTGGGGAGATGGAAGAAGGTGCCGGTGGTGGGGACTTTCCATACGTTTTTCGCGGAGCCGGAATACTTGAAGCAGTTTCGCATCCCGGACTTCGCATTCACGCGCCGTTCGATGTGGTGGTACTCGGTAACGTTTTTCAATCGCTGCGCTCGCATTGTCAGCCCGTCGAAGTCGGTGCGCGACAATTTGGTTCAGCGGGGTTTGAAGACGAAGGCGACGCTGCTTTCGAACGGGATCGAACGGATTGAGTTTCGGCCGAAGGCGGAGGTCGAGGCGTTTCGCCGCTCGTTTGGGATCGAGGAGTTCGCGTTCATCTACGTAGGGCGGATCTCCCCGGAGAAATCGCTGGAGGTGGTGCTGGAGGCGTTTTATCGGGTGACTCAATCGAACCCGAAAGCGAAGTTGGTGATCGTGGGTTCGGGTCCGTCCGACGCGATGATCGACGAGAAGCTGGGGGAGTACGGGATCGTGGACCAGGTGGTCCGGACTGGGCGAATCGAGCGGGACGTCTTGATGCGCGACAACTATCCGTTGCTAGGCGATGCATTCGTGACGGCGAGCAAGACGGAGAACCAGCCGGTGAGTCTGCTCGAGGCGATGGCGTTCGGGCTTCCGATGATCGGGCCGCGCTCCAAGGGGATTCCGGAATTGGTCCAGGATGGGGACGACGGGTTGATATTCGAGCCGGACGACGTGGCGGGCTTGGCGGAAGCGATGACTCGTTTGATGAACGACGAGGCGCTTCACTCTAGAATGAGCGCGGCGGCGATTCAAAACGCCAACGAACACCGGATCGACCGGACGGGCGATCGATTGGAGGCGGTTTATCGGGAGGCGATTGAGTCGGCGTAGCCGAGCTGGGCCCGGGTTTCCGCGACGCGTGGGAGAGATTGTACGCGCTCGAGGATATCGATTGAGGATTGGGGAACTTTTGGGGCCTGGACGCTGAGGCTTTTGATTTTGTCGCCGCCGTCGTCGCTTCCCCATTTCCAGTCGTAGCCTTGCGGGGGCGGGTAGGAATCGACGCCCTCGGTTCGATTCGAGCCGAGGAACTGAAAGAGTTTGCCGGTCCACTTGACCGGGTCTTGGACGAGGTCTTCGTAGCGTATCCAGAAATTGGTTGTCCCGTTGTCGGGAAATTGCTCGAAGAGTCGACTGTAGACGGGGGCCCAGTATTTTTCCGCGAACCAGCGGTCGACTGCTCTGGGGATGGCGGGCTCGATTTTGCGGAAGACCATTTTGCGTAGAGACGCGGTGGTGGTGTGGACGTCTCGGGCGAGGATGACGCGTTTGGCTTCGGGAACGTTGGGGAGTTTCGGGTAGCGCCGGGTCTCGTTGAACCAGGCGGGGCGCTTGAGCACGACGATGCGTTCGGGGCAGAGCGCGGCGATTTGGGCGGGGGCGTCGGGCGACTGGTATTTTTGGAAATTGGTTTCGGGCAGGCTGGAGATGTCCGGAGCGGCGGACATGAGCGCTTTCAGCAACGTGGAGCCGGACCGCATGACACTGAGTTCGAGGGCGATGGTTTTCGCGGGCTGCTCTGTCGAAGGTGTGGTCATTTGCCGGCGAGCAATCAAGGTGGGGGCAGCGTCTTCCACAACAAGAAAATGCTTTAAATTCTCCTTCTCCGAATCAGGGTGATGGGTTCGTATGCCAGCCAAGAAGTCAGTCATTAGAAACGTCCTCGCCGATCGTTACGCGTCGGACGCGATGAAATCAATTTGGTCCGCGGAGGGCCGCGTCGTCATCGAGCGCGACTATTGGATCGCGGTGCTGAAAGCTCAGAGGGAACTGGGCTTGAAGATCCCGCTGAAGGCGATCAAGGCCTACGAGTCGGTGAAGAACACGGTCAATTTGGCGTCCATCGACCGGCGCGAGCGCAAGGTGCTGCACGATGTGAAAGCGCGAATCGAGGAGTTTTCCGATTTGGCGGGCTACGAGTTCGCCCACTTGGGCATGACCAGCCGCGACTTGACGGAAAACGTGGAGCAGTTGCAGGTGATCCGCTCGCTCGAGCTGACGCGTTTGAAAGCGGTCGCTTGCTTGAGCAAGCTGGCGGAGCGGTCGGTTGAGTACCGGGACCTGATGATCACCGCCCGAACGCACAATGTGCCGGCTCAGGCGAGCACGTTGGGCAAGCGGCTGGCGATGGCCGGGCAGGAGCTGCTGGTGGGAATCGACCGGCTCAACGACTTGACGGAACGCTATCCGGCCCGCGGATTGAAAGGCGCGGTGGGCACGCAATTGGACCAGCAGACGTTGTTCGACGGGGACGCGAGCAAGGTGGCTCAGCTGGAAAAGAAGATCGTCGCCCATCTCGGATTCGGGAAGGTGATGGCCAATGTGGGGCAAGTGTATCCGCGCAGTGTCGACTTGGATACGGTGACCGCTTTGGAGCAGCTCGCTTCTGCAGCGGTCAACATGACCACGACGGTGCGCTTGATGGCGGGCCAGGGCTTGATGAGCGAAGGATTCGCGAAAGGGCAGGTGGGTTCCTCTGTCATGCCGCACAAGGTAAATTGCCGAACGAGCGAGCGTATTCACGGATTCGGTACGATTCTCAAAGGGCATGCGGCGATGGCTTCGGGATTGACCGGGGGCCAGTGGAACGAGGGGGATGTTTCCTGTTCGGTTGTGCGTCGCGTAATGCTGCCGGACGCGTTTTTCGCGATCGACGGCCTTTTGGAGGCCTTCTTGACGGTCTTGGGCCAGATGGTGGTATTCGAAGAAGCGATCGCGTCGGAGAACGCGGTGCAACTGCCGTTCTTGGCGACGACGACGATATTAATGGAGGCGGTGAAAGCGGGCGCGGGTCGGGAGACGGCCCACTTGGCGATCAAGGAAAACGCGCTCGCTGCGAGCAAGGAGATCCGCGAAGGGCGTCCGGGCGAAGCGAAGCTGCTGGAGCGCTTGGCTGCTGACGACCGGATCCCGCTGTCGCTGGACCGATTGGAGAGTTTTCTTGCCCAGTCGAGCCGTTTCGTTGGAGCGGCGCCGAAGCAAGTCGACCAGTTCAAGCGCGAGGCGGCGCGATGGGCGAATCGCTTTCCCGAGGCGGGCTCGATCAAACCGGGCAAGATGCTCTAGCCTTTCGAACGAAAAAAAGCCGACCCCCTGAGGAGTCGGCTTTCGCAAATTAACTAAAGAGGTGTGAGGTAAAAGAGGCCTTACTTGCGCAGCTTTCTGCTGACGAATCCGAGAGAAACCAAGCCGAGTCCGAGGAGGAGGGCGGTTGCACCGGCATCGGGTACGTGCTTTTTGGCGTGAACGGTCAAACGCGTTTCCTTGAGATACATGTCGTTCTCTTTAATGCGCTTAGTGACCTTCTTCTTGATGGCTACCTTCTTCCAGGAATCCTTCTTCCAGTATCGCTTTTGGATCTTCTTCCACTTGCCGTTGACTTTAACCCACTTGTAGTAGTAGACCCAGTGGCCTTCGATCTTCTTCCATTCGTAGCCGACAGTCTTCCAGTACGTGATGGTCTCGTATTCATTCAACGAGCGCACAGCGTACTTCAACATGCCGTCTGTAGCGATATCTTGGAGGATTTGTGATCCCGGTCCGAACATGCCGGAAACGAGATCGAATCCATCGAGGCTGTAGGGATAGGTGTGGTGTCCGTCGACGTCCCCGCTCCACCAGTTTACGATGTCGCCGAGGTCGATTTGAACCTTGTCGTAGGTCGGGTAGCTGTCTTTGTCATCCGCGAACCAGAATTCTACAGTGGCTTTTTCAAACCAGAGATCCGTAGAAAAGTGCTCCTGTCCGGAGATGTCCCATTTATTTTCGTAGGTCTCGCCCGGTCCGAGGTGCTCATACTGGTACTTGCCGTACAGATGAGTATCACTGAACTCGAGGCTGAGGGCGCTTGCTGAGGAAACCGTTGCGAGAATCCCCACCAGGCCGATCAGACCCTTCAGTTGTGGTTTTAGTTTTAGATCCATGAACACAGCATTAGCATCATCCGCGCCACATGAAATTAACGTGAATTAAACCTTTGATCAATAAGGAGTTGAAATTAGATATCAGGGTTTCCCTTAGCGTCGAATTGTCGGGATTTTTTCCATTTGTCGGACTTCTTTACACCTGCGGGACAGTCGGGGTTCAATCGTCGCCGATATGAGTCCGGATTTCGCAGGTCACGGAGTTGGCCAAGAAGCACTCTTCGTGGGCTTTGTGATGGAGTTCCTCTAGTTGGTCGCGGGTCGGGTTGATTCCCTCGGCGAAGTCGATCTTCGGATAGAGGTCGACGCGGCTGATGACCATTCTGCCTGCGTCGTTCTTGGCGAGATGGCCGATGGCGTTGTCTTCGTACCGCTCGATGGTGAGTTTCTGGAAGGAGGCGAGCGCGAGGAAGGTGAGGAGGTGGCAGCTCGAGAGGGAGGCGACGAAGGCTTGCTCGGGATCGACCCGCGACGAGTCACCGAGGTACTGTGTGGCTGCGGACGCCTCCAGTTTCGTTCCGTTCTCGAAGGTCCAGGCGTGGTTTCGGGAGTAGTTCTTATAGCCGAAGTCGAGGTTGTCTCGAGTCCAGACGAGGTGGGCTTTATGTTCCGACATGGGCAGGAGAATGCCCGATTGGGTTGGGGTTTTGCAAGGCTGGGAAAATCGCTCTTTTTCTTACGAAACGCGGTTGCGGCGCCGATTTAGGAGGGAACGATCGATCATCTCTAGAAATGTCCAGCCCGCTTCCTAGCAGTTGCGCGAACTGCGCGAATCCGAAAAACGTCCATCTGACTCAGATTGTCGGGGACGAGCTGAAGAAGCTGAGCCTGTGCGCGTCGTGCCCGGCGGCCCAGGGGGCGGCCCAAGTGGGAGCGTTGAACATCGTTTGCGAGTCCAATCCGAAATTGGCTCTCGACGCGTCGGCCATCCAGTCCTCCGACAAGACGATCGCCTGCCCCAATTGCGGATTTACGCAGGAGTCGTTCAAGGAATACGGTCGCCTGGGATGTCCCGCTTGCTACGACGCTTTCGCGTCGGGGCTCGACCCAGTGCTGAAAAAGGCCCACAAGGGAACGGAGCACCGTGGCAAGGTGCCTGCGGGATATAAAGCGCCGGTCACTCGGGAGGAGATCGAGGCGCTCAAAACCGCCCTGCAAAAGCACGTCGATCGCGAGGAGTACGAGGAGGCGGCTCAGCTGAGAGACCGGATTTGGGAGATGGAGTCGCGTGTATCGTGATGTATTGTAGCGGGCAAATTTCTTCGCGAATTCGACGACAGCATGAACATTACCTAAACCCGGTATCAATGTTGTGTAAATCTGGGTGGCGAGGCTGAAGTTCCTGCGCGAATGGCCAATTTATAAGTCGATACACTTCCCACTCGGTATGAATTTTTACGCTTGAACGTCTGAAGTTATGTCCACCACTCGAAAAATAGTAATTTTGGAAGACGATCTCTCGACCTGCGCTTTGTTGACCGCGGTTTTGGAAAAAGCGGGCTACCATGTGTTTCAGGCCCACGAGGGGCGCTACGCGATCGAACTAGTACTCAAGGAGCGCCCGGCATTGTTGGTTTCGGACGTCCTGGTGCCGGACATGAATGGTTCGGAGGTTGTGAGGCAGCTGTTGGAGTCGAGTTTCGGCGCGGAGCTCAAGACCCTGTTTCTGACGTCGCTCCTGGACAAGGGAGAAGACAGCCCGGGCGAGAAGCGATTGAAGGTGGAAGGTCGGGAGTATCCTGCGTTGGCCAAACCGCTGAATCCTGAAAAGATTCTCGAGGTGGTGGAGCGGATCGCCGGCGGGCCGATAATCGAGGACCCGAAGCCGGTGGTGGCTGAAGTCGAAGAAGCGGTGGAGGTTCAGGAGGAAGAGGCGGAGGCGGCGATTGACTCCGCCGAAGAAGACGCTGCGGAAGCGAGTGAGGACGCGAAAGCGCCTCAGCCCGAAGCCTCTTCTTAGCAGGGCGGCGCGGAGCCTGCGTCTTCTCTATGAGGCGTTTCGTCTCAGAGTGACCACGCATTCCAAGTGTTTGGTTTGGGGAAAAAGGTCGAAGGGTTGAACCTCCTCTACCTGGTAGCGCCCGTTCGCCAGTACTTTGAGGTCCCGCATTTGCGTCGATGGATTGCAGGAGACGTAGACGACGCGGGAGGGGCCGAATTCGATAAGCTGGTTGAGAAATTCCTCGCTCGCGCCTTTGCGTGGCGGGTCGATGACGACGGACGAGTCGGCCCCGGCGAACTCGATCTGATCGAATATCGACGCGGCGTCGCCTACAACGAAGCGAGCGTTTTCGATCTGGTTGGCGCGAGCGTTCTCGATCGCGTACTGTACCGAGAATTCCGATACTTCGATGCCGACTGCGCTTTCGAATCGAAAGGCCGCGGTCAGGCAGAACAAGCCGCTGCCGCAGTAGGCGTCTACCAGGAAACGGCTTCCGCTTTCGGCCGCTTTGCGTCCGACGTAGTCGGTGAACGATTCCAGGATGCTGGGGTTGTTCTGGAAAAACTCCCCGGCGGGGAATGAGAAGGACAAGTCGCCGACTCGTTCGGAGATGATCGCTTTTGGATCGGTAGTGACTCCACGCTGGTGCTCGCGGACGAGCAAGGTGGCCCCTCTCTTGAATGGGGTTTTCGCATGCGCCCGGCGGGTGGACTCCCGGAGGTCGGCGAGCGTGGCGTTCATCGCTTCGGACACAAGGGGGCAACGTTCAATCTCGACGTAGCGGGAGCGGGAGCCTTGGCGGAGAAATCCTATCTGGATGGCCTGGCCTTTTTTGGGAGCGGGGAAATGGGGTGTGAGTTTTGACCGGTACCCGTATCCCTTGGGCGAAGGAACTGCGGGGAGCACCTCTTTTTCGATCCGGGCCATATGCCAGAGCAGCTCCTTTACCTGACGCGTCTTCCACTCGAGTTGGGACTTGTAGGAGAAGTGCTGATACTGGCAGCCGCCGCATTGCCCAAAGACGGGGCACGGAGGCTCGATACGATCGGGAGAGGGAACGAGGACGGAGACCAGATCCGCTTCGGAGAAGTTCTTGTCGTTGCGGTAGACGCGGACTCGGACGCGTTCGCCGGGTAGAGCGTAGCGGGTCATGACCACCCAGCCGTTGTGGCGTCCGAGACCCTGGCCCATGTTGGTGAGGGTTTCGATCTCGATCTCGATCTCTTCGTGATAGGCGTAGGGTTCGGGGCGAAATCCTCGCGGGACGCGGGTCTCGTTTGAATCGCTGCGGGTCATGTGTGGGAACGAAGGAGGGAAGGACGGGTTATGGCAAGATTTCTGATTTTCGATTTGAGAGGTCGGAATTGACTTCGGCGGACTGGCGCTGTTCGAGTGGGGACGCAATTATGAGCATCGAGGAAAAACGGGACCGCATCGTGGAGGAGCTAATGCCTTTCGAGGATCACTTCGAGCGATTCGCCTACATCATCGACCGGGCGAAGGGGCATCCGCCATTAGCGGAGGAGTACAAGATCGACGCGTTTCTGATCGAAGGCTGTCTTTCGCAGCTGTGGATTTTTCCGGAATTCAAGGAGGGCAAGTGCGTCTTCCACACGGATTCCGACGCGGCGATCACGAAAGGGACTGCGGCGTTGCTGTGCGAATTGTACAGCGACGAAACCCCCGAGGACGTCATCGGTCTCGAGCCGGACTTCCTGGCGGAGGTGGGCATAACGCAGCACTTGTCTCCGAATCGCCGTAATGGTCTGACCAATGTGCGCAAGCGGATCAAGGCCTACGCGGAGCTCTGTCTCGAGAATGGATGAGGGAGTCGGCCGCTGATCATAGGGCGTATAGGACCTATAAGACTTTTAGGACTTATTGGGGCGAGAGACTCAGCTCGGAGACGATGTCCTCCAAGTTTGGGCGCGGGCGTTCTTTGGGAACTTCGCTTTCGGTGCCGATGTAGAGGAAGCCGATGATGTCTTCTCCCACGGGGATCCCGAGATAGGTTTTCACTTTGTCGTTGTAGGCGAACCATTCGGTCAGCCACTGGCTGCGGTAGCCGAGCGCGCTGGCGGCGATTATGATATTCTGGCAGACAGCGGCGCCGGAGAGGATTTGCTCGCTCCGCGGCGCTTTGGTCGAGGGAGTGTGGGAGGATACGATGAGAAGGAGGGGAGCGGTTTTCGGTTCCTTGGTCAGTGTCTTCTCAAGGCTGGCGGGGTCGCCTTCGTGCAACTCCGGCAGTTTGGCGTGGAGGGTGTCTTGGTTGGTCCGGTCGGCAATTTGGATACGCCACGGGACGAGACCCTTGTGGTCGGGCACGCGCGCGCCGCAGGCGAGAATCGTTTTCAATTCTTCTTCGCTGGGCCCGGGTGGGACGAGTTTGCAAGCGAGTTGGGAACGTCGGCGGAGCAGAAGATCGATGGTTTCGGGCTGGCGGCTCATGGGGACAATGGTGGTATCGCCTTGGAGGAGGATGGCTACAAAAATCGGCGGCGATTCGATTGGAAAGGGCGGGCTTGCGCTTGTGGATGCGATTGCTACGTTGCTCGGTTAGCAGAATGGAGCAGCGCGAACGAGATGAACAGTTTATGCGGCTGGCGATTGCGGAGGCATTGGCGGCGGACCCAAATCTGACTCGCCCGAATCCACGTGTGGGCTCGGTGATCGTGGAGAACGGGCAAGTCGTTGCCACGGGCCGATTTGAGAGGGATGGCGAACCTCACGCGGAGCGCCGCGCGCTCGCCGCGTTGGGGAGGAGCCCCGCTCCGAACGCGACGCTTTACGTGACTTTGGAGCCTTGTTCGACGCAGGGGCGCACCGGAGCGTGCACGGAGGCCATCATGGAGTCGGGGCTAAAGCGCGTCGTAGTGGGGGCGTTGGACCCCACGCCGGCTCATCGAGGAAATGGACTCAAGGTGTTGGGCGACGCGGGCGTCGACGTGTTGTCAGGCGTTTTGTTGTCGGAGTGCGAGGCGATCAACCCGGAATTCGCCGGTCATGAGACGGGGGCGGTTTGAGGTCGTGAGTATCTTCCGGTTGATAAAGCGCTGCGTGGCGGGGGTAGCGATTTTGTTGATTCGTTTTTATCAGATTTTCTTGTCGCCTATTAAATACGCGTTGCTGGGCCCCAACTCGGGCTGCCGCTACCAGCCGACCTGCTCTCATTACGCACTTCAGTGTTTTCGCGAGCTGCCATTGGGCAAGGCGTTTTACTACACCTCGCGTCGCATCCTGAGTTGCCATCCGTGGGGAGGGTCGGGCTACGATCCGGTGCCGAAGCAGGAAAACTGCAGTTGCTCGGCGACGGGAGAGAATCGGCTGGATGGCGACTAGCGGCCGCTAGAGAGTGCCTAATAAGTCAGAATATGCATCGTTGCCCTTCAGATGGGCCTGCCGCAAGGCGGGTGCATTGCGGGGTATCCATGGAATGGCTATCCCCAATGCGCGCAACGCCGCGCCAGGCCCATCTGAAGGGCAACCCTCCGGGCAGCGTTCTTTTTCACCTTTGGCAGCGTTGCGATCGAGGGCCAAGGCCCTACGGGCATTGGCACCTCGCCCTCGCCTCGACAAAGACGAAAAATCCCAGCTGCGATGCATATTCTGACTTATTAGACACTCTCTTAGGGACGGGCAGGAGTATTGGCTGGTTTGGGTGAAAGGAGGTCGACGATTTTGAAGAGTCCCGCCACTAGGACGAGATAGAGGATTACTAGCGTGTGCATGAGGAACCCTGTGGCCACTCCCGTTTGGATAGGTATGCCCGTGAGGTAGAATCCGGCGCTCCATCCGGCTTCGAGGGTCCCGATGCTGCCGAGAGAATTAACGGGTAGCAGCTGCGTGAGGCTGGCGAACGTGGATCCGACAAGGGTTTGCCAATACGCGACGTCGTGGTTCGCGAAGTGAAGAAAAGCGTGGAAAAATGCGAGAAGCGTGATCCAAATCAGACATGAAAAACTGAATACAACAGCATGTTTCAATGGAGACCAATTGGATCTGAGCTCTTTCTGAACTTCGGCAGCGAATGCCCGGATCTTGTAGCTCAGGGCGGCAATGCGCCCAGGGCTGGCTTGGGATTGATCCGGAGCTTCCAATTTGAATCGATAGACGAAACCATACCATAAGAGGCAGACAAGCAGCAGGACTCCGCCAATCGCCGTTGCGGTCAGGTATTTGTTCAAGTCGCTTCCAATCTGATTCTGTATAAGCAGCGCAATCGCGACTAGTCCGAATAACATCAATACTATGAGATCAAATAGTCGTAGGACCAGGAGCATAGCAACGCTTTGCGTAATTGGAACCTGGTTACGTTGTTTCAGCAGCAAGGGCAGTGAAATCTCTCCCAATCGGGCGGGCACAATGTGATTTAGAAACTGGTGTATAACGGACGCGTATGAAATTTGGGGGAAAGAGGGGGCGGAGCCGCTCGAAAACGACAGGCGGATGCGGACTATTCGCAGGATCATAGCCCCCGAGTAGACGCCCGCGAGGCTGGCAATCTCCGCAATTGAGAGTTCTTTCAAGAGGGAGCTTAGAATGGCAGGATCGACGAATGCGTACAGCAGACCGACTACCGCGATGGTGGATACGGCGACTACCAGCCATTGGTTGCCTCTCTTTCTGGGCGTCTTGCTGATCACTATTTTGGTCTGGCGACGACAATTGTCCAAGGCAGGGGAGTCGCCACGGCTGCAACGTCGAACCTGGACTCGATAAATCGAACAAACGACCGGGCGTTCCAGTGGTTCAAATGACCCGGCGAGTTGCCAAAGTCGCGCATGTACTTTCCGGCGCAGAAGTTCAAACTTCGGAATAGCAGTGCATTTGGAACGCTAAACAGGGCGGTTTTCCGGCAGGACATCGCTATCCGCTCAAGTCCCAGTTCTGGATTGTCGAGGTGTTCGAGCACTTCGCACGCTGAAACGAAATCGCTTCGCTCTTCTTTCCCGATTTCATAGATGTTCTTCTGCACAAACGGGATGCCGGGGGAGCAGGCTCTGGCCTCTTTTAGAATTCCCTCGGAGAAATCGTATCCGACTATTCGCGTAAACCCGGCGTTTTTAAGAAGGCGGGTGGTCACCCCTTCTCCGCAGCCGACATCGATAGCGGTTTGATCTCCCGAGGCGTAGGGTTTCACGATGTCGGTCAGCGTTTTCAGAAACCGATTCACGAGGTATCGTTGAATCGGGTTCCTGCTTTGGTATTTATTCCAGGTCCCCGCGGGGATTCCGTCCTCGGTGAGGTTGTTCGGTTCCATCGCCATTAAGTCAGTCGTTGAAATTGAGAGACTCGACTATCCAGCCAGATTGATCGTCCGGGGCAATTTTTCGATTGATTATATCTGCGAGAATTCCGAGCGAAATTAGGTTCATCGAGAATGAGGCAGAGGATGCCGAAAAAAAAAAACAAAGGCCGATTACCGATGGGCCCCGCTCCGGCGAACCAAAGGGCGCTGAGGTAGCTGAGAATGATGACGCCGATGGACCCCGTGCACAAGCCGATCCCTCCGAAAAGATGGGCAGGTCGCTTCAAGTTCGCGTCGAGTGTACGCACGATGGCGCCGCTCGCGGCATTGAAGCTAGTCTGCAGCGCTGCGGCCTTTCCGAAATTGCGGCGAAATCGCGAGCCTCTTAGGATGGATGGCATTGATTTTTGAATACGTCTTATCTCGTCCCAGGAGTCGTCGGTAGATCCGTCGTCTACAAGGATAGTCTCGTAGGCGGATTGGGCGTAGTCCGGGACACTGCGCGCGATCGACTGCGCCAGGGAATCCAGACTTTCAGATTCGTTGAACACGGGAATAACGAAGCTAAGGTCGAGCGTGTTTTGGCCTGTTTTCGTCATCGTATTGGGAACATTCCCTAGTTATGGACATTGAGGCGGGTCAGCGCGAACCCTAACTTCCGAGAGTCGTCTCCTATGCCAAGTTCCTGCGGGGACTTGGGATTGTCAATTTGGAAGGTGATTTTGAGGTCTTTGCTCGCGTCAATGGCGGATCGGGGGATCGTGAATTCGTAGTCTTTGAAACCCCCTTCGTTTATGTCTATGCGAGCGATGGGCGTTCCATTCGCCAGGATGGAGAGCGTGGTGCTAGGGTGCGATTCTTCGTCGTGCAGTGTTCGCCCATTGAATTCAAGTCGGAGGTCGCTCGCGATTGGCTCGGCCAGAGGAAGGTTGATGTCCGCTTCCGCGCCGTCTGTCCAGACGCCCCAATCTTCAGGGTCCGACCATCCGTTACCCACGAATTCCAGGTTCAGCATTTCGCTCGTGGTTTCCAACGTTTTCCCGAGGGAGTAGAGCGAACTCCCGATCTGCATAGACGAGATCGCGAAACTCAGGCATCTAAAATCGTCGGAAGGCCCAACGTCTGCGGGAACGGTACACCCATTTGGAGTTTCGAAACGGATACGCGTCCATTCTCGAGTCAGCGGCAACGGAATACGCAGCGCCTCCTCTTCAGTACCGATGGTCGAGCTCCAAACCGGTTCGTCGGACTCGTCCAGAAAGATCCGCAGCTCTCGTTCGATTCCCAATCCGGATCGAATTCGCAAACGCAGGTCCGACTCTCCTCTGGCGTTTTGCCTCGCCCAGCCGCCGAATTCCTCGGAGGTCCAGAACCCGCCCCAGATTCCCCAGCCGTACCTTCCAAAATCGAGGTGGGCGCTGTGGTTGCGGATTCGATACACGTGCAGTTTGACCTGGTGGTGTTTGAAATACACCGACGCGGGCCGTTCGTAAATCCTAAGATCATCGTAGGATTTGCCCAGCAACGGCCCGTATCTTATATAGACGTGGTCGTCGGCATAAGCAGCGGGAGACCAGCCCTCGGGTTCGTCCACGACTATTCTGTAGTCAGCGGGTAAATAGTGCCACAAGTGAGCGGTTGAGAGACCTGCGACGATCGTTGTATTCGAAGGGTCGAAGTTTTTCTCGATGTATTCCGCCGCCAATACGGGGGGAGGTGTGCTTTCGTGCAGTTCGCTCGCGCGATTGTAGGTTCCGACTCCACCCGCGAGAATAACTGTAGAAACGATGGCTCGCCCCGCAATATTGACCCATCCGGAAGGATAGAAGGTCAAGAACAGCCCGGGGGACAGCGCCAACAGAAACGCGATGGGTAGAACGGAGGGAATCAGGACGCGTTTGAAGTCGAGCGGATGGAACCAAAGTGTGGTTGCGATGCCTACGCCGAGCGCCAATACGGCTGCAGTCGAAATACCCGTAAGGTTGGGGGGAAAAGCAATTCGGCTTCGCTTCCAGACCAGCAGGACGAGGCCTATGGCAGAAAGAGCGAGGATCGAATAAAACACGTCCGCCCAATCGCGGATTGCGAGTTGGTAGTATTCAAGGAAATTGGACAGGTCGAACTTGGCCCTGTAGATGCTGTGGTCGGAATACTGTTTGCTGATAGCCCCGAAGTAGGCGCCGACTCCTCCCATGCTTACACTGACAGGAACAAGCCATGCAAGTGTGCCGCAGATTCCCGATATCGCGGTAGCCTTGCGCGCTTGCTGTGACGGCATTTTCGTAGCGAATAAGAGCGCGGTTAGAGTGAAGACGAATATCCATTGAGGGCGCACTCCGACGCCCCAACCCATCAGAAATCCTCCGACTAGGAGCCAGATCCATCGACTCGATTGAGGCTTTGAGGGGAGCGGTCGAACACCGTTTGTTAAGCAGATTACCGAGATCAAGAAGAACGGCAGGACAACGACGTCTGCCATCGCTACCGAGGCAGTGAGGGAGAATGCGGGGATACAGAAAAGAACCGCTGCCGTCAGCCAGCCGGTCAACGTATTGACGAGCATGGAGCCGAGTATGTAGGCGAGTCCGAGCGCGAGCGCCCCTGAAACGACGCTGCAAAGCGTGAGCGCGGTTTCGGGTTCCCCCGTAATGGCGTAAAACAGCCGGGCTGTGTAGACATAGGCCACATACCCCGGGGGGTGTGGCTGGTGATTAGCGATGTCGAGCTCGTCGAGGGCTCGCGTGAACAGAACGCTGTCCCAGTCGTCGAGCCAAAGAGAGCGGTGCGAATAGAAAAACGATCCCGACGCGAGAAAAATCAGAGCGAAGGAGAAGATCCGACTGGAGGTGATGATGCGGAGATCCAAAATGGGCGGTGGAATGACGTTCTACACAGGATTCAGACGCTCAACAAATAGGGCGTGGCATGGCTCTGCCAAGCCAATAAGTCTCTTTGATGGACAACGCTCGCGAGCGCGTGTGTGTGGCTGCCTAGAAGTGGTTCTTCCACATCATCGATTCCATGGGGAGGGGGGATCGCTGGTTGTACTTCGCGGACGATTTTTTGTTGTAGAGAGTTTCCACGTCGCCGCAGACATCGAAGTAGATGAGCTGGCCGATGGGCATCCCTGCGTAGACTCGCACAGGCTGGGACACGGAGATTTCCAAGGTCCAGTGGTTGCAAAAGCCGACATCGCCTTTGCCGGCCGTAGCGTGAATGTCGATACCGAGGCGTCCCACGCTGGACTTGCCTTCCAAGAAGGGAACGTGCCGGTGGGACTCGGTATATTCGAGCGTGGACCCGAGATAGGTGGTTCCGGGCTCGAGAACGTAGCCTTCGGGGCCAATTTCGAAATGCTCGATCTGGTTGTGGACTTTGGCGTCGAGCACTTTCGCCGTGTAGGTGGCGAGGTGCTTGCTGAGGTGAACGTCGTAGCTATTGGTCCCGAGGGCGTCGCGCGAGAAGGGCTCGATGACGATTTCCCGCTTTTCGATGGACTGGAGGATTGTCTTGTCGGAGAGGATCATACGGGCGGGGGTTAGCCGAGGATCTCTTTGAGGACGCTGACGAGGCGGGGGAGATTCTCGCTTGTGATCCCCGCCACGTTGATGCGGCCGCTATCGACGATATAGATGCTGTGGTTCTCTCTTAGGGTGATGGCCTGTTCTTTGGTGAGGCCGGTGAAGGAGAACATGCCTTTCTGGTCGATGAGGAAGCTGAAGTCCTGGGTCACTCCGGCCGCTGCAAGCGCGTCCACGAACTCGCGCCGGAGGGTGGCGATGCGTTTGCGCATGGCGGCGACTTCTTCGATCCAGCGCTCGCGGAGGGCGGGGTCGCCGAGAATGGTTTCCACTAGGGCTCCACCGTGGGCGGGGGGGTTCGAATAGTTGGTGCGAATGGCGATCTTCACTTGGCTGACGACGCGACCTGCCTCTTCTTCGTCGCCGACGAGGATGTGCAGGGCGCCCACGCGTTCGCGGTAGAGTCCCAAGTTCTTGGAGAACGACTGGCAGACCAGGAGCGGGAGGCCTGCTCGGGCCATGGCTCGGGGAGCGTAGGCATCCGAGTCGAGGTCGATTCCGAAACCTTGGTAGGCGAAGTCGAGAAGCGGAATCCAGCCTTTGTCTGAAGCGATGCGGGCGACTTCGTCCCATTGTTCCGGCGAGAGGTCTGCTCCGGTAGGATTGTGGCAGCAGGCGTGCAGAATTACGATGTCGCCTGCCGGGACTGCCTGGATGGATTCGATGAATGCCGGGTAGTCGAGGCGGAGCCGAGCGGAGTCGAAATAGTTGTAAACGCTGATTTCGAGGCCGGCTGCGGCGAATATCCCCCTGTGGTTGGCCCATGTGGGGTTGCTGAGCCACACTTTCTTTGTATCCAGATTTCCGCTAACGAAATCGGCGGCGACGCGGAGGGCTCCGGTTCCGCCTGGTGTTTGGGCGGAGACGATGCGGCTATTGAGCTCGCCGGCCAAGTCGTCGCCGAAGCAGCACGCCTGGGTTAGGGCGGCGTAGTTCGGGCTTCCGGTAATGGGGAGGTAGCTTTTGGTAGCGTTGGTTTCGGCGAGACGCTTTTCCGCCTCTCGGACCGTATCGAGGATGGGCGTTGCGCCGCTGTCGTCGACAAACACCCCGACGCTGAGATTGATCTTCTCGGGGTTGGGATCGGCTTTGAAGGCCTCGGTGATGCTAAGAATGGGATCAGCGGGCGCTTGAGTTACGGTGTCGAAGTGGGACATGGTGCGTTTGCGGCTTTGCGCGGTTGATTGTGTAAGCGACGGATCAACGTAGAATGGGGAATCGGCCTGTCAATGGCGGGGTTGGCAACTTTCGTTCTTTGTTTGCGCGAGGGATGAAAAGCGCATGGGGTGAGGGGGTCGGATGATGGATTTTGACAGTCTTTCGCTAGATTCCCGGGAAGCGATGAGGACGGCCGCGCTTTTGGGCGAGCAGTTTTCGTTGCCCCTCCTGGTAGAGATCGGTGTTGAGGCGGCCGCTCTGGATCCGCTTTTCGATGAAGGGGTTTTGATAGAGGCGGGCGCGACGGAGGCTCGTTTCGCTGACTGGAGCGTAGCGGATCGCGAGATTCAGTCTATGCCGTGGTCGCGCAAACGCCGTCTCTCGTCGCGGATCGCGGATGTTCTCGAGAAGCGTGATGGCGACTCGGGCCTCATTGCTCGGCATTGTCTGAACGCCCAGGAATTCGCCCGCGCCCGCTCGTTTTTCACTCGGGCGGCGGAACGAGCGATTTTGGAGAACGACTATCGTGAAGCGCTTTCGCATTTGCGGCAGGCATTCGAACTCTGGCCCGTGGCGGAAGAGGTCGAGCTGAGAAAGCGAGTCTTGCGTGAAATGGGGCGCTGCGCTCGGAACGTGAACGACTTGGCCAACTGCCGCATCGCCTGGGAGGAACTCCTGGAGATGGCGTCGAAAGACGGCGACTTGCGAACCTGCCTGGAAGCGAATCGTCGTTTGGCGGAACTGGCGTCCGAGAAACCGGACCGCTTGGAGATGCGTCAAAGGCTCCAGGAGGCGGCCCGTCTTTCCTCGAGTCTGGGCGAGCCTCAGGAGGAGGCGAAGAACTGGTACGCTTATGCGGGATTCTTGTTGGACACGCTTCGTTTGGCGGACGCAACGAACGCGTCGGGTCGAGCATTGGAGGCTGCCGAGCGGTCGGGCGACCGGGCCTTGCAAGTGGAAATTCTCGCGTTGAACGCGCTTTCCTACGCGATGCGCGGAAACGCGGACGAAGCTTATAGTCGTATTGAAAAATCGGTGACACTTGCTATCGACAGCGAACTGCCAGAGCAAATCGCAATCGCCTACCGTCGCATGGCGAATATAAACGAGTACTCAGGCAAGTATCGCGAGTACCGAGACTTGGAACTGGAAAGTCTGGACCGCTGTCGCGCGGGCGGTTGGGATGGATTGGAGCAGTCTTGCCTGAGCTGCGTGTCGTTCGCGTTCTTTCGACTGGGTCAATGGAAGCAAAGCGCGGACGCGGTTCGGGAAGCGGTGGAGATGAAGAAAATCGATGGGGAGCTGCTTGCGGTCGCGGTTACGGTCAAGGGTTGTCTGGCCGCGTTTCGGGGGCAACGTAAGCAGGCGAATGTAGCGTTGGACGAGGCCCGGCGGCTGATTCAGCGACATGGGGGCGTGGTGGTGGAGTTCTATATCTACTGGGCGATTGGGGTCCTTGCGGAGTTTGACGGCGATTCGGAGCGAGCCCGGGAGGCGTATCGAAATCTGATCGCGTTGTGGCGCGAGACGGACGACCGCAAAGACGCGGTGCCTGGGATGGTAGCGGCGGCGCTTTTCTATTCGGACTCCAATGATGGCCCCGCATTGGCGGAGTGTATCGACATTTTAAGCGCGATCGCTTCGGACAACTCGACCTTGGAGTCGAATGCGGCTCGAGCGGCGGCGATGGCGGAAGATTGCTGGCGAAGGGGAAAAGTCAACGAGGCGATTGAGTTGGAACAGCAAGCCGTGGAGAGTTACTGGAAACAGGGTCTGCCGGTCGAGCGGGCCTTGTTGTTGCGGCGTTTGGGGACGATGTTCGCGTCGAAGAACGACCAAACCGAGGCCGATCGGGCCTGGACGGAATCGATGAAGATCGCTCGCGAGTTGGGGATGCGTCCGTTGGTGGACGCTTTAGGGAGGGATCAATCTGCGAGTGGGTCGAACGCGCCGGTTTCGGGGCTGACCCCTCGTCAGCGCGACGTGCTGCGGCTAATCGCGACTGGATTGACGAACAAAGAGGCCGCCGCCGAGCTCTCCTTGAGCCCGAGAACAGTCGAAATGCATGTGGCGAGCATTCTGGAGAGGCTGAATTGTCGGGCTCGAACGGACGCTATAAAGAAAGCGACCGAACTGGGGCTCTTATAGCGGCGGCGTCCCTTGATTTCACGTCCGTTACGGTATAGCGGGCAGCGCGGTACCGTAGTTCGCCGACTTTCCTGGATTGTCTTTGTGGGCTAGGGTGGTCTGCGAAGCGGGGTCGCGACGACCTGCGCTCGATTGAACTGATTCGAAAAGCGAGGATTTATTATTATGTGTATTGCGTGCGAGACTAAGTTGAGTGTGGAGGAGATGGATGCCTTTGGAGAACGATTCGTGTCTATTTTGAACGAGTCGTCTCTAGGTTTGATGATATCGATCGGGTATCGAGTCGGCCTTTTCGAAGCGATGAAAGGCATGGCTCCCTCGACCAGCGCTGAAATCGCCGCTGCGGCCAATCTCGACGAGCGTTATACTCGGGAATGGCTGGGAGCGATGGCGACGGGCGCAATTGTCGACGTGGACGACGAAGGGCTGCGTTTTCACCTTCCCGAGGCTCGGGCGGCGATGCTGACGGAGAGCGGCGAGGGCGAGTGCTTGGCGCATTTGGCCCAGTACATTTCTTTGATGGGAAGCGTGGAAGACAAGATTTTAGACTGTTTTCATCGGGGTGGCGGGGTGCCTTATTCGGAGTATCCGCGATTCCACGAAGTAATGGCCGCGGACAGTCGCCAATCGGTAGTCGGGGCGATTCTCGAGCACATTCTGCCGCTCGATCCTCGCTTGACATTGAGTTTGGACAACGGGATCCGCGTTTTGGATGTAGGGTGCGGACGTGGATACGCCCTGCGTTTGCTAGCGGCGGAATTTCCGAAAAGCTCGTTTGTGGGCTACGATTTGAGCGATGAGGCAATCGAATTCGCCCGGGCTGAGGCGAGGGAAGCCGGTTTGGAGAACGTGGTGTTTGAGAAGCGCGACTTGACGTCGTTCGACAAGGACGCGCCCGAGGGGGCGTTCAATCTCGTCACGGCGTTCGACGCGATTCACGATCAAGCCCGACCGGACCGGGTTTTGCGGGGAATCCGCAGAGCGTTGAAAGACGACGGGTTGCTTCTGATGCAGGACATCGGCGCGTCGAGCAACGTGGCGGAGAATCGCGACCACCCGATTGGGCCGTTGCTCTACACAATCTCTTGTTTGCACTGCATGACGGTTTCGCTTGCCCAAGGTGGCATGGGAGTCGGGGCCATGTGGGGGGAGCAAATGACGTTGCGATTCCTCGAGGAGGCGGGATTCGGGAACACCAAGCGGTATTCGCTCGATCACGACATTCAGAACTATTATTATTTGGCTCGGGTGTGAGGGCGTTTGACTACCAAAGTCGCTTGCGGGCGAAGGCCATCCCGGAGTGCGACTTCAAGTAGGCTTCGAAATGGCGCGCTCGATCCTCGGAGGCAAAGGCCAGGTAGGTTACGAGATTCCAGGGCTTGTATTTCGCGGTGTAGATGGATTGTCCCGCGTTGTGGGTTTTGAGTCGGCTTTTCAGATCTTCCGTGAAACCGGTATAGGTTTTGTCGGGGTTCGTGGCGGAGCGAAGCAGGTACACGTAGTACATTTTGGTTGAGTTGGATGGGTGTGGTTGGATTGCCCGTGAGCAGATTTGTTGGATTGCCCGTGCTTCGTTCTTCGAACTACGCAGGGCACGCTTCGCCCTTTGTGGGTTTGGAGTCGCGGCGCGAGTGAAGTGTTCCTTAAGTGGGCGTGAGCCGCGCGTAGCCCGGAGGGCGAAGCGTGGCGGAGAGAGCGGGATTCGAACCCGCGGTACAGTTTCCTGCACACACGCTTTCCAAGCGTGCTCTTTAAACCACTCAGACATCTCTCCGTGGCTCAAATTTTGAGCGAGAGACGATTGGGGAAAAACACAGCCTCGCGCAACTGTATTCTCAATCTTTTTGGCCGAGGCAGAGCGGTTTCGAATGTCCGCTTCGTCCCCTTGCGGTTTTCTCGAAGAGAATCTCTAAAATCCCGCTTGCATGTTGTATGCCCCCGATTACGGTCTGGTCGTTCGTAGCGTTCCCGGAAAATGGTCTCTTCTAATCAAGACATTGGTTACAACAGCAAAGTCGAAGGCGGCGTCATTGTCTCCAAGGCGGATGCCGTTATCAACTGGATCCGCACGCACTCCCTTTGGCCGATGCCGATGGGCTTGGCGTGCTGCGCGATCGAGCTCATGGCGTCGGGGGCGTCGCGGTTCGATATTTCCCGTTTCGGAGCGGAGGTCATGCGCTTCTCGCCAAGGCAGTCTGACGTGATGATCGTGGCGGGAACGGTGACCTACAAGATGGCGCCGGCGCTGCGCCGCATCTACGACCAAATGGCGGACCCCAAATGGGTGATCGCCATGGGGGCGTGCGCTTCCTCGGGAGGGATGTACCGCTCGTACGCAACCTTGCAGGGCGTTGACCGCATAGTCCCGGTGGACGTCTACGTGAGCGGTTGTCCGCCGCGGCCCGAAGCGCTGCTCGACGCGCTCATGAAGCTTCAGGAAAAAGTGGGCGATGAAACGTCTTATAAAAATCTTTTCAAGGGCTGAGCCCTTCCCGCTTCGATGATTGCTCAAGATCTCAAATCCGCCCTCCAGGAATCGTGTCCCGACTTGGAAGACCGGACTTCCTTGGACTGGCCGGCCTTCAATTGCCCGATGGACCGCCTCGTCGGAGTGGTTCAAGCGCTCCGCGACAACCACGGCTTCGACGCCCTCATGGACGCCACGGCCATCGACAACGGCGTGGACGCGTCGCCGCGTTTCACGGTCGTGTACCACCTTTTTTCACTGCAGTCGCATTCTTATATTCGCATTGCCGCGGATTGTTCGGACGACGAAAGCCCGGTCGCTCCCACGCTAACCGGTCTGTTCAAGAGCGCTAATTGGATGGAACGCGAGACCTTCGACCTGTTCGGTATTCACTACGAAGGGCATCCCGACTTGCGCCGCATTCTCATGTGGGACGACTACCCGCACCATCCGCTCCGCAAGGATTTCCCCTTGGCTGGTTTCGAGAACGAACTTTCCGATCCGGAGATCGCGGCCAACACCGGAGTCAAAGTCATACCGGCCCCGATGGCCGGGGGGCCGTTCGTGGCTCAGCACTCCGACTTCGAGAGCAAGCGGGAGCCGGTTGCCAAAGACGAAAGCTGGAACGAGCAGAACGAGAAACCCGACTAGCTGCTTCCCCCCTCCGATCCTCCCTTTTACCCATTCCCTCCATGTCCACCGAAACGACCGAATACACCGCTCCCGACTCAGGGGGCAAGGCAGCCGCCGCGGAACAGGAATTCGAGACGGAGCATCTCGAAGTCAGCATGGGGCCGTCGCACCCGTCGACGCACGGCGTGCTGAGGCTCAATCTCGAGCTCGACGGCGAGATCGTTAAAAAATGCGATCCAGTTCTTGGATACCTCCATCGCGGCGACGAGAAGATCGCCGAGAACATGACGTACAACCAGTTCGTCCCCTACACGGACCGGCTGGACTACCTGGCTCCGTTGGCCAACAACGCGGCCTACGCCATCGCGGTCGAGAAGCTGGCCAACCTGGAAGTGCCCGAGCGCTGCCAGGCGATCCGAGTCGTCACCAGCGAGCTGGCTCGAATTTCCGCCCATTTGCTGGGCCTCGGAGCGTATACTATGGACGTGGGCGCCCTGACGGTATTCATGATCACCTTTACCGAGCGCGAGAAGCTCTACACGCTTTTCGAGGAACTCACCGGCGCCCGCTTCACGACGAGCTATTCGCGTATCGGAGGAGTGACCCGCGACATGCCGGACGGCTGGACGGATCGCGTCTTGAAGTTCTGCGACGAGTTCCTGCCGCTGCTCGACGACGTCGAATCGCTTCTCACCCGCAATCGCATCTGGTTCGACCGCACGGCCGACATTGGGGTTATTTCCAAGGAAGACGCCATCTCATACGGGTTGACGGGCCCGAACTTGCGCGGCTCGGGGGTCGACTTGGACCTGCGTCGCGACGCTCCATACAGTGGATACGAGCAGTACGATTTCGAGGTGCCGCTGGGCGAGAATGGAGACTGCTACGATCGGTATGCGGTTCGCATGGAGGAGATGCGGCAAAGCGTGCGCATCGTCCGCCAGGCCATCGCGAAAATGCCGGGCGGCCCGTTCTACGCGGAAGACGCCAAGCGGATTTTCTCGCCGCCCAAAGACAAGATTCTGACCTCCATGGAGGAGTTGATCCAGAATTTCATGATCACGACGGAAGGGCCGGACATGCCGGCGGGCGAAGTTTATTTCGAGGCGGAAAACCCGAAGGGGGCGCTTGGATTCTACATTGTATCCAAAGGCGGCGGCGTCCCCTACCGGATGAAGATCCGCGGCCCGTCGTTCAACAACTTGTCCATCCTCGAGAAAGTTTGCATCGGCGGGATGATCTCCGACATTTCCGCCATTCTCGGCAGTTTGGATTTCGTGATGGGGGAGTGCGACCGGTAATTGCAAAAGTAAGAATAAAGAATGAGGAACTTTCTGGATACAGATTTTGCAAATACAGTTACTTCACTTCTTAAATTTTAAGTCTTACTTCTTAATTTAGACTGATGAATCTTAAGCCAGAAACGCTTGCGGAGATTGAAGAGGCGATTCCGAAGTACCCGGAAAAGCAAAGCGCGGTAATGCCTTTGCTTCACGCCATTCAAAAGGATCAAGGATTGCTTACGAACGAGGCGGCCGAATGGGTCGCGGACAAGCTGGGCATCGAGCCCATTCATGTTCTTTCCGTTGTCACCTTCTACCCGTTTTTTCGTCAGCACCGGATCGGCAAGCGCCACATCCGCGTGTGCCGGACGCTCTCCTGCGCGATGGCGGGTGGGGCGAAGGTGTGCGACACGATGTTGTCGGAGTTCGACGCGAAGCTCAACGAGGTTTCGCCCGACGGGGAAGTCACCGTTGAGTTTGCCGAGTGCCTGGCGAGCTGCGGGACGGCGCCGGTGATGCTGGTGGACGACGAGCTCTACGAGAACTTGGACGAGTCCAAGGCGCAGGAGATTTGCGAGAAAATCAAAGTGGAGGCCCAGGCGTAGTTGAAATGGCGGTACACCCGAAAGAACAACGGCTCATTTTAAAGTACGCTGACGAGCCCGGCTACACGACCGACATTGAGTGCTATGAAAAACATGGCGGCTACGAGATGCTCAAAAAGGCGGTCGGTATGGACAAACAGGCGATTTGCGACGAAGTGAAAGCGTCTCAACTACGCGGCCGTGGCGGGGCGGGATTCCCGGCGGGAGTCAAGTGGAGTTTTGTGGATCGCAAGTCGGGCAAGCCCGTCTACATGGTCTGCAATTGCGACGAGTCGGAACCGGGAACATTCAAGGACCGTCAAATCGTACACAAGGACCCGCATCAGTTGATCGAGGGGATTATGATTTCCTGTTTTGCGACCGACTGCGCCAAGGCGTTCATCTACATTCGCGAAGAGATGCCGAAAGGCGCCGAGATTCTCAACCAGGCGATCAAGGAGGCGAAAGAGAAGAACTTCGTCGGCGACAATATACTTGGATCTGGATACAGCTGCGACATCGTTGTGCATCGCGGCGCGGCGGCGTATATTTGCGGCGAGGAGACGGGCTTGATCGAATCGCTCGAGGGCAAGCGGGCTAATCCGCGCATCAAGCCTCCCTATTTTCCCGCGGCGCTTGGGCTCTACATGTGCCCGACCATTGTCAACAACGTTGAGACGCTTTGCAACGTGAAGCACATCCTGGAGATGGGCGCAGAGGCCTATACGAAGATTGGCCGTCCCAACAATACGGGTACACGCATTTGGTGCGTATCCGGAGGCGTGCAACGGCCGGGCTATTACGAAGTCGCCGGCATCACGCTGGGCGAGCTCATTTACGATATTTGCGGCGGCCCGAAGGAAGGCCGGACGATTAAAGCGATTATCCCGGGCGGCTCCTCCATGAAGATTCTCAAGAACGGGGAGCGGTACACTGGCAAGGATCGCGACGGGAACGAGTACGACTGGGGCATTGAGGATATTCCATTGGACTACGATGGAATCGCTGCCGCGGGTTCGATGTCCGGCTCCGGCGGCATGATGGTTCTGGACGACTCGGTCGAGATACCGGTGGCCTTGGCCAACTTGATGGCGTTCTACTCGCACGAGAGTTGCGGGCAGTGCACGCCTTGTCGCGAAGGGTCGCTTTGGTTGAAGAAAATCACGACGCGGATGGTTCACGGCGAAGCCCGTCCCGAAGATGTGGACTTGATGAAATCCGTGGCGGACCAGATTGAAGGGCGGACGATTTGCGCGTTCGGCTTCGCCGTGGCGTGGCCGGTTCAGAGCTATCTGGCCAAGTTCGAAGATGAATTCCGAGACTTCGCCCAGCGGCACAGTAAACTCGGCGGGGACCGGACGGCGGCCAAGGAACTGGCCTGCAACCACTAGGAATCGTGAGGCATTTCGAGCACAGGAAGAGGCGCTTCTAATGGAAGAGAAAGACAATTTGATTACAGTCAATATCGACGGGCAAGACCTGCAGGTGCCGCCGGGCACCAACATGGTCGAAGCCGCGGCGATGTTGGGGAAGGAAATCCCGCACTACTGCTATCACCCGAAGCTGACCATTGCGGGGAATTGCCGCATGTGTCTGGTAGAGATGGGAATGCCCGGCAAGGATCGCGCGACCGGGGAGCCGATGCTCAACGAGGACGGGACGCCCAAGGTTATGTGGATGCCGGGTCCGGCCATCGGCTGCGGGACGAAGGCCGCGCCGGGGATGCACATCAAGACGGACTCGCCCAAGGCAATTGAGTCGCGCGAGGCGGTTACCGAGTTCCTTTTGCTCAACCACCCGCTGGACTGCCCGATTTGCGACCAGGCCGGCGAGTGCACGCTGCAGGAGTTTTCTTCGTCACACGGTCGTGGATACAGTCGGTTTATCGAGGAAAAGAACGTAAAGCCGAAACGCACGCGTCTGGGGCCGAGAGTGACTCTCGACGACGAACGTTGCGTGCTCTGTTCGCGTTGCATTCGATTTTGCGACGAAGTGGCGGGCGACAGCGTTCTGGGATTCACGGATCGCGGGAGCTACTCGACATTGACTTGCTTCCCAGGAAAGGAGCTCGCGAATAACTATTCTTTGAACACGGTAGACATTTGTCCCGTGGGCGCTTTGACCAGCACGGATTTCCGGTTTAAGATGCGGGTGTGGTTTCTCAAGGAGACCAACAGCATCGATCTCGAAACCAGCGTGGGCGCCAACACGGTGGTCTCCGCTCGCGAGGGGAAAGTCTACCGGGTCAAGCCGCGTCGCAACGACGAGGTGAACGACACTTGGATGACGGACTCGGGCCGCGAGCTGTACAAGACCATCGAGTCAGAAGACCGTTTGCTCGAATGCTCCATCGGCGGCGTGCCAGCTTCGGCCCAGGACGCCATCGCCGAGGCGAGCTCGGTGTTGCAGGGCGGCGGAGTCGCGATTGTCGGGTCGGGCCGCAATAGCGTCGAGGAGCAATACGCGTTGAAGGCGATCGCGAAATCGACCAACGCATCTGCAGTGTATTTGGTGGCCCGATACGGAGAAGACGACGGAATTTTGATGTCGGTGGACCGAAACCCGAACGTGCGGGGAGCGCTGATGACCGGTTTGATCGACGCGTTGCCGGAAGAGCAGCTCAGCGGCTTGGGGGCGAAGATCGATAGTGGGGAGGTCACGACCGTGCTTTCGTCGCAAGAGGATTTGCTCGCCGCCGGCTTGTCTGAGGAGCAGCTGGGCAAGGTCTCGATCGTCTACTTGGGAACCCACCGCAATGGCACTTCGGAGCGCGCGAAGGTTGTCTTGGCGGGTCTGACGTCGTTCGAGAAGTCCGGCACGGTGATCAACCAGCAGTTCCGTATCCAAAAATACAGTCGCGTCGTCCCGGGACCGGGCGGGGCGATCGAGGACTTGTACGCGCTGGCGATGATTCAGGCGAACCTTTCGGGCGAGTCGTTCGCGTCGACGGTCGGTTCAATTTGGAAGGAAATCGGAGCGGAAGGGACGCCTCTGGCGGGGATCGCCTTCCAGTCGTTGTCCGACCAGGGGCAGTTGCTGGACAGCAGCGCCTTCGACCACATTCCGTTTAAAGAAGGGAAGTCGCTTCACTTCGAACCCAAGCAGGAGGCCGTCGCCGCGGAGTAGCGTGAGCCATGGAGATTAATCCGATAGTTCTCAAATTTGTCTACGCGGCGGTTGTCGTGAGCGTGATCATGGGGTTGTGCTCCTACGCGGTCTTGGCGGAGCGGAAGATTTCGAGCTGGATCCAAGGTCGGGTCGGGCCGAACCGGACGGCGTTGCCGCTGGTGGGCGGCATCCCGATTCTGGGGCCGTTCTTGACGCGTCTCGGCATCTTCCAGCCGATCCCGGATGGATTGAAGTTCCTGTTCAAGGAGGATGTGCTGCCGGGGCACGTAAACAAGTTCTACTTCATGATGGCTCCGGTCATTTCGCTCGTTCCCGCGTTGACGACTGTCGTGGTCGTTCCTTTCGGGCGTTTTGTGAACGAGGCGGGCGACGTGGTGCCGCTGGTGCTGGCTAACGTGAACGTCGGGCTTTTGTTCCTTTTCGCGATCTCCTCGCTGGGCGTCTATGGAGTGGTCTTGGCGGGCTGGTCCTCGAATTCGAAGTACCCGTTTTTGGGAGGGATTCGCGCGTCGGCCCAAATGATCTCCTACGAGCTGGCTATGGGTGTATCGGTGCTTCCGATACTCATGTGGGTGAACGCTCCTGGGAAAGAGGGGACAATGAATCTCTTCGATATCGCGGTGGCTCAAAACGGGTTTTGGTTCGCGATGTGGATGCCTCTCTCGGCGATCATCTTTCTAGTGTGCCTGTTTGCGGAGACCAATCGATTGCCGTTCGACATGGCGGAGTCGGAGACGGAGCTCGTGAGCGGGTTCCACACGGAGTACAGTTCGTTCAAGTTCGGCCTCTTCTTCGTTGGCGAGTACGCCCACATGGTTATTGGGTCCTGCGTATTTACGCTTCTGTTTCTCGGCGGCTGGAATCCGTTGCCGTTCGTGACGCTGGAGTCCCTCGGAATGGGGCAAGGCATCCTGGGCGCGGTTTTGTCGGTCGGCATATTCCTCGGGAAGATGTGCGCCATGATGTTCTTCTTTATGTGGATTCGCTGGACCTTGCCGCGATTCCGCTACGACCAAGTGATGAAGCTTGGCTGGACCATTCTCCTGCCGCTATCGATCGCGAATTTGATTCTCTATATTTTCATTATCTATTATTTGGATACAGGCCTCTAGGCTTCATTTTTAAACCGTTTACTCTCAATCGACATGCCTTTTGTAATAAAGAGAAAGCCGCTTAATCTAATGGAGAAGCTCTATCTTCCGGAGATTGCCCGCGGACTTTCCACGACCTTCAAGAAGATTTGGGAGAAACCGGTCACTTTGGAGTACCCGGAGCAGCGCCCGACCATCCCGGAAGGCTACCGCGGCGTGCCCACGCTTGTGCGGGATCCGGAAGGCCGCGAGAAGTGCGTCTCGTGCCAGCTTTGCGAATTCGTCTGCCCGCCCAAGGCGATTCGGATCGTCCCCGGGGAGATTCCCGAGGACAGCGAATACGCTCATGTAGAGAAAGGCCCAAAAGAGTTCGATATCGACATGCTTCGCTGCATTTACTGCGGCATGTGCGAGGAGGTCTGCCCCGAGGAGGCGATCTGGCTGCAGAACCAGTTTTCCATGTCGGGCTACTCCCGCGAGGAGATGGTGAACAACAAGGACAAGCTTTACGAGCTGGGCGGCACCTTGCCGGATGAGCATTTCAAGTGGAATAAGAAGAAGGACGCCGCGGCCAAAGGGGGCGGGCATTAATTAGGGTGAAGGAAGAGGTAGGAATTTAGAGTTAAGAAGCAGTTCTCGGATGACCGATATTTTCTTTTATATTTTTTCGATCGTCGCCTTGGCCGGAGCCTTTGGAGTGGTGATTAGCCGCAACACGGTTAACGGGGCGATGTGTCTGATTGTGACCTTCCTGAGTATGTCGGCCCTGTTCGTTTTGCTGGAGGCCTATTTCCTCGCGGTTATTCAAGTGCTGGTGTACGCGGGCGCGGTGATGGTGCTGTTTTTGTTTATAATCATGCTGCTGGACGTGGAGGAGTCGGCGGCTCGCAAGACGAGCGTCTACACTTGGGCGGCGAGTGTCATCGCTTTTGGGATACTGATTGTGGGAGTGGTGGCGATTTACTCGGCGGATTCGATCCGGACCAAAGCGGAGTCTTTGCCCGAAGCGAGTGGAGCCAGTTTGAAAGCCTTTGGCTACGAGCTGTTCACAACCTACCTGCTGCCGATGCAGCTGACCGGATTTTTGCTCTTGATCGCGATGATCGGGGTGATTGCCCTCAGCAAGAAAGCGAAAGTGGACTCCTAGATTCGATGATCGGTTTGGAACAATATATTCTCGTTAGCAGCCTGCTCTTCGCGATTGGGTTTTTCGGCATTTTGCTGCGCCGAAATACGCTGGTCATGTATATGTGCCTGGAGCTGATGCTCAACGCAGCCAACTTGGGTTTGATCGCGTTCGCTCGCTACCATGGCGGCATGGGAGGCAATCTATTCGTGTTCTTCACGATCACGGTCGCCGCGGCGGAAGTGGCCGTGGGACTGGCGATCATCGTCGCCCTGTTTCGGAAGCGGCAAACGGTCAAAGTGGAGGAGCTCAACGCGCTGAAGAACTAGAATGAAGGTTTTTAGGTAATGAATTCTGAACTATTCGCATATGCATTGCTCGCGTTTCCGCTGGTTTCCGCCGCGCTGATCGCGTTCTGCTTTCGTCGCAATGGCGTGGTGGCTTCCGGGATATCGGTGGCCGCGGCGGCGATGGTCCTAGCGACGGCGGGGCATATCATTTTCCGCGTCGAGAATTTCGAGTACAACGCGAGTTGGATCGAGCTGGGCTCGTTCAGCGTGGGCTTTGGTTTTCTTATCAACGACCTGGCGAAGCTGATGCTCTTCGTCGTGGCGTTTGTCGGGTTTCTCGTGCATGTATTCAGTCTTGGATACATGAAGGATGATCCGAACAAGGCTCGTTTTTTCGGGGGATTGTCGATTTTCATGTTCTCCATGCTTGGCCTGGTGATGGCGAGCAGTTTGGTGACATTGTTTATATTCTGGGAGTTGGTGGGATTCAGTTCCTACATGCTCATCGGGTTCTACTTGGACAAGCCGAGCGCGGCGGCGGCCTCGAAAAAGGCGTTCATCGTCAATCGCGTCGGGGACTTCGGCTTTTTGATCGGGATCATTCTCGTGTTCTCGACGTTCGGGACCTTTAATTTGGTGTCGCTTTCTAACGCGGATGTCGCCTCGACCACGCTCATCGGCCTTTTGCTTTTCTGCGGCACGGTCGGAAAGTCGGGCCAGCTTCCGCTCCACGTCTGGCTGCCGGACGCGATGGAGGGGCCAACTCCGGTCTCGGCGTTGATCCACGCGGCGACGATGGTTGCCGCAGGCGTGTTCTTGCTCTGCCGTACTGGATTTCTCATGACGGTTGACGCCTTGACGGTGATCGCCTGGGTGGGCGTGGCGACGGCTCTATTCGCTGGGTTCACTGCGATCGCCCAGAGGGACATCAAGAAAATCCTGGCGTACTCGACCGTTTCGCAACTCGGCTACATGGTGGCGGCGTTCGGCTTGGGAACACTGGCGTATTTGAATCACGACGGGACGACCGGAAACGGCGCCATGGCGGAAGCGGTGGTTACCGGCGGCGTGGCGGCGGCGATGTTCCATCTGACGACGCACGCGTTTTTCAAGGCGCTCTTGTTTCTCGGTTCGGGATCCATCATCCATGCCTGCCATCATGAGCAGGACATTTTTAAGATGGGGGGTATCGGTAAAAACATGCCGATCACGTTTATCACGTTCTCGATTGGCGTTCTGGCCCTGACGGGCTTTCCGCTACTGGCTGGATTCTTCTCGAAGGACGCGATTCTGGCGGTGGCTCTGGAAGCGAATTCGGCGGCGTTCTATCTACTGGTCTTTGGCGCGTTTCTCACGGCTTTCTACATGACCCGGCTTTGGGTGATCACTTTTCTGGGCGCGCCTAAGTCCGAAAATGCGGAGCATGCTCGAGAGAACGGATGGGTGATGACTGTTCCGCTCATCCTGCTCGCTGTCTTGTCGCTGGTTGGCGGTTTCGTGGGGTTGTATCCACATGCGGTAGACGGTGTAATTGATGGGATTCCGCATCCGGACGGCGGTGCGCACACCACTATTTTGATCGCCAGTTTAGCGGCTGTGTTCGTGGGCTATGCGTTGTCCTTTTTCTTCTACGGCGCGGGCGCGAGCGAGGACCGGCTGGAGCAGGTGGCCAAACCCGTGCATACCTTGCTCGCTGAGAAATTTTATTTCGACCATGCCTATGACTGGTATGTGGCCAAGGTTCAACAACGCTTGGCGTCGGCGCTCCACTTCACCGAGCAGATCGCTTTGTCGGGCTTGATTATCCGCGGCATGGCGGGAGTTGCGGGGCTGATTGGGATTGGTCTGCGCTCGCTGCACGTGGGGAGCATCCACGCTTACGTCTACTGGTTTATAGGAGGGTTGGTCCTATTTTGGGCCCTAGCGGTCGGGATTTTTTAATAAGAGGTTTCAATCATAAGAATGAACGATTTCGCTTCTCTCGTACAATTTTCCATAGTGGTCCCCTTGGCGGCCGCGTTCTTGACCTTGTTCGTAAGAAACTGGGGACGCCCGGCGGTTCAGATTGTCAGCGTGACTGGGTTCGCTTTGCCGTTGCTCTTCGCCCTCTTTTTGTGGGGGCTCTATGATCCGTCTACACCCGGTGGATACGCGTTTGTGAGTCAGGTGGATACGGGGCTCAGTATTATCGGGGTGAGCCTCCATTTAGGCCTCAATGGCGTGAGCTTGCCGCTATTTGTCATGGCTTCGGTAGTGGGCATGGCGGCGGGCTTGTACGCCGCTCAATCGAAAGCGGAAGGACTGCACAAGTACTTGTTTTGCTTGCTGATAATGCAGGCTGGACTGATGGGCGTATTCGCTTCTATCGACCTGTTCTTCTTCTATTTCTTCCACGAGCTGGCATTGATTCCCACCTTCGTGATGGTCGGCATTTGGGGAGGGCGCGACCGGAACTACGCCGCCATGAAGATGACGATCTATCTGACCTTGGGGGCGATGCTTTCGCTCGTGGGTCTGATCGCAATCTACGTGAAGAGTGGAGCGGAGTCGTTCGACTTGATCGCGTTGAAAGCCCATCTGTCCGCGGCGCCGCTGGCGGAATCGGTGCAGCATTACGCCTTCGGGTTGCTGCTGTTCGGCTTCGGGATTCTCGTTTCGCTTTGGCCGTTGCATACCTGGGCTCCGTTGGGATACGGGGCGGCGCCGAGTTCGGCGGCCATGCTTCATTCGGGCGTATTGAAAAAATTTGGACTTTATGGTCTCGTGCAAGTGGCGGTACCTCTGTTGCCGGAAGGCGTGGGGCAGTGGGAGAACTGGATTATCTGGCTGGCGTTGGGCAATATCCTGATCGTCGGTCTGATCGCGATGGCCCAGCGCGATTTGAAACAGTTGATTGGATACAGTTCGGTCATGCACATGGGCTACGCCTTCATCGGCATCGCCGCGATGAGCGTGCTCGGAGTCGGAGGCGCGGTGCTGATGATGGTTGCCCACGGTCTGACGGTGGCGTTGCTTTTCATGCTCTCGACGATGATCCACCATCGCACGCAGACGTTCGAGTTGGACGAGATGGGCGGACTGGCGAGGAAGGCGCCGGTGCTGGCGGCGTTTTTCGTTTGCGCCATGATGGCGAGCATTGGCTTGCCGGGGCCCGGCTTGGCGAATTTCTGGGCGGAGATCTCCATGTTCATGGCGTCGCTGGAGTTGCGGAGCTGGTTGGTTTACGCGATTGTCGCGGGGATCGTAATCTCGGCGATTTACGGCCTTCGAGCGATTGCGAGGGTGTTCTTCGGCGAGGAGACCGACGAGTTCAAGGAGGCGCAAAAAGAGGTGGCGGTCGTCGACATGAACTGGGCCGAGCGGGTGCCAGCTCTGATTCTAATTGTGGTTCTTTTCTTCATCGGATTTTTCCCGAAGACGGTCACGAAACCCCTCAATGACGCGCTCAACAGCGAACCGGTGTACGCCCAAGCGGAGGACACAAAGTAGGAGCCAATTTTGGATACACTATGCCCACGGAGATTTATCAGAAAATAGCGGAAACGAATACTTGGGGAGCGATTGCCCCTGAGTTGGCGCTGGCCATTCTTGCGTTGTCGCTTCTCGTTTTGGAAATCGTTTTGCCAAAAGTGGCCCACGGCGTAATTCCGCGCGTCGCTATTCTCGGTCAGCTGGGAATACTCGCCTACGTGTTTACGACTACTTGCGCGGGTACCTGCGTTACCGGAGAGGCGTTTGGCGGAATGCTGTCATTCGACAATACGGGACAGTTGTTCCGTATGTTCTTTTTGGTGACATCGGTATTCGTGAGCTATCTTGGGATGGTGAGCTTGGAGAACAAGACGCTTCCGCAGGTGGAGTATTTCCATATTTTGCTGGTGATTACGGCCGCCCTGATGCTCCTGGCTCAGGCCAGTCATTTCGTCATGCTCTTCGTCGCCCTGGAAACGGCGACGGTTGGATTCTACATCCTCGTCAGCTACTTCCGCAACCAGGTGGTTTCCTTGGAGGCCGGTTTGAAGTACTTGATCATGGGGGCGTTGAGTTCCACGATTCTGTTGTTCGGGATCGTCTTGCTGTACGGCGCGGGCAGCAATCCGGCCTTGGCGGGAAGCAGCCTGGATCCGCTGAACTTCGGCAACCTCGGGGTCTTCCTCTCCGCGAACTCGAGCGATTCGCTCGCGTTGATCGGCATGCTTTTGGTGATTTCGGGCGTCGCGTTCAAGATCGGCGCGTTTCCGTTCCAGATTTGGATTCCGGACGTTTACCAGGGGGCGCCCACGCCCACGACTGCCCTTTTGGCGGTCGCTTCGAAAGGGGCGGGATTCGCGATGCTGATGCGGCTGGCGGATTTGTTTTCGCCGCTGGGCGAGTGGATGTACCCGCTTTTGAGCACTTTGGCGGTTCTGACGATTCTGTTTGGGAATCTCGCGGCCTTGACGCAGCGGAACTTGAAGCGGTTGCTGGGCTTGTCGGGCGTGTCCCACGCGGGTTTCCTTCTCATTGGCGTGGTGGCGGCTCGTTCGGTGGAATGGGCGTCCACCGCGGTGATGTTCTATTTGTTCGCCTACTTGCTGGCGTCCGCCGCGGTCTTCGCTGTAATGGTCCACCTGGGCAAGGACGACGACTCGGATCTCACACTCGACGACTTGGGCGACCTGGCTCATAAGAACGGTTTCCTGGGAATGGCTTTGGCGGTTGGGATCGGCTCGCTGGCCGGGATACCGCCGCTGGCGGGTTTCATTGGCAAGCTACTGATTTTCGTGGCGGCTTTCGAGGCGGAGCTCTACGGGCTGCTGGCGGTTGCGGTGATTGGCGTCGTGGTGTCGATTTACTACTACTTTGGCATTTTGAAGAGCGCGTTTTTCGAAGTCTGGCGATTCCAGGACGATGACGAGGAGACGCCAGAAGAGCCGGTTCCGGGGGCGTCGCTGCGCTTTTTCGGCAAAGTGGCGATTGTGTTGGCCGTCGCTGGAACGATCGTTTTGGGATTTTACCAAAACCCGTTGAGCAGCTTGCTCGGGGGGTAGCGAGTGGGGGTTAGATCGCTCTCACGCTGCCGGGCGCGGTTTAGCGTTGTGCCAGCTGGATTGAAAATCTAGCGTTTCACTCCATGTATCGGTTCATCCTCGTTACGCTGTCGCTTTCGGTCGCTGCCTCGTCGCAGGCGGCGAACTTGACGGTGGACGCGACGAAGAAGAAGGAAACGAAGGTAATTCAGCCGGCTAAGCAGCCCGCGAAGTTCGCGACTTCGATTCAAAACAAGCGTTTTGAAACCAAGAACCTGAAGAAGAATACGGTCGCGTTGACGGATAAGCGATTCTCGGTTTCCTCCCGCCTCGCCGAGGAGACGATGAACCGGCTGGATGGCCAAAGAGCTGCGCTGGTCACCGCCGAGTCCAAACGGACGAGCGAAATCCTTGACCAGACCGTCACCGCGTCGGAGGAGTTTGAACGGGCTTACCGGAACGCTTTGACGATCGAGCTTTCGAAGCGCGCGGCGTCTCAAGTCGAGATCGGCAAGAAGAAGAAAAAGGCGAGCCAGGCGGACATCAATCGCGACGCCAAGGTTAGGCGCGATTCGGAAGAGGGCTTTACAATTCAGAAAGCCGGTTCCGGCGATCGCTAGGCATTTCGAATTTTGTCTTTCGCAGCTTCTCGTTCTTCGTCGAGTCGGGCTTTTTCGCCGGAGATTTGCTTTCGAATCGCTTCCACCTCCTCGAACTCGCCCTTGGACTGGGCGCTGGCCAATTGCTGGTTGAGGAAGATCTCTCGCTCGGCGACTTTGGCGTCGAACTTCTCGTCGACCTCGGCCAGCTGTTGTTTCGTCTCTTCTGAGAGTGGTTTCGAGTCGGGCTCTTCTTGCTGGAGGCGCTCCATGGCGAGTTCGTATGCGGATTTCATGGTCTGAATTGAAGGATCGCCGGCGGGATAATGCAACGAAACTCGGACCTTAGAGAGTGTCCAATAAGTCTGAATATGTATCGTTGTCCTTCAGGTGGGCAGCGTCCTTTTTCGCCTTTGGCCGCGTTGCGGCCGTGGGCCAAGGCCCTCCGGGCATTGGCTCCACGTCCACGCCTTGCCAAAGGCGAAAAATTCCAGCTGCGATGCATATTCAGACTTATTGGACACTCTCTTAGAGAAAGCGCGCGATCGCGAGGCAAATGCTCGTGTAGATGGAGGGAAACGTCCAGAGCCACGACTTCGGAAAATCCCACCGCTTGGCGTATCCGTAGGCGAAGAGCGACAACAGTAGAACCAGGAGAAGAAAAAGAAGTCCAACCGGAGGGCTCTCGATGGTGAGAAACGCGGGCCCGAGCCGTTCCAATCCGTACAGAATGGCATGCATGGCCGACAAGACGACCTCGGCGGCGTTGTTCCACAAAACCGTCAATGGCGTCAGATGGATGATACCGGATAACAGAGATAGAAATCCGGCGATGATGACGAGCGAGGCCAAGGGTATCAGTATTATATTCGCGACGATTCCTATAAACGAGATCGTATTGAAATAAATAATACTCAGAGTTGAGGAAGCGAGGAAGGCGGATAAACTGATTCCGAAACTGGATAGAGCGAATCGGCTTGAGAAGTGGACTATGTAATGGGGTGCTCGCCAGGATTCCCTGGGCAGATCCTCGCAGGGGTTCCACGCTGCGGTGGCTGCGTGAGCGATCGGCACGCCGTATAGCAGTATTGCGGCGACGGTGGTGTAAGACAGCTGGAATCCGGCGAGAAATAGTTGAAACGGATCGATGACGAGGCAGATCAAAGCGGAGAGGAAAAGGGCGTTGAGCGCTGCCGTCTGTCGTTTGCTGGCGAGGCAAAGATAGTAGCAAGCGATCATAAGCGTCGCCCGCCACGCGGAGGGAGCGCCTCCGGTGATCGCTACGAATGAGGCGATAGCGCAGAGGTTGGGAATCGGTATCCATTTTCTCGATAGCCGAAAAAGCTGGAGAAACTGATGCCCGCAGGTGGCGATGACTCCAATGTGAAGGCCGCTAATGGCGAAAAGGTGAAGGGCCCCGTTTTGGAGGAATCGTTGCTTTTGCTCGGGGTCGAGCTCCCCTTTGATTCCCAGGAGCATGGCGCGGTACGACTTCGTTTCGCGGGAGGAGGCATCCAACCCGAGGCTCAGGGTGCGTCGGGCAGATTGGAGGAGGCGATCGAGTAGCGCTCTCAGTCCGTCTGAGTTCGGGTCGATTGCGTGGACGACCCCGCGTTTGACGCGAAGCGAAACTCGGGCGTTCACCAAATAGGCGTCGAATCCGTTTGCGGTTGCTTCGGGAAGCACTGGTGAAACGAGGCCGACGCAATGGAGGATCGATCCGACGGACGCCGCGTTGCTTCCCTCGCCTCCTTCCTCGAACGCGAGCGAGAAGTAGACGCGTCGATTCTTGACGTCGGCGAGATGCGGCTCGGACTCGACGATTCGGCCAATCCCCCGCGCTTGCTCAGGTCCGGCCTCGAACAAGCGTGTGACCGCGATGGAGAGAGTGGCTTCGCGTTCTGGACGTGTGGGGTCTGCTTGGGCCTGGTTTGTTTGGTCGACGATGTAGGCGTATCCGCCCAGCATTAAGCTAGCGAATATTGTTAGTGGCCAATGCCGGTTCGAGACGAGCAGTGAAGCGACCGCCAACGCGACGGCTCCGATCGCGGGTATAAGCGGGCGCTCAATCGGGATGGCTCGTCCCAGCAGTAATCCAAAGACAAGCGGGACGAGTATCCATAACAGCGGTACTCGAGAAGGATTCACAGGACGAGTTCAGGGAGAGTGGTTGATGAAGCGTTTTCCTTCGATGAATACGGGCCGTTCCATGCCTTTTCTGAGGTAGGCGAGCGCGTTCGAGACTGAAGCTCGTATGTCGAGTCCGCGCGCCAAGTGGGCTGCGATCGTCGCGCTCAGCGTGCATCCGCTTCCGTGTGTATCGATATCTAAGATACGTTCTTGCGTAAATCGAGCAATCGTTCCGTCGTTGAGCGACAGCGTATCGACGAGCGTGTTTCCGGTCAAGTGGCCCCCTTTTATCAGAATCGCGCAGTTGTAGGCATTCGAAAGTTCTATCGCGGCTTGTTCAATCTTCTCTTGCGAGCGAATGCCGCGATCGACGAGAATCTCCGCTTCGTCGAGGTTGGGGGTGATGACGGTGGCCATGGGCAATAGTCTCGACTGGATTTGCTCGAGCGTGTCGTCGCTAATGAGTCGCGCTCCGCTAGAAGCGACCATTACGGGATCGACTACTAATTGGAAGGATGACTTCTGTCGGGAGAGAGAATCACAGACGGCCTGGACGATCGCCGCGTCGTAGAGCATGCCGGTCTTCATGGCCTTGGGCGAGAAGTATGCGCAGACTTGGTCGATCTGGGCGGCGACAATCTTCGGGTTTAGCGGCTGGATTTCAGTTAGGATGTCGGGAGATTGGGCGGTGATGCAGGTGACGGCGCTTGTTCCGTAGGCGCCGTTTGCGGAGAATGAGAGGAGGTCGGCTTGGACTCCGGCGTTTGCTCCGGAGTCGGACCCGGCGATCGTCAGGGCGACGGGTGCGGAACGGCGGGAAACGGTATTTGATTCCATGATGCGCTTTGGTATAGGGATGCTTGCAGGGGATCAACGCTTCCTTTTTAGTTTATTGAAATGGGATCGCAGGATGAGCTTTTTTCGGGGGACGCGTCGCTCGACATGATTGCGGGGGAGCCGGACCGGGACGCGTCGAACGACGGGCATCGCCCTCTGGCGGCCCGCATGCGACCGCGTTCGCTCGCGGAGGTGGTCGGGCAGGAGCATATTCTGGGGGCGGACAAGTTGCTGCCGCGGCTCGTGTCGTCGAACACCTTTGGCAGTCTGTTGTTTTACGGGCCGCCCGGGTGCGGGAAAACGAGCTTGGCGGAGGCGATTGCCCGGGAGACGGACAGCCGGTTTGTCCGGGTGAACGCGGTGATGTCGAACGTGGCGGAGATTCGGCAGATTCTGGCGGCGGCGCGGCGTACGGAAAAGAAGGATACAGTGTTGTTTATCGACGAGATCCACCGGTTCAACAAGTCGCAGCAGGATCTGCTACTCCCGGACGTCGAGGCGGGGAATATACGTTTAATTGGAGCGACGACCCACAATCCCGGCTTTTACGTGAATGCTCCCTTGTTGAGTCGCAGCCACTTGTTTCGCTTGGAGCCACACTCGGTGGAGAATACCGCCGCCCTCCTGGCGCTTGCCTTGGAGGATCGCGAACGCGGGCTGGGCGAGCGTGGCCACCGAGCGTCGCTCGAGACATTGCGGGACTTGTCCGCCTTGTGCGACGGCGATTTGCGTCGCGCCTTGAACGCGTTGGAGGTCGTTGCCTTGGGGTTGGAGGAGGGCGCGGAGATTTCTCGGGCGTCGATCGAGGTGTTTGCCAGCGAGCGCCAGATACGCTACGACGCGGACGCGGACGAGCACTACGACACGATATCGGCGTTTATTAAGAGCATGCGGGGCGGGGATCCGGACGCGGCGCTCTACTGGCTGGCGAAGATGCTGGCGGGGGGCGAGGATCCCCGGTTCATCGGTCGCCGTCTCATTATTTTCGCGTCGGAAGACGTGGGACTGGCGGATCCGCACGCCTTGCCCTTGGCGACAGCGACTCAGCGGGCGTGCGAGTTCGTGGGATTGCCGGAATGCGAGATAAACCTAGCCCATTGTGTGGTGCACCTGGCAACGGCGCCGAAGAGCAACTCTGCTTATTTCGCCTTGGGCAAAGCGAAGGCGGCGATCGCGGAAGGCCCCGTTCAGGAAGTGCCGGTTTGGTTGAAGGACAAGGGTGGCGCTGCATCCAAGCGCCTGGGCCATTCCCAGGATTATGAATACAGTCACTCGGCGACTGAAAACGTGACGGGCCAGGAATACCTGAGGGAACCGCTTTCGCTATTCGAAGCGAAGCGAATCGGGGCGGAAACGGAGATAGCGGAACGGCTAGAGCGTTGGAAACGCTTGAAGGCGGAATTGAATCGGGAATAGTGGCTCCTACCTTATGATTGTAGACCATATCGAGAATTGGCGCGCCTACGATTTTGGCGCAGCCTGGGTGAAGGCGTTTACCTATTTGGGAGGGCTGAACGCGGAGTCGGAGGAAGGCGAGTTTCCCATCGACGGCGAGACTGTGTTCGCCCGAGTAATGAGCTACGACACCAAGCAGGAGACGGATGCGGACGCCGTTCTGGAAGCCCACCGGACCTATGTCGACATTCAAATGACGCTGGAAGGGAGCGAGCGAATTGCGTGCTATCCGGCGCATACGCTTGATTCGAAGGGAGGCTACCAGGCGGAGCGGGACGTCGAGTTTTTCACGTACGAGAAGAGCGCGGACATTCAGATCAGCGTCTTCCCGGGAACGTTCGCTTGTCTTCTACCCCAGGACGCCCATATGCCGCAACTGGTCACCGGGACGGAGCCGAGTCGGGTGAAAAAGGTAGTCGTCAAGATCGCTCGGGACGCGCTCGTGATCTAGGCCACGTAGACAAATCCACTCATGTCGTCGAGATCGGCTCATTTTGGTCGAAATCGCGTTTACTCCCTTCGCAATATTTCAATATTGCTCAGGTCGAAGGCCGCGATTTCGTCCCTTAATGCCCTCGATTCGACTTGTTCCGAAATTTGTCTACGTGGCCTAGTTCGATCCGGCGCTGGAGTGGCGGAACAGGCGGAGCATGGAACGCTCGTCGTGCTTTGAGGAGGCGACGAGCTCGTACTCGAGCGGCAAATTGGAAAGGGTGCGAGTGTTGTTCCCCATCTTGGCCAATAGGAAGAGCGGACGATGAACGTTGAAGTCGAGCCCTTCCAGAGCGTTGTTCTCGTATCCTTGCATGTTGAGAACGAGGAGGTCGAATTGGGGGTCGAAATCGGCTCGCTTGAGAATGTTGTGGGCGAGGTCGGTGGTGACGTAGGAGACGCGCTGCGGTTTAGCCCGTTTGAATGGCGCTTCGAGCGGCTTCCCCGAGAAACGCTCCGACGACTCTTTTCGAATCGCTTGCTTTATCGACGCTTTGGGTGGCGTCCCACGTACTTCGATGAACGACTCCTGCAGCCAATGGTCGACCACGGCGACGTTCAGCACTTGGCTGGCTTTGCGGGCTTTGCGGCATTTGTGAAACAAGTGCGGCCAAGGCTCGATGAGCAGGCCTTTCCAGCCGAGCGCTTTCTCAAGATAGAGGGTAAAACTGTCTTTGCCCCCGTCGCGGGCGCCAAACTCGACGAAGGTGCCGTTGGGCCGATCAAAAAAGGGGAGGATCTGGGCTTTGTGCGAAGGGTTCCCCAGCGCTCCGAGCGAGAAGAGCTTTCGAATTCCCGCCCATGCAGGTCGATTGTTGCGAGTAGCGATCGTTTCCACTGAAAAAGTCGTTCCCTTGAGATACGGCGCCTAGAGAGTTCAGTTTAGAATCGCTGATGCGAAAGGGGCGCTTAACCCTGTCGGGGCCGGGAAAACCCGGTAATCGGGTTCATTCTGTATTCATATTGTAAATAATACATGAAGGATTTTGCCTAGTAGTTCCCCTGACTAGCGAGAAGTGCTCAGGCCCGATAGACTCGATTACGGATGAATGATAGGATGGTGGAAATTCAACTGCGAAGAATCATGAACAAACAAATCAAATGTTTTATTGCCTCTAGCCTGTCCGCGGCGGCGCTTTCAGTTTCCGCTTCGGCAATCACGCTCAATCCCGGAGACACGGGGAATGTTAGCGGCCTCCCGTTTGCGGTGGACTTCGGAACGTACAGCTATGTATCCGATTTGAGTCAAGGGGGCTTGCGCCGGACTGCAGACACACAGGGGTCGCAAATCACTTTCGACCCCATCCAAGTGGACGTCGACTCGAACCTGATGTTCGACTGGGCGGTAGGCGACAACTTTGTGGATCTCCAGAATACGGTTTTCTCGTTCTACGACATGAACGGCCTTCAGACGATTTTCCATTTTGGCGGTTCGGGTAGCACGAGTGGTTCGATAACACAGTTTATTGCTGCCAACACCTTGCTCAACCTTAAGATCGGGACCGCGAATGGTAATGGCGGAATCGAAGACTACGAGTTGAGAATCGACAACCTCAAGGTAGAGGCGATCCAGTCGGACGAGCCGGACACGCCCGGTCGCGACATTCCTGCGGTCCCTGATTCCGCTCCAGGCCTGATTGGCTTCGCGTCCCTCTTCGCTCTGTTCGCGGCCCATCGCCGCTTCGGCCGGAAGTAGGCAGCTGAAAAATTTCATTATATCGCAGTTATACATATCTCCAAACAACCAAGCGGCTCGCAGTCTTCGGACTGCGGGCCGTTTGCGTTGGCGCTTGCCTAAGCCTCCCCTTTGTTTCCTTATCCGGGAATGAAAGTCCCGTTGGTTATGACTGTCATCGGCCCCGATCGGCCGGGTCTGGTGGATTCGGTTTCATCCTTGATCGCCGAGTTTGGAGGGAACTGGCTGGAGAGCCGCATGTGCCATCTCGGAGGCCAGTTCGCGGGTCTGCTGCAGGTCGAGATCGACGATTCCGCCGTCGAGACCCTGGGGGCCGCCCTGGAGCGACTGTCGGACGCGGGGCTCAAGATCGTGGCCCACCGCAGCGTCGCGGACGCGGGAAGCGACTGCGCGGAAGTGGCCCAAGTGGAAATCGTGGGCCAGGACCGGCCTGGGATTGTCCAGCACATCGCGGGCGCCTTCGCGGCTCGAGGGGTCAATGTGGAGGAGCTGTCGACGCAGTGCTACAGCGCCCCCATGTCGGGGGAACGTCTTTTCGAGGCGAAAGCGAAAGTCTGCATTCCCGATTCCTGTGAAACGGACGCGCTACGCGGCGATCTCGAGTCGATCGCCGCCGATTTGCAGGTGGACATCACATTCGAGTCCCTAAACACGTGAAACGCCCGCTTCTCGGGCTATGACACGGAATAGGCTTCCCTTGAGGCGAAAGGCGCGCAGAGTGGGGGTTTCGTTCTTAATACGCATCAGGAGTGGTCGCGGTAATCCGCAACCTGCCAACCGAGTTCTTTAGGATCTACGGTGGATTCGACGTTTCGGCGTCGGATGGGCATCGATTGCGAGCGTTTGGCTCGTCTCGATGAAAAAACCTATAACGGAAATCTCCTCCCTTGGGGACGGGCACGACCGGGACCGCTTTTGGCGCGTGGCAAACAAATCATCACGACGCATCAAATGAATAAGATATACGGTTTCCCGCTCCGCATCCCGGAGGACAACCCTAACCACCATCTCTGGAACAACAACGGAGTTTGGTGGCTGCACTACACCGTCTACCCGACGGCCTACACTTCGGAACGCGTGCGGAGAAGTCTCGGCACGCGCTCTTTGGACACGGCCCGCCGCCGCCGCGACCATCTGTTCCAGAGCCTCAAGGCGACGGTCGAGAAAGCCTGCGCGTGAGGGCGAGACACGTTCCTGCGGAGATTGCTCAGCCCGCCCTAGGCAACAATCGTTGTAATAATCTGGGCCCTCAGGTCGTTGTAAGGAGTGAGTCGGATACAATTATGGCCATGAAACGCGTACAGACTTTGCTCATTTTCACCGCTTTCGCTCTCTTTGGGGCCTTCGCCCAAGGAGAGGAGCCGTTTGCGACGGAGTACGTGGACGGGAAGAACGTCTACATCAAAGGCCCGAAATGGCACCCGAAAGAGGACGGCAAGTGGCTGTTCACCTGCCGACTGGAAGCGTCGGCGGAACGGCTGGTCAAGCCAATCGCCCACCTGCACCTGTACCAGATGGGCAAGGCGGAATCCGAGGTCGAAGGGGAAGAAGCGGCCCAGGAAATCGTTTGGGAGCAAAAAGCGATCGTTCGCCGCAACAAGTTCGACAAAAGCTACGGCAGCCGCAAAGCCAGCTTCGTGCGCGTGTTCGTCAACGACCTGCCCAGCGACGCCGAGTCGATCACCGTGGAGTTTCGCAACGAGCCTCCAGGCGCTTCGACGGGCTCGAAGGCCGACGATTGAGACCCCGTGGGCCCAATCAGCCCGAGGCGCCCTCGATTGGGATCCTGCTTTTTTGCGAGATCGCGACAAAGCATTATAAGTGGTTAATGTGTATTGATTTTGGGATTTCGACCGCTACGGTGATTCCCTATGCGCGTTTTCATTCCTCGCGAATCGACCTCTTCCGAAACACGAGTGGCTCTCATCCCGGAGTCGGTTAAGAAACTCAACGACCTCGGGATCGCGGTCGCGGTCGAACGCGGCGCGGGCTTGAAAAGCTACTATTCGGACGCCGACTACGAATCCGCTGGCGCGGAGCTCGTGGACGATCGAGCCGCCGCTCTCAGCTCCGCCGACCTCGTAGCCCGTGTGCGGAAGCCGCCTCCCGAAGAGATCGCCTCGCTCAAGTCGGGGGCGATGCATATCAGTTTCCTCGACCCGTTCAACGAGAGCGCCCTGATCGAGTCGTTCCGAGCGGCGGGCGTAACCGCGGTGAGCATGGAGATGATCCCGCGCACCACGCTGGCCCAGAAGATGGACGCGCTCAGCTCGCAAGCCAATCTAGCCGGCTACTTCGCGGTTCTGAAAGCGGCGGAGCGCCTCAATCGCGTTCTTCCCATGATGATGACTCCAGCGGGCACGATCGCCCCGTCGCGGGTGTTCGTGATCGGAGTCGGAGTCGCTGGCCTGCAGGCCATCGCCACTGCCAAGCGACTCGGAGCTCGGGTGGAAGCCTTCGACACGCGCCCCGTCGTCGAGGAACAGGTGAAGTCGCTCGGGGCGAAGTTCATTAAAATCGATTTGGGCGACACTGGTCAAACGGACCAAGGGTACGCCAAGGAGCTCACACCTGAGCAAATCAAGAAGCAGCAAGCGGGGATGGCGAAGGTCTGCGCCCAGTCGGACATCGTAATCACCACGGCGAAGCTGTTTGGTCGTCCCGCTCCCAAAATCGTGACCGAAGAAATGGTGGCGGGCATGAAATTCGGATCGGTCATCGTCGATTTGGCCGTCGAGTCGGGCGGAAATGTCGTCGGCTCCCGTCTGGACGAGGAAGTGCAAATCGAAAACGGGCCGCGCATCATTGGCATCGGGGCCCTGGAGGATCGGGTGGCAGTCCATTCGAGCCAGATGTTTTCGGCCAATATATTCAATTTTATCGAGCACTTCTGGGACGCGGAATCGAAGCAGATCAACCGGGACTTGAGCGACGAAATCCTGGGTGGATGCGTGATTACGGACGGCGGAGCTGTCGTGCACGAGCGATTCAAGAGCGATTAGCGGTTTTCTGTCTCTAAAATATGGATACAAAAATTTAATATGGACCTCGTACTGTTGTTTTTCATTTTCGTGCTCGCCGCCTTTTTAGGGCTCGAGCTGATATCCAAAGTGCCGTCGCAACTGCACACGCCGCTGATGTCGGGGTCGAACGCGATTTCGGGCATCACCATCGTCGGGGCGCTCGTGGCGACGGGGGCGAACGAAAACGGCTCGATGGGAATGGTACTCGGATTCCTCGCTCTCGTGTTCGCCACCATCAATGTCGTGGGCGGCTACCTGGTGACGGACCGGATGCTTCAGATGTTTAAGAAGAAGGACAAGTAGGCTATGGAGTTCGCAAGCATAATCAACCTAGCCTACGTCGTCTCGGCCACTCTGTTCGTGTTCGGCATCAAAATGCTGGGCTCCGCGGAGACGGCGCGGCGCGGCAATCTCGTTTCCGGTGTCGGTATGCTGATCGCCATCGCGGTCACTTTGGGGGACCAGGGCATTCTCGACTTCAAGTGGATTGTGGCGGGCCTAATCGTCGGAGCGTTTGTCGGCGGGTTCGCGGCCCGGATGGTCAAGATGACCTCCATGCCCGAGCTGGTGGCCCTCTTCAATGGATTCGGCGGTCTCGCCAGCTTGCTCGTCGCCTGGGCGGAGCTCGAGAAAATCAAGACCTTCGGCTGGCAGTTCTACACGGTGGAAATGGGGACGCCCGCGTACTTCAGCTCGTTCGTCATCTACATCGCGATGCTGATTGGCGGGATCACCTTCACCGGCAGCCTCTACGCATACGGGAAGTTGTCCGGCAAGGTTTCGGGGCAAGCCCAAGTGTTCGGCGGGCAAAAAGCGGTCAATGCGCTCATGCTGATCGCCATTCTCGCGGTCGGTGTGGTATTCACTTGGACTGGCGATTTGGATACGGCGAACACGCTGTTCATTACGGGCGTCGCATTGGCCCTGCTCTTTGGCGTGATGGGTGTAATGCCGATCGGAGGAGGCGACATGCCGGTTGTGATCTCGCTCCTAAACAGTTTTTCCGGACTCGCGGCGTCGGCCGCGGGATTCGTCATTGGGAACAACGTTCTCATCGTTGCCGGCTGCTTGGTTGGAGCCAGCGGATTGATCCTGACGGCCATCATGTGCAAGGCGATGAACCGCTCCTTGGGCAATGTTCTGTTCAGCGGTTTCGGCGCGACGAGCCAGTCGGGCGGAGACGACGACGGCCGCGAGCCGAAGGCGATCTCGGTGCAGGACGCGTTCTACGTCCTGGAAGCGGCGAGCTCGGTCGTATTCATTCCTGGATACGGCATGGCGGTGGCTCAGGCCCAGCACACGGTTAAAGAGTTGGGCGAACTGCTGGAGGAAAACGGGGCGGAGGTCAATTTCGCTATCCACCCGGTCGCGGGCCGGATGCCCGGGCATATGAACGTGCTTCTTGCCGAGGCGGACGTTTCCTACGACCAGCTCGTGGAGATGGACAATATCAATCCGATCATGCCGACCGTGGACGTGGCGGTTGTCATCGGAGCCAACGACGTGGTGAACCCGGCGGCGGCCGACGACGAGAGCAGCCCGATTTACGGAATGCCCATCATCGAGGCGCACAATGCGAAAACCGTGTTCATCCTCAAGCGAGGCCAAGGCAAGGGATTCTCCGGGCTGGTGAACAAGCTGTTCGTCAGGGACAATTCCCGCATGATCTACGGCGACGCCAAAGCGACTATTTCCGAGCTCGTGAACGAGCTTAAAGGATAGGCGAGCGCGGTTCGCCGACGCGCCCGTTGGCCCTAAAAGCCAGCTTTTCGGCCCCGGGTCGATCCCGGGCTTGACTTTTGATTACAATCGTAGTCAAATACGCCACCCTTTGAAGGATATGTCGAACGCCCCAAGAATATCGGACTCCGAGTGGGAGGTGATGAAGGCCCTGTGGGATCACGAGCCCATGACGGCGGTTGAAGTGCTCGAGCGCTTGCCTCACGACCAGTGGAAACAGAAGACGGTAAACACGTTTCTCGTCCGGTTGGAGGCGAAAGGGGTGATTGCTTCGAAGCGAGTCGGGCGGGCGAATGTCTACCATTCCCTGTTGAGCGAAAACGAGTGCCGCCGGTTCGAAGGCAGCCAGTTCCTTTCCAAAGTGTTCCGGGGCGAAGTCGCTCCGATGATGCTCCATTTTATCGAGAACGAGGAACTGTCGAGCGAGGACATCGACGAGCTCAAACGCCTGCTAGACGATCGAGGCAAGAAGAATGGCTGATCTTTTCTGGGCATATTGGGACGCCACTATCCGGTTCGCCCTGCTGGCCACATTGCTCTTGCTGGCCACTCCGCTTTTGAAGCGGATGATGTCGCCGCGTCTGCTGTGCTGGGCGTGGGCGTTGCTGATATTCCGCTTGGCCCTGCCTTTTTCGCTTCCGTTCAGCGGCAGTATTTTCAACGCCCACGAGAACTTGCAGCCGTCGGCATGGACGGAGGCCATACGGCGGGGCGTCGTCAATGCGGGCTTGGGCGAGACCATCCTCCCTCAGCTGCGCGACGAGGACAACAAGGTAATTGCGACGCAGATACCGGTTTCCTGGGAGTCGGCCCTTATGGCCTTTTGGATGCTGGGAGTCGTCGTCATGGCTGGCCGCTTGCTCAAGAACGTCCTCCAGCTGGGCCGGTTCTTCGCAAAGTCGGAACGCTGTGAAAGCGGGCCTCTCTTCGACCTTTTCAAAGATACGAAATACCGGATTGGGATCTATTCGAACGTACCTTTGATGATATCGGATCAAGTGAAGACGCCGGGAATTGCCGGCGTATTCAATCCGCGGATAATCATTCCCCGGGCGTGCTCTGAAAAACTGAGCGAAAGCGAGATGCGTTGCGTGTTTATGCACGAGCTGACGCACTATCGTCGCGGCGATCTTTTTTTGCACCACGCGTTGCTCCTGCTCTGCTATATCCATTGGTACAACCCTCTCGTTTGGCTGGCCTTGAAGCAGTTCAAGGACGAAATGGAGAAGGCCTGCGACCTGGAAGTCGTGGACAGCGTGTGCTCGGGATCGGCCCAAGAATATGGATACACACTCTTGCAGGTGATCCAGTTCTCCAAAGGGGAGCAGTACTCGCCGGGCGGCGCTCTTTCCCTCTTGGGCAGCCGCCATGCAGGATCCCTTAAAGAACGCATTACGCTTATCGCCAAACGCCGCAAGCCGCGGCCGATACTCACTGGGATGGGTCTAGTGTTTTTCGGCTCGTCCTTTTTGTTCGCCATGACCGGTGAAATCGACCCGGAAGAGGAATCGGAACGACTGGTCCGCTTGACGCGTTTGTCGGGCCCCTTTGTTGAAGCCGAGCCGAACGACTTCGCTGGAATCGGGTTTCAAGTGGATCGGTCGGAGAACATCACGCTTTCGGAAGACAGTCGAGAATGGGTCCAGATTCGCGAGGCCCTGAAGTACTCCGGACGAAGGGTGCGCATCTCGGCGGACACGCGTTTCAGCGACGATAATTCGACCATCGACTTGTGGGTTAGCTTCGATGATATCGGCGATCGATCGATCGTGTTTGAAGATGTTCGTATGGAAGGACCGGATACGGGCAAGGCGAGTATCACAGTCACCGTTCCGGAGAACGCGGCTAAGTTCAAGTACGGGCTCACCTACCGCGGCTCGGGCTTCGGTTGGGCCGAATCGCTGGAAATCGAAGTGCTCGACTAGTCGGGATCGCCGCTTTCCCGTTCGAGCCTAGAAATCGAACAAGTCCGAGAAACGCACTTTGAACGCCTTGGCGATTTTGTAGAGATTGGCGAAGGTGACATTCTTGGTCTCGCCGCTTTCAATCCGCTGGTACTGGCGAAGCGAAAGCTCGAATTGCTGCATATCTTCCTGCGTGTAGCCGCGCTCGATGCGGAGCTGGGTGATTCGCCGACGTAACTTGGCCGAGTCACGATTAAACGCGTTGTAGTGCATGCTGTGCTCGTTGACTCCCCGCGTTGAGGAGGGGTTGTCTCTAGAGCGGTAAGTCATGCGACATCTATGACAGGTTTGGGCTTTACACCCCACGCCATGCATGGCATTTTAGATGGTAGTCGCTGTCCGTGTCTGTTAGGCGGACGGCGCTGACAGGAATCCTATGAATATCGACTCGGGAAACAATGATGGGGCGGGCGTTTTGCGCGTCCGGGAAGAGGCGGGCGAAGCCTACGGGAAGGAGCGGAGAGAAGCGGATCGCCGCATCGCGTCTCTCGAGCAGAAGCTGGAGGATACGATCGAGCTGCTTCACATGTGGAAGAACGAGGCCAACGACTACCGGCTCTTGCTTGAGTCGATTGTCGAAGGAAACACATCGATCGAGAAGGCGAGGGAAGTGTGCGAGGCGAACTTTCGCAAAGGCGGGAAACGGGAGCGGGGTGATTGACTTTTGGGGTAATAAGCTGCCAAGCGCGGGTTTGAGGGTCAAAGGCGTGAGACGAATTCGATGAGAGCGTCTCGTTGCGCATTGGGCAAGGCCTGAAACCGCGCTTGGCTTTGAGCGGCTTCGCCGCCGTGCCAGAGGATGGCTTCCTCGATCGACCGGGCTCGCCCGTCGTGGAGAAGCCGGCTGTGGCCGTTGACTTTCGGTATGAGCCCGATTCCCCAGAGCGGAGGTGTTCGCCATTCGCTGCCGGAGGCCTGCTGGTCGGGTCGCCCGTCCGCGAGTCCGGGTCCCATATCGTGGAGCAGAAGATCGGTGTAGGGATGGATCGTCTGTCCTGAGAGGGCGGGGAACGCGGGATCGTTCCGCGTTTCGTAGGTGGGCCGGTGGCAATCGACGCAGCCGGTGGCGTTGAACAGTTCGAGCCCGGACTCGTATGAGCTGAGGGACTCGAAGCGGCTGGCGGGCGGAGCGAGGGTGTTCAGGTAGAAGACGACGTCTTCCAGATCACTCGGATGCAATTCGGGCTGTCCTCCGCTTGGGTAGAGCGCGGTGTCCACCTGGCGCTCTGAGTGGTTTTCTTCGGGGAACAGATTCGAGGTGATGCCGATGTCGCCTTGAAACGCGGCTGCGGTCTGGTCGAGAATGCTGGTTTTATTCGCCTTCCAGCCGTATCTCCCGAGCGCGACTGCATCGTTGCTTGGGCTCCATACGAGGTGGGCGCGGCCTGAGATGCCGTCGCTATCGCGGTCGAGTGGGTCGGCGCCGTCGCGTATCTCGTTTTCAGGAATGCGGTCGATCAAGCCCAGCCCAAACACGCTCGGGGCGACTCGAGGGGACGTGAGCAACTCGCCTGGGTCGCCGTGACTCCAATGGGAATAGGTGTATACCGGTTTTTGGATACGGTAGGACTCTCCGTCGGGATACACTCCTTCAATTTCAGTGTACGCGATCTCGATTTGCGCTTCGGCCTCGAGGCCGGGCAGGGCTCGGACGCTCACTTGATTCCCGTATACCGGGTGCGGGGCGGGAGTCGCCCGGTCTCGAGTGGCGGCCTCGCTGATGCGGACGACCAGGCCGATTGCGGTTTCGCTTTCGGATGGAGGCTGCCCGCGTCCGTCCTTGAAGTGGCAGGCGGAGCAGGACTGGGCATTGAAAAGTGGGCCCAGCCCGTCGCGCCCGTCAACGATTGACGAGGCGTTTACCCAGTTAGTGTTGAAAACCGTGTCGCCTGAAAAGAACTGCGCGAGCGCCGTGGGTTCGAGATTGGCAAGCGGCTGGGCGAAGGCTTCCCGAGTGTCGTCGAACACAGTAGTCTCGCCGCCGGGGAAACGGTAGTCGGCCCAGATAACGGTCAAGCTGGGCAGGATAGCGGCGGCGAATGCGGCTCGGATTCCGCTCATCGGGGCCGCGTATCCAGTTCCATGATCTCTTCCGCGTCGGAAAGGAGGTAGACCAATTCCCAGAGCGCGGCGATGGCGGTCTTCACGCTTTTGAATTCGTCGGAATCTTCCGGGGAAACGATGGTCTGGTCGAAGGGCGCGGGAATGGCTTCAATATTCGCTTTGGCGGTAAGAAACTGGCTGTGGATTCGCTCCGCGAGTTCAGGGTCGGCCGAGGCGACGATGTCGTTGAGTCCTTTTTCGTCGATGGCGACTTTACCGGTCGCGTTGGTGAACTTTCCGAACAGCACAGACTCCATCCCTTCCATATTGGCGACGAGATCGTTGTGGGTGGTGTCGCTGAAGCAGGAATGCTCGTCCTCTTGGGACTTGCTGCGCAGGGCGGCAGCGAGCCGTTCGCTGGCGAGTTCTTTACCCGCGAGGGCGGCGATCCCGCGAAGGGCGGTTCGGATGATGCGCGAGGGGCGTCTGAGGAAAAACTCGCCGGGATGGCCGTCGTAGTTGAACGGGCTCCATTCGTCGGCGACTCGGACGAGGTGGCTGCGCAGAATTTCGGTCGCTGTCACCAGATAGCGCATACGCCGCTCCGCGTTGTCGGCGGTGGTGTAGTCGGTCCATTCTCGCTGCCCAGGTCCGTCGGGGTTGAAATCCTGCCCCCAGAGGAGAAACTCGATGACGTGCCAGCCGGTGGACAGGTTGGCTTCGCCCCCCTGTTCGTTCAAACGTGGTAGAACGACGCTGTTGATTTTTGGATACAGTTCAGGCTGATTGATGATGCCGGATTTGGGATCGGCTCGGGTGTAGTCGATATAGCCTTCGTCGAGAGGCCAGGCGTTGATGAGGATCTCGAGTTCGAGCGTGTCGATGGGCGTGTCGGAAAAGCGGAACGCTTCGGTTCGCCCGTACACTTTTCGGGCTTCGATCCACAGTCGCTTGCACTCGGCGAAGGTTTCGGGCCCGGGATCTTTGCGGAACGCGTAGATGGCCATGTTGAAGCGAATGGCTTCGCGGACGGCGTCCGAGTACATTTCGAAGGCGAGGTCGGCGTAGTTCGACAGGGCCTGAAAGGCGACCTCGTTGGAGTAGGGCTGGCCTTCCGGCGTGGGTGGGAACGGCTCGAAATCGGCTCGGGCGGGCATCGCAAGCGAAACCAGGCAGAAAAGAAGCCGATATGCGATCGATCGTAGGGACATGTTAAGAGTTACGGAAAACTGGGATGTTCTGGAACTCAAACAGCTTCGCGCTGGTTTGTCGATCAATCGAGGCGCTCCTCGGGCTAGAGGGCAGCGAGGAAGGTTTCTGGGGAAAAGGTGGTGGGCAGCGATTTGATTTTCTGGCCCTCCCCGTTGACGAGGAGGAGACTGGGGAAGCCGCGCAGCTGGTGCAGTTTCATGAAGGCGGCGCCTTCGTCTGTCTCGTACTCGATGCGGGCGAAAATGTAGTCGCTCTCGATTTTGGAGCGGACGGATGGGTGGGCCAGCACTTCGGTGTCGAGGCGCCGGCAGGAGGGGCACCAGATGGCGGAAAGATCGGCCAGCACCGGTTTGCCGGTTGCTTTGGACTTGGCGAGCGCCTCCTCGAGCGTGTGAACCTCCAAACCAGTGGCGTCCAACGCCTTGCGTCCGAGGTGGGACTGGTATTCGACGTGGATGAAGTAGGCGGCAAAGGCCAAGATGGCCAAGGTGACGAGGGCGCGCAGGAAGGATTTGGCTTTTTTGTTCATGAGGGGACGGGGGAGAAACGTTTGGTGGCCGGCCTCGGCTGCGGTCAATCCACGCCGGCAGGGCCGTCTTCCCACTCGTTGCAGCAAGAGCCGTAGAGCGTGTAGCAGTCGTCGCAGATCTTCGGAAAGCCGGGATGGATCTCGATGGGCGCCCCGCAGCGCTCGCAACCGGGCGGCTGCGCGGTTGGAGATTCCGTTTCGCGGGCGTCTTGGGTTTTTGCCATAGGGTTGGGCAGACAGTAGACAGGTTTTTGGAAGGGGCAAGTTCGTACAGACTTGAAAGCGGTGGGGAATCGTACAGCGTGTGGGTTCTCGTTTGAAGATTATGCCGCTGCTATCCCTCAACAATCTGGTCAAAGGATTTCCGTCTGAAAACGGCCGCAGAGTCGAGGTCGTGCGGATTCCCAGTTTCGAGTTGGCGGAAGGCGAGCAAGTCTTGCTACGTGGCGAGAGCGGCTCGGGCAAGTCCACCTTGCTCAACTTGATCGCAGGCATCGTCGTGGCGGATTCGGGCGAGATTACGATTGGTGACAATTCGCTTGGCCCGCTTTCTGAATCGAAACGGGACGCTTTCCGGGCCCGCTCGCTCGGATACGTGTTCCAGAGCTTCCATTTGCTCGACGGGTTTTCGTGCCTGGAAAACGTGGAGCTTGGGATGAGTTTCGGGGCCGGGGTCGACCGGGCCTTCGCCCGCGAGCTTTTGGAGCGTGTTGGCTTGCGAAATCGGGAGAACTACCGCCCGTCCGCCCTTTCCCAGGGCCAAAAGCAGCGCGTGGCCGTGGCTCGGGCCCTGGCCAATCGACCGCGGTTGGTTTTGGCGGACGAGCCCACGGGAAATCTCGATCCGAAGAACGCGGTAGCCGCTCTGGAGCTGATCCAGTCGCTTTGCCGTGAAAACGGGGCGGCCTTGCTCCTCGTGAGTCACGATCCTCAGTTGGGGGCCCAGTTCGATCGAGTCGTGGAGCTGTCGGAACTGAATCAAGCGGACAGTCTGCAGAGTGGGGAGGGCGACGCCGCATGAAACCGATCGCCATTGCCTACCGCGGAGTTCGGGAACGTCTCGTCTCGAGCGTGATCACGATTCTTGCCGTCGCTTTGGCCAGTAGCCTACTCATGTTGGTATGGGCCTTCAAAAAGGAAGCGGAGGAATCCTTCGCGGGCGCCACGGGCGGATTCGACGCAGTACTAGGGCCGCGCGGCTCGAAACTGCAAATCGTCTTGAACGCGCTCTACCATATCGACGAGTCGCCCGGACTGATGAGGTGGGAAGACTATGAGCGGGCGTCTAAATTCCCGGCGGTGGAAGCGGCTTACCCGATCGCCGTGGGCGACAACTATCGCGGATACCGACTGGTGGGAATTTTGCCGGAGTACTTGTTGAATCATGAGTACGCGGAGGGCCAGGGTTTCGAACTGGAGAGCGGCGGGCGGATTTTCGAGTCCAAAGCGATGGACGCGGTGATCGGCAGTTTCGCGGCGAGTAAGCTCGGTATGGGTATTGGGGATACGTTTCATCCGTATCATGGTCTCATATACAATGAAAATGCGAAGCACGAAGAAATCTACACCATATCCGGAGTGCTGAAGCCAACGGGCACCCCGGCGGACAAAGTAATTTGGATACCGATTAGCGGGATCCAGACGATGAGCGGGCACAATCCGGCGGCGGCGACGGATGTCAGCGCCGCGTTGTTGAAATTCAAACAAGGGGCCAACATGGCGGGATTCCAGCTGGACATGCTCTACAACAAGCAAGGCGACCGCTTGACCCTAGCTTGGCCCGCGAGTCGGACGATTACCCAGTTTTTCGACAAGATCAGCTGGTTCGACAAGATTTTGCAGGCGGTAGCGATCTTGGTGGCGATAATTGCGGGCGGCTCGATCTTGGCGATCCTCTACAACACTATGAACGAGCGAAAGCGGGACACCGCGGTTTTGCGGGCCTTGGGGGCTCGAAAGTCCACGGTATTCGCGATTTCACTACTAGAGGCAGTAGGGATGACCCTGGCGGGCGCGATCCTCGGGTTTGGCGTCTACTTGGTCCTCGGTTTTGGAATCGGCGAAGTCGTGAGAAACGAGACTGGCGTCGTTCTCGATCCTCTCAGAGGCAACGCGGCGATGCTCTGGGCTCCGCTGGGAATGGTTGCAATCGGGGTCGTAGCGGGCATTCTGCCAGCAATAAAGGCCTATCGAACGGAGGTAGCTCGGAATTTATCATGAAACGGAATCGGTGTATCATCATACTTGGAGCGACGCTCGCGCTCCTTCTTGGGGTTGGGTGTTCGAGCGACCACGCCCACGACGACCATGGGGGCCATGGTCATTATCACGAGGCGCCGCACGGCGGGAGTCTCGTCATGCTGGGGGACCACGTGGCTCAATTGGAGCTGGTAGCGGGTTCCGAAGCGGGCGACTGGAATCTCTACGTGCTCGACGGCGGGGCGGAGCGGTTCGTCCGAATCGAGCAGCCGGCAGTTCGCCTCACGATGGCGGGTAGCGAGGTGGTTTTCGCCGCGGTCGCCAATCCCGACACGGGGGAGACCGTCGGTAACACGGCTCAGTTTTCAGGCCGGGCGGCAGGTTTGACGGGCGAGAGCGAGTTTCACGTGGAAATCGATGAAATCGTGGTTTTCGGACAACCGTTTACGGACATAGACTTCGACTATCCGGAAGGGAAACATTGAGTTTTCGGGCGATTTTGCTAGGGTGTCGGGGTTGTGGTCACTGGATTTGCTATGAAAAGAGAGTATTTTAGCTGGCTTGTCGGGTGTGCGGCCCTGCTTTGCTCGCCCCTCCTTTCCGGGGAGGAGATGACCATCAACATGAGCGATTTGAGCGCCTTCGAGTACCAGCCGGAGGTACCTGAGTCCGAGGACAAGGTGGTGAGGGCAGACAAGAAGTACTTGCTGAGTTTTCTCCCTGAAGAGGTCTACAAGCTCAACAAGAAGAGCATATCCATCACGGGCTACATGATGCCGATCAAGACCAACGGGCATGTCGTGCAGGAGTTCCTCTTGATGCCGAACACGATGGCGTGTTGCTACGGGATTATGCCCTCCTACAACGAGTTCATTTACGTGCAGATGAAAGGTCCGGGCGCTTTGGCGGTCGACAATGTACCGATCATCCTGCATGGCCGCCTCACCATCGAGGAGACCTGGGAGAACGGTTTTTTCAGTCACCTTTACTACATCCGCGGTAACAAGGTGGAAATCGGCAAGTTTTAGCGAAGCGGTCGATCCCCTCGATATTGTCCAAGCAACGGCTCTCTTGCGTAAGATTCTAGACGGCTTGGCCCATATCTCGATTCACTGCTTCGAGCTGTTAAGGATAGGGGTAATGGTCCGTTAACCCCTCCGATATCTCATCTCGTTATCCCAGTCACCCGCCATGCGCCCTTCCCTAAACCGTCGAAACTTCCTCCGAACGGTCGGTCTGACCCTCGCGCTCCCTGCTCTCGAGTCCTTTCCGCTCGTGGCTGCTGCGAGGAAAACGCTTCCTTCAGCCGGCAAGGCCAAGCGGCTCGTTTGCGTCGGAGCGAACCTCGGTCTGCACGCCCCGTCGTTCTATCCGAAGGAATCGGGAGCGGGGTACTCGGAAACGCCTCTCTTAAAGCCGCTGATGTGCCACAAGCAGGATTTCAGCCTCTTTTCTGGACTCGACCACCGGGCGGGCAACGGGCACAAGAACTGGGACAATTTCCTTTGCGGGAAGACGGTTGGCGACGTTTCCCTCGACCAAGTCGCGGCGGAGAAAATCGGGGGCGACACGCGCATAGGGTCGCTGCAGCTAAGCGCGGGCCGCGGTAGTTTTCGTCAGAAGATGGTCTACAATCGGCAAGGCGTCCCGCTCCCCATGACCGAGCGCCCGAGCGTGGTGTACCAGACGCTTTTTGGTTTGCCGGACGACGTGGATCGGACCGAGTACTTGATCAAGAGCGGGCGCAGTTCGCTGGACAAGGTAACCGGTGAAGCCCGGCGCTTGCGAACGGTGGTGAGCGCCGTCGACCGGGCGAAACTCGAGGAGTATTTCGACTCGGTGCGCGACTTGGAGGGACGCATGGAGCGCCAGTTGAAAGGCCTGCGCGAACCGCGGCCGCAGGTGGACTACCGGCTTCCGGAGTTCGATCCAATCGCCCCGACGCTAATGCTCGAAAACCAGGCATTGATGTACGACTTGATGGCTCTGGCGCTTGAAACCGATTCGACGCGAGTTATCACGATGTTCCTCCCCGGATTGGGCGAAGTATTCACGATCAATGGCGAAGTCCTTTCGGCGGGCTATCACGCGCTCTCGCATCACGGAAACAACTCTGGACTCATCACCGATCTAATCAAAGTCGAGAGCGAGCACATGAGGCTGTTGTCCGGGTTTCTGGACCAGTTGAAGTCGAAGACCGATTCCGAGGGAAAGCCGTTGCTCGACTCGACGCTCGTTCTCTGGGGCGCGGGCATGGGCGACGCCAGTCGCCACTCGAATGCGAATTTGCCAGTGTTCCTGGCGGGCGGCGGATTTAAGCACGGCTCGCACATCGCCATTGATCGAAACCAGTCGGGCGCGCCGCTCCTCGGAGACTTGTACGTGTCGATGCTGCAGCAGCTCGGGATCGAGCAGGACCGGTTTTCCAATGCGAGCCGAAACATGAACCAGTACCTCGTCTAGTGGTGAACGGGTTCCGTCGTAGACATTGCGGCGCTTTGAGCTCGCGGGCGCTGCGCTTGAGCGGTCTGCTAGCATGTAGTGTGATTTTTACTACAAACACGACACTGGCTGAGCTACAGCCAATTCCAACGGCATCCTACGAACTCTTGGAAACCTACTGCCTGGACTGCCACGATGATTTGGAACGCAAGGGGGACATCAGTCTGGAGGCTCTGGAGGTGGATTGGAGCGACGCGCATTCGCTTGAAATCTGGGAGCGAGCGATTGGCGCGCTTCGTTTCGGCGAGATGCCGCCTGAGAAGAAGCGGCAGCCCTCCGATTCGGAACGCGCGACTCTGATCGCTTGGCTCGACGAGACACTGGAAGCGAATTCGCCCATCGGGGGAACGGCGTTGCGACGGCTCAATCGTCGGGAATACGAGTACAGCCTTCGCTCTCTACTGGATATTGAATACACCTTGCCGGAAGGCTTTCCCATCGATAATCAGGCCCACGGGTTCGACAACCAAGGTGACGCGTTGACGCTTTCCGGACCTCTGATGGAGGCGTATTCAAAGGTGGCCACGGATATCGCGGAAAAGCTCTTTCCGCCGGTTAAAGATCCGGTCGAGCCGGCCACGACTCGATTGAACGGAGACGATTTTACCTACGCGTATTCGTCGGGGCTGGTTGTGGACGGGGTCATGCGCGTCGTCGCGAGCTCGGAGAGGTTCGCTGCTAGCGCTGCTTGGCCCAGCCGGTTCGAGGCGTCGGTGACGGGCATCTACCGCGTCGAGCTGGGACTGTCCGGTTTCAACCCGCCTCGGGGAGAATCGATTGTCTGCAGCGTCCATGCCGTGAACGCGCTTCAAGCCCCTGGCGAGGGAATCGACTCGTCTCGGCTGCTGGCGGAAATCGACGTCGATTCGGAGAGTCCGACCATCCACATTCTCGAGGCGTTGTTGGAAACGGGGGAGACGATTGCATTGCGCTACAGCAATTCAACGCTGGCGGAAGATCGCGAGATGCTCCGAACGCACGTAAAAACGCTCTTCCTGAAGGAGCCGCTCCTGGCGTCGGCCTACATGCAGGCCGATGGCGTGGTGGAGCGCGGGCGTATTGGCTGGGAGCGACTGAAACAGTTGATGCAGTCGAACCTCCTCCCGGAGGCGCTGGAAGGCGAGGCGCTGGACGAGCTCGTGAATCGCGTAATCAGGAATCTGCGTCTCACCACAGAAGTGTTGCACTACAAGCATTTCGAGGAAGGTCCGGCTCTGGAAATCGCGGGCGCCCGAGTAGTGGGGCCCATTGCCTTGGCCGAAGGAGCGGAGGAGCGCTATTGGAGCGGGAAATCGCGGGCGCTGATAGGCGACCGGGAAGGGCGATCCGACGAGACGATCGCGGTGGATCTTTTCCGCGAGTTTCTACCGACCGCGTTTCGTCGTCCCGTTTCGGATACAATGGTCGAGGAATACGCGAGCATTGTTCGCGAGGAAATGGAGGCGACGGGCAGGTTGGAAGACGGTTTGCACCTGGGATTGCGATCGGCCCTGACGTCGCCCTATTTTCTGTATCGAGGTTTTCGGGACGGTCCATTGGACAGCTACGACTTGGCGGCCCGGCTGTCGTTTTTTCTGACGTCTCGCCCTGCGGACGCCAAGCTTCTCAGAGCGGCTCGAGACGGCTCGTTGCTGGAGTCGGACGTTTTGAGGGGCCACGCTATTCGTTTACTCGGATCCAAGAAGTCGACGGTGTTTGTCGAGAGTTTCCTGGACCAGTGGCTGGATCTCGCGGCGTTGGAGGACTTGGTGCCGGATCGAACGCTCTTCCCAAAGCCTAAGGAGTTTAGCTATGGGGACGTCGAACGGGATTCGATCCGGATGGAGCCGAACCTGTTTTTCCAGGAGATGATCGCGGCCAATCGGCCGCTGGTGGATTTCGTTGATCCAGATTTCACCTACACCAACTATTCGATTGGGAAGCACGTTTACGAGCTGCCAATGGAGAAGGACGGCAAGGAGCAATCGGTCAGGCGAGTCGCTTTGGAGAAAGGCGGACGCTTTGGCGGCGTTTTGGGAATGGCAGGCGTGATGACGGCGACCGCGAATGGAGTAGACACGCAACCGGTCGTACGGGGCGTGTGGATGCTGGAAAATATTTTGGGCAGTCCGCCGCGCGAGCCGCCGGACGCGGTTCCGGCCTTGACTCCGGACACGAGCCAGGCGGTGACTCCGCGCGAGATGCTGGCGGCCCACATGAACGAGTCGTCCTGCGCGGGCTGTCACAAGAAGATCGACCCGATCGGGTTCGTGTTCGAGTCCTTCGATCCGATCGGCCGCTGGCGTACGCACTATCCGGATTTGACTGGAAGCTCGAAGAACCGAAGCAAGAATGGACTGCCGGTGGAGACAGACGGAGTGCTGCCGGACGGGACCGAGTTGCGGGACGTGCGGGATTTGAAGGCGTATCTCGCCCGCGATATTTCCCCGTTTGCGACCTGCTTGTCCGAGAAGCTGCTTACCTACGCGACCGGTCGCGAAATGAACTACAGCGATCGGAAACGAATTGCGCAGCTCGTGGATGAAAACGTCGCGGAATCTGAGGGGTTTCGCGATTTGCTGCTGGATTTGATCGACTCGGAGAGTTTCCGGACCAAGTGAATACTGCCCTTGGGGGAGCGGGTCCGGGCAGGGATTGAAGCTTGCCAGCTCCTGGGTTTCGGGGCATCGTGCGAGGTCCGATGGCGCTCTACCCCGCTAGCCGACTCACCCGTGTTCTCCGCCTCTCCTTTGTAGCTTGGATCGGCGCGTCTGTCTGGGTAAATGGACAGTCGGATCCCGCTTTGTTGCTGTCGACGGAGGTCGTCACGAAAACGGGGGACCCCACCGGTGTGGACGAGATCAACCTCAATTTCTTCGACGGGGTGGAGTTTTTCGGCTCCGACACGGTTGTCTTCTTCGCGAATACAGATGCTCCGGTGCAGAATTTCACTATTACTCCGAAGGGAAGCGGGTTCTTTTACCAGACATTCGATGATCTAGGCGGCCCGTTCCCGATAGTAGGCACGGACGAGGTCGCTCCGGAAGTTGAGCTGAACGGGATTGGGTTCCTGTTCGACAACGTGCCCAACGGCGCTTGGGACCTCAATGAGAGCGGTGTGCTCGCCTACAATGCGACGATCAAAGGAGACGTAGGAAATCCATCGAGCGACCGGCCTATTCTCTACAGCCAGCCATCGATCGAAGGAGAGCCGGAACGCCTCATCAATCTAACGGGCTTGGGCCACGGCGACGACGACGGGAGCATAACGATCACGAGCATCGCTACTGGGGAGGAGATTGGCGGTTATTTCAGTCCCACCGCGGCGACCACGCAGCTTGGTCTCACGAGCTTGGATCGTCTGACTATGGTAAACGACTTTGGCGGCGGCGTCCCCGGTGGCGGAAGCGGCCAGATTTCGGACGTGAAGCGGGGCGTTTACGTGCGTTCAACTCTCGGTGTTTGGTCTGCCTTGTTTCGCGTTGGCGACCAAGCGCCGGGTTTCGAGGAGGGTGTGACCGTTGCCGGCGTTTCCTTCGCCACTTCCGAGCACAGCCAAGACACGATCGCCCTAACCCCTTTGTCCAATGGAGCGACCGCGTTTTGGAGGTTCGACGGGCTTGACGACGTCTTGACTCTAATCGCGAGCGACGACGAACCCGCCCCCGGTTTTTCCGGACGCGACTGGTCGCCAGGCGACCCTCTTCTCGGGTTTGGCAACTCAGTTGTGTTTTTTGGAGCGGCGACCGCGAACGGCGAAACCGATATCGACGCGATTTGGCTCGAAGTCGAAAATGGCGGGGAAACGACTTTGGAAGCGATTTTCGAAGCCTCGGAAGACGGGTCCATCTCCTATCAAACGACGGAAGGGTCGGTGACCTTCCTCAGTCTTTCCGAACCTTTGGTGGGACCGGACGGGCTGTTCTACTTTTTCGCTACCGGGAGGGATGAAGTCGACACATTTGTATCCGGAATTTGGAAACTACAACTCGATTCGAACAACGCGCCAGAGTCGATCGACTTGCTTGCGACTACTAACGCGGAGGCGCCGGGGCAGCTGTTCAATGAGTTGCCCATGCTGTTCCAGGACTTCCAGCTTCGGAAGGTGAACGAGAGAGGGGACCTCTTGTTCTCGGCAACTTTGTTCCGCAATGCGAACACTCGGGGCAGCCTCTGGCTCTCTACCGAGTTGCAGCCCCTTCTCGCGGTCGCGGCGGAAGGCGATACGCTGGGAAGTGGCGAGAATGCAGAGATACTCGACGAGTTCTATTTTAACGAATACGCAGGGGAACGGGCCGAGCGAAGCGTCGCCCTCGGTTCCGATGGCGCTGTGGCGTTTCTGGGTTTGATTCCTGATGGCTTCGACGCGGGTTCTTCCCGCGACTTCGCGCTCTTTCGGTCCGAGTTGAGCCTGCCGAAGTACATCTGGTCGGGGAAAGCCAATACGAATCTCTGGTGGGATATCTCGGGATCGACCACCAATTGGGACAACGACGTCGGCGAGAACTGGAGCGAGCCGCCCGGCGCGGACGGATTCGAGGTTGTGGAAATTGGCGCTTTGTGGACTGTAAATCTGGATACCGCGCCGGCGAGTATCGGAAACTTGTCCAATCTCGGCGCTCTCGGCGTGAATCGGGCGCTCACCATCCAGTTCGGGGCGGAAATCGAGCGGATGACCTTGGACGCCGACTTGATCGCGCATACGAACGTGGATCTATTAGGCGCTGATAACCGTTGGCTCAGCGGCGCCTTGGATGGCGACGGCGGCGCGACGGTGGCGTTGGGCGGGACCTTTACGATTGCTCCGAGAAATTCGGATGCGATCGCGTTGCAGACGGTCCTCAACGTGTCGGGCAAGGTGGTTCACGAGAACGAGCTCGTCGCTCTCGAAAGTGGTGAATCCGTAAAAGTGGGCTCGATCCAAATCGGACTAACCGGTGAATACGAACTTGGGAGCGGAACAATCAACGACTTAACCGGTGGCGGCGGTCGCGTTTCCAATGACGGAACCCTCCGCAAAGTGGGAAGCGGAACCGGGACAGTGAATGCCCCTTACGAGAGCACGCTGGGAGAAATCTCCGTCGAGGGAGGAACGTTGCGATTCACTGACGGGGTTCAATTCAAGAGTTTGGGCAATCAGGCGAGTGTATCCGGAAACGCGCTACTCGAATTTGGAAATGCTGGCACGGGCGACGAGGAAATTCAGATCGACGCCAGCGCCTCGGCGAGCGGGGCGGGCACATTGCGTCTGGCTCACGGCGTCGCTCTCAAAGTTGGTGACGGAGCGAGCCCTGTGTTCGGGCTGACCGGATTCGACGGAGTCGGCTTGGAGATCGCGGACGCGACGGTGTCCGGGGAAGGGGGGATGCTGATTGGCAACGACGCGTTTCCGAATGCCCGAGCCACGTTTCTGGACGCGACCTTCGACTCGCTGGGCGGCGGACTCGTTAACAACGGGTTTCTGGAAATCGGAACGGAAGCGAATATAAATACGACGACCCTCACCTTGAGCGAAACGCAGTTGGTGAACAACGCGGTTGTTTCGCAGCATGGCGATGTAGATATCGTGCCCATTGAAGCTGGAGCTGTTGCCATTGACAACCACGGGACGTACACTTTTCCGGATACAGGCGATATCTTGGGCCCCAACACGATCGACGACTACCTCTTCAACAACGCCAGCGACGGGACTGTGGAAAAAAAGGGCCCGGGCATATCGCGCGTAGAGGCCAACTTCATCAATCGTGGAACGCTCAAAGTCGCTTCGGGTACGCTTGCCCTTAGATTCGGAAGTTCGTTTCACGCCAACAGCAAACTCATATTCGGCGGCGGCGACCGCTTTATCACGGGAAAACTGGATTGGGGCGAATTGGGCGTCGATCTTCCGACGGAAATCGAGGGGAGTGTGCAAACAGAGGCAACTAGCTTTACAAGCGAACGGCATGAACTCCGCATTAACAGTGGCGTCACTTTCTCGGAAGGGGCGACTCTCACTATTGGCGGCATCGAGACGAAATGGTCGGGGGGCGCGATCCAAGGTCCGGAATCTTCGAGCCTCAATATACCGAGTGGCGGTGTTTTCAGCATCTTGCCTGGGTCTTCCGGACCACGGGTTTTAAACGTGCCGGTTGAAAACCACGGGCGTATTGATCAAAGCGCTACATTGTCCGGCGGCGGTACTTCCTTTGAGGATGCGGATACGCTCTCGAACCACAGATTCTACGTGATTAGCGACGACGCGGATATTGAAAACTTGGAACTGACCCTGGAAAAGTCCTCGGAGCTAGTGGTTGCGAACGGATCGACATCCTCCCTCTCGAATCTACGTGTCATTGGTGGCGACGCTCGGGCGCGCACGACCATTACCGTTTCCCCTAACGCCACCTTGATCTTGGGCGGGGCGGGTGACAAGGACCGAGTGCTCATCGAGTCGGGTCCCGGTATTCAATTCATTGGTTCGGGAGCTCTCCAGGTCAAGGACACCGGGGTTATATTGTCGAATGTGCAGCGACTGGATATCGCAACCGAGGATGTGCTAATAGAAAATGTGGAATTGGATGCGGCGCCGACGGGATTTATTCGGTTTTCCAAGGTGGCAGGAATTGGTGAAACGGAGCCACCATTCACAATTAAAGAGACCCAATTCAACGAAGTGAATCTTGTGACGCAACGTCCGCTAAACCTGGAAGGGGACATTTATATCGAAGGCGGAAAGATCAGACTGGAAGAGGACGGCGAGTTGAAGCTCTCCAGCGCGAATCTCACGAATATGGGTGGAGCGGATATTGTCGCCGCTAATGCTGTTGCTCGAATCGAGATGCTGGGCGTAAGCTCGATCGGTACTGAGGAAGACAAATTTACCTTCGAAGGGATTGAAAAAGTGGGGTTTGTCGTAAAGCAGTTTTCGACTGCGACGGTGAATGCGCTCTATACGGATTCAGAGAGCGGCACGGTTTCGATCATATCGGAAGACGAAGAATTAAGAGCGGGTATTTGGATTGTAGAGCCGGATGGCGTGCTTGAACTGGATGGCGGAGCTCCGATATCCACCTTGGGCAGGGCCGCGTTAGTCGTCCTCAAAGGCTCGGGAACGTTCAACAATCTGCCGAATGTCACTGGCCCATTTACGAACAACGGATATTTGCAATTGAGCGACAACGCTCAACTCGAAGTCTCGGGGACCTTCACGAACAACAACATCGTCAGCCTCAAATCAGGAGGTTCCATCAGCGCCCCGGGATACCGTGGAAAACCCGCGTCTGTCTTGTCTGGGAAATCGGGCGAGATCAACGGCAACGTAGAGCTCGAGGGCAAGGCGGAGCCTGGAGAGAGCGCGGTCGACGACAGCGACCTGGTGACTCGATTGGCGTCGATCATCGACCGCGACGATGAGCCAATCACGCTGCACGGAGGCGTGTCCTCCGCGTCGCTCAGAGCGACGCAATCGCTGGGAACGCTCGCCACGCTCGCCGAGGTGAACGAAGATGCGATTGGCGTCATCACCATCAATGGGAACCTCACGCAAGCCGCGACGAGCGTGATCGAGCTCGATCTCGCGGGGCCGAACCCGGAAGAGCAGGACCGGCTCATCGTGAACGGCACAGCGACTCTCGCCGGAACTCTGCGTATTTCCGCGGCTGATACGATTCCCGCCGACGGGACGGCGTTCGCGCCCATTACGGCCACTTCGATCGAAGGCAGTTTCGACAGCGTCGTGTTCGACGTTCCCACCGGGCGATTGCTCTTTGACGTGGAGATTGGCGATACCGGCGTGACCGCCTCCGCGAATGTTCTCGACGTCAGTACCTACGCCGAGTGGCGGGCCGCTGTATTCACAACGGAAGAACAAGCAGACGATTCGATCAGCGGAATTCTCGCCGACCCGGACGAAGACGGATTGATCAACCTGTTGGAGTACGCTCTCGACGGGAATCCGCGTGTCGGAACCCCCGCGCTGGTGGGCATCGAGATCGACCGGAACGCGGAAGGCGCGCCGGAACACGTCACTGTCGACTTCCCTTGGGCGAACGGGATGACGGACGTGGCGTATCGAATCGAGTACTCTACCGACTTGGTAAACTGGGCCACGCTTGACGCGACCCTCGTTGGTTCGGAAGACCTGGGGCTGGCGACGCTCACGACGCTGTCGGGATCGGTCGCGGCGCAAAGCGGTGATCCGTTATTCGCTCGGCTCGTCGTATCGGAGCTTTAGTTACTCTCTGAAGTGCCCAATAAATCGGAATTATTCAACAAATCACTCGTGTTCCCGCTCTGTGTATAGGGGTCAATTTAACTTTGTTCTATGCCTAAAAACGCGCCGGGACGGCACGTTCCACCCTTGAAACAGGAAGATAAGGTGGAACCCGCCGTCCCGGCGGGTTTATGTTGACGCGTATGCGCTCAGCGGGCCCAGAACTACGGGAATGCGACTAGTTAGACACTCTCACAAGATACGCAGTATGATAGTCGGAAAAAGGCATATACGAATTCTGGCAGCGAGCGCTTCGCTATTATTGGCATTCGCGACAAGCGTTTGGGCGGAGCCGGTAAACGTGAGACTCGCTACGAGCACAGGCGTCATTCGCATGGAGCTCTACCCGGACAAGGCGCCGATAACGGTTGCGAATTTCTTGAAATATATCGATGCGGAGGCCTTCGACGAAGGACGGTTCTATCGAGTCGTTCGCATGGACAACCAGGAGCAAAACACGATCAAGATTGAAGTGATACAAGGCGGCTTGATGATTGGCGATGCGCCGCCGTCGTTTCCGCCGATTCCGCTAGAACGAACCAATGCGACCGGTCTCAAGCACGTCCATGGAGCGGTCTCGATGGCCCGATCCGTGCCCGATTCCGGGACATCTGAGTTTTTCATCTGCATCAACGATCAGCCCAGCCTCGACTACGGAGGGCAGCGCAATCCGGACGGACAAGGGTTTGCCGCGTTTGGTCACGTCATCGAAGGAATGGACGTTGTTTTGCGGATACAAGGAATGGAAACCGATACTCCCGACCCGAACAATCTGCAATACACAAGCGGCCAGTCGCTCCTGGAGCCGGTACGATTTATCTCTTTCGAGCGGGAGTGAGTGATTGGAGTTTCCCTACAGTCGCTCCTCGTTTCTCAACGAGATTCTAATTTCCGCGAGTCCCCAATCGGCCTTTGCTCGCTCCCGGCGATGCGCTCGCTTCCTCGGGCCTGGCCGAGCGCGCGGCGAACACTAGTCGCTTCCTCGGTTAATTCCGCAACGATTTCTGGCTGGGCGGCGGCAACGTTTCGCGTTTCGCCGATGTCGGTGCCGAGATTTACGAGGAAGGGCTCGGCAAGCGGGGTGAATCGTTCTCTCCCCGCTTTCTGCCACCAAGGGACGTCCTCAAGTTGTCGCGGGAGGTGGAGCTTCCAGTTGTTTTTGCGGATCGCCTGTAGATTGTTGTCGTTGTAAAAGTACTCGAACTCCCTGGGCGGGCTGAGCGAGTGACCCTGCAAGAGCGGCCAGATGTTTCGGCCGTCCAATGTTCGGTCTTCTGGAAGGTCCGCGCCGGTGATTGCCGCAATTGTGGGGAAAACGTCCATGGAGCTGATTGGCGTTTCGCACACTCTTCCTGCGGGAAGATTGCGGGGCCAATTGAATATGGCGGGGACACGATGGCCGCCCTCGAAGGTGTTGTATTTGCTGCCGCGCAACGGGCCGGAGGATCCAAATTCCGTGGCGTACTTGGGGAGCGGCCCGTTGTCGCTGGTGAAAATGACAAGCGTGTTTTCCTCTATTTCGAGCTCCTCGAGCGTATCCAAAATCGTCCCTACGCTCGCGTCGAGTTCCACGATGATGTCTCCATAGTCGCCCGCGCGCGAGGAACCCGCGAACGCGGGATTGGGTTGCAGCGGAACGTGCGGATAGTTGTGAGCGAGGTAGAGGAAGAAGGGGGCGCTTTGATTCTCTGTAATGAAAGTGACAGCGCTCTCAGTGTAGTTGGCGGTGAGTTGTGAAAGGTCGGTGACTTCCTCGGTCACCGTTCGTCCTTCGAAAGAGCGCTTGTCGTGATTGTAGTTGGACGGCATTCCGGAGTAGCTGTCGAATCCCTGATTCAAGGGATGGAAGACGTCGTCGAATCCGAGATGCCACTTGCCGATCATTCCGGTCGTGTAGCCCTGCGCTTTCAGCATCTCGGCAATGGTGATCTCGTCGGGGTGCAGGCCCAGATGACGATGTTCGGGGCGCTTGGGACTGATGCCGTTGGGAATTCCGGCTCGCTGCGGATAGGATCCGGTCAGGAGCGCGGCTCTCGAGGGCGTGCAAATGTTCGCCGCCGTTCTGTATTCCGTGGCCCGAACTCCTTGCGTCGCCATTTGATCGATACGTGGAGTGTCGATAAACTTGGATCCGTAACAGCTTAAATCGCCATAACCGAGATCGTCGGTTAGAATGAGAATGACATTCGTCTGGGCGGCGGAGAGTGTCGCGCACAGCGTGGCAGCGAAGGCAAGTCTGCAAAGCGCGAGTCTACTCGCGCTCATGGCCGGGTTCCTTCGGCAGAGACGATCGCCGCCAGTCGCTTTTTCATCGCGCGGGCGATTTCAGGATATTCGCGTATGACGTTCCGACTTTGTCGGAGATCGGAACTTAGATTGTAGAGCTGTTCGGCGGGTGCATCGGGTTTGAGGGCGCCATCTGCCATGTCGCTGTTGACCTGTCCCGAAAAGTGGATGGCAGGCGGCCCTCCAAAGCCGTGATCACCGACGTTTTTGGCGCTAAAGCCACCGCCCGCCTGATTGGGGATGAACATCCAGTCGCCTTCGCGTAATGAAAGGTGAGTTTTGCGAAATGCGGCCAAGGCCAGGTGTTCGCGAATGGGATCGCTTGGATTGCCAGTGAGAGCGGGCAGGATGTTGAAGCTGTCGGGAGCTTCGTCTGTCGCTAGTTTTTCTCCTGTGAGAGCGGCGAGGGTGGCGCTCAGGTCGATGTTGCTCACGAGCTGGTCGGAGGTAGATCCGGCTGGAATCTGCCCGGGCCATCGGGCGATAAAGGGCACTCGATGCCCCCCTTCCCAAGCGTCAAATTTGAAGCCAAAGAGGTCTCCATTTTGATTGTGCCCGCGTCGCCAGGCTTCTTGTCCTCCTCGGTTGATCATACCGCCGTTGTCGCTGGTAAAGATGACGAGAGTGTTTTCAGCCAGACCTTCGGACTCCAGCGTATCCATGATCTCGCCGACCATCCAATCCAGCTCGTGAATGAAGTCGCCGTATGGACCGGCTTCACTCGTTCCTTGGAAGCGAGGATGGGGCGTGAAGGGGTGATGAATGTTGGTTGTCGAGAAGTAGAGGAAAAAGGGATCGTCCTTGTGTTCGCGTATCCATTCGATGGATTTCTCTGTGAGCGTCGTACCGACGTACTCGTCATCGTAGAGAGCGTGCGCTGCTTTGCCGCCACCGATCTCATTGATCTTCATCTTTTCATCGAAGATGCGCGTTTCGGCGGTTTGACCATAGACGAGCGGGTCGTCGGGATCGAGTCCCACAACACGATAGTCTTCCACGTAAACGAAGGGTGGGTGGCTATTGACTACGGGCATTCCGAAGTAGTGGTCGAAACCCAATTCCAGAGGTCCAGGTTTGAGGTCTCCATTCCAATCGGGCGTTTCTTCGCCAAAACCGAGATGCCACTTGCCGATGCAGGCGGTTGCATAGCCAGCTCGCTTCATAACATCGGCTACGGTCGTACGGTCAGGATCGACGACTAAGCCCGTTTTTAGAAAAACAGGTGGCCAGAGGTCTACGCGAAAGGGGTATTGTCCTGTGAGCAGCGCGTAGCGCGAGGGCGTGCAGACTGCGGATGCAGAGTGGGCGTCGGTGAAACGACGCCCTTCGGAGGCTAAGCGATCAATGTTGGGCGTGCTCACTTTGGTAGCTCCGTAGCAACTGAGATCGCCGTAACCAAGATCGTCGGCGAAGATTACGACGACATTTGGCGGGTCCGCGAAGACGTTAAACGACAAGAGTTGAATGAGCAAGACGGACAGGAAGGTGGGGCGTAGGGGCGTATTCATGATTTGGGGAAAGAAACGAATGCGATTGAGGGAATGAGCTTGTTTGGCTTGTCAGCGGCCTCCGAGCGGGCGAACTTCGGGTCCAGGATTGTCGGGTCCGTCACCGAGCGTTTCACGGGCGCCCGCTGCCAATTTCTGGAGGCGGCGGACGACGGTAGGATGTTGATCGACGAGATTGTGGGTTTCGCCGACGTCGGAATCGAGGTCGAAGAGGCTGAGCGGGACGCCGCGGAGTTCGCTTCCATGCCCGGGGAGACCGCCACCCCCTCCGCTCCAGACGCGGTAGCTACCGGGGAATACGAGCTTCCACTTCCCTTGGCGAACGGCGCTGAGTCGTTGTCCGGAGTAGTGGAAAAAGGCGCGGTCGTTTTCCTCTTTCGGTTTCCCGTCGAACAAGAATTGGATGTCGACGCCGTCGACCGGGCGATCTTCCGGCAGTTCCGCTCCGGCGAGCTGGGCGAAGGTTGGCAGCAGGTCGATGGTCGAGGCGAAGTGTTCGTTAGCGACGCCGCTTTTGATCGATCCGGGCCAGGTCATAATGCCCGGTACGCGGTAGCCTCCTTCGAAGAAGGTGCCTTTCCCTTCGCGCAGCGGGCCGGCGCTTCCGCCGTGGTCGCCGTAGCGGAGCCAGGGTCCGTTGTCGGAGGTGAATACGACCAGCGTCTTGTCGCGGATGCCGTTTTCGTCGAGAGCGTCGAGAATTTCTCCCACGCTCCAGTCGATCTCCGCGATGACGTCGCCGTATTCGCTATGTTGGGACGCGTCGGTGAATTCCTCCGATGTGTAGAGCGGAACGTGAGGCATGGGATGCGGGAGATAGACAAAGAACGGGTTGTCTTTGTTTTTCTCGATGAACTCGACGGTCCGCTGGGTCAATTTCTGGGTGTGGAGTTTTTGGTCGTCGGGAGTGAGCTGCTTTTTTATGACGGTAGTCCCTTCGTAGAGCGGAAGTATGGGGAAATTGTAGCGGGTTCCGTTTTCGGGATGGAGCTCCCACATGTCGTGCGAGTAAGGCACGCCGTAGAACGTGTCAAAACCCTGGCTGGTCGGCAGGAATTGCGGCAGGTGTCCGAGATGCCATTTGCCGAAGCACGCGGTCGCGTAGCCGACTTGCTTGAGGACGTCGGCGATGGTCCATTCGTCGGTGTGCAGGCCGGTGTTCGAATTCGGTCCGAAGTTGCCGTTTACACTGATACGTTTCGGGTAGCAACCGGTTAGAATGGCCGCGCGGGAAGGGCTGCACACGGCGTAGCCTACATGGAAGTCGGTGAAGACCATGCCTTCGCGAGCCATGCGATCGAGATGCGGGGTGGCGTAGCCCTCGGCACCGAAGGGACCGATGTCGGCGTAGCCCATGTCGTCGCAGAAGATGACGATGAAGTTCGGCTTGGATTGGGCGGTGGCGGTGAGCGCCAGGAAGCAGAGGGTGCAGACTGCGCGTAGGCTGAAAGGGTTTAGAAGTGTCATGGGGCGGTGGTTAGGGGATCGCGGACGGGCGCGGACCGGCGGGCGGTTTGTTTCTGTACAAGCAGCTCTTTCATGGCGCGGACGATTTCGGGGCGCTCGTTGTAGAGGTTGCGTGTCTGGGAGAGATCGGCGTCGAGGTCGTACAGCTGGGCGGGCGGGGCGTCGGGTTTGAGTTTTCCGTTTTCTATGTCGCTGTTGACGTGTTTCGTGAGCAGGAGGGCGCCGGGGCCGCCGCGTTCGTAGTCGGTCTCTAGCTTGCCGCGGAAGCCGCCGCTTCCTTGGGCGTCGATGTAGACCCACTTGCCTTTGCGCAGGGTCAAATGGGTTTTTCTCAAGGCGCTGAGGACGAGATGGTCGCGGATTTGGGACTGGGGCGATCCGGTGAGGGCAGGGAGGATGTTAAAACTGTCGGGGGCTTCCGCGTCGGTGAGGGGCTGATCGACGAGCGCGGCCATGGTGGCGAGGAAATCGACGTTGCTGACGAGTTGGTCGGACACGGTTCCGGCGGGAACGCGCCCCGGCCAGCGGGCGATCAATGGAACGCGGTGCCCGCCTTCCCAGGCACCGAACTTGAAGCCGAGGAGGTCGTGGTTCAGTCGGTGGCCCGCTTTCCAGGCGTCTTGTCCGCCGACGTTAAACATGCCGCCGTTGTCGCTGGTGAATAGGACGAGGGTGTTTTCAGCGAGGCCTTCCGCTTCCAGCGTATCCATAATCTCACCCACCATCCAATCGAGCTCGTGTATATAGTCGCCGTAGCGTCCGCATTCGCTGGTGCCGACGAATCGCTCGGCGGGGGTGAACGGGTGGTGGATATTGGTGGTGGCCAGGTAGAGGAAGAAAGGTTGTTGCTTGTTCGCCTGTATCCATTGGATGGATTTTTCGGTTAGGACGGTTCCGACTTCCCGGTCTCGGTAGAGGGCGTGAGCGGCGTCGGCTCCTCCGATGTCGTCGAGTTTCCGTTTCTCCGGGAAGACTTGCGTGTTGGCTCGCTGCCCGTAGACGAACGGGTCTTCGGGAACGAGGCCGACGACGCGATGGTTTTCCACGTAGACGAAGGGCGGGTGGCTGTTGACGACAGGGACGCCGTAGTAGTAGTCGAAACCGAGCTCAAGCGGTCCCGGTTTCAGGTCGCCGTTCCAGTCGGGAGTTTCCTTCCCGAATCCCAAGTGCCATTTGCCGATGCAGGCGGTGGCGTATCCGGCCCGCTTCATGATGTCGGCGATGGTGGTTTGCTCGGGATCGATGATCAGGCCGACTTTGAGAAACACGGGCGACCAGTGGTCGCCGCGGAAGGCATACTCGCCGGTGATTAGGCAGTAGCGTGAAGGCGTGCATACAGCGGACGCGGAATGGGCGTCGGTGAACCGGCGTCCTTCGGCGGCGAGCTGGTCGATGCGCGTCGTTTGGACGTGGGTGGCTCCGTAGCAGCTCAGGTCGCCGTAGCCGAGGTCGTCCGCGTTGATAATGACAACGTTGGGGGTTCCGCGCAGTCCACATGTAATTGAAAACAGAATACAAAGAAGGCGAACGCGATTGACGAGCGATTGGGGGATTTGGGGTGTGCGAGAATTCATTTGAGGAGAGGGGTAGGGTCTCCCGAAGAGGGGTCAGCGGAAATAACAACCACACGCTAACCGCTGGCCCCTCGTTTTGCAAAACAATAGAGCGGCTACTTCTCGACGGGTGGTTGTCTTAGATTGATCCAGCCGATGCGTTGCGTATCCGGGATTTTGGCTCGGTAGCCGTCGAGAGCCCGTTCCAAGCCTTGGACGATTTCTGGATATCGTTCGTACACGTTGTTTGTTTGATAGGGATCCGCGTCTAGGTTGTAGAGTTGCGCGGGCGGGGCGTCGGCCCGTAGCGACCCGTAAGCGTAGTCGCTGTGGGCTCTTCCTGCGAAGTGGAGAGCGGGCCCGCCGGCGAGGAGGTGATTTCCGGGGGCGGCTCCTTGGAATCCGCCGGATCCTTGTTTGGGGATATAGACCCAGTCGCCGTGGCGAATGGAAAGGTGCATGGGGCTGTTGGGAGTGATGACCATCGTGTTGCGCAGCGGTCGATCCGGATTGCCAACCAGGGTTTCCAACTGATTGATGCTATCGATGTCGCGGTCGGCTTCGATGGGACGCTCGATGATGGCGGCGAACGTTGCCAGGAGATCGATTTGGGAAATGAGCTGGTCGGAGGTCGAGTTCGCGGGGATTTTTCCGGGCCACTTCGCGATGAACGGGACGCGATGGCCGCCTTCCCAGGCCCCGAATTTGTAGCCGAGAAGCGGGCCGTTGAGTCGGTGCCCGGCTTCCCAGGCGTTTTGCCCGGTGACGTGGAGCATGCCGCCGTTGTCGCTGGTGAAAATCACCAGCGTGTTGTCAGTGGCGCCGATTTTGTCGAGGGCGTCGAGAACTTGGCCGACCATCCAGTCCAGCTCGTGTATGAAGTCGCCGTAGGGCCCGCATTCGCTGGTTCCTACGAATTGCGGCGCGGGTGTAAACGGGTGGTGGATGTTGGTGGTCGCGAGGTAGAGGAAGAAAGGCGTTTCGCTGCTTTGCTGTTCGATCCAATGGGCAGCCTTTTGCGCCAAAGTCGTTCCAATCAGTTCGTCGACGTAGAGCCGGTGGGCTGCTTCCGCTCCGCCGATTCCTTTGTATCCACTTTTCTCAGGCATCTTCTTGGTGATCGATTCCACCTGGTATTCAAAAGGGTCGTTCGGGTCGAGTCCGACGACACGGTGATTCTCGACATAGACAAACGGGGGTCCGCTATTGACGCTCGGGATGCCGTAGTAGTAGTCGAAGCCGACTTCGAGCGGCCCTGGCTTGAGATCGCCATTCCAGTCGGGCTCGTCTACGCCAAAGCCCAAGTGCCACTTGCCGATGCACGCGGTCTCGTAGCCGGCTTCGTCGAGGATTCCGCTGATGGTGAGATCGGAAAGGTCGATGGTGAGAGGCGCTTTCAGTCCGGCCGGGCCCCAGAAGTTTTTTCTGAGCGGGTACTGACCGGTAAACAGCCCGTATCGAGAAGGCGAGCACACGGCGGAGGTCGAATGGGCGTCCGTGAATCGACGACCCTCCGCGGCGAGCGCGTCAATACGCGGCGTGGACACCTTTTCAGCGCCGTAGCAACTCAAGTCGCCATAGCCCAGGTCGTCCGCGTTTATGAGCACGATGTTTGGCAGGTTCCCGAGCGCGTGCGTCGCGAGCAAGGCGGTGATTACCACAATCAGTTTATTGAAGTATTTCATGATGAGATGGTTTCAATTGAGCGTTTCGTCGGATTGTATACGAAGGCGTTCGATGTCTTAAGTTGGTTGTAGGGCCAGCGCTTGCGCTGTGCCGCGACGTTTAGATCTAGGTCGAACCAACGCGGCGTGGCGCAAGCGCCAGCCCTACGTCGATGACAGCTTTAAATCGAACTTCTTCTCAAGGAAGCGTCTACAATTCGGAGAAATTGCTCATCGTATATTTCTTTCGTTAACTGGTTTTTGAACGGGCAAGCAGTTTCCAAATTTCGAAGCGGTCGACCAGTACTCCGCCGAGGATTACCAGGGCGGTGATCACTTTGCTGAACGAGCTATCGTAGCCGAGCAGGTTGACCATGTTTTGCAGCACAAGGAGCACGGTAGTGCCGAGTATGATACCGACTACGGTACCTTCTCCACCCCGCAAGCTGCAGCCGCCCAGCACCGCTCCGGCGATGGCGTAGAGCTCGAAGAAATTCCCGTGGATGGAGGGGGTTACATCGGATGAATACCTGGCGAAGAAAAGTGCCGATATTGCTGTAAGCAACGTGCATGCTACGTAGGCGAGGCCCATAATAAACACTGTGTTCACTCCGGAGTAGCGAGCCGCTTGTTCATTACGCCCGAGCGCTAGCAAATAGCGTCCAAACACCGACAAGTGAAGCAGATAGAATATTACTCCTGAAACGAGAACAAATGCAATAAACGCAGCTGGGAGCCCGAGAAGCTCTCCGTTAAGCAGATGCTCTAGACCCCCAATGTCGTATTTTGCATCGTAGTAGCCGATGGCGGTGTCGTGGGTCATTGTTTGCGCTAACCCTCGATAGCCAAGCAAACCACAAAGAGTTACGATGAATGCTTGCAATCGAACTTTTGCAATTAGCCATCCGTGTAGTGAACCAACGGCGACGGAAAAGAGGAGGACTACAATGATCGCGAAGCTCCAGTGCATTCCAGGAATCCATGCGTGCGAACCTGTGAGTAAGAAGAAAAACACCGTGCCAAAGAGCGCCATCAATGAGCCGACTGAGAGATCGATTCCTCCTGAAATGATTACAAGCCCCATGCCGAGGCTGAAAATCCCATACATGCCAAGCTGGCGAGAGAGGTTTTCGAGATTCCGAAGTGATAGGAATCGCGATTCGATTAAACTTTGCAGAAATCCGCTTGCTTCGGTGTTTCGGGAGAAGATTATCGTCCAAAAGGCGACGAAAAACAAGATTACGGCGAGACATACTTCCTTGCGGTATCGATTAAAGAAACTTGATTTTTGAATTTCCATTGTAGTTGTTAGTTGCCTACAAGTTCGCTCTGGTGTACTGCTAGTGTCATGATAGCTTTTTCCGAAAAATCATCTCGATTTAGAATGCCCGACAATGAGCCTTCTCTCATCACTGCAATCCGATGGCTCATGCCTAGGAGTTCTTCCATGTCGCTTGAGATCATGATGATTGCGCATCCCGTTTCAGCTAGTCGCACCATTGCTTGGTAGATTTCCTGTCGAGCCCCCATGTCTATTCCCCTTGTTGGCTCATCGAAGATCATGACTTTCGGCTCGAGTGTCATCCACTTCGATAGCACTACCTTTTGTTGATTTCCTCCACTGAGGCTGGAAACAGGAATCTCAATCGTCGGTGCCTTTACCCCAAATTCTTGTAGCCACTCGTTCGCCTTCTCACGTTCCGAATGAAAATCGATTTTCGATCTGTTGCTAAATCGATCCAGGGAATTCAAAGTCATGTTCTCTCGAATCGACATCCCTAGTATTAGGCCGCTCGTTTTTCTGTCTTCGGGAGCGAGGAAGAGGCCGCTAGCGATCGCCTCTTTGACATTTCCGCGTTCCAATACCTTTCCGCTGACGTTGATATCGCCAGAAGGAGAAGAGTCTACTCCGAACAAGGCTTGCGCGAGCTCCGATCGTCCCGCTCCCACGAGTCCTGCTATGCCAAGAATCTCGCCAGCATGTACATCAAAGCTGGCATTTCCAAATGGCCATCTTTGAGTGCTAAAGTTATTGATAGAGAGAATCTTATCGGAATCCACAGGGTTGCATTCTGGATATATCTCACTTAAATCTCGACCGATCATCATCGAGATCATGCTGTCGTGATGTATCTCGCCTGGCCCAAGTTCGCCCGCGTTTTCCCCGTCGCGCAGGGCGACGACTCTATCGGCGATTTGCTCGACCTCGGTGAGGCGGTGAGAGATGAAGATGATGGCCATCCCCTGGGTCTTGAGCTTGGAAACCAATTTTAATAGCGTATCCGATTCTTGGATAGACAGGCTCGATGTCGGCTCGTCGAGAATGAGAAGCTTGGCCTCCATTGACAAGGCCTTGGCGATTTCGACGAGCTGTTGCTGGCCGTTGGTGAGGTCGGAGACGGACGTCCGCGGGTCGAGGTGCAGGTCGAGTTTCTCCAGGATGGGGCGGGCCTGTTCGGCCAGCGCTTTTTGGTCGAGCATTCCGAACGTTCGCGGTTCGCGCCCCAGAAAGATGTTTCCTGCGATGTCGATATTGTCGAGGAGGTTCAGCTCTTGGTGGACGAAGCTGATTCCGAGCCGTTCCGCGGCTTTTGCCCCGTGGATTTGAACCGGGTTTCCTTCGATGAAAATCTCGCCCGAGGTCGGGGTGTGAACTCCCCCGAGAATGTTCATCAAGGTCGACTTGCCGGCGCCGTTTTCACCAATCAGCCCGACAACTTCGCCGCTGGCGATCTCGAAGTCGACGGCGCTCAGCGCTTTGACGACGCCAAATTCTTTGGATATCTGGCGTAGCTGAAGCATGTTCGAAATGAAGAATTAAGAATGAGGAATGAAGAACTCGGTCGGCGCTACTCCTTAATTCTTCGTTCTTCGCTCTTAATTCAGTGACGCTTTCCAAGCGTCGCACTGGGCCTTGTAGGCAAGCCCTTCGCCTTTGCGGAGCACGCGTGTATCCACGTGGATAATTTTATTGTCGGGTACTCCTGCTTCCTGGGCGGACTTTCCTTCGACGACCATTTTGCGTAGGAGTGCCATCGATTCGTATCCAAATGTATAGGGGTCTTGAATCACCGTGCCGAAGATCTCCCCTTTGTCGATGGCCTCGAGGGTTTTGGGCGCTTCGTCGAAGGCGATGATCTTCACTTGGTCGAGCATGTCGGCGGCCCGGACTGCTTCGAGGCAGGCAGGAGCGTTGTAGCTCCACAGGCCGACCAGTCCGGCGATGTCGGGATGGGCGGTTAGCGTGTCTTCGGCGTTGGCGCGGGCCTTCGAGGCGTCGCCTCCGTCGGTACGCAGGTCGATTATTTCGATATTGGTGCCGGCGAGCACGTCCTTGATTCCTTGATACCGTTCTTGCGAATTCTGCATGTCTTTGATTCCGACGAAGACCATGATCTTTCCGCCATTGGGCAAGGCTTCCTTGATCAACTCGCCGCATTGGCGTCCGGCGGCGAGGTTGTCGGTGCCGAGGTAGCAGAGGCGGTTGCTTTCGGGGGAGTCGCTGTCGACGGTGATCACGTGGGTGTCGGCGGCCCATTCGTTGATCATGCGAATCTGGTTTTTAGCGCTGGTGGGGCTGATGGCGACTCCCTTGACTCCGGTGACGAGGAGGTCGTCGACGATTTGCTTTTGCTTGGTGGTGGTCCCGTCACCGGCTCGGAAGTAGACCTCGATGTCGCCAAACTCGTTTTCGGCTTGTTTGGCGCCGGCTTCCGCGTAGGCCCAGAAGTCTGCGGAAACGTTGGTGATAAAGCAGAGTTTGGTCTTTTTCGCGCTCGAGGAAGCAGTATTGCTAGAGTCACTACATCCGAGCAGTGAAAACAGGGCGATGGAGGCAAAAATTTTGAGGTATTGCATAGCCGAATTTTGATTGTGGAAGCCCCAATATTCAGCGTTCGGGAGGAATGCTTCAAATAAAAATTTCGGGTTGTGGACGGTATTTTCCCAATTGACCGGCAAATGTCGATTTTTGGTACGAATGGGGCTGGTTTTCGGTATAAATCGGAGGAAGTAGACTCGTATGCGAACGTTTCCAATGTAGGGGCGTAGCTCGCGGCGCCCGCGTAAGCGACTAGATCTCAACTATCGCGGGCGTCGCGAGCAACGCCCCTACATTAGGTTTTAGTATATTGGTCGTCTTTGAATCGGAAGATTTTCGATTTAGGAGTCGCATCGAATGGGATTGTCTCTAGTAGACCGTTTCGTAACGCCCCCGACTTTCAAACTACTCTCCTTCGATTCCATGCAAGAAGCCCTTCAGCAGCTTTTTACCCCAATGGGTTTATTTCTCGTTCTTCTCGGGGCGTCGCTGGGCGTATTTGTGGGAGCGATACCGGGTTTGACTGGGACAATGCTCATCGCGCTTGTGCTACCGCTGACTTACGGAGCGGACCCGCAGTACGCCCTGACCTTGTTGATAAGCATTTACGTCGGCGCGGTTAGCGGAGGGATGGTAACGGCGACGTTATTGCGGATGCCAGGAACGCCGGCGTCGATCGTGACGACCTTCGACGGCTATCCGATGGCGCAGAAAGGGCGACCGGAAAAGGCGTTGGGCCTCGCGGTGATGGCTTCGTTTGCGGGTGGGATGATTTCGTGGGGGTTTCTCGTTCTCCTTGCCAAGCCTATTGCGACGCTCTCGACGAAGTTCGGTCCCTTCGAGTATTTTACCCTCGTATTGATGGCGTTGGTTTTGATTGCGAGTATCGGAGGGAAATCGCTGTCGAAGTCATTGCTTTCTGGATTTCTCGGGATCTTGCTTTCCATGCCCGGCATCGCGGCGGCGACGGGACAGTCGCGTCTCACTTTCGGAATAACAGCTCTTAACGACGGGTTTAAATTGCTTCCGGTTTTGATTGGCCTGTTCGCTATCAACCAGATCTTCAGGGACATCGTCAACCTGAAGCAGAATTCGGAGACGACGGAGATTCAAACGAAAGGGCTCTCGCTGCGCTTCGCCGACTTTCGGAAGCAAGGGGTGAACATGGTTCGTTCGTCCGTCATCGGCACGTGGATCGGTTTGCTGCCAGGCATCGGAGCCAACATCGGATCGGTCGCCGCGTACACGGTCGCCAAAAACGCGTCCAAGACGCCGGAGAAGTTCGGCACGGGCCACGACGAGGGAATTGTGTCTGCGGAAGCGGCAAACAACGCGACGATCGGGGGAGCGCTCATTCCGTTAGTCGCCATGGGGCTCCCGGGGTCTGTAGTGGAAGCGGTACTACTGGGAGCGTTGGTGATCCACGGTTTGCAACCGGGCCCGCGCCTCTTCGGCGAGCATCCGGAAATGGTCTACACGATTATGGGCGCGATGTTTTTGGCGAATATCGCGATGGCGATGATCATGGGGTTTTCCATGCGCTGGCTGGCTCGAATCTCGCGGATCCCGAGCGCCTACTTGCTGCCGGTGATTTTGGTATTCTGCGTTATCGGCTCGTTTGCGCTATCGAATCGACTGTTCGATGTTTGGGTGATGCTGGCGTTTGGCGCCCTCGGGTTTATCTTGGAGTCGAAACGCATTCCTCTAGCGCCGTTCGTGATCGGATTCGTTTTGGGTCCGATTGCCGAAGAAAATCTCTCAGCTGGATTGATGGCCACCAATGGCTCGTGGCTTCCGATTTTCACGCGCCCGATCTCGATCGTCTTCTTGCTGGTTTCCCTCGTGATGCTCGCGCTCCCGATGTTGAAACGAGCGCAGTCGAGCTCAGAGAATCAACCCACTGCTGCTGAATGAACACCTCGCGAAGAGTATTCTCAATCGCAAGCGCCCTTCTTATTTGCGCTCTTCTTGGATGGAAGCTCGCGAACTGGCGAAGCGGGGGTGACGCTTCCCAGTTTCCCAACCAGCCGATTCAGGTGGTAGTGCCTTACGCGGCCGGCGGGGGCACGGATACCTTTGTTCGCATCATTGAGAAGTCGGTTTCGCTGAACGACGACTTCACCCAACCGATTGTCGTTCTGAATCAGCCGGGCGGAGGATCGACCATCGGCGGGCGGTATGTCTTGGGCTCCCGGCCGGACGGCTACCGGATTCTGTGCAACAATGACGCGTTGATCACGGCCCAGCTTTCCGGCATCGCGAGTTTCGGTCACGAGGAGCTCACACCGATTGCTCAGCTGGGCACGATGTCGCTTGTTCTCATCGTTCGCGAAGATTCGCCCTACCAGGATTTGGTCGCCCTGTTGGAGCAGGCGAAAACGGACCCCAATAGCATCCGTTTCGGAGCGGACGTGGGGTCGCCCGCTTACTTCTATGCGCGCGAACTCGAGGAGACGAACCCGGGAAGCGTATTCAACTACATCTCCACGGGCGGGGGGCAAAAGCGGTACACTCAAATCTTAGGAGGGCATTTGGATGTCGGAATCTTCTCGGTGGGCGAGTATGTCGGTTATCGATCGCCGGAGGGAACGCCTCCGAGTCAGAACATAACGGCGATCGCCATTCTTACGGGAGAGCGAAATCCGAGTATCCCCGAAGTGCGGACCGCGACGGAGCAGGGCTTCCCGATCGACAACGGCAACTCCTACTATTGGTTTGCGCCAAAGGGGACGCCGCCGGAGACGCTAGGAAAGCTTAGGGAAATATTGGATACCTCTCGAAGAGACCCTACGGTTGTCGCGGAATTAAAGAAATTGTCGATCACTCCGGACTATCGGGAAGGGGAGGAGCTGGACCAGTACTTGATGAACAAAAAGCGGTCGCTGGAGAAATTCGCCGTCAGTCCGCCAACAGGTTTGCCCAACTTTCCGGTTTGGGTGATTGGTATTGTGATGGGTCTGGTTGTGATTGTGTCTTTGAAGAACAAGCAAGCTCGTGGTCAAAAAACAACTACAAGTTCCGGAGATCGAAGACTGGCGATCGGCGCGATTGCGATTCTCGTCGTTTACGTTGCCAGTTTGCAGATTGGAGCGTCGTATCTGTATGCGACCGTTCCGGCGATTTTCCTGATTGGAATGGCCATCGCCCGTGGCGCGAAAGAGAAGCTCCTGCCCGTTGCCCAACTCGCGTTGCTCTTCTCGCTGGGTTCCGAGTTTATTTTCACCGAGATCTTCTCGGTTCCTCTGCCCTAGAGAGTGTCCAATAAATCCAATTTCTTCGTGAACTTGCGCCTTTCGGCTCCAAATTTCGTTTCCTCATTTCGATATACCCTTCCGCCTTCGTCCCCACTTTGCGGGGCTACGGCGAGACACGGCCGGGTATACCTCAAATCGAAAGCCGTAATTTCGAACTCGAAACGCTCTGGGGCTACTCGAAAGCGATTTATTGGACACTCTCTTAGAGCCTGCGAACCTTATTTCCACGACTTGTCGTGGATCCTATTGGACCGCGGAAGCGGGACTCCTAGCCCCGAATTTTCGGGGCGGTGACACAATTAAGTCATCGCTACGCTAGGATGACTCCGAGGGGTCGGAGGCAATTAAGGATGTCTCCTGCGTCGACAACTAAGGTTTATTTCGAAACCTGGAAGTGACAAGTCTCTACAAGTTCGAGGTATTGACGGGTCTCGCGTTTACGCCGCGGGTTTCGCCGTGCCCGATGTCGTGTTTCGCCCATTCTATGCGCTCTAGGAGCTGGCGTACGATTTCCGGGTGTTGTGAGGCGATGTTGTTTCGTTCTCCGATATCTGTATCCAAATTATAGAGGGAAACTTTGCCGTATTCGGGGCTATCTTCAGGCGCGATGTGCTTTACCCATTTATCCATCAGATTGTTGTGGGAGGGCAGGTGCAGTTTCCATTCTCCGTATCGGACCGCTTGGAGAAGCGTGTGTTGATAATAGAAATACGGTCGGTCTAGCTCGTTGACCGTTCCATGAAGGACACCCGATATATCCAGTCCGTCGATGACTCGGTCTTGCGGTGTCTTGCCGCCTGCGATGGCGGCAATTGTTGGGAGGATGTCGATTGTCGCGGTCAATAAACTACAGGTGGTTCCGGCGGGGACTTTTCCGGGAGCACGTATGATGCAAGGGACACGCAATCCGCCTTCCCAGGCGGAGGTTTTGGCGCTCCTTAATGGGAGCGCGGATCCGCCATGTTCGCCTCGGAGCCACCATGGGCCATTGTCGCTAGTGTAGATAATATAGGTGTTGTCGTCCAAGCCAAGCTCCTTAACGGAGTCGAGTATGCGACCGGTGTTGTAATCGATCTCCTCGATAACGTCGCCATAGAGACCGCGCTTTGATTTTCCTTTGAACGCTGGAGACGCGTCTAGTATCGTGTGCGGCATCGTATGCGCTAGGTAGACGAAGAAAGGTGTGTCCTTCTTTCGTTCGATGAAATCGAGAGCGGCATCTGTATATCTCTGAGTCAAATACGCCATGTCCGCTTTTTCTTCGATCATCTCGTCACCTCGGACGAGATTGACGATCGCGTCGTTGCTGCTGGGCGTGAAGAACGATTCGTCGAATCCCTGGAATTTGGGCAACAGTCCCGGCGTGTAGTTTTTTTGATTGTGCCCGGCGAGATCCCACTTGCCGAACATGCCAGTCGCGTAGCCTTCGTCTTTGAGAATTTCGGCGATGGTGATTTCGCTCAAATCCATACGAGGATGGGGCGAGTTGAGATTGTCTTCGCGGCTGACTCGAAGCGGGTAACAGCCGGTCATGAGCGAAGAACGGGAAGGGCCGCATACCGTTTGGGCGTAGAAGTCGGTGAACCGCATTCCTTCGGCCGCCATCTTGTCCAGGTGAGGCGTCCGTATGTCTGGCGAGCCATAGCAGCCCAAATCCTGGTAGCCTTGATCGTCGGTGAAGATGATGACGAAGTTGGGTTTCGCGCTTTCGGAGGCGTACAGGGTTAACGGAAGGAAGAGACTAAGCAGAAATAGTTTCACGTGGGTTGATTGCTGGTTGGGTCGGGCAAATCTTGAATACTAGCGGTAGACCGGTTTTACGGGCTCGCCGTTTGTAGTGAGAATGTGGATCTGGTGGGCTTTTACGTCGGGGTGGAAAAACTCCCAAACGACTTCCTTGTCCGCGTTCACTTCGAAGACTTTCACCTGGTCGGGATCTCGTTGGCCGTAGCTTCCGACAACGGTGTTCCCGTTGGGGAGTCGTTGTCCGCCGCAGGGGTCGGAGTAGCGGCCGTCGACGTCGTCGTTGTCGCACACCCAGGCGACGGATCCGTCGGGGGCAAACTCGACAGTTTTGTTTCCGTGAGTGAGGTTGACCACGGTGTTTCCATCGGGAAGCCGGATGGCGGTGAAGGGCCAGTTTTCCGCTTCCCGCCCGCCGAGGCTGGCCAGGTCGGTATTGATCGTGTTCACGATTTCACCTGAGCGGGTGTACTCCTTTACTTTGAAGGCGAGGAGGTGGGGGACGAGGTAGTTCCCGTTGGGGAGCTTGCGGGCCATGCGGGTTTGCATGTGTCCGTTGTCGGTCTCGGGCTGCAGGGGAACATTGACAACGATCGCCCCTGCCGGATCGATTTCGAGCAAGCGGGGCAGGTTGCCGCGTTCAACCACCAGCGTGTTTCCGTTGGGGAGTCGGTTGACTGTACCCAATTCCTTATTACGCGGATCGAGGGAATACTGCCAAACGATCTGGTGCGTGTCCTTCAAGTACTCGCGGGCGATGTTTTTCGCTGAGATGAGGACGTTGCCGTTTTCCAGGACCATTCCGTCTCGGGAGCCGCTGGGGCCGAGCCAGGTCACTTGGCTGTCTTCGTTGAAGATCGCGGTGAGCCTTCCGCAGACGAGGAAGGAATGGCGGATACCGGATGGGCTGACTTGCCGGCCCGGCTCGATTTCGGGCATCGGGTTGAAGGTGGTGGAATTGGAGCGGGCGTCCTCAGTGATCGCGAGGGTCGCGTTCAAATTTGGGTTGCCGAACAGCTGCCGGTTGGAGTTCTCTGCCTGAACCGTTTGCAGGGCTCGACCGGAAACGCGCGTTCCGCCGATATGGAGCGTTCCAGCGATGGGGACTTGCAGTTGCTCAAGGCCCTTCGAGGTGAGTCGCGATCCGAAGAGGTTGAGGTGTTGGAGTTGGGCGAGCGCGTTTGCGGAAGCGATGTTTCCATCGCCGAATGCGCTGTGGCTCAGGTCGAGTCGAGTGAGGGCGGTGAAGTCTTCGATCCATCGGAAATCCGAAATAGAATGGGCGAGGCGGGCGGCTTTCAGTTCGTGGGTCCAAGGGGCGATCGTCTTGAGAGCGTCGATATGCGTGTCGTTTAGATCGAGAGCTCGGTCCTGTAGATCGACGAACAGGCTGGGTTCGTCCTCGGCGGTTTTTTGGACGACGATGCCTTGCGAGCGCAAACTCTCGACGGCGACCATGGCGTCTTCGCCGAGTAGCTCTTCGATAGGCAGATTGGCTCGCTCGTCCGAAGCGCTTTTGGCTCCGTCGTAGATCCAGTGGGCGATTTTCAGGATATCGTCGCCGCTCGGCGTATCCTCGTCCTCGGGCGGCATGGCGTAGTCGTCGCTTTTCGGCAGCAGAAGATACTCGATTAGCGGGCTGCCGGTGGGAAAGCCGGGGACAATTGGTTTCTCTTCGCTATCGCCGGGCGTGAGGAGGGCCTTGTAGGTATCTAGTCGATACCCGCTTTTTTGCTCGTCGGGGCCATGGCATTTGACGCAGTACGTTTCGAAGATCGGGGCGATGTCTTTTTCGTAATCGTATCCATCCTGTGCGTACGTGAAGAGGGGGAGAAGGAGGAATAGCGGGAGGGAGAGAAAGCGGCTCATGTTGGAGATTGAAAAGCGAGTTTGTTCTCCCACAGATTACGCAGATTGACGCAGATCAAGTTGGGAAGGTGGGCGATGGAAAAGGATGAGTAAGGTTTTATATGGGTTTCTCTATTGAATCTGTGAAAATCTGCGTAATCTGTGGGAGAACAAATTTCAGGCGAGGATTTCGTGGATGATTTCGCCGTGGACATCGGTGAGGCGGATGTCGCGTCCGCCGAAGCGATAGGTGAGCCGGGTGTGGTCGATGCCGAGCAGGTGGAGCATATTGGCGTGCATGTCGTGGACGGTCAGCTTGTTCTCGACCACGCGGTATCCATACTCGTCGGTCGCTCCGTAAATGGTCCCGCCTTTGATGCCGCCGCCGGCCATCCACATGCTAAATCCTTGCGGATTGTGGTCGCGTCCGTTGGTTCCTTGGGCGAAGGGCGTGCGCCCGAACTCGCCGCTGAATACCAGTAGAGTCGTATCGAGAAGGCCGCGGGCTTTCAGGTCTTTGATGAGGGCGGCGATGGGCTGGTCGACGGCCATGGCGTTCTTCTGGTGGCCGTCCACGAGCTTGCTATGCTGGTCCCAGCGGTCGCCGTTGCCGGGGTTGATTGTCAGTTCGACGAAGCGAACGCCGCGCTCGACGAGTCGTCGGGCCATCAGGCATTGGGCGGCGTAGGAGCGGGTGTTTTCGTAAGGGGCGTCGATTCCGTATAGTCTCTTGGTGGCGTCGCTTTCGTTGGAAATGTCGGTGACTTCGGGCACTTCCATTTGCATGCGATAGGCGAGTTCGTAGTTTTGTATCGCGGACTCGATGGCCTCGGCATGGGAGAGTCGCGCTTCCAGGTCGCCGTCCATTTCTTGCAGAAACTCGAGTTTCTTTTTCTGAATCGCGGCGCTTCGTTCCTGATGCGTGGTATTGTTGAGAACCGGGTGGCTGGGCAGGAAGACCGAGCCTTGGTGGTTGGCGGGCAGGAAGCCGCTCCCGAAGCATTGCATGCCTCCGGACGGAACTTGGCCGCCGTGGATCACAACGTAGCTAGGAAGGTTTTGACTGAGCGTGCCGAGCCCGTAGGAGGCCCAAGCGCCCATGCTGGGGCGGCCGGAGAGAATGTGCCCGCTGTGTAGAGCGTAGTTGGCGTTCGGGTGATTGGGCGAAAACGCCGTCATTGAACGAATGATACAAAGATCGTCCGCGCAGGAACCGATGTGGGGGAAAAGATCGCTGATGGGGATTCCGCTTTCGCCGTAGTGCTTGAAGTCCCAAGGACTCTTCAGGAGGTTGCCGTTGTCGTTGAATACGGTCGCGTCGACCGTGAATCGGGGCGGTTGGCCATTTTCTTTTACGAGTTGCGGCTTGGGGTCGAAGCTGTCGACTTGGGAAACGCCTCCGTCCATGTAGAGGAAGATGACGCTTCGCGCTTTGGGAGCAAAGTGAGGGGTCTTCGGATACAGTGGGGCGCCGGCGCCTAGGAGGTCTTGCTGCATGACCCCCGACAGGGCGAGCGTGCCGAAGCCCATAGCGCTTTTTTGCAGAAATTCTCTTCGCGTTGTCATGTGATTTGCTGGTCGGCCGCTAACATTTGGGATTAAAGACTGCCAGATAAGTCGAAAACGTAGGGCTGGCGCTTGCGCCATGCCGTGGACGCGAATTCCGATTCCAACTACGCGGCGCTTCGAAAGCGAAGGCCCTACCTGGCCTGCGATGCAAATGGAGGGTTTTGTACCGCCTCTCAGGGTGAATCCGATTAGACTGAGCAAGGTAGGGCTCGACGGCCCGGCGAGCCGCTTCGGTTGGGCATTGCTCCAACGAGGTGCGGACCGCCTGGCAGTCGGTCCCTACCATAAAATCGCAGCTTCTGATTTCATAAGACAGTCTCTTAAAAGACATAGATGAGTTCCTTCCGGTTGTAGAAAATGTGGCAGAGATCGGTCCAGACGGCGAGATCGTCAATGTTTGAACCGTATTCGTCGGACAATGACTGGAGCGTCCGCCGGGCCCAGTCTATCTCCTGTGCAGTCGCGGAACGGCTGAAGGCCACTTGGTGCATCCGCTGGATTTTCTCTTCGAACGAGGCGTCGGATTCGACGAGGGTCCGAGCCCAGGCGGCGGCTTGTTGGTGGATGAATGGGTCGTTTAGCAGCGCAAGCGATTGGGCCGGTACGTTGGTTGTTTGCCGTTTGCCGATCGGCTCGGTCGCGTTGGGCATGTCGAACGATCGAAGGAACGTGGGGAGGAAGTTGCGTCGCATCTCCAAGTAGATGGACCGACGTCCGTCTCCGTCCAGCGGGCCGGTTTTGGGTCGAGCCCGGCTTTTGGGAAGATCCAAAACGTATGCCGGGACGCTGGGGCCGTACATCTTCGTATCGAGTTCTTCGCTACAGAAGAGAATGTGGTCACGAATGGCGTCCGCCTCGAGCCGCCGTATCGGCATATGCTGGAGCAGTTTGTTTTTCGGATCCTCGGCGAGCGATTCCGGGCTGGGGTTCGACGCCATTCGATAGGCGCGCGTCAGAACCATCTTGCGAATCATGTATTTCAGGGACCATCCGTTGTCGGTGAAGTCGCGAGCGAGATAGTCGAGCAATTCGGGGTGGGTGGGCGCGCTGCCCATTCGACCGAAGTCGTTGGCGGTTTCGACGAGGCCGGTGCCGAAGATTCGTTGCCAGAGGCGATTGACTTGCACGCGAGCGGTGAGCGGGTTCTCGGGATTGGCTACGTGCTCGATCCACTCGAGTCGGCCGCTTCCGGAGCTTTCTAGCTCCGTGCCGCCGAGGCCGTCGAGGAAGCGTCGCGGGTTGGGTTCGTCGCTGAGGTTGTTGTGACTGCCGCGAATGTAGACGGGCTCGTCGTAGGGGTCGCCGTCGACAAGGCTGCGGGCGTAGCGGGGGGTTGGGATTTGCAGCGCGAGGGCTTGGAGGGAATCGATTTCCTTGCGAAGCGTTTCGCTCCGGCGTGTATCCGCTCTTAGGAGACCGGTTGCGAACAAGGCGCTCAGCAGTTCAGACTCTTGGGCGTTCGCCTGTCGGCTTTTGCCGCGCTTCCAGACTTGGGCGACAATCTCGCCGATTGCCTCGGCTCGGCTGTTTGCGTCGTTCCAGTAGGCGCTCCAGTTGTTTGGGTCGGCCACTCGGAAGGCAACGTAGGCGCGATCGCTGGGTGGTTCGAGCGTGTCGCGAGCGGGGTGCAACGAATGGAGGGCTTCGCCGTGTTGGAGAATCTCGAGATAGGCGGTTTCCCCTTTCCAGAGATAGGTTTCCATCTGGAAGGACTGCCAGTGGTCGTTGTTGATCGCTTTGTAGAGCCCTGCTGTGGTAGGACCGCGGCCTGTCAGTTCGTAGTTTCGGACGACGAGCCGGACCGAGGCGTTGTGGCCTTTGGCTTGGAACTCGATGGGTTTGCCGTCGATGACGAAATCGGGAGAGCGGAGGGCGCCGCTGATGCGAGGCGAGTGATGGCCGGCTACCGGGCTGTCGCCCACGAGGGAGCGGATGGCGTTAGCGTCTTCGAAGTCGAAGATGATCTCGCCGGGTTGTTTCGGCGCATAGTCGAAGGCGGGGTCATGGGCTTTCCACCGATCGAACGATGCAGCGACGGCGCCGAAGGTTTGACTCGTGGGCTTGGGGGACGGCGCTTTGTCGCGGTTGCTGTTGGAGCCGAAGAGCGGTCTCAACTCGGGCCAAGGGTCGCGGGCTTGGGGGGAAATTTGCAGAGCCAGCCAATTGGCGAGCGTCTCGGGATCGAGCGATTCGTTCGCGGCTTTTTCTTCGACGGCGTTTTTCAGACGGGAATGGAGCTCTTTCAGGTATCGCGCCTTGAGGGACTTGTCCTTCTTCGATTCGCGATCGAGCGTATTCAGAATGTCGATTATCGCCGACTCTTTGGAAAGAGCTTGGGAGAGCGTGAAGTAGCGCCCCGCGTTTTCCGCGTCGGGCAGGCTTGCCTCGAAGGCGAGTTTGCGGAGTCGTTTCTTTTTCGCTTCGATCGTTTTCAATGAAGCGGTTTGGGCGTCGTCGGGAATCGTATTGGCATAGCTGAGACGGGTGCTTCGAAGCATTCCGTACATGGAATAGTAGTCCGCGGTGGTGATGGCGTCGAATTTGTGGTCGTGGCAGCGGGCGCAGGCGACGGTGGAAGCGAGGAAGGCTTTACTGGTGACGTCGATCATGCTTTTGAAGACGCGCGCTTCGTCTTCGTGGATGTCGGGCGGGCCGTGTTGCCCGTCGGTCAAATAGATGTATCCGGGGCCCATGGCGGACTTGTTTTCCCCGGTTTCGGGATCGATTCTCGGGTTGGGGAGCAGGTCGCCGGCGAAGGCTTCGCGAATAAACTGGTCGAAAGGGACGTCTTCGTTGAGGGAGTGGATGAGGTAGTCGCGGTACCGATACGCGTAGGGCATGGTGTAGTCCATCTCGAATGCCTTGGTTTCGGCGTAGCGAACGAGGTCCATCCAGTGGCGGGCCCACTTTTCCCCGAATCGAGGAGAGGCGAGTAGCCGGTCGACGTGGGCGGCGTAGGCTTCGGGGGACGGGTCGGCGAGAAAGTCGGCGAGTTCTTCGGGCGCGGGGGCGAGTCCGGTCAAGTCGAAGCTCAGGCGTCGCAGGAGCGTGGCCGGCGGGGCGGGTTCCGCGGGCTGCCAGTTTCGCGCTTCCAGTTTTTCGAGGAGAAAGGCGTCGTACTCGTTGGCGGGCCACGAATCGTCTTCGACTTGGGGGACTTGGGGCGTGGACACGGGTTTGAGCGACCACCAGTCTTTGAGTTCTTCCAGGTTGAAATCGGAAAGGTATTCCTGGTCGATCGACTCTTCTGTTCTCGGGTCGGGCGCCCCGCGGTTGATCCATTGGGCGAGCGTGTCGATTTCGTCGCGGCTCAGTTTCGACTTGGGTGGCATGGCCTCGAAGTCGGGGTGGCGCTCGATCATGTGGATGAGGCGGCTGTGGGCGGCGTTTCCGGGAACGATGGCCGGGCCGCTCTCGCCTCCGCGGAGCATTCCGGGCTGGGAGTCGATGAGGAAGCCTCCTCGAATCTTGTCGGCTTCGGCGGAGTGGCACTTGTAGCAGTTGTCGACCAGTACCGGTCGGACTTCCGATTCGAAGAAGAGTTTGTCTTCGTCGGATAGCGTGTCGGCAGAGGCTAAGAACGCCCCGAAAAAGGGCGCTAAGATCGTGCAGCGTCTTCTAGTAGTTCGGTCCATTTCAAGTTCGACGGGGCAGGAAGAAGAGCAGGGCTTAAGGTATATCGAAAAAAGGAATTGCCGTATACTGGATATTGGACTTTTTTTGATACTATTTCCGCAAAGTCGCTATGCAATACGCAATTTTTGAGTCAAATTTGAACCAGTTTTGGCGATTTTGGAATCGGAGTTTGGGCGGATGAAAACGTCGTTGGGAAAGCGGGGCCGCGATGCGCAGCGGGAGATGATCACGGCGATCGACTCGCAGTTGATCTCCTTCAAAGTGGACACGGATATTTGGACGACTTGGCACTATCATCCGGAGATCGATTTGCTGCTTACGGTTAAAAACACGGGTTATCACATCACGGGCGACTACATGGGGGAGCTGCGTCCGGGGACGCTGATATTGAACGGGTCGAACGTTCCGCACGCGTTCCATCCAAACGAGCCGGAGGAGGGGGATCCCGAGCGGCCGGCGATGTTGGTGCTGCAGTTTTCCGAGGAGTCGCTGGGGGAGGGGTTCTTGTCGAAGCTGGAGATGTCGCGGATTCGCGCCTTTCTCGAGTCGACGGGGCGTTCCTACGAGTTTTTCGGGGAGACGCGTTCGCGGGTGGAAACGATGATGTGGGAGATGGTGGACCAGAACGGGCCGCAGCGGTTTGCCCAGTTTATCCTCATTTTGGATACGCTGGCGTCGGCGCCGGACGCGGAGCGGCGTCCGTTGGTGAGCCCGATTTACGCTCCGTCGCTCAACGATGAGAACGTGGGCAAGATCGACGCGGTGAAGAGTTGGATCATGGAGCGTTTGGAGCGGACGATTCGTTTGGAGGACGTTTCGCGGGAGGCGCGGATGAGCCCCAAGTCGTTTTCGCGTTTTTTCAAGAAGAACACGGGGAAGGCGTTTATTCCGTACGTGAACGAGCTGCGGATCGGCTTGGCGTGTCGTCGATTGATCGAGAGCGACGCGAGCGTGGCGGAGATTTGCTTCGCTTCGGGTTTCAACAATCTGTCGAACTTCAATCGGAGGTTTCGCGAAGTGAAGGGGATGTCGCCGCGGGAGCTGAGGGCTCGCTACCGGGATCGCAGCGGGCGGCGGATTCCGATGGGTTGATGCTGGTCAGCTAGTCGGAATCTTAGAGTGTGTAATTTTTTAACAGTGATCTCTTCGAGATCAAATTCCGTCTCGCTCCGCGTGACGGAAGCATGATCCCGCTTGGGCGGGAACAGGATGGACAAGCAACGACTCGGAGTTTTGTTGGATCGGAAGAGCCATCCTGTTGGCGCGAAGCGACATTTCGCCGATAGGCGACTGTTCTTAATTTTTCGAAATCAAAGGCGCTTAATTGCGTCCGATGTCCTAGTGGATTGGTTTCTATTTGATCGTGAAGCCTTCGATTAGGTCGCCTCGCAGGAGGGTTGTGCGGGGCTTGGACAGTTCGCCTCGATCGTTGTTGTAGAGGCGTTCGGAGACGATGTTTACGGCAACTGCGGCCATTTCCTCGTGGCACTGGCGATAGCCGGAGCAGCCGTCGGTGCGAGAGGACCAGTTTAGCACCATGTATCCAAATTCTTCGGGCACTTTGTATCCGAGGCTCAGGAAATAGTCGAGGATGTTGGAGCGGAAGGCGATGATGACGTCGGGGTTGTTTTGCTTGAACCAGACGTGCATCGCCTCGAAGTCGCTTTTTTCGAAGAGGAGTTCTGGTTTGGGGACGCGCAGCATCGGGACGTGGTTTGCGGGGTCGATGGCTCGGTTTTGGTATTCCAGGAAACCGGCGTTCCACAGGTGCCCGCCTCGCATTTCGTTTTCGGAGTCGGTGATGAATCCGATGCGGCGGTACCCGCGACTCGTCAGGAACTCGAGCACGTATTGCATGCAGCGAAAGTTGTCGTAGTAGACGCTCGGGATGTGTCCCATCGAGTCGGAAAAGCCGATCGAAGCGACGGCGAAGTCGGACCAGCGCAGGTCGAGGACGGAATTCGAGAACCGGAGGGGGGCGAGTATAAGTCCCGAGATGTTTCGGCTCTCGAGGATATTCTGGATACGTTCGCTGGAGCAGTAGGCGAGGTCGAATTCCAGGTAGTCGAGGTTGAATCCGAGCGCGCTCGCTCGCCGTTTTGCCCCTTCGAGGAAGCGCGACTGTATGTGCCACTCGACTCGTTTCACCTCTCGTTGCTCGTCGACCCAGGTGCTGAGCAACCCGATGGTGGGGAGGGACTGGTTCCATCCGCGCGACTTGCGGATTTGCGACATGTTGGCCGCGACGAGGGGGTTCCGGTGGTAGCCCATTTTATCGGCGATGGCCCGGATTCGCTTGCGGGTGGGCTCGGATATTCTCGGGCTGTTTCGCAGGGCGAGCGACACGGTCGCTTTGCATACGCCGGCCTCGTGGGCGATGTCCGAGAATGTCGGCTGTTTCATCGAATTGGGGTGGGAGTTGCGCCGTGGGAAATGCGGCTGTCGGTCTAGGGGAAAGGGGTAGGGTGGTTTACGCTTAGGGTTCCGATTTTGCGTGCGGTTTTGGACAGAGTCGGGCCTACATCGGGGCGATTCGCTTGGAACCTACGTTGGTGGTGAGATTGACGTGGGCGTTGAAGCTTTCGGAGATCAGTCGGTTCTTCACTTCCGCGTACGCGGGGTCGTTCCAGAGGTCGTTGAATTCCCAGGGATCTTCGGCGAGGTCGTAGAGTTCTCCTAGATTGTATGTATGGTAGACGGACAACTTGTACCGATCGTCTCGATACATCGTGCCGAATACGCCGGATCCTCCGGTGAAATGCGAATCGATCGAGTCGAAGTACTCGCACCGGGCGAAGGGGCGGATGGTGTCGCCTTCGGATTCCCCGGTTAGAATGGGCAATAGGTTCTGGCCCTGGTGTTCGTCGGGAATTTCGAGCCCGGCGATGGCGAGCAAGGTTGCGGACAGGTCGAGGAGTTCGACTATTCCGTTGCACCGTTTGTCCGTTTGAAACGCTTTGGGGAAGGAGAAGATCAAGGGAACGCGGACGAGCCCTTCGTAGAAGCGGCAGCCTTTGAACATGAGTCCATGGTCTCCGAGCATTTCGCCATGGTCCGAGGTGAAGATGATGACGGTGTTGTCGCGCTGGCCGGTCCGGTCCAGGGCGTCGAGGATGCGGGCGAACTGATCGTCGATTTGGGCGATCATGGCGTAGTATTTCGCTTGGGCGGACTTGGCTTGGTGCTTTTCCGGAGTGGCGACGACGTCTTGGAAGTCGACATCCTCGAGCGTTTTCTGGTGTTTGAGGTCGCTCTCCCGGAAATGGGGTCCGGGCATTTCGTCGGCGTTGAAGCGGGACTCGTACTCGGCGGGAGGGATAAACGGGGGGTGCGGGTCGTAGACGTTGAGATTGAGGAGCCAGGGCGCGTCGTGTTCTCTGGAAATGAACTCGATGGCGCAGTCCGAGGCCCATTTCGTCTGGTGGAATTCGGGGCGCACGCGTTCGGGGGACTTGCGCATGGCGTCGAGGTCCTGACCTTGTTCCCTCACCCAGTCGGCGTAGGCGTGGGTGCCGTGGGGCCAGTCGTCTCGCGGAGCGTGGGAATGGGCCCAGTATTCGAATCCGTCGTCCATTCGGGGCTCGGGCCGCATGCCGGCGCTGACAAGGTGGAATTTTCCGATCAGTCCGCAGGTGTATCCGGAATCGGCGATGCGTTTTGATATGAGGGGGATGTCGGCCGGGAAGGTGTCGTTGCCGTTTCGGGTGTTGCGGGCGCGGCTGGAATACTGCCCGGTCATGATGCTCGCCCGGCTGGGAGTGCAGATTGGGCTTTGGCAATAGGCGCGGGTGAAGGACACGCCGTCGCGCACGAGCTGGTCCAGCGTGGGCGTCTGGACGTGCGGGTTGCCTAGCGCTCCGATCGTGTCGAATCGCTGCTGATCGGTGCAGTACCAGAGGATGTTGGGTCGGTTCATACGGGGGGACGACGCGGCGCTCGGTGGTCGCTGTCCGTCGTTTTGGGGATTGTCCAAAGCCTGTCCGGATTGACGATTCTCTCCGCGCTAAACGCGTTTAGCAGAATCACTGTTGAGCGTTTTATTTCAAGAAGGGATTCTCGGCGTCTCGAAACTACCCCAGTGAACGCTTCCTCATCAGCGCCCGCTTCCGCGGGTGCCGCGTGCGGCAGCGTGGGACGCATGTAAATCGCGTTTTCACCTCTAACTAAATATCGACCATGAAAACTCTACCTCACTACAGGCTCCTCCCGGGGGCCTTTGCGTTGGCCGGGCTCGTTTGCCTGCCGACCGCGTTCGCTCAGGACGACGATTCGGATGAAGAAGAAGTATACGAGCTCAGCCCGTTCTCCGTGGATGCGGCGGACAGCGCTGGCTACAAGGCGACCAGCACCTTGGCTGGAACGCGTATCAAGACCAACTTGAAGGACCTCGGGGCGTCCATTTCGGTCGTCACTCAGGAGTTTATGGAAGACGTGGGCGCGACCGACGCTCAGACGTTGCTCTCCTACGTCTCCAACACGGAAGTGGGTGGATACCAGGGGAATTTCACGGGCGCCTCCGAGCAGGCGCAGTCTCGCTACTATCAGACCGAGGAACGAACCAACCCGCAGCAGAACCAGCGGATTCGAGGTCTCGGATCGGCGGACTTGACGCGCGGATTCTTCCTGACCGACATCCCCTTCGACGGCTACAACACCGAGCGGGTGACGGTAAGCCGCGGGCCAAACTCGATTCTTTTCGGTATCGGAAGCCCGGGAGGTGTGATAAACAACGCCACCAAGCGGGCGGTGCAAAACAGCGATTTCGGCGAGTTTGGAGTCCGTTTCGACAACTACGACAGCCTGCGTTTCACCTTCGACTATAACAAGTCGCTTCTGGAGGATCGTCTGGCGGTCCGAGTGGCCGTTTTGGAGGAAAGCCAAAAGTACAAGCAGCGTCCTGCCCATGAGGACCAGACGCGCTTTTACGGCGACGTAAACTGGGTCCTGTTCGAAGGAAACGGCAATACGACCCGTCTGCGTGTCAACGGGGAGGACGGCAAGCAGAACGGCTCTCCCATCGAGATCATCCCTCCAACGGTCGCCTACCACAACTGGTTCGAACCAATTTCGCCGAGCATCTCCCAATTCACTGGCGCCACTCCCGCTGCTTCGGTGGTCGATCCCAGCCAGGGAGGCACTTGGGAGTTCCAGGCCCTGCATGACGATCCTATCGGAACGGGCAGTAACGAGTCTCTGGTGGGCACCAATATCCACCCGACCATTTTCCGCCACGTGGGAATCGTCTACTCCACTCGCGGCGCGACGATGCCTGACGTGGGCGGCGGTCTCGGGCTCGGTGGATACAATGGGTTGATCCCATGGAGCACGAGCCGGGACACGCTGGCGAGCACGGGACTGGCGGGAACCCCGATGGCCATTGCCTCCGGGCTTCCCGACGACGCTCCGGTTGGGAATATCCGAGACTTCCATACCGTGAGCCCATACGCGGAAGGGTACGCGACCGGATTCGTGGCGCCGACGCTGCAGAACCGCGATGTATTCGATTTCTACAATCAGATGTACAGCAATGGCCTTGACCAGATTGAGCGGGAGTTCGACGCGTTCAATGTCGCTTTGGAGCAGACTTTTTTCGAAGGGAACGCCGGGTTCGAGGTAGCGTTCGATCAGCAGTCCTACTACACTCACCGGAACTTCCCGTTCTCGGGTGGATCGGGCACGAGCTCCGCGGGCCCGTACGACATCTACGTGCACAATTCCGTGTGGCTGCCGAACGGCCAGCCCAACCCGAACGTGGGCAGGGCCTACACCCGCGTCCGCGAGCCAAGGCAGGATTTCAACTGGTCGGATCGGGAGACCTTCCGCTTCACCGCGTTCGCGGAGAAGGATTTCTCGGAAAACGACGGGTGGTTGAGGCACCTCGGCCGTCACCGTTGGACGGGGCTGTACAACGATTACACGCTCGACACGTTCAGCCGTCGCCTCGCCGACAAGGGCGATAGCGACGAGATCGACATGAATTCGACGCAGCAGGCGAACGGGATCAACCACGGTCGACGCAATATCAACATCATGGCGTACACCAGCGACAGTTTGATTGGCGTGCAGTCTTTGGACGATGTTCGCCTCCACCCGATCGATTTCCAGATGTACCAAGATGGGCAACGCTTCAATTATGCCTGGGTGGACACCACCGGGGCGGGCGACCGGATGATCTACACTAACGAGGTATTTGTGAATCGGATACTCAAAGACGAGAATATCGGTCAGACTAATATCGATGCAAAGGCGTTCGCTTGGCAGACCTATCTCTTCGGCGACAACATCGTGGGTCTCTACGGGTACCGTGAGGATGATACGGAGAGCTTTGCCCGGAATACGGAAGCCGAAGCGGGAATCGATGACCGCTTCGACGGCAATGGCGAGTGGAACCCAGCGTTTACCAACCTCTCTTCGACACCCGCGCTTTCAGAGTCGGGGGAGACTCAGACTTGGAGCGTCATCGGCCGCATCCCCGAAAATTGGCTCGGCGATTTGCCCTTCCAAATTCAAGCCCACTGGGCGGCTTCGGAGAATTTCAATCCGATCGGCCTGCGCAACAACGCTCTGGGCGTCGCGATTGGACAGCCAACGGGCGAGACGGAAGAATATGGCTTCATGGTCAGTTCCAAAGATCAACGTTACTCCGTCAAATTCAACTGGTTCACGACACAGCTTGCCAACATCAGCGCCGGGGTGAATTTCAACTTGGCCAACCACGTGTTCAATCGCATCAACGAGCATCGTGACGGCGAGCTGGCCGGGATCCCCTGGTCGGAACACCTGATCCGTTTGCCGGGTGGGGCTGATCCAGCGGGGCACCCCATCCAGAGCTACGAGGAGTGGTATTCGGCGACATTGAATGCGGTGCCTCAGGCTCTGAAAGATGTCGTAAATCCGCGCCAGGAGGACAACACCGGCGACGGAATGTGGGACGAGTACGAATGGGACGCTATCCCCAATTTGCGCTCCACTCGGGACCAACGGGCAAAGGGCTTCGAGGTCGAGTTCGTAGCCAACCCAACCTCTGCCTGGCGAATCCTGGCGAACGTTAGCAAACAGGAGACAATTTTCTCGAACACTGCGCCCGTGATGGCTCAGCTGACACTCGATTACGTCGCCGCTATACGGGCCAGCCGCATGGAGGAGCTTCAAGAAGACGGATCGTTCCAGCGCGACGAGGAAACCTATAGCGTTGGGCTCGACCGGACGATTCTCGGCAATATCGTGGCAGCTCGATCGCTCGACGGAACCGTGTCGAACGAACAGCGTACCTGGCGTTTCACCGGGGTGACCTCCTACGATTTCCAGGAAGGCGCGTTCAAGGGTTTCGGAATTGGCGGCGCTTTCCGCTGGGAAGACGAAGCGGCGACCGGATACGTGACATTCCTCGATCCGGAAACCGGGGCGGTGTTGCCGGACTTGAGCCAACCTCACTTGGATGACGGGGTTTCGAGCGGGGACGCGTGGATCAGCTACGGCAAGCCAATAATGGACGGCACCGTCGACTGGGACATTCGCCTCAACGTTCGCAATCTGGTGGGCGAAAGCGGTAACATTCCGGTGAAAACAAATCCGGACGGGCAAGTGGCGGTCATCCGTATCCCGAATCCGCGGACATTCATCGTATCCAGCACCTTCAGATTCTAGTTCTTGGCCAATAGTGTTAGTGGTAACCAAATAGTCTCGGGCGCCCGATTACGGTGCCTGGGGCTATTTGGTTTTACCAGCGAACGCGAATCGTTTATTCCGGTTGTAGAATCATTTCTATTCTAGCTCCGTTTTGAAAGTACTCCCCGCGAATCTAGTTCCGCCATTGGCTCTCTGCGCTCTTGCGTTCGCAGGCATTGTTCTGAGTTGCGACAGCGCGCGGGGACAATCGGGCGACTTGAGTTTAGACGTATTCGTCTGCGATACGCCGCAGTCGCCTCCTGCTTGGGCCTTGTATGAGCGGCAGTTGATCGATACGCTCAATCAAGCGAGTATCGAGTTTTACGATACGTACGTCTTGGAGGACGGCACTTTGGAGTGGAAGGAGCGCTACGAAGGCGGGATGAATTCCTCCGACGACGCCTACGAGGCGTTTCGAGGCTATTCGCTGCTCACGGCTCTGGGAGGATCCGAAGAGGTCGACCGGCGTCACCGCTATGTTTGGGAAGGCATTACCAAGCAGTTCACGCGCTACGGCCAAATTTATCGGGAGTTCGACTCCAATTGGGACTGGATGCATCATGGCGAGGGCTACATTTCGCTTTATCCGATGGGATTGGTGGACCCGGACGACGCGATATTCCGGGATCGTTCTACGCGATTTGCCGCGATGTACACGGGGGAGGATCCCGAAGCGCCGAACTGGGATCCGGAACAGAAGATCATCCTGGCGGTGATGAATGGCAGTCGCGGCCCGAAGATGGAATGGGTAAAGCGGGATTGGATACCGACGAACGGGAATCTGACCTACTACCCCTTGCCTTTTTTCGATATCCCGGGGGTAGAAGAGTCTACTGCTTGGATCAACGACCATCCGGACAACGACCAGTTTGCTAAACTCGTCAAGGCGATGAGCGACCGCATGGCGAAAGGCGACGTGCCCATCAACCTCGCTACCACTGCCTTGATCGCCAACGCGTATCTATATACTGGCGACGAAAAATATGTCCAATGGGTGAAGGACTACGTCGGCACTTGGGAGCGACTCACACAAGAGAACGGAGGCATCACTCCCGACAACGTGGGGCTTTCCGGAAAGATCGGCGAATACACCGGCCACTGGTGGGGCGGCTACTACGGCTGGGTTTGGCCGCGCGGGGGCACCGACGTTGTCTACGCCACGTTGACTTCAGCTAAAGTCGGCACGTTGCTCACTGGCGACAAGCGGTACGCGGAGCTGCCCCGCAGCCAAATGGCGGTCATGCGCAATGAAGGCAGGCTAGAGAACGGCCGCTACGTAATGCCCATTCGCCACGACCATCGCGGCTGGTATCACTATTCGACTGAAATCGCTTATCCGTACGTGAATCTCTGGTATTTGTATCACAACGACGACGACTGGAAGAACATCGAGCGACTGGCGGAAGCGCAGCGGGAGCGGGACGGGCGCATAGGCGATCCCGATTTGGGCTGGGCTTACTTCGTCCGAGGGAAGAATCCGAATTACCCGGTCGAAGCGTTCCAGCGCGACTTCGAATTCGTCGCGGAAAAGATGGAGACGATTCGCAATGAGAACGGGGATCCGGAAACCTGGGTCGACAACAAGTGGATTATTCACGATCCGGTCCGCATGGACAACTTGGTCCGGCTGACGATTGGCGGTATGCCCATCCACAAGCGCGGCGAAATGTTGCATGCGCAGGTTCGGTACTTCGATCCGGAGAACGATCGAGCGGGACTGCCACAGGATGTGGCGGCGCTCGTTTCTCGCATAGAGGAAAATTGGATACAGATCGAGTTTTGCAACGTGAACCAATTCGAGAGACGACGCTTGGTGATTCAAGGCGGGGCGTACGGCGAGCATCAGTTCAAGTCGATTCGCGTGGATTCGTCCGACGAAGTTGCGATCGACGCGAAAGCGGTCATGCTCGACTTAGGGCCGGGGGCGGGCTCCTCGATCCGTCTCACTCTGGACCGCTACTCGAACAAGCCGAGTTATCAATTTCCTTGGGAGCGTTGAGGATGAAGCGACGAGGCATAGTATTGTTCATCAGTTTGTTCACCGGCGCGAATCTATCGTGGGCCCAGATGGGCTCTCCCGGACATGGGGAAACCCAGGCGATCGCCTTGCATCCGAGCGATCCATTGGTTCTCTACGCGGGAGCGGCCAAAGGGCTTTGCAAAACGACGATCGGCGGGAAAGACAACTGGCCCACGGTTGGGCTCGGTTCCTATTCGCCGCGGGCGATCGTTGTGGGGCAGCGAAACCCGGACATTGTTTATGCGGGAACGCATAAAGTAGGCGTCTATCGTTCTTCCGACGCGGGAGCGACTTGGGCCGAGGTGAACAACGGTATCCGTTATCCGGATATACGGACGATGTTGATTCATCCAGGCGATGATCGTGTGGTTTACGCAGGAACCGATGGAGGCGGCGTCTACAAAACCGTCGATGGCGGCGCGTATTGGGCTGAGATCAACCGCGGACTCATCGACAAGGTCGTCCGCTCGATGGCGATGGATCCGCGCGACCCGAAGGTGATTTACGCAGGTACCTGGCACGGCGTTTACAAGACAGTCGACGGAGGGGAGAACTGGTCGGCCGACCCGGACGGTTTGTACGACGTCGATGTGCGGGCGATCGCTCTCGACCCTTCCGATCCGGATATCGTCTACGCGGGCACCCAGCCGCGGGGTGTCTTTCGTTCGGAGGACGGAGGAAAATCGTGGACCTCGGGACGGCGTCCCTTGATGGAGCATATCGAATCGATGGCGGTCGATCCGGCGAATCCGGGACACGTCTACGTCGGGACGCGCGCGGGCGTCTTCGTGAGTACCGACGGAGCGGATACGTTTACGACTGCCGGACTGCGCTGGTCGAACATGGCGTGGACGCTTGTGTTTGACCCAAAGACGGATCCGCCTACCTTGTACTACGGAGGTGTTGGAGGGGTGCTCAAAACCATTAGCAAAGGCGTTCAGTGGGACGTGACCGGCCCGATTAGACCCTAGCGCCTGCTGATATGCAGAATATCAACTCACTACTAGAAGATGGCCGCTCGGAGATCGGGCGATACGACTTGTCTCACGCTCGAACAAACGCGCCGGGACGTCGCGTTCCACCTTCAGCCCGAGCAGACAATGGTGGACCGCTACGTCCCGGAGCGTTTGAATGGACGCCGATGCGCCCAGTGGGGTCACGATTCGATGAAATCAGCTTTCGGACCCAGCAAAACGCAATCGCAGATCGATCGAATGACTGAGACTCAGCGAAGCGCGCTTAAGCACTCCATTGTCGGGTTGTTGATTCTGTTCTCGATCGCTCAATACGTGAAGCTAGGTTCTAGTATGGGGGACGAGTTCCCGCGCAAACCCATTCGCGTTGTCGTGCCCTTCCAGCCGGGCGGGGGTTCCGATACCTTCGCCCGCATCGTGCAGAAGGCGATCAACGACTACGAGCTGATGCCGCAGCCGCTGGTGGTCGTCAACAAGCCGGGCGGCGGGACGTCGATCGGGAGCAGCTATGTCAAGGACGCTCGGCCCGACGGGTACACGGCGCTTTGTTTGCACGAGGCTTTGATGGTCGCCAAGTCGAATGGCCAGTCGCCAAACGGGCCTGCCGACTACGAAGTGGCGGCCGCGACCGGCGAGTTTGGCGTGGTGTTGCTGGTTTCCGAAGAGTCGCCTTACGATTCGCTCGGCGACTTGATGAGCGCGGCCCAGTCTAGTCCCGAAACAGTGAAGTTCGGGGTCAATTTGAATACGCCCACACACTTTACCGCGATCATGCTGGAGAACACTTTGCCCGGCGCGCGCTTTCGGTTTGTGGCGACGGGCGGGGGCGCGCATCGCCTGGCGGGCGTCATGGGCGGGCACTTGGACGTGATTATATTGTCGGTCGGGGAGTACGTGCGTTTCAAGCAGAACGGGCTGAAGGCGATCGCCTATTTGGGGAAGGAGCGCGTGGCGTCCATCCCCGAGGTTCCTACCGGCGAGGAACTGGGTTTTCCGGTTTACAGCGGAAACCTACACTACTGGTGGTTCCCCAAGGGGACGGACGCATCGGTCGTGAGCTACTTTGCCGAGGTCCTCGGAAAAGTCATGAAAACTGAATACGTGACTCAACGACTGCAGGAACTGCAGGTGTTGCCGCGAATTATCGTGGGCGACGAACTGAGCCAGCGCATCGACGACCGGATGGCGACTTTCGGGACGGTCAAGCCGGAGCAGCGAGTCGAGCTTCCCGATTTCGAGCGGTGGACGGTAGCGTTCGTTCTGGTTATCCTTGGAATTGTCATTGTGAATCGGATACGCAGTCAAAAATCTGAAACCGATTCCGAATCGGGGACGCGACTACGCTACGATTTCGCCTTTGGCGCCTTGGCGATGACCATCGTCTACGTGTTGCTGATGGGCTTGGGGTTTGTCTCTTTTGTCTGGGCGACTATCCTCTATGTGGTCGCGGCGGGTTTGTTTCTGACGCGTATGGACCGGAAAAAGTGGATACCAATCTTGCAGGTCGCCTTGCTAATGTCGTTCGGCCTCCACTACGTGTTCACGCAATTGTTCACCATCGATTTGCCTTAGCGAGTGTATAAGTTAACAGAATTATTTGGTTTAGTGGTAGGGACCGGCTGCCAGGCGGTCCGAAATCGGTTGGAGGTTAGCTCAACTGACGCGGCTCGCCGGGCCGTCGAGCCCTACCTTATTCGGACGCAATAAAATGGAAGCGATCCAAACAGCGTCGGCCTATTTGTTCAGCCCTCAGGGAGTGATGCTCGTCGTTCTGGGAACGGTGTTGGGGATCACTATGGGGGCGATCCCGGGGTTGACCGGGGCGATGCTCATTGCGCTTACCCTGCCGCTTACGTTCAACATGGACCCGATCAACGCGTTCATTCTGCTTATCAGCATGTATGTGGGTTCGATCAGTGGCGGGTTGATTACGGCGACGTTGTTGCGAATGCCGGGAACGCCGGCGTCGATCATGACAACCATGGACGGCTACCCGATGGCCAAGGCGGGACGGCCTGGCCGGGCGCTCGGCCTGGGGATTACGGCGTCGTTTGTGGGAGGGTGTATTTCCTGGCTGTTTTTGATCACGCTTTCCGGGCCGATCGCCTTGTATTCAACGAAGCTGGGACCGTTCGACTTTTTCGCCTTGGTCCTGCTGGCGCTGGTTCTCATCGCCTCGATCGGGGGCAAGTCCATCAGTTTGGCCTTCCTGTCCGCGTCTTTGGGAGTGCTCGCGTCCTTGCCGGGGATAGACAAGGCGACGGGAAATCTGCGCATGACTTTTGGCTTTGAGGAACTGAACGGCGGCTTGAAGCTGCTTCCAGTACTGATCGGATTGTTCGCCATCAGCCAAGTGATCTCGGACCTGGCCCGGCTGGAGGAGAAGATCACGATCATTCCCTTAAAGCGGACGCGCGAGATGCTCTTCAGCTTAAAGGACTGGAAGGATCAGGCGGTGAATTTGATTCGTTCGTCGGTGATCGGCACTTGGATCGGAATCTTGCCTGGCATCGGCGCGAACATCGGCTCGGTATCGGCCTACAGCGCGGCCAAGTCGTTTTCGAAGCCGGAGGAGCAGGAGAAGTTTGGAAAAGGGTCGGAGACGGCGATCGTGGCGGCGGAGTCCGCGAACAACGCGACGATTGGCGGCGCCCTCATTCCACTCGTTTCGCTGGGAATTCCAGGCAGCGTGGTGGACGCCATTCTGCTCGGCGGGTTGCTCATCCATGGCTTGCAGCCGGGGCCGTTGTTGTTCCAGCAAAACCCGGAGATGGTCTACACGATTATGGGCGCGATGTTCGTTTCCAATGTATTCATGATCTTGTTCATGCTCCTGGCGGTCCGTTACATCGCCCGCTTGGCGGCGCTTCCTCGAAGCTTGCTCATGCCGGTGATCCTCGTGTTTTGCATCATCGGCTCGTTCGCCTTGTCGACGCGGATGTTCGATGTGTGGACCATGATTTTCTTCGGACTTTTGGGCTTTGCCTTTGAACGGATGAAGGTCCCACTCGCGCCATTTGTCATCGGCTTTATTCTCGCTCCTATAGCGGAGGAGAACTTGCAAGCGGGCTTGATGGCTTCCAACGGAAGCTTTCTCCCGCTGGTCCAACGACCCGTTTCTTTGATCTTCATACTGGCCTCCGCCCTGTTGCTCGCAGCACCGCTGTATAAAAAGTTCAAGTACAGTGATACACCCGATTCTTGATGCCTACGATATCCAAGATAACCACCGACGTGAAAGAGTTCCCGCTTGAAGCGGGCGACGGTACGGACTCGATACACACGGATCCGGTTTACTCCTACGTCGTGACTTATCTGCATACGGATACAGGCGTTCGCGGAACGGGAATCGTATTCACCATCGGAGCCGGGAATCAGGAAATCCGGTCGCTGGTGGAAGGGTTGGCGGGCGCGCTGGCGGGTTGCGAAGTGGAGGAGCTCATGGCTCAGTTCGGCCGGCGATTCAAGGAGATGGCCGATCACCCGCAATACCGGTGGCTGGGCCCGCACAAAGGAATGGTCCATCTCGCGTTGGCCAGCGTCACCAATGCGTGCTTCGACCTTTGGGCGAAAGTTCGGGGAGTTCCCCTGTGGAAACTGCTTGTGGATCTCGATCCGGCCCAGATTGTGGATACGCTGGATTTGAGTTATTTAGAAGACGAGCTGACTCGGGAGGACGCGATCCGAATTCTCGAGGACAACCAAACGGGCCGATCTCAGCGAGAGGGCATTGCCGCGGCCGGCTATCCCGGCTACGATACGTCGATCGGCTGGTTCGACTACACGGACGAGCAAGTGAAGCAGAACGTGCGCAGGGCGGTGGACGCGGGGTTCGACGCGATGAAGCTCAAGGTCGGGTCTCCCGAAACGGAGCGCGACGTGCGGCGGGCCTACCTTGTAAGGGAAGCGGCCGGGGACGACGCTCGAGTGATGCTCGACGTGAACCAGAGCTGGTCGCTGCCGAAGGCGATTCGAACGTCGAAAGAACTGGCGGGGATGCGCCCGTTTTGGATTGAGGAGCCGACGCAGCCGGACGACGTGATCGCCCATCAAACTTTGGCGAGAGAGATTGCCCCGATAGATATCGCTCTGGGCGAGCACGTTTCGAACCGAGTCTTGTTCAAGAACTTCATGCAGGCGAAGGCCGTTCGCTACGTGCAAGTCGATTGCACGCGCGTGGGCGGTATCAGCGAATTTATTACAGTGAGTTTGCTGGCTCGAAAATTCGAGCTGGCCGTGGTGCCACATGTGGGCGACATGGGCCAGATTCATCAGCATCTGACCCTGTTCAACCACATCAGCCTGGGCCACGAGGCCCTGTTTCTTGAGTACATCCCGCATTTGCGCGACAATTTTCTGCATCCCGCTGTCGTGCGGGACGGGATTTACGAAACACCGGTCGAACCCGGATCTAGCTCGGATTTCGTGTAGATTGCGAGTTCGAATGGCCACGAATCTAAATCAACAATAATAAATTTAAAATGACCTATTGTACCCTTAAAAAAACTGTAGTTTTCTTCGTCTGCCTGATTGTCGGCATTCCGTTTGTTTCGGCCATGCCTTTCAAGTTGGACAGGGAAGCGATGATCAAATTTACTCCTCAGTGGGAAGGGGAGCGATTCCCCGACGGGCGTCCCAAGGTGTCGGATAGCATTCTCCAACGTATGGAGCTTGTGGATATCGAAGCGGCGTGGGTGGTTCTAAAAAACGAAGGCTACGAGTATCAGTTTGAGGACGGTTGGGAGCACGTTCATCCGGGCGAGACACTATGCGGTCGCGCGATGACGGCGATGTACATGCCGTTGCGGAAAGACGTCAATGAAGTGATCGACGCGCAAGCGAAAGTGGACGGACACTCCGGCGGTCAGGTCACTTGGCCTATCAGCATGCTGCAGAAAGGGGACGTGTATGTGGCAGATGTATACAATAATCTGGATGATGGCGGCCCGATCATTGGAGCGACCTTGGGGACGAATATTTTTGAGAATTCGGGAAATGGCGTGCTTTTCAATGGAGTGGCCCGCGACTTGGAACAGTTGGAGAAGATCGAGGGATTCAATGGGTTCGTGCGCGGCTGGAATCCCAGCTTCTACTGGGCTTCCATGATTGCCGGAATCAACGTCCCGGTGAACATTGGAGGCGTAACCGTTATGCCGGGGGATGTCATTCTTGGTAAGCGCTCCGGTATCATTGTGATTCCCGCGCATTTAGCAGAGAAAGTTGTGAAAACGGCAGAGCTCATTCGCCTGCGTGACCAATTCGGCTTCGAACGTATAAAGGCGGGAATTTACGACTCGGGTCAAATCGACGACCGTTGGTCGGATGAGATCGAGAAGGATTTCTCGAAGTGGCTTGAAGACCACATGGATCGATTGCCTGTGCCGAAAGAGCAGATACAGGAGTTGCTGAAAGAGCGAACTTGGTAGTCGCCCGCATTTTTCCATTCCGTTTTTTGGATTTGTGTTGGGGGGACGGGGCGTTGTAGAACCCTGGCAATGCTTAGCGAATTCAAACTAGGCGAGACGTTTCCCCAGTATATCCCCTTGATCGTCACACTGTTGGTAGTCGCGGTGGGTCTCGCGTCTGCGAATTGGGCCCTGAAGAAGCGCTCGCGCTGGGTGGGCAAGCAGCAGAATTTCGTGCGGCCGCTGGTGATGCTGGCGATTTCGGCGGTCGCCTTGATCGCGATCATCATTGCCATACCGTTTGGCGACGGCGGCACGCAAGATCAGCTAATCGGTTTGTTCGGGCTCGTTCTGACTGGAATTATCGCCTTGTCTTCAACCTCGTTCGTGTCCAACGCGATGTCGGGCCTCATGCTGCGGTCGGTGGGGTCTTTCCGATCGGGGGACTTCATCGAAGTGGACGGTCACTTTGGCCGCGTCTCGGGCCGCGGATTGTTCCACACCGAGATTCAAACGCCGGATCGCGACCTGACGACCTTGCCCAATTTATTCTTGGTTTCCAACGCGGTCAAGGTCGTGCGTTCCTCCGGCACGATTATCTCCGCTCATGTCGCCCTTGGCTACGATGCGAGCGAGTCGAAGGTGGAGACACTCTTGATCGCGGCGGCGAAGAAGGCCGGACTCGAAGACCCTTTCGTCCAGGTGTTGGAATTGGGAGACTATACGGTAAAATATCGGATAGCGGGGTTTCTGGCGGACATCAAGCGAATGGTTACCGCTCGATCGCGTTTGCATATCGAATCATTGAATACACTGCACGAAGCGGGGATCGAGGTGATGTCGCCAGCTGTGATGATGCAGCGACCGATTCCTTCGGAAGAGCGCATCATGCCGCAGAGAAACGTCTCGAGCCCATTGACAAGCCGGGAGGAAAAACCGCTTCCGGAATCCCGAATCTTCGACAAGGCGGAACAGGCGGAGGCGATCGACCGATTAGAGAAGGAGCTGGCCAAGAGGCGGGACGAGCGTTCAGAGCTAGAGCGTTCGCTCGAAAACGCCTCTGACGAGGGAAAAGCCGAGTTGAAGGCAAGAATTGAACAATTGGATACGGAAGTGGACAAACTAAGAGAATCGCTCGACCAGGAGCATCAGGAATAGATATCGGATAACCAACAAGAGATATGAAACGAATCGGAATATTTGCGAAAATGGTATTGGGAATGGGGCTACTGCTTGGCGGCGCCGTTTCTTGGGCAGGGCTGGACGCGGCTGAGAAGTGGCCGCAGTTTCGCGGGAGCCTGGGAACCGGGATCGCGGAAGGCCAGAAAGTGCCGGTCAATCTGGGGAAGGAGACCTTGCGCTGGTCGATCAATTTGCCCGGGCCCGGGTCGAGCTCGCCCGTGATTTGGGGCGAGAAGCTTTTTATAACGACAGAGAATCGGGAGGAAGGGCGAATCGAGCTAGTTTGCCTGAACGCGATAACGGGCGAGTCGATTTGGTCGCAACCGCTCCAGACGGGCGCCTACCATCTGCACAATTTCAACAACTTGGCGTCGGGTACTCCATGCGTCACGGAGGATCGCGTCGTTTTAGGCTGGTACGACGCGTCGACGGAGCACGCTATGCTCAACGCGTATTCGCAGGATGGTGACTTGATTTGGTCGCAGGATTTGGGGCCGTTCAAGAGCCAGCACGGCGTCAGTTTGCTTCCGGTGGCGAGCGGCGATCGGGTCATTGTGGGAAATAACCACATGGGCGGTGGCGGCACGGCGGCGTACCGCCTCGAGGATGGAGAATTGCTCTGGAGCAAGTCGAACCCCTCGGGTGGAAAGACCGCGTATGTGGCGCCTCTAGTGCGCGACCTCGAGGGGTCGGATGCGAAGGAGGTCGTTATGGTCGGGGAGCTTTTCGGTATGGTGGGGCTGGATTTCGAATCCGGCGAGACGAACTGGAGTTTGCCCACAGCGTTCAACCACAGGACGATCACTTCGCCAATCATTGTGAACGAAGGTTCGGATTCCGGGGACGTGTTGATCGCGGCGGGAAACAAGAACGGCGTCTACTTCGCGGCTCGAGCGCCGCGGTTTTCCGACGGCGAGCTCGTTGCCGAGCCCGAGAAAGTGTGGGCGATGGAAAGCCGGACGCCTTACGTGCCCACGCCGGTGGCTTCGGGAGGCGTCGTTTACGCGTTGCACGATGGTGGCACGTTGACGGCGATGGACGCCGAGTCGGGAAGCGTGAATTGGCAAGGAAGGCTCTTGGGGAATTTCTATGCTTCGCCTCTGCTGGTCGACGACAAGCTGTATTGCCTTTCTCGCGACGGGGAAATGTGGGTGGTCTCTGCGGGGGATGAATTCGAAGTCCTTCGCAAGTCTAGCCTGAACCCGCCGGAAGAGACCGACTGGTTCGACTCCACTCCCGCGGTCGCCCACAATCGCCTCTACGTTCGGCTTGGCTCCCGCTTGGACTGCTATTGAACCATGTCGAAACCGAAGATTTTTCTGACCCGGGAGATCATCTCGGGATGTATGGAGCGTTTACGCGAGGAGACCGATCTCGAATACAATCGAGAGGATCGAAACCTGACAAAGGAGGAAATCGCTGCGGGCGTGGTCGGTCGCGACGGGTTGTTCGCGCTGGCGGGCGATCGGATTGGGGCTGAAATAATGGACGCCAATCCAGACTTGAAAGTGATCTCTATTTTTGGAGTGGGCTATGACAAAATGGACCTGCCTGCCGCGACGGAGCGCGGTATCCCCGTTAGCAATACGCCGGATGTAGTGACCGGGGCGACTGCGGACATGGCCTGGGCTCTGTTGATGTCCGCGGGTCGGCGCTTGGCGGAGGGAGATCGCTATGTCCGGGCTCGCAAATGGGTGACCAATTCCCAAAAATTGCTGTTGGGAATGGACGTTTTCGGTTCGACCTTGGGCTTGCTCGGACTGGGGCGAATTGGAAAAGCGATGATACCGCGGGCTAAGGGGTTCGGCATGCGGGTCCTCTATTGGAATCGGACGCGTCTCGCGGAGAGCGAGGAAATCGAATTGGGAATTCAGTATGTCGAAAAGGAGCGACTTTTCTCCGATTCCGATTTCGTGTCGGCGCACGTGGCGCTAAACGCGGAGACGGTTCATTTGATCGGCGCGGAGGAATTCGCGCTGATGAAACCTACGGCTTATTTCGTAAATACTACGCGCGGCCCCGTTGTGAACGAAAAGGCCCTCGTAGCAGCCTTGAAGGAGAAGCGTATCGCCGGGGCGGGATTGGATGTCTTCGAGAACGAGCCCGTCCTGGAACCGGAGTTGTACGACCTCGAAAACGTGACGCTGGCCCCGCATATCGGGAGCGCCACCGTCGGGACGCGAACGCGCATGGGAATGATGGTGATCGACAATCTCCTGGCAGGCTGCCGCGGGGAAAGACTGCCGAACATACTGAACCCGGAGGTCTATGACTAATTTCCAGCGAGGTGGCTAGATGGGCAAGTCGATGAATCGCTCGTATTGGGATCGTGTTTCCGAGGACTATCAACGCGAAATCCTGAGCGTATTCGACAACGACCTACACGGAACGGTGGAAGAGAAGATCGCGGCGACGGCCCTCGCCTATCCGGGCGGACGGGCGGCGGACTTGGGCTGCGGAATTGGACGGTTTACACCTCTGCTGGCCGATACGTTTGAGGCGGTGGAGGCCTGCGATTATAGCAAAGTGGGCCTGAAGAAGACGAAGTCCCGATGCCGGTCGCGGCGCAACGTGGCGTTTTACGAGGTGGATCTCGTCCGGGACGCGGTTCCGTTCGAACCGGTGGACTGCGTTCTCTGCGTCAATGTCCTGATTATGCCATCGCTGGGGAAGCGGCTGCGGGCTTGGCGCTCGGTCGTGAATCAAGTGGCGACGGGCGGCACATTGCTCCTGGTAGTCCCTTCTTACGAGTCGGCTCAGATGGAGTTTTACCGAGCGATAAAGTCGCGTTTGGAGCGCGGTGAGAAAAGCGCGGTCGCGATTCGCAAGAGTATCGACGAACGGGCGACGGTTTCGGATATGCGGATGGGAGTGCTGCAGCTCGATGGTGTTCGCACGAAGCACTACTTTCGGGACGAAGTTGAGTCGATGGTGGAAGATCGCGAGTTCGAGCTACGAGCGACATTGAAAGTCGAATACGCAATCGAGCCGGGGGACAAGGAAGCGACTTCTTGGGACTGGATGGTAGTTGCGAGGCGTCGTAAATGAGTTTCACGCGGGACCACACAAATTGCTCGTCAACCGCTTAAACGCGCCGGGACGTCGCGTTCCACCTAGTATTTCAGGAAAGGTGGAGCCCGACGTCCCGGCGGGCTTAGACTGTCGTGATTCGTCCCCCGCCTATTTCCGATGCAGGACAATGTGGTAGGGAACGCTTCGCTTATTGCCTCTCGTAACTCGAACGGAAAGAGAGGCGTCGCCGTCGGATATAGCGATATTTTGGATACGGGCGGTGTCGGTCGATGTTCCGATTCGCAGTGTTTTGCGAATATCGCCAACGGTGAGCTCGAGGGAGAGGTCGCTTACGGGCTCTTTCCAGAGATACTCGACGTCGTAGCTCCGGCCGCCTCTAAACTCGAGCAGCCACTCGCCGCCGTCGTCGTTCTCACGACGGTCTTGGGTGGAAAGCGTGGTGCTTGTCTCGTAGTCGGTCCCGAGGACGATCCGGGGCGGGGCGTAGTTGTCGGGCCGGGAGTTTGACACCTCCTCGAACCAGTTTTCGTAGGCGCGGGTGAGACGTTGGGCAATTTCGGGTCGTTCTTCGTAGAGGTTGCGCGACTCGCCGGGGTCGACGATCATGTCGTAGAGTTCCATGGGGACGTCTTCCGGCATTTTGGAGTTGGCGAATCCGGTGGGGTGGACGAGTTTCCAGCGCTGCTCGCGCACGGCGATGTGGTGGAAGGGGATAGGCTCGTTGCCTCTATGGACTTGTAGAAACAAAGTCCGGTCGGGCCAGGGGATCGACTCGCCTTTGAGAAGGGGAAGAATGCTGCGGCCGTCGAAGGGGTGATCTGCGGGGAGGCTGACTTGGGCGGCTTCCAAAAGGGTGGGCATGACGTCGATGTGGGCGGCGATGCGGTCGTTGCGGAAACCGGCTTCGAGCTGGGCGGGCCAGCGGATGAAGAAGGGCGAGCGGATGCCGCCGTCGTGGACTTCGTTCTTCTTGCCGCGGGAGTTGGCGATGTAGCGGCGCGTGTTGGGGCCGTTGTCGATCATGAAGATGACGATGGTGTTCTCCTCGATGCGCTTGCGTTTCAAGTGCTGGAGGAGCTTGCCCACATTCTGGTCGATGTTCTCGACCATGGCGAAGACGCGAGCGACCGTGTCGGCGTCGCTGTCGTTTCCGAGCAGAATGGGTGTTAGATCCGTGCGCTTGTATTTTTGATACAGCTTCTCGGGGACGTCGTGATAAGGACTATGTGGAGCATTGGTGGCGATGTAGGTAAAAAATGGCTTCTTCGCTTTCAGCGATTTGTCAATGTAGTCGATGGCGGCGTCGAAATAGACATCGGTGCAATAGCCTTTCGTTTGCACGGGCTGGTTGTTGCGAAAGAGGATGGCGTCGGTGTAGCGTCGCTTGTTCTCGCGCGGCTCGGAAGGCTGGCCGAGTCCGCCTCCGAGATGGATGAGGGCTTCTTGGAATCCTTGATCGGTGGCGCGCATGGGGTAGTTGTCGCCGAGGTGCCATTTGCCGAAAATGCCAGTGTAGTAGCCCGCTTCGCTCAAAGCTTCCGCGATAGTGTACTCTTCAGGCTCCATCATGGATCGGCCTTTGAATGTATCAACGAGCCGGGTACGGTAGTTGTAGCGTCCGGTCATGAGGGACGCTCGAGTGGGGGAGCAGACGGGGCTTACGTAGAACGTGTCCATCGACGCTCCATCGCGGGCGAGCGAGTCGATGTGGGGCGTCTGCAGAACTGGGTTCCCCATGGCGGATAGATCGGCGTAGCCCTGGTCGTCGGTCATGATGAGGACGATGTTGGGCCGCTCCTCGGCCAGAGTGAATGAGCTCAGTGCGAGAAGGAGGGGAAGGAGTCGGCGGTAGAGTTCTGGACAGGCGAGAGTCATCGGTGCGGTATCCTGCATGGTTAGGCTGAACTTTAAATCAAATTCGGCGTTCAGACAGAGGAAGGGGGGAAATCTCGAGATACTTGAGCTGAGTTTGACGTTTGACGTAAATCCGCGAACGCATCAGGATTTCGAATTCCCGAGCTTATGCTATGCCTAAACCTGCCTCGCGTCTTTCTAGCGACACTGTCTGCCTTTTTCATTCCCTTGTTGCACGCGGCCCAGCCGATCGTCGGCGCTTGGCCGTTGGGCGATGGTTCGGAGGAAGGCTCTGGTCTCGTAATCTTCTACCCAAATGGCTATTATGTGCACATCGAGGATGTCGAGTCGGGAGAGGATCCCGATGGAATGGAGAAAGGGGTCTATATCTGGAATGAGACGACGGGCGTCCTCGGCGCCGTTCCGATAATTGATACGAATGGCGAAGCAGGCTTGTCTCATATGCGGGAGGAGGAGCAGCTTCGCTTTCGAGTGAACGGGGATACGCTGACACTTTCCGGTTTGGAAGGGGAGACTCCGATTGAAACCCAATTTCAGAGGAACGTGGAGACGCCTAATTCGATTCTGGGGACTTGGATTGCCGGGGATGTGGCGTCGAAGAACCAAATTGCGGTGAATTTTTTCGACAACGGTTTTTTTGTTTTCGGGGAGGAAATCGACGAGGAGGAAGAGGATGAAGAGGGCGCGGTTACCGGGATCGAACGGGGAACATACACCTGGGACTCGGGAACGGGGGCGTTTACGGGTAACGTGATTCTCGATACAAACGGCCCGTTCGGTGTATCCAGCCTCGATGGACTTTCGGTAACGTTTACCGTGGTCGAGGACACGCTTACGATTTCCGTCGAAGGGGAAGACGATGAGTCCATTTTCAGCCGACCCTCGTCGGTCGCCGAGGTGGAAGTGGATCGGAACTTCGATGGCGGGTGGTTTACGGGGCTGGCGAGCGTCCTTTCATTCGCTGACGACGGCACCTACTATGGATCGACTCAGATTGGCAGCTCGGAGAATCCGCTGACGGGAATGGAGCGTGGGACTTTCACTCTCGATGCGGACACCTTCCGATTTACGGCTTCGGCGGTTGTGGATACAAATGGAGAAGCGGGCATGGCAGGTACGGGACTGGATGCCAAGATGGCTGTCCACAACGACACCATGTATCGGTGGCGATCGGATGGGTCGCTTTTCACGTATGCCCGTATCAAAGGCGAATCGAATGATTTATTGGGGTCATGGCAGTTTGGCGAGCGCGGGACGGAGGATTCGGGAGTCGTATCGTTTTTCGACAACGAGTTGCTGGAAAACAAAACGGTGTCCGGATTCTATGTGATCGCCGAGGACGTGGAACCAGGAGACGAGTCGGTGAGCGACGGAGTGGAATTGGGACTATATACAATCGACGCTCGGACCAACCATCTCGCAATGACCAGTCAATTAATTGATACCAATGGGGATGCTGGGTTTTCCGGCTTCGGTCCGAACACGAATATTCGAATATGGGCCCTAGGAGATTCGCTTGTGCTAGCCGACCAGGCTAGCGAAGGCGGCGGATTCGAGTTGCTTGAATTGAGCCGAGTTTCGGAGACGCCGCCGGAAGTGCCGGAAATAGTCTTCGACAAGTTGACCGTGGATCAGTGGCTGGTCATGTACCGGGGGGCGTTACAGAGCAGCGCTGACTTAGCCTTTTGGGCGGATGTGGAGACTCAGCCGGGAAGCCCTTGGTATCCTTCGACGAGCGAGCTGGAAGCGTTTTATCGTTCAGGAGTCGAGTAGTGGGCGAATCGCTCGGAATGGTCAGGACCCTTTTATAAAGCGTGATTGTGACTGACTTTCGCGATCGGGTCGCGCATTGAATAGAGATGTTCTCTACCCCCGATTTCTGTGGTTCCATTGGCAATACACCCCTCATTCGACTCAATCGGCTTTCGGAGCTGACCGGTTGCGAGATTCTAGGCAAAGCCGAATTCCTCAATCCAGGGGGATCCGTCAAGGATCGGGCCGCGTTGGGGATTGTGGAGGACGCGGAACGGAAAGGGTTGCTCCGGCCAGGAGGCACCATCGTCGAAGGCACCGCCGGCAACACTGGCATTGGGCTCGCCTTGGTGGGCAATTCGAAAGGCTACAAAAGCATCATTGTCATCCCGGATTCACAGGCTCCAGAGAAAATGGAGTTGCTTCGCAATATGGGGGCGGAAGTGCGCCCGGTTCCGCCTGCCCCGTACAGCGAGCCGGGCAACTACAATCACATCGCCAAGCGCGTCGCTGAAGAAACCGGGAACGCGTTTTGGGCGAACCAGTTCGACAATACCGCCAACGCCGATTTCCACTTCAAAACTACGGGCCCGGAAATTTGGCGGCAGACTCGAGGAGAGGTATCGGCCTTCGTCACCGCCATCGGAACGGGCGGGACGCTCGCAGGTGTGAGCGGATTCCTAAAGAGCCAGAAGAGCGAAACGCGGACAGTGTGCGTCGATCCGTTTGGAGCGGCGATGTGGTCCTGGTTTGCCCATGGGCACTTGGACTTCGACGATGGCGACTCGATAGCCGAAGGGATTGGGCAAGGTCGAGTGACGGACAATGTAGCGAAAGCGGAAGTGGACGCCGCATTCCGCGTTCACGATCGCCATATGATGTGTATCCTCAAACACCTTACGCAATGCGAAGGTTTGTTCCTGGGCCCGTCGTCGGGTATCAATGTCGGCGGCGCCGTGAAAGTGGCCCTCGATGGCGGGCCAGGCCAGGTAATTGTCACCATTCTTTGCGACACTGCCCAAAAATACATGTCCCGCCTATTCGATCCCGATTGGTTGACGGAGAACGATCTTCCTCCCGAGAACTTGACCGTTGAAGTGATGATCGAGGAGATGCGGGCGGAAGCGTAGCGCCGCGATCTACTGACGTGTGGATGCGTTTAGCGTTTCCAGCCAACTATCGATGGTCTCGCCGTATTGGGATTGCAATTGCATCTCCACAGGGTCTGCGAGGGAGGAATCGAGAAAACCGGCTCCGAGTTGGGCGCCGAGAAAGGCCCCCATCAGTTGCGCGGTGGAATCTGTGTCGCGCCCGAAATTCAGGGCGAGTTCCATCGAGGCGAGCGGATTGTAGTTTGTGTATTCGAGAATAGCGAAAGTGATGACGTAGGGGACGCGCGCTTCCCACCAGGTTTCGGCTTCGAGCGCGCCTTCGAGGGCTCGAAAAAAGGAGGCGGGGGACTTGGAGTCGCGCGAGTCCTGGCCGAGCGCGATTGCCCGGTTCAACCAGCGAGTGAAGCGTCGTTCGACCCACGGTACTTCGGCGAAGCCATAGGGATCGGTGTCGCGCATGGACGCGATGACCTTTTGCCAGTTGTCTCCGGGATTGACCAAGCAGCGAGCGAGGCCGGCGACCAAGGCGCTGGTGACGTCTTTCGCGTAGCCTGTATCAAGAATATTGAGCTCCCACGCTTTTCGATACGCGGCGTCCGGATCGCCGGGGAAGAGGCAGGCGATTTGGAGGAGCGGCATTTGACCGGCCATGGTGGGGATGCCGCCCCAGAGACGAGCGGTTGGATAGGCGGGTTCTGTCGGCACGTTCTTTTGAAACTCGGTTTGGGCGAGCCAGTGGAAGTGGAGCGCGTATTCAGCCAGCCATTGCTGACGCCAGTCGTAGTCGTCCGCGCTCGCGTCGCTGTAGTAGTCAATCGCTGTTTCTATATAGTTGCGTCTTGTAAAGCCGCCGGGGCGTCGCCCGCTCTCGAGCAAAACTAGTTTGTGTCGCGAGTCGTCGGTGATGGTTCCTTTGGGGGCGAAGTCGATCCATTGGGCATAGGGCGCGGCTTCCATGGGGTAGTCCCTCAATTGAAGACGAGCGGCCAGGCGCTTTTTTGATTCGCTGGTGAGCGGCGTGTTCACGAGCGGATCGCTGTCCCAATCGGTGGGGGCGAATTCGATAGGTCCGCCCGCCGCGTCGCCAAACAGCGAGCCGAGAAGCAGTCCGCGTTTGCGATCGGATAGGTCGCCGGCGCTGAGCGAGACTGAGAGCGCCAGGGAGACAAAACAGACGCCGAGAGTCGCCGCGATCCGACCCGAGTTGAGTGTTCGGGTCGCGCGCATGGGGACTGGGTTTGGACCGGATATCGGTCCGGCGATCGATTCGTCTAGCAATCCGCGTCGGGATTGCCTTGCCAGAACGCGAGCGTGCCGCCTTGCGGGTCGGTGAAGACTGCGAAGGAGCCCATGGGCAGGTCGACCCGCTCGTTGTGGACGACGGCTCCGAGCTCTTTGGCTTTGGCGATCGAGGCGTCGATGTCGTCGACATTCACGTAGCTCAGCCACATGGTTGGCACGTTCTCGCTTCCGGGCGGGGTGACGCAGCCGGCGACCATTCGTTCGCCTTTTTTAAACAAGGTGTAGGTATCCCCGTTGGGCATTTCCATCTCGTCGGTGGTCCACCCGAAAAGGGAGGAGTAGAAGGCGACACTGGCCGCTTTGTCGCTCGTGATCAGTTCATTCCAGGGAATGATACCGGGGGTGTAGTCGGGTTGGTTGGGGTCGTCGCTCATTGTTCTTTGGGTTGTGCCTTCATTCGTAGCAGAGGCGAGCGCGTTGTCGAAACTTTATTTGCGCTGCGGTTCCAAAAAACGGATACGCGGATTTACGCGAGTGCCGTATTGGCAGCGACGGGGCGCGGCGAATTCGATCATTGATGTCTGTTGAAAACCCGGTAACTGTACGGGGGTGATCGTTTCCACTGGTTTCGCCTGTGTTCGTCGCCTATGCGTCGCTGTTGTTGTTTCGGTTTCGTCACTTTCGACCGCGTCGAATGCCGAGGTCATTCGGGATATCGAGTATGCGCGTCCGGATGGGTATTCACTCTTGCTCGATGTCTATTTGCCAGAGAACGCCGCTCGGAAGCCCGTTCCCACGGTGGTCTGGGTGCACGGGGGCGGCTGGAAAAACGGCAGCAAGAAGAGCTCGAAGGCGACTTGGCTGGCGGACGAGGGAATCGCGGTGGTGAGTATCAACTATCGCCTTACAGACGTTGCCCAGTGGCCGGCCCAGATCGACGACTGCCGGGAGGCGGTTCGCTGGGCGCGGCGCAACGCGAGCGTTTTTGGATTCGATCCGGAGCGGATCGGGGCCTGGGGTTCTTCGGCGGGCGGGCATCTGGTCGCCTTGATGGGGACGCTGCCGTACCCGGAAATGGAAAGCGTTTCCAGCCGCGTTTCGGCGGTATGCGACTGGTATGGTCCGACCGAGTTGCTGACGATGCCTCCGAACAACGTGGGCGACGGTCGCACCGAGGAGGACGTGGCCAATTCGAATGGAGCGAAACTACTCGGTTGCACGGTCAAGGATTGCCCGGAATTGGCCCGGCAGGCGAGCGCCTACGACAATGTGTCGAAGGACGACGCTGCGTTCTTGATCATGCACGGAGACGAGGACCCGGGAGTGCCGATCCAGCAGAGCGTCCAGTTCCACGAGCGTTTGCGTGAAAACGGCGTCCACTCAGAATTCGTGGTGATCGAAGGTGCGGGCCATGGCGGGAAGCTCTTCGACACGCCCGAGGTGAAAGCGCGGGTGCTCTCGTTCTTCAGGTCTCGGCTCTAGGGGATGCTCGGGCTGGGAATTCGCTTGATTCAACTTAGGTAGTTCCACAGGCTCGTTCCTGCTGATCACGCGTCTTTCGCGCTCCCTTAGAACCCAATTCCCAAATCTCCGATGAAGCGATTCCTCCTCCCGCCGCTTTTGCTCTGCGTATGTCTCTGTCCCTTGGCGCATACCGCTACTTGGCTCCCAATTTCGGACGAGGAGCGGTCGTACACACAGTCCAATATCGATCCCGCCGCGGGAGCGGAAGTGTTGTACAAGTCTATCCTGCTCGACGACGACGAGCCGACAAACTCCTATCGCGAATACTATCTTCGGGTGAAGATCTACGACGAGCGCGGAGCGAAGAGTCTGGGCAGCTATCGCATGGCCTACAATTCGGCGAGTTCGAAGATGGGGACGCCGGCGGCGCGAATCGTCCGGAAAGACGGCAGCGTGATTGAGGTGCAGAAGAGCGAGATCTACAGCCAGAATCTCAAGAACGACAGCGGAGGCTCGATTCGTTCTCGGGGCTTTTCGTTCCCCGAATTGAAGGAAGGCGACATCGTCGACATCAAGTACCGGATCAATTTGCACGAGTACTACTACTCGCCCGAGTTGTTCGTCACTTTCCAGGAGCCGTGGCCGCTGCGAAAGGCGAGCGTGAAGGTGCGGCCCGCGTCTTGGGTCGAAGGCTCTACGTTTGTAAAGTGGATGACGTCCAAGTGCGATTCGCGAGGAATGAAGCGAAAGCCGAACGGTTTCTACGAACTGGACGTCGAAAATTTCCCGGCTGACGTCGACGAACCGCATCGGCCGCCGGAAAAGCAGAACATTGCCTGGCTCTTGTTTTACATGGCGCCCAACGGCAAGACAGGAGACGACTACTGGAAGTCGGAAGGGGTGAAGCTCTATCGCAGCATGGCGGGCATTTCTAAAGCGGGGAGCGCGGTCAAGAAGGCGGTCAAAGAAGCCGTTCAAGGCGTCTCCGGCGAGGAGGAAACGCTTCGGGCGATCTATCGCTACTGCGTCACCGGGATCGTTAACTCGATCCACGGCGAGGCGGGGAGGCTGTCACCAGACGACCGCAAGGAGATCAAAGGTGACATGTCCGCGGAGAAGATCCTGGCGCAAGGATTCGGAAGCCCTCGAAATGTGAACACGGTTTTTTGCGCGATGGCCCAGGCTGCGGGATTCGATGCTCGCTTGGCGGCGGTCAACTCGAGAACGGGCTACCAGTTTAGCAAAGTGCTTTCCTCTATCGACACGACATTGAGGAGACGCTGCATCGCCGTGAAGCTGGGCGAGGAATGGCGCTACTTCGATCCGGGTGGAAGGTACCTTCCGTTCGGGGAGCTTGACTGGGATGAGCAGGGCGTAGCGGTGGTCGTCTCGGACAAGAAAAAGCTCGAGCTGCACGCGGTGCCGTTTTCCGCTCCCGAGAATTCCGTGGCAAAGAGCGACGCAAATTTGGAGCTTAGCGAAAAAGGAACGCTTTGGGGAGAAGTGGAATTCGAGTACTCAGGTCATTTCGAAGTCGAGCTGAAGCGGGCTCTCGACGGGCGTTCCGAGCAAGAGCGCCGCGAATATATGAAAAACCGTTTCAACGATCGGTGGCCGCGGGCGTCCGTTTCGGCGATAAAAATTGAAAACGCGGCGAGTCCTACCGAACGGCTCAAGATCTCGGCAAACATTCGCATCGACTCGTACGCGGAGGCGATTGGCGATCGTCTCTTCGTTTCGGTGAACGTGTTCGAGGAGGCGTCCGAGCCCGAGTTTCCGGAAACTCAGCGCGTTTCGGATATGTTCTTCCCGTTCGCGATGAGGGAGATCCAGTCTGCGGTGATCAAATTGCCGGACGGGTTCGAGTTGGAGGCCCCCAGCGCTCCGAGGCCCCTCACGAACAAGGGTGTGTTCGAATACTCGCCAAAGTTGGGTGTGAAGCAAAAGTCCAATACTCTGGTCTACTCGAATGACTTCGTGTTCTCGGGGAAGTTCTTTCCGGCCAAATTCTACGCGACCGTCAAACGGCTTTTCGACGACAAGCATACCCAGGACCAGCACTCAATCACGCTGAAGAAAAAGAGTGTAGAGGTATCGTCGTTATGATTGGTCGAGCTGGAGTCCGGTTGGCTGCAATGGCCCTGGCGCTGACGACGCTCGTCGAACTGGACGCCAAGGTGAAGGCGCCTGATTGGCTGGCCGCGGCCGCAGCCGCGGAGAATCCCGAGTTCCAGAAGAACGATCGCCCGGATGTCGTCGTTTTGTGGGATGAAGGCGTGTATAAGATCGACGAATACGGAAAATTGTCGCGAACAGTTCGATACGCGTTGCGAATAATCGAACCGAATGGCAAAAAGCGCGCAAACGTGTATGCTCACTACCGGGACGGCTCTTCGAGCGTCTCGAGCATTAAAGCGTGGAGCATCGATTCGGAGGGAGAGGTGTACGCGTTTAAGAAAAACGAAGTCGAAGATTTCGCAACGACTGGCTACGCACTGTATACGGAAAGCCGGGCGAAGCGAATCAGAGGAGAGTCGAGGAGTCGGGTTGGCCATGTATTCGGCTACGAGTACACGGTTGAAGAGCGCTCGATTTTCTCGCAGCACCGATGGTATTTTCAGTCGTCCGTCCCGGTGCTGGCGTCGCGTCTGGACGTGATTGTGCCGGAAGGCTGGAGCGTGGAGGCGAACCGTTTCCACGGCGCCCCGGCAGCAGAGATCGAAAGGAATCGCTACCGTTGGGAGATGCGTGACCGGCCGCGGATAAAGTCTGAGAAAAACGCGCCTTATCGGAGCGTAGCCCGGTCGTTTATCACGGTCGATATTCGGCCACCGGAAGGAATGCGGTCGAAGCACACGAATTTGCGCTTCGAAAGTTGGCGGGATGTCGCGGACTACACGGCGGAGATACAGGATCCGCAGGCGACCGCTTCGCCGGAGATAATCGCCAAGGCCAAGGAGCTTGCGGCGGGGAGCGACGACATTTGGGGGAAAGTTCAGTCGATCGGCGACTACGTGAAGTCGCTTCAGTACGCGTCGATCAACTTCAATTTAAGCCAAGGGGGCGGCTATATTCCGAGGCCCGCTGCGGAAGTATTCAAAGTTGGATACGGAGACTGCAAAGACAAGGCGAATCTGCTGCGCTCGATGCTTGGCGTCGTGGGAATTGACGCGTATCCCGTCGTGGTGAACGCGACGAACAACGATCGCGTCTATCCCGAGTGGCCGTCGACTTACTATTTCAACCATTGCATTTCCGCGGTCGAGGTGGACGAGTCGGTCGATACACACGCGGTCGTCGAGGATCCGAATTTGGGTCGGATACTGTTTGTCGACGCGACCTCCGAACTGACGCCGATTGGCGAGTTGCCATTCGACGAGCAAGGAGGCCTAACCGTAGTGGGAAAACGAGGACAGGAGTCGCTCGTTCGATTGCCGCTCGCCCCGCCGGAGGCGAATCTGTCGTCCCGGACAATGGAGGCCGAGGTATTTCCCAACGGGGCGATTCTTGGAGTCGTTAAGGACGCGTACCACGGCAAACGGGCGTACGACGAGCGGGTTCGTCGTCTCCGTAACGATGAAAAGGAATACAAGGCGGTTTACGAGCGCTGGATCGGGAAGGGCAACGCCGGGGCGGTGGTTCAGCTGAATTCGGTAGCTGATCGGGAGGACGAGGATCGTGCCTTCAAAGTGGATTTCGAATTCGCGATTCCGCGCTACGCCCAGAACATGCGCAATCAGTTGTTGATTTTCAAACCGGCGATTCTGACGCGCCAGGAGGAGAGCCCGTATGCGAAACCGAGTCGAACCCAGCCGCTTCGCATGGAGCCGAGATTGTTCGAAGAGGAGGCGATTATCTATTTGCCTGTCGGATTCGTGGTGGACGACATGAAGGAGGAGATTTCCGTCGACGCGGGCTTTGCCTCTTACTCTGCCACCCTTGCTCAAGTGGAGGACAAGCTCGTCTTCAAGCGGTCATTGAAGTTCGAGGACGCTATTGTTCCCGCGGATTCTTACAAGGAAGTCCAGGCCTTCTATCGGGCGATCATCGAGGCGGACCAAACACCAGTCGTGCTGGCGCGGGCCGGAGAGTAGTAGAAGCGAAGCTACGATTGGTCTACCGCACCCAAGCGTAGATGGGGAAGTTCTTGAGGGCGTTGCCCGTGTCGTCGGGGCTGGAGAGGAATACGGTTTCGCGTACTTTGGTGTCCGTGGTTTTCGGGGTGATTTTCAGGAGGAATTTCTGCTTGGGCTCGAGCGTTTCGACTTCGAAAGTGAATTGGGAGTCCGACCCGTCGCCGTTCTTGAAGGCGACCTGGTTGATGTCCATGGGCCGGCGCGCGTGGAGGATGATCTCGCAGTCTTTGGTGTCGGCGTCGTCTCCGACTCGCCAGAGAAGGGCGCGGCGCTTGAGCTGGATGAGTTGGGGGATGTCGACGCTAAGAACGAGCGTGTAGGATCCGGTCCCGTCCGCCTCTTGAGAGGAAACCTTGATCTCTTTGCGCTGCTTGCCGAGGCGGCTGCCAATGTCGAAGGTGGCGAGCAATTTCCCGGATTCGCCGGGGGCGTAGGTTTTCTTTTCCAGCGAAGGAACGGTGCAGCCGCAGGAGGTTTGCGTGTCGGTGATAGTGATCGGCTGGTCGCTGGTGTTGGTGAACGTATAGTAGGCGTTAACTTCTTGCTGTCCGAAATCGGCGTCGACTTTTATTTCGGTTTGCTCCCAGGAAAGGGAAGTCTGCCCGAAGAGCGGGGCGCTCGGGAGCGTCGCCGCCACGGCTGCGGCGCAACAAAGCAGAATACGTCGAGTTTTCATGGAAGGAGAAGTCTGGGGATTCGCTGACGATTGTCGAACAAACTCCTTGCTCGCGTCCGGGGGAGCGGTTCTGATCGCCGCATGACAGCATTTTCGCGACCTGACGGCAGGGACAACGACGCGCTTCGGCCGATTTCATTCGAGGCGGATTTCGCCCCCAACGCGACGGGCTCGGTGCTGGTCTCGTTCGGCAACACGAAGGTGATTTGCGGAGCGACTTTGGAGAAGCGCGTCCCGGGTTGGATGCGGGCTCAAAACGTGGAGGGCGGCTGGTTGACGGCGGAGTACTCGATGCTGCCCTACAGCACCAACGACCGGAAGCAGCGGGACTCGTCCCGCGGCAGGCTCGATGGCCGGTCCGTGGAGATCCAGCGTTTGATTGGCCGTTCGCTGCGGGCGGTGATGGATCTGAAGAAACTGCCCGGCTACACGCTTTGGGTGGATTGCGACGTGTTGCAGGCGGACGGCGGGACGCGCACCGCCTCGATTACCGGCGCCTACTTGGCGGCTCGCTTGGGAGTGCAGGCGCTCATCGAGGAGAAGAAACTCGAAGAGAATCCGTTTGGGGATTCCATCGCCGCGATCAGCGTTGGCGTGTACGAGGGTCAGCCGGTTCTCGACTTGCCGTATTTGGAAGACCGCGACGCGAGCGTCGACTTCAACGTGGTAATGACTGGCAGCGGCCAGTACGTGGAGATTCAGGGCACGGGCGAGGAGGCGACGTTTTCCGAGGAAGAGCTCGCGGCCCTGATGGCCTTGGCTCGCAAAGGCTGTAAGGAAATATCGGCGCTGCAGACGGCGTTTCTCTCCAAGGAATTGCTCGCGGGATTGGGGAGCTAAGGTAGGGCCTGACTGCCAGGCAGGCCGTTTTGGTGACTGATTTGGACCGCCTGGCAGCCACCGACGATATCGGGGTCCCTGATGAGATCGGTCCCTACCTTTGATTTACCGTCGGTTTGTTTTTCTGCGCTCGCCCGCCTACAAATCTTTTCCATATCTCTTTGATTTTTTCGTTGAGGGTCCCTTAATGCAGACCTTCTCCATTTAGCCTTACAATGAACATCCACGAATACCAGGCGAAGCAGCTGTTTGAACAATATGGAATCCCGTGCCCGAAGGGGGTGGCGACGAGTTCCAAAGATGAATTCGAGTCGTGTATCGATTCGCTCGGCGAGGGCCTCATCGTCGTCAAGTCGCAGATTCACGCCGGCGGCCGTGGCAAAGGGACGTTTACCGACGGTTTTCAAGGGGGCGTGAAGCTCGCGAAGACGAAGGAGGAAGCGCTGGAGTTCGCGGGTAAGATGCTCAACAACACGCTGGTCACCGTGCAGACGGGGCCGGCCGGTCGCGAAGTGCAGACCATCTACTTCACTGAAGGCGCGGACATCGACAAGGAGTACTACTTGGCAATCCTTATGGATCGAGCCACTTCGGTTCCGGTGGTCGTCGCGTCGACGGAAGGCGGCGTGGAGATCGAAAAGGTGGCCGAGGAAACGCCCGAGAAGATTTTCAAAGCCTTCGTCGATCCGGCGATCGGCTTGCAGCCTCACCAGGCGCGCGGGATCGCCTTCAAGCTTGGGTTTGAGGGGAAGCAAGCGGGGGCGTGCGCGAACTTGATTTTCAATCTCTACAAAATGTTCTGGGAGACCGACGCGGACATGGTCGAGGTGAACCCGCTCATCAGCACGACGGATGGCGGGGTGAGCGCTTTGGACGCGAAAGTGAGCTTCGACTCCAACGCCCTTTATCGCCACAAGGATATCCAGGCGTTCCGCGATTTGAACGAGGAGGACCCGAAGGAGATTGAGGCGTCGAAGTACGACTTGAACTACATCGCCTTGGACGGGAACATCGCTTGCCTGGTCAATGGCGCGGGCTTGGCGATGGCGACGATGGACATTATCAACCACTGTGGCGGCGAAGCGGCGAATTTTCTCGATGTCGGTGGCGGCGCGACCGCGGAGCAAGTAACCGCCGCGTTCAAGATCATCCTCAGCGACCCGAAAGTGGAAGGGATTTTGGTCAATATCTTCGGGGGCATCATGCAGTGCGACGTGATCGCCCAGGGCGTTATCGAGGCGGCGAAAGCGGTCAGTCTCGACAAGCCGCTCGTGGTGCGGCTGGAGGGCACGAACGTCGAGCAAGGCAAGAAACTGCTCGCGGAGAGCGGGATCGAGATCACCTCGGCGGACAGCCTGGCGGACGCCGCCCAGAAGATCGTCGATATTGTCGCCAAGAAATAATTACACGCGTTAGTAAGAAGGAATAGAATACAATGAGCGTACTGGTTAACAAAGATACACGCGTGGTTTTCACGGGGATCACCGGCAAGTCCGGCGGGTTCCACGCCAAGCAATGCATGGACTACGGCACCCAAGTGGTGGCCGGAGTTACGCCGGGCAAAGGCGGGTTGAAATTCGAAGAGACCGTACCGGTCTTCAATACGGTTTCCGATTCGGTCGAAAACGAAGGTGCCAACACGGCTTGCGTTTTCGTGCCGCCACCGTTCGCGGCCGACTCGATACTGGAGTGCCTGGACGCGGGAATCGAGTTGATTATCGCGATTACGGAAGGGATTCCGGTGAACGACATGGCGAAGGTGAAGCGGAAGCTCCTCGAGACCAACGCGCGGTTGATCGGGCCGAATTGCCCCGGAGTGGTCACTCCGGGGGAATGCAAGATCGGCATCATGCCCGGCTATATCCATAAACCGGGTACGGTCGGAATCGTGTCGCGGTCCGGAACCTTGACTTACGAAGCGGTTTGGCAGGTCACCTGTCTCGGATACGGGCAGTCGACCTGTATCGGAATCGGCGGCGACCCGATTAACGGAACGAATCACACCGACGCCATCAAGCTGTTCAATGAGGATCCGGATACGGAGGCGATCGTCATGATTGGAGAGATTGGCGGCGACGCGGAGGAAAAGGCTTCGGAGTATATCAAGGAGCACGTGAAGAAGCCGGTCGCGGGATTCATCGCGGGCACGACTGCGCCTCCGGGTCGTCGGATGGGCCATGCTGGGGCGATCGTTTCCGGCGGCAGCGGCACGGCGGATGCCAAGATCGCGGCCATGGAAGCCGCGGGAGTGGTAGTCGCCAAAACCCCGTCGGACATGGGGACCGCCTTATTGGAAGCTTGGGGGAAGTAGACGAGGCTGTTTCAGCCTAGTCCGTAGGGCCGGCGCTTGCGCCGTGCCGCGATGTTCAATCCACAACCTGAATCTACGCGGCACAGCGCAAGCGCTGGCCCTACGAGTCGTTTTTGATTGAGGGTCTCTCGCGAATTGAGTGAAGGTCCCTTTATGGAATCTGATTTGCGTACGCTTAGGACGTCGCGTTTACGAGATAGGCGGGTGTCAATTGCGGGCGCACGTTATTTTCTTACGATTTGCGTAAAGAACGGCGAGGAACTCCTTCTAAGGGGCTCTTGCAGTGATACGATCCTCTCGCAGTTAGAACATCAGTCGAAAGGCAAGGATTGGAGACTCTTGTGCGGCGTATTGATGCCGGACCACTTCCATTTGATATTTCGACTGGGGAATCGTCTGACTCTTAGCCAAGTGGTGGCCAAGTTCAAATCGGGGACGAAGTCGATTGTGCGTTGGCAGGACAACTACTTCGAACATCGACTCCGTCCGGACGAGTCGGAGGAGGAGTATGCGTTTTATGTATTCATGAATCCGTATCGAGCGGAGTTGGTGAGTTACAATTCGCATTGGTCTTGGTGGCGACGGTGGAGGCACATTCCCTATGAGTTTGAGGAGAAGGTGGCTAGCGGCGAATCGATTCCCGAAGAGTGGTTGGATATAGAATCGAAAATCACGCTTGAACTTCGGACGAAAGCGTAGGGCCGGCGCTTGCGCCGAGCCGCGTAGGTTGTGCGATCCAACGCCGCGGCACAGTGCAAGCGCTGGCCCTACGGATTAGGTTACGTGCATCCCACCTACCTCGGGTGTTTGGCGTTGATCTCCTTGAGGAGGAGATCTTTCGAATGGTCGAGCGAGGGGTCGTGGATGCCTTTGATGATCTTTCGGGCGGCGGTGTGGTGGCCCATGAGGAAGCGGGCCCGGGCCATGTAGAGTTGCATCATCTGTTTTTCGCCTTCGTCGCCGGCGAGCGCGACGAGCTGCTGCCACTCCTCGAGCGCGGCCTCCCAGTTGGGTTGGGAGACGTCGAAAAAGCTCTGGGCGTAGCGAAGGCGGTAGGGCAGATGGGCGGGCGCGAGGATCGCGGCTTCGCGAAAGCGGCTTTGGATTTCCAGGTCGATCCCGTTGGGGAGGAATAGCTTGTCGTCGATGAAGAGCTTCCGGTAGGCGAAGAGGAGGTTTCCGACTTGGTAGTGGTAGAGCGGCTCGTCGGGCTTGAGATCGATCGCCATCTGATAGAACGCGAGCGCCTCCGGGTACTTGCCTTCTTCGGCTTGATAGTTGCCGAGCTGGTTTTTGACGATGGCGTGGTTGGGGTCGAGTTCGTCCGCCCGCGCGAGCATGGCGTAGGAGAGTTCGCGCTCGCCGATCCGGTGGAGCATCATCCCGTAGGAGATAAACGCGGCCGCGTAGTCGGGGGAGGCGCTGATGAGGCGCTCGTAGCCGTCGACGATCGACTGGAGTTCGGTCTTGATCGAGTGGACGTCCTCGTCCGCCATGCTCTTCTGGAAGCGCTCGTAGGCGTTTTGCTCCCGCTCGTTGAGCTGTTTGAGGATATAGGCGGCCATGCTCTCGTTGCTGGGGCCGGTTTCGATTTCCTCGTCCTGCGGGAACGCGGTCGTTGAAAGAAGCGCGGTCAATAGGGCCAGGGCGCTGCTGAGGCGGAAGATTCGTTGCATACGGCGTGTTTTCGGACTTGAGAAAAAGAGCGGGAGAGCGAAATTAGTGTGACGGCTGAAACGGGTGAACGTTCCAAATCGGTTTACGAAGACGCATGAATGCGGAAGTAGAGGATTATTTCAAGGCCCTTGCCGCTCCCCGTAGAGAGCGGCTCGCCTCGCTGCTCGACCGTTTTCGGGAAGCGATTCCGGAAGCGGAAGTGACGATGCGCTACCGGATGCCGGCGCTAGAGCGTGGCGACCAGTGGGTGAGTCTGGGGAATCAGAAGCATTATATCGCGATCTACTTTTGCGACGAAGCGGCAATGGCTCCCCTCGTGGCGGCCCGGCCGGATCTCGACTGCGGCAAGGGCTGCGCTCGGATCCGCGATACTCAAGCGGTTCCAGAAGAGGCGCTTGTAGCGGCGTTTCGAAGCGTGATGGACGTCGATTGAGCCGTTCGAGTTCGCGCTTGCCCCTCGCGAAATGAGCCGTCTAGCTCGGTTTCCCGCTGGCTATGTACAAGAATCTGAGCTCGAACAAAATTTTGGAGACGATCGAGAAGCTGGGGAACCGGATTGAGGAGCGTTTCCCTAATTCCGCCCTCAAGAGCGTGAGCGATTCGCTTTTGGAGATCGCGCGAGACTCGAAAGCGAAGGCGGAGTGGATCGACCGGCCGAACTACCCGTTGCGGGTGGGGATTGGCGTTGTGATTCTCCTTGGGTTCGTCGCATTGGGGGTCAGTCTGTCGCTGGTGGACGCGAAGGCGGCCGAGGTAACGGTTGGCGACTTGATCGTGCTTTTCGAGGCGGCGATTCGGGACGTGATTATCGTGGGAGTGGCGGTGTTTTTCCTTTTGACGGTGGAGACGCGGTTAAAGCGGTCCCGCGCGTTGCGAGCTTTGCACGAACTGCGCTCGATCGCCCATGTGATCGACATGCACCAGCTGACTAAGGACCCGAACGCGATCTTGAACCGAGTCCCGCTCATAACGCCGTCTTCGCCCGCTCGGGACATGACGCCGTTCGAGCTTACACGCTACTTGGATTATTGCAGCGAGCTGCTGTCGCTCACAGGAAAGATCGCGGCTCTTTATGTACAGGGGTTTCGAGATTCGGTTACACTCTCGGCAGTGAACGACATCGAAAACCTGACCAACGATCTCAGTCGCCAGATCTGGCAGAAGCTCATGATACTACAGGCCAGCTACAAGGACGACGTGGAAAAGTAGATTGAATTGTAGGGGCGTTGCTTGCGACGCCCGCGTGTGAGGCTTGCTAAGTTCTTCTGCGGGCGTCGCAAGCAACGCCCCTACAATGTTGGATTCAACATCGCGGCGCAGCGCATCCGTCTTCGCTCTGCGAGCTACGCCGAGACAAGAGCGCTGGCCCTCCGGTTTTGTTTTCGAACTACTTCGAGCCGTGGTCGGTTCGGGAGCGTCCGTCGAAGTACTTTTCGCGGATCCAGTCGGGCTGCCACACGTCGAGCGAGCGCTCGATTTTGCTGAAGTCGACTTCCTTGGGTCCGGGGTTGTCGACTTCCAGGGGCGAGGGGTCTCCGACTCGGGCTTGCCAGTGTTTCATCAATTCAGTCAGTTCGGCCCGAATTCCGGCGTAGGACGGATGCTCGGCGAGATTGCGCATTTCGTGCGGATCGGCGTCCAGGTCGAATAGCAGCGTGTGATTGATTTTTGGATATATGTGCAGCTTGTACTGGTCGTTGCGAACGGATCGCATGATGTCTTGAAACGCGAGAAAAACGGAGTCGCGCACGGACGCTTTCGGATTCTCGAACAGGGGGGTGAGGTCCGCTCCGTCCATTCCGTCGGGCGCGGGGACGTCGCTCAGCTTGTAGATCGTCCGATTCAAGTCTAGGATGTAGGTCATGGCGTCGGTAGACTCGTTTCGCGGGACGCCGGGGCCGGAAATAATGAGCGGAGCGCCCATGCTGTGCTCGTAAAGGTTTTGCTTTCCAAGCAGTCCGTGCGAACCGACGCTGAGGCCGTGGTCGGCGGTGTAGACGACGATGGTGTTGTCCGCGGCGGGTGAATTCTCGACGGCGTCAAGGATGCGGCCGACTTGGGTGTCGAGGTGCGTGATGAGCCCGTAGTATTCGCAGAGCTGGTCGCTGACGACCGCGCGCGTCCGCGGGTGTGCGGCGAGACTCTCGTCGCGTTTTTTCCCATTGAGATGACCGTTGTCGAAAGGATGATCGGGAAGAAAATTCGGGGGAAGCGGCGGCCGATTCTCGTAGTACATTTGCCGATACGATGGTGGCGGATTGCGGGGATCGTGGGGAGCGGTGAAGGCGACGTAAAGGAGGTAGGGTTCGTCCGCGTCGTGATCTTGGATGAAGTCGATGGCGGCGTCCGCGAAGTGCGTGCTGGAGAAGCGGGTGCCGAGTGTTTTTTCGGTGAGCGTTCCATCGGGGTTGAGGTTTTGCAGCGGGACTTTGGTGTGGTCGGACATTCCGCCCATGTAGAGATTGGCGCCGCTTTGGAAGGAGCGGGCGAGGGTTTTTTGGCCATTGTGCCATTTTCCGACTGCGTGCGTTGTGTAGCCCGCTTCTCCGAGTCGCTCGGGGAGAGTGGGGAGCCCTTCCCAGTTGCGGGTGTCTTTGATCCGGTGCCAGTGGCGGCCGGTCATGAGCATGCTACGGCTGGCGACGCAGACGGCGCCGCTGTAGCTGCCGGCGCAGTAGTTGCGGGTGAAGCTGAGACCGTTGGCGGCGAGGCGGTCCAAGTGCGGTGTTTGAATGTGGGGATTGCCGTGGGCTCCGATCGTGTCGGGCCGCTGGTCGTCCGCGAAGAGGAAGACGATGTTGGGGCGATCTTGGGCATTGAGAAATGCCGAATTTAGTATAATTAATGCGGATACAAGTATTGGCGGGAATTTCATGGGTTCAGGTTTTGAGTGTGTTTATAAAGTCGGAAAATTACGATTTCTTTCGTAGGGCCTTCGCTTGCGAAGCGCCGCGTAAGTTGGTTTTTGATTGCCTCCGCGGCATGGCGCAAGCGCCAGCCCTACGTTTACAATTTACTGGACGTTCTATTAGTTGGACGCGTGCAACGCGTTTTCGTATTGCTCGACGAATCGCTTGTCAAATTGATCGTAGTCCTTGAGAGGGGCGATATACTGCTTGGCAATCGCGTCGGTCAATTCCGAGTCGAGAGAGAACTCGAAGAAATCGCTTGGAGGTTGGCGTTCGTCGAGACTTGAGCGTAGTTCCGATTTCCGCTCCTCAGAGGCGAACTCTACAAAGCGGCGGCTCATCCATGGGAAGCAGCCTTGGTAGCTTTTGATGAGCGAGTCTCGTTCCTCGGTCATGGTGTAGCTCGTGGACTCTTGCAGCGCTTCGATGAGGATGCGCGACTGTCGATTCAATTTGGCGAGCATTCCGGCGTCGTCGCGGCTGAGCGAGGCGTTGCGCTCGGTCCCTTTGGCGGTCGGGGCGTTAATGCCGCATTCGCTCGCGACGAGCGACCAGAATCGGTCCTCGTCCTCCTTTAGAAGCTCGAAGGGGGCGATGGCGAGCTTGGGGAAGTGGGCCGAGTAGCATTGCGCGATATGGGCGAGATTTAGGGAGTTGAGTATGAAGTGCCGGTTCTTCTTCACGAAGTCTTGCCCGGTGTCGAATCCACCTTCCTTGATGGATTGGATGTGCATCGATCGTATCCAGGAAATGGGTTCGCGTACGACGACGAGCGCGTTGTCCAGGTTCGGTAGCAATTTGCCGAGGGCGGCGCTGGCGAGTTCGACGTAGCTAGGGATCTGTTGCTGGGCGTTTTGAGCCCCGTTGAGAAACGCGGTGGAGAAGCCTTCGTTGCTCACGATAATCTGCTGGTCTTCGGTCGGCTGGGCGTCGATTTGGATGTCGAGTTTGTCGTCCGGCTTCAGTTCGCCCTCGAGCGTCGCTTTCCGCAGGGTTTGCATAAAGGAGAACGTGCCGTTCCAAGACAGGCAGGTTCCTGGGTCGTTCGACCAGGTGTTTTGCATATAGGTCGACGCGGTTTTCATTAGACCGATGTGTAGCAGGGAAATCTCCATGGTGTGGTATGGTTGGTCGCTCTTTTAAAGATTGTCGAACAGCATTTTGGCTTTCATGGCGGCGCCTTTGTGCTCGAGTATGGGCGGCGGGTAGTCGATGCCGAGTTCGCCTTGCCAGCGGTGGATCTCGCGCTGGGCGAGGGACGCGAGTTCGGGGATCCAGCGTTTGATGTATTCGCAATCTGGATCGAATCGCTCTTGTTGTCGCCAGGGGTTGAAGATGCGGAAGTAGGGCTGAGCGTCGCATCCGGTGGAGGCGGCCCATTGCCAGTTCCCATTGTTGACGCAGGGGTCGTAGTCGACGAGCCGAGTGGCGAAGTAGCGTTCGCCCCAGCGCCAGTCGATGTGAAGGTCTTTGGTGAGAAAGGAGGCGACGACCATGCGGACGCGATTGTGCATGAAGCCGGTCTGGTTGAGCTGGCGCATGCCGGCGTCGACGATGGGGAAGCCGGTCGTTCCGTTTTTCCAGGCCTTGAACAACGCTTTGTCCTTTTTCCAGGGGACACGGTCGTATTGTTCCTTGAACGCGTTTCCGAAGACGCGCGGGAAGTGGTAGGCGATGTGGGTGAGGAAGTCGCGCCAATAGAGTTGGCGGATGAGCGGGTGTTCATTGCCGAGCGTTTTGGCGATGGCGGCGTAGGCTTCCCGGATCGAGCAGGTGCCAAATTTGAGATGCGGGGAGAGGGAGCTGGTGCCGTCGAGGGCGGGCAAGTCGCGTTGTTCCGCGTATCCGGATTTTGATTTCAATTCGCTCAAACGTCTTTTTGCCGCAGTTCGGCCTCCTTGGGCGAGCTCGTAGGTGGGGATGTTCTCGACGAGCGCGTCGAGAAACGGTTCGATAGTTGTTCCGGATTGAGCCGGGGCGAATCGTCCGGCGTTCTTTACTCGAGTCCGTGGCGTCTGGACGGGGAGAGCGCGGGCGTTGTTGTAGTAGGGAGTGAAAACGGTGTAGGGTTGGCCGTTTGCTTTCAGAGCGCGGCTGGGTTCGTTCAGCAGCAAGTCGGCGCAGGAGTGGAAGGCGATGCCACGTCGCTCGCAGGCGCGTTGGAGAGCGTGGTCGCGTTTTCGGCTGAACGGCGTATAGTCGCGGTTGACCCAAATGGCTTCGATTTGGAGGGTCTCGACCCAATGTTCGACGAGGGAGTCGGGAGCGCCTTCGAAGGGGAAGAGTTGGGAATCGCGTTTGGCGAGTTCGGTATCGAGTTCGCGCAGGGAGTCGCGGAGGAACCATAGCCCTGGGGCGCTGCGGTAGGGGTGGGGTTGGGTTTGTCGCGGATCGAAAACGAAGGCGGCGGCGACGGTTTTGGAGTGCTCGAGCGCTTGCTCGAGCGCGGTGTTGTCGACGAGGCGCAAGTCGCGGCGGAAAAGGAACAAGCTGTTGCGGTAGCGCATGGGGCGGGCGCGTCTGGATCAGACGGAGGGTTGCAGGTCGTCGATTCCAGCGTCGGGGTTCGCGTCGAGAAACTCGGTGATGGCTTCTATAAAAACGTTGCCGTACTTTTCGAGTTTAGCCATCCCGACGCCGCTGATGTCGGACATCTGGTCGGCGTCGATGGGAAAATCGCGGGCCATTTCGCGGAGGGTGACATCAGAAAAGACGATGTAGGGCGGGACGCCTTGTTCGGCAGCGAGTTCCTTGCGCAGGGTGCGCAGGGTGGCGAAAAGCGCTTCGTTGCAGTCGATGCCTCCGGTGTCGGAGGAGCGTCGTGGCTGTGTCGACTTTTTGGATATGCTTGGCTGGGTGAGGGTGATGGGCGAGCGTTCGCGGAGGGCGGACTTTCCTTTGGAGGTCAGTTCGAGGATGCTGTGTTTTTCGGTGAGCTGCTCGATGTATCCGTTGCGGATGAGTTCGCGTCCGAAGGCCTGCCATTCGGGCCGCCGGTATTCTTGGCCGATGTTATAGGTGGACAAGCGGTCGTGGCCCCACTTGAGCACTTTTTCGTTTTTGCTGCCGAGGAGGACGTCGACGATGTGGTTGATGCCGACTCCGAAGCCGCTGGCTTGATTGACGCGGAAGATGCAGGACATGAACTTCTGGGCGGGAAGGGTACCGTCGAAGCATTGCTTGGGGTTGCGGCAGTTGTCGCAGTTGCTGCAACTCTCGTGGGGCCAGTCTTCCGAGAAGTAGCCCATGAGGACTTTGCGGCGGCACTCGGACGACTCGGCGTAGTGCACCATTTGCCGTAGTTGTGTCGTGGCGACGTCGCGTTCCTTGGGGTTGCTTTTGTCGGAGATGAACTGGAGTTGCTTGGCGACGTCGCCGGGGCTGAAGAAGAGAATGCAGTCTGACGGGAGTCCGTCGCGTCCGGCCCGCCCGGTTTCCTGGTAGTAGCCTTCGATGTTTTTCGGCAGGTCCTGGTGGATGACGTAGCGTACGTTGGGTTTGTCGATGCCCATGCCGAAGGCGATGGTAGCGCAGATGACTTTGATTTCGTCGCGGATGAAAGCCTCCTGGTTCTCGGCTCGCTTGAGCGGGGTCATCCCGGCGTGGTAGGGGAGTGCTTCGACGCCGGACTGGCGGAGCTTGTCGGCGAGGGTCTCGGTAGCTTTACGCGAGTAGCAGTAGACGATGCCGCTTTCGAAGGGCTTGCTTTGGATGTAGCGGAGAATCTGCTGGAAGACGGCCTGCTTGGTCTCGACGCAGTAGTCTAGGTTGGGGCGGTTGAAGCTGGCGACGAATGTCTTGGCGTTTTTCAGCTGCAGCTGGGCGAGGATGTCGTCGCGCACGCGTTCGGTGGCGGTGGCGGTGAGGGCCATGAAGGGGAGTTCGGGGAAAAGACGGCGGAGATTGGAGAGCTGGCGGTACTCGGGCCGGAAGTCGTGTCCCCATTCGCTGATGCAGTGGGCTTCGTCGACGGCGAAGCGGGTGACGTTCCATTGTTTGAGGTCGTCGAGAAATCCGGACAGCATGAGCCGTTCGGGGGCGACGTAGAGGATGGTGTACTCTCCGGCGAAGAGCTTGGCGTAGCGTTTGCGGGCTTCGGTTTTGTTGAGGGAGGAGTTGAGGTAGGTGGCGCGGATTCCGTTCGCTTCGAGCCCGTCGACCTGGTCTTTCATGAGGGCGATCAGGGGCGAGACGACCACGGTGAGCCCGTCTTCGAGGATGGCGGGGAGCTGGTAGCAGAGCGACTTGCCGCCGCCGGTGGGGAGGAGGGCGAAGACGTCGTCGCCGGACAGGGAGGCGGTGATGATTTCCTCCTGGAGCGGGCGAAAAGAGTCGTGCCCGAAATAGCGCCTCAGCGCGCTTCGCATGGATTCCGTTTCATTCGTAGCAGGCATGGGGGGAAGAGTGAGGAGTGAATGGTGAGGAGTGAAGAGTGAATTTGGATTTTTGCCCTGAACAGTTTTCGTGGTAACGTTACCACGAAAACTGTTCATGCGGGGGATGTGGGTGGATTGGATTGGGTCTTGCATGCAAGGGGGGGTCTGGGTCGTAATCCGAATATGAACAATTTTTCGCGTATCGGCCTTATCGCATGGGCTCTCGGGGTGGTTCCGCTGATTTGGGGACACGAGGGCGAGGAGCATACCCACAGCTCGAAGGAGCATTTGTACGAGGCGGCTCGGGACGCGAATGTACCGTTTGACGAGGCGGTTGAGGCGGCTCGGGCGGACGGGGTTGCAGAGGCGTTTATCGTCGAGGCGCAGACGATCAACTATCTTTCCACGGGCAATATGCCTGCTCTCTACCCGCATTTGGAGTCTTTGGAGAAGGTCGCGGACGAGCTGGAGTTCGGGATGGACAAGCCGTTTCATTCCCGTCGTCAGTTGACGGGGTTGGTGGCGTCGCTGCGAGCGATTCAGGCTTACGAGGCGAGCGATATTCCGGAGTTTGAGAAGCAGGCGGCGTTGTCGTACATCAACGCGCCCGAGTATAATCAGGCGTTTGGGCTGCTTCAATTGATGACTGAGGTGCGGCAGAAGGAACTGCAGGAGGCGGCCATGGCCAATCTGCGTTTGCCGATGGACTTGGTGATCGCCAGCGCGGACGGGGAGGAGAAGACGCTGAAGCAGTGGCTGGCGGGCAACCAGGCGATGTTGATCGACTTTTGGGCCAGCTGGTGCGGGCCGTGCATGCAGTTGATGCCGGAGTTGCGGACGAAGGCGGAGTCTTTGCCGGACCAGGGAGTCGTGGTCGCGGGGATGAACACGGATTCGGACGATCCGGCGGGCAAGGCTAAGAAAGTCCGGGCGGAGCACAATATGGAGCTCATGCCGTGGTTGCTGGAGCCGGAGGACCGGCCTTTGAGCCGCATGCTCATGATCGACTCGATCCCGCGAATGATCCTGGTGGGGCCGGAGGGGGAGGTCTTGTACAATGGCCACCCGATGGACCCGAGCTTGAAAGCGGCGCTCGCCAAGCTGGACGTGACGATTTAGAGGACTGTCGAGTTTGGAACCGCGAATCGACACGAATAGACGCGAATTCACTTGATCGGAAATTCGCGATTATTTGCGTTGATTCGCGGTTTCTGATTTTGGTGCCGGTGATGAAACTCGGTGGTCTAGAGCTTGAGTCCAATTTGTTTTTGTCGCCGCTGGCGGGGTATACGAACTTGCCGTTTCGGCTGACGGTGAAGACGCTCGGTGGGCTGGGGCTGGTGACGACGGATTTGGTGAACGCTCGCTCGTTGCTGGAAAAGCGTCCCGTGGCGTACAAGATGATCGAGTCGGATCCGCGCGAGCAGCCGATGTCGGTGCAGCTGTTTGGCGGCGTGCCGGAGGAGATGCGCGACGCGGCTTTAATTGTGCAGGAGCGCGGGGCGCAGTCGGTCGACATCAATATGGGTTGCCCGGTTAAGAAGGTCACCAAGACGGGAAGCGGTTCGTCGATGATGAAGGACTTGGGGGCGACGCAGTCGTTGGTCAAGGGGATGGTCGACGCTTTGGAGATTCCGGTAACGGCGAAAATGCGTTTGGGCTGGGACGACGAGAACATCACGGCTCCGGACTTGGCGAAGGCGTTGGAAGATGTGGGCGTATCCGCCATATTCGTACACGGGCGCACGCGGGCGCAGGGGTTTTCGGGAAATGTGAATTTGGAGGGAATCGCTCGTGTGAAGGACGCGGTTTCCGCGGTTCCGGTGATTGGGAATGGGGACGTGACGACGCCGGAGGCGGCTCGATTGATGCTGGAGCGGTCCGGGTGCGACGGGGTCAGCATCGGCCGCGGCGCGTTCTACAATCCGTGGATTTTCAAGCAGACGGAGCATTATTTGCGGACGGGCGAGCAGATTCCGGAGATGGTATTTGAAAAGCGGGTCGAGTTGATGCGTTTACACCTGGAGCGGATGATCGAGTTTTACGGAGAGGATCGCGGGTGTATTCAGTTTCGCAAAGTGGCGCCTTGGTACGCGAAGCGCTTTGGGCCGTCCAAATATTTCAAGGATCGCGTGGTACGGTTCTCGAGTATGGAGGAATTCGATACGATTCTCGGTGAGTACGTCGAATGGCGCCGGCGGTTCTGCGACGACTCGGGGGAGTTGCTGGTGCGGTATCGCCCGCCGGAGCAGTATTCGTCGATCACGGACCGGGCTCCTCAGGACCGGATCAAAGTGCCGAAGGGGCCGGTGGAAAAGTGGTGATGTGGCGGGACGGATCCATGCGTCGCTCTTCGAGCTATGCAGGACTGACGGAGATTGAGGGATTGAGGGACCGAGGGACGGGGTGATCGTAGGATGGCGATCTCTGGGGTAGGGTTCGCCTGGAGGGGATTCGCTGCACATTTAGACAAAAACGTTTTTGTCTAAATGTGCAGTTTCCCCGTATCGTGTGATAGGGTTGGATGGCGCGGCGCGGGGCGAGCGCCGGTCCTACGGTTTGCGCGTGACTTAGGCGGCGGAGATGAGCGAGGCGGTGTCGAGGATGAGGGCGATGTTGCCGTCGCCGAGTATCGCTCCGCCGGATACGCCGGGTATTCCTTGCATCATGCTGCCGAGGCTTTTGATGACGACTTCCTGCTTGCTGACCATGTCGTCCACGAGAAGGCCGCATTGCTTGCCTCCGTTTTCGACGATGACGACGGTGCCTTTTTGGGCGTCGGTTTCCGCGTCGGGGATTTGGAAGTGGTTGTGCAGTCGGAATAGCGGGAAGACTTTTCCTCGGATGTTGAGGATCTCCTGGGCGCCTTGGACTTTGGCGAGGGTCTCTTCGTCGGGCCGCAGGGCGACTTTGACGGAGGTGGTTGGGAGGATGAATCGGTCTTTGCCGACTTTGACCACGAGGCCGTCGACGATGGCCATGGTGAGGGGCAGGAGGATTTTGAAGGTCGAGCCTTGGCCGAGGGTGGATTCGATCTCGATCTTGCCTCGTAGTTTCTCGATGTTCTTGCGGACGACGTCCATGCCGACGCCGCGGCCGGAAATGTCGGTGATTTCTTCGGCGGTGGAGAATCCAGCGGCGAAAATGAGTTTGAAAATTTCCTCTTCGGGAAGTTGCTCGTCCGGGCGTACGATTCCGTTGGATACGGCTTTGGCGAGGACGCGTTCGGAGTTGATACCGCCTCCGTCGTCGGAAAGCTCGATCACGATGTTGCTGCCTTTGTGGTAGGCGTTGAGAGCGATCCGGCCGGTTTCGTTTTTCCCGGCTTGGAGGCGTTCGGCGGGGGTTTCGAGTCCGTGGTCGAGGGCGTTGCGCACCATGTGGACGAGCGGGTCGCCGATTTCCTCGACGACGTTGCGGTCGAGCTCGGTGTCTTCGCCGGACACTTCGAAGGCGACTTTCTTGCCGCTTTTCGAGCTGATGTCCCGGACGAGGCGTCCCATTTTCTGGAAGGTGGACTTGATGGGGATCATGCGCAGGGACATGGATGTGTGCTGCAGCTCTTTGGTGATGCGGGAGAGCTGGGCCATGTTGCGCTGGAGGGCGTTAGCGTCGTTGGCGTGTCGCTGGGTGGTTTCCTGGAGCTGGCTTTGGACGATCACGAGTTCGCCGACGGTGTCCATGAGGTTGTCGAGCTTCGTGGTATTGACGCGGATGGCGGCGTTTTCGGTGGCTTTTTTCTTTCGCGAGGCGGTGGCGGGCCCTGATTCGGGGGAGTTGGGTGAATCCGGTTTGGCTGTGCTGCCCGCGGTTTGGTTCGCGTTTGTCGAGGTTCCCGTTTTCGCGGCGTAGGCTTCGGGGCCTTCCATCGCCCAGCGGGCCCGGAGCATGAGGGGGCTGACGGGGATGGCTTCGGTGGGGAGGGTTCCGTTGGAGAGGGCGTCGGAGATTTGCTCGATGAGTTGGGCGATGGTGTCTTTGGCGTCGAGCACGAGGTCGACGACTCCGGTGAAGACTGGGAGCTGGTCGTTGCGGACGAGGTCCATGAGCGACTCGATTTCGTGGGCGAGGCGGTTGACGGGGACGAGGTTGAGGAAGCCGGCGACGCCTTTGATGGTGTGGAAGGAGCGGAACATCGAGTCGATTGCGTCTTGGTTGGAGACGTCTTGCTCGAGTTCGAGAACGGCGGTTTCGATTTGGCCGAGGTGGTCGACGGCTTCGATGTGGAATTCGACGAGGAGTTCTTGGTTTTCCTCGAGGTTGAGGTCCATGACGACGTCGAACTCGGAGAATTCGTTATCTGCGTCGGCGGGCTCGGGCTCGGAAGCGGGCTCTGTGGCGAGCGACTCGACTTGAGGGGCGGCGGGTTGGTTTTCTTCGGTTTCGAAGGGGTTGGGGACGATTCCGTCTCGTAGCGAAGCTCGGGTGGATTCGAGCCAGAAGTTGAACTCGGTGAGGGTGGCGAGGGTCGCGTCGTCGAAAGGCTGGGCGGTGTCGACGAGTTGCTCGACTTGCTTAAAAACGGGCTGGATGGACGGGCTGAGGAACTCGGTTTCGGCGAATTCGTTGTCGAGCTCGCTGAGGAGGCTGAAGAGGGGAAGCAATCCGTCGTCGCTCCCTTTTTCCGCGAGGAGGAGTTCGCCGGAGAGTTGTTGGGAGAGGGTTTCGAATCGGGCGATTTGATCTTCGGTGAGGAGTGCGCCTTCGATTGGAGCGGGTTCGGGTTCGGGGAGGTCGAAAGTCTCAACTGCGAGCGGTGCGTCCTCCGCGGCTGGTTCGGCTTCGAAGGTGTCGATCGCGGCTTCGAATGTTTCGAGCGTTTCCGGCTCTTCGGTTTGAGTAGACGGCTCGGGGGTGTCGAAGCTGGGGAGGTCGTCGAGGGAGTCGAGGATGTCGGTTTTTGTGACGCGTGTCTTTTTCTTTTCCGCGGGGGCCTCTGCGGGAGTTTTGAGAGTGAGTAGGTGGTTGGAGAGATCCGCTGCGGCTTGTTGGAGGGTTTCAATGCCGTTGGCGTCGAAATGTTTGGTTTCCTCGAGGAGCGGGTTGAGGGTTGCTTCGATCGTGGCGACGATAGCGGCGATGGCCGGGTCGTCGGGGAGTTCGGTAGTGAGCTCGTTGGCGAGGCTCAGTATGGGCAGGAGGCCTTCGTCGCTGTCGGGCTGGGCGAGGTGGGTTTCGCCGGCGAGCTGGGTGACGATGTTCTCGAATTGGTCAATTGCTTCTGGGGGCCACTGCATAGCGCTGCTTTTTATTTGGAAATGCGGGAGTGTATCGGGCCGGAAAGGGCCCGCTGAACCCATCGTCAGATTGAGGGTTTGCCTTGAGTCGAAAATCCGTAGCGGCGTCTAAGAGTGAACCGTTTTACCTATTCTTGAGCGATTTCGGGGGGATGGAGGGATTGAGAGACGGAGAGATTGGGGGCAGAGAGATGGGCTTGGGCCGTAGGGGCGTTGCTCGCGACGCCCGTAGAATCAGCTCGTTTGATTTATCCTACGCGGGCGTCGCAAGCAACGCCCCTACACGGATTGGGTTGGATTTGAGGGCCGTCCCCTACGGGGTGGCTTCCTTTTTGAGGAGCGTTTGCACGGCGGTGAGGGCGCCTTTGAGGGAGAAGGGCTTCTTGAGGACGGTGGCGTCTTCGGGGAGGTTGAACTGGGAGAAGACTTCTTCGGAGTATCCGGTCATGTAGATGACTTTCATTTCCGGGTTCTTCTGAAGGAGTCGTTCGGCGAGTTCGGAACCGCGCATTTTCGGGAGGATGAGGTCGGTGATGAGGAGCTCGATTTTTGAGTCGGATTCTTCGAAAAACTCGAGGGCGTCTTCCGCGAGGTTGGTGGAGAAGACTTCGTAGTTGTGGTAGACGAGGAGGCCGGAGATACAGTCGCACATGGTTTCGTCGTCTTCGACGACGAGGATGGTCTCGCGTTTGGTGGAGCTGAGACTGGCGGGCGGTGTGAGGGGTTCGTCTTCGTCGTCCTGGGGGGCCTTGGACTCGACTTGGGGGAGGAAAATGCGGAAGAGGGTGCCTTTGCCGATTTCGCTGGCGATTTCGATATGCCCGTTGGACTGGCGGACGATTCCGTAGACGGTGGAGAGCCCGAGTCCAGTGCCTTTGCCGGTGTCCTTGGTGGTGAAGAAGGGTTCGAAGATCCGTTTTTGCGTGTCGGGGTCGATGCCCATGCCGGTGTCTTGGAAGCTGAGCATCATGTAGGGTCGGGCCTCGATGTGTTCCGGCAGGTACTGGGCGGCCTCTTCGGCGGAGCACGCGGTTACGGAGAGGGAGACTTTCCCGCCTTCGGGCATGGCGTCGCGGGCGTTGGTGGTGAAGTTGATGAGGATTTGCTCGAGGGCGGTCCGGTTGAGGTTGACGAATACTGGGTCCTCGGTGAAGCGGAGATCGAACTCGATGTCTTCCGGGATAAGGCGCCGCAGGATTTTCTGCATGTCGCGGGTCACCTTGACGGCGTCGAGGACTTCGGGGGTGAGGTTCTTGTTGCGGCGGCTGAAGGAGAGGAGTTGCTGGGTGAGGTCGGTAGCGCGTTCGGCGGCTTTGCGGATTTCCTTGAGGTACTTGGCGTCGGTGTCGTCGTCGTTTTTGGATTCGAGGATGAGGTCTGAGAAGGAGAGGATGACGGCGAGGATGTTGTTGAAGTCGTGGGCGATGCCGCCGGCGAGGCGTCCGACGGCTTCCATTTTCTGGGACTGGAAGAGGTCTTGTTCGAGGCGGCGGATTTGGCTGACGTCGCGCTGAATGACGACGTAGTTGGTGACTTCGGTCTCGGAGCCGAAGACGGGGAAGACTTTCCAGGCCATGATGAACTCGGAGCCGTCTTTCTTGTAGCCGACCATTTCGCCGGCGGCGGTGCGGCCGGCTTGGATGTCGAGGATCATTTCCTCGACGATGGAGAAGTCGGTGTTTTTCCCGTGGAGGAGGGAGATGCCTTTGCCGACGACGTCCATTTCGGTGTAGCCGCTGATTTCGGCGAAACCGTCGTTGACGTAGAGGATGCGGGCGTTGCCCTCGTCCCAGTTCTTGTCGGTGATGATGACGCCTTCGCCGATGCTTTTGAGGGCGGTGGCAATGAGGCGGATTTGGGCTTCTTTGGACTCGGTTTGGCTTTGGTCGCTGAGGAAGAGGAGGGCGCCGGAGAGCTCGGGTTTTACGGGGTTGGCGTTGGGTTTGAGTTGGAAAGTGGTGGGAACGCGGCTGCCGTCGGGCTTCTCGATGGTGGCTCGCGTGGAGGAAAGCTGGGGGTTGCGGAAACGCTCGGAGGAGAGGTCGATGGGCTCGTTGGTGGCTGGATCGAAGGCGTGGAAGATCGCGTTGATGGACTTGCCGACGGACTCGGAGTGGGTGTAGCCGAGGAGATTCTGGGCGACTTGGTTGAGGGTCTCGACCTCGCCGAATCGGTTGAGAACCACGATGCCGTCGGTGGAGCATTCGAGGAGCGAATCGGTCAACGCCCGGGCTTTGAGGAGCTCGTCGCTGCTGGCGCCGCTTTCTGAGCGGATCAACGGGTTCTCTTCGCTTGTGTCTGGCATTGACGGGTGTTTCGATACGTTAGCCGGAGCGGGCGTGTTGGCAAGGCTAGTTTCGGGCAGGCAAGCTCCGTTCTATCGAGGGGAATGTCAAGAGTGCGGGGAGGGATTGCGCGGCCAGTTTGACTCTTGCTGCGTATCTACGGTGGAAATACGGTTTTGCCCGTAATGTGTATTTGGATGCGCTTTCGAATCGACTTAACTCGCTGCGCGCAGTGGGTTGGGGGAATGGCTCCTCAAGATAGTTTGCGTGATTTGAGTGACGTCGCAGAGCGCGCTTGCCTGTCAGCGGGTGAAGCGCTTGCGGGATGCCTCGAACGCGAAGTTGTTGGCCTGGAGCATGATCTAAAGTCCGAGGCGGATCAAGTGGCTGATGGAGCGATTCGCCGGATTTTGGAGCCGACGGGAATCCCGATTCTAAGCGAAGAGGGGCCTGCGGTTTCCAGGGAGTGTTTGGATTCCCGGTTGTGGATCGTGGATCCGCTGGACGGGACGATCAATTTCGAGAAGGGGATTCCGATTCACTGTGTTTCTATTGCGCTGTGGGACGATCGGCGGCCGGTTTTCGGGATCGTCTACGACTGCTGCGCGGACGAACTCCTGGTCGGTGGCTCGGGAATGCCCGCTCGTTGTGGCGAAACATCCATGTCGGTTTCTAACGTCCGTTCTCCGGGCGAGTCGGTGCTCGCGACGGGCTTTCCAAGCGGCAGGAGCTATGAAGAAACCGATCTTCTCGGCTTTGTGAAGCGCGTGCAGCGATTTCGCAAGACGCGCTTGTTCGGTTCCGCAGCCTGGTCGCTCGCGTCGGTCGCGAGAGGGCGTGTGGACGCGTATTGGGAAGAGGACATTTACTTGTGGGATGTCGCGGCGGGGATTGCTCTGGTTCAGGGCGCCGGGGGATGCGCGCGCTATGGGGAGGTGGACTGGGAAACGATGAAGTTGACTGTCACGGCCGCAGGGACGTCGGAGCTGCTTTCGGCGATGCGGGAATCGGATTTGGGGCTCGGTTGATTGAAATGGGCGCGGTGGCGTGTTTTCGCTGGCGCGACGGGCTTCGAAGTTTGTAGGCTGTGCCGCTTAATGAATATCGCGATGATCCCCGCCCGAATGGGCAGCCAACGTCTTGTCAGGAAAAACCTCCGGAGAATCCGAAACGAACCGCTTATCACGCACGCGATTCGAAAGTGCAAAGAGGCGGGCTGCTTTGATGAGATTTGGGTGAATTCTGAACATAAGCAGTTTGGGGAGATTGCTAAGGAGGAGGGGGTTTCATTTCATCAAAGGCCTGCGGAACTGGCGAACTCGGTGGCGACGAGCGAGCAGTATGTTGCCGAGTTTTTGCATGCGCGTGAATGCGACGCGGTTTTTCAGGTGCACAGCATTGCACCATTGCTCTCGATCGAGGATATCGCGGGATTCGTCGATCGGATGAAGCGAGGCGATGTGGATTGCCTGTTAAGCGTGGAGAACATCCAAATAGAATGCGCGCTCAATGGGGAGGCGTTGAACTTTTCTTTTTCGTCCAAAACGAATTCTCAAGATCTCGATCCGGTCCAGCGTATTTGCTGGTCCATTACAGGATGGGATCGATCGCGGTATTTGGACGCGCGCTTGAAGGGGCAATGCGCGACCTACTGCGGGCGGGTGGGGTTTCATTCGCTGAACGCGTTAGCGTCTCACGTGGTGAAAACCGAGGAGGATCTCAACATCGCGGCTGCGTTGTTTCCTTTGTTGTTTCCGGATACCGACAGCTATGCGAGGAGCGGAGGAGGCTTATGAGCGGGTCGAACTACTACTCCGAGTATCGCGCGGCGCTGAGCGCAGCGCTGGCAGGCTTGGAAGTGGCCGCCCGATCGGGAGACCGTATAGAAAACGACGAGGCGTTTGAAATACTGTGCGGCAAGTCTCAGGCGATACGGGAGGCGGGCAGGTACCAGTTTCTTTGCGGGAATGGAGCGAGTGCCGCGTTCGCCAATCACATGGCGCTCGACTGGACGAAGACGGCCGGAGTGCCTACCCTGTCATTCAGCGATTCGGCGTTGTTGACCGCGATGGGCAACGATCTCGGCTATGAGAACGCGTTTAGCGCTCCCCTAAGTTGGTATGCAAAAAGTGGTGACTTGCTGGTGACGATCAGCTCATCGGGGAATTCTCCCAACATTCTATCGACGATTGAAACGGCCCGTTCGAAGGGGATGGAGATCGTGACGTTTTCCGGGATGGGCTCGGACAACGAATCTCGGTCGCTGGGCGATCTGAATTTCTATGTCCCTGGGGGAACCTACGGGATAACGGAGTCGGCCCATCAGGCGCTGCTGCACGTGTGGCTGGATAAGTTCGTAGGGGTATCGTACAAGAGCGGCCATTGAAATGAAGATTTGGAAAAACACCAATACGCTCGATTCGTTTCTCCCTGAGTTGCAGGAGGTGTCGCCTCCAAACGAGGCGGAAGTCGCGGTGCTGGGAAGCAAGGCGATCGATCTCGACGCGTTCCCTCGGTTGAAGGGGATTTTCAAGTGCGGGGTGGGCATGGACAATGTGCCGTTCGACGACTGCCGGGATCGGGACATCGAAGTGGGGCTCCCTTCGGAAAGAACTCGGGAGGTTATATACAACGAGACTGCGAGTTTTTCGACGGCGCTGGTGTTTCGGATGCTCTATGCGGAAATCGGGTCGCTGGCCAATTGGAATAAGATTCGTAGAACGTATTCAAAGAACAGAGTCGTTCTAGTGATTGGAAACGGCAACATTGGGAGTCGAGTTGCCGATCGGCTTAGGCCTGCAGTGCAAGTCGAGACCTTTGATATTTTGGAGAATCCTATGGAAAAACTGGATACGCTTTTGCCCGTCGCCGATGTGGCAACTTTACATATACCCTTGAACGACGAGAATGAGCGGTTTTTTGGACAGGAGAAGCTTGCGTTAATGAAAGACGGTGCGTGTTTGGTTAATGCGGCGCGTGGTCCCATTGTCGACGAGGAGGCGTTGTTCACGGAGATCGAGTCGGGGCGTTTACGGGCGGCGTTCGATGTTTTTTGGGAGGAGCCTTATAAGGGGAAACTGGCGAAATTCCATCCGGATCGTTTTTATATGACGCCCCATGTCGCCAGTTCGTGCATTGATTTCGCGAAAGGGCTGGCGGATGACTTCCTCGCGTTTAGAGAGGGGTTGAGGAATGATTAAGGCGGCGATTATCGGTTTTGGAAAAATGGGTCGTATTCGGGCCCGTTGTATACAGGAGAGTGGTCGAGCGGAGTTGGTTGCGATCTACGATCCCAATCGAGTCGAGGAGGCTCCATGCGAGTTAGCGCGTTCCGAGGACGAGTTGTTCGAGAACCCCGAAATCGATGTTGTCTTCGTGTGCACGCCCAATTTCCGCATTCCGGAGTTGGTGATTCGCGGCTTGCAAAGCGGCAAGCACGTGTTTGCGGAGAAGCCGCCCGCGTTCAGTGGGTCGCAAGTGGAGGAGATCCGCCGTGTCGAGTCGGGTTCCGAGGGTTGTAAACTCATGTACGGATTCAACCATCGGCATCACAAGAGTATTCAGAAAATGAAGTCGATCATCGATTCCGGCGACATGGGTCGGGTTCTTTGGATGCGCGGGCGGTACGGAAAGGAAGTGGACGAATCGTATTTCGATACTTGGCGCGCGGATCCCGAGCTCGCGGGCGGAGGCATCATGCTGGATCAAGGTATCCATATGTTGGATTTATTTCTGTTTTTCTGCGATGATTTCGACGAGGTACATTCGCTCGTTTCCAACCTCTATTGGAAAAAGGAGGGTCTTGAGGACAATGTATTCGCGATTTTCCGAAACAGCGAGTCGGGCGTTTGCGCGTCGTTGCACTCGACCATGACGCAGTGGCGGTACCTCTTCTCCTTGGAGATTTTTATGGAGGGCGGGGCTCTTATTCTCAACGGACTCAAGACTTCGTCTGGAGTTTATGGGGACGAGGATTTGGCGATTAAGCGCAACGATTCCCACGCGGCGGGCGGGTTCTCGCAGGAGGAGCACATTATATATCATACCGACACGTCTTGGGCGTCGGAGGTGTCGCATTTTTTCGACTGCATAGAACACCGGCGTTCAATTGAGAATGGAAGTTCGAAAGACGCGTTGACTTTGATGCGCATGATGGACCGGATTTATGAGGATAAAAACGACTCGAGGAACGGTGGAACGGGGGATTGAGATTGTCTGATTCCGACATGGCTCGCTCATCTTATTTTTCCGTGGTTTTGGCGACTTACAATCACGAGTCGCATCTAACTGGCTGCATCGGGTCGGTTCTTGCCCAAGAAAGCGATGACTTCGAGTTCATCATCGTAAACGATGGATCTACGGACGGTACTCGGGAAATCGTCGAGCGCTTCGCGGCTCAGCACCCAAAAACGATCGTGGCTATCCATTTGAGTGAAAACGGTGGACAGGCGAGAGCTCTGAATCGCGGGATTGATAAAGCGGTCGGCGAGTTGGTGGCGTTTATCGATAGTGACGACCGGTGGTATCCAAATAAACTGGATACGGTTAAGGCGACGTTTGGAGATCCTAGCGAGGTCGCGTTTCACCAGCACAATCTGGACATTGTCGGGGGCAGCTCGCGTTCGGGCGAGCGGTTTTGCCGAACGTTGAAGGTTGGCGACTTGTACTCGGAGGAAGGCGACGCTGGCGATAGGGTCACGCTCAGTTCGATGGCGCCGACTTCGGGTCTGACGTTTTCGGCCCGAGCATTGAGATTGATGGGGCCAATACCCGAGAGTTTTCGGCTGTGCGCGGACGCGTTTATGCGTCGGGCCGCGCTGCCGTTTGGCAGAGTTTCGGGGGTTGATCTGTGTTGCGGGTCCTATGGCGTGCATGCGAACAATAGTACGGTTGGGAATGCGTCGTTTGACTCGGACCTGTTCGTGAGCGATCTCTTGCGGCCGGAGCTCAATGCGTTTTTTCAACGGGCGAAAATCCCGGTCGAGCTGCGGGGGGCGGAAGAGCGGTCGCCCTTGCGACTTCTTTGCCTGAGAAGTGGTGATCGGGTATTGTTGGCCCGCTCGGCCCCGCCCGGGCGAATTCGGGAATTGGTAGCCGAGTTGAAGGCGGTGGTTGCGGATGTAGAAATCGACCTTCTGGTGCAGTCGTCGATGCGGGAGGCGTTTTCGGCCTTGCCCGTTGGTTTAGTCGAGATCCCTCCGGGACCGATTGATGCCAGCGTGTTTTCAAAACGAATGCGAGAGCAGCTGCGAGCGATTGGCTATGCGTGCGCCCTTGTTCCCTATCTCAATGATGATGGGTCGGGGTATGAAAATGTGGATACGGCGATTGAAAGCCTTGGCTTGGATTGCCCAGTGATAGGTGTTGGCGGAAAAGGCGGATTGAAGTCCGTGGGGAATGAGGTTGTCGAACCGAGTCGCAAGGTTGCTCGGAAGCGCTTTGGGTCGTGGGCGGATTTGCGAGGCGTCCATGCCGGAAAGCGGGCCTTCGTAGTGGGAAATGGACCGAGCTTGCGGCTCGAGGATCTCAAGCGGCTGGAAGGAGAGATCACATTCGCCTCGAACAAGATTTATTTGGCGTATGACTCTATCGATTGGCGTCCAAGCTACTACACGGTGTGCGACCACATGGTCGCACGGCAAAACTGCGACCGCATTCGTTTGTTGGATTCGAAAATGTTGTTGCCCGTTTCCCTACAAGGTTTCGATTGCGCGAATTCTTCGGCGCTTTGGTATCCGGAGCTGAGTGGAAACGAGTCGTTTAGGGACGAGCCTGTGGAGGCGCTTGATAGCGAGCGCTTCGGGTTCAGCAAAGAGGCGGTTTTCGGATTGCATGGGGGATACACTGTCTTGTACCACCAACTACAGCTTGCGTATCATATGGGAATTCGGGAGGTCTATTTCTTGGGAGTGGATTTTTCGTTCTCAGTTCCGGATTCGAGGGTAGTGGATGAGCGATTCGACGACGCCGCGCATCGCGACGCGGTGGTCTCTGAGGGAGAGGTGAATCATTTTCATCCCGATTATCGAAAAGCGGGCGAACGGTGGACCCTACCGCGGCTCGACTTGCAGGCGCTTGCGTTTCAAAGAGCCCGGTCGGTGTTCGAAGCCGATGGGGGGTCGCTGCGAAACGCGTCGCGCGCGACCGAGCTTGCGGCGTTGGAACGGGTGGATCTCGACTCCCTTTTACTCTAGTTGCGCAGGTGTGCATGGGGGTTGCTTGCGTTTTAGCCTTTCGATGGGCCAAAGACGGAGCATTTACACAATTTTAGCGCGATATCGCTGCTTGTTGATTGCCGTAGATGAAGATGGGCTGAACATTAATCCTGTTTTAATGAACGAGTGCCCAGGCCGTTCGTATAGATGGGTCTCTCGACCCCAAGCTACATGGAAATACAGGTCTCAGTTGTACTCGCGGTATACAATGGAGAGGCGTATTTGGGAGAGGCGGTCGAGTCAGTGCTCGCCCAGACTTTTCGCGCGTTTGAATTGATCGTTGTCGACGATGGATCGACGGATGGGACTGCCGAGGTGTTGGAGCGATTCCGCTTCGCGGAACCGGATCGGGTAAGGGTCATTCAACTTGATGAGAATTCGGGACAAGGGGAAGCGTTCAATCGAGGGATTGCCGTTGCCCGAGGGAAGCTCGTTTCGTTCATGGATTGCGACGATTTTTGGTTCCCTGAAAAGTTGGAATGCGTCGATTCCGACTTTGGCGATCCCGATAAAGTCGCCTTGCACCAGCATCATTTGGGACTTTTCGAGGACGGGAATCTTCTGAAGTCGAACTATTGTCCGGCTCTTTCAATCGGAGATGTCTTCGGGGCGTCTAAGCACTCGAATCGACTGTCTAACTTTGTGCCGACGTCGGGGCTCACGTTTTCGAAGCGGGCGTTGGACCAAGTCGGCGCAATTCCCGCTTCGTTTCGGATTTGCGCGGATGGCTATCTGACGCGGACGGCGATATGCTTTGGTCGCGTCTCGGGAACGGACCGGGCGTTGGGCGCGTACCGTATCCACGAAAGCAATCACACCTTCCAAAACGAGTCGTTCGACAATGATAAGTACGTGCGTGGGCTGCTTGTTCCTGAGCTCAACGCTTTCTACGCGCGGCGCCATATTTCACACCGTGTCCAGTTGGACGATGGATCGGAGACTTTCGATTTAAGCGACGGGCGCGCCTCGATTGACGCCTTGAATCTCGCGCAGGGCGACCGCGTGGTCGTTGTCCGCTCCGCTCCGCCGAGGCGTTTGAAGCCGATCTTGGCCATATTGCTGGAACGCGGTCTACGAGTGGATCTACTTGTGCAGGAGGGAATCGAACGGGAGTTCGCTATGGAAGGAGTGACGCTCCACCAGATCCCGGCTGGACCGATGAGCGCGGAGACGATTTCGACAGAGTTGGAGCAGGCGCTGATAAAGATAGATCCGAAGTGCCTGTTGATCGTCTACAATGGGACCAGTCCGAAACCGTACCAGAACATGCACTTGGTTCTTGCGGGTCTCTCGTTGGAGTGCCCGATCGTCGGGCTTTCGACTCTGGGCACGCTGCATCCGTTGGATCGAGTCGCAGTGAAGCAGCAAGGCGAGCAGCCCGCTGATCGAGAGGTGAGCCAGAGATTCTCAAACCCTCCGCCGCGCCATTTCGACCGCAACGACAATCGCCTTCTCGAAATGAAGGATCTATTTTCAGGGAGACGCGCCTTTTTGATCGGCAACGGGCCCAGTTTGAAAATGGAGGATCTGGACTGCCTGAAGGACGAGGTGACGATTGCTTCCAACAAGATTTTCTTGGCGTACGATTCCACAGAATGGCGCCCGACGGTCTACAGCATGTGCGACGAGGTGGTCGCCCGCAACAACGAGGAGACGGTTCGGGAGCTCCCCCATCTGAAAATTTTCGCGGACAGCGTTCGCAAGTACCTTTGGACCGACAGCGACGCGGTATTTCTTAATCCTAAGCAGTCGCGCGACCCGCAGGACGATGTGATTGGCTGGGACCTGATTCGAGGCGCGAACGCGGGCCACTCCGTTCTAAATCTCTCTATAAAGATCGCCTACTGGATGGGGATTCGAGAGCTCTACATCATTGGGGCGGATCATCATTTTATTGTTCCGGACACCAAGACAGGCGAACGGATTATGAACAACGACGTGATCGTCTCGACCGGCGAACGCAATCACTTCCACGCGGGCTATCGACCGGCAGGGGAAACCTGGACCGTCCCCAAGTTCGCTGAAATGGAGGCGGACTTTGCGGAGTCCAAACGGATCCTCGAAAGCGCGGGTGGCCGAATCTGGAACGCGTCGCGATTTTCGAAACTCGAAGTCTTCGAACGAGCGGATCTGGATGAAGTTCTCGCCCAGGATTTGGCGCCAAAAGTATGAATCGTATCAATAATGTGAATATATGAAAACCCAAGAAGCCGTTCCCGTTGAATATCGACCCTTAGTTTCCAAGAGCAATTGGGTGCACCTGAGCGTGGAGCTCACGAGCAAGTGCAACTTGCGATGCGTATATTGCGGTAAAAGCAAAGACTCCTACAACGCTCTCCCGGGCCATGACGAGCACATGGCGGATGCGGTGAGCAGTCGGATCGTCGACCTTGCCCAGGAGTTGGAGTTCAACGAGGTCAATTTCAATGGGACTGGGGAGATCAGCATTTTTCCAGGCTGGACGGAGACGATCGACGATTTCAAAAAACGCTCCCGTTCGAAACTCTACGTGGTTACGAATTTCGCCAAGTCGCTTTCGGAGGAGGAGCTCGACGCGTTCCTCAAGCTGGACCGCATATACATTAGCGTGGATACATCCGATCGCGAGTTGCTCATGCACATTCGCCGCAAGGTGGACGTGCGTATGATCACGCACAACATCGCCCGCCTCCGCCAAAAGGGCATACTGGAGAATCGGAAAGTCCCCTGGCTTCGGTTCAATTGCGTCGTTAGCGACTTGAGCGGGAAACGGCTGCACGAACTCGCGGCGTTTGCGGTGGCTGTGGGGGTGGATGAAATCGAGATGTTCCCGATGAATGGGTGCCTGAATGACGCGGAAGGCTATCCACGCCCGCCCAGTTCGCTCGACAGCGAGCGAATGCGCGAGATCGCGGAGCAAGCGCTACAAGCAAAACAGCTTTTGGAGGCGCACGGTAAGAAGTTAAAGGTCACGGAGGAGTTGAAGCGACTGATGGGGGAAGTCCATCCAGAATGGTCGAGTGGCGGCAAAGCGCTCGAGGGCGTCGAAGACTCCGAGGAGGAAATTTTCAAGGCCCCGAAACTGCCGGAAGAGGGCGTTGAGACAAGACTGTGCCTTCAACCCTGGCGCCGTTTGCTCGCGGGCGCGGACGGGCGTGTTTATCCCTGTTGTCGCAAAGCCGAAGTACTGGGCAATCTCAACGAGCAAACCGTTCAAGAAGTCGTAAGCGACACTCCGTTGATGGAGTTGCGACAAGCGCTCTTGGACGGAAATCTCAAAGGGACGATTTGTCGGGCGTGCGCGAATGCTCCGATAGGGACAGTGGAGGAGATGCAATCTCGTATCGAGGAATTGGTCGGTCCAGAGAATGGCCAGTAGCCAGGCCACAGAGTGTTTTACTACGGTTGCGACAACGCGACCTGGGTACTACGAGCGGCTAGACTCGCGACTTTTTGACTACGATACCTACGCTCTTGAAGTACAGCCGGGACTCACGCTCAGGGGCCCGGGCCCTAAAGAGTATCATCCCGGCGAATACATTTGTTGTCTTGGGGCGGCGCAGACCTACGGGAGATTTGTCAGGAAACCGTTCCCCGCATTGCTGCGAGAGCGCATCGGACTGGACGTAGCCAACTTGGGATTGCCGGGATCGGGCCCCCAGGCGTTTCTAGATCGGCCCAAGCTGCTCGGATTTGTCAACCAAAGTCGCTTGGCCGTGGTGCAAGTCCTGTCGGCGCGTTCCGCGTCGAATCGCTACTTCGCAAGTCGCGGGTTCAGCAATGGACAGCGGCGATCCGACGGTGAGACGATTTCGGCGATGCAGGCGTTCGACGAGATATTCGAGGCGTGCTCAAGCGATGAGATTGAAGCGATTGTCGAGGAGACGCAGAGAGATTGGATGGACGGGTTTCGCGCCTTGCTCGACGAGATAGCGGTTCCGACTCTCCTGCTTTTCTTTGGCGACCGACCCGCGGAGCGGACGCTCGACTTTTCGACGCGCGGGCGGTTGTTCGGCAGCTACCCGCAACTCGTGACGTCTGCGATGGTGGATACGCTTGCTCGCGAGTCGGATCGGTTCGTCGAAGTGGTTTCCAATCGGGGAATGCCGCAGGTTGTGCTTGGCGGTGACGGCTCCCCGGCGGAGGTTCGCGTCGCTGGCAGATTGGTGAACGAGAATAGATATTACCCTTCGCCTGAAATGCATGAGGATGCCGCCGAGCTACTTGTACCCGCTCTTGAAGAAATGCTAAATGCTTAGTCGCGAACCGAAACAGACGCATATTTTTCTTCATATCGAGAAAACCGCTGGGAGAAGCGTGAATCAAATGCTCGAGAACCGATTCGATCCGGAGCGAACGGTTCATCTCTACCCGCATCCAATCGGTGAGAATGTCTTTGACGCCTTGCTTAGAATGCGGCGCGGGCTTTCGCTCGTGATGGGGCACGTGGATTTCGGGATCCACGAGCAATTCGCGATTGAGCGGCCAAGGTATTTCACGTTTGTCCGGAATCCGGTGGAACGGGTTATCTCGGAGTTTCACTACTTCAAGAAGCGCAACGCGGAACTGCCGAGGGAAAAGTGGCGGAAGAAAAACGAGATTGTCGATGCCTGCTCTACGGTTGAGGAGTTCGTGTTGTCGCCCGCTCGTATTCGAAATCCAATTGCATCTCGGGTTTGCGGCAAGATGTTTGGAAAGTCGGTTGCGTTCGAAAATGCTAGGTCAAACGTCGAGAATTGGTTTTCGTTCATAGGGGTGACCGAGAGAATGTCGGATTCGCTTCGAGCGATGAGCGGCGCATTGGGTGTGGAGTTCAAAGATGCGCCTCACGTAAACCGGACTAGTCGTTCGGACTGCAGTGAGCTTGATCGAGAGCGTATCGAAGAATCGATGAGGGAGTCCGACAAGATTGACTTTGAGTTTTATCAATGGTGTGTCGCCGCTTTGGGATGAACGACGTTCGTTTTGAGGGGGCACCCCGCATCATTTCCATGATTGGGCAAGCGTTTGGACCGATCGTAGCGCGGAGCCGATAACTTGGTGCATGTCGTAGTAGCGAAAGTCCCCGAGGCGCCCTCCCGCCGTGATGGGGAGGCCCAATTGATCCAATTGTTCGATGTAGGCTCTGTGTTTTGAACGACTTATAGCCGTTTCGATTGGGTAGTATTCAGTTTTCCCTGCCGACCAGTCTTCTGGGTACTCGTAGGTTATTAGTGAGGCTGGCTTGCTGAAGTCTCCATTGAAATGCTTGTGTTCGATCACGCGGGTGTAGGGCACGGACTCGTCGGTTTCATTGATTTGAGATACTCCTTGAAAGTCGGCTACTTTCTCGACGACCGAATTGAATCGCAAAGACCTGTACTCGAGAGTGCCGGACTCGTAGTTGAAGAGCGCGTCAACGGGACCTGAGTAGATTACATGGTCATATCTGTTGATCCAGTAGTCCCTCTCCTGTAGAAAGTCCGTATTGAGATCGACTGGAATCCCCTCGAGCAGTCGCTCAAAAATAGACGTGTATCCGTTTTTGGGTATGCCCTGAAATCGATCGTCGAAATAGTTGTCGTTGTCGTTTAGTCGAACTGGGATTCGCTTGATTATGCTCGGAGGCAATTCTCTTGGGTCTTTCTTCCACTGCTTGATGGTGTATCCGCGGATGAGTCGCTCATAGATATCCGGACCGATCTCGCTGAGGCACCAGTCTTCCAGGTTGTCGGGCGATTCGATTTTGTGTCTGACAGATTCCAGCTTGCGACGCGCTTGTTCTGGAGTGGAGACCCCGTATATTTGCTGGAAGGTTCTTAGGTTGACGGGAAGGGAATACAAAACGCCCTTATAGCGGGCCTTGGGGCGATGCACGTAGGGGGTCCACTCTGTGAAGCGACTGATGTAGTCCCAGATTTTCTTTGAGTTTGTATGAAAAATATGGGGACCGTAGACGTGTTCATGGCAGCCGCATTCAAGCTTCGGTCGAGTATAGCAATTTCCTGCGATGTGCACCCGTTTTTCAATTACATGGACGGAATGCCCTAAATCGAAGAGTTCTCTTGCGCAGACGGCGCCATAGAAACCGGCTCCTACAACTAGTATTGACTTTGGCATTCCGTTACTCTCGGAGAGAAGCGTGGCTTTGATTTGTTCTCTCGCTCGATGTGAGGGTTTCGATTGATCTTATTCGAGACAAGAAGATTCGGAGCAGATTGTGATTCCGGCGATGAACGACTAGCGAATTCATTCTACAGTTAGTTTGGTTGATTGTCTGGCGGTTTTACTGCGACATCGAAGCGACACGATTCGTCAGTCCAAGCTTGCTTTCACGTTCGACCTCGCTTGCCATTTGGTTCTTGCGAATATCAGAGAACTGCAATGAGCGAAAACACTCCATCCTTTGATCCCAGTCGCTGTGTCGTGGCGTTCAATTGCAACGACGGCCAGGTAGCCCAGGCCTCTCTCCTGATCAAGACGTTGCGGAATGAAGAAATGGGGCGTTACAACGGCCGTATCCTGGCAATAACGACGTCGCTTTCCGATGAGTCGAAATCCTGGTTTGCGTCGCAAGGCGTCGAGGTGTTCGAAAAGCCGCTAGATTTTCTGGACGATTGGAAGGGTCGTGAATTCGCTGCAAACACCCTGTTTTTTGAACACGAGCGGGGTGAAATGGGCAAGTCTTGGCGACGGGTGAAGGCCCACTATTCGTCGGTTGGCGGTGGCTCTCCAATGGACGGGCTGATAAAAGACGCGATGGCGTTAAGCTCTGAATTCGATAGCGAGTTTCTTTTTGAACAGTTCAAGAACAAGCGTTTTAGCAAGCTCAACGTTATTCCGGCGTTGGAGTCGCTCAGGGGTGAAGTCGACTGGGTGTTGTTCTGCGATACGGACATTGTTTACCAGCGCCCGGTGGACTGTCTTTTTGATTCGATTCCAGAAGGAGCGATATCGGGCGAATTCGAAGTTGTGGGGATAAATCCAGGAATGGCATTGTACGCGAAAGACGCTCGATACAACGAGCTGTTTGGCGGAGACGCAGGTTCAGATATCAATTTGGGTGAGGAATTGAACATTGGCGTGCTGGCCGGTCGCTTGCGAGACATGGTGGATGTTTGGGTCGAGGCGAAGTCGCTGATGTTGGATGAACGGTACCTGCCTTTGTATCGAAGCAATTGGCACGAGCAAGATTTTTTCAGGCTGTTGAGAGTAAAACGACCTCAACGGTTTGGACGATTTCCTGAGAATCACGTATATCATGCTTGTGGATACGCGAGTTCTTTTGTTGAGCAGCGAGAGCCGATGCGTTTTGGAGTTTCCTTTGCGGACACTATTCCAGTAGCGATGCACTTTGCGGGGGGCGTTTGGAGGCAATTTGAGAATATTCGCGGGATTTACCTGGCCGCGGTTGAAGAGCTGTACGTGAACGCGGGAGTCAGTACAACGAGAGACAAGCGGGTCTATGCGTCCGCGTTCGAAATGTCCGATACGGGTTGTTTGACCTCGTTCGTCAGGAATAGATGCGCGGGATTGGAGAAGGCGAAGTTCGTCGAGTTGGGAGCGTGTTTCGGCTCTACCTCGATCAAAATTGAATCGGCTATCGGAGAAATGGCGGATACAAGTTTTGATATAGTCGACGGCTGCGTCTACAACAATGACTGGGAAGGCCGTCTTTTCCGCTCTGGAGAATACAAGCTTGTCCATGTTCCGTTGTTCGGGATGCCGCAGCTTGAAATCATTGAACGCTATTTGGGCGCAGAGCCCCGGTACCGGTTGTACCTGCAGAGTAAATCGGAGAAGTACAAACCAAGGGAGGCAGTCGATTTCGCTCTATTGAATCGGATGGCCCATCCCTTGGAAGTTCCAAAGGACGTGGAGAGAGTATGGGGTTCCCTGAAATCAGGAGGATGGTTGATCTTGCGGAGATTCACGGCATGCCCGAACGAGGCTCGAGTGGCAGCGGCGAGAGCATTGGATGCGGTAAGGTCGGAGATTGACGAGCTCCATGTTTCTATGATTGGGGATTTTCTCGCGATTCGAAAAGTGTAGTTATGGCGGAGATGGATGAGGCTTCTCGACTGTTTTGGCAATCCAGTGTTGTTGCGGTCGTATTGCTCTCAGTCTTTTGCATCTATCTCCGTCGCCTCGAAACGAGCAAGCGCGCGCGTTTGATCGCGGTTGTAAACGGGGTATTGTTGGGCGCGATGCCTCTGGTTGCCGTGGCGCACATTTCCTTGTTGATGTTTGGTCCGTCCGAGATTCCGTTTTGGGCTGAACTTAGGGCTATCGAATCGGTCTCGTTTCCCGCCTACTTGCTCGTGCTGGGTATTCATATTTTTATGAATTTCGGTTACTACACGGCTGAAGATGGCAAGTAGGAAAACACAGTATTTGATAGTTGGGGGAGGAGTCGCGGGGCTCTCGCTAGCAGACAAGCTTTCGAAAGGAGGTCGCGAAGCGATAGTGCTGGAAGCGGGAAGTTCGAGGCCGGTTGGCGACTGGCGGAGGCTGGATTGGTACGAGGACGACCGGGATCGACTGGAGGTCGTTTCGAACTACAAGTACAATACCAAGTTGCTGCGAGTAAAAGCTCTCGGAGGGAGTGTCGAGGCTTGGGAGGGGTATGTTCCTCGGTGGAACAAGAATGACTTTCAGCAGAACTCGTTGTTCGGCGTCGGAAAAGACTGGCCGTTTGGATTTGACGAATTGGAGCCCTATTATTGCGAGGCGGAGAAGTACCTGGGCGTTGCTGGAGGCGAACTGAACCCGAAAGACGAAGCTCGTTCGATGCCGTATCCACTTCCCCCATTCGAGTGGACTGACTATGAAAGGGAAGTTGCGAGTCGGACAAGAGGAATGGGTCTGGAATGGCATCATGTGCCGCAGGCGAGGAACTCGCTGCCTTATGGCCGCCGGAGTAGCTGCAATGGTATCGGGGAGTGCAATATGTGCCCGATTCAAGCGCGCTGGACTCCCCGGGCGACACTGGTTCCGCGACTTCTGGCGAATCCGCGGGTTGAGATCTGGTCCGAGTCCAGTTGTTGCGAGCTGGAAGTCGATGCAACAGGCAATCCTTGCCTTGCGGTTGTGAAACGGTCTGACGGGAGCGTTTTGACGGTCGAATTTGAGACCCTCGTGCTGGCGGCAGGCGCTATCGAATGCGCGCGTTTGTTGTTGCTAACGCGATTGAATCTCAAAGGCAGAGAGGGATTTTGGAATAACCCGAATATCGGCAAGGGCTACATGGATCACCCTGTCTTGAGAGTTAAGGCCGATGTGGATTGGAATGCGGGTCGGTCGAGACAAACGAATATTCTAGCGTCCAGCCACAGTTTTAGGGACTTCGACAAAGAAACCGGCTCTTGGGGGTTTGTCTTGAACTTGAATCGGAGAATTTTGCCGAAAGCGTGGCTGGCCGCGCATTTTGAAATGCCCGCTGTAACCAGTAATTCCATACGGCTAAGCGATGAGCAGTCGGACCTGTTTGGAAATCCGATAGCGTCGCTGCGTATCGGCACGGACTACGATGGTTTTTCGGCGACGAAGGCGCGAATCGACACCGTCTTGGGGGAGTTGGCCCGCTCGTTTGGCGGATCCAATCTGATTCGTGACGAACTGCAGCTGTGGGCGTGCCATCCCATGGGTGGGTGCCCGATCTCGGCTCGGGAAGGTGATGGAGTAGTCGATGCGAATCTCAAAGTTTGGGGAAGCGACAATCTATACATCCTCTCCAACGGCGTGTTCGCCACAGGGAGCTCAGTCAATCCCACCCTCACCCTTGTTTCACTTGGGTTCCGATTGGCAGAGCGCTTACTGAAAGGAAACAAGAATGCGTGAAACGGTTGTCTGGCTGTTTTTGACGACGACATTGGTTTCAATTGCAGTCATTGCCAGATTGCGAAGCGAATATTTGGCCAATCCAGATTTTCGGTCGCGGTATCTCTACCGCTTGAATTGCGGTTTGCTAATTGGCGCGATTGCGATGGTACTGTTGAGGTATGCGGAGGAACTAGGAGTCGCATTCAACTTTTGGGACAGGTCTGCATTCGTTTATATCCAGTCCGTGTTGGCTCCGATATACGGCGTTCTCGTCATCGCCCATATTTGGGCAAATAGAGATTACTATCGACCTCGAAATATGGGCAAATGAAGTGGATACTCGGTTTCGCGCGCGGCGCGAATGAGAGACAACGATTGGTCGGCAGCAAACCGATACCGTAATCAGATTTTTGGGTAAAATAACGCCTCTAGTCGGTTAGCGACAATTTTTTCAGTATATTTCCTTCAAACGAATCCTTCGCGTGATGGGGCCACCAAATTGCCGATACTGAGTCCCAAAGATTCGAATTTGAAGTTGTGGAGTTTTCGAGCTGGCCTATGAGGGTTTCGCTATCGCTTGATCGACTCATGAATGGATCTGCGAGTAGACGATTGATGAATTCTATACCGCCATTCGCATTGGCGTTTTTAAACTGAGTCATAGCGCCGAGGGCGAGAGCCCAGAGTTGGTAGTGGAAGTGGGGAAGCGGCCAGGCCTGGTAGACGGAAAGCGCGTCATTCGAGCATTTGGCCAAGTCGTTTTCGGATGTGGCTTTGTCTATCAAAGCCAATAGAACTGCGCATGGGTTGGTCGTAAGGTTGGGGTCGTCGCGAGAGGATTGGAGAGATTGGTCTAACACTGCGAGCGCCTTTTCTCGTTTACCGCGGAAGGAGAGTGTCAGCGCGAGTTCGAATGCAGCCATGGTATTCCAGTTGTCGTTGTTGACGGGGGCTGCAAGAGAGGTTTCGAAAAACAAGCATGCCTGATCATGGTCACCAATCGATCGATACGACACACCCTTTTCAAAAGATAGAAAACACGTTTGGGCGGATGTGGAATGTTGTTCGAACTCCGATAGGAGTTTCAAGGCCGATTCCGGCTTGGATTCGTAGTTCAACAACTTCGCTTGCCAAAGTACTCTGGCAAACCCCTCCGCGCCTTCTCCTTTGTCACGCGAAAGGAGACCGGGGACGCGGTCGGTTTCGCCAATCGTGAAACAGTGTGACGCCCAGCGCGGATAAAACCCTTTATGCGGTTTGCTCTTGGAGTCCAAGGCCGCGTAAAACTGGCCTGCTCGCTCAAAGCAACGCTGGTTGCCCAGCGCAACTAAGATTGCGTCCACTTTGGCGTCGTATTCGACGTCGGGACGCTCGATTAGCCATTCGGAGAGCAACAGGAGAAAATCCCTTGGGGGCTTTGCGGGAGAGAGTCTCGTGAGGGCCCGATGGGCGAGGAATACGACATTGGCAGTACTCGAATTGCTGAGCAAAGATTGGAGAAACTCGAGTACGATTGCAGGTTGGCCGGACTCGGATAAAATGTTCGTGAGCTGAATTTGATCTTGCTCATCCGTGATGGTCGAAAATAGTTCTTCGCGTTCTAATTTTGTATTAGAATTGTAATTACGAATGATTGATGGAAGTGCTTTAAAGGCGTTTTGTATTTCCCCTTTTGATCTAAATTCGTAGCCGGCGAGAGTCCTTCCCGAGGAACTCAATTTGCCCGTGTCGCTTGCCCTTTCAATCCAGTCGGCAAACTCGAATGATTCATGCAAAACGGCGAAGATTGTCCAAATTGCGATGCGTTCGGGAGGAAATGACTGGAGAAACTCGACCCAGCGCGACGGTGGGAGTCTGCGCCCACCCGATTCTCGGTTCCAGTCAATGGGTTCGTTCTGACACGCCGTTCTTACGGGAGAGTCATAGCGTGCGCGGAACAAGGGAGGGGGCTTGGAGCAAAACAGCGCATCCGCTGGGACGCTCGCTTCTCCATCTTTACTGGAAATGGATCCTTGTGCGTCCGTTTCGCAAGCAGTGTTCCGCGTCCAGAAATTCTCCAACTGTGTGGCGAATGGGTCGGCGAGGGCGCAGGCGAGCGACTTCGCGGAGATTTCCGATAAATCAGTGGTATTGATGGCGAGCGGCAACTTGAGGTCGAAGCAATGGAGCAAGTCTTTAAAAGTTGGGTTTGCTTCGACAAGAAGTATCGCGGACCGGATGCTCGAAGGCAAGTTGCCGAGGTAATTTAACGCGACGCTCGTACTCGGCCCGTAGATCACGGCTCTATCGAAATTAGCCAGGGCAGTGATTGACTGGTCCACAGACTGCTTGCACTGAAGGTCGACGGGACTGTCGGCAGAGTGAATTCCCAGCGCCGCTGCGACTGCTTTTGGAGGTGGCTGCAAAGCCGGGCCTCGGACGGGTGCATCCATCAAGTGAATGAACACGGTGCCCCGGTTGTTTTGGGGGGATAGCGAGTGCGGCGCAAATTGGATCGATCCCATTTTAGAATAGTGTTTGGCGCGATAGACCGAATATCCTGGAATATGTGATATCTGCGGCCGATATCCAGTTGAAAGATTTGGACTTCGCTGTGATTGACCGAGCGGAACGTGTCCGGAAATCACTTCCAACTAGTTTTCCCCAGCCATCTGCGATGCTCTCGTTGTCCTCAGGATTACAATACACGCCCGCGTCGCCCGCGACTTCCGGCATGGACGAGCAATTGGACGTGAGAACGGGGACGCCGCAGCTCATGGCTTCGGCGATGGGGAGACCGAAGCCTTCAGCTAGCGAGACGAAGACCAGCGCGGCGGCGTGGCGGTAGTAGGCGGCGAGCTCTGAATCTGGGAGATATCCGGTCCAATTCACCCGCTCGCCGAGGTTCGAGGCATTTTGCTGGAGCGTTTCGGATTTCCAGCCGTAGGCGCCGACAATCACGAGCTTGTGGGGAAGATCCGGGTCGCGCTCAATGAGAAGCTCGAACGCTTGCAGCGTGCGTTCAAGGTTTTTACGCGGCTCGAGCGTGCACACGCAGAGGAAGTAGGGTTCCTCAACAGGCCGGCCCGTGTCGGGGAAGCCCATCGGGTCGATGATCGGAGCGAGGTGGGTGACGGTGATCCTTTCGGGAGCGATTCCGTAGAGGTCGACGACGTCCGATTTTGTCGCCTCGGAAATAGCGAAAAGGTGGGTCGCCCGTCGGGCGCTCGCCCGCAACGGGCCGTCGAAAAACTGCTGGGTGCTGGCGTTGGGGAACCACTCGGGATGCTTCAACGGGAGCAGATCGAATATCGTGAGGAATGTGGGGACGCTCGCTTTGTCGGGAAGCGGGTAGTAGGGCGAGAAATGCGCGTCGACGCCTTCAATGGCGAGTAGGGAGGACAGTGTCCGTCGACTGGCGTCGATGTCGTGCCAGGGAAGTTCGTAAGCGAGATGGCGCTCCCGCCGTTCGGGTCGACCGACGGGTTCCATCGAACCCAAGGTGAGCCATCGCGTGTCTGATTGTTCGATTGCGAGAAGCCCTTCTACGATTTTCCGGGCGTATCGCGATATCCCTGTGGGGAAGCGAGTATTGAGCACGCTCAAATCGATTGAGCAAAGAGCGCTCATGCGGGCCGCCCGCTTCCCAGATGGGCGTACGTTGCGTCCAGAAGAGCGTCTAACGCGCTTTGGGCCTGCGCGCTGCGCTCCCAATCGGATTGTGTCCACAAAGTGAATTCGGCGTGGATGTTGCAGGTGAAGAATTTCGATGTTCCGGTTGCCAGCAATAGTTCGAACACGTTTCCATAGCCCATTCCGGAGACGTTGTTGACGAGCGCGATGCAGGCGTCGATCGATACTCGATCGATCACGCGTTTTAGCGTGTCGATGCTGTCGATGCCAATTGGGCCTGATTTTTGGATACGAATGCACTGTGAATCGGCGAGCGAGAGCAGCCCTTGAATGTCGTCGATTCTTGATGGAAATCCGAAGTAGTAGAGTGTTTTGGAAGGGCGGTTTTCCGCAACGGACAGATGAAAATCGCGTATCTGATTTGCGGGGGCTGTGGCGGAGACCAGCCAGTTGCCAGAAGGCGGGTAGATATTGTCGGGGTTGGACTGCGGTTGGAGCGAGTCGATTAGCGACCGCATTCGATCGCGTCGCGTTTCGAAAGTCTCAGGCATGGACGGGCGCCATGCGTTCGGCGATTGCGGACTGGATTGAATCGAAACTGCAGTGTTTCCAAAGATCGGATACGGCCTGTTCAGAAATTCGCTGTCGTTCTTCCGCAGTGGAGTCGACGACGCGTCTGAGCGCCGCCGCGACTTGATCCGGTTCGGAAAAGGCGCATTGCTGGCCGGGGGCGTAGAGTTCAGGGGCGGAACAGTAGGGCTGGTGGATTTCCTGGTGGTGAATTGAAAAACAATTCTCCGCATTCAACATGCTGGCGTGCCCGCCCCAAAGATTCGCCGCGACGGGCAAACGCGCTCGAATTGCTTCGGCGACGGGGAGCCCCCAGCCTTCGCCCAAGCTGGCGGAAACCAGGCAGTCGTATTTTGGATACAATTCTAGCAATTCCTGGCGGTTCCAGTTCGCGGTTAAAATCTGGATATCCGGTCGCGGGCTTTCGAAGGGGCAGTTAGCGGAGGTTTTGATTGTTAGCCGCGCTGCGCCAGATTCAGGAAACGCCTGCTCCCAGGCGGCGAAGAGAAGATGGAGACCTTTGCGAAAGTGCGTTTCGCCCACGTAGAGAAACTCGAATGGCGACTGGCTCTCCCAATTGGTTTTGGAGGGCGCTGTCTCTAAATCGAGCGCGGGCGGTAAAACGGTGACCGGAGTGGCGACGCCGGAGCCTGAGAGCACTTTCTGCAAATGATGAGTCGTCACCCAGATTTCATCGAAGGCTTCGAGATAGGGAGCCCAGGCGGCTGGGTAGCGGCTCCACTCGTGCAAAACCATGGCGATATTCGTCTCGCCTTCGATCGGTACGAAATTGCGGCCCACCGTGTTGTGGAAGAACACTGCGCCTGAAAACCGCTCGCCGATCGAGCGGCGCTCGGATGCGGTGGTCGGCGCTGCCATTTGAACGACCTCGATCCCGAGAGCGTGGAACGTGGCCTCGTATAGATCGCCGACGATGCGGAAGCTGCCGCGATGGAGATCGCTCAAAAGAACTGCGGGTCTGTAGTGCGGCGGGTCGGACAAGGCGCGTTTAGCTAGGGAGGCGTTCGCTCGGTTTTCGGGACACGAGACGGATAACCGTAAGCAAGCGGATTTTCCGGAGAGATCAACCTTCATTTGCCTTGGGGCGGCTCTCTACGGGCTCGATTTTCGAGTTATCGGCGTAACTGGCACGTTATGAACAAGTTAAAGAGGCATTGCGCGAGTTGGCCCGCGAATTGCTATGCAAGTAGCGACTCGATGCGTTCGCCTTTAAACAGGTCATTTATTGCCAATTCGATCGATTGGTTCGGCAGAAATTGCCGAGCGGGTCGCAATCGTGTACTTTCCCCGCCATGCATGTAGTTGGATCCATTATCGCCCGGCTGGGAAGCAAACGGCTGACCTACAAGAACCTACTGCCCTTCGCGGGCAAGCCGCTCCTGGGGCTGGGCATCGAGAAATTGCGGCAAGCAAGCCGCGTCGACGAGGTCGTCGTTTCGACCGAGAGCGAGCTCATCGCCCGCGTGGCCCTCGATTTCGGGGCGACCGTTCTGGAGCGGCCGCCGGAGCTGGCAGAGGACGACGTCCCGTCGGTTCCCGTGTTCCAGCATCTGATGGCGAGCCATCCCTGCGATATTCACGTGAATTTTAACATCAACTTCCCACTCTGCGATCCCGCGGTCATCGATCGAGCGGTCGACCTGGCGAAGGAGAACGGCGAATCCCTGTCGAACCCCTACGCCGCTTGGGCCCAGACGCGGGCCTGTCTCGAGTCCTACGGGGATCCCTATGAAATCTCCGCCCACCAGCATGAATTCGAGGACGAGCGGGCCGGCCCCGTCGACGTCCACACCCTCGAGGATCTCCTCGAAACCTACCGTTTCAACCAAGGCCCGAATCCAGAGGGCTTGCCGGTCGGGTTTCGGGCCGAAATCGCTCAAGGCGCCCCTCCCGGCAGTCGATAATGAATAGACTGAAGCGCCTATGCGAGCCCAGAGGAAATTACTCTCCATGAACCTGTTTAAACGCCAATCCTATCCCATGACTGCCAAAGTGATTTTGGCGGCTTTGATTTTGGGGGTCGCTTGGACGCCATCGATCCTGCGCAGCGCCGACAAGAAAACGCGTCAGCACCCCTCCGCTCGCGAGGGCCGCGTGGCGCTTCCCAAGACCGCAACCGAGAAGGCCGCTGAAGAGGAAGCTGCTCGCCAAGCCGAAGAAGCGGCTCAAACCGAGGCGGTGAAGGCCCTTCAGGCGGAGGAGCAGCGCCGCCTTGCGGAGGAAAAGAAAGCGAAGCGTCTGGCGGACAAGCAAGCCGCGGCGGCCCGCGTCGAGCAAGCGCGATTGGAAAAGCAGGAGAAACTCGCCTTGGAAAAGCTCCGCAAGCAGCTGGCGGACGAGAAACGCAAAGCGGAGCGGGACTTGGCCCGGCAACTCGAAGAGGAGGAACGCCAAGCCGAGAAAGCCCTCGAAACTCAACTGAAGCGGGAAGAAGCGGAGGCCCTCGCTCAATCCCTCGAGCGCATCGAGGCGGAAGAAGCCGCCAAGAAAATCGAGCTCGCGACCCAGATCGAAGCCGACCGGACCGTGGCTCAGGAAGCGATGCAGTCGCGTCTGGCCGAGGCGGAAGCGCGCGGTCTCGAAGCGATCGACGAGCGGATCCAAGAATTTGAATCGGAATCGCGCGAGAAGCTCGAAAAACGCCTCGCCGACGAAGCCCTCGCCGCCCAGAGGAAAATCGACAAGCAGATCGCCGACGACGAGAAGGCGGCCCGCAAGGAACTGGAAAAGCGGCTCAGCGAGCGCGAGCAAATCGCCAAGGAGGAACTGGAGTCACAGATCGAGAAAGACGCTCGCCTGGCCCGGGAAGAACGGGACCGGCTCCTCGCTTCAGCGGTCATCACGCAGGAAGCGCTCATTCAGGAGCTGATTGCGGAGGACGAGAGGGCCGCCCTGGCGGAAATCGAAAAGCGCCTCCTTGAAGAAAGCGAGACTCTCGCCGAGAAGTTGCAAATGGAAGACGAAAAAAAGGCCCGGGAACTCGTGGAAAAGACGCGCGAGAAGGCCAAGAAGCGAACGGTTCAAACCAAGTTCGCCGCCTCGAATCGGGGAAAGACTGCGGCCGCCAACCCTTTTTCCCCAGACGACGAATACAAGCGCCCCTCGCTCTGGGGCTCCGTACGCCGGGCCCCCAGGCAGTTGCTGGCGGGAATCGGATCGATTTCGCTGCCTCGCAAGGAGGAGTACGCGGGCTACCTGGCCTATCGGACTCCCACTCCGTTGCGATTCTCGGACGATAGCGCTCTCGACCTGCGCCCGATCACTCAGGCGTTGCCCGAATTCTCCATGCTCGCCCCCGGGCAAGGATCGGTCGTCGTCCAAAACGCGTTGACGGAAGCGGAGGCCCGCAGAAACGGGTTGGTAAACCGGGTCGTTTTCGAACTGGAGCCGCACACCATCGTGTCCGGCAAGATCGACACGACCCTTCCGAGCGAACTCGAAGAGCGCGACCGCGTTATGGTCGAGGAAACCGAAGGAACCGTAGTGCGCCCGGAAGAAGTTTTGATTTTCTTTGAAAACGAACGCGAAGGCGGCGGCACCAAAACGGTAGTGCCATTTTCCCCAGCGATTCCGACGCAAGCGCCGCCGTCCCGAAGCGGGGCGACCTATGAGCGAAAGTAGTTGATTGAGAACATTTAGTATGAAAATTTTAGATACACTAAACCTGCGTCTGATTTGCGGTTTGCTGATTGGCCTCGCTCTGGCGTTTCCATCATTCGCGGCGGAGGACGCTCCAGCGGCAGACACGACCGTCGAGGACGCGGAAAGCGCCGAGGGTGAAGGCGAAGGGGAAGACGAGGAGAAGGAGGACTACATTCTCGTCATCGAACCGGCCAAGAAGATCGACCGCGAAGAGGCGGGCGTGCAGATCCTGAAGTACTTGGAGCTCGGTCGTTCCTTGTGGGAGGGGGGCGACACTGTGATGGCGGAGAAGTACTTCGCGGCCGCCCTGGGCGTGCCGATCGACGCGGACGAGAAAGAGCAAGTGCTCTACGAGATGGGCACTCTCTACAAAGAGGCGGCCCTCTATCCGAAGGCAGCCGCGGTCTACGAGCGTCTCGTGCAGGAATTTGGCCAGAGCCGGCAGCTCGCTTCCATCTACATGGAGCTCGGGCACATCTACCGCAAAATGGGCGGGCTCAAGGTCGCCATCAACAATTACTACATGGTCATCAACTCCACCTTGAACATCTCGGTGGACCAAGTGGAAAAGGCCCGCCGCCTGTCGTTGGAAGCGAAACTGGAAATCGCGGAAACGCACGCCGAGTTGCTCGAGTACGAGGAGTCGTACCGCCACTACGAGCTGCTCGCGAAACTGGACTTGAAGCCGGTGGAGCGGATGCGCGTGGACTACCGCATGTGCAATCTCCTGTATGAACTGGGTCGATACCAGACCGCGGTTTCGAAGCTGAAACTGTTTCTCGACAACTACGCTCTCAGCGCTCATTCCCCGGAGATTCGCTACTTGCTGGCCCGGTCCTACGAGAAACTGAATCGCAAGCCGGACGCCCTGCGCGAGGTCGTGCAGATTCTGCAGCGTCAGTCCAGCCCGGATACAGCCCTGGAAGGCGCTTCGGACTATTGGAAGCAGCGCACGGGCAACGAGCTGGCCAACGAGTTTTATCAGAAAGCGGACTACCGCAGCGCCTTGACGATCTACCAGTCGCTCGCGAAGTACAACGCGAGCCCAGAGTGGCGCTGGCCCGCCATCCACCAGATCGGCTTGTGTTTCGAGCGACTCGGGCTGCCGGAAAAAGCGATCTTGGCCTACCAGGAAATCGTCGACCCCGAAGACGGGCCGACCGAGGAGCCGCTCACCCCCGGCTTGGAAACGCTGCGCGAGATGGCGAAATGGAGGCTTGAACACTTGAACTGGGAAGACGATCTTATTGCCCGCCTCAACGTGCTAGGCGCCCAATGATCGACTGATGGACCCAGACCAAATCGAGCGAATTCTAAAAGAGCATATCCGACTGTGCTCGGACATGCACGAGCTGTTCATCGAAGAAGGGCGGATCATGCGCTCGACCGGCGCTCCGCCCGACGAGGCCTTTTTGAAGCGGAAGGAGGCCTTCCTGCCGATCCTGGAAAAAGGGCTGGAATTTTTACAGCGGGCCAACGACAAGCCCGAGGAGTTCCCCCGCGGACTGGAACCTCTGGTCGCGGAGGCGCGCTCCCAGGTGATGAAACTAATGATGCTCGACCGCGAGAACGAGCGGCTCTTGTTGAAGACGACCTTGCCTCCGAAGATGAAACAAGCGATGGGGCGAGCGACGGCCGGGCAAGTGGCCAAGGCCTACGGCAAGTTCAGCGACTCGTCGACGTAGCGCGAGCGAACGCTACTAGGCGACCGTGGTTTCCTCTTCGACGGAGGAGTCGGCTGCGGCGCTCTCGACCAGTTGCACGAGCTCCTTGATGTTGAAGGGCTTCGCCAGTGTCGCGATCAAGTTGTTGTAGTTCAAGTGGGCGGCCTCCTCGATGAAGCCGGAAACGATGATGAACTTGGTCTTGATATTCTGCCAGCCGGAGAGGAACTCCAGCACCATTTCGCCGGACAGGCGGGGCATCTTGAGATCGAGCAGAACGACGTCGAACTGGTGATTCGGGTCGGAGAGGACGGACACCGCGTTGTGGCCGTCGCACATGACGGAGACTTCGTGCTCTTCGCCGAATACGGTGAAAAGAAGGAGGCGGATTGCGGGATCGTCGTCGACAATTAAGATTTTCATTTCCAGTGGTCGTTGAAAGGTCGCTCAAGCGTGTTCTCTATGAATCGTCCTGCGGTGGCGCTACTATGAGTCGTTTGCGAGTCCGGGTCTTGCTTTAGCGAAGGGTTTACAGATTTTCAGTTGTTCCCCAGGAGGCTGGGCTTGTCGGCGGACTGCACGACTGTCGCCAGTGGCTCTGGCATCTCGAATAGCGAGTGGTTGACCTTCCCGTAGAATTTGCGGAGTTCGGCTTCCATGATGCGCGTGGTCTCCCGCACGGTCTGAATGTCGCTGGCTTCGATCCAGTACTTTTCCGTGACGGTCTGAAGGAATTCGACTTTCTCGGCAAGGGAGGCGAGCGTGTTGAGGCTGTCTTGCAGCATTTCCGAGTCCGACGGGCGCAGAGCGTCGCCGAGCGCTTGCTGGGTCGACGGGGCGGTGGCCGCGGTTGGGACTGGCTCGGGTTGGGCCGTGGGGTTCGGGGTCGCGCGGGCCAAGTCTTTCACGGCGTCGAGGAGGTTCCGATAGTTGAACGGCTTGGGGAAAATCTTGCTGGCGCCGAGGCGGTTGAACTGCTTTTCCGACTCGGGGTTCAGGTAGCCGGTGAGGACGATGACGGGCACTTCCGGGTGGGCTTTCTTGATCGCGGCGATTACCTCTAGCCCGTCTCTTTTGGGCAAGTGGTAGTCGAGGATGACGAGGTCCGCGTTTGCGTTGAGACCCTTGTCGATCCCGTCGTCGCCGTTGTCGGCTTCGTCGATGTTGAAATCGTCTTTAAGGACTTCGCGCACGACCATGCGCAGGGCGGGGTCGTCTTCTACGAGCAGTACGTTCTTTTTCATCCGAGTTAATTGTCTCCGTTGTAGTTTTGGAAAGCGCTTTGGCGGAATGCCGCGTTGCGGATCTGCTCGGATCCGAGCATTTCTCGTCCGGCGAACACAATGGCGAGAGGGATGCCCGTGGTGGACCGGATCGGGTACTTGGAGCCCCGGAGCCAGGTGTTCCCCCAGGAGAGGGAAACCAGCTCCTTCACGTGGTGCTTGGGGCGGCAGGTCTCGATCACGTCGCGGTCGTCGGACGCGTGAAAGGGGTTGGCGGTCAGATTGAATTCCGGATTGAACGTCGCTCGGGCGGGTTCGACTGGAGACTCGTAGGTTTCCAGAAGCCGGCGGCCCGCCTGGTTCAGGTAGAATAGGTCGTCGCGGGTGAAGTAGGCGAAGACGCAGTAGTTTAGCCGCTCGAATTCGGACACGTTGGCGTCGAGAAGGGACTCCGTGGTCTCATGCTCGAAGTTGATCGATTCGATCGCGGCGTCCAGCGCTTCGGGCAGGGACGCTTGCAGCAGTTTGTCGTAATTGGGCATGAAAGACAGATTCGCGAGGCCGAGCCTCGTCTCCTAGTGGAAATCGGCGCGAAAGGGCCGATTCTTTAGCGTAATTCGCCTAGGCCGCGTGGACAAATTCGCTCATGTCGCCGAAATCAGATCAAATTGGCCCAAATTCCGGTTCCTCCCCTCGCAATATTCCAATATTACTCGGGTCGAAGCCCGCAATTTTGACTCAATTTGCTCTTGCTTCGACTCGTTCCGGAATTTGTCCGCGCGGCCCAGTTTCCCCCAGGGAAGACCCGTTGCGATTCGCCTCGGATCGGGGCTAATCGAGTCTGTTTTAGTTTGGGCCGGTCCCGAGGGCGCGTTTCGCCTCTTGCAGCCGCTCTCGCCCTTCGAGCAACGCCCGCTGCAGCGTGGCCTCGTCGATTTCGAAAGCGCCGCTCGACATGTCGAGCGCCCAGGAGTCGCGCCCGTCGTTGCAGCCAATCGTTCCGGCGGCCCAGTTGGCGATTTGGAGGGCGCCCGCCAGAGTCGCCTGGTCGCCGGCTTTTTCGGGCGCGTACTGGTGGCGAACGGGGAGGACGACCTCTTCCGGGAAGCCCCAATTTTCCAGCATTTGGGCGCCGACTTGGGCGTGGTCGAATCCGAAAGTGGCGTTTTCGGAGGCGTCGACGGAAATCTGGTCGGATTCCACCCGGCGGAATATTTCCACGTAGGCCTCGCCGCAAGTTTGGTGGAGGGCGAGTTTGCCGATGTCGTGCAGAAGACCGAGCGTGTAGGGCAGCCCTTCCTGCGAGGATCGATTTTCGGCGATGAGGTCCATGAGGATGGCGACGGCAAGACTGTGGGTCCAAAGGCCGCCCTTTTGGATCTCCATGCTGGAAAGTTCCCCGCCGAGCAAGCTGTCACCCGCGACTACGTTGACGATGCGGTAGACTTCGCGAATCCCGAGGAGCCCGACGGCTTCCGCGAGGTCGGTGATCGGCGTCGGCGGCGAGTATAGGCTGCTGTTGGCCAGCGTGAGGACGCCGGCGACGATGGCGGGATCGGTCGCTATAAGCGAGACGATCTCGGAGGCGTCCGCGTCCGGGTCGCGCATGACTTGCATGAGCTTGGGCAGGATTTCGGGCGCGGGCGGAAGGGCCGTGGCGTTTTCGATAACTTCGGTCAGGTTCATGCGAGACTGAATTTGGAGGTTCCGGCGGCGGTTTTGAGGGCGACCGCTCCGGTCTCGATGTTGAGGTGCACGGTGCGGTTGTTGACGCCTCCGATGTCGGCTTTGACAACGGGTAGGGCGAGGGCGTTGATGACTTTCTTGACGGCGACGATGTTGCGTTCACCAATTTTGAACATGTCCGATCCGCTGATGACGGACGCTCCGCCGGCTACAAAGATGCGGAGACGGCTGCGTTCGGCCTTCAGTCCGAGGAGGTTTCGGAACATCAGCGGCAGCCCAGTATCGGCGAACATCGCGGGCTGGCGTTCGGCTTTGTCGGGCGAAAGACTGGAGTCAGGCAGCATGATGTGGATGAGCCCGCCGGCCTGGGCGACGCGGTCGTAGGCCACGACGGCGATGCAGGAGCCCAACGCGTAGGTGCTGAGGGTAACGCCTGCGTTGTTCGATACGGCGACTTCCCCGACTCCGACGACGGCGTTTTGCCTGAATAGGCCATGGGCTTGAGGAGCTCCGCTCATTCGCTCGGTGGATTGTTCGGGTCGCGTTCGGTCGATCGCCCGCTCAGCGGCGCCATCAACTTCGGGAGGCGGCTCCTCGTTTCTTGTATAGAGTTCAGACTATTGGTTCGCCTGTCGTTTCGGTGGACACGACTTTCTCGATGTCGAGGAGCGTTTTTACGCCGTCTTTGACTTTCGCGATTCCCAGGCAGCATTCGTTGCTCAACTGCGTTCCGAAATCGGGAGACGGTTCGACGTCCTCGCCGGCGATGTTGAGGACCTCTTCGACGGCGTCCACGACCAGTCCGAGCAGCGAAGGGGCGCCTTCGTGGTTTTTGACGTCGACGACGATGACGCATGTGCGTTCGGTCGCTTCTTCGGCGGGGAGATTGAATTTCAATCGAAGGTCGACCACGGGGATTACTTTGCCGCGCAGGTTGATTACGCCTTTAACGTGGCTGGGCATGTGGGGCACGGGAGTGATCGTCTGCATGCGGATGATCTCACGTATCAGGAGGACTTCGATCCCGTAGGATTCTTCGGCCAGGAGGAATGTGAGGAATTTGCCGGATGTAAACGAGTTCGAGGCGGCTGCGTCGGACTCTGGAGTCGGGTTGCTCATTGTTTGTGGGCCCATGGTTTGCGTGAAAATGTAAAACGTCGGATTCTACATTTTTATCGACCTAGGCGGCCGCCACTTTAACCGCGCGCAGTCCCGTTTACGACGGATTGCCTAGTCGAACCGCGCCTAGCGGAAGACCATGAGGCGTTGTGTGAGTGGATTCGCAAAATCGTGCTCTTTGATTTTCTTGATAATTCCGCGGGTGAGACGTCGTTCTTCCGGTATGAGAAGCAGGCCGGACGGACTGTAGATTCCTTTGGCTAGCACCATTCCAGGCTCCAGTTCCGCTAGCGTGAGCTCGCGTACTTTTTTCGGGAGATTGGTGAGATTGGAGCGCTTCATGAACAGGCGCACGGCCTCCGGGTGAAAGGACTTGCCTGATTCTCGTATGATGTACTCGAGGGCCTGGTCTTTGGGGAGAGCGCACTCGACGAAGCCCACGGCGACTGCGAGGTGTCGGGCGGGCACGGGAATCGTTTCTCGGCTGAATCCGTCGGGGAATCCGTGACCATCGAAGCGCTCGCGATGGGAACGGATGGCGTGGCCCACTTCCTCGAGCGTACCGACGAAGCCGGCCAATGTCTGTCCGTAGACCGGGTAGTGGTGGAGTAGCGTGGTCTCTTGCTCGTTCAAGCTTTGCGGATCGTTGAGGCTCTTGGCGAGTAGATCGCGCGGGAGCCCGATGCGGCCGAGATTGTAGAGCCAGGAGCTGACGCGAAGCACGTCCTGCTCTTTTGGGGTCAGCAGATCGGATTGGGCGATCTCTTTGCAGATCGCGGCGACGGCCTTGGTTTGGTCGCCAAGCAGCGGGTGGAAGGCTTCGATGAGTCGGAAACAAATCTGTAGGGAGTGCTCGAAGTTGGCTTCCAGGGACTGATTGGTCTCGCCGAGCGCGCTCGTCTTTTCCTCCAGCTCGTGGATCTTTTCCTCGAGCTGGGCGTTGGAGGAGACGAGTTTCTCGTTGAGCTCGAGAGTGTCGGCGCTGAGGCGCTCGTTCGCCTCGACCAGGGCGAATCGCCGCACGGCGTTGTCGACGGTGGCCAGGACTTCTTCGCGTATCCAAGGCTTGGCGAGAAAGCGGAATATCTCGCCGCGATTCACTGCCTCGATCACGGTGTTTAGGGTGAGTACCCCTGTGATGAGGATACGGGAGGCGTTGGGCTGGATCGTCTTGCACTTGTCGAGAAACTCGAGGCCGGTCATCTCGGGCATGCGCTGATCAGAGATGATCGTGGCGAATCGGGTCGACTCCATGGCCTCGAGGGCGTCGCTGGCTTTGGAGAAGGCGTGCACTTGGTACTGTTCGCGCTCGAGGGTCTCCTTCATGGCGTGGAGCACGACTGGGTCGTCGTCGAGAACGAGTAGGTCGCGCGATTTTAGTTCGGAGACTCGCATGGTGTTTGAGTTGCGGCTCTGGACTAGCCGAAGAACTTGTCGAGCGTTTTGAGTAGTCCGGCGGGCTTGGACGAACCGGATACGAGCAGGCCGCACTTCGCTCGGATATACTCGGAGACCGCGTCGACGCTTTCGCCGAGGGCGACCACAGCGAGTTTCGGCGGAGGTTCCGCGGCGGCGATTTCGATGACGAGGTCGTCGACGTTTTCGTCAAGGGCGCTTTTGAAGACAAGCACTCCGTCGAGCGATTTACCGAGTTCCCGCATGTCGAGTTTCAGTTGGTCCCCGTCGAGGTGTATTCGAAATTTCCAGTTGGCGGCGCGCAGGGAGTTGATGAGCGGGTGCCGTGTAATGTCTTCCCAGGTGTAGATGAGAAGGGTCGGCGTTTTGGCGGGCTGAGTGGCGACGGGCGCGGCTTCGGCGTAGTCCGCGTTGGCGACGGGAATCGTTTCGGTCAGATTTGCCAATGGGAGGGTGAAGGCCACCCGGGTGCCGTCCTCGGGATTGGACTCGATGTCGAGCTCGCCGCCGAGTTCGCGAGTGAATTGGTCCACGATAAACAATCCCATGCCGTCGTGGGCTTGTTTGTTTTTGGTCGTGAAGAAGGGTTGGCTGACTAGCGGCAGATTCGCCGGTTCGATGCCGTGGCCGTCGTCGTGAAACTCGATGCGGGCGTAGGGGCGCGACTCGTTCGACTCGTCCGGTTCAATCAGCTCGCAGCGTATCCGGATTTTGGGTTTGTCGCGGGCGGCGTCGCTGGCGTTGCCGGCGAGATGGATGAGGGCTTGGCGAAAGCGGTTGGCGTCGAGGCGAACAGGAAGCGACGCGTCGGTGAGCTCCAGTTGCAGGTCGACGGTTTTGGGGAGCATGGCGAGGAGGTAGTCTCGTTGCTCTTCGATGAGTTTCCCGACGTCGAAGTAGCTGACTTCGCCTTCGCTCATGGCGTTCAAGGCCCGAATCTTCTGGGTGATCTTCTGGGCTCGGACGGCGCTGTCGCGGATATGCGTCATCGCCTCGGTCATGGTTTCCGCGTCGGACCCGGGCAGGGCGTAGAGTTCGCTCAGCGAGTAGATGCCGGCGATCATATTGTTGAAGTCGTGCAGAAAGCGCCGGCTCGCGATCGACGACACTTCTTTCCACGATCGCTTGACGAGGGTGTCCATGGTTTGGCTGGCGAAGGAGTCGTCGACGACGCGGCCGAGGTATCCGACAGCGCGTCCGCCCGCGTCGCGGAGCGCGGCAAGGTAGTCGACGACGGGGAGGGTGTCAGTTTCCGCTCCGTTTTCCAAGTGGTACGCGACGGTCGCCCCGGCGGCTCCGTTTTCGAGAGAAGCGATGGCGTCGCGATAAGCGTCGCGGTCCGATTCGCGAATGGCGTGTATCCAGATTTCCTTTTTCTTCGCGTTGTCGTAGAGACTCACGGGCAGAAATTCCCGTCCCTTGTCGGAGAGGTAGTGTATCCGAAAATCGCTTGCGCCGACAATGTAGGTGGCCCCGGGACCGTTTTCGATGAGTTGTCCGATGTCGGCGTCGGGCGCTCCCGTTTTTCGGAGATCGGCGATCGCCTCGTCGAGGGAGGCGAATTCAACGGGCTCGTCTGAAGTAGGCGTTTTCAATAGGTGTTTCAATAGGCGTTCGCGGAGCGGACGCGAGTCGAATTTTCCTGTCACTCTAGCGCGTTTGGAGACGGATGCAACGCTGGATCGAAAAGAGCGCCGGGGCGGCCCGACAGCGGGCCTGTCGGTGGCGTTCGCGGGGTCAGCCCGGCAGTTGATAGATTGCCGGTTGGATCGTCTTGTAGGGGTGCGAGACGCCGGCGAGGCTTTCCGCGTGGCCAATGAACAGATAGCCTCCGGGCGCCAGGTGTTCGGCGAGTCGGGCGACGAGCTCTTCCTGCGTCTGGCGATCGAAGTAGATCATGACGTTTCGGCAGAAGATCACTTGGAATTTGGCCCGCCAGGGATAGGGGTTTTGGAAGAGGTTCAGTCGCTGGAAGCTGAGTCGCTCGCGAAGTTCGGGCCGAATCCGGAAGCTGCCGGCATGTTCGCCTTTCCCTTTTTGGAAATACCGGATTCGCTGGCTCGCGTCGACGTGTTTGAGATGGACTTCCGAGTAAACCGCTTTGGAGGCGAAGTGGAGCACGCGGTTGGAGATGTCGGTACACTGAATATTCCAGTCGACACCGGTTCGCCGCTGGAATCGTTCGGCGAGAGAGATCGCGATCGAGTAGGGCTCCTCTCCTGTCGAACAGGCGCAGCTCCAGACGTTGAAGGAGCGTGGGTCTCCCATCTTGCCGGCGTCGAATTGCGGCAGGAGGGTGTCGTTTAGGAATTTGAAGTGGTTGAACTCGCGAAAGAAGAAGGTGTGGTTGGTGGAAATGGCGTCGATCAGATGGTAGATTTCGCCGTCTTCAGAGTTGGACTGGAGCCGTTGGCAATACTCCTTGAAGGAGCGGATGCCGAGCGCGCGCAAGCGCTTGCCCAGCCGGGCGGCGACGAGCTCGCGCTTGTTGGCTCCGAGGTTGATCCGGGTTTCGGCGTAGATCAGGTCGCGAATAAACGCGTAGTCAGCGTTGGTCACTTTGACGCGGTTGATCAAAGCGGAGGGGCGTGAATGCGGCGTGGAAACGGCGGCGCGTTCGTGGTTGGTTGATTGGATGTTCATTCAGGCGGTCCCGCGCAGGGTCCGCGCGTTCGCTCTTTAAATCGAGCGCCGGGGAGTAAACTTGAGAGGGCGCGGCCGGGCGGCGCGTCATAGGAGGGTTTAAAGTTTGATGCAAAAATGTCTGGGTTTAGGGATTTTAGTGGCAATTGTCGGCTTGGCCGCTTGATTGTCGGCTTTTTCCACGATCGACCTCTATGGCCATTCTCAACAGCTCAGCGCTTCCCGACTCGAAAGCCGGAGTCCGCCTTCGTTCGCTTCTGTCGGAACGGATCTTGTTCCTCGACGGGGCGATGGGAACGATGATTCAACGCTACAAGCTCGAGGAAGCGGACTTTCGCAAAGGGCGTTTCGAGGACCATTCGATCGATTTGAAAGGGAACAACGAGCTGCTGGTGTACACCCGGCCGGACGTGATTCTCGAGATTCACAAGGCGTTTCTCGCGGGCGGCGCCGATATCATCGAAACGAATACGTTCAGTTCGACGCGGATCGCTCAAGCGGACTACGCGCTCGAGGAAATCGTCTACGAGCAGAATGTGAAGGCGGCCCAGCTCGCTCGCGAGGCGGTGGACGAATTCATGTGCGAGAACCCGGACCGCGAGTGTTTCGTGGCGGGCGCGTTGGGGCCGACGAATCGGACGGCCTCGCTGTCGCCGGACGTCAACCGGCCGGAGTACCGGGCCGTCACTTTCGACGAGTTGAAGGAGGCTTACGGCGAGCAGATCCGCGCTTTGGTCGACGGAGGTGTCGACTTGCTGCTGCCGGAGACGACTTTCGACACGCTCAATCTCAAAGCCTGCATTTTCGCGCTCGAGGAGTTTTTCGAGGAACGCGGCGAGCGGATTCCGGTGATGCTGAGCGTGACGATTACCGACGCCTCGGGCCGTACCTTGTCGGGGCAGACGATCGAGGCGTTTTGGAATTCGGTTGCCCACGCCAAGCCGTTGAGCGTGGGGATCAACTGCGCTCTGGGCGCCAGCGAGATGCGGCCCTATATCGAGTCGCTTTCCCGCTCGGCGGACTGTTTCGTTTCCTGCTATCCCAACGCGGGGCTGCCCAATCCTCTGAGCGAGACGGGCTACGACGAATTGCCTGACCAGACGGCGGGTTTTCTGGAGGATTTCGCCTCGAACGGATTCGTGAACATCATCGGCGGCTGTTGCGGCACGACGCCGGATCACATCGCGGCCATCGTTAATATGGCCAAGGACTACCCGCCGCGGAAAATTCCCGAAGTCGAGCCGGCCCTTCGCGTCAGCGGCCTCGAGCCCTACGAGGTGAAAGGCGACGACGCCCCGTTCGTCATGGTGGGGGAGCGAGCGAACATTATGGGCTCGCCGAAATTCAAGCGGCTGATCAAGGAAGACAAATTCGAGGACGCCCTGGCCATCGCCCGCCAGCAGGTGGAGAACGGCGCCAACGTCATCGACGTCAATTTCGACGAGGGCCTGCTCGACAGCGAGGCGTGCATGACGCGCTTCCTCAACTTGATCGCCTCCGAGCCGGAGATTTCGAAAGCGCCGCTGATGGTCGATTCCTCGAAGTGGAGCGTCATCGAAGCCGGGCTCAAATGCGCCCAGGGGAAGTGCATCGTCAATTCCATCAGCCTGAAAGAAGGCGAAGAGAAATTTCTGGAGCAAGCGTCATTGGTTCGCAAATACGGCGCGGCTGTGATTGTGATGGCGTTCGACGAAGAAGGCCAAGCGGCGACGAAGGACGACAAGATCCGCATTTGCGTGCGAGCGTACGATTTGCTTCGCGAGAAGCTGGACTTCCCGCCGGAAGACATCATATTCGATCCGAATATTCTCACTGTAGCGACTGGTATTGAAGAACACAATACGTACGCGGTCGATTTCATCGAGGCGACGCGCGAGATCAAGAAACGCTGTCCGCACGCTCGCGTGAGCGGCGGAGTGAGCAATATTTCGTTCTCTTTTCGCGGCAACAATGTCGTTCGCGAGGCGATGCACTCCGCGTTTCTGTACCACGCCATTCGAGCCGGGCTCGACATGGGGATCGTGAACGCGGGTCTGCTCGCGGTTTACGAGGACATCGAGCCGACGCTCAAAGGCCTCGTGGAAGACGTTTTGTTGAATCGGACGCCTGACGCTACGGAAAAGCTTGTCGATTTCGCGGAGACGGTGAAAGGAACCGGCAAGGCCAGGGAAGAGAAGGCGGAGCTTTGGCGCGAAGGCACGATCGACGAACGAATCTCCCACGCGCTCGTAAAGGGAATCGTCACTTACATCGAGGAAGACACGGAAGAGGCCCGGCAGGCGCTGAACCGACCCTTGGACGTCATCGAAGGCCCTTTGATGGGCGGGATGAAAGTCGTGGGCGAGCTGTTTGGAGCGGGGAAGATGTTTCTGCCCCAAGTGGTGAAATCCGCCCGGGTCATGAAGCGGGCCGTCGCTTACCTGACTCCGTTTATGGAGCAGGAGAAAGCGGAGGCGGACGGCGATGTCGGCTCGGCTGCTAAGATCGTTTTGGCTACGGTGAAAGGCGACGTGCACGATATTGGCAAGAACATCGTCGGCGTTGTGCTCGCGTGTAATAACTACGAAGTGGTCGACCTCGGGGTCATGGTTCAGTGCGACAAGATCCTGGAAGTGGCCCGTAATGAAAAAGCGGATATAGTCGGATTGAGCGGACTGATCACGCCGTCGTTGGACGAGATGATCTACGTCGCCTCGGAGATGCAGCGCGAGGGATTCGAGTTGCCGCTACTGATTGGCGGGGCCACGACGAGCAAGGCCCACACGGCCATCAAAATCGCTCCGGCCTACGAGGGGCCGGTCGCTCAGGTGGCGGACGCGTCGCTGGTCGTGGGCGTTTGCAGCGAACTGCTCAGCCCGGACCGAAAGGAGGCGTTTGCGGAGGAACTGAAAGCGAAACAGGAACGATTGCGCGAGCGTCATGCCAGCGGGCAGTCGGGCGAGCGCAAGTTGATTCCATTCGCGGAGACGCGCGAAAGTGGATACAAGGTCGACTGGAGCGCGGACGCGATCGCTACTCCGAATTCGCTGGAACCTCAGGTATTCGACAACGTCGACTTGGAGGCGGTTTTGGAGTACTTCGACTGGTCGCCGTTCTTTTGGACCTGGGGATTGAAGGGAGTGTATCCGGCGATTCTCGATCACGCGAAGTACGGCGAGCAAGCGAGCGAGCTTTACCGCGACGCCCAGTCGATGCTGGAGGACGTGGTGTCCGGCAAGCGTTTCCGTTTGCGGGGAGTCTACCGTTTTTGGGCGGCCCAGTCGGACGGGGACGATGTGACGCTTTACGCGGACGCGACGAAGGAGCGCTCGGTCGCCCGATTCCACTTTCTCCGTCAGCAAAAGGAAAAAGGGTCGGACACGACCCAGTACAGCTTGGCGGACTTCATTGCTCCGGAGTCGACCGGAATGATCGACTACTTGGGCGGATTCGCCGTGACTGCCGGATACGAGGTCGAGGAATACGCGGACGCATTCAAGAACAGCGGCGACGACTACCGGGCGATTATGGCCCAGGCGTTGGGCGACCGATTCGCGGAGGCCCTGGCGGAGTACCTGCACAAGCGGGCCCGGGACAGCTGGGGATTTGGCGGCTCGGAAGGACTTTCAATTGAAGAGATGATTCGCGAAAAATACCGTGGCATCCGACCGGCGGCGGGCTACCCGGCGTGTCCGGACCATACGGAGAAGGCTATGCTCTGGGAGCTTCTGGACGCGGAGGCGGCAACCGGGATTTCGCTGACTGAGAGTTTCGCCATGAACCCGCCGAGTTCGGTGAGCGGACTGTATTTCGGAAACGCGGACGCCCGCTACTTCAACGTCGGTAAAATCGGCAAAGACCAAATCGAGTCCTACGCTGAACGGAAGGGAATCTCCGTAGAAGAGGCCGAGAAGTGGCTCCAGCCGAACTTGGACTACTGAACAATTCGGATCGCTCTGTCGGCGTCGAGATTCGTTAGCGGTCGAAATCGACCTCGCGGATGTCGAGATTGAGCGCTGAAAGCGGTCAATTTTGCCCAGATTCGCCCGGGTAGCGCCAATAATGCGCCAAATGGCGCGAGCGGAGACGATTGGCGCATCCAATGCTTCTATGAAGCCAGTCTGAATGTACGCAGTTCATTAGGGGAATTGCGACTTTTTGCAGGAGCAGAAAAACAAGAGGCCGGCGTTAAGGGGTTTTCGCCGGCCTCGCCTGTTCGCGTTCGCCATTTGGCGAGGTCGATTTTGGCTGAAGCGTCACCCCGGGGCGATGTCTTTGCCGGTGAGGGTCTTGATGAACTTCTTCATGGCTGGGGTGAGGACGCGGCCTTTGCGGTGGAGGATGGCGAGTGGGCGGTTGAAGCCGGTGCCGTTGAGCATGACGGATACGAGCGTGCCTTGCTTCACCTCCTGGGCCACGGTCGCTTGCGGGGCGATGGCGATGCCGGCGTCGATCTCGACGGCCCGCTTCACGGTTTCGATGTTGTCGAACTCCATGACCGGGACGGTCTCGATCTTGTTGTCGCGAAAGATCTGGTCAACCGCTTTGCGGGTGGGGATGTCTGGGTCGAAGCTGATGAATTTGTAGGAGCCGAGCATGTCGACGTCGACGCTGGCGTGGCTAGCGAGCGGGTGGTCCGGATGGCAGATTGCCACGAGCCGGTCTTCGCGGAAGGGGATCATCTCGATTTGCCGCGACTTGACCGGGAAGGCCACGAGCCCAAAGTCGACGGAGTTGTGGAGGATGTCTTCGTAGACGAGATTCGAGCGCCGGTACTCGACGCGAACATTTACCGACGGGTAGTCGGTCAGGAAGGATTTTATGTACGGGGGAAGCTCGTGCAGGCCGATGCTGTAGATGGTGGAAATGCGGATGGTGCCGCTGATCACCTTCTTCATCTCCATCAGCTCGCTGACGAGTTTCTCGTACACGTGGAGAATTTCCTTGGCGGTTTGGTAGACGCGGTTCCCTTCCCGCGTTAATTGGAATTGCTTTTGGCTCCGATCGATGAGGAGGTTGTTGAAGTGCTTTTCCATCGCCCGCGCCTGCTGGCTGACTGCCGATTGGGTGATGCCATTTAGGCGAGCCGCCTTGGAGAAGCTCTTGGTCTCGACGAGGTCTACGAATATCTTGAAGTTGTCGACTTGCATGGCGGCTTTACGAGAGAGAATTATAACAATATCTAATTTCAAACGAATTTAAAGAGCAGAATTTTAATGTTCATCGACTTCACGCGTTTCGAGGAAAACTTGGGCCGCGTCCGTGACCAGATCGGGCGGGCGGCGGTTGCCGCGGGTCGGCCTGAGGACTCGGTTACGCTGTTGCCCGTCACCAAGAACCATCCGGTGGACGCCGCGGAATACGCTTTGCGGGCGGGTCTCGCCCAGGTGGGCGAAAACCGGGTCCAGGAGGCGTTGTCGAAAATGGAAAACGGGCCGGAAGGGCTGCGTTGGGAGCTGATCGGCCCTTTGCAGAGCAACAAGGCCAAGCGGGTTGCCGAGCAATTCTATCGGGTCCAGTCGGTGGATCGACCCAAAGTCGTGAACGCCTTGCAGCGTCATGCTGCGGAGGCGGGCAGGACACTACGGGTCCTGCTACAGGTCAATGCCGGCCGCGACCCGGCCAAGTCCGGTGTCTCGCTGGAAGACGCGGAGTCGTTGCTCGAGTTGGCGCTAGGCCAAGGGAATCTTGAAGTGGACGGTCTGATGACGATTGCCCCGCTCGACGACGATCCAAACGTGGCTCGCCGCAGTTTTGCCGCGTTGCGGAAGTGCCGGGATCGGCTGGCGCAGGCGACCGGGGCTTTGCTGGAGGAGCTTTCGATGGGGATGAGCGGCGACTTGGAAGCAGCCATTTTGGAGGGCAGCACGATGGTTCGGATCGGAACCTCGCTGTATGGGGAACGTCAATACGAATGAATCGCTACCGCATAGGCGTGTTACTGTACTTTCGTTCGGACGATGGTCGGATTCTTCTGATTCGCAGGAGCCGGGCCCCGAATCGTGGCTTGTGGTGCGCGATTGGCGGAAAATTGGAGATGGCTTCGGGCGAGTCGCCGGCGGAGTGCGCCCGACGGGAGGCTCTGGAGGAAGTCGGGGTCGACGTCTCCGATGGCGACTTGTCGCTGCGCTGCCTGCTTTCGGAGCAGAACTACGAAGGCACCGGGCACTGGCTCATGTTCGTCTACGAGGTTGGAAAACGGCTGAGCGCCTTGCCGGGCGACATCGACGAGGGGGAATTCGCGTTTTACGCGCCGGACGAGCTCGCCGGGCTGGACATGCCGCGATTGGACAAATCGGTATTGATGGATCGGATACTCGATCCAGAAGCGCCTGCGTTTCACGCCCTGTTTGTTCCGGAAAGCGCGGAGGTCGACCTCAATGGCGTGGTCGTCGAGGAGTTGATAGGAGGCGGCGAAAGTCCGAGATGATCCTGCTGATCGACAACTACGATTCGTTTACGTACAACCTCTATCAATACTTGTTGATACTGGGGGAAGACGTTCAGGTGGAGCGCAACGACGCAATCGATTTGGAGGCGATAGAGGCAATGGATCCTGGCTTGATTGTCTTGTCTCCCGGCCCGGGAGGCCCGGAATCGGCAGGCGTTTGCGGTCCGGTGGTCCGGCGGTTTCGCGGGCGTATTCCGATTTTGGGGATTTGCTTGGGCATGCAGGTGATCGCCCGCGAATTGGGCGGCTCGATTGTGGAAGCGTCTGAACCGGTGCACGGGAAACTGAGGCAAGTCACCCATTTGGGAGAAGGTTTGTTCCAGGGGCTCCCGAGTCCGCTTGGCGTCGTGCGGTATCATTCGCTGGTAGTCGAACGGGAGACGGTTTCTGCCGCGTTGCGAATTGACGCGGAGTCGGAGACAGGCGAGGTCATGGCTTTGTCCCACCGGGAGATGCCGTTGTGGGGCGTGCAGTTCCATCCGGAGGCGGTCTTAACGGAACGCGGTCTGGATTTGTTGGCGAATGCGGTCTCGCTGGCGAGAGTGGGCCAAGCAAGCGCGGCGGGATGAAGGAGCGTCTGGATTGTCCCCTGCCGATCGAACGCGTCGTCGCGTCGTTGCGAGAACGAACGCCGGTGACCTGGCTGGATAGCGGCTCCCATGACTATGGTTTGGGCCGGTTCTCGATTCTGGTCGCGGATCCGGTGAAAGCGATTCGGTTCGCGGAAGGCGTTATGGAGGTGAGCGAGGAAGGCGAGGTCCGACGATTGCAAGGAGACCCCTTTGCCTTGCTGCGAGCGGAATTGGGCTTGGACTCGAGCGACGCGTCGAACGACGAGGAAATCCCCTTTTATGGTGGGGCCGTGGGCTATTTTGGATACGACTTCGGACGACGATTAAAGCCGTCCACGTTGGGGGGATCGGAAAATGCCGGGCAGCCGGATTTTCGATTCGGCGTGTATGATGCGGCGTTGATTTGGGATCATCAGAAAGGCCAGCTCTACGCGGCGGCGAGCGAGCGAGCGGAGCGTCCGGAAGCGTTGGTCGCGCGTTTGAAAGAGGCGGTGGAAATGGCGTCCGATTCTACCTTGGGAGCGGGTTATCGAGTTGGAGAGATTCGGTCTAATTTCTCTCGCGAGGTTTATTTGGACCGCGTCGAGCGAACGCGCAAGTTGATTCGCCAAGGCGAGATCTACCAGGCGAACTTGTCCCAGCGATTTTCCGCTTCCTTTTCAGGGAGCGCGTTCGACTTGTATCGTAGATTGAGGGAGGTGAACCCAGCTCCCTATTCCGCGTATCTAGATTTTGGAGATGAGATCATTCTATCTTCTTCGCCAGAGCGATTCTTGCATCATCGCGACGGAAAAGTGGATACGCGTCCGATTAAAGGCACGCGTCCGCGCGGCGAGAATCAAGTCGAGGAAGATGGCTTTCGTCGCGAGCTGGAGGAGTCGGAGAAAGATCGGGCGGAGTTGTTGATGATCGTCGATTTGGAGCGGAACGATCTGGGGCGTGTTTGTCACCCTGGCTCGATTCAGGTTTCCGACTTGTTCGCGTTGGAGACGTACGCGTCGGTGATCCACCAGACGGCTACGGTGAGCGGCGATTTGGCGTCGGGGCGGGATGTACTGGACTGCGTCGAAGCGATGTTTCCGGGAGGGTCGATCACGGGAGCGCCCAAGATTCGGGCGATGGAGGTGATCGACTCCCTGGAATCGGGTCGTCGAGGCGTTTACACCGGTTCAATTGGCTATATTGGGTTTGATGGTCGAGCGGATTTCAATATTGCTATTCGAACGATGCGGATTGCGAATGAGGAAATTGCATTCAATGTGGGTGGTGGAATCGTGTGGGACAGCGATCCACAATCTGAATACGAGGAGACGTTTCACAAGGCGGAGGCCTTGTTGCGCGCATTGAAAGGGACGGGCGGCGATGCGTAGAATGGTCGTGAATGGCGAGCTGGTCGACGGGGAGCGTGTTTCCCTGAGCGCGCGCGGCGAGGCGTTTGCGTACGGGTTCGGGCTGTTCGAGACGGTAAAGTTCATCGATGGGCGTCCTTGCTTTTTCGCGGAGCATTTCGCTCGCATGGAGCGGTCGGCCGCCGAAGCAGGGTTGACGCTACCGTTTTCCGAGAGCGAGGCCTTTCAGCAGGCCTTGAGTCTGTTCGAGGCGAACGGCGTTCGGGACGGCGTGTTCAAATGGGTCGCGGCGAAACCGGAGTCGAGCGGAACGACTGACTTTTTCGTGTTCGTGCGGAACGAAGGCCTGTCGTTGTCGGCGGATCCCATTCGCCTGCGCCTCTCCAGCGTGGTGAAGTCGTCCGTCGCGTTTACGTCGCGCGCCAAGACGCTGAATTATCTGGAGAATTGGCTGGAGCTGAACGCCGCTCAGAATGCGGGCTACGACGAGTGCGTGTACTGCAACGAGCTTGGGGAGTTGACCGAATGCAGCATGTCGAATTTGTTTTTCTTCAAAGGCGGGGCGTTGCGGACGCCGGTTCTCGAGTGCGGTTTGCTTGCCGGCACGATTCGGGCTCAGGTGATTCGCATTGCGGGCGAAATGGGGATTCGCGTGGAGGAGGGGCGCTACTCGCCCGAGGAGCTGGAGGACGCGGACGAGGCGTTTGTGACGAGCTCGGGCAAGGGGATAGTCGCTGTTTCCCGCTTCGGTTCAGACGAGCGACCGAGGTTTCCCGATGTGGACTCGAAACTCATTCGCGAAATCAAGGAGCGCTTGCGACAGGCGGAGAGAGACAGTTTGGCGGTATTCAAAAAATGAGCGCGGAAAAACTGAGATTGGGCGGAACGGATTGGCGCTTGGGCGCTCGGACCGGGGTTTTCGGCATCTTGAATGTGACGCCGGATAGTTTTTCGGACGGGGGCCAGTTCACGGATGTCCACGCGGCGGTCGAGCGCGGCCGAGCGTTGGCGAACGAAGGCGCGGACGCGATCGACGTGGGAGGCGAATCGACCCGTCCCGGTTTCCAGCCTGTCTCCGATGATGATGAGATTGCTCGCGTCGCCCCGGTGATCGAGGCCTTGGCCGCTTTGGACGGGTTTCCGCCTATTTCGATTGATACGACCAAGTTGGCGGTTGCCCGAGCGAGTTTGGAGGTGGGCGCTCGGATCGTTAACGATATTTGGGGATTTCAGAAAGAGCCGGGGCTAGCGGGATTGTCGGCGGAGAAAAACGCGACCTGTATTCTCATGCACAACGCTCGGGCCGGATGGAGCCGGGAGTCGGTGGTCGATTCGGTTTTAAGTAGCTGGGAGCGGTCGGTTTCGATCGCGACGGACGCGGGGGTCCGGGAGGACGCGATTCTTTTGGATCCGGGTATCGGATTCACGGATACGAGAGAGCAGGATTTGGAGATCCTGCGAAACCTTAAACAGCTGCGGTCTTTTGGATTTCCGATTTTGCTCGGGGTTTCCCGCAAGCGAATAACGGGCGAATTTCTCGATCTGCCGATTGACGAACGTCTGGAGACAACGCTCGCGTCGTCAGCGTTGGCGGCGATGGTAGGGGTCGATTTTGTTCGGGTGCACGATGTGAAGGAGAACCGTCGGGCTGTGGCGATGATTGATTTGATTGGGAAGGTATAGATGGACAAGATTAAGCTGAATCGAATCGAACTGAGGGGATCCATCGGGGTGCTGGAGAGCGAGCAGGCGAGCGAGCAGCCCTACTGGATTTCGGTAGAGATCGGATTGGATCTGTCGCGGGCGGGAGGCAGCGATCGGTTGGACGATACGGTGGACTATGCTGAAGTGTTCGAACTGTGCCGCAGTGTTATGGAGGCGGGTGGCATCGAGTTGCTTGAAACGTATGCGGAAAAACTGGCGGCGGCGGTGTTGGGGCGGTTTGCCATTGCGCGGCAGGTAACGATCGAGGTGCTAAAGCCGGAGGCTCCGATCGATGGATCGTTTGAGTCGGTCGGTATTGAAATAACGAGGACACGCGATGACTGAGGTATTTGTCGGACTGGGCAGCAACATTGGCGACCGGGCTGGGTTTTTAAAGGCTGGCGTGGAGGGTCTGCGTTCCTTGGAGGGTGTTCGGGTCGTTTCCGTGTCGTCGATTTATCGAACGGATCCGGTGGGACCGGTCGAGCAGGGCGTGTTTTTCAACGCGGTTACACGTCTGGAGACGGATCTGGATCCAGAAGCGTTGTTGGAGGCGGTCTTGACGATTGAGCGGGCGAATGGTCGGCGGCGCGAGGAGCGTTGGGGGCCGCGAACGTTGGATCTCGATTTGCTTTCTTTCGGAGAGGAGGAGCGGTCTTCGGAGCAATTGACTTTACCTCACCCGCGCATGTGGGAGCGGGCCTTTGTCTTAGTTCCTCTCGTCGAGCTCGCTCAGGAGTTGGAAATTGGAGGCCGACGGGCCGCGGCCGCGTTAAACGCGGTAGGGCGGGCCGGGGTGGAGCGTCTCATCTCGTTTGATGCAAGCGAGCGGGTGGGCGTGGTTGGAGCGAGCGCGAAACCGGATCGGTATTCGAATCGCGCGCTGCGAATGCTGATGGACTATGGCCATTCAGTGGTTCCGGTTTCGATTCGCGACGAGTCGATTCTGGATGTCCCGTGCGTTCAAGACTTGGAATCGATCGATGGCGGGCTCGACACGGTGACAATGTACGTTTCGCCGGCGCGGCAGGACGGGGTGATCGACGCGTTGCTGGACCGGCCGCCGCGACGGGTGATTTTCAATCCCGGAACGGAGTCGCCTCCGAACCAGACGCGGCTGCGGGAGGCCGGGATCGAAGAGGAGGAGGCGTGCACGCTCGTGTTGTTGCAGACGGGGCAGTTTTGAGGTGTCATGAGCGAAATTCGTCAAACAAGCGTAATCGCGTCCGCCTCCGGGCTTGATCGGCGTTTTTTTAGACGAATGTCCGTTTTGGCGCCGATAGGGAGCTAGTATACTCGAGGACCTTTCTTGCGTGGACAATTTTGAATCAACCGACTGGAGGGTTTTTTTCGATCGTTACGGATCAAAAATGCTTTTATTCGCCAAACAGTTTTCAGCGAACCAGGCCGACGCCGAGGACATCGTCCAAGAGGCGTTTACACGCTATTGGAGATCGGACCGAAGGGGCGGGGGCAATCCCGTTTCGCTGTTGTTTGGATGCGTCCGCTGGGCCGCCTTGGATTTGATTCGCAGAGACAGTCGCCGCCGCAAGCGCGAGGCGCTGTCGAGCGACTACGACCGAACGATACGAGATTGCCATCTGTTCGAGCGAACAGTCGAGAAAGCGGAGCTCGCGGAGAACGTGCAGCGGTCTCTCGAATCGCTTTCGGATGTGCAGAAGCAAGTGGTCGTATTGAAAATTTGGGGCGAACTGACTTTCGAGCAGATTGGCGAAGCGCTGGATATTTCAGCGAACACCGCTTCTTCGCGTTATCGGTACGCTTTGAGCGCCTTGAGACGAAAACTGGGGAACGAGAACGATGCAAACTGACGACAACCGATTCGAGGACCAATTGAGGTCCTTGCAACCTGTGGCTCCCTCCCGGGAGCTGGCCCGCCGCGTGGAACGCGCGCTGGACGACTCCAACGAGCGTTCGTTCTGGACTGGCGCCCCGGCGCTGTGGCTGGGCGGGACGCTCGCGCTGGCAGCTTCGGTGGCGTTGCTCGTCCGATTGGCGCCAAACGAGGAAGCGGGCCCCAGCCTGGAAGTCGATTCGCTGCAGCAGTCGGTGGCTGCTCCGGGCGCTTTTCCTTGGGCGGATGCGGACATTGGCTCGATTGAGCTCAAACGGGACGGGGACCGCCGGATCTTGCTGATTCGAGACTTGGAAGGGACGCTCGTTTTTGAAGAACCGCTTGATTCCAAAGAGCAATTGCTGGTGTTTCCAGAAAGCTTGCGGAATCGAGTCGAGGCTCTTTTGGAGAATCGCTAGGAGGCGCTTTCTCGGACGCGATCGCGAGTGATCCGATCAAAGAAAAAGCCCAACCGAAGTCGGCTGGGCGTTTCGCGTTTTGTTTTTGGGGAGACCGCGCGTTAGTCGGCGATGACCCAGTAGTAGCGGTCGTCGCCCAACTTGCGGAATTGCCCGGAAGTGAGGCTTCCGTCGTCCATGATTGAGTCCGCTTTGAGCAGATCTTCCTCGGTCAGAGTTGGCTGGTAGACCCCCACTGCGGAAGTGACTCCGCTGTCGTATAGTTCATAGTCCCATCTTCCTCCCATGGGAGTCTTCGTTTCGAAGAACCGTTGAGCGAAGTAGCCGGCCATTTCCGAAGGGAAGACGCCGGACGTCGTGTCGGGCGGCCACATACCGGACTCCATAATATAGGTTTCGGAAGCGGCGGAAAGCGTACGAATGTCTCGAGCGAACGCGGCGGCTCGCGAATTTGCGGTGACCTTTAGGAAAGTCGGGATTGCCATCGCAGCCATGAGTCCAATGACGGAAACTGCGATGAGCAGTTCGATGAGAGTGAATCCGCGTTTGGATTTTATGCAAGGGGGATTCTTCATGGCGTTCTGCTCGGTTAGGATAGATTCAGTTGGAAATTTCGAAGGTGCGCTCATTGAGAGTTTTCTTTGTTACGGCCCCGAAACCGGTATCGATAAGGGGAAATATTGATTTTGCGTGAAAAAGGGTCGGGCGCTGTGGGATACGCTCAGACGCCATAAGCGCCAAACTCTAGGCGCGCTGTTAAGAGACGGGGCCTCCGAGGGGGAATCGCTTTATTGAGGAGGCGTGGATCGTGGGGGCTGCGTCAGGAAGTCGAGAGTGACGATTTGAGCGACTCGAGCTCTTCCCATCGCTCGAAGATTCGGTCGGATTCGGCGTCGAGCTGGGCGAGCTCGTTTCTGGCCTCGTCCGCGTAGGCAGGCTCGTTCTTGTAGGTCTCGGGGTCGGCGAGCTTGGTGGCGATTTCCGCTTTCCGCTGGTCGATGCGCTCGATCGCTTCGGGGAGGCTGTCGAGCTCGGATTGCTCGCGTTTCGTGAACCGGCGAGGGCGCTCCTTCCAGTTGGTTTTGGTGGGCTTGTCTCGCGGAGCGCTGGTTTTTGGGGCGTTTTGGCGGGCCAGCCAGTCTTCGTATCCGCCGTTGTGCTCGGTGACCTCGCCTTCGGGAGAGATGACAATTAGGCTGGTGACGGTGTTTTCCAAAAAGGCTCGGTCGTGGCTGACGATCAGGAGCGTGCCGGGAAACTCCATGATTCGCTCTTCGAGCATTTCGAGGGTTTCGGTGTCGAGATCGTTGGTGGGCTCATCGAGAATGAAGAGATTGGCGGGTTTGGTGAATAGCTTTGCGAGCAGGAGTCGATTTCGTTCGCCCCCCGAGAGGGTTTTGATCGACGCGCGGGCGCGGTCGGGAGTGAAGAGAAAATCCTGCAGATAGGTGATCACATGCCGGTTGCGCCCGTCGATGGTCACGCTTTCGGCGCCGTCGGCGATGTTGTCGAAAACGGTCGCGTCGTCGTCGAGCTGGGCCCGCAGCTGGTCGAAGTAGGCGACTTCGAGCTGGGTACCGCGCTCGACTTCCCCTGTGGCGGGCGCGCTCTTGCCGAGCAGGGTCTTGATCAAGGTCGTTTTCCCCGAACCGTTGGGGCCGATAATCCCGATGCGGTCGCCGCGCATGATCTCGAGGGAGAACGGCTTCAGGACCGTTCGATCGCCGTAGGCGACGGACGCGTCCGTCGCGGTGAGCACTTTGCGGCCGGAGGCTTGGGCCGACTGGTTGGCGATGGACGCGGTTCCGAGTCGAGTCCGACGGGCGGCGCGTTCCGCTCGCAGTTGCTTGAGGGCTTTCACGCGACCTTCGTTGCGGGTGCGGCGAGCCTTGATGCCGCGCCGGAGCCAGGCCTCCTCTTTGGAGAGTTTCTTGTCGAAGGCGAGCTGGTTCTTGGTTTCAGCTTCGAGGAGTTCCGCTTTGCGGCGCAGGTAGGTGTCGTAGTCGCACCGGAAGCTGACGAGATTGGCGAGGTCGACTTCGACGATTCGGGTGGAGAGTTTGCGGATGAACGACCGGTCGTGGCTGACGAAGATCAGCGCGATCTTGCTTTTCAGGAGGTAGTTTTCGAGCCAGAGAATGGAGTCGATGTCCATGTGGTTGGTGGGCTCGTCGAGGGCGAGTATCGCGGGCTCGGCGGAAATGGCCTGGCCGAGCAGGGCGCGTCGCTTCATGCCTCCGGACAAGGAGTCGAAGCGGGCTTCGGGCGGGAGGTCCAATTCGGCGGCGACTCGCTCGATTCGCTGCTCCATTTTCCATTGGGTCTCGGGATCGAGCTCGCGCTCGCTATCCCCGCTGCGGATTTGGTTGAGCGTTCGACCGTCTTTGCCGAACCCGCGGGCGATGATCGCGTACACGTCGTCGTCCGTCGTTTCCGGGATGTCTTGCTGCAGCGTAGCGGTTTTTCCGCCTTGCGGGAAAGCGATGGTCCCGGAATGCGGCGCGTAGACGCCGCCGATTAGTTTCAAAAGAGTCGACTTGCCGGAGCCGTTGCGGCCGAGCACGCAGACGCGCTCTCCTTTCTCGATGTGCAGCGACGCGTTTTCCAGGACGGGCGGGCCGCTGAACTGAATGCTGACATCGGTGAGGCTGAGGACGGGCATGTTGGGCGCTGTTCTGGCGGCGCGGTTTCGAGATTGCAACGAAACGATTTTCGGGGTGGGCGATTGGCCCGTTCGGGTTCCTGACAACTTTGGCTTGTAAGGGGCGCGTCGCTCGATCACTGGTAGAGAGGGTTCCCCTTTTTGATTTCCTCTTCTATTTATGTCTGATTCAGTGCACAAAGGTGTATCCGCGAGCAATCTTGCCGAGATGTATCGGCTGGCGGCGGAACGATACGGAGATCTCCCTGCATTCGCCACGCGGGTGAAGAGCGGAGTATTCCGTCCGGTAAGCTATCACGATCTTTATGAATACGGCCTGGCGCTGGGGACGGCGTTGATCGAGCTGGGAGTTGAGGCGCGCGATCATGTCGGCCTTCTTTCCGACAATCGTGTCGAATGGAATATCGTCGACTACGGGGTGTTGTTGATTGGGGCGGCAGACGTTCCGCGCGGGACGGATATCACGAATCAGGAAATTGAATACATCGTGAATCACTCCGACAGCGAGGTGGTATTCGTGGAAAACCGACGACTGCTGGATCGAGTGATTCCGTTGATGCCGAAGATGGAGAAGGCCCGGCATTTGGTCCTGATGGATTTGCAGGGAGAGCCTCCAGAAGGCGTATTGACGCTGGAGGGGCTGATACAAAAAGGGCGGGCCGCTCGCGAGGCGGGGGACCGCTCGGTGGAGGAGCGGATGGCTGGCATCCAGCCGGGGGACTTGTTCACCCTGATTTACACCTCGGGCACGACCGGGACGCCGAAGGGAGTGATGCTCACGCACGCCAACATGGCGTCGCAGGTGAGGAATCTGCCGTTTCCATTGGAGCCCGACGACCGGCTTTTGTCGATCTTGCCGGTCTGGCACAGCTACGAGCGTATTTTCCAGATGATCGCCATTTCCAATGGCTGCTGCACCTATTTCACCAGCCTGCGGAGTTTGGCGGACGACTTGAAGAAGGTGAAGCCGACGATTATGGCGTCGGCGCCCCGGCTTTGGGAGAATCTCTACTTGAAAATTCTCAAGAACGTGCAGGAGTCGCACTGGATTCGCCGAGGCCTGTTCCACGCGGCCTATTTCTGCTCCCGCATGGTGAAAGGCTCCCTGTTCTTCTTGCAGGGCAAGAAGATTGATTTGAAGGGCCGGAGTCCCGTTCAGTCGGGAGCGCTCGCCCTGTTTCACTCGCTTCGAGTCTTGTTGTTTCTCCCTCCATTTGTCGCGTTGAACGCGGTCGTACTGGAAAAATTGAGACAAATTGTTGGCGGCAGTTTCAAGGGGACGGTTTCGGGAGGCGGGGCCTTGCAGCCGCATGTGGACGAGTTCTTCAACTATATCGGCATTCCCGTTCAAGAGGGCTATGGCTTGACGGAGACGTCGCCAGTGATCGCGGTCCGCACCATTCCGCGGCTGGTGATTGGTACGGTTGGCCCGCTCTACCGTGAAACGGAAATACGTATCGTCGATTTAAATACGGGCGACATTTTGTATCCAAATCCAGGGGCGCGCGGGGAAGGTCGCGGACTGAAAGGCGAGGTCCACGTGAAGGGGACCCAGGTGATGAAGGGCTACTACAAAAGTCCGGAGGCGACGGAGAAGGTGCTGCGCGACGGTTGGTTCAACACCGGGGATATTGGAATTTTCACCTACAACGACTGCTTGAAGATTGTGGGCCGTTCGAAGGACACCATCGTTTTGTTGAACGGCGAGAACATCGAGCCCATCCCGATCGAGGCGAAGATCTGCGAATCGGCTTTGGTCGACCAATGCATGATCGTGGGTCAGGACCAGAAGCAGCTGGGGGCGCTCGTCGTTCCTTCGCTGGAGGGATTTAAGGAGCAGGGGATCGAAGCGGGAGACGTTGCGGAATTGGCGCAGCGTTCGGGTGTGAGAGAGAAAGTCTCAGCCGAGATCAAGCGCCTGGTCTCGAAGGAAAACGGCTTCAAGGCCTTCGAGCACGTCCACGAGATTGCTCTTCTCCCGAAGGAGTTTGAACTGGGCGTGGAGATGACGAACACGTTCAAAATCAAGCGCCACGTAGTCGACGAGACATACGGAGAACTGATTGACGGCTTGTTCGCCGATCGATCGTAGGAGACTGTCTTTCGGACGGCCCGGCGGTCCGTCCCTACCCTATATTCGATCGATTTTGCAGTCTTTCAGTCCGCCCGGGCTAACGGAGCAATTCGCACTTGTTGTGACGTACGAAGTAGAGGGCCGCCGCCGTGAGGAGAAGGTGGATACCAATCGTGGTGGCTCCGTCGTTGCTGCCCAGGAGCATTAGCCCGTAGCCGAGCGACACGTACGTCATGCTGATGAGGGCCAAGGTGTACTTGGTCCGGATGCCGAGGAGCAGGGCGAAGCCGAGCAGGATTTCGGCGTAGGCGATGACGTGCAGGTAGGGCGCGTAGAGAAATGCGGGGAGATTGGTCTTGGTGGCGAAGTTGTTCATCTGCCCGGCGACGAATCCGTCGTACAGATTGGAGAAGGCGTATCCGTCCTTGTTGAACTTTCCGAGCCCAGCGGTGATGAATTTGAGGGCGAGGAAGAGTCTGAGCGAGAGGAATGCCCAGGATTCCGCGGACCAGTAGAGAAAGGATCCGCTCTTTTGGTTGGGTTTTTTTGCCATTTGGGGAGGGGTTGAGGGGATTGCGGGGTTGGGTTGGGGAAACGCGGGGCCGTTAGATCTTCAGCGAACCCGCTTTGAAGAGTTCTTCTTTGACTGTCGTGTTTTCGAAGTGGAACCATTCCTTTCGAGTGTATTTGCGGATCAAGTACGTCACGACCGTGGAAGTGTTGACTATGAAGAAAGAGTACAGCAGGGCGGGCCAGAGGATGTCGCCCGAAACTTGGGCACTGAAGCTGAGGGTGATGATGGCGAAGGCGAGCGGCCCGTTTTGGATGCCCGTTTCCAGCGACACGGTGCGGCTGCGTCGCTTGTCCATCCCCAGGCCTCGGCTGAAGTAGTAGCCGAAGAGAAAACCGCCGAGCCCGAGGAATATACTGGCCACGAGAATGAACGGGCTGGTCTCCTCGGGGTTCATCATGCGGCCGACGTTGCGCGGGAGCCAGCTGATGATGAGGAAAATGATGACGATGATGCCGAGGGCGCTCCCGGTTTCCTCCATGTTTTTCCCCCACCGGGCGCTTTTGGACTTGAGGTACATGCCGCCGAGCACGGGCAGCAGGCAGATGAGCAACGAGCCGATGACCTTGCCGAGGTCGATCTGGATCAGGTCGCTGGTAAAGGGCTTAGCGTAGATGCTCAGCAGCGCCGGCATGGCGACGAGCGCCACGGTGGTGGTGAGCGTGCTCAGCGAGATGCTGAGAGCGAGGTCGCCTTTGGCGAAGTAGTTGAAAAGGCTGGAGGTGGTTCCGGAGGGGCAGCAGGCGACGATGATCAGTCCGATGGCGACGGGATCGGAAAAGTTGAAGAGCTTGGCCATGCCGAACGCCAGCGCCGGCATGATCAGGTACTGGGAGAGAAATCCGACGAGCGCGGGCTTGGGGTGCCGGGCGGCGTCCTTGAAATCCTGGATGGAAAGCGTGCACCCGAGCCCGAACATAATGACGAAGGTCATGAGGATCAAGAGGTTGGTCTCGGTGGGCGTAAGCATAGAAGGTGAATCTAGCGGTTTGCTAGGGCCAGGCCAGTTAATAATTGGAGAGGGGATGAATGCGGGCTCTAGGCTGAAAGCGAAGTGAATTTAACTTGGTTTGCCTGCGTGCCGATAGGGGAAGAGATGCGATTTCTTGCCACAGTCGCGATTTTGGGCGGAACGTGCCTATTTGGAAAGGGCGGGACCTACGAGTTCACGCCAACGGAGGAGCAGATCTCGGCGCACCGGGCCGAGGTGTTCCGGATCGCCCGCGACTTCGTGGTGGAGACGTTCAATGTCATCGTGATCGAGGAAGGGAAATTCAATCCGGTCCGATTTAATTCGACAGGGGTTTGGGGCGATTTCCAATGCCGCATCAAGGATTTGGGAGACAGCCGCTACGAAGTGCAAGGCTGGGTTCTCGCTGACGGCTACGAGGGGAGTCAAACCCGTTGGTCGGTGGTACTGCGGTACGAAATTCAGGATCCGGATGCGTGGCAGTACCGTCGCGTAGACGACGAGTCGACCCACGAGCCGGAGATCACTTCATGGCGATACGGGAGGTACAAAAGCGTCCCCTACGAGGCGGAGTACTCGGAGGACTTTCTGACCAAGATCCTCCATTGAGGGGCTTCACTGGGCCATTTCTTTGAGCAAGTGGGCCGGGAAGTACTTTCCGGGGCAGAGCGTGTGGTTGGGATGCATCAGGGTATGCGTTGTCACGTACTTGGCGGGCACGTTGGTTTTCAGTCGCAGGTAGGCGATCAGGGCTTCGAGCTGTTCGAGCTGTTTGGCTTTGGGGCGCGTTTTCTCGAAGTTTCCTATGAGGCAGATGCCGATTGAAATCTGGTTGTGGGCGTGGATCTTCATGTGCCCGCCGTTGAGCTGTTTTTTCCAGCGGTTGGAGATGTAGATGTCGCCGTTGCGGGTGCCTCGAGTGCCGTTCTCGATGACGAAGTGGTAGGCGAGCCCGTTCTCCATGCGTCGTTCTTCCTTGTGGACGCGGGCGATGTTGATCGCCCGGTCGGCGGTGGTGCCGCTATGGTGGATGACGATGCGCTTCCATTGGTTGGGTTTGACGGCGATCTTGTCCAAAGCCTGTCGCACGCTGGCTGGGAGTTTGGCCCATTTAGGTGGAGCCACGCCGGTTTTCGACGGGATTCGAATCACTTGACCCGCGGTAATTTTATTCAAATTTCGGATACCGTTGTACGCGCCGAGTTCTTTCGCCTTCAGTCCGTGTCGCGTCGCGATCGACGAGAGGCTTTCCCCTTTCTTGATAGTGTATTCAATAAACGTGGGCGCCGTGCCGGGAATGGAGAGTTTCTGTCCGATGCGGATTACGTCCGCGTCCTTGATGTTGTTGGCTTTCTTTATCGCCGCGACGGAGACGCTGTAGGCCTGGGCGATCGTGGTGAGGTTCTCGCCTTTGCGCACGGTGTGGGTCAGCCCCGATAGCGATGCCGGGAGCGCGAGAATGAGCAGCGCGGCGATTATTCGGTTGAGACCCATTGGAGGTGACAGTCTACGTGCAAGCGGCGCGTTGTTTTATGAGCTTGCGCAGCTTCTTGCGGTCCTCGTCGCGGACGATGTAGCCGATGCAGTTGTCCGTGCCGCAGTGACAGGGGTGTTCTTCCCAGTGTTCCAGGGCGTATCCGTAGTTGAATGTCAGCTCCTCGCCTTTTTTGATATCCCTCAGGGCCACGAACCAGATTTCCCCTTCAATGTCCTGCGCTTCGCAGTTGGGTTCGCATGAGTGGTTCGCGAGGCGGGCGATATTCCATTCGAAATTGCCGTCGAGGTCGCGTTTCTCGTCGAGGTCGAAAATATAGACGGAGCCTTCGTCGGTCTCCTGGGCGATGTCGTACTGGTTGACGCCTCGTTTTACGGAGAGCTTCTTAGGAATGAGCTCGCCGATGTATTGGATGAAATGGACGCCTTCCGGGATTTTCTTGGCGGCGAACAGGCCTCGATTGTGTATGGAGGACGACTGGACTTTCACGTAGGGAAACTCGGGGGGCTCGCCGTTTTCGTCGAGTCCGATGTAGACGCGTTTCTTCCGTTTTCGGGACAGTTTTCCTGAGTCTTTTTTGTTCTTCGCCATACGGCTCTCCCCGGTGAGTTGGGGCGGTTTACGCACACCCGTACGATCTATACCCGCGATGGCAATTCATTTCTGGTGTCGCGGCGTTTCCCGGGAAATCGTGATACTTTTTTTAGAAATTCGAGTTCGTTGGTCGCTAGGGATTTGGATCCGGGGCTTGCGGCCGCGAGCGGGGCGTGATCTACTCGGGTTCAGTAAATTGGGAACGCGCCCTGGCGATTCAGGGTCGAATCCGTTGGTCATGAAATATCAACCGAGAAATCCGAACCGGCGCGCTGAAAAGCGGGAGATCTGGCGGAGCAAGCTGGACAAGCCGGTGGGGCCGGGGATGCTGGTAACGCTCGTCCCGACGTTGATCATGTGCGTTTTCCTGGTGATGGCGGCTCCTTACCTCAAGAGCATCGTGCTCAAGTTTTTCGAGTTGGACAAGGAGCAGGTGATCCTTCCGATCGAGGTTGCGGACGACGCGTTGAAAGAGCCGCCTCCGGGGCCTCCCCCTCCAACGGAGCAGGCGATCGCTGAGATCTACCAGAGGCGCTTTGACGCGGAGGGTTTCGACTGGCGAACGAAGCCGGAGATCGAGTTTCCGGAGGAAGCGAAAACGGAGCTTGCAAAGGAGCTTAGACCTGTGGAGGTCGAGATTCCTCTGAACCCTCAATTGACGCAGATTCGAGCGGAGACGCTGGAAGGAGTGGAGTAAATCCACTGGCGTCTACGGGGCGTGAAACCCGCGGTCTTCTTCCGACTGAGTTAGACGAGATTGTAGTCGCCTTGGAGGGTGGCGTCAGCCCGCTGCAAGCAGTCGCTTACGTCCGTCACTAGATTCCAAAGGGTTTGTTCCCCTTCGCCGAGCAGATTTAGGACGAGCAGGTCGGGCCCTTTCTCTTGGTCGGGCAGCTCGTCGGTTTCGCGAATGACGCCGGTGATCCACTTCGAAAGATTGAGAAGGCAGGCCATTTTCCCTGTGGTGATGCAGTCTAGGGGCGAGAATTGGAATCGGATTGGATCGGTGAACTGGTCGGGGAATCCCCAGGCCCGGAAAAGCGTGTAGTTCAGGCCGCTGCTGCCAAAGCTCTTTAGCCGCGAGTTTAGTCGACCGAACGGGTCCGTAAGTTGGGCGGCGAGGGGCTCGTCGTGCGCTTCGCTGATGGCGGAGGCGAGCGAGTGGAGCAGGCCGATGGAGTAGGCTTCGTGCGGATCGAGGCGGTGCTTCGCGGCGAGACTTTCCATGCACACGGCGCAGGTGACGGCGCGTTTCCACGACTCGGGGGAGTAATTGGCGGCGCTTTGAAAGTCGTCGCAATACTGATAGGCGTAGATGCCAAGGAGGTCGTACATGCGCTCGAATCCCACCGCGGTCGCGGCCTGTTCGATGCTTGTGTAGCCTCCTTTTTTCGCGTCGGCGAGCTGGTTGGCTTCCCGCATGATGCGGGTGGCCAGAAGCGGCTCCAAGCGAATGAGGGCGATGATCTCGTCCGGGTTTATATTCCCCTCGGTGACGAGGGATTTGAGGCTGTTCGAAATTCGGGGCGCGGGAGTCAACGTCTCGAACCGGTTTTGCAGCCGGTCGACGGTTGTATTGATTCGTTCCATGCACTGTTCATTCGCCTGATCCGGAGCGGGTTTAAGCGTCGCACGCCAGATTTGGTAATCGAATCTATTGGGACCGTGAAGCGTTTCGAAGGCAGCCTAGAAAGGGTGGTGGCTTTCCTCTAGGGCTCGGGGCAAGATTGAGCCTAGACCAGTCGTGCACTCCGATCGATCAGTCGAACCGGCAGCTTAGCTCGACGGAGGGTGCGGGCTGTCGACTGCGCCCGGCGAGCCGATCGCGGTGAGCTGGCTGCGCAGGACTTTCATCCGCCGGTGGTCGTTCGGCTCGAGCGCGATGGATTCGTCGTCCAAGGCGCCGAAGAGGATCGCTTGGACGCGGGTCGCTCCTGTGACGGGCAGAAGCAAGATCGATCGGGAATCGCTGTAGGTCTCGATCCACTCGGGGATGACAGAGCGGATTTTCCCGGCGTGGATGTCCTGGATGAGGATGTCTTCTTTTCGCTCGATGCAGATATTGAAGATGTCGCGGTTGGAGCGGGATACAATGGGGCGGTTGCGAATCCGTTTTAGGAGATCTCCGACGCCGTGGCGCGGAGAGAAGGCGAGCGGGTCTGTCTCTTCTGGGACGAACACGATGCTGTGGGTGAGTCCGAGTCCCTCTTGAACGACTTGGGCGACCGTTTCGTAGGCGGCGGCGATATCCGGCTCGGGCTGTTCGGCGATCTCGTCGAGCGTTGCGTTCACGGCTTGGAATCGCTCCTCGGCGAATTGCTCCCGTTCGCGTTCGTCCATGCGAGCGACTGACTGTGGACGCGTTTCGGCGGGAGGCGGCGCGACGATCCGCGAGCCGACCGGCTTGGGCGGGAGGGCTTCGCCGCGGACGCGGGCCTGAATGTTGGCCACTGCGGGGATGTTCACCCAGCCGCTGCCGAGATCCCGGCTGAACATTTGCAGATCGTTGTCAATGAATTCGATCGCCTCCCAAATCTCGTCAGTTTTTACGGGAAGGATTTCGGAATATTGACCGGCCAGGGATTGAAGTTCCCCTTCGAACGCGTCCGCTCCGACGGTCTCGTCGAAGGCGAGTTCGCACACGCGGGTCGAGAAGTCGGCCGTGGCGAGGAGCGTCTCGCGTGTGGCGCGGGCGGGGCGTTCCCGAACGTCGTCGGTTAGATCGGAGAGGGAATGGAAGATGTTCTTGGAGAGATTCGACTGGTTCAAGACGTGGCGAGCGAGGGCGAGCGGCGTCAGGCCGAATACTTGCGTGAAGGCGTCGTCCTCCTCGGAAACCGCGGAAATGGCCCGGGCTTCGCGGTAGGAGTCGACCAGGAACGTGGACAGGAGGAGTTTGCCGTAGTTGCGCAGGGAGGCGCAGACGAAGGCGAGTTCGGGGTCGATGGACTCGTCGCCGCGCTCGGTGAGCTGCTGGGCTAGGAGTCCGCTGCAGACCGCGAGCGAAGCGCTCTCGCGTTGCTCGAAGCTGTTGGCGGCGGCGCTGGCGTTTTGCACCAGCAGGATCGAGATAGCGAGATTGCGGACTTTCTCGAACCCAGTGGTGTGGATCGCCTCGGTGATGGTCGATATGGACGGCCCCATCGGGTTGAAACCCATTGTGTTGGCCGCGCTGATCACCTTCTCCGTGATCGTCGGGTCGCGTCCGATGAGCTGCGAGAGTTCCGAGGTGGAAATCGAGAAGGCTTTGGAGGCGAGTTCCTGGATGATGCGGACGATTTCGCTGATCGCCGTCGACTTTTCCTCCAGCAAGGCGGCCTCGATGGTCCGGATGGTTTTTCTGGCGAGTGGTCTATGCATAGGACGCGCGGGAAGAGTGCGGGGCCTTTAAAATCGGCCATTTTTTCCGGAGATGGACTGATTAATCATATAACTTTTGCGGGATTATCAGGGTGAACGCCGAGCTGATTCTGGGTGATTCCCCGTTTTTTGGCCGGGCTTATGGGTTTAGAAGCGATTGCCTGCAAAGAAGTTAGGCGAAATCCAATTCGAGCGTTGATTTCTCGCGTTTTGCGCATTTGGGTAAGGTTTCACGCGAGACCCCCAGCGTCCTGGGGACCTCGCTATTTTTATTTCACAACGATGAATGTGACGACTTCAGCGGTTTTGGCGCTCGTCGCGGGCTTTGCGCTCGCGTTTGTCGTTAGTTGGATCGTGACCCGCCACACTCGTTCGCGAGCGCGACAGGACGCCGAGTCGGTGAAGGAGCACGCCCAAAGGGAGGCGGAGGTGACGGCTCGAGAGCGGCGCTCGAAACTTGATTTGGAGCTGGAGGACAAGCGGAGCGAATTGGGTCGCGAAGCGAAGCGGATGGAGATGGAGATCGAGGTGAAGCTCAGCGAAATTCGCTCGCACGAGGAGAGCTTGGCCGCCCTGGACCACGAGCTGAGGCTGAGGGAGCGTCGCATCGAGGAGGAGCTCGAGGAGGTGCGGGACAGCAAGCGCAACTTGCGCGAGCTATCCGGGGACGTGCGTCGAACCATGGCCAATCTCGCTTCTATGGACGTGGAGGAGATCAAGCGGGAGTTGCGGGAGCAGGTGAAGATCGAGTGCAACGACGAGCTCATACGTCTTCGCAAGGATATTCTAGAACGCTCGGAGGCCGACATTAACCGCGAGGCCAAACGCACCTTGCTGGCGGCGATGCAGCGGATTTCCAGCAAGCCGAACAGCGAGATCAGCGCCGCCATCGTCCAGTTGCCCAACGACGACATGAAGGGGCGGATAATCGGGCGCGAAGGGCGCAATATCAAGTGCTTCGAGACTGCGACCGGCACGACCTTGCTCATCGACGAGTCGCCGCAGATGGTGCTCGTGTCCTCGTTCGACCCGGTGCGGCGGGAGATCGCCCGAACCGCGCTCGAACGACTGGTTAAAGACGGGCGGATACACCCGGCGACGATCGAGGAGTTCGTGACGGAGGCGCGTGTCGACGTCGACCAGATCGTCGAGAACGCGGGCGACGCCGCCATCAGCGCGCTCAAGATTTCCCGCATGCACCCGGAGATCATCACTCTGGTGGGCAAGCTGAAATTCCGGACTTCCTATTCGCAGAACGTTCTGGAGCATTCGGTCGAGGTGGGGCAGTTGTGCTCGATCATCGCTTCGGAGCTCGGACTGGATCCGAACATCGCGAAACGGGCGGGATTGCTGCACGACTTAGGTAAGGCTATCGATGGCGAATACGAGGGGAGCCATGCCCTGGTGGGGGCGGAGTTCGTCAAGGCCCGAGGCGAGAGCGACGTGGTGGTCAACGCGGTCGCCGCCCATCACGACGAAGTTCCTCCGGAGACGCTTTACGCGGGAATCGTCATTCTCGCAGACACGATTTCGGCGGTCCGGCCCGGAGCGCGGGCCGAGTCGATCGCTGCCTACATCGACCGCCTCAAGTCGCTGGAGACCTTGGCCAAATCCTTCCCGGGCGTTAGATCTTCCTACGCGATTCAAGCGGGGAGGGAAGTCCGGGTGGTGGTCGACCCGGTGAAGATTTCCGACAATGAGGCCCGGAATCTCTCCAAGCAGATCCGGCAGCGGATCGAGGACGAGCTCGAGTACCCGAGCACCATCCGCATCACGATTATTCGGGAGCAGCGGTTCACCGAAACCGCCAAGTAGTTATTAATCGTTCAATGGACCGCGCGAGTCGCGGAGGTCTTTTTCGAGCCAGCAGACGTCGTAGTACTTGCCGAACTTGAATCCGACTTCGTTGAAGATCCCGACTTCCCGGAAACCGAATTTCTTGTGGAGGGCGATGGAGGCCGCGTTGGGGAGCGTAACTCCTCCGTAGGCCCGGTGGGCGGGCGTCTTCGCCAGCTCCTCGAAGAGGGCCGCGTACAGGGCGGTCCCCAAGCCTTGGCCCTGTTGAGAGTGATCCAGGTAGACGCTCGTCTCGACAGACAGATTGTAGGCGGCTCGTGTCCGGAACTGGCTGCTGGTGGCGTATCCCGCTACTTCGCCGTCGCGCTCGATTACGAGTAGGCGGTGGAGCCCTTCGTCCTTGTAGTGGGAAAACCAGGACGACTCGCGATCCTCCGGGGTATGCGGTTCGACATCGAAGCTGGTCGGAGTGTGTTCGACGTAGTAGTTGTAGATGTTCGTCAGTCGCGGCAGGTCGTCGATGACTCCTGCTCTAATTTTATGGGCGCTCATGAATGGTCTCTACGGAACGGTTCCACGGGCGACTAGGGTTGTGAGACGAAGGTGGCGAGGCGGTCGATTTGCTGCTTCAGCGTCGTATCCAGTTTTGCCGCCATGCTTCCGTTTTGATCGTGTCCGGCCGAATGGATTTTCACGGCGAGAGTTTTCAGCGTGTCGATCGTGGGTTTCGCTTCGCTGGGCGCGGCGGGCTCCAGTGCGTTGAGGGCTCGCGTAAGGGCGATTTCGATGTGGTGGAGCTCCACGAAGGCGCTGTTTTGAGTGGCGGTCGTCATTTCCTCGGACAGCAACTTCAAATGGGCGACGAGGGCGTCGGCGCTCATGCTTTCCACGGGGGCGGACTCGTAGGCTTTGGTTTCCCGGGGCATTGCGTGAATGTCGGGCGCGTCCGAGCTGCATCCCGTCAAAAGGGCGAATGTTGTGGCGACTGCGATCAGTGACTCGAGTTTCATTGTATTCAAGATGTTAGAGAGCTCAGGCGTTCAGGGTCGAGAGAACTTGGTCGTGCAGATCCGAATTGGCGGCGACGATGGAGTCGCCCCGAGCGGGATCCCCCCCTTGCCAATCCGTTATCCGAGCGCCGGATCCTTTAACGATGGGAATGAGGGCCATGATATCCCAGAAGCTCATGATGGGGTCGAGCATGATATCGGCATTGCCGGTGGCCAGCAGGTAGTAGCCGTAGCAATCGCCCCAAGTTCGCGTGTAGCGGACGCGCCCGGCGAGCGTTTCGAACGCCGCGCCGTTTTGATGACGAGCGATGTCGCCGTAGTCGGTTGTGATCGCGATCGATTCGGAAAGGGGTTTGCCTTGGGTGGCTCGCACGGCCGTTCCGTTGACCAAAGCCAGTTGGCAATCGCCGGTGATTCGCTTGTCCAAAGCGGGAAAATCGATGGCGCCGAAGCGCGGTTCGCCTTCGTGGAGGAGGCCGATCATGGTGCCGAACAAGGGGCAGCCGACGGTGAAAGTCTTGGTGCCGTCGATGGGGTCGATGACCCAGGTCCAGGGAGCGTCGGGGTTGATATCGCCGTATTCTTCGCCTTTGATGCCGTGAGCGGGGTAGAGATTCTGGATGGCTTCGCGAATCACGCGTTCGGTTTTCTTGTCGGCGTAGGTGACGGGCGACTCGTCGCTCTTGATCTCGACCTCCATGTCGGGACTTTCGTACACGGAGAGGATGATCTCTCGGGTTTCCACGCAGAGCTTTCGAGTGAAGGAGTCGAATTCGTCAAATTGCATAGCTTAGAAATCTTAGATTGCGCGGAAGGGATCGCAGGTTAAAGCTTTTTACCCGAGAAGATGGAACTCTCCTGGGATGAATCGCTGATCCATGTGATCGACTTCGAAGGCGGGCCGCGTTGCGGCATCGTTGAGTTCGGAGTGGTTACGATTCGGGGCTTTTCCATCGAGTCGATCGCGACGCGGTTGTGCCGTCCGAAGGCTCCGATTCCCGCGAGCGAGGAGGCGGTCCATGGAATCTCCTCCGTAAGGGCGAGCCGGGAAAGCCCCTTCGAAGACGAATGGGAGCGATTCGCGGGGCTGAGGGAGACGGGGCCGTTGGCCGCCCACTTCGCCGGAGCGGAGAACTCGATGTTGAAGTCCGTGTTCCCGTACCCGCGCATGTCGCCAAACTGGCTGGACGACGGGGGCAGCTGCGCGAATTGGGGACCCTGGATCGACACTGGGGTTTTGTATCGCGAATTTGGCGACGCCGACGATTCGCTCAAGCTCGAGGATCTGGTGCGACGACAAGGTCTGCAGGGCGATCTGGACGCGTTGGCTCGGGCGCGTTGCCCGGAGGGGAGGCAGCGCTACCATTGCGCTTTGTACGACGCGCTTGCGTCGGCCCTGCTGCTCACGCGCTTTTGCCAGGAGATTTGCGAGCGGCCGCCCACGCGGACTCAACTGATCGCAAAGGCTCAAGGAAGCGCCGCCAAGCGTGAGAAAGTGGAGCAGCGGGAATTGTTTTAGAAAGTCTTTATGAGCGAGCTAGAGTGTATTGTTGATGCGAAGTCGACCTTGGGCGAAGGTGTTTTTTGGGACGAGCGCGAGAATCTCGTCTACTGGGTGGACATCGACGGGTGCCAAGTTCACCGCTACGATCCGGTGCTCGATCGAGACGAGAGTCGCGATCTCGGGAAAAAGGTTGGGACCGTTGCCGCGACGTCGTCCGGAAAGCTGGCGGTGGGATTGCAGGACGGGTTCTACCTTTACGATTTTGGCGAGGGCTTATTGGAGAAGCGCTGCGACCCGATGGAGGGGAATCCGGACAATCGATTCAACGACGGGAAAGCGGGCCCGGACGGCCGGTTCTACATCGGAACCATGGGGGAGCGCAACCGCCAGTCGCTCTACCGTATTGAGCCCGACAATACGTGGTCCGAGATTGAAACGGGAATCAGTTGCTCGAACGGCGTTGTCTGGAGCTTGGATCACTCCGTTTTCTACTACGTCGATTCGCCGACCCAGAAGGTCGTCGCGTACGACTTCGAGAAGGAGACCGGTTCGATTCAGAATAAGCGAGTCGTGGTCGACGTGGTCCCGGAGCTGGGTATTCCGGATGGAATGACAATCGACAGCGAAGGGATGCTTTGGGTGGCGCATTGGCAGGGTTTTTGCGTGCGTCGCTGGAATCCGAATACAGGGGAAGAAATTGGAAAGATCGAAGTTCCGGTCGAGCGAGTCACTTCTTGCGCCTTCGGCGGCGCGGATTTGAAGGACCTGTACATTACCACGGCGAGCGTGGAGATGACCGCGGACGACTGGTCCGAATACCCGTCTTCGGGCGGGCTGTTTCGGATAACGCTGGATGTGGCGGGCGTGCCGAGTTTTCGCTTCAAGGACCGGTAGTCGCCCTTCTAGTTCGCGTATTTTTCGAGCTGCTCCTCTTTTTCCGCGATTTGATCGGACAGGGAGCTCCAGGTTTCGTAGGCGTTTTCGAGCGCGGAGCGATCTCGGTCGTGGGTGATCATGGCCTCTTTCGCTTCGTTCGTCTTGAAAAACTCGGGATCGGCCATCTTCGTCTCCAGCGTTTCCTGGCTGGTCTCGAGATCGGCGATACGCTGCTCGAGGGCGGTGGCTTTCTTCTTCAGGGGGCTCAATTCGGATACAAGGGCCGCTCGTTTTTGGCGTCGCTCTTTCGGGGAGAGACCACTTGGCTTCGGTTTCGCCGTGGCGGGAGTGGAGGCAGTTGCTTGCGTCTGCGGCCCGGACTCCATTCGTTCGATGTGTCTTAGATAGTCGGATACGTTTCCGGGGAACAGAGTGAGTCCGTCTTTGCGAATTTCGAGGGTTTTGGTGACGATTTGATCGACGAAGGCGCGGTTGTGGGAGACGATTAGGAAGGCGCCTTGATAGTCGGAAAGGGCTCGTTGCAGGGCGTCCTGCGACCGCATGTCGAGGTGGTTGGTCGGTTCGTCGAGTATGAGGAAATTGGCTTGCTGCGTCAGGATTTTAGCGAGGGCCAGGCGATTGCGTTCGCCTCCGGAGAGGACGCTGGTTTTTTTGAATACGTCGTCGCCGTGGAAGAGGAAGGCGCCGAGGGCGGTTCGCAGCTGGATGGTGGTTTGTCCTGAATTGGCGTGCTCGAGGGTTTCGAGGACGCTGAGGCGCGGGTCGAGTTCGTCCGCCTGGTGCTGGGCGAAGTAGGAGAGGATCGTGTTGTGGCCGAGCGTGCGCTCGCCGCTCTGGAAGGGTTCGACTGCGGCCATCACTTTGGCCAGAGTGGATTTCCCGGCCCCGTTGACGCCCACGACGGCGATTCGGTCCCCGCGCTCGATGCGGATGGACGCGTTTTCGATCACTTTGAGATCGCCGTAGGACTTGCACAGGTTTTCGAGTTCGATAATCGTCTGGCCGCTTCTCGGGGCGGGGGGGAATGAGAAGGCGATGGCGGTTTCCTCGCTTTCGATTTCGATCCGCTCCACTTTGTCGAGGGCTTTGATGCGGCTTTGCACTTGGCTGGCTTTGGACGCCTTGTAGCGAAACCGGTCGATGAATTTCTCGGTGCGTTCGATTTCCTTTTGCTGGTTTTTGAACGAGCGAACTTGTTGCTCTTTGCGAACGCGGCTCTGGGTTTCGTAGAAGGTGTATCCGCCTTGGTAGACGTTGAGGTAGCCTTGGGTGAGTTCGAATGTCTGCTTGCAGAGCTCATCGAGGAAGGCCCGATCGTGCGAGACCATGAGGATGGCGCCTTCGTAGCGCTTGAGGTAGTTTTCCAGCCATCGTTGGGAGACGATGTCGAGGTGGTTGGTGGGCTCGTCGAGGAGAAGGAGGGAAGGGGCGGCGAGGAGGAGCTTGGCGAGGGCGATCCGCATTTGCCAGCCGCCGCTGAATTCGCTGGTGGGCCGGTCGGTGTCCGACTGCTCGAATCCGAGTCCGTGGAGCACGGCTTGGATTCGGTAGGGGAGTTTGTCGGCTTCGTGGTTTTCGAGTTCGCGTTCCCAGGTTCCGATCAGCTCCAGAGTCTCATGGTATTCGTCGCTTTTGGTATCCAGTGAATGGAGTCGTTCGCCGGCGTTGGCGATTTTTTCTTTGAGGCTGAGGACGTCTTCGAACGCGGACTCCGCTTCCTCGTAGAGGGTTTTTCCGGCGGCGACGATTCCGTCTTGCGGGAGGTATCCAATCGTTACATACTTGGCTTTGTCGATGGAGCCACCGTCGAGCTCCTCTTGTTCGGCGAGGATTTTGAGGAGGGTGGTTTTCCCGGCGCCGTTGGAGCCGACGAGCCCGATACGGTCTTTGGCTCCGATGCTAGCGGTGGCGTCGCGGAAGATAGAGCGCTCTCCGTACTGGAGTTTGAGATTGCGCAGCTGGATCATGGATCGCTCGGAAGCGCGTCTTGGAGGGCTTCCCAGGGGAGGGTGGCGCAGCGGATTCGACTCGGAAAGGCTTTGACTCCGGAAAGGGAGTGGAGGGCGTCGTCGGGATCGAGATCGACGGTGGCGCCGGGGCGATTGAGCTGGTCGGACAGCGTTTGGGCGAAGGCCTTGCTTTCCTGGACGGTCATGCCGACCACGCGTTCGGTCAGCATGGACGCGGATGCCATGCAGATTGAGCAGCACTGGGCTTCGAACCGAGCGTCGGTGATCCGTTCGTTTTCGAGTTTGAGGTGGACGGTCACTTGGTCGCCGCAGAGCGGGTTGCGGGCTTCCTGCGAGTGGCTGGCGTTGTCCATGGGGCCGCGATTGCTCGGGTCGCGGCTGTGCTTCATCAGCGTCTCCCGATAGAGGGACTGTAGTTGGGCGTCCATGCAGCGCTAACCGAACAGCTGGTGGACTTTGCCGAGCCCGGAAACGAGGGCGTCGATGTCTTCAGGCGTGTTGTAGAGAGCGATGGAGGCGCGGGCGGTCGCGCTGATGCCGAATCGGTTCATGAGCGGCTCGCAGCAATGGTGGCCGGACCGGATGGCGACGCCTTCGGTAT